>NZ_JACXIY010000050.1 GCF_014705655.1 Paenibacillus arenilitoris | reverse complement strand
ACGGAGACTTGGTGAGAAAGAAAGAGCCGGCGGAAGAGTAACCGTCGGCTAGCACGTTAAGTCACCGTTAGGTGATTTTGTTCTTGCGCCTTCGGTCCATCGCCTTGAACAGCGCTCCTTGAGCGCGGGGGGACCAGGATTAATAGGGCGAAGGCCAATGCGACGGAGAAACGAACGGCGGCGTGACTGGCGATTGGCAATCGTTCTGGCGTTGTCATCCTTTCATTTTGAACGATCTTGAAAGAAGGACAAGAGGACTAGGGAAGGCCGGTTCGGCGAAATATGCTAGGATGGTAAAGTCGAATACGAACCCGAGGCGGCGCGTAAGGTAGTCTGGATCGCGGATCATGCGCCGCTATACGAAGAAGCGAGGCGCAGAGCGGCAGCGGAGTAACGAACGGGATAGACGGATTTTGCGGTTTTTTGTCGGCAGTGGAATCGGGAAGCGAATTACACCAGTTATTGAGGCTTAAGCGGCCTCAATAACTGGTGTTTTTTTACGCCCGCGCCATTGAACGGTCAAAATTAGTCATTGACTTCTTACGGGTTGTGCGGTATTTTGGTTTTACAAACCACATAAAACCATATGTAAGCGTTTGCTATTCAGGACAAGTAAAAAGTTGTGTGTGGAGTGATGTGGTTTATAAAAAGCTGGGAGGTCGAATCAGAATGAAAGCAAAGAATCGTTTACTTATGCTTTTGTCGGTTATGTTGACCATGAGCTTGCTGTTGGCGGCTTGCTCGGGAGGAAGCGGCGGCAACGCGACGAACCCGCCGTCCGCCTCGCCGGGCGACGCGGAGGCAAGCGGGGAGCCCGAGGCGCCGGCGGAAAAGATCGAACTCGATTTCTGGACGTTCTGGGGATCCGAGACGCGCCGTCCGATCATCGAGAAGATGATCGCCGATTTCAACAGCTCGCAGGATCGGATAATCGTGAAGCATACGTATTTGCCTTGGGGCGACATCTGGACGAAAAACCTGGCGGCCATCGCGGCGGGCAATCCGCCGGACGTTATTATCAACGATATTAATACGATAGCGCAGCGCGCGAGCAGCAAGCAGGTCGTCAATCTGTCCGAGTTTCTGGCGAAGGACGACATTAAAGGCCGCTTCTTCCCGGAATTATGGAATACGGTGGAATATAACGGGGAGGCGTACGCCCTTCCGTTCAATACGGATACAAGATTCCTCTTCTACAATAAAGACGCGTTCGCCGAAGTCGGGCTGGATCCCGAAACGCCTCCGAAAACATGGGAGGAGCTGGAGCAATTCGCGATCAAGCTGGACAAGAAAAACGGCAGCCGCTACGAGCGCGTCGGCTTCTATCCGAACGGCTGGGGCAACTGGGGCTGGGACAGCTGGATGTACAACGCGGACAAAGGCATCGGCTTCGTCGATAAGGGAGGGAACGTTACGATCCATACGCCGGACAAAGTGGAAGCGCTTAAATGGATCAACAAGTGGACCGAGCGGCTCGGCGAAAGCACGGTTAACGCGTTCAAGGCGGAGTTCGGCAGCCAGCAGGCGGATCCGTTCATCTCCGGCAAGGTCGCGATGATCAACCAGACGGCCACCTTCTATACGCAGCTTCGCGACTACGGCAAGAACGTCAACTTCGGCATCGCGCCGATTCCCGAATACAAGCCGGGCTCGGGCCATATCAGCTCCGGAGGCGGCTTCGTCATCGAAATGCCGTACGGCGCCAAACATCCGGAAGCGTCGTGGGAATTCATGAAGTATATGACCGACGTGCAGGCGCAGGAATATTGGGCGATCAAAAACTTCGACAACGTCGCCAATATCGAAGCGTCGGAAAAGGCGGCGACGAACGCGGAGCTTGATGAAAAAGGGAAGCTGGTATACGGCGAGGCGGTCAAAAACTTGAAGGATACGAAAATCTTCCCGATTCCGGCGTTCGCGCCCGACTTCCGCAGCCTGCTTAACCCGCTGGCGGAGGCTGCCCTGCTCGGGCAGAAAACAGCCGAAGAAGCGCTCGAGCAAGCGCAGAAAGAAGTGGAAGCATTGGTGAAAGCGAACAAATGACAGGCGCGAGCACGACGGGCGGAGTGGCGGCTGGACGCTTGCCGCTCCTTTCCGTTTGATAGGAAAGGAGAGAAGCCGGTATGAATGAACTGCCGACCAAAACCGCGGCCGCGCGGCCTATGAAGCGGAGACGGCTGACGATGGAGAGAAGGGAAGCGCTGCAGGGGTACGTGTTCGTCTCCCCGTGGCTGATCGGCTTCCTGTTCATTACGCTGGGGCCGATGCTGTTCTCGCTTTACGCGAGCTTTACGAATTATAACATCACGTCGAGGATGGATTTTATCGGACTGGGCAATTTCGTCCGCATGTTCACGGCCGACAGCCTGTTCTGGAAGTCGCTGGGCAACACGCTGTACTACGTGGCGTTTATGGTGCCTCTCACGACGGTGTTCGCGGTGCTCCTTGCCGTCATGCTGAACCAGGGCATTCCGGGCATGCGAATCTTTCGCACGATCTTTTACTTGCCCGCCGTTTTGTCCGGCGTCGGCGTTTATATTTTGTGGATGCAGCTGCTTAGCCCTTCGACGGGCCTCATCAACACGGTGCTCGATTTCGTCGGCATCGCGGGGCCCGCGTGGCTGTTCGATCCGGACTGGACGAAGCCGTCGCTGATCATCATGAAGCTGTGGAGCGTCGGGGGCGGGATGCTGCTCTATCTGGCCAGCCTGCAAGGCGTGCCGAAGCAGTTGTACGAAGCGGCCGAAATCGACGGCGCCGGCTTGTTCAGACGGTTCCGCACCATTACGCTGCCGATGATCACGCCGATTATTTTTTTCGATATCGTCACGAGCACGATCGGCGGCTTTCAAGTGTTTCAAGAGGCCTACGTCATGTCGGAAAGCGGCGAGGGCGGGCCGATGAATTCGATGGTGTTCTACAACCTGCATATGTGGAACAAAGCTTTCGAAGTGTTCGATATGGGTTATGCGACCGGAATGGCCTGGGTGCTCTTCCTGATCGTCATGGCGTTGACCGTCGTGAATTTGATTTTGGCCAAGAAATGGGTGTATTACGAGGGAGGTGACCGCTAATGGGCGCGAAGGCGCAGACGGCAAAGCGGCGCTATTACAAAGGCTTGGCCTTCCAGGAAGGGCTTCGGAAAACCGTCGTCGCGATTCTGCTGATCGGCGGAAGCGTCATTATCCTGTCGCCGATCTGGTGGATGATCTCGACGTCGCTGAAGCCGATGGAGGAAATCATGCAATACCCCCCGACCTTCTTTCCGAAAGAAATCCATTGGGACAATTACGTGCGCGCATGGACTTCGCCAGCGGCCCATTTCTCCCGGTGGTTAATGAATACGGCTCTGATTACGGTATGCGTCGTTCTGGCGAGCGTGTTCTCGAACGCCTTCATCGCTTACGGCTTCGCGAAAATCAAGTTCCCGGGCCGGAGCTTCCTGTTCGCCGTCGTGCTGGCGACGATGATGATCCCCGGCTTCGTCACGATGATACCGCAATATATTTTGTTCGCCAAGCTGGGCTGGATGAACACGTATTGGCCGCTCATCGTTCCGTCCTTGTTCGGAAGCGCGTTTTTTATTTTCCTGCTGCGCCAGTTTTTCATGTCCATTCCGAACGAGCTGATCGACGCGGCCAAGATCGACGGAGCGAACCACTTCTATATCTGGCTGCGACTCATGGTGCCGCTCATCAAGCCGGCCGTCGCGACGATCGCCATCTTCTCCTTCAACGGGGCATGGAACGATTTTCTCGGTCCGCTCCTGTACGTGAACGACGAGAAGATGTACACGCTGCAAATCGGGCTTCAGACGTTCAAGGGGACGGAAGCGACGCAGTGGCATTATTTGATGGCCGCATCGCTCATGGTGCTGCTTCCGGTCATCGCGCTGTTCATGTTTTTCCAAAGATACTTCATCGAAGGCATGAATTTGACCGCCGGCACGAAAGGGTAGCAGTGGTCCGATACCAATCAAGAAGGAGAGAGGAACATGGCAAATCGACAAAAATCAAACGGGGTCATGACGCTGAAGCAGGCGCTCGCGGTTGCGGAATCCGGCCGGTTTGCGCTCGGCTCCTTCTCGCCGCGCTATACGCCGCTGATCGAGGCGGTATTGAAGGCGGGCCAGGCGGCGGATTCGCCGCTCATCGTGCAAATATCGGAGAAGGAGCTGATCCGCTACGGCATCACGCCGGAGGAATTCGGCGAGCGGTTCTACGAGCGGATGGCGGGGCTGTCGATTACGGTGCCGGCCGTGCTTCATCTCGACCATACGAAGTCGCTTGACGTGATCGCGGCCGCGATCGACGCCGGCTTCACCTCGGTCATGATCGACGCGTCCGAGAAGCCGCTGGCGGACAATATCGCCGTCACGAGGGAGGTCGTTGAATACGCGCACGCAAGAGGCGTGTCCGTGGAGGCGGAGCTCGGCATGATCGGCACGACCGATTTTATCGAGACGGACAAGGACGAGGAGCTGTATACCGACCCGGCCGAGGCGAAGCAGTTCGTGTTGGCGACCGGCGTCGACGCGCTCGCGGTGTCGTGCGGCACGGCTCACGGCGTATACGCCGTCCGGCAGCCGAAGATCGACTTCGCGCGCCTGCGGGCGATCCGGGCGCTTACGCCGGTCCATCTCGTGCTGCACGGCGGTTCGGGCGTGCCGGCGGAGATGATGGGCGAAGCGATCCGCCTGCCCGGCGGCGGCGTCAGCAAGGTCAATATCGCGACCGACCTTGAGCTTTCCTTCCTGTCTGCGATCGGCCGCGAGGAGCGGATCGCGAATGAAGCGTGCAAGGCGCTGCCGGATGAAACGCTTGCCAAGGGCAGGGAGGCGGTCGAGCGGACCGTCGCGGACAAGATCGGGGCGTTCCTCGGCAGCCGGGGCAAGGCCGGCTTGTACGCCGCTAAATAACGGAACCGCCGGTTCGGTCGAAATGCGCAGCGTCAGGCGAAGTTGCGCATTTTTGCTATCCGTCTAATTCTTATTCCAAAAAATCGGAGGAGACGATTAACCGTGAAAAACAAAAAGCTTCATATGATCGGCAACGCCCATCTCGATCCCGTATGGCTGTGGCAGTGGCAGGAAGGCTTCCAGGAGACGAAGGCGACGTTCCGCTCCGCGCTGGACCGCATGAAGGAATACGGCGACTTCCTGTTTACGTCCAGCTCGGCCGCCAATTACGAATGGGTCGAACGGAACGAGCCGGGCATGTTCGCGGAGATCAAGCAGCGCATCGAGGAAGGGCGCTGGCAAATCGTCGGCGGCTGGTGGATTCAGCCGGATTGCAACATTCCGGGCGGGGAATCGTTCGTCCGCCAAGGCTTGTACGGCCAGCGCTACTTCAAGGAAAAATTCGGCGTCACGGCGAAGGTCGGCTATAACGTCGACAGCTTCGGGCATCACGGCATGCTGCCGCAAATTTTGAAGAAGAGCGGGATGGACTACTATATTATGATGCGGCCGATGCCAAGCGAGAAAGGGCTGCCGGGCAGGCTGTTCCAGTGGGAATCCGACGACGGCTCGCGCGTGCTCGCCTTCCGCATTTTGTTCGAGTACTGCACGTGGGGCAAGGAGCTGAACAAGCACGTGACCCGCTGCGCGGGCGAGCTGAAGGCGCCGTACGACGAGCTGATGTGCTTCTACGGCGTCGGCAATCACGGCGGCGGCCCGACGAAGGAGAATATCGAGAGCATCCGCGCGATGAATGCCGACCCGGCCTACCCGGCGCTGGAATTCAGCACGCCGAACCGGTTTTTCGACGAGATGGAGCGCAAGGGGCTGACCTACCCCGTCGTGCACGACGATCTCCAGCATCACGCCAGCGGCTGTTATGCCGCCCATTCCGGGGTGAAGCAATGGAACCGGCAGGCCGAGAACAAGCTGCTCGCCGCCGAGAAGCTGTCGGTCTTCGCCAATTGGGTAACGGGCCAGCCGTATCCGGGCGATTACGGCCAAGCCTGGAAAAACGTGCTGTTCAACCAGTTCCACGACATCCTGGCCGGCACGAGCATCGAGCCCGCCTACGAAGATGCGCGGAATATGTACGGCGAAGCGATGTCGATCGCAGACAGGGGGTTGAATGACGCGGTGCAATCGCTCTCCTGGAATATCCATATCGCGCAGGAGGAAGGCGTGAAGCCGATTGTCGTCTTTAATCCTCATTCCTGGAACAGCAAGGCGATTGTGGAGCTTGAAATCGGCGGTATGAAGGAGACGTCGCTGCTCGTCGACGATACGGGCAAGCCCGTGCCGCATCAGACCGTGCAATCGCTCGCGACGGCAGGCGGCAGGTTCCGGCTCTGCTTCGTCGCGGATCTGCCGCCGATGGGCTACCGCACATACAGGCTGCTGCCCGAAGCGTCCGGGCCTAGGGCAGAGGCGCAGCCGCTGAAAGCGAGCGATTTCGCGATGGAGAACGACCGGTTCCGGCTCGAATTCGACCCGCAGACGGGGTATATCGCAAGCCTCTTCGACAAGAAGGCGCAAACCGAGGTGTTCCGGGAAGCTGCGGCGAGGCCGGTCGTGTTCGAGGACCGATCGGATACGTGGAGCCATAACGTGTTTCATTTCAATCAAGAGATCGGCGCCTTCAAGGCGGCGAGCGTGAAGCGGGTGGAGCATGGTCCCGTAAAGTCGGTCATTCGGGTAACGAGCGAGTATGAGCGTTCCGTCATCGTGCAGGACTTCAGCATGTACCGCGAGCTGGACCGGATCGACGTCAAGGCGACGGTCGATTGGCGGGAGCCGTTCAAGCTGCTGAAGCTGGTGTTCCCGGTCAATCTGATCTTCACCCGGCAAAGCTATGAAATTCCGTTCGGCTATATCGAACGGGCGCATAACGGGGAGGAGGAGCCGGGGCAGAGCTGGATCGATTATTCGGGCGTGACGCGGGAAGGCGGCGCCGCGTACGGCATAAGCCTGATGAACGACGCCAAGTACAGCTACAGCATCCATAACAAGGAAATGGCGATGACGGTGCTGCGCAGCCCGATCTACGCCCATCACGATCCGCTCGTTCCGGATCCTCGCGGGCACTATTCGTTCATCGACCAAGGCATTCAGCAGTTTCGTTACTCGCTCCTCCCGCATGAAGGCGGCTGGGAGCGGGCAGGCACCGTCAAGCGCGCGGCCGAGATCAATCAAAGGCCGGTCGCGGTGATCGAATCGTTCCACGAAGGCAGCCTTCCGCAGCGGGACAGCTATCTGTCCGTGGAGCAGGACAATATTATCGTCAGCGCGGTCAAGCAAGCGGAGGACAACGACGACATGATTCTGCGCTGCTACGAAACGGCGAAAATCGCGACGGAGGCCGTCATTCGGCTCCCGCAGCGGAACCGGGAAATCCGCGCCCGGTTCGGCCCGTGTGAGATCAAGACATTCCGGATTCCGAAGGACGGTGCCCTGCCGGTGACCGAAACGAACCTGCTCGAGTGGTAGTCCCGCTGCATGCCATTGAAATTTCGGAGCATTTATTGCATAGTTGGGAGTGAAAATAAGGATGTAGGAGACAGGGATATGATCGTAATCCAACGGAGAAACAAAATAAAGGAGCGGCTGTTCGAGCAGCGCAGCGTGAAGGTATCCGACCTGGTGAAGGAATTCAACGTGTCGGAGGAGACGATCCGCCGCGATTTGAACCAGCTGGAGAGCGAAGGGCTGGTCGTCAAAAATTACGGCGGCGCCATCCTGAGCGAAGAAGTGGACAGCTTGCCGATCCCGCCGGTCCAGCAGCGGACGCTGCATTTTTTTGACGAGAAGGATGCCATCGGGAGAAAAGCGGCGGAGCTTGTCGGCGAGAAGCAGATCATTATATTGGATTCGGGCTCGACGACCTGGTGCATGGCCAGGCATTTGAAGCAGAAGGATAGCCTCATGGTCGTGACGAACGGCATGAACGTGGCGGAGGAATGCAGCCAGAACGAGGAGACGTCCATTATCGTGCTCGGCGGCAAGCTGATCAAAAAGTCGATGAGCCTCGTCGGGCCGCAGGCGGAGATGGAGCTTCGGAAGTATAACGCGCATTATTCCTTCCTCGGCGCTTCGGGCATCTCGCTGCGCAAAGGCTTTACGAGCTCCGACATTTACGAGGCGGAGATCAAGCGGGCGATGATCGCGGCCGGCCAGAAGGTCGTGCTTCTCGCCGACCATAGCAAGTTCATGAAGCAGGGGCTCGTGGCGTTCAGCAGCTTCGCGGACGTGGACATGCTCATTACGAGCGATTTGGCCGATCCGGACATGCTGAAGCAGATCGAGGATACCGGCGTCGAAGTCGTCGTATGTCCGGTGAAATGAGGGAGAGAGCCGTCTCCAAGGTCATGAGGCGACCAGGGAGGACGGCTTCTCATGGCATCCGCCTCACGAGATGGCGATGCGATCTTTATAACGGCGGCTCAGCGACAAATCAGAGCTGAAATTTAGCTCTGATGCGCAAATGCATCTCGAAGTGGCGAATCAGGTCTAGAAATCAGACTTGATTCTCTTGGAACGGCGCGAATGAGCTCATGCTTCGGCTGAGTGACAAATCAGATCCGGCTCCGAAACGTGGTAAGGTTCGTTGCCGGTTCGGAGAATGGTCATAACCACGAATTGGCGGTGCCGGGAACGTCCCGTGGCACCGCCGTTTCGTGTTAATCCATGTTTGTCGTCATGCGAAGCGGATCATGCCCCGGCCTACGGACGGACGGCGGTGCCGTCGGGCAGCCTTGCCAGCGTCCAGGCCGGCAGATCGTTATGGCACGGATACTTGGCGGCCTGCTTCTCGTCGATGTCGACGCCAAGCCCCGGTTTATCGTTGACATAAGCAAAGCCGCCGCGCACTTCGGGACTTCCGGGGAACACTTCCCGCATCCGTTCGGAGAACGGGCTCCATTCCTGCACGCCGAGATTCGGGCTGCTCAGGTCCAAGTGGAGGTTGGCCGCTTGCCCGATCGGCGACAGATCGTTCGGTCCGTGCCAGGCGGTGCGCACGCCGAACGCCTCGCAAAGCGACGCAAGCTTGCGGGCGGGGGTCAAGCCGCCGATCGCGCTGACATGGCAGCGGATGAAGTCGATCAGCCGCTCCGCGATAAGCGGCATCCATTCCGCGCTATGCACGAACAGCTCGCCCATGGCGAGCGGCGTCGCGCTTTGCTGTCTGACGATGCGGAACCAGTCCAGCTGCTCGGGCGGGAGGGCGTCCTCGAGAAAAAAAAGCCGGTATGGCTCCAGCTCCTTCGCCAGCCGTACCGCTTCGATCGGCACGACCCGCTCGTGCACGTCGTGAAGCAGCTCGACCTCGAAGCCGATCGCGCTTCGCAAATGGTCGAACAGCCTCGGGACCGATCGCGCGTACGCGTCCGGGTCGTAGTAAGCGCCGGGCAGCGGCTGCTCGGGCGAGTGAAGCAGGTGGTCGCGGCCGCCGTAACCGCCCATCTGGCAGCGCAAATATTTGTAGCCCTGCTCCATGAATTTGCGCACGTTGTCCTCGACTTCATGCGGGTCGCGGCCGTCCATATGACGGTATACCGGCGCCGCCTCGCGGCATTTGCCGCCGAACAGCTCATAGACCGGGAGATTCGCCAGCTTGCCCTTGATGTCCCATAACGCCATGTCGACGCCGGCGATCGCGTTGTTCATGATCGGTCCGTTGCGCCAATAGCCGCTTACCATGGATGACTGCCAAATGTCCTCGATCCGCCGAGGATCCTTGCCGATCAGGAACGGCTTCAAATAATCCTCGACGGCGGAGCGCACCGACAGATGCCGCTGCGTGAACGTGGCGCAGCCGACCCCGTACAGCCCCGGCTCGGTCGTCTCGACTTTGACGACGATGAGATTGACGCCGTCCGGTGCCGTCAGCAGCGCCTTGACATTCGCAATTTGCAAAGGATTCATTGTCCTTCTCCTCTCCAGTCCGATTCCTCGTTTAATCCTACCGACTCCGGCATGCCGGGCAAAATCAATCCGCCGTCCAGCCGGAGCGTCGTTCCGGTTATATACGAAGCCTGATCGGAAGCCAGCCACGCGACCGCGCGCCCGACATCCGCGGGATAACCCGGCCGGCCGAGCGGAATTTTGCGGCCGAGCGCCCGGTAATACGGCTCCCGTTCCGCGATCGTAGCGATGGCGCCCGGCGCGACGCAATTAACCCGGATGCCGGAGGGCGCATAATCAAGCGCCGCCGATTGAACGGCCCGGCTTAGACCGGCCTTGACGCCGCCGTACGCCGAGTCGCCGGGATAGGCGCGCTCGGCGCGGGTGGACGTAATGTTGACGATATTGCCCCGGATTTGCTTCTCGGTCATATGGCGGCCGACATGCCGCATCATGAGGAGCGGGGCGCGGAGGTTGAGGCGCAGCAGCTTGTCGATGCTCTCCGGCTCCATCGTCCTAAAGTCGCCGAACAACGTAATGCCCGCATTGTTGACGAGCAGATCGATATGCCCGAGCGCGTCGACGGATTGCCGGGTAAGGCGTTCCGGTTCGGCGGCGTCCTCCAAATTGCCGTTGAAGACATAGCATAGAGCGCCGCAGCCTTCCCTGATTTCCTCCGCGGTCTTCTCCGCCTCTTCCTGATCGTTCCAGTGGCTGAATGCGACGTCGTATCCTTCGGAGGCAAGCGTCAGCGCAATGCCGCGCCCGATGCCGCGGCTGCCGCCGGTGACGAGCGCCTTGCGCTTGCGGATGGCTTGATCCATGCGATTCACCTCACGATGATGAATTTCGGCTCGCAACGGCCGCAGACGCCAGCTGCCATACCGTAAGCGACGGGAGGGAAGCGCCGCCGCCCTCGCAGAAGAGCGACAAGCCGAGGCTGCCGCCGTCCGGATAAATCCGGCTCGTCATGACCGCCTCGCCGTCGCCGGCGAACACTTCCAAGGAGGAGCGATCCAGAAATACGCGCAGGCTTAGCCTTCCGTCCGGATCCGGACCGACCGGGCACGGCTTGGGGCTGGCGGTAACCTGGCCCGCGCGGGAGCGGTCGACGGTCAGCTCGCGGCGATAGCGGTCGTAGAGGACGGCCGTCTCTTCGGCGCCGTTCGCGGATTGCCGGACCTTCAAGCCGAAGCGGCCGGCATCCGAAGCGGCGACATCGAAGACCAGCTCGATCTCGAGCATGGCGCCGTCGGCGCCAGCGATTCGCTTGGAGCCGGACGTAAGCGAGTGCGACGAGTGATGCAGCCTTTTCTCTCGCAGCGATTCAAGCTCCGCCAGCGGCCGGTAGCCGAGCTTGCCATCCGGGCGAAGGATTACCTCGCGCGGGAGCGTCATTGCCCCGGCCCAGCCGTACGCCTTGGTCGGCATCGGATTGAACCACATGTCCATCCAGCCGAGCAGAATGACGCGTCCGTTGCCGTCGATCAGCGTCTGCGGCGCATAGAAATCGTCGCCGAAGTCGATGTCGCCGTCCGTTTCCGGTTCGAAGACGCCCGTCTCGTAATCCATTCGCCCGATATAATACATCGTCTTGCGGACTTCCTTCAAGTTGCCGGGCCAGACGGCGGGCGAGACGACCAGTACATCTTTGCCGCCGATGGAGAAGAAGTCCGGGCAGTTCCAGACGACGCCTTCGCCCGGCGCCTTGCTTCGCGCCATAATGCCGACGTAGGCCCAGCTCCGAAGATCGTCCGAGGTATAGAGCGGGGCGCAGGCGACGCCGTCCTTCCCCGAGCCGACGGCCATGTACCAGACGCCGTCGTGCTTCCACACCTTCGGATCGCGAAAATCGGGAGAAGCGTCCGCGGGATAGCGTCCGACGACCGGATTGCCGTCGTGCTTCACGAACCGTATGCCGTCCCCGCTTACGGCGATGCACTGGGTTTGTTTCTTGACGCCGTTCTCCACGGCGTTGCCGGTATAGATCAAGGTGAATACGCCGTCGTCGTCGACGGCGGTGCCGGAGAAGCAGCCGCCGCGCTCGTAATCCTCGACCGGGGCGAGAGCAAGCGGCAGATGCTCCCAATGCACCATGTCGGCGCTCTTCGCGTGGCCCCAGTGCTTCGGGCCGTTATCCGCGCTATAAGGATGGATTTGATAGAACATATGGTATTCGCCTTTGAAGTAAATCATGCCGTTCGGATCGTTCATCCACGCGGCAGGCGCCATGAAGTGGTAGCCGAGCCGGTGCGGATCTTTCGTTGTATGCGCTTCCAAAACAGACAAAGCTTCCGTCGCTTGGGCAATGGCGTGCCGATCGGCTTCATCGCGTTCGACTTCGGTCTTCATGAAAAACACCTCATTTCAATTGATCCTTACAAGATTGATAGTAGAATCAAAACCCGTAATAGTCAATGATAAAGTGTGATGTTTTGTGGTTTTATTTTGATATTTCCGAGGTTTTATGAGGTTTTAAACCACCGGGATTAGGAAGGAGGCGTCTGCATTTCGTTGAATTCATAGCGAGCCGCCGCGCTCCATGAGCCGCCTCAGCTTCGACTCCGTCGACGATTCGGGGGCCGGGGTATAGACGCTGCAGCGCAGGTCGGCACCGCCCTGCACCTGGAACGACGTCAGGTGGAATAGCATTTTGCCCGCTTTGGCATGGCGGAACTCGAGCAGCACGTCCGGGGCCGAGCTGACCTGGCTCTGCTCCCATAAGTACCGGAACTCCGGGTGCCGCGCCGACATGCCCTCGATAAACTGCCCATACCACTCGTCCTGGACGTATTGGCCGTAATAGGCGCGGAAGATCGCGAGGAAGCCGCCGACGAAGTGTTCCCAGTTGCCCGCGAGCCTGCGAAATTCCTGCCGCTCGAACGGCAGCTGGATCAGATTGCGGCGCTCGGCCGGAATTTGGTCGAAATCCATGAAGACGTAGGAGGCGGCCTGGTTCCATCCGACGATCTGGCAGCGGCGGTCGGAGACGATCGTCGGGCAGAAGCGCAGCTCCTGTATGATATGCTTCAGAGAAGGCGTTATTTCGGACAGCTCTTCCTTCAAGGGGAGGGACCCGTGCCCGGCGTCGGCGGCCAAGGCGTACAAATATTTGCGCTCATCCTCATTCAGGCGCAGCGCGGCCGCGACGCAGTCGAGCACCGAGGACGAGACCTGAATGTCGCGGCCCTGCTCGAGCCACGTGTACCAGGTCGGACTGACCCCGGCTAGCTGGGCGACTTCTTCGCGTCTGAGACCGGGCGTTCTTCTGCGTGTTCCGGCGGGCAGCCCGGCGGACTCCGGCGTTATTTTGGCGCGCTTCGCCTTAAGGAAGGTCGATAAAGCTTGCAGCCGCGTCTCGCGGTTCATGGCGGATTCCTCCCGTTCCATCGTCTAAGGTGGTATTCATTATACTATAATAAACGGCAACTTGTAATAGGATAAAGGTTATGACAAACTACTATCCAATAAGAGCTTTCCGAAGGAGGAACTTTCGATGGAGCGTGTCGTAATTACGGGTATGGGGATCATTTCGCCGCTCGGCAACGACGTGGAGTCGTTTTGGAATCGGCTGGTCAAGGGGGAGTCGGGCATCGGGCTCATCGACGCTTTCGATACGTCGAGGCATAAGGCGAAAATCGCCGGTCTCGTGCGGGATTTCGACGCGGAGGCGCTGTTCGGGCGGAAGGAAGCGAGACGCATGGACCGCTTCTGCCAATTCGCGATTGCGGCCGCCGAGCAGGCGCTCGCGGATTCGGGCCTGCAGCTGGATACGATCGACCGGGAAAGAATGGGCGTTTACGTCGGCTCGGGCATCGGAGGCATTCAGACGCTGCTCGATCAGGCGGAAGTGCTTAGGGAGAGGGGGCCTGAGCGGGTCAGCCCGACGCTGGTGCCGATGATGATCGCGAACATGGCGGCGGCGATGATCAGCATCCGAATCGGGGCGCAGGGCCCGACGCTGTCTCCGGTTACCGCCTGCTCGATCGGCAATACCGCGATCGGGGAAGCGTGGCGGCTTATCCGCGCGGGGGGCGCCGACGCGGTGCTCGCGGGCGGGACGGAGGCGGCGATTACCGACATTTCGCTCGCGAGCTTCGGCAATTCGACTTCGATCTCGACGCGGTCCGACGAGCCGGCGAAGGCGAGCAGGCCGTTCGACGCGGGGAGGGACGGCTTCGTCATGGCCGAAGGCGCAGGCATCGTCATGCTGGAATCGCTGTCGCACGCGAGGCGGAGGGGGGCGCGGATTTACGCCGAAGTAATCGGCTACGGCAACAGCTCCGACGCTTACCATATGGTCGCCACCCATCCGGAAGGCATCGGGGCGTTCCAGGCGATGAGGCAGGCGCTTCGCGAGGCCGGACTGCAGCCGGACGGGATCGACGTCATCAGCGCGCACGCGACGAGCACCGACATCGGCGACCGCTCGGAGACGGCAGCGATCAAGCGTTTGTTCGGCGAGCATGCGTACCGGGTACCCGTCACCGCCAACAAATCGATGACCGGCCACATGCTCGGCGCGGCAGGCGGGGCGGAAGCGATCGCGCTGGCGATGAGCTTGCGGGAGGGCATCATTCCGCCGACCATCAACCAAGAGGAACGCGATCCGACATGCGACCTGGACTATGTGCCGAATACCGCCCGCGAAGCGAGGCTGGAGATCGGCATGTCCAATTCCTTCGGCTTCGGAGGCCATAACGCGGTCATCGTGCTGAAGAAATACCGCGCGTAGCCGCGTGAACCCGGATTTGATGTATGCTGACTTCTTACGGACCGGCAGGCTCTTATTTCGATGAGTCGGCCTTCTTTTCATTTTTAACGGACAGGAGAGACGCTATCGGCTCTATATTTCACCTTTAACGTTTCCGTTGGCCGAAATAAGGTCACTCAAGTCCGTTACGACTTCAAAAAGGAAAATTTCGGTCAAATAACGACTTTTAAGTCCGTAAGAATCGGACAGAGCGAAAAAAGGGATCAAGTCATGCGTGTTTGCGCCGCGGCTAGATCCTTTTTTTTCTTATTAAGCTTTTACAGCATCAGATCGAGATGCTCGAGCGGCCTCGTCAAGTTTTGCTTCATTAAAGAGGCGGTCAGCGGCCCGTCGCCTACCTCGAGCGCGGCGACGATCGCCTCGTGGTCCTCGCCCGCCGTCTTCGATTCCCAGATCGGCCGTTTCAGAAATATATATTTGTAGCGCCGGATATGCAGCTGCAGAGAGGCGCTGAAGGAGACGATGTACGGATTGCCCGCGATTTGCAAAATCGTCTCGTGAAACTTCTCGTCGAATTCCATCGCTTCATAGAGCCGATCGCTAGCGAACGCGTACTTGAAGCGATCGTTCAGCTCCCGCAGCTCGATTAGCTGTTCATGCCGCGCGTTCCCCGCGGCGAGCTCGGCCGCCAGCGCATGCAGCGCGGTCAGCGGAGCGTACAGCTGCACGATATCTTCCTTCGCCAGCGGCATGACCTTCGTTTCTTTGCCTGGAAAGGTTTGAATCAGTCCTTGCGCCTCGAGCAACTGGAACGCTTCCCGAACCGGGGTGCGACTGACGCCAAGCGCGCCGGCCAGCTCGGCGTCGTTCAGCTTCTCGCCGGGCTGCAGCGTTCCGTCTATAATCCACTTCTGGAGCTGACTGAGCGTCCGTTCCTTGGCGGATAGTCTGACGGGAATCTCGTAATCGGACGGAATGGGCATCGCGGTCCCTCCTTGATTGATTCGTCGGTCAACGATGCGATCGATCGTATGACTAACCGGTATTTAATATATCGCATATGGCTATCGTATTGCAAACCGGCGACCGCATGGAAGGACGGCATGATTGCCGCCAAGACGTGCCGACCGAATGCGCGCAGGGAAGAAAGGTATTGCATTCGCGGAAGGGCTGACCTATAATCTGCAATATATCGCATATTTCATATCACACATGCGCATCTTGAGGAGGAATCGCCTTGTCCAGTCCAGCCGCAACCGTCGCATCGCCGCCCGCAGCGGTCCGAACGATATTTCCGTTATTGTTCGCGATCAGCTTCGTCCATCTGATCAACGATACGATCCAATCGGTCGTGCCGGCCTTATTTCCTATTCTAAAAGACTCGCTCGCGCTCAGCTTCTCCCAGATCGGCCTCATTTCGCTCGTCATTAATGTGACGGCCGCCGTGCTGCAGCCGGTCGTCGGCATCTTCTCTGACACGCATCCGAGACCGATGCTTCTTCCGATCGGCATGCTTTTCACGATGGGGGGCGTCGCAGCCCTTGCCTACGCGCCCGATTTCTGGGTCGTCCTGCTGGCCGTCATGCTCATCGGCGTCGGCTCGGCCGTGTTTCATCCCGCCAGCGCGCGCGTATCGTACATGGCGGCGGGCGCGAGGAAGGGGACCGGACAGTCCATCTTTCAGTTCGGGGGCAATATCGGCCAATCGCTGGCGCCGGTCATGACCGCGGCCATCTTCGTGCATACCGGGCAGCGCGGCGTCATCTGGTTCGCCCTTGCGGTCACGATCGGAATCGTCATTCAATATATCGTGGCCAAATGGTACGGCACGCAGCTCGCGCTCGCTCCGCGCGGCGCCGGCAAAGCCGCCGCGAAGCCGGAAGCTGCAACCCGGCTGCCGATCGGCAAAATCGTGTTCGCCCTTGCGATATTGATGCTGCTCGTCTTCTCCAAAAACGTGTACATCGCGGCGATCAGCAGCTATTATTCGTTCTACGCGATCGAGCATTTCGGCTTGTCGGTCGGCTCCGCGCAATTGGTTCTCTTCGTCTTCCTGATCGCCAACGTCATCGGGCTGCTGCTCGGCGGCGTGCTTGCCGACAAATTCAGCAGGCGGAGCCTGATCTGGTTCTCCATACTGGGCACCGCCCCGTTCGCCCTGCTGCTGCCGTACGCGAACCTGGCGTTTTCGGTCGTCCTTATTTTTTTCGCGGGTCTCATACTGGCGTCCGCCTTCTCGGTCATTCTCGTGTACGCGAACGAGCTGCTGCCGGGCAAGGTCGGGCTGGTGTCGGGGGTATTTTTCGGAATGGCGTTCGGACTCGGCGGGATCGGCTCCGCGGTGCTCGGCAATTTGGCGGATTCGATGGGCATCGCGTTCGTGATCCGCTGCACCTCGTACCTGCCGCTGCTCGGCATGCTGACGATCCTGCTGCCGCGCGACCGGGAGAAGACGCGCCAACCCTGATGGCATTCGGGCCAGCACGAGCGCATATGGATTATTGATGAGAGGGAAGGCTGCTCTTCGCGCCAATACGCCTTGAGACGATTTTTCTCATTCGGACAATTTCCGCGTTGTCCCTGTGCACATACAATAATGGTGTATAGCCCAATCAGGTGCTGGAAGGAGAGTAGCGATGTGAGTAAGCGGACATTAATGATCGTATCGCTTGTCATTTACGTATTGCTGGCCATCCTGTTTGTCATCCTATCCGTCTTCCAATGAACACATAACCGAAGGAAGGGCTCCCCTTGCCGGCCGGCGCGCCGGCGGAGGGAAGCCCTTCTTTCCGTTCGGCTCCGGTCAGGACGGAACGTCCTGCCTCGAGAGCTTCATCTTCCGGTAATCCTTCGGCACGACGCCCTTCGTCTCGCGGAAGATGCGGGAGAACGTTTTGTAGGAGCCGTAGCCGACCTCCAGCGCGATCTCCGCCACGCTCATATCGGTGGTGGCGAGCAGGCTGCATGCATGCCGCAGGCGCAGGTCGTGCAGGAAATGAACGAACGTTTGGCCGGTCGTCAGCTTGATGACCTCGCTGATCCTGGAGGCGCTGAGCGAGAAGCGGTTCGCCAGATCGGACAAGGCGAGATCGTCCCGATAATGGAGATGGATATGCTGAATGATCGGCCAGACGGATGGCTTGGGTTTGGCGGCGGGAGGGAACGCGGCCAGCGCCGGGGCGTCCTTCCGGCGGTAACGGTCGAAGCAGGCCAATATTTCCTTCAGACGCACCTGCAGCATCGTCCTCCGCCAGGGTTCCTGTCCGATGTATTCGCGGTACATATCTTCAACCAAATAGCGCATCCTCTCCATGTCCCCGCCGTCCAGCTGCGCGAACGATGGCAGCGTGTTCCGGTCGATCAGCTCCAGCAGGCCGTCCTCCCGGCCGGGCTCCATGAGCAGGTCCATGCTGAACATGCAGTTATAGAGAACCAAGGTGCTCCCCGGCTCCGTGAACAGCTCATGGACCTGGTAAGGCAGCACGAACGTAAACGTCCCGGGCAGCATCTGGTGCCGGGCTTCGTTAATGGACTCGGAGCCTCGCCCCTCCACGACGAACGAAAATTCGAGAAAATCGTGACGGTGCGGCCGGAAGCCGTGGTACAACCGGTTCAGGCTGATGTGGAGCGGCGACGAGGTATTCATGTTTGGATACGTTTTCAGATAATCCGGGATATACGTCATGAAATTATGGCATCCTCCGAAAAAATGAGACTTATTTCGAAAAACCAGCACGCTTTCTGTCCTCATTTATTCTAACATAAATAACGTGGTTTGAGATTTCGAAGGAGGAATTCGAACGATGGCTAACGATAAAATCAGAATCGGCATCATCGGCGCCGGCAATATCGGCGGGGTGCATGCGAGGGAGTTTTCCAAACTGGCGGAATTGTGCGAGATTACGGCGATTTCGGACGCGTATATGCCGCTCGCGAAGGAGAAGGCGGAGCAGTTCGGCATCGGCAGCGTCGCGGCGTCGCCGGAGGAGCTGATCCAGCGCGCGGACGTCGACGCCGTCGTGATCGGCGTGCCGAACCAGTTCCACGCGCCGCTCGCCATCCAGGCGATCGAAGCGGGCAAGCACGTTCTGCTGGAGAAGCCGATGGGCATCAATTCCGATGCGGCCAGGCAAATTTTGAAGGCGAGCCAAAAGTCGGACAGCGTCGTCATGGTCGGCCATCAAATGCGCTGGGAGTCCGTTCCGATGCAAATCAAGGAGCAGGTCGAGCGCGGCGAGCTCGGCAAAATCTATACGGCGAAGACCGGCTGGTACCGCCGCAAAGGCATTCCGGGCTGGGGCACGTGGTTTACGCAAATGAACCAATCCGGCGGCGGCCCGCTGATCGATATCGGCGTACATATGCTGGACCTTGCCTTGTACCTGATGGGCAATCCGAAGCCGGTTTCCGTATACGGCGCCACGTACGCGGAATTCGGTCCGAAGCGCAAAGGCATCGGCACTTGGGGCAGGCCGAATTGGAACGGCACGTACGACGTGGAGGATCTTGCAACCGCGTTGATCAAAATGGAGGACGGCAGCACGCTGTCGCTCGAGGTCAGCTGGGCCGTCCACATGGACACGGACAATACGCCGTTCATTCACCTCATGGGGTCCGAAGGCGGCGCAAGCTACCGCGGCGCGCAGGGCAAGCTGCTGACGGAGAAGTTCGACCGCCCGATCGAGACCGAGCTTCGGAAAGCGGACAACGACGAAGGCGAACGAGCGCGCCTCAGCCGCCATTTCCTCGAATGCATCCGCGAAGGCAAGCAGCCGATCACGTCGGCGCTCACCGGATTTACGAACAACCTCGTGCTCGACGCGATCTACGAATCGTCCCGCACGGGCAGCGAAGTGAAGCTGGACTGGAATCTGTAATCGTTCCTATAAAAAACAAGAGAGGTGCATCCCGCATGCTTAGAGGATTAACCGGGGCAGGGCTCGGCCGTATCGAAAGCGACGAGCGTTTCATCGAATTGGCGGCCGCGCACGGCTTCCAGGCGGTCGATTTGGACGCCGCATCGCTAATCGCGCGGCACGGCGTTGAGAAGGCGCGCGACCTTCTGGAGTCGAACGGCCTCGTCATCGGCTCGATCGGCCTTCCGGTCGAATGGAGAACGACGGAGGAAGCGTTCCTGGAAGGCGTGCAGAAGCTGGCCGCTGCGGCCGCTGCGGCCCAGGCGCTGGGCTGTACGAGCTGCTGTACGTACATTCTGCCTTCGACCGATTGGAAGGCGGCGCACTTCATGGCGGTGGCAACCCGCCGCCTGCGCACATGCGCGCAAATTCTCGGCGCGTACGGCATCCGGCTCGGCCTCGAGTTCGTCGGTCCGCATCACCTTCGGACGCGCTGGGCCAATCCGTTCATATGGACGGTGGAGGAGACGCTGGACTGGATCGGCGCGATCGGCGAGAGCAACGTCGGCCTGCTGTTCGACGCTTACCACTGGTATACGAACGGCCTGACGGTCGCGGACATCGAAGCGCTGCGCGCCGACCAGATCGTGCATGTGCATATTAACGACGCGCCGGACGTGCCGGTGGAGGAAGCGCTCGACAACGGCCGCATTTATCCGGGCGAGGGCGTCATCGATTTGGCCGGCTTCCTGAAGGCGCTTCACAAGATCGGCTACAAAGGCGCCGTCTCGCAAGAAATATTGACGGCGGAGCCGCCGAATCAAACGCCGGAAGAGCTGTTCAAACGGTCGCAGGCCGGCTTTGACAAAGTATTCGGTGCGGCAGGCTTGTAAACAAGCGGCTTCATAGGCTGTCCGAAAGGGTTTTCTCCCTTCGGACGGCCTTATTGCGTTTAGGCGAGCGCTAATTTACATATGATTTTAAGCATAATCTTATGGGTACTGTACGGGGAGCCGATTCCGTTATGATGAATAATGACCGTTATCTATCCGAAAATATGAAAACGATAACAGGAGACCGAAACATGGAGCATAAATCGATGCAGGATTGGACGCTATGGTACGCGCAGCCGGCCTCCAAATGGGAGGAAGCGCTGCCGGTCGGCAACGGCCGGCTCGGCGGCATGGTGTTCGGAGGCGCGAAGAAGGAACGCGTTCAATTAAATGAAGATACGCTTTGGTCGGGCTTTCCTCGCGACACGAACAACTACGAGGCGCTGCGTTATTTGAAGCGCGCCCGCGAGCTGATCGCGGCGAAGCGGTTCGCGGAAGCGGAGAAGCTGGTCGGGGACAGCATGCTCGGCACGAATACGGAATCGTAT
This sequence comes from Paenibacillus arenilitoris, assembly GCF_014705655.1. Taxonomy (GTDB): domain Bacteria; phylum Bacillota; class Bacilli; order Paenibacillales; family Paenibacillaceae; genus Pristimantibacillus; species Pristimantibacillus arenilitoris. Next base: position 22,976 of record NZ_JACXIY010000050.1, on the reverse strand, counting down.
CAGCCGATGGGGGACTTGTTAATCGAGCTGCACGCGGAACCGGACGCGGAGCGCGAGAGCTACGTCCGCCGGCTGGACATCGACGCGGGAATCGCGTCCGCAAGGTATAAGATCGGCCGGACTTCGTACCTGCGGGAGACGTTCGCGAGCGCCGCCGATCAAGTTCTGGTCGCGAGATACGAAGCGGACGGCGAAGAGCGGCTGTCGCTCACGGCATCGCTTGTCTCCGATCTGCGGTTCGAGCTCTCGTCCGAGGGGGACGGCGTCATCGCGCTGCATGGACGGTGCCCGAGCCACGTCGCGGACAATTATAGAGGCGACCATCCGAGGTCCGTACTGTACGAGGCGGATCGGGGGATGACGTTCCAAATTCGCCTGAAGGCGATAGCGGAAGGCGGCACGGTGGAAGTCGATGCGGACAATCGGCTTAAGGTGGAGGGCGCGAAGGCCGTCACCTTCGTACTGAGCGCCGCGACGAGCTTCGCCGGCTTCGACCGACCTCCGGTCAGGAGCCGCGCGGAGCTGGGCGAGCTGAGCGGACGCGACTTGGCTTCGGCAGCCGCGCACCGCTACGAGGAGCTGCGCGAGCGGCATGCGAGCGATCACCGCGCCTTGTTCCGCCGCGTCGATCTGGATCTCGGCCGGTCGCCGAACGGACAACGGCCGACGGACGTCCGGCTCGAAGCTTACAGGAGTGGCGAGCGGGATCCGCAGCTCGAGGCGTTGTACTTCCAATACGGGCGGTATTTGCTCATGGCATGCTCGCGGCCGGGTACGCAGCCGGCCAATCTGCAAGGGATATGGAACGACCGCGTTCAGCCGCCTTGGAACAGCGATTACACGACGAACATCAATACGCAGATGAATTATTGGCCCGCGGAGACCGGCAACTTGAGCGAATGCCACGAGCCGTTGTTTCGCATGATCGAGGAACTGAGCGCGAACGGCGCGCGTACGGCAGCTATCCATTACGGCTGCGAGGGCTGGGTCGCGCATCATAACGTCGACCTGTGGCGCGCTTCGACGCCGACGGCCGGCCATCCGAGCTGGGCGTTCTGGCCGCTTGGCGGCGTATGGCTGACGCAGCATTTGTGGGAGCATTATCTGTTCAATCCGAGCGACGCCTATCTGAGGGACCGGGCATACCCGATCATGCGGGGGGCCGCGTTATTTTGCCTGGACTGGCTGCAAGAGAACGAGGACGGGCAGCTCGGGACGTCGCCGTCGACGTCTCCCGAGAACAAATTCGTCACGGCAGACGGCGAGGTAAGCAGCGTAGCGGCGTCGTCGGCGATGGACGTGACGCTGATCCGCGAGCTCCTCGGACATTGCCTGCAGGCCGCGGCGATCCTGGGGCTTGACGAGCCGATTGCCGGACGGATGAAGGAAGCGCTCGAGAAGCTTCCTCCGCTGCGCATATCGCCGGAAGGGCTGCTGCAGGAATGGGACGAGCCGTTCCGGGAGCATGAGCCGGGTCACCGTCATGTATCGCATTTGTACGGCTTGTACCCGGGAACGTCGATCAATCCGGACCATTCGCCGAAGCTGGTCGAAGCGGCGAGATTGTCGCTCGAAAGCCGGATACGGAACGGCGGCGGACATACGGGCTGGAGCTGCGCATGGCTCATCAACTTGTACGCGCGGCTCGCGGACGCCGAGACGGCATACAAGTTCGTCCATACGCTGCTCGCGCGCTCGACGCATCCGAATTTGTTCGACGATCATCCGCCGTTCCAAATCGACGGCAACTTCGGCGGCGCGGCGGGCATCGCGGAGCTGCTGCTGCAAAGCCATCTGGATAGGCTCGAGCTGCTTCCCGCGCTGCCTGCCGCTTGGCCGGACGGGCATGTAACGGGATTGAAGGCGAGAGGCGGATTTCTCGTCGATATCGAGTGGAAGGCCGGCAAGCTGAAATCCGCCCGCATCCTATCGACGCACGGCTCCCCTTGCCGCATCGTCTGCAAGGAAGCCGTCGCGATCAGGACGTCGGACGGAGCCGCGCTCGATGCGGCGATTCCTTTCGACACGGTCAAGGACGCATGGTACGACATTACACCGACTGGATAGGAGAGGGACAACTTTCATGACGACGAATATACGGTTTCCGTTCGAAAATATACAATTGCCGCTCGAGGAGCGGGTAACCGACCTCGTGTCGCGCTTCACATTAGACGAAAAAATCGAATCGATGGTCCAGTATCAGCCGGCGATCGAGCGGCTTGGCGTCAAAGCGTACAAGCACGGCACGGAAGCGGCGCACGGCATGGCATGGCTCGGCGAAGCGACGACGTTCCCGCAGCCGATCGGGCTCGGGTGCACGTGGAATCCGGAGCTCATGAAGGAGATCGGCTCGGTTATCGGCGACGAGGCGCGCGTCTTTTACCAGCGCAACCCGGCCGTCAACGGCCTGACGCTGTGGGCGCCGACGGTCGATATGGAGCGCGACCCGCGCTGGGGACGCACGGAGGAAGCCTACGGCGAAGACCCGAAGCTGACCGGCGAGCTGACCGCCGCGCTCGTGCAGGGCATTCAAGGCGATCACCCGCATTATTTCAAAGCGGTGGCGACGCTGAAGCATTTTATCGGGAACAATAATGAAATCAACCGCGGCAGCTGCTCGGCCAGCATCGATCCGCGCAACATGAAGGAGTATTACCAAGCGGCGTTCAAGCCTGCCTTCGTGAAGGGCGGCGCGCATTCGATGATGACCTCATACAATTCCGTCAACGGCACCCCGACGATTCTGCACGAGGACGTGAATAAGGTCGTGAAGGGCGAGTGGGGCATGAACGGCTTCGTCGTGAGCGACGCGGGCGATCTGCTCGGCATCGTGAACGACCACAAGTATTACGATTCGTACAAGGATGCCGTGGCGCACGCGATTAAGGCCGGCATCGACAGCATTACGGACGACAAGGAGAAGTCGTGCGCCGCGATCCGGGAGGCGCTCGCGGAAGGACTGCTGACCGAAGCGGACCTGGACAAGGCGCTGATCAATACGTTCCGCGTGCGCTTCCGGCTCGGGGAATTCGATCCCGCGGATCGCGTGCCGTACGCCGACGTCCCGGATGCGAAGCTGTGCGCGCCGGAGCATGCGCAGCTATCGCTTCGGGCGGCGCGCGAATCGGTCGTGCTGCTGAAGAACGAAGGCGGCGCGCTGCCGCTGGACAAGGAGAAGCTAAGCAGCGTCGCCGTGATCGGGCCGCTTGCGGACGTCGTCTACCGGGACTGGTACTCCGGCACGCTGCCGTACAAGGTTACGCCGCTGGGCGGCATTAAGCGCAAGCTGGAAGGCAAAGTGGTGACGTACTGCAGCGGGGGCGACCGCATCGTCCTGCGTTCGGCGGCCAGCGGTCGGGCGCTTCGGGCGTCCGTTTCAGACGGAGGCAAGCTGAGCGCCGCAGACGAGGGAGCCGAAGGCGATCTGTTCGAATTGACCGACTGGGGCTGGGGCAGCTATACGCTGGAGAGCAAGGCGAGCGGCAAGCTGCTGACAAGCGCGGACGACGTGAACGTCGCGGCGGCAGCGGACGAGGCGTTCGGCTGGTTCGTCAAGGAAGTGTTCAAGCTCGACGGGCAAGACGACGGCCGGTTCGCCATCCGGACATGGAACGGCAAGCCGGTGACGGTTGCCGAAGGCGGAACCGGTTCTCTTCAAGTGAAGAATGACGGGGCGATCGGCGAGGGCGAGCTGTTCATGAAGGATGTTGTCGCAAGCGGCATCGCGGAAGCGGTCGCGGCCGCGAAGGCGTCCGAGGCGGCGATCGTCGTCGTCGGCAACAACCCGCTCATCAACGGCAAAGAGGAGATCGACCGTCCGGGTCTTGCGCTTGCGGCCTCGCAGAACGAATTGATCCGCGCCGTGCACGCGGCGAACCCGAATACGGTCGTCGTCGTCGTCGGCAGCTATCCGTTCGCGCTGAACGAAGCGAACCGGAACATTCCGGCGATCGTGTACTTGTCGCATGCCGGACAGGAGCTGGGCAACGCGGTGGCCGACGTGCTGTTCGGCGACTATTCGCCTGCGGGACGGCTTAATATGACATGGTATCAATCCGAGGAGCAGCTGACCGATCTGATGGATTACGATATATTGAAAGGGAAGAGGACGTATCTGTACTTCGACGGCGAGCCGCTTTACCCGTTCGGCCACGGGCTCAGCTACGGCGCGTTCCGGTACGGCGAGCTCGAACTCGCGAACGAGGCGCGCGGCATCGGCGGCAGCGTGACGGCTCGTCTGCAAGTGACGAACGAATCCGCCGTGGCGGCCGACGAGGTCGTCCAGCTCTACGTCCGCGCGGAAGGGTCCAGAGTTCGGCGGCCGCTGAAGAAGCTGGTCGGCTTTGCGCGCATCGGCCTGCTGCCGGGCGAGACGAAGCAAGTGGAGCTTGCCGTGCCGGCTGAGGAGCTGGCGATTTGGGACGTGACGCGCGACCGGTTCTGCCTGGAGACGGCGTCCTATACGTTCACGGCCGGAGGCTCTTCCGCCGACGCGAAGGCATCCGCCACGATCGCGATCGAGGGCGAGAGAATTCCGGCACGCGACCTGTCGGTACGGACGCGCGCCGAGAACTACGACGATTACGCCGGCGTTTACTTGGACGAGAGCAAGGAAGGCGGCACCTGCGTTCGTCCGACCGGCACCGAGGGCTGGATCGCCTTCGCGGACGCGGACTGGTCGAACGGCTCCTCGGTGCTTGAGGCTCGCGTAAGCGGAGGCGCCGAAGGCGGATCGCTGACGGTCCGCATCGGCGGCGAGCTTGCCGGTTCCGCCGAGATCGCGGCGGGCGGCGAGCAAGAATGGCGAACGATCCGAATCGAGCTGTCGCCGATTGCGAGCCTTGCCGGCGATTTGGTCATCGCGCTTAAAGGCGACGTGAGGCTTAGCGCCTTCAACGTACGCTAACACTAATCAAGCCTCTCACGGGCCGCTAAGGCGCCACGGGAGAGGCTTGATTTGTTTGCGCTATTGTGGATGCGGCACTTTCCATTGCGCGGTATCGTGACATTTTGCCTGGATAAAATCCAACCAAAAGCGCTCCAGAGCTCCGTATGCGGCCATTTGATTGGATAAATTCCAGTCAAAAGGGCATTTCAAGTGTGAATAGAGGCCGATTCGCTCGATCAGACTGGATAAAATCCAACCAAACGCGTTCCTGAGCAGTGTATGCAGCCGTTTGATTGAACAAATTCCAGTCAATGCATGGGTAATCAGGCAGTTACAGGTGAGCGGAGGCGGACATCTTCATGCCTCGCGCGAAAGTGCCGGGTAAAGGATCGCGATAGATGGAAGGCAGTTGCCGGGTTGGTGAAAGCGATGCGGACTTAAGCGCTAGTGCCGGATTAGTGGGAAGTGACGTGTTCGAAAGGTAGGGCTTACCGACGGGGGATAGCATTGCAAGAGCGGTAAGTGTTCGAACTAGCGTAATCGTGCCGGTTTGGCGGAAAGTACCTGATAAGCGTCATCCTCCACGGTTGCATTTTCCGGCATGCGGCTTTATTCTATAGGTTAACGGAAACGAAGGAAAGAGGCCGCGAACGATCATGACGAATATTACGATTGCCTTATACAGAGATTGGATCGATACGGTTAAGGAAGTGTTTCGCGGATCGGGGCGCCCTTTGCCGGTACAAATTAGCGACGGCGATGCGGCGCTTGCATACTTCCTGCAAACCGCGGCGTCGGAAGATGAGGCCGGGCGGCTGCGGGACGAGAACGAGGAGCGGCTCGCGCGGTACGAGCGCATTATTTTGGACAATTTCGAAACCGTCATATTGCCGGACATCCGCAGCAGAACCGGCTACGAAGGCGATCGTTTTTCCTTCAAGTGGGTGTACAATATGGGCGAGCATATTATCGAGGAGCATTCCTCTTACCGCATTCCGCTCTGAGCAGAGCGGTTTTCTTTTGCGCCAACGTCTGATTTCCATATGAGGAATGGACGAATTATGCATGTATGAATCGAGGCGCCGCCGCTTTATAATATAGGGTGCTTTATGTTTTCGCCTGAAATGGCAACGCTTTCCTATCGAAGGAGGAGGCCGCCGGTATGAAGCGGTATATGAGAGACGCCGCGCGACGGATGAACAATATCCGGATCAAAAACAAACTTATTTTTTCCTTTATATTGGTCGTGTTCGTTCCCGTGCTCATCGTCGGCATCTTCCTGACGGTCGCCTTCCGCCAGAACGTCCTGGATCAGGCGACTCAGCAGGTAACGAACAACGTCGAGCGGATCAAGAAGCAGACGACGGACATTATCCGGATGCCGATCGAAATATCGGACAAGCTGCTCGTCGACAGCCGCTTGACGGACGTGGTGAACACGAATTACAAATCGACGTTCGAAGTGGTCAAGGCGTTCTGGGATTACCGGGATTTCCGCGATTACGTTCATCTGTACAGCGAAATTTACAACATCCGCTTCTACACGACGAACATGTCGATTCTCGAGAACTGGGAATTTCTGAAGGTAACCCCGCCGATTATGGAAAAAAGCTGGTATAAGGCGGCGATGGAGGAGGACGGGATCCATTGGGCGTACATTAGCGACGAGACGAAAGAAAACCGCTATTTTTTAAGCCTCGTGCGCAAAATCTCGTTTCCGACCTACCGGACGAGCGGCATGCTCGTTATCGGGGTGAACCAGAACGAATTGAACGCCATGATCAGCCAGGAGCCGTTCGATACGATGATCATCGATGACAGCGGCTACATGATCGCGGCCAAAAATCCCGAATGGGTCGGGAAAAACATTTCGGACCTCGATTTCGCCGCCCAATTGACCGATCTGGCGAACGGCACGTACGAAATGAAGTTCGACGGCATGCCGTCGAAAATCGTCGTCGAGGAGCTGCTGCCCGACTCGAGCCGGAACGGGCTGAAGATTATCTCGGTCTTCACGATCGACAGCATCGTCAGCGGCGCGAACCGAATCAGCCTGCTCGGCTTCGGCATCATTATGATCAGCCTGGTCATCGCGTTTATTCTGATCTATATCTTCTCGGCGATTCTCGCCAAGCGGATGCTCGTGCTGAACAAGGATTTGAACAAGGTGGCCATGGGCGATCTGAACGTCATCTCGAACGTGTCGGGCAACGACGAGATCGGCATTCTGTCCAAGCAGTTCAACAACATGGTCGTCAGCATCCGCGGCTTGATGGACGAGGTGACCGAATCGCAGAAGCAGAAGGCGCAGCTGGAGCTGCGGCAGAAGGAAATCAAGCTGAAAATGATGGCGAGCCAGATCAACCCGCATTTTCTGTTCAACGCGCTGGAGTCGATCCGGATGAAGGCCCATATTAAGGGCGAAGCGGAAATTTCGGGCATCGTCCGCATGCTCGGCAAGATGATCCGCCGCAACCTCGAGGTCGGGACCCGAAAAATCGCGCTGAAGGACGAGCTCGAAATCGTACGCTGCTATTTGGAGATCCAGAAGTTCAGGTACGGGGACGAGCGGCTCGCGTTTCGCCTCGGCATCGACGAAAAGGGCAGGGATACGGAAATTCCGCCGCTGATCATTCAGCCTTTGGTCGAAAACGCGGTCGTTCACGGTCTCGAGAACGTTGCGGAAGGCGGGTTCGTCTCTCTGACGACGACCTTCGGCGAACGATCGCTTAAGATCGAGGTGGCCGATAACGGCGTAGGAATAAGCGAGGAGAAGAAAAAAGAGATCATCGAATCGCTGCACGACATGGAAGAAGAGGAAGAATACCGGATCGGGCTGCGCAACGTGCACCAGAGGCTCGTCATGATCTACGGGGAAGAATACGGATTAACGATTCACAGCAAGCCGGGAGAGGGCACGCGAATTTCGTTCGAAATTCCAATCGGGGGGTCAACACTATGAATAAGGTGCTAATCGTCGACGACGAGCCGATGATTCGCGAAGGACTGCAATCGATCGTCGATTGGGGGAAACGGGGCTTCCTCGTCGCCGGTACCGCTTCGAACGGAAGGGAAGCGGTAGAGAAGCATAAGGAGCTCCGGCCGGATTTGATTCTGATCGATATCCGCATGCCGGGCATGGACGGGCTGCAGGCGATCGAAGAAATCCGAAAGACGGACACCGTCTGCCGCATTCTGATCTTGAGCGGATATGCCGATTTCAATTATGCGAAGCAGGCGATCGCGCACAGCGTGGACGGCTATATCCTGAAGCCGATCGACGAGGACGAGCTGGATGCTTACGTGGAGCGAATCGGCGAGCAGCTCAAGCTGAGCAGCGCGAAGCAGGAGAGCACGGAGCAGACGACCGCGCTGCTGCGCGAGGAGCTGCTGCAGCAGCTGGCGTCGGGCAAGCCGTCTGCCGCTTACGCGGACGGCGAGGAGCTGAAGCGCCTCCTCGGAACGCCCGCGAAGTATTACCAGCTGCTGTTGATCGAGCTGTACAGCAGGGAGCATTCGCTGACGATGAATGCGACGGTGCGCAAGAAGCTGGCCGATCTCGTCGAGCAGAAGCAGATCGGCTGGGTATTCTCGGCGGAGCCGTTCGTCGGCGTGCTTCTCAAAGATTATTTGCTGCAGAACGGCTCGCGGGAGGAGATGCGGCAATGGATCGAGGAAAGCTGCGGGGAGAGAATCCGCTTCACGGCGGCCGCGAGCATGCCGGTCCGGGAGCTTCGGGAGCTGGAGGATTGGACCGGTGCCGTGCGCGGGCTGCTGAAGCGCCGGTTCATGCAGAGCGGCCGACAGATCCATATCGCCTCGATCGAAGAGGCGGCCAATCCGATCGAAGAGCGGCCGTCCGAGCCCGATATGAACGCTCTTGCCGAGAAGCTGTTCTACATGCTCGATATCGGCAGCAAGGACGGCGTGGAGAAGACGCTGCAGGAAGCTTCCGACCGCATATGCGCGCATGACTCGTCCGAGCAGTCCGTGAAGTCGGGCTGGGCGCAGCTGCTGACGATCGTGCTGAACAAGGCGGCGACGTCGAATCCGCAGCTGTCGCTGCAGGAGGATTTGAATATGGTAACCGCCTTGTACCTCGCCCATCACTACGACGAGATGCTGGCGCAGCTGCGGGAGCGGCTGTCGGAATTGGCTGCGAAGATCGGGAAATCGGACAATTCGTCCGTCATGAAGAAGATGACCGATTTCATCGAACGCCACTACAGCGAGAACATCAAGCTGGAGACGCTTGCCGAGCTGTTCAATTACAACAGCGGGTACTTGGGCAAAATGTTCAAAAACCATACGGGCGAGCACTTCAACACGTACCTGGACCGGGTTCGAATCCAGCACGCGATCGAGCTGCTGCAGGAAGGACTCAAGGTGCATCAAGTGTCGGAGCGGGTCGGCTACGCGAACGTCGACTATTTTCACAGCAAGTTCAAAAAATATAAAGGGGTTTCTCCATCCTCCTTCAAGGGCGCCGGCGGCAAGGGCGCCACGGAATAAGGGACGGGGAGCCGTATGGCCGGATCTCGCTGCAGACGCCGCGGCCGCTATGTTTCCGACGGAAACAAGCGGCCGCGGCGTCTTTTTGCGCTCCCTATGACCTGGAAATCAACCGCAATGAAAGCGTTTGAAAGTGCTTATTTTGATATGATTTTACGTCTAATTTGTCGGGTGCACCGGAGCGGGCCGCTTCGTTTATGATTAGTACAGTTAGGAGAGGGTAAGCTACACAGACGAGAAACAAGCTTGCCCGAAGCCGCAGACGCGGACCGCAATAACAGTAGGAGGAGCGCAGATGAAACCGCTAACAGAGAGTGCCCCGCAGACGGGGACGACGCAGAGGAAGAACCGGTTCTGGTTCAAAGCTTTCCAGCAGCGATATTTGTACTTGATGTCGCTACCGTTCGTCATATGGATCGTTATATTCAGTTACGTGCCCGTATGGGGCTGGCTGACCGCCTTTCAAAACTACAAACCGAAAGATTCGATCTTCAATCAGAATTGGGTCGGTCTCGATAATTTCATCGAATTGTTCCAGGATGAACGCTTCTACATCGTTCTGCGCAACACGCTGGCGATGAGCACGATGGGTCTAATCGTCGGTTTTACCGTTCCCGTTATTTTTGCCTTATTATTGAACGAAATGAGAGGCCAGTTTTTCAAGCGCTCGGTACAAACGATCTCGTATTTGCCTCACTTCGTCTCGTGGGTCGTCGTAGCGGGCATCGTATCGAAGATGCTGTCGACGGACGGAGGCGCCGTGAACCAGCTGCTCATGTGGCTTGGCATCATCGACGCGCCGATCCAGTTCATGGCCAAGGGCGAAATGTTCTGGGGCATCGTCACCTTATCGGATCTGTGGAAGGAGATGGGCTGGAACTCGATCATCTTCCTGGCCGCCATGGCCGGCATCGATCCGGAGCTGTACGAAGCTTCGACCGTCGACGGGGCGGGACGCTTCCGCAAAATGTGGCATATTACGCTGCCGGGCATCCGCACGACGTTCATGGTGCTGTTCATCCTGTCGATCGGACATTTGATCAGCATCGGCTACGAGAAGCAGTTCCTGCTGGGCAACCCTCTAGTATCGGATTACTCCGAGGTGCTTGACCTGTATGCGCTCAAATACGGAATCCAGATGGGCCGATATTCGTACGGCACGGCCATCGGCATCTTCAACTCCGTTGTCAGCATCCTGCTCGTGTTCGTCGCGAACGGCATATACAAGCGGGTCACCAAAGAATCGATCATATAGGAGGCGCGGCACATGCAAGGCGTTGCAAGCAAAACGTTCGGCGACAAAGCGTTCGATATTTTCATCTACGTGTTCATGGCGATCGTCACGATCGTTACCTTATATCCGTTCCTTAACGTACTCGCCATCTCGTTCAACGATTCGGTCGATACGGTAAGAGGGGGACTTACGATTTACCCCCGCGAGTTTACGATGAAAAACTACGAAACGATCTTCGGTTTCGAAGGTCTGCTTACCGGCTTTAAAAATTCCGTCATCCGGACGGTGCTCGGCACCGCGATCGGGGTCATCTCGGCGTCGATGATGGCTTACACGCTAAGCCGCCCCGACTTCCAGGCGAGAAGATGGATGTCGGTGCTGTTCGCCCTCACGATGTATTTCTCGGGCGGCCTCATTCCAGGCTTCCTTCTTATGAAAAATCTCGGCTTGATCAGCACGTTCGCGGTCTATATCATCCCCGCGCTGCTGAGCGTCTGGAACGTCTTCGTCATCCGTTCGTATATCGACGGGCTGCCGTACGCGCTTCAGGAATCGGCGAAGATCGACGGCGCGAACGACTGGACGATTTTCTGGAAGGTCATTCTTCCGCTTTGCCAGCCCGTTCTCGCGACGATCGCGCTGTTCATCGCCGTCGGCCACTGGAATTCCTGGTTCGATACGTACCTGTACAACAACCGGAGCCCGGAGAACACGACGCTGCAATACGAGCTGATGAAGGTGCTCCTGTCTACGCAAACGGGCAGCAATTATCGCGACCCGAATGCCCAGCAAGCGATTTCGTCCGTATCGCCGGAGTCTATCAAAATGGCGATTACCATCGTCGTAACGGTGCCGATCTTGCTCGTGTATCCGTTCCTGCAAAAGTATTTCGTCAAAGGCATGACGCTCGGCGCCGTAAAAAGCTGATCCGCGGTAATAGCAGGATTCCTGTTGTTATAGAAGCATTCACGCACACAAAAAGGGAGGCAGTACAGCAATGAAGAGAAAGACGCAAATGTTCCTCAGCCTGCTGCTCGCACTCGTATTCGTATTCGTCACGGCATGCGGCAATTCGAACAACGAAGGCGGCGCGAACGCCGGAGCGAACAACGGAGGGGCAAACGAAGGCGAGTCGCTCGAGCCGATAACCGTCCGTCTCGCGTCCGGCGACAACAACCCGAACTGGGACGACATGCAATCGGAAGTCGGCAAAGCGATCCAAGAAAAAACGGGCATTACGCTGAAGCAGGAATTTCCGGTCGGCGGCTCCGATGCGGATATGTTCTCGCTCATGGTAGCGAGCGACGAGTATCCGGACCTCGTTATGGCGAAGGGAAATTCAGGCAAGCTGGTTGACGCCGGCGCGTTAGTCGATCTTCGTCCCCTGATCGAAGAGCATGGCCCCAACATCAAGAAGGTATACGGGGAATATTTCAACCGTCTTGCCTGGAGCGCGGATGACGATGCGATCTACGTCCTGCCGCAAGCAGGCGTAAATCAAACGTACTTCGAAGCGGGCGGCGGCTTCCAATTGCAGCACCAAGTGCTTGAAGCAGCCGGTTATCCGGAAATCAAAACGGTTCAAGACTACGAAAATGCAATCAAAGCCTATATCGAGAAAAATCCGAAGACGGCTGACGGCCAACCGACGATCGGCCTGTCGCTCAACGGCGGCGAATGGCAAATTTTGATTTCCGTTACGAATCCGGCGTTCTACGCAACCGGCGCGCCGGACGACGGCGAATTTTATATCGATCAGGAGACGCACGAAGCAATTATGCACTACCAGCGCCCGGAAGAAAGAGAGTACTTCCGCTGGCTGAACCATATGAACGACATCGGCCTGCTTGACAAAGAAAGCTTCGTTCAAAAATACGATCAATACAAAGCGAAAATCGCATCCGGCCGCGTTCTTGGCCTGATCGACCAGGATTGGGATTATGCCGACGCGCAAAACGCCTTGAAAGCCGAAGGCAAATTCGGCGCGACCTACGCTCGCTTCCCGGTTACGCTGAACGAATCGTACCAGGATCATTCCTTCCAAGGAACGGGTTACCTCGGAGGCTTCGGCATCAGCATTACGAAGGACGCTCAGGATCCGGTTCGCTTAATCAAATTCCTGGACTTCCTGGCTTCCGACGAAGGCCAAGTGCTCGTCAACTGGGGGATCGAAGGCAAGCATTACAACGTAGTCGACGGCAAGCGCGTCATTCCCGAAGACGTTCAAGCGATGAAATCGAACGACAACAATACGTTCAAGAAAACGACCGGCATCGGCAACTACCTGCTGTCCGCCCGTTACGGCGACGGCGTGAAGGATCCGTCCGGCAACTACTACACGACGACGTTCCCTGAACAAATTCAAACCGCGTATTCCGAAGAAGACAAAAAGACGCTTGCGGCATACGGCGCAACGACGTACAAGGATCTGTGGCCAGCCGACGACGCGTTCCCTGAACGCAAATACGGCGCCGCTTGGACGCTTCCGTTCGAGACAGGCTCCCAAGCGAACGTTATTTTCCAGAAGACGCAGGATATTATGAAGAAGCGCATCCCGGAAGCGATTCTCGCGAAACCGGCCGACTTCGACAAAATTTACGACGCGTTCCTGAAAGACCTCGAGGACGCGGGCGTGGCGAAGCTGAACGAAGAGTTCACGAAGATGGTTCAAGACCGCGTCGAGCTATGGTCGAAATAAGATCGGAATAGGCAAGGAAAGGGGAGAGCCCGTCGCGATGGGCTCTCTTCTTCGTTCGGCTCGGCGCCCTGGCGTCATGATAATGGAAGGATATGGATGGTTTTCTGGATTGCCCGGGCATTGCTGCCGCTCCCGGGCAATCCTTTTTTTTGCTGGAATATTGATTCCTGCGATTACAAATAATGAAGCAGAACAAAGGAAAGCGGCTAAGGGACCGGGGATTCGGTTATTTTAGCGGCCGTAACAGATAAGGAGAGTGCAGCTGTGGCTACCAAAAGCAAGGGCGCGCAAAGATTCAAAAAAATGTCGATGTCGCCGAAGGAATACCAGTCGTTTGCGAAAACCAAGGAACCCCCGCGCTCGATCTTCGCGAACTGCGTGAAAGCATTCGTGGTCGGCGGAGCGATCTGCGTCCTTGGGCAAGCCATTCAAGAGCTGTTCGTCCATCTCATGGGGATGAGCAACGAGCAGGCAAGCAATCCGACGGTCGCCGTGCTTATATTGCTTTCCGTTATTTTAACGAGCCTTGGCGTATACGACAAGCTTGCGCAATGGGCAGGCGCAGGCTCGGCCGTGCCGGTCACGGGATTCGCGAACTCGATGTGCTCCGCCGCGCTGGAGCACCGGAGCGAAGGACTTGTGCTCGGGGTCGGCGGCAACATGTTCAAGCTCGCCGGAGCCGTTATCGTCTACGGCACGGTCGCGGCGTTCTTCGTCGGCATCGTTCATCTTATATTGGGTACTGGGGGGCAGTGACATGCTGCGAGGAAAACAGTCTTGGTGGTTCGAGAAGCGCCCCGTCATTATCGGCGAAGCGACCGTCGTAGGCCCGGACGAGGGCAACGGGCCGCTTGCGGCGGACTTTGACCTTGTTCACCCGGAGCTCGACATGCAGCAAAAAAGCTGGGAGAAGGCGGAGCGCCTGCTGCTCGAGCAGGCGTCCGAATTCGCCATCCAGAATGCCCGCATCGACAGGGGCCAGGTCCAATATTACGTCGGCGGCGATCTGATGAACCAGATCATCAGCAACAGCTTCGCGGCCAGATCGCTCGGCGTGCCGTACATCGGCGTCTTCGGCGCCTGCTCGACGTCGATGGAGACGCTCGCGCTGGCATCGCTTATCGTGAACTCCGGGTCGGGCAGCCATGTGCTGGCCGGCACTTGCAGCCACAACTGCACCGCGGAGAAGCAGTTCCGCTATCCGACCGAATACGGATCGCAGAAGCCTCCGACCGCACAATATACCGTGACGGGAGCCGGCGCCGCCGTCGTCGCCGCCGAAGGGGAAGGACCGGTTGTCGAATGCGCGACGATCGGCAAAATCGTCGATTTGGGCATCAAGGACCCGTTCAATATGGGAGCGGCCATGGCCCCCGCGGCCGTCGACACGATTCAGGCGCATTTCAACGATACGGGCCGCTCGCCCGGCGATTACGACCTGATCGTAACGGGCGACTTGGCGGGCGTCGGCCATCCGATCGCGAAGGATTTGCTGCTGCAAAACAACGTGCCGATGAACGATACGGTGTTCGGCGACTGCGGGCTCATGGTATACGACGTCGAGAAGCAGAAGGTGCAGGCAGGCGGCAGCGGCTGCGCTTGTTCGGCCGTCGTGACGTACGGCCATCTGCTCAAGCGCGTGAAGAAGGGCGAGCTGAACCGGATACTGGTCGTCGCCACTGGCGCATTGCTGTCCCCGCTGTCGTACCAGCAGGGCGAGAGCATTCCGTGCATCGCGCATGCCGTAGCGATTAGCGCAGGAAAGGAGTAGGCGGATATGATTTTTTTGTGGGCTTTTCTTGTCGGCGGCGCGATTTGCGTGCTCGGGCAATTGATGTTTGACGTCATGAAGCTGACCCCGGCTCATACGATGGCCACGCTCGTCGTAATCGGCGCCATCGTGGACGGGTTCGACCTGTATGAGCCGCTCGTCAAATTCGCCGGGGCGGGCGCAACCGTGCCGATTACGAGCTTCGGCAACGCGCTCGTGCACGGCGCGCTGACCGAGCTGCACAGCCAAGGCTGGATCGGCGTCATCTCCGGCATCTTCAAAGTGACGAGCGCCGGGATATCGGCCGCGATCATCTTCTCGTTCTTGGCCGCGCTGGTCGTGCGGCCAAAAGGATGAAGCTAGCTTTCCTTGCATTGGAAGATCCCTGTGGGATCTTCCAATTTTTTTTGGAGCGAAAACGTTTGTGTACCGGAAAGGAAGTACTGTAAAATAGTAGTATTAATCATTTTATTACTAGCATACGATCCGGGAGGTCATCAAATGGATATTCGTCCTGCAGACATGCAATTATGTGCTTCCATTCTCCGTAACTTAGAATCTTGTATCCTTGGCAAACAGGAGGAAATCCAAAGACTGCTCATCGCCGTTATCGCGGGCGGACACGTGCTTCTCGAAGACGTTCCCGGCACAGGCAAAACGCAGCTTGTAAAAGCGCTCGCCAAATCGATCGGCGGCCAATTCCGCCGGATTCAGTGCAATCCCGATCTGCTCCCGACCGACATTACGGGCGTTTCCATTTATCATCCGAAGCAGGAAACGTTTTTATTCCGTCCGGGTCCGGTCATGTCCAATATATTGCTCGCCGACGAGATTAACAGGGCGACGACGAAAACCCAATCCGCTCTTCTCGAAGCGATGGAGGAGGGGCATGTGACGGTGGACGGCGACACGTATGAGCTGCCGCGCCCGTTCGTGCTGCTGGCGACGCAAAACCCGATCGAGTTCGAGGGCACCTACACGCTGCCCGAGGCGCAGCTCGACCGGTTCATGATGAAGCTGTCGCTCGGTTATCCGAGCGAAGCCGACGAGCATCGCATGGTCATGTCCAATGAAGGCATCCACCCGTCGGAGAGGATCGAGCCGATGATGGGCATCGAAGACATGCTCCATATCCAGGAGCAGGTGCTCGGCGTGCACATCGACGACGCCGTCGGCAAATATTTGGTCAGCTTGATCCGCGGCACGAGGGAGCACGCGAGCGTTCTGCTCGGCGCAAGCCCGCGGGCGGCGCTGGCGCTCGCGAGGGCGTCGAAGGCAAGCGCGTATATCCGGCAGCGGAGCTTCGTTACGCCGGACGACGTGAAGGAGCTGGCGCCTTACGTGCTGTCGCATCGACTGCTGCTCCGCACCGAAGCGAGAATGAACGGCGTGAGGGCGGAGGATATCGTCGCGCAGGTCATTCAATCCACGAAAGTGCCGGTCAGGCTAGAGCGCTAGTCCGATGGCGGCGGCGAAATCTTCGAAGCTGCGCTGGCAGCTGGTAGCAGTCATTTATACGGCCAGTCTGTTTTATTTTTTGTTCCAAGGCGGCAAGACCGCTTTCATGCTCTTTATGATATTGAATTTGCTTTTGCTATATTTAGTGCTCGGAAGATGGAGCGGCATCCATCGCGTGAACGGCAGCCGGGTATACGCGAGCTCGGGGGGCGCGGCGATGGATCACTCGCTGTCGGCTGGCAGCTCGCTGGACGTCAGCCTGAACGTGAAAATCCCGGGCTATTACCCGCTTCCTTACGTCATCGTCAGAGATCGGCTGCAGCGCCATAACGGGCAGAAGCTCGCTTTCGAAACGTCCTTCGTCCCGAACTGGAAGCGATCCGGGCAGGTGACGTATCAGACGCCGCCGCTTCAGCGGGGGGAGTACCGGTTTACGCATACGGAATGCCTTTCATACGACGTATTCGGCTTGTTCGAGCATGCCGGCCAGTTCGGCTCGGAGACCGTGTTCAGCGTGCTTCCCCAGACGGTGCCGCTCCGGCAATGGCACGGGGTTCAGCGCGGCATCCGCGGCCCGTATTCGCACGCGATCGCGTCGCGCTCCGCGAAGGAAACGACGCAAATCAACGGCGTGCGCGAATATTTGTACGGCGACCGCTTGTCGCGCGTCCATTGGAACGCGACGGCCAAAACCGGCGAATGGAAGTCGAAGGCGTTCGAGCGGGAATCGCTGCCGCGCACGCTCGTCGTCCTCGACCGGCATCAGGCGGCATACGGGGAAGATGCGGCCGGCCGTTTCGAGCTTGCCGTATCCGCCGCCGCCTCCTTGCTGGAGAACGGCCTGAAGGAGGACACGGCAATGGGGCTGCTCTCCGTCGGCGAGACGATGACGATGATCGCGCCGAAGTCCGGCATCGAGCAGCGCAATATGACCATGAAGCACTTGACCTTCGTCGATGCCGACGCCGCCCGTCCGCTGTATGCCTCGCTGCAGCTCGCCGACTCGATGCTGGAGCCCGGCTGCTTCGCGATCGTCATCTCGCCGGATACGGGCGCGGACACGATACGCAGCATGGAATGGTTGTCGCGCAAAGGCATTTTGCCGTGTCTGCTCCACATTTCTACGCCTGCCGACAAGCCGGGCCATCAGCCGGCCTGGAGGAAAGCCATGCGCGAGCGAGGCTGGCCGGTGTTCGAAATCCGTCAGCTTCAGGAGCTTCCGGTCGTATTGGAAGGAGGAGGAATCGCATGAAGCGGACTTTGAAGCCGCTTGCGGCATACCTGGCTAATCATTGGTATACGAAGCTTATCTTTATTTTCGTTGCCGTCATCCTGACGAATACGATCGCGATATTCGAAGATTATTGGTGGGAAGAGACATACCGCGTCGCCTATTGCACGATCTTCGCCGCTCTGGCGGTCGACCTGCTGCTCCCGCTGCGGTGGCGGCTTGCGAAGCTGCTTGTTCAAGCGGCGGCGGCCGTCTACATCACGACGCGGTTCTCCGGGATGGAATGGCTCATTTCGAGACCGGAGCGTTGGCAGGAATGGATTTGGTGGCTGCAGGCGCATACCGCGCAGCTGCACCCGTTCATCTGGATCAGCTGCTTCCTGCTGCTGATCTACGCGTTATTCGCCTCGTGGACGACGACGCGGGTCAGGATGTTCGGCCTCATCGGCGTCAGCTTGCTGACGCTCACGATAGCCGATTCGTTCACCCCGATCTGGCTGTGGGACGAAGTGGGGATGGTCGTCTTCATCGGACTGCTGTGGCTCGTGGCCGCCCATCTCTCCAAGCTGCAGCGAGAACATCCGAGCAGCTGGAAGGAGCTGCTGGAATATCCGCTTCAATTAATCGTGCCGATCGCGCTCGTCTTGACCGTATTAATGGCAGTCGGATTGAACATGCCGTCCTTGTCTCCGCTCCTGCAGGATCCTTATACGCTATGGAAGCAATCGAAGGGCGAGTCCGTACAGGTGTTTCTCGGAGACAAGGGGACGGAAGCCGCGGCGCCCGGCAGCACGGGGGACGCGAGCTCCGGTTACAGCCGAAGCGACGAGCAGCTGGGCGGCGGCTTCGAATACGATTATTCGCCGATGATGACCATATCGACCTCGCACCGCAGCTACTGGCGCGGCGAGTCGAAGGCATTCTACTCCGGCGCTGGATGGACGGACGACGGCGACATGGAGAACGCGTCCATCATGGGCGTCGGGAAAGGCGCGAAGCTGCCGACCGGGGCGGACGATCCGGTCGCCGGCACGATCGAGGTCAATCAGATCGTCACGATGATCCGCAAGGACGTCTATCCGGTGCTGTTCGCCGCCGCGCCGGTGACGAGAGTCAATTGGATCGGCTCGGAAGAGGCGAACTTCCCGAGCGACCTGGCGTGGGCTCCGGATTCGTGGGAGCTTCGGCTTCTGAATTGGTCGATGCAGAGGAAGAGATATCCCGAATCCTATTCCGTGACCTCGACCGTGGCGCTGCTCGACGAAGAGAAGCTTCGGGCGGCGAACGCCGGCTGGAGCGACAGGGCGGACGCCGTCCGCAACGCTTATTATTTGCAGCTGCCGGATTCGCTGCCGCAGCGGGTCAGGGACCTGGCCGAGGAAGCGACGGCGGAGGGGACGAACGACTATGACAAGGCGAGACTGCTCGAATCTTACCTCAGGCTGAATTTCACTTACAATAACAAGCCGGATTTGACGAAGCTGACTGGCGACTCCGGCGATTTCGTCGATCAATTCCTGTTCGAGCTGAAGGAAGGCTACTGCGATTATTTCTCCACCTCGATGGCGGTCATGGCGCGCAGCCTCGGTCTGCCGGCAAGATGGGTGAAGGGGTTCGCTCCGGGAACGCTGCCGGTCAATACCTACGGCCCTCCCGGCGATTATTTGGAGGAGGACATCAATCCGGCGGGCGCCGGCACCTATACGGTCCGGAACTCGGACGCCCACTCGTGGGTCGAAATTTATTTCGAAGGCTTCGGATGGGTTCCGTTCGAGGCGACGGCCGGCTTCACCTTCCCGAACACGTTCGCCGAAGAAGAACCGGAAGTCCTGCCCGAGACGGAAGAAACCGTGACGGAGGCGGCCGATCCCGTCGCGATCGAGCGCGAATCGAACGCCGGCTTCTGGTTGTGGAGCTCGGCCGCTCTCCTGGCGGCCGCGGCAGCTTACCTGTTGTTCGTTCGCCGCAAACAAATCGTCTTCTTCTGGCGCAAGCTTCGTCACGGCTCGTATACGAACAACGACCGGATGGTGATCGAGACGCAGAAGCTGCTTCGCATCTGTAGGAAACGCGGCCTCGAGCGGTCCGATCACGAGACGCTCCGGGAAGCGGTGCTACGCTGGTCGCAAAGCCGGAAACGGCTGCGGGACGATTTCAGAGCGGTGCTGGACGGCTTCGAGCAGGCGAAATACGGCCGGTCCGTCGCGACCGCCGAGGAAGCCGACCGCTTCGTCGTGAAGGTCCGATCGCTGATCGATCAGCTGCGATAACGGCCGCGAAGCGGCGGCCTTACGGGCCGCGCCGAATGTAATAACGGGAATACCGCCTGACCATCCTAATGGGGGCGGTATTTTTTTGCAACAAATTTGGTTTGTATGGTATAGTTTCGTAAGATAGCAGGCAGAAAGCAGAGGGATATCGATTATGTTTGAACGGCTGTTGCCGCATATGCGCGTGAATTCGGTCTATGAAATCAATTTGGATGAGCTGGAGTCGCGGGGGGTCCGCGGCATCATAACGGATTTGGACAATACGCTTGTCGGCGCGAAGGAGGCGCTCGCGACGCCCGAGCTCGTGCTTTGGCTCGACGCCGTGCGCGCGCGCGGCTTCCATGTCGTAATCGTATCCAACAACAACGATTCGCGCGTGGGGCGATTCGCCTCGCCGCTCAATATTCCTTATATTCACGCCGCGCGCAAGCCGGCGGCGAAAGCGTTCCGCAAGGCGCTTCAATTGCTTGGACTAGGACCCGAGCAGACCGTCGTCATCGGCGATCAAATGATGACGGACGTGCTTGGCGGCAACCGGATGGGACTATATACGATTCTGGTCACGCCGATCGCTCCGGCGGACGAAGGCGTCATGACGCGGGTGAACCGGATGATCGAGCGGGTCGCGCTGATCCGCCTGCGGAAAAAAGGGTTATGGTACGAGGGGGATACGAAGTGAACGAACAACACCAAAGTCAGACATCGTCGTGCGCGGGCTGCGGCGTCCAGCTTCAGACGGAGCAGCCGGAGAGGCCCGGCTATTTGCCGGTCGCGGCCATGGGGCGCGATCCGGTTATTTGCCAGCGATGCTTCCGCATCCGCAATTATAATGAAGCTTCGTCGATCGCGGTCGATCAGGACGACTTCTTGAGGCTGCTTGGCAGCATCGGCAGCACGGACAGCCTTGTCGTCCATATCGTCGACCTGTACGATTTCGAAGGCAGCCTCATATCCGGCTTGCAGCGGTTCGTCGGCAACAATCCGGTACTGCTCGTTGTAAACAAGATCGATCTGCTGCCGAAATCGATGAACGTGAACCGGCTGCGGAATTGGGTGCAGAAGCAAGCGAAGGCGGAGGGGCTGCGCACCGTCGACGTCGTGCTGTGCAGCGCGAAGCGGAACATCGGGTTCGAGCATGTCATCGACGCGCTCGACCGGTACAGGAACGGGCGCGACGTTTACGTGGTCGGCGCCACGAACGTCGGCAAGTCGACGCTCATCAACCGGCTCATCCGGGATTACAGCGACATGGAGCGGGAGCTTACGACGTCCCGTTATCCGGGAACGACGCTCGATGCCGTGCATATCCCGCTCGACGACGGCAAAGCGATCATCGACACGCCCGGCATCGTCTACGAATCGCGCATGACCGAGATCGTGCCTCGCAGCTTTCTCGGCGCGCTGCTGCCGGACAAGCCGATCAAGCCGCTCGTCTACCAGCTCAATTCCGGGCAGACGCTGTTTATCGGAAGTCTGGTGCGGTTCGACTTCGTCGAGGGCGACCGCCAATCGTTCACGCTCTACATCTCCAATGCGCTTAACGTGCATCGGACGAAGCTCGAGCGCGCTGACGAGCTGTACGCGGATCACCGCGGCGAGCTGCTCGGCGGGCCTACGCTTGCGGAGCTGGAGAGCATTCCCGCATGGACGAGGCATTCGCTCCGCGTGAAGCGTGGATTCGGCAAGGACGTGTTCATTTCGGGGCTGGGCTGGATCCAAGTGAACGGCACGGGCGGAGCGCAGCTTGATATCTACGCGCCAAAGGGCGTTAAAGTCATGCTCCGCGACTCGATGATTTAACGCATTGCTGCGAGAAGTCTCCCATCCTCTTCAGGTGGCGAGATGAATCGCAGCCCGCTTTGATCAAAACTTTCAAACAGCATCTCATTCATCACTTTCCAATAAGAACATATGTTTGGTATAATTGCTGTAACTCCTTGGAAAAATCCGAGAGATTCGGGTACCAACCATTCGATTATCGAAAGAGGGTGAAACGGTTGATACGGGTCCACAAAACGACCTTCAGCACGAGCAAAGCGGATGTAGATCGCCTGCTTGCGTGCAATCGTATTTCGGCAGATGTTTGGAACGACTGTCTAGAGATTGCGCGCGCCTATCATCAGGAACACGGCAAGTGGATCAATCAGACCCAGCTTCAGAAAGCTACGAAAAGAAAGTATTCGTTACATAGCCAGAGCATCCAGGCGGTCTGTCATAAATATTTGTGGGCCAGGGAGAATGCCAAAAGAGCAAAACGGCAAGGCTTCGACCACATCCGCTATCCGTACAGGCAGAAAAAGCATTTTTCGACGAAGTGGGCGACTCAGAGCTTTACTTTGCATGAGAACGGGAAGATTCATCTCAGCCTGGGCCTTCATCAAGGGAAGCGGCAGAAGCCGATTGTCGTTTTCATCTCTCGCATGCCGGTCGGGAGGGTAAAGGAAATCGAACTCATCTATGATCGCGGATTGCAGCTTGCCATTACCTATGACGATGGCGTCGCCGCCGAGCCGGCAAGCGGGAACCAGATCGCTGCCGTCGATCCGGGGGAAGTTCACGCGATTGCCGCCGTCACGGAAGACGGGCATGCGGTGATCATCACCGGACGAAAGCTCCGCAGCATCAAGCGCCTTCGGAACAAGAAAATCAAGGAAATGTACCGTCATATGGCAAGGTGCAAAAAAGGCAGCCGCCAATGGAAGAAGTACCGCCGGGCGCTCCAATTCGTCCTTTCGAGGAGCGAGCGTCAAATTCGGGATGCTCTGCACAAGACGACGCGCGCCTTTGTGGATTGGTGCTTGGAGCATCAGGTGAAAGAGGTCGCGGTGGGCGATGTCGAAGGCGTCCAGCGCAATCGTTCCGGCCGAAAACGTCGCATGAACGGAAGACGCGTGCGTTCCCGGAGGCACAATCA
>NZ_JACXIY010000005.1 GCF_014705655.1 Paenibacillus arenilitoris | reverse complement strand
GGGATAATCATGGAGGAGCCGGATGCGACGACCCGCACGTCCGGATCTGTGAGAGGCCTATGCGCTTGCGCATAGGCCTACTCGATTTGTTTCGGGCGAATAGGAGGCAAAAGAAAAGAGAGCCTTTTTAGGGGCTCTCCCGACGGTGTTTGATCGTTGAGTCTTCATATATCGCACTTTACTTTGAAAATTTCGGGCACCGCTCGCTCGTTTTCCGCCTTTAACGGATCGTTACAGAGCGTGTGTGTTTCAGAGATGCTCTGCGACACAACCCCTCGCTTCCATAATAGTTAAGTGGTTAAATAAATGCCTCCTGCAGTCCAAGTCCCAAAAGGTCCAACGGAACCACACCTCTCTTCACACCGTCGATATTATAATGCTCTCTTTACATAATCTTTATACACACGTTCAGCTACTTAAGCCAGTAAAGATTTTATATTGCGTAAACGCTTTAAATGCTAAAATAGGAATCGACAAGAGACGAACGGAGGAACGCAGCCCTTGAAATTCGGTCATTCGATCCGGACAAGCTTAATCATCGGTTTTATGGCGGTGATGCTGCCGATTTTGATCTTTATGTTGATCAACCATTTTACAGCGCGGGATATCGTCAGGGCCAAGATGACCGAGACTTACCGCAATACGCTCGACATCTTCGTCAAGCAAACCGATCAAAATTTGAAGGAGATCGACAACTATTTGCTCGACATGTCGATTCTTGACGTCGACGTTGGGCTTTTGATGTCTTTTCCGATGGTTAGCGACCTGTACACGCTGACCAAGATCCGCATTGACGGCAAGCTTAAGCGCGACGTCGGTGTCTACAGCTTAATCGATACGGTGTTTCTGTACCACGAAGGGGATACGATCTTCGGTACCGACAGCGAATATAACGTCGCCAGGTCGATCGTGGAGACGCATATGCCGGAGTTGGCCAGGAAGAGCCGTACTCCGGCCGACAGCGACCGGCGCTGGGAGGTTCGATATGACGAGCGGATGCCGGGGCATTATTTTCTGATGAACAGCGTCGAAGTGACGGATGGGCTTTATGCGGGAGCGATTATCCGGATAAGGGACATTAACCAGCTGCTCTCCATCCAATGGAGCGACGGGGATATCGGCCACAGCAGCATTTATAGTCGCGAAGGCAACGCGCTGAAAGCTATTTTGACGGAAGCGGAGCCTCCGGTCGCGTGGGACGGCACGATCAAGGACGACCTGTACCATTCGATCACCAATGAAGCAACGGGCAAATCGTATTTGGTCATGAACCGATTAACCAGCATGGCCAGTATCGCCTATCAGGTCATCGTGCCCGAGGAGACGCTGCTTCGCAATTTGATGTTTTTCCAAAACGTCGCATTGTTTGCGCCTTTCGGCTTCATTGTCATTTTGAGCTTATATTTGATTTTCTTGCGGAAAATGCTCTTTAAGCCGTTCCATGAGTTGATCGCCGGGATGAAAAAAATATCGCTCGGTATGCTCGATGTCCGGCTAAATACGGGAAAAACGATGGAATTCGCTTTTCTCGGCAATACGTTCAATACGATGGCGGAGCAAATCAAGACGCTGAAGATCGGCGTTTACGAGGAGCAGCTGCGCGTGAAGCAAGGTGAGCTAAGGCAGCTGCAGGCGCAGATCAACCCGCATTTTTATATGAACAGTCTCAACATCATTTATAATCTTGCCGCCTTGAACGACACGGAATCCGTCAAAAAAATGTCGCTGCATCTCGCCGATTATTTTCGTTTCATTATGCGCGCGAACCGGGACATGCTTACGCTTGGCGAGGAACTGTCGCATATCGAAAATTACATCACGATCCAGAAGATGAGGTTTCCGGGCAAGCTGGACTGTATCTTTGAGGTGCCGGAGCCGATTCGATCGTATCCGATCGCCGCGCTGACCGTGCAGCCTTTCGTTGAAAACGCCATTATCCACGGCTTCAAAAACCGGAGAAAGCTGTTTCTTATCTGCATTAAAGCGGAAGTAATCGAAGAGGGCCCTGCGGTACAATCCTCGGTCCGCTTGTCGATCACGGACAACGGAACGGGGTTTCCGGAGGACGTCTTGCGCAAGCTTCAGCTCAATCAGCCGGTCGAAAAGGACGGCAACGCGAGCCACGGCATCATTAATGTCATGCATCGCTTATCTTTGCTCTACGGAAGCACAGCTTCGATTCAATTTCAAAACGCGGAGGATGGAGCCGGAGCGACCGTAACGATCGTATTTCCGAGGCCGCCCGAGGGAGTGAAACCAAATGTATAACGTATTGATCGTCGATGACGAGGAGCTTGCCATTCGGGGCATTACGCACGGCATCGACTGGTCGGACCTGCCCATCGCGGGCATGTTCGCCGCTTATGACGCGGAGGAAGCGAAAGAGCTGTTTGCGGACAACCGGATCGATATTCTGCTATCGGACATCGACATGCCGAATGAAAACGGAATTGAGCTGCTGCGGTGGGTGAACGAGAACAGCCCGGAGACGGTTACGCTATTCTTGACCGGGCACGCCGATTTTAAATTCGCGCAGCAAGCGGTGCAGCTCGATTGCTTCGATTATTTGCTGAAGCCGATCGATCATGCGCAGCTTAAGGGCTGCATTGAGGGCGCGATCGAGAAAGTCAAGGAGCAGCGGCAGCAGTCGGAGATCCGCAGCGCCTACCAGACGTACTACGAGCAGTGGAATAAGCAGCGGCCGGTGCTTGTCGAGCGCTTCTGGCAGGACGTATTCCACTACCGGATTTCCGCGCTCGCGAATCGGCTTGAACCGGCGATGGCGACGTACGGCATCCCGCTTAAGGCCGATAGCGGCATACGCATCGTGTTGATCAGCATCGAGCAATGGCGGGAGGAGTGGTCGGCGCGCGACGAGGAGATCATGACGTACGGCGTGAAGAACGCGGCCGAGGAGCTTGTCCTGCACGGAAGCGACGGGCATGTCGTGCAGGACGGAAGCGGCATTCTCTATATTGTCTTCTACGATGCTGGGGCGGAGACGGACGCGGCGGTCGCGGAGCGGTGCGCGCATTTTATCGGGCAGTGCGGCCGGCTGTTACATTGCCGATTGTCCTGTTACATCGGTCTTCCGGTATCGGTCCAGCAGGCCAGGGAAAACACGCTGCGGCTGCTGGAGTTGGAGAAGAGCAATATTAGCGGAATCGGCACCGTTATTTTGGAACGGGAATATACGAAGAAGGCATTCGACGGCGCGCCGCTCCACTTTCATTTCTCCGACTGGGCCCTTCTTCTGGAGCTGGGGAAGCGGAGGGAGCTCTCGCATCGGATCGACGACTGCTTCGACCGGATGCAGGAGCACAGCGCCGATTACGCGTTTATGGCGTCGTTTTATTTCGGTTTCATGAACATGGTGTTTCAATGGCTGCACAAACGGTCGGTTCAACCGACGGACGTCTTCCCGAACGGAGAGTGGGAGGAAGGCGGGCAGGCGTTGAAGTCGATTCCCAGGCTGCGGGCGTGGACGCATCAGCTATGCGCCCTTACGTCTGAGTATGCGCGGCAGGGAGGGAAGGAAGCATCGCATGTCATCGAGAAGGTGAGGCGCCATATCGAGGAGCATCTGCACGAGGAATTCAGCCGCGAGCAGGCGGCCGAAGCCGTTTATTTGAACCCGGCCTACTTGTCGAGGCTATTCCGCAGGGAGACGGGACGGTCGTTGACCGACTATCTGGTCGAGGTGCGCATCGCGAAGGCGAAATCCGAGCTTGAGTCTACGAACATCCGGATCAGCGACATTGCGGTGTCGGTAGGCTATTCGAATTTTTCGCATTTTTCGAAGCTGTTCAAGAAGGAAACCGGATTAACGCCGCAGGAATACCGAAAAAAAACGCAGCAAACGTAAGAAGTCATTCCAGCGTTAACAAAGTCACGACGCCGATAGATCATCGGGCGTCGTTTTTTTTACAATGAAAGTACGTTACAGAAACAAAGCAACGACTTTCGGCTTGAGGGGGAAACGTATGGCGCTCGTTCGCAACATGAAAAAATATTGGGTTTTCTACGTCATGATGCTGCCCGGCGCGGCATTTTTGATCCTGAACAACTACATCCCGATGCTCGGGGTGCTGATCGCCTTCAAAAGCGTCAATTATGAAATCGGCATGCTCAAAAGCCCGTGGGTAGGGCTCGACAACTTTCAATATTTGTTCAAAACGACGGATGCGTGGATCATAACCCGCAACACGATTTTGTACAATGCGGCGTTCATCGTGCTGAACCTGGTCGTGCCGGTCGCGTTCGCCATTTTCCTTAACGAGATGAGAAACAAATTTTTCGCAAAGGTCCATCAGACGATTCTGTTCCTGCCGTACTTCCTGTCGATGGTCGTCGTCAGCTACCTCGTCTACGGCTTCCTGCACGATACGCATGGGTTCGTCAATACGACGGTCATGAAATCGTTCGGCCTCGAGCCGGTGCAATGGTACTTCCAGAAGGAGGTATGGCCGTATCTCCTCCCGCTCGTCAATACGTGGAAAAACGTCGGCTACTACGCCGTCATTTACTTGGCGGCCGTCATCGGCTTCGACGACGAATATTACGAGGCGGCCACGATCGACGGGGCCAGCAAGTGGCAGCAGATCAAAAGCATCACGATCCCGCTGCTCGTGCCGATGATGATCATTATGACGCTGCTGCAGATCGGGCGCATTTTCTACGCGGATTTCGGCTTGTTCTTCCAAGTGCCGAGGGAATCGGGTCCGCTCTTCCCGGTCACGAACGTTATCGACACGTACGTCTACCGGACGTTCATCGCGCTTGGCGACGTAGGGCTGTCATCGGCGGCAGGCTTGTATCAATCGATATGCGGCTTCATTCTCGTGTTCGTCTCCAATTGGGTCGTTCGCAGAATCGATAAAGATAAAGCGCTGTTCTAGGGCAAAAAGAAGAACGTTCAGGAGGAGCCATAATGGAAGCAGTCAAAAGAAGGTCGGGGCCGAACCCGTTCAACGGCGTATCGCCGGTCGCCAATTCGCTCATCAATATTTTCTTTACGATTTATTCGCTATGCTGTATTCTACCGCTTGTGCTCATCGTGATGGTGTCGCTATCCAACGAACAGGATATTTTGACGATGGGCTACAGCTTCATTCCGAACCGGATCGATTTGACGGCATACGAGTTTCTGCTTGAGGATTGGCGGCAAATATTGCGGTCATACGGCGTAACGTTCTTCGTGACCGTAGTGGGTACGTTGATCAGCCTGATCGTGATGTCGCTGTATGCGTACCCGATCTCGCGGACGGATTTCCCGCAGCGCAAGTTTTTTACCTTCTTCATCTTCTTCACGATGCTGTTCAACGGAGGATTAGTGCCTTGGTATCTCGTATACGTGCAAATGCTGGAGCTGCGCAACAATATTTGGGCGCTCATTCTACCGCTTATTGTATCCGCCTTCTTCGTTCTTATTATAAGGACCTTCTTCCAGCAGACGATCCCAAGCGCGGTGTTGGAGTCGGCCAAAATCGACGGCGCGGGCGAGCTTCGGATTTTCTTTCAAATCGTCATGCCGCTCTCGCTGCCGGTTCTGGCGACCGTGGCGCTGTTCAGCACGCTGAATTATTGGAACGACTGGTTCCTCAGCCTTGTGTTCATCACGGACGACAAGACGCTCAGCATTCAGTATTTAATGTACAAGACGCTGCTTAACATTCAGTTCATGGCGAGCAACAGCAATGCGGTAGCCGCGATTTCGGCCGCCGGCGGCGTCGTCTCGTATCCGAACGAAACGGTGCGGATGGCGATGGCCATCGTCGGCATCGGACCGATCGTATTCGCCTACCCGTTTTTCCAGAAATATTTCGTCAAAGGATTAACGGTAGGCGCGGTTAAAGGGTAATCGAGCACCGGCTACAGCCGGCCATGGCCGGATGAGCATAGCGTCATCATCATTTTTAGGGAGGTCAATCGGTCTATGGTTCAAATGAGAAAAAAGAGGTTTAGCGCAATTATCGTAATGCTAGTCGCCATGCTCCTGTTCAGCGCTTGCTCCGGCGGCAAAAGCGCGGGCGGCGCCAACGATACGACGGGCGGGGATCAGGCGACGAACGCCGCGGAATCGGCGGAACCGCAAGCGTCGAAGCCGGCTGCGGGCGCATCCGACCTGAAGCCTTATGAGCTGAAGCTCGTTTATACGGGCGCTCCGCAGGCGGACGAGAAGAAGGTCGAAGAAGCGATGAATACGTATTTGACCGAGAAGATCAACGCGACGATCGACATCGCGCCGATCGACTGGGGTCCGTGGGAGGATAAGCTGAACCTGATGATCGCTTCCCGCGAGAAGGTCGACGTCGTATTTACCGCCCAATGGCAGAAGTATGCGGTCAACGTGGCGAAGGGCGCCTTCAAGGACCTCGGTCCGCTGCTCGAATCGCACGGCCAGGGCATCGTCGAATCGCTCGATCCAGCTTTCCTCGAAGGCTCGAAGATCGACGGCAAAAACTACGGCGTGCCGACGAATAAGGAGCTGGCGGCGCAGGGCGGCATTATTTACCGCAAGGATATCGCCGAAGAGCTCGGCATCGATATGACGCAGGTCATAACGATCGCGGACCTCGACGCCGTCTTCAAGGCGGTCAAGGATGGCAAGCCGGGCATGACGCCGCTGTACTTGAAGGAAGGCGAAACGTTCAACTCGCATTACCTCGGCAACTACGACGCCCTGGGCGACACGTCGATTCCGGGCATGATCCTGAAGGACTCGGACAGCACGAAGGTCGTCCCGTCCTACGAGCTGCCGCGCTATGTCGATACGCTCAAAATTACCCGCGAATTTTATAAGAAGGGCTACATTAACAGCGATGCGGCTACGAACCAGACGATGAACACCGACGCCATGAAGGCCGGCAACGTTTTTGCGATGACTTCTTCGCTCAAGCCGGGCAAATACGCCGAGATCGAGAACCAGACGGGGCTCATCGGCAAGCTGGCCCAAATTCCGCTCAACGAGAAAACGATCGCTACGTCGGAAACGGCGGGAGCGATGCTGGCGGTATCCACGACTTCCGGCGATCCGGAGCGCGCTATGATGTTCATCAACCTGCTTCATACGGATAAGTATTTGAACAACCTGCTGAACTTCGGCATCGAGGGCGATCATTACGAGAAAGCGAGCGAAGAGATCATCAAGCCGACGGACAATACGAAAAGCTACTCGCCGGGAGCGGCCTGGATGCTCGGGAGCCAATTCTTGAACTACGTATGGGAGTCCGAGGATCCGGATAAATGGGCGCAGTACAAGGAATTCAACCAAAACGCGAAAGTATCGCCGGGTCTCGGTTTCGTCTTCAACAGCGATTCGGTGAAGGCGGAGGTCGGCGCCATCGTCAACGTCGATTCCCAGTACCTCATCGCGCTCGAAACGGGATCGGTCGACGTCGACAAGGTGCTTCCGGAATATATCGAGAAGCTGAAGGCGGCGGGCATCGACAAAATCATCGAGGAGAAGCAGACGCAATTCGATAAGTTCCTCGCAAGCAAATAGGCAATAAGCCGTGTCATACAGTGCCGGTCCAGCGGAATCCCGCTTGGCCGGCGCTGTTTGTTCTTCTACCGTTTTAACGGCTCTACCGTGCGGTAAAAAGCGGCTTTGCTCCCGCAGGCGGGCGGGCGACTCGACCTAAGTCCAGTGCGAAAACCGCCGAAGGTCCGTTTTATAAACTTTGAAATTGCCCTAAACTAAGTACATAAGCAAGAGGAACCACAACAAGCACAAGAGAAGCAACTCGGGTTGATACTAAAAGTCGAAAGGAGATGAATTTGAACATGAATGGAAAAAGCGCTTTGGGGGTTTTGCTCGTCGTCGTCGGCGGCATCGCGGTACTTAATTTCATCGGCGTTAATTTCGGCGCGATACTCGGATTCCTGCTTCCGTTTATATTGCTCGGATTCGGGATCTTAGGATGGACGAACGGCAAGAAATGGATCGGCGGCATACTTATCGCAATCGGCGCGATGATCTTGTTCGGTAAGCTGGGCGGCATTATCATCCTGCTGTTGGCCATCGGACTCATCGTAGCGGGCGTCAGCCTTTTCAAGAAAAACAAACGCAGCGTCTATTAAGAGCCGCGATCGATAATAGATTGGAGGACATTTCATGAGTATTATGAAGCGAGTGCGCGACATTACGGTTGCCACCCTGAACGAAAGGCTGGAGAAATCGGAAGATCCGGTACGCATGATCGACCAGTTCTTATGGTCGACGAGGGAAGACATTATTCAAGCCGAGAAGCTGTACCAGCAGTACACGGCACACAGCAATCACCTGAAGGCGCAGTGGCTGCAAGCGGAGCAGCAGAAGGAAAGACGCGAGAATCAAGCGCTTACGGCGCTCAAGGCCGGCGAGGAAAACATGGCCCGCATCGCGCTTCACGAGAAGGCAAGCGCCGAGGAGCGCTCGGCGCAATACCGCGAGCTCTACGAGCAAAGCCGGCAGAACACGATCGACCTGGAAG
This sequence comes from Paenibacillus arenilitoris, assembly GCF_014705655.1. GTDB lineage: Bacteria > Bacillota > Bacilli > Paenibacillales > Paenibacillaceae > Pristimantibacillus > Pristimantibacillus arenilitoris. Next base: position 118,246 of record NZ_JACXIY010000005.1, on the reverse strand, counting down.
ACCAGCTTCGCGAGATGCGCAGCGAATACCAGACGGTATACGATAAACGCGAGTACTATGCTGCCCGAATGGAGTCGCTAAGGCTTCAGCAGCGAATGAACAGCCGCTACCAAGCCGGCTTCGGCGAGCAAGGCGTGCAGCCGGGCGCCGCATTCAGAAGAATGGAAGATAGAATCAGCGACCTGGAGCACGAGGCGAAGAGTCTGCGCGACATTCGCAGAATGGGGCAGGAATTCGTGACGGAAGCGGGCAACACGCTGCAATCCGTCATCGAACGGGAACTCGAACAACTGAAGCGAAAGCTTGATAAGGAAGGATGGTCGTCTTGAAAAAACTTTACCGCTCGTCACGCGACAAGAAGCTATTCGGCCTTTGCGGCGGCTTGGCGGAAATGTTTAACGTAGACGCGACGCTGCTGAGGATTCTGCTCATCGTCGTAACGATCTTCACCAGCGGCGCCGTGATCGTGATCTACTTGATCGCAGGCCTGGTCGTGCCGAAGGAGCCGCCGCTCTATTCGAACTTCGGTCCTAACGGCTTCGGGGGCGGTTACGGCGGAGGTTATAACGGAGGCTACAACAACGGTTACGGATCGCAGCCGCAATTCGGCGGACCTTACAAAAACCCGCCGCAGCCGCAAGGCCCGTGGAACGCTTCCCAGCAAGGAATGGGTCCAGCACCGTCGCCGTCGCAATTCGATAGCATGATGGATGATTTGGAGAAAAAAGCATTGCGTCGCGAAATCGAAGAATTGAAAGCCAAACTTGCCAAATACGAGAAGGGAGAATTTTAATATGGGAATTTTCAAACGCATGAAGGACATGACGAAGGCATCGCTTAACGAGGCGCTGGACAAATTGGAAGATCCGGTCGTTATGCTTAACCAATATCTCCGCGATATGGAGTCGGAGATTCATCAAGCCGAAGTAACGGTAGCGAAGCAAATGGCGAACGAGCGCCGCATGAAGCAGCGCGTCGAAGAAGCCGTCAGCAGCGCGGCGGATCGCGAATCGAAGGCCGAAGCTGCGCTGAGAGCCGGCCAAGAGGAGATGGCCCGCAAGCTGCTCGAAGAGAAGCTGTATTACGATCAGAAGGTGACGGAATACGTCGAGCTGCATGCGCAAGCGAAGCAGCAAGCCGAAGAGTTGATGCAGCAGCTGCATGGGATGAAGGAAGAATTCTATCAGCTGCGCAACAAGCGCAACGAGCTCGCTTCCCGCGCCCAGGTCGCGAAAGCTCAGAAGCAAATGGCCCAGCTGGCGTCTAACCATACGATCGACAGCGGCACGGCGTCCCGCGGCTTCTACCGGATGGAAGAAAAAATTATGCAGATGGAAGCGGAAGCCGACGTACTTCGCACGCCATATTCGTACGGCGGCGGCACGGCGACGAGAAGCCTGTCCGCGGCAGACGTGGAGAAGCAGCATAAAGTGGATGAGCAGCTTCAAGCGCTCAAGAGCAAGCTGAATCAGCCTCAGGCGCCTTCGCTTAGCAAATCCGAAACCGAAGAATAAGCCGGCAAGCCAAGAAAACGGCGGACCGCTCGCGCGGTCTGCTATTTCTTGTTTTGTCGTGTAACAATCGCGAACCAGTATAATGGCTGTAGAAGGATATTCCGAAATACTTAGAAGGAAGTGTGCCGTATGGAGAAGGGCCAGAGAGAAGAACAGCCGAATCATGCGGCCCGCAGGCGCAACGTAACGGAAACGATCTTGTGGCTCCTGATCATCGTCAGTCTGGTCGTAATCGTGCTGCAGGGCATCGGCTACGTCGAGCTGTTCACCCTTCAAGGCAAATGGGCGATCGTCGGGCTGACGATCGTCGGCGCGGGCTTGGCCGCGGCGGCGATGAACACGTATCTGCAAAACTCCAGACTGAAGGAAGCGATCAAGCGGCTGACCGAGCAGCAGGTGAAGCGGCGCTTCGCGGTTACGCTCGACAATGGGGAAGCCGCGGACGGCGAGATGACGGAGCAGGAGCAGGGCGATCCGAATTGGACCGCGAAGGTGAAGTTTACCGCCGTGATCGAGGAGAGGCAGAGGCTCGCGCGCGAGCTGCACGACGCGGTAAGCCAGCAGCTGTTCGCCATTTCGATGACGGCGACGGCCGTCAGCCGGACGATCGAAAGGGACTGGGAGCGGGCGAGGCGCCAAGTTCAGCTCATCGAGGAGATGGCGGCCGTCGCCCAATCGGAGATGCGCGCGCTTCTGCTCCATCTTCGGCCCGTCCATTTGGACGGCAAAAATTTGGGGCAAGCCCTCATCCTGCTGGTGGATGAGCTGAAGCAGAAGGTGCCGATGAAGATCGTCCTGGAGGTCGACGAAACGATCGTGCTTCAACCGCAGGCGGAGGACCATTTGTTCCGCATCGCGCAGGAGGCGCTCTCGAATACGCTGCGTCATTCGAAGGCGGATACGATGGAGATCCGGCTCCAGCAGATCGCCGGCGACGTGCATATGATTTTGCAGGACAGCGGAATCGGCTTCGATCTCGAAGCAAAGAAGCAGACGTCGTACGGACTGCTGACAATGGAAGAGCGGGTGAACGAGCTCGGCGGATCGCTGCAAATGCTCTCGAAGCCGGGAGATGGGACTCGCATTCATATTAAGGTTCCGGTGATGGATGGGCTGCGCGAATCGAAAGCATAAACAGGTAACAATAGAAAAGGAGCGGTGCAAAGCGTGGAGGCGATTGAGCAATTGAGCCAGCCGGTTAAGGTGCTGCTTGTCGACGATCACGAGATGGTGCGGATCGGACTTGCGGCCGTGCTCGACACGGAGGAAGGAATCGAAGTCGTAGGAGAAGCCAGTAACGGAATGGACGGCATCCGGCTGGCGCAAGCCTACAAACCGGATGTCGTGCTGATGGATTTGGTGATGGATGGAATGGACGGCGTCGAGACGACGGCGAAGCTGCTGGAGCTGTACCCGGACTGCAAGGTCATCGTCCTGACGAGTTACCTCGACGACAGCAAGCTGTATCCGGTCATCGAAGCGGGTGCGTTCAGCTATTTGCTGAAGACGTCGCGCGCGACCGAAATCGCCGACGCGATCCGTGCGGCGGCGCGCGGGCAGTCGGTGCTGGAATCGCAGGTAGCCGCCAAAATGATGAACCGCTTCCGCCAGCCGAAGCAGCAGGAGCAGGCTCCGCTGCACGACGACTTGACGGATCGGGAGATGGAGGTGCTGAAGCGCGTCGCGCAGGGGCTCTCGAATCAGGAAATCGCCGACGAGCTGTTCATCGGCGTGAAGACGGTGAAATTTCATATTACGAACATCTTTAACAAGCTTGAAGTGGAGGACCGCACGCAGGCGGCCATTTACGCCCATAAGCAGGGCATTGCCGATTAACGCGAGTCCGGGCCGGTTAACGGGCTAGCGATACCGCCAGGCTGTACAGCTCGTCGACGCGGTCGATGCCGATCGCCGGCACGCCGAGGGAAGGCGCGTCCGGGGGCAAAGCGCCGGGCCAAACCGCCGCCGCGACCGGACGGGATACAGCCTGCAATAGCTCGAGGTCGGAGACGGAGCGGATCATGACGATTTTCGGGTAATCGTCCGTTTTGAACCCTTCGACGAGGATGACGTCCGCCTCCCGCAATTGATCGATCAGCCGCGCCAGCGGCTCGGGGCTCCGCTTCATGACCGCGGTTCTCGTAGCCGAGGTGATGGCGGTCATATCCGCCCCGGCTTCCTGGTGCTTCCACGTATCGGTGCCTGGCGTATCGATTTGGAACTCATGCGCGTCGCGCTTTATCGTCCCTACTTTGTAACCCGCTTGTTTAAAATATTCGATCAGCCGGCAAACCAACGTGGTTTTGCCGGTATTTTTGTATCCGACGATTTGGACGACGATCGGGGCTTGCGAAGCTGGCTGCGGCATGGGGCCTCCTTCTGCGGAACGGTTATGAGATGATAACGATGCAAAAATCCGCTTGGTTTTATTTTATCATACATAGTAAACTATTCGTAAACGGCATGTCAGAGTAAGTGACATGTAAAAAAGCGGCGGGAGGTTTGCAGCGTGGCAGAGGAGTGTGGAACAGGGACGTCCGGCCGATTCAACCGGCGGGCGGTCAAGGTTGGGGAAGCGCAGCGGCTCGTGCTCGCCGCGGCGGACGGGCTTCGCTGCGGCAGCGAGCTCGTGCCGCTGCGGGAGAGCGGCGGCCGGAGGCTTGCGCAGACGCTGTGCGCGTCAAGCGATTGGCCGCCTTTCGCGCGCGCGGGGCTCGACGGCTACGCCGTGCGCGCGGCGGATACGGCGCAGGCGTCGCCGGAGATGCCGGCGACGCTGCGCGTCGTCGACTCGGTCGCGGCGGGCGGGATCGCCCTGGCGGCCGTGGAAGCGGGCACGGCCGCGCGCATCATGACAGGCGCGGCGGTGCCCGAAGGAGCGGACGCGGTCGTCATGCTCGAGCAGACCGCGGAAGCGACTCTGCCGGGCGGGGCGGCGGCGGTGCTGATCAAGCGCGCCGCCCGGCCCGGCCAGAACATCGCGCCCCGAGGCGAGGAATTCCGCCTCGGGGCCGCGCTAGCCGCGCCCGGCACGGTCGTGCGGCCGGGGCATGTGGCGCTGCTCGGCACGTTCGGCTATGCCGAGGTGCCGGTGCAGAAGCGCCCGCGCGTCGCGGTGTTCGCGACCGGCAGCGAATTGCTGCCGGTTGCGGCGCCGCTTGCGCCGGGCCGGATCCGCGACAGCAACAGCGCGATGGTCGCGGCCATGATCGAGCAAAGCGGCGCCGAGCCGATGCTGTGCGGCGCGCTGCCCGACGACCCCGACGCGGTCGCGGCCGCGCTCGAGCGCGTCTGGGACGACGCCGATCTGATCGTTACGACCGGCGGCGTATCGGTGGGCGATTACGACGTCATGTCCGACATCATCCGGCGAGTCAAGAGCGGCAGCTGGACGGGCGCCGGCCATGACGAGGGGAGGCAGGCTTGCCGCGTCTTGTTCGACCGCGTGGCGATGCGTCCGGGAAGCCCGACGTCGGCGGCTATGCTGGGGGACAAGCTCCTGCTGTCGCTCTCCGGCAATCCGGGCGCCTGCTTCGTCGGGTTCGAGCTCCTCGTCCGGCCGGCGCTGCAACGCATGCAGGGCGTGCGGGATGCCCTGCCGCGAGCCGTAACCGCGCGGCTGGCGGCGGCCGTCGACAAGCCGAGCCCCCATGACCGTTACGTGCGGACGCGGCTAATCTATGAGGCAGACGGGCGGATCGCCGCCGATCCGCTAGCCTTCTCCAAGTCGAGCATGATGGCTTCCATCGCCGAGTCGGACGGGCTAGCGGTTATCCCGTCAGGCTCGCTCGGAGCCAAGGCCGGGGAGCTGGTCGAGGTGCTGCTGATTCCTTGATGGCCGGCAAGTGCTGGGGGAATCTGTTTATTTGGAAGGAATTTACGGTCGCTCGGCCGAATAATAGACGTATGACGATGAGGGGAACGCGGAGCTGGCGAGCGTCAAACGGTCCGGTTGAGCAGCAGCCCGGCGCAGGGAAGCGGCCAAAAGCATTGCGCGGCTCCGTAATATACGGCGTATGGCAGTGTATCCGTCAAGCGGGAACGCAGCAGATCTGCGGTTTTTACGCCGTCGGCATACGTTAAGGCATGCTTGATGCCGCCAAGCAGCCCGTCCGCGCCAAGCAGCAGCCGCTCGATTCCGCGGAGCCGCTCCGCGCCGTACGACCCGGCCGCATCGGCGGACCATGCGCCGTCTGTCGCGCCGCGGCGCAAACCGATCGCTTTCGCCCCTGGATGAACAAGCGAAAGCTCGACGACGGCCCACAGCTCGGGCAGCAAGTAGGCGGCATGCCGGCCGTGCGCCTGCTCGAGCCGGTTCAGCAGGTCGGCCGTCCGGCCGCCGATCCGCCCGCGATCCGGCTCGCGGGCCAGCTCGTCAAGCTCGAGCCGTGCGCCTTGGGCGGCCCGAATCCATTCCGAAGCGGCTGCCGCGGCGAGACGGAAAGTCCGGTTCATGTCGTGCTTCGCGCTTTGCGGGAGCTGCGGGTCGCCCTCCCGGTAAGGGGAATGGGCATAGGGAAGAATCGCCTGGATCGGCGCGTAGGCGGCCGTCCGTTCGATTCCGCGAATCCGGCGGATGGACGAGGTCATCGAGGCTCATGCTCCTCTCAAGGTCGGGATAAGCGGAGCATACTACACAATCGAACGAAAAGGCTGGCGAAACCTGTCGCGCCGCAAACTTTGAAAAAACGAAAAGAGCGGCGACGCTTCTTGCGGGCATCGCCGACTCCATCCCGTCAAATCAAGAGGAACAATAACGCGATCAGCGCAAAATCGAGCGCCAGCGCGCCTCCCCACGGATAATAGCCTCCGTAGCCGTACGGATCGTAAGGATACGCTTGCGTTTGCGCTTGCGCTTGGCCTTCGCTTGCATGCTCTTCTTTCTTGCCTTTGCCGCCCTTTTTCTTCTTCTTGTCCTGCGGCTGCACTTTGGCAAGCTTTGCCTCTTCTCCGCCCAAGTGCGCGTTCAAAACCAGCCTGCCTCCTTCGCAGGAGCTTAATATCCCGACGTGGCGCGTACCGTCATTCATGACGACGCATACCGGCAGCCCGCATAATTGATGAACGATATCTTCGCGTAACGGAACCCGTTCCATTGACCGGTGACACCTCCAATAAAATTGAACTTAGTTCATCCTGCAACCAGTGTATTCACCTAAAGGCAAACGTGTATGGATGTTCACCCATTCCAAGGAGAATAGGAGATGAATTTCATGTACATTCCAAAAGGAACGATGCCCGGCAGGAAGTCGCCGGCCGGCCGAAGGCGGGCGGGGCGCACGAGGGCGGGCATCGCGCTGGCGCTGCTCGTCATCGCGGCCGGCGCGGCATGGGGGTTGATCGAGGACGGGAAGGAGGGAGGAGAGGCGACGGCCGCCGTGCAGGCGCTGCGACATGATCTGCAGACGCTCTGGGAATGGGGCGACGGGCAGTTCGAAGGGGGCTCGAAGGCTGCCGACTGGACGATCCGATGGGACGTATCCGGGCGATCCGGGACGATGGCGGCGCTCGCGCCGAAGCTGTTCACGGACGAGAAGGGGGAGTCGCTGGACAAGCTCGTGCAGAACGAAGGGAAAACGGTATCGGGCGTCGTCCCGGCATACGGAGGACGCCTCTCGCTCAGTCTCGTACAGGAGGATGAAGCGGGCGAGCGGCTAATGCTGCTGCTGCAGACGGAGCGGACGCTGCTGCGAGACCGGAGCATGCTGCTCGAATCGGCCGCTTCGTTATCGGAGGAGCTGGCGAGGGGCGGGGGCGATTTCGCAAGCAGTCTGAAGGCGCAGGGCAAAGCGGAGAGCGAAGACCCCGTCCGTCAAATGATGAAGCTGGCGAACGCGGAGTCCGTGGACCGGTACGAGGACGGGGGGACGGTGAGCGAAACGTTCTATACGGGCAAGCTGCGCTCCGGCATCGAAGCCGGCAGAGGGAAAACGGCGAACTTGCAGGTTGCCGCCCACCGGGAGACGGAGACGGGAAAAACGGCGCTCGCCCTTGGCATACCGGTTATAACTGGCGATTACGGCGGCATGGGGGAAGAGGGGGATTCAAGCATGCCGCGCCCCGAATAGCCGGCGCCGATTCCGCTATTTTTTGTGGCCTGCCGAATAGCGAATTAAGGATGAATATGTTAAACTACATACCATGTAAAGCTGTCTAAAAATTCACAGGAAAGAATGAGGCAAATGACCTACGAAAATCACGTGGAATCCGTCTCCGCAGAAGGAGCCGTTTACTACCTATTCGGCGCGACAGGCGACTTGGCAAGGCGCAAGCTGTTTCCCGCCCTATTCAGTTTATATAAAGAAGGCAAGCTGTCGGAAAACTTCGCCGTCGTCGGGCTGGCAAGGCGTCCCCGGACGAACGAGCAATTCCGCGCGGACCTGTACGAGTCGATCGTCGAGTTTTGCCGCTACAAAGCGGACGACGCCGAGCTGTGGAACCGCTTCGCGGAGCATTTCGTCTACATGTCGCTCGACATTAACGACGTGGAAGGCTTCCGCGAGCTGAGCCGCCTGTCGGATCAGCTGGACGCGAAGTACAGCATCCCGGGCAACCGGCTGTTCTATCTGGCGCTTGCTCCGTCGCTGTTCGGCCCGGTATCGTTCAATCTTCGCGACGGCGGATTGCTGGAATCGGCCGGCTGGCACCGCGTCGTGATCGAGAAGCCGTTCGGGTACGATCTGCCGTCCGCGCAGAAGCTGAACGAGCAGATCAGCCAAGTGTTCAAGGAAGAGGAAATTTACCGGATCGACCACTACTTGGGCAAGGAAATGGTTCAGAACATTCAGGTGATCCGGTTCGCCAACGCGTTTTTTGAGCCTTTGTGGAACAATCGCCATATCGCGAACGTACAGATTACGTTGTCCGAGACGGTCGGCGTCGAAGACCGCGGCGGCTACTACGACAAGTCCGGCGCGCTTCGCGACATGGGGCAGAACCATATGCTCCAGATGCTGACGATGATCGCCATGGAGCCGCCAAGCCGCCTGCACGGCGAAGATATCCGCGACGAGAAGGTGAAGGTGCTTCGCTCCTTGCGCGGCTATACGTCCGGCGACGACGTGCGCGCGAAGGTCGTCCGCGGCCAATATACCGAAGGCAGCCTGAAGGGCAATGCGCTCCCGGGCTACCGCCAGGAAGATTCGGTGAACGAGGAATCGACGACGGAGACGTATTTTGCCGCCAAAGTGTTCGTCGATAACTTCCGCTGGGCCGGCGTTCCGTTCTATATCCGGACGGGCAAACGTCTGCCGGTCAAGACGACCGAGGTCGTCATCGAGTTCAAGTCGATGCCGCAGAACGTGCTGTTCGCGCAGCGCCACGACCTGGCGCCGAACCTGCTCGTCATTCGCGTCAATCCGCTTGAAGGCATTTATATTAAAGTGAACGCGAAGACGCCCGGCGAGAACAATTCCGTTCAGCCGGTCGCGATGGAATTTTGCCAAAGCTGCCAGATCGGCCTCAACACGCCCGAAGCGTACGAGCGCCTGATCTTCGACGCGGCGCGCGGCGATTCCACGTATTTCACCCGCTGGGACGAAGTGTCCCAGGCTTGGGAATTCGTGGACCGAATCGCGCAGGCGTGGCGCGAGGACAAGAGCGATTTGTTGCATTACCCGGCAGGCTCCTGGGGCCCGGAAGCGGCAAGCGAGCTGCTGGCCGAGGACGGCTTCCACTGGTGGCCGGTCAACGGGCAAGAGGAAGATAACGTGATTTGGGTATCCAACAGCGGGAAATAAGCGCTGGCGGATGACCGGCGGAATGAAGGGAAGGCAAGCATGAGTCAATCGTTAAACGAAGAAATTAAACGGGAAGTGGACAAAAGGCGCACGTTCGCCATTATCTCCCACCCCGACGCAGGGAAAACGACACTGACCGAGAAGCTCCTCCTGTTCGGGGGAGCCATTCGGCTAGCGGGGTCGGTCAAGGCGCGCAAAGCAAGCCGCCACGCGACGTCCGACTGGATGGAAATCGAGAAGCAGCGGGGCATTTCCGTTACGTCCAGCGTCATGCAGTTCGATTACTTGGGACATCGGGTCAACATTCTCGATACGCCGGGCCACCAGGATTTCAGCGAAGACACGTATCGCACGCTCACCGCGGCGGACAGCGCGGTCATGCTGATCGACGTCGCCAAGGGCGTCGAGGCGCAGACGATCAAGCTGTTCCAGGTATGCCGCAAGCGCGGCATTCCGATCTTCACGTTCATTAACAAGCTGGACCGCGAAGGGCAAAGTCCGTTCGACCTGATGGAGGAGCTCGAGCGCGTGCTCGGCATCCGTTCGGTTCCGATGAACTGGCCGATCGGCATGGGACGCGAGCTTTGCGGCGTGTACGACCGGATGAAAAACCAGGTCGAGCTGTTCCAGGGCAACGACCATTCGACGATCGAGGTTCGTCCCGTCGCCGATTACAACGACCCGATCATCCGCGAGATGGCGGGCGACTATTTGACGGACCAGTTGATTCAGGATTTGGAGCTGCTCGACGTCGCGGGCGATCCGTTCGACTTCGATAAAGTGCGGGAGGGCGAGCTGACGCCGGTCTTCTTCGGAAGCGCGGTGAACAACTTCGGCGTGCAGACGTTCCTCGAGAACTTCCTGCAGCTGGCGCCGAAGCCGACTTCCCGGATGAGCACGACGGGCGCGGTGGAGCCGACGAGCGAGAAGTTCAGCGGCTACGTATTCAAAATCCAGGCGAACATGAATCCGGCGCACCGCGACCGGATCGCGTTTCTACGCATTTGCTCGGGCCGCTTCGAGCGCGGCATGAGCGTACGCCACGTACGCAACGGCAAAGACATCAAGCTGTCGCAGCCGCAGCAATTTCTGGCGCAGGACCGCGACATCGTCGATACCGCCTATCCGGGCGATATCGTCGGCTTGTTCGATCCGGGCATTTTCCGCATCGGCGATTCGCTGTCGCAGGGGTCGGAGATCGTGTTCGACGAGCTGCCGACATTCTCGCCGGAAATTTTCGCCAAGGTGACCGTGAAGAACGCGCTGAAGCATAAGCAGTACCAGAAGGGGCTCGACCAGCTGACGGAGGAAGGCACGATTCAGGTGTTCTACTCGACGGGCAACTTCGACGAAACGATTCTCGGCGTCGTCGGCCAACTGCAGTTCGAAGTATTCGAGCATCGGATGAAGGCGGAGTACGGCGTCGATATTCAGCTGCACCGGATGACGTTCCAATTCGCGCGATGGATCGTCGACGAGAAGATCGATCCGGCCAAATTCCGGATCAATACGACGCTCGTGAAGGATAAGAAGGACAATTACGTCGTCTTGTTCGAGAACGAGTACGCAATGCGTACGGCCATGGACAAAAATCCGACGTCGAAGTTTCTGGAAACCGCGCCGTAAGCGGCGGCGGTTACGGGAGGCAGCAAGCATTCCCGGCTCGCAGGGCGCAGCGCCGCCCGCGGCCGGGGATGCTTTTTGCGTTTCTTCGCGGAACGGGCTCAGGCCGCCGGGTGGACGGCTCCGGTTTTTTTTGCATGCCGGTGCCTTGCGGCCTGCGCTCGCGGCCATAGTGCTAAATCGAAATTTTATCCGTATAATAAATGGATACTAGACGATAGGTGGCTTGTCATCCATGAAAACCATAATGTTCACCGGGGGAGGCTCTGCCGGTCACGTAACCGTAAACCTGGCGCTCATCCCGAAGTTTCTGGAGGAAGGCTGGTCGGTCCGGTACATCGGCTCGGAGAGCGGGATCGAGCGGCAGCTCGTCGCGACGATTCCGGAGGTGCAGTATTATCCGATCTCGACCGGCAAGCTGAGAAGATATATGGATTTGCAAAACGTGAAGGACCCGTTCAAGGTCGTCAAGGGGCTGTTCCAGGCTTACCGGCTCATTAAGAGGCAGAAGCCGAACGTCATATTCTCCAAAGGCGGGTTCGTGTCCGTTCCGGTCGTGATCGGAGCTTGGCTGAACCGGGTTCCGCTGCTCATTCACGAGTCGGATCTGACGCCGGGGCTGGCGAATCGGATTTCCATCCCGTTCGCAACCGGCGTATGCACGACGTTCCCGGAGACGGTTCAAATGCTGAAGCCGGATAAGTCCCGCCACGTCGGGGCGGTCATTCGCGAGGAAGTGAAGAGGGGCGACGCCGAGAAGGGCAGGGCATATTGCGGCTTTACGAGAAGCAAGCCGGTCATTCTCGTCATGGGCGGCAGCCTCGGCTCCCGCAAAATCAACCAGATGGTACGGCAGGCGCTACCCCGCCTCTCCAAGTCATTTCAAATCGTACATCTATGCGGGAAGAAGCAGGTGGATCCGATCGTAACGGCGCCGGGCTACAAGCAGTTCGAATACGTGAACGAGCAGCTGCCGGACGTGCTGGCTATGGCCGATCTCGTCGTTTCGCGCGCGGGCTCCAACTCGATTTTCGAATTTTTGGCGCTGAAAAAGCCGATGCTGCTCATCCCGCTGACGAAGGAGCAGAGCAGGGGCGATCAAATATTGAACGCGCAGTCGTTCGAGAAGTCGGGCTATTGCGAGGTGCTCTACGAAGAGAAGCTGACGGCGGACAGCTTGATCGAAGGGATCGAGCGGCTGTACGAAGGCCGCCGGACCTACATCGACCGGATGAGCGAGAGCCGCGACGCGAACGCGCTTGCGGCCGTGTACGATTGGATTACCGAAATCGCGAGGAAGTAGGCGAGGCTGCTTATGGTCAGCTAGGTTAGTCGACCCGGACGCGGATGGCAGCTGCCGGGTCTTATTGATGAAGGAGGCGCTATGCCGACAATATTGGTCACCGGAATGTCCGGAACGGGAAAGACGACAGCCTTGGAGAAGCTTGCCGAGAGAGGCCACCGGACCGTCGATACCGACAGCGACGAATGGAGCCATTGGGTCCGCTTGCCGGACGGTTCCGACGACTGGGTCTGGCGCGAAGACGCGATCAAGGAGCTTCTGACCGGACACCGGGAAGGCAAGCTCTTCGTTGCCGGCTGCAAATCGAATCAGGGTATATTTTATTTAGACGAAGTCGTCCGGCAGCTCGAGCGATTGGCATGATGCTAATGGAAATCGGCGGAACGCCATATTTACGAGATCGTAATACAAGCGGCAGTCAAGGACGGGGAAACCTGTACCGAGGCTGTCTTTTTTTTGAATAGGCAATCCGAAGCCGGCGGTTTCGGACCGGACGATGTCGTTCGCCGGAGAGAGAGCTGCATTCTAAAGGACAGAGCTGCCCTTATTTCGATGAAACAGGCAACTTTGCCTTTTTAAAGGACGCGGGAGACGTTATTGGCTTGAAATTTTACTTTTCATGCTTCGATTTGGCGAAATAAGGACGCTCATGTCCGTTACGTTTGCCGGAATGGCTAAGTTCGGTTGAATAACGGCACAGGTGTCCGTTACGCAGCGGATGTTCCATAGTCTTCCCGGTCTCGAAAGTGCCAGTTGACGATGAAACGGTTTCATGCCATAATGTACGCGTGTACATTAAATGATGAGGACAGCCTAGAACATTCACTATTCAGGAGGCTTTGGAACATTAGCAGGAAAGAAGTCGCGAAGCTGGCCGGCGTCTCCGAGGCGACCGTGTCCAGGGTGTTGAACAACGTCGGTCCGATGAAAGAAAAGACGCGGGAGCGCGTCTTGAAGGCGGCTGCCGAGCTCGGCTACGTGCCGAGCGCGCTCGCCCAGCAATTCGCCCGCCGCCGGAGCGGGAATGTCGGCGTCATTTTGCCGGCGGTGCCGAAGGTGCATCTGTTCTCGACGTATTATTTCTCGGAAATATTGAGCGGAATCGGCGAGACGGCGAAGCGGTGCGGGTACGACCTGCTGCTCATCTTCCGGGAACCGGAAGGGGCGAGGGATTACGCGAAGCTGTTCCGGATGCAGAAGATCGACGCGTGCATCGTGCTCGGCTCGCGGGACGTACCCGAGGAGCGGGCGGCGCTGGCCGAGCTGAAGGCGGGCGGCCATCCGTTCTGCCTCGTCAATCAGCGCTATGACGACGAGCGGTACGAGACGGTCGATGCCGATCACTTGGCCGGCAGCCGGGAAGCGGTCCGGCATTTGCTCGCGCAGGGCAAGCGCAAGGTGGCGTTCGTGAACGGTCCGGAGGAGTATTCCAACAGCGCCGACCGGCTGGAAGGCTACTTGGCCGCGCTGGCGGAAGCCGGCGTCGAGCGGGAGGACGAGCGTATCTTCGCCGGCAACTACAGCCGCAAGAGCGGCTACGAGCTGGCGGGGACGATCGCGGAGAGGATCCGCGGCGGCGGCATCGACGCCGTATTCGCGGCCAATGACCGGATGGCGATCGGGCTCTTGCAAGGACTGCGCGAGCGGGGAATCGAGGCAGGCGATCACTACGCGCTGGTCGGCTACGACGATTCGGACGGCTCGCGCATTACGAGTCCGCGGTTGTCGACGGTTGCGGTGCCTTTCTACGAGATGGGCCGCATGGCCGCCGCCAGGCTTCTCGAACCGGAGCTAGGCGACTCGGCCTTGCAGGACGGCGGCACGATGCTGCCGGTCAGCTTCATTCGAAGGGAAACATCTTAAACCAGGGAGAGGTGGCTGTTCAATGGATAAAGTAAGAGTAGGGATGGTCGGTTACAAATTTATGGGCAAGGCGCACAGCAACGCTTACCGCGCGCTGCCGATGTTTTTCCCGAATTCGATCAAGCCGGAGATGAAAGCGATCTGCGGACGCGATCCGGTCGGGCTCGAGCAGGCCCGGGCCCAGTTCGGGTGGGAAACTTCCGAGACGGACTGGCGGAAGCTGATCGCCCGCGACGACATCGATCTGATCGACATTAACGCGCCGAGCGACGCGCACAAGGATATCGCGCTGGCCGCCGCGGCCGCCGGGAAGCATCTGTTCTGCGAGAAGCCGCTGGCGCTGACGCTTGCCGATTCCCGCGAAATGCTCGAGGCGGCGGAGAAGGCCGGCGTGAAGCATATGGTCGGCTTCAACTACCGGTTCGCGCCGGCGGTGCAGCTGGCGAAGAAGCTCGTCGAGGACGGCCGCATCGGCAAAATTTATCATTTCCGCGCCGTATTTCTGCAGGACTGGATCATCGACCCGAGCTTCCCGCTCGTATGGCGCCTGCAGAAGGAAATCGCCGGCTCCGGCTCCCACGGCGACCTGGGCGCGCACTTGATCGATATGGCGCGCTTCCTGGTCGGCGAATTCAACGAGGTTATCGGCATGAGCGAGACGTTCATTAAAGAGCGCCCGATCGCGTCGGCGATGACGGGACTTAGCGCGAAGGGCAGCGACGATGCGCCGCGCGGCGAGGTAACGGTCGACGACGCGACGCTGTTCATGACGCGGTTCGCAAACGGAGCTTTGGGAAGCTTCGAGGCTACTCGCTTCGCGGCCGGACATCGCTGCACGAACGGCTTCGAGATCAACGGCAGCAAAGGCAGCATCAAGTTCGACTTCGAGCGGATGAACGAGCTTCAGGTTTATTTTGCCGACGATGCCGAGGACGTGCAGGGCTTCCGCCGCGTGCTGGCAACGGACCCGGCCCACGCTTACATGGACGCATGGTGGCCAGCGGGTCATACGATCGGTTACGAGCATACGTTCACGCACGAGGTGCATGAGCTGATGCAAGCTTTCGCGGATAACCGCCAGCCGGTGCCGAACTTCGTGGACGGCGTGAAATGCCAAGAGGTGCTGGAAGCGGTCGATCGCTCGATCGAGGAGCGCCGCTGGGTATCGATCAGCGAGTTGTCGTAGGACGAGAGGATAAAGCGGATTCGGAGAGGACGGTAGCGGCAAATGAAAAAAGCTTTGATCGTATGGGGAGGATGGGACGGCCACCAGCCGAAGGAGGTGGCGGAAATTTTCCGCCAGGTGCTCGTCGGCGAGAATTTCGAGGTTGAAGTATCGGACACGCTGGAGGCGTTCGCGGACGCGGAGAAGCTGAAGGGACTCGATCTGATCGTTCCGGTATGGACGATGGCACGGATCGAACAGAAGCTCGTCGACAACGTATCGGCCGCGGTGCAAAGCGGCGTAGGCCTCGCCGGCTGCCATGGCGGCATGTGCGACGCGTTCCGCGAGAACGTCGATTGGCAGTTCATGACGGGCGGGCAATGGGTCGCGCATCCGGGCAACGACGGCGTGGAATACACCGTGAATATCAATTATTCCTCCAGCCCGCTAACGGCGGGCATCGAGGACTTTGCGGTGCGTTCCGAGCAATATTACCTGCACGTGGATCCGGCGGTCGAGGTGCTGGCGACGACGCGGTTCCCGCTGGCGCCGGGCCCGCATTCGCTCAACAAGGCGGTCGACATGCCGGTCGTATGGACGAAGCGCTGGGGCGTAGGACGGGTTTATTACAATTCGCTCGGCCATCATGCCGATATTATCGAAATACCGACGGTCAAAGAGCTGATGAGACGGGGCTTCCTGTGGTGCGCGGAAGGCAAGTCGCTTGCGGCGGAAGCCGGGGCGGGAGCGGCCGCGTACAGCGGTATGGCGGACAATCAGCTATAGTCCGTTAAACGGACGATCTATTATGAGTGGGCGAGGGAAGGGCGAACATGGATAAAATTAAAGCGGGCATTATCGGTACGGGGAACATCAGCGGCATTTATTTCGAAAACGGGGATCGCTTCGACGCGCTTCAGGTCGTCGCTTGCGCGGATTTGGACGTCGAGCGGGCCAAGGCAAGAGGAGAGGAGTTCGGCGTGCGCGGCTGCTCGGTGGATGAGCTGCTTGCCGATCCGGAAATTCAGCTGATCATCAATTTGACGATTCCGCAGGCGCATGCTACGGTATGCTTGAAGGCGCTGGAAGCGGGCAAGCACGTATATACGGAAAAACCGTTCGCGGTCACGCGCGAAGAAGCGCAGGAGGTGCTGACGCTCGCGGAGAAGAAGGGGCTGCTCGTCGGCAGCGCGCCGGACACGTTCCTCGGCGGCGGCATTCAGACATGCATCAAGCTGATCGAAGACGGCTGGATAGGCACGCCGATCGGCGCAACCGCCTTCATGGTCGGCGGCGGTCACGAATCCTGGCATCCGTCGCCGGAGTTCTACTATCAGAAGGGCGGCGGCCCGATGTTCGATATGGGGCCGTATTATTTGACCGCGATGGTCGCCATGCTCGGGCCGATCACGCGCGTGACGGGCTCCGCGCGCATCTCCTACCCGGAGCGCACCATTACGAGCAAGCCGAAATACGGCCAAAAGGTCGAGGTTGAGGTGCCGACCCATATCGCCGGCGTCATCGACTTCGCTTCCGGTCCGATCGGCACGCTGCTCACGAGCTTCGACGTGAAGGGCGGCTCGACGCTTCCGCGCATCGAGGTATACGGCAGCGCGGGAACGCTGCTCGTGCCGGATCCGAACGGCTTCGGCGGCTCGATCAAAATATGGCGGGCCGGCTCCAAGGAATGGGCCGACATTCCGCTCGCTTACGGCTATACGGAGAACGCCCGCGGCGTCGGCGCCGCCGACATGGCGAAGGCGATCCAAACCGGCCGCAAGCACCGCGCGAACGGCGAGCTCGCCTACCATGTGCTCGAAGCGATGCATGGCTTCCACGACGCCTCGGAGCAAGGCGTGCATTACGTCATGAAGAGTACCTGCGAGCGTCCGGCTCCGTTCCCGCTCGGACTTGCGCCTTACGCGCTCGACTAGCACGGAAGCCGAACGGCAAAAAAAAGGAGCAGGCGGGTTATGACCGCTCTGCTCCTTCTTTGTGCGTTACTGCAACCACGCGTCTACTTTGTCCGCGTTTTCCTCTACCCAGGCTTTCGCCGCTTCTTCCGGCGATTTGCCTTCCTGGATTTGAATCATGACGGCGGCCATGTCATCCGGCGTCCAGTTGAACTTGTCGAGGAAGGCGTAAGCCTCCGGTTGGTCGTTGTTAAGGCCTTTGCGGGCAATCGTATGAATCTGCTCGTCTCCGCCGTATACGTTTTTTGGATCCTCGAGATATTTCAGATCCATCTTGGCGAATTTCCAGTGCGGCGTCCAGCCCGTAACGATGACCGGCTCCTGGTTGTCGTAAGCCTTCTGCAGCTCTTGCGTCATCGCGGCCGAAGAGCTCTCGAGCAGCGTCCACTTATCGCGCAGGCCGTATTCGTCCAGCACCTTCTCCGTGGCCATCATAATTCCGGCGCCCGGCTCGATGCCGACGATCGTATAATCGAGCGTTTCGCCGACGGCGTCGTTCAACTCTTCGATGCTGTTAATTTCCATATATTGCGGAACGACCAATCCGACCTTCGTGCCTTCGAGGTTGGGGCCAAGATCGTCGTATTGGCCGTCGTATTTCTCTACATAGGAAGCATGCGTGCTCGGCAGCCAAGCTGCGACCATCGCATCGGCGCTGCCGTCGGATACGCCGGCCCACATCGGACCCGCGTCGACCTGCATCAGCTCGACCTCGTAGTCAAGCTTCTGCTCGAGCACTTCCTTCACGACATGCGTGCTCGCGATCTCGGAGTCCCACGCTACGTAAGCCAGAGTAACTTTTTTATCTCCGCTACCGCTGGCGGAAGAGCATCCTGCCAGTAAAGCGACCACCATTGCCGCTGCTGCGACGAATTTCCATTTGTACGATTTCAAACTATCACTCCTAAAATTTTTTGCGAAGCAAAAAATTGCTTCGGAAGGTTAGGCTTAATTTTTTGCGAAGCAAAAAATCGCTTCGGAAGATTAGGCTAAAATTTTTTGCGAAGCAAAAAATCGCTTCGGAAGGCATTCGATTATGCCGTTTTCTTCTTGTTTATGACTTGCTGGGTCAGCCGGTCGAGAATGATGGCCAAAATAACGATGGCCAGCCCGGCCTCGAAGCCTACCCCCGTCTTGCCTTGGGTAACGGCGCGGTAGACGTACGCGCCGACGCCCTGCGCGCCGATCATCGAAGCGATGACGACCATCGACAGCGACAGCATGATCGTCTGGTTGATGCCGGCCATGATCGTCGGCATCGCCAGCGGCAGCTGCAGCTTGAACAGCTTCTGCGAAGGCGTCGAGCCGAACGCATCGGCCGCTTCGACGAGCTCGGACGGCACTTGGCGGATGCCAAGGTTCGTGAGCCGGATCGTCGGCGGAATCGCGAATATAATCGACGAGATGACGCCCGGAACGACGCCAAGCGAGAAGAAGGTAATGGCCGGGAGCAAGTAAACGAATGCAGGCATCGTCTGCATGAAATCGAGCACCGGCGTGACGATTTTTTGAACGGTGCCGCTGCGCGCGCATAAAATGCCGACAGGTACGCCGAAAATAACCGATATGAAGGCTGCTGTCAGCACGAGCGCCAGCGTCTGCATCGTCTGGCTCCACAGCCCGAGATTATCGATCAGAAACAGACCGACTAACGTGAACAGCGCCATTCTCCACTTGCCGATATACCAGGCAAGCGCGGTAAAGATCAAAATAAGAATAAGGGGAGGGATCGCGTTCAAAACGGTTTCCAGCCCTCCGACCGTCTCGCCTACGACGATTCGTATCAGTTCAAAAAGCGGCTCCAGATGGTTTTCGAGCCAAGCCTCAAGCCATTCGATCCAGTCCGCGAGCGGAATTTTAGGCAGATTCATGATGTTCACCTGCCTCCGGCGTGGAATTGCCGGCCAGCGCGGCGAGAACCGCGCCTTTGATCACGATGCCCTTCAGCCTGCCTCCGGCGTCGATGATGCCGACCGGCAGCTTGGAGCTGCTCATCATCTCGAACAGTTCATGAAGCATCGTATCCGGCGCCGCGGAGGGCGCTTCTCTGACCATGACTTCCTCGAGCTTAAGACCGTTCTTGATGGCGTTCGAAGCGTCTTCGGCCGTAACGACGCCCAGCAGACGCATCCCTTTGTCGACGACGTACAGGCTGGATATCCCTCTGTCGCGCATAAATTGCAAAGCGACGCGAGGGCCTTTGTCCGGCGTAATGGTCTCCGCCTTCACCATGACATGCGACGCGGTCAACACCTTGGACAGATCGACGTCTTCCACGAAGCGCTCGACGTATTTGTTGGCCGGCTGCATCAGAATTTCCTCCGGCGACCCGATCTGGACGATGGCGCCGTCCTTCATCAAGGCGATTTGATCACCGATTCGCAGCGCTTCGTTCAAATCGTGGGTAATGAACACGATCGTCTTTTTCATCTTGGATTGCAGCTCGAGCAGTTCGTCCTGCATATCCTTGCGGATTAACGGGTCGAGCGCGCTGAACGCTTCGTCCATAAGCAGGACGTCCGGATCGCTGGCCAGCCCCCTCGCAAGCCCTACGCGCTGCTGCATGCCGCCGCTCAGCTGATCGGGGTAGCTGTTCTCCCAGCCGGCAAGCCCGACCAGCTCGAGCGCGCTCATCGCCATTTCCCGGCGCTTGTTTTTGTCGATGCCCTGTACTTCGAGGCCGTATTCAATGTTCTGAATGACGGTGCGGTGCGGGAATAGCGCAAACTTTTGAAACACCATGCCGATATTTTTTCTTCTGAATTGTCTGAGCTGCTCGGGCGACATGCGGAGCACGTCCGTTCCGTTGAAAAGCACTTGGCCCGATGTCGGCTCGATCAGCCGGTTAAGAAGACGCACGAGCGTCGACTTGCCGCTGCCGGACAAGCCCATAATAACGAAGATTTGTCCTTCCTCGATCGCGAAGTCCGCCTGGTTAACCCCGACCGTAAGCTTCGTTTCCGCGAATATTTTCTCTTTCGACCATCCTTTATCCATCAGCGGGATCGCCTTTTTCGGATCGGTTCCGAAAACTTTGGTCAGCCTCTTGGCTTCTATAATCGCCATGTTATGCCCCCTTGTGGAATATTTCGACTCTACAAGTGTAGCTGGTTAACTTTGTAAGGGTCAAAAGGCGTGAGCCTCCGTATAATTTGTACAGTTATAACTTTACGAACTTTATGTACGGTATCCTCCTGATAACTCCCTTTTTCGTACCAAAAGCTTTCTTTACATATGGAGACGCATTTGTTTACAATACTTGTTGTAGGATTGATAGGGAACGACACTCCTCGGGAGGAACATTCATGAATGAACTTGCGGTTTTGACAGAGGAACAACGCGTTAAGCTGAACAGTACGCGCAGGCGGGTTATCGAATCGATCGGCAAAAACATGGACTTATACGGCATTACGCTATCCATCGGCCATTTATATGGAAATATGTATTTCAACCAGGAGCCGGTCACGCTCGACGAGATGAGCGAGACGATGGGCATGAGCAAAACGTCGATGAGCACGGGCATGCGCACGCTGCATGACCTCAAGATGATCAATAAAGTATGGGGCAAGGGCTCGCGGAAGGATTTGTACGAGGTCGTGCCGGATTGGCATCAAAATTTCGCGGACTTCTTCTCTATTAAATGGAGAAAGGCAGTCGAGCAGAATATGGCCGCGCTAGCACGTTCGCTGAAGGAAATCGAAGCGCTGAAGGAACAGTATGCCGGAGAGACCGCCTTTGTGCAGGTGCTGGACAGCGACGCGCAAAAAATCGACGAGGCGCTGAAATACTACAAATGGCTGGAGAGGCTGATCGATTCCTTCGAGACCGGCGAGATTTACCGGTTCATCCCGAAGGAATAGCAGGACATGCCGTGAAGGAAGCCGCAGGGATAACAAGCCTTGCGGTTTTTTTTCGTTTAACGCGGGGAGATGAGCCGGTTAGCGTTCTTTCCGGTTCGGGCGTATTGAAAGTGGGCGGCGGAACGTGCAGAAGATGCATTTGACCTACCGCAAAAGCGCGTTGACGGGCCACGAGGCGCAAGTAAAGCAGCTGCTGGACAGCTCCGTCTCCTGCCACTTCCATACGACGATTACGAAGCTGATTGCCGGCGCGAATCATGAGTCGATCGAACGCGTGGAGCTGACGAACCACGAGACCGGCGAGGCGACGATGCTGCCCGTCGACGGAGTCATTATCAACCACGGCTACGAACGCGATTCCGCCTTGCTGGAGAACAGCTCGCTACGCATTGAACGAAGCGAAAATTTCTATATTGCAGGGCAGCCCGAGCAGCGAATCGTCCATCGAAGTGCTGTACGCGCTATTTCTTGACTTCATTCGAGTGACGGTAAAGGAAATGGGCGTTGCTTGACGAATCCTATTTCGTGACCGAATAAAATCAAGCATCCATTTACTTTTACAAAGGAGCTGTTCACATGTCTTCAGCCTTTCGTCCCCCGTCGGTGCCTCTCATTACGGTGGATCCTTATTTCAGCGTATGGTCGGCGGCGGATCGCCTCTACGACGATCACACGGTGCACTGGACCAATAAGCGCAACAGCATGGCGGGCCTTATTCGAATCGACGGAGTTGCAAGCGTATTCATGGGCAAAGCCGAGCTTGACGGCCGCGGCGGGGAGCCGCCGGAGACGATGCGCCAAATCCGCGTGCAGGTCGATCCGCTGACGACCCGCTACGTGATGGAGAAAAACGGCGTAGAGCTTACGGCCGACTTCACGACGCCGCTGCTGCCGGACGACCTGGACCTGTTGTCGAGGCCCGTCACCTACGTCTCCTTCCGCGTCCGTTCCGTCGACGGCAAGCCGCACGACGTTCAGCTGTACGTGGATATGTCCGCCGAGCTGTGCGTGCATACGACGGATCAGACGGTCGCCTGGTCCCGCGATAAGCTGCGCGGCGGGCTGACCGCCATGCGCATCGGAACGGTGGAGCAGCCGATTCTGCAGCGCACCGGGGACGATACGAGAATCGATTGGGGCTACTGCTATCTGGCCGTGCCGCAAGAAAACGGCGTACAGACGGCCATTCAGCCTTCCGATGTCAGAAGGCGGTTCGCGGACACCGGCCAACTGCCGCCCAAGGACGATGAGCGCCAGCCTCGCGCGGCGGCGGACGAGACGCCGGTCATGGCCGCCGCGATCGATTTCGGCCGCGTCGATGCGGAGCCGCGGTCCCGATTCGTCATGGCCGCGTACGACGATATCCGTTCCATTGAATATTTCGGCGAGCCACTGGAAGCGTATTGGCGCCGAAACGGGATGTCCTTCGAGGAGATGCTTGCGGCCGCGGCGGAGCAGTACGGGGACATTTTGGAACGATGCGAAGCATTCAACCGTGAGCTTAAGCGGGACAGCGAGGCTGCGGGAGGAGCGAAGTACGAGCAGCTGCTTTCGCTCGCCTACAGGCAGGCCGTCGCGGCCCATAAGCTGGTGACGGACGGGAAGGGCAATACGCTGTTCTTCTCGAAAGAAAATTTCAGCAACGGCTGCATCGCGACGGTAGACGTCAGCTATCCGTCCATCCCGTTGTTCCTGCGGTACAATCCCGAGCTCGTCAAAGGCATGATGCGGCCGATCTTCCGGTATGCCGCCAGCGAGGCGTGGGTATTCGAGTTCGCCCCCCATGACGCAGGCTGCTACCCGAAGGCGAATGGGCAGGTGTACGGCGAGAACGCGCGGGAGAGCCAAATGCCGATCGAAGAATGCGGCAATATGCTCATCATGGCCGCCGCTGTATGCTCTTACGAGAAAGACGCGCGATTTGCGGAGGAGCATTGGTCCCTTCTGAGCGATTGGGCCGATTATTTGCTGAAGCACGGCCTCGATCCTGACAATCAGCTGTGCACCGACGACTTTGCCGGCCATTTGGCGCATAACGCCAATCTTTCCGTCAAAGCCATCCTCGGCCTCGGCTCCTACTCGATCTTATGCGGCATGCTTGGCAAGAAGGAAGAGGAAGCGCGCTACGCCCGGGCGGCGAAGGAAAATGCGGCACAGTGGGCGGAGATGGCTGGTGCGGGCGATCATTACAAGCTGACGTTCGACAGCGCGTCGGACACTTGGAGCATGAAATACAATCTCGTATGGGACCGTTTCTTCGGCCTGGAGCTGTTCCCGAAGGAAGTCGTCGAACGGGAAATTTCTTATTATTCGGCCAAGCAGAACCGGTACGGCATCCCGCTCGACAGCCGGAATACGTATACGAAGTCGGATTGGCTCGTCTGGTGCGCGGCGCTTGCGCCGACCAAGGAAGGCTTCGAGCGGATGATCGAGCCGCTGTGGCTGGCCATGCACGAGTCCGGCAACCGCGTTCCGATGACCGATTGGTACGATACGTCGACGGCGAAGCAGATGAACTTCCAGAACCGGTCGGTCGTCGGCGGGCTGTTCATCAAATTGCTTAAGGAGTTCGCTTAGCGGCGTATAGAATCATAGAAAAAACAGACCTCCGCCCGCAGAAACCGCGGGACGGAGGTCTGTTCGCGTCAGGCGTGCCAGATGCGCGGCATCGGCATCGATTCTTTGCCGAGCTCGGCCCAGATGTACTTCAGCATCAGCTCGGCCTTCAATCCGGCGCTTGCGGGATCGTCCCACAGGTTGCGCAGCTCCTGCGGATCTTCCCGCAAATCGAACAGCTCGCCGTACGTTTGGTTGTAGTAAACCGTTATTTTGTAGCGGTCGTCTACGTACGTCTTCTGGTGGATGGTCGTCGGCTCGTGGCGGAATTCGACGATGGCATGGTCGCGGGCGCTTGACTTCGCGCCGTTCCATACCTCGCTCTGATCCACGCCGGTCATCGCGTGCGGGACCGGGATTCCGCGGTAGGAAAGCAGCGTCGGCGCGAGATCGACGAGCGACTGGATCGCGTCCGATTGCGCCCCGGCGGGCACACGCCCCGGGTAACGAACGATGAACGGAATCCGGATCAGGTCCTCGTAATGGAAGCCGCCCTTGGCCTGCAGGCCGTGCTGGCCGAAGAAATGGCCGTGGTCGGACGTGAAGACGACGATCGTATCGTCGGCGAGGCCCAGCTCGTCCAGCTTATCCAGAATGCGGCCGATGTATTTGTCCATCATGCTGACCATGCCGTAGTAGACGGAGACGAGCTTCTTGCGGTCGTCCTCCGTAAGCTTGAACTTGTTGCCGTACTCGTAGTAGTGATGGGAACGGTAGCCGTGAACGCCGTAACCGGACTCCAGCAGGTCGGAGAAGTCGGGGTTGTCCTCCTGCGTTTTGCCGAAATGGGGCGGATTGTTATCATGCTCGCCAGGCGTCAGGCCCGGGATCGTTAACGTTTCGGGATCGTACATCGTATCCCAAGGCTCCGGCACCAAATATTCCGGATGCGGATCGAAGAAGCTCGACCAGAGGAAGAAGCTGTCGCCGTCCTTGGCATACTGCTCGAGCAGCGCGTTCGACCGCTCCGCGATCCAGGTGTTGTAGTGGTATTCCTCCGGAATCGGCCATTTGTACGTGAGGCCGGGATCCATCGTGCCGGTCGGCGGAAGGAAATAGTCCCGCCAGTTCGCGCAGCCCTTCTCCTCCATCCATAAGGCGTAATGCTGGCCGACGTGGCTCTCGTTCGTATGGTTGCGGGCGAGCTCGACATGATCGAAGCCGTAGAACGGGCCTTCGAAGCCGCGCCACAGGTCCAAGTCCTGCAGCGTCGGATACGCTTCCATGGACGGATATTCGTCCGTCGAACGGAGCGGCTGGAAGTGGGCTTTGCCGATGAGGGCGGTCTTGCAGCCGTCCGCCGCGAAGTCGTCGCCGACGCAGTGCCGGTCCTCCAGCAGTTTCGTTCCGAGCGTCCAGGCGCCGTGCTGGCTCGGGTACATGCCGGTTATGATGGACGCCCGGCTCGGCGTACACGTCGGATTCGGGCAATAGGCTCTGGTGAAAGTCGTCCCTTCGCGGACGAGCCGGTCCAAATTCGGCGTATGCACCTCGCTTTGAAACGCGCCGATCGTATTCCAATGCTGCTGGTCGCTCGTAATAAGCAAAATGTTCGGTTTCTTCTTCACTGGATAATCGCCTCCTTCCCTAAGAATAACGCAGGTTAGCGGGAGCTGGAATGGCGCGGCGTGGGACATTTTTATCATTTTGTCGGGTTAGGCGCAGCGCGGCGCTTTCCGCTCGCCTGCGGATGATTTTCGCCTCCTGGATATGGTAAGCTTATTTGGATGAAACGACGTATGGATAAGGGGACGACCGAACCGATGAGCAATGGGATGAATTCGATAATAAATCCGCTAATCGTAAAAAATGGAACGGTAGCGCTGCCGGATCGGCTGCTTGAGGGAGCGGTTGCCGTCAAGGACGGGCGCATCGACGCCGTGCTTGGCGACGAGGAAGGCGTGGCGGAGTGGCTGCGACGGCATCCGGACGCCGAATCGATCGACGCGAGGGGGCGCTACGTGCTGCCCGGCTTGATCGACATTCATTGCGACGCGATCGAGAAGGAGGTGCAGCCGCGTCCGAACACGCTGTTTCCGCTGGATATGGCGCTGCTCGAATTCGAGCGGAAGCTGCCGGCGCACGGCATTACGACGATGTACCATTCGTTGTCGCTGGGGGTCGGGCTTAGCTTGCGCGGCGACCATCTGCTTACCGGCATGGTCGAGCATATTCGCGCCTACCGGAGCCGAAGGTCGATGGTGCGCAACAAAATTCATTTGCGGTTCGAAGTATCCCATCTGGCCGGCATGGCGATCGTGGAAAACTATTTGAACGGGAACGCGATCGATTATTTGTCGTTCATGGACCATTCGCCGGGGCAGGGCCAATACCGGGCGCCGGGTTCCTTCGAGCGGTACGTGATGAAAAATCAAGGCGTGAACGCCGAAGAAGTTCGCGAGATCGTGGCCGATCTGACGGAGCGGAGGAAGCGGGTGGATTGGGAGGGGCTGCGGCGGCTCGGCCGACTTGCCGGCGAGCGCGGCATTGCCGTCGCCTCGCATGACGACGATTCCGCGGACAAAGTGGAGGAGTCGATCGGGTACGGCGTTTCCGTATGCGAATTCCCGATCAATCTGGAAACCGCGATGCATGCGGCGAAGCGGGGGCTACACGTTTGCGTCGGCGCCCCCAACGTCGTAAGGGGCGTCTCGCATGACAAAAACTTGCGGGCGCTCGACGCCGTATCCGCCGGAGCGGCGGATATATTGTGCTCGGACTACCACCCGTCCTCGATGCTAGCGGCCGTCTTCAAGCTGGCCGACGAAGGGGTGGCCGCTCTGCCGGAAGCCGTCCGGATGGCGACGCTCCATCCGGCGCAGGCGCTTCGCGCGGATGGCGAGCTCGGTTCCATCGAGCCGGGCAAAGCGGCCGATCTAATCGTCGTCGACCGTTTTGAAGGGCTGCCTTGGGTGACGGATACGATCGTCGGCGGGCAGGCCGTCTACCGGGCGTCGACGCGTTATTGAGACGGGTTCGCGCGTTCGTTGTGATGTAGATGCTTGTACAGCGAATCGACCATGCGATGCTGCTCCGGCTCGGTGGAATGCTGCCAGATCATCTCGAACAGCACGCCCAGGCCGGGCAGCGTCTGCTCGTCCGCCCCGATCGAATCCTCGATCACCTCGGAGAGCTCTTGCGCGGAATTGTCCTGTACGCGCATGACGATCGCTTGACGCAAATCAATGGTATTCAATTGAATGTACCTCCTGTCGCATTCTCATTTTTTTACCCGTTTACTATATCCGGAAAATGCCGTTTTCATCCAAACCCGCCGGCTATGGTATACTGTGGAGAAGAACGCGGCAGTCATCCCTGCAAGGAGGATACGGTAACAATGGCGAAAAAACAGTACGCGGTCATCGGCATGGGGCGCTTCGGCTCCAGCGTTGCCAAATCGTTGACGGATATGGGCTTCGAGGTGCTTGCGATCGACTCCAGCGAGCAGCGGGTGCAGGAGGTCGTAGGTAGCGTAACGCATGCGGTAGCGGCGGATTGCACCGATGAGGAAGCGCTCAGGGCGCTCGGCATCCGGAATTTCGACGTCGTCGTCGTGGCGATCGGACAAGATATTCAGTCGAGTATTCTGACGACATTGATCTTGAAGGATCTGGGCGTGAAGATGCTCATCGTCAAGGCGCAAAGCGAGCTGCACGGCAAGGTCGTCCATAAAATCGGGGCGGACAAGGTCGTTTTCCCGGAGCGGGACATGGGGCAGCGCGTTGCGCATCATCTGGTATCGCCGAACATTCTCGACTATATCGAAATATCGGATGATTACAGCATCATCGAGCTTAAGGCGCCGGAGCAAATGATCGGCAAAAGCTTGAAGCAGCTCGACATCCGCGCGAAATATAAATGCAACGTCATGGCGATCAAAACAGGCACCTCGATGAATATCGCGCCTTACGCGGACGATTTGATCGGCAAAGAGGACGTGATCGTCGTCGTCGGCAAAAACTCGGATTTAAAAAATCTGGAAATCGCTTATTCGGAAGGTTAACGAAAACGATGAACGAATATCAAGATCAAATGATCGCCTCCGTCCAGAACGAGAAGGCCAAGCAGTGGGCCTCCCTGCTGGACAAAAAATACCGAGACCGCGCCGGCCGATTTATCATTGAAGGCATCCATCTGATTCTGGAGGCGCTGAAGGGCAAGGCGGACGTATCGGCCATCGTGTACGATGCGGAGCGCGGCTTGCCGGCCGAGCTGCTCCGGGAGAGGACGCGGACGGACGTCAAGGCGGATTGGATTCAAGCTTCGCGGGCCGTCATGGCGAAGTGTACCGGGACGGATACGCCGCCGCCGGCGTTCGCCGTCGTCGCGAAGCTGTCGGCGGACCCGGAAGCGTTGTTCGGCGGCGATTGCCTCGTCGTCGCGCTGGACGGCGTTCGCGACCCGGGCAACGCGGGTACGATCATCCGCAGCGCCGACGCCGTGGGCGCGGACGCTGTCGTGCTCGGCAAAGGCTGCGTCGACTTGTACAACCCGAAGACGGTACGCTCGACGATGGGCTCGCTGTTCCATCTGCCGATCATCGAGGCCGATCTGACGGAGCTTCTTCCGAAGGCGAGGGCAAGAGGCGCGAAGCTCGTCGGGACGAGTCTGCAAGCGGAGCATACTTGCTACGGCTACGACTGGACGCAGCCGACCTGGCTGCTCATGGGCAGCGAATCCGACGGCTTGTCCGAGGCGGTGCGGGCGCTGGTCGACGAATCGGTCATCATTCCGATGGCCGGCGAGGCCGAATCGCTTAACGTGGCCATGGCTTCGACCGTTTTGCTCTATGAATGCTTGCGGCAGCGGCGATACCGGTAACGGCCGATAGGCATCGAACCCTTTGATAGACAAGGGGTTCGATGCTTTTTTTTGTAGCGGATGTCCAGCGTACCTCGGTTAAAATCCCGGTTTATTTTGTGGATAAAAATGGGTATTTAAGTTGATTGACGACTGCCACTTCGGAATGATAGACTCTCACCGAATTGGCGCCGTTCAATTGCGTACTTAGCGGGGATTGTCACGGGAGCTGCGTTCAAACGATTCCACCTTAAGGAGGATTTGTTTATGGCAGGGTTTACGGAAAAAGGCTTTAAGCTTGAAGCATCCGTAGCGGGCACGATGGCGGGCATGCTGCCTGCCGCCGGCCCGGCCGGGGCCGCGATCGCGACGGTCATCGGAGGCGTCGCGTTTATTATGGAGGTGCTGGAATGGTTGGAGAACGACACTTCGGTCCAAGATGCGCTGCGGGATATGCAGAAGCAGATCGACGGCATCATTTTCGTTCTTAACCTGCTCGACCAGCGGATGGACGAACTGGTCAATCAAGTCGCCATCGAGTCGAACCGGCAAACGAACCGCGACCTGCTGGATTATCTCGATGAGATTCGAACGGCCAATCTGGCGCTGCAATCTCCGGCCCGGGACTTGGAGGCGGCGGTTCGGACCGCCAATGAAGCCGGCATTACGCTCGACAAATTCATCCGCAACGACTTCGACATCTGGAGATGGACGGATGTCGTGTCGAAGGACGTCTTTAACCCGCAGACCGGCAGCACGCACGCCGTCACCTCGCTGGCCCCGCAGCAATTTAAACATTTGCCGACACTCCCGGTGTACGCGATGGCGGTTCTGACCTGGCTGGCCGCCCGGGAGAAGGTCGTACAGCTCGGGGCCAAGGAGCGGCTGGACGACGACGCGGGCCGGATCGCCCGTCACCTTGCCGCGGTATCGGTCCGGCCGGGCTTCGATAAATACGCGGACGGGGAGCTCGGAGCGCCTGAGTCGATCGCGGAGAACATCAAATGGCAAATCCGGGCCTTCGCGATCGCCGGCAGCGCGCATCCGGTCAACCGGGTGTGCAACTGGTTCTTCGAGGTTCAGAACTGGATGGACGGCGACCTGAAGCGCGGCGATCACTTCGATTTGACGATGGAGAGCGACCATGTGCTGTGCACGGTGGATCCCGCAACCCTCGGAGCGCCTTCGCTGGAGCTTGATGCCGAGAGCGCTTCCGGGATCGATATGCTGCAAGGACTGGCGGAGACGCTGGAGCATGTCTCGAGCGCAGGTACCCTTAAGAAACCGTTTATCGGGCAATTTCCGACGACGGAGGTTTACGCACCGGCCGTTCTCTACGTGATCGCGCAGAACGCCGATCTCCACTGGTACCGCAACGAGGAAGCAAGCCGTCCTGGCGGTTCCGCCGAGTGGAAGGGACCGGTCAAGATCGGCAACGGCTGGGGGGATTTTACTTCGGTGTTCTCGGGCGGCGGGGCCGCCGTCTACGGCATTCGTCCGGACGGCAAGCTGATGTGGTACGGACACGACGGCTTTTTCGAAGGAACCGGCAAATGGCGGGGGGAACCCCGGGAGGTCGGGCACGGCTGGCAGGGCTTCAAATCGGTCTTCTCGGGCGGCGAGCACGTCATCTACGGCATACAGCCGAACGGCGACTTGATCTGGTACCGCCATGACGGCGCATCGTACGGGGGAGACGTTACCACTTGGGCTCCATCGGTTAAGGTAGGAAACGGCTGGGGCGATTTCGTCAAGGTGTTCTCCGGCGGCGGCGGGGTCATCTACGCCATTCGCCAGGACGGCGTACTGGAGCGGCACGTGCATACGGGCTACCTGCAAGGGACGCTCGAATGGGAGGCGCGCGATGAAATCGGCACCGGCTGGAACGGATTTCAAGCGGTCGTTGCCGCGGGAGACGGCGTGATCTATGCGTTCACGCGCGACGGCAAAGTGTTGTGGTATCGTTACGGCAAGCGGAAAAAACCGGCGGCAGGCACGAAGTGGGACTGGAAGCATATACGGGAGATTGCCTATTTGGAGCCCGCCCCGACAAGGGAGACGGCCGTTACCGATGCCGTATGGAAAAAAATCCGGTTTACGGATATCCCCGTATTGCCGGATACCGCGACCGACGCGGCGGATTGGAAGAAGCGGCAGTTCATCGAGCTGGAAAGAAACCCGCTGATCACCGAGCTCATGACGATGACATGGGAAGGGCCGGTCGAAATCAAGCGCGGCCTGCCCGGCTTCCGCAGCGTGTTTCCGCTCATGAACGCGCCGTTCCGCGGGCCGAACTAAGAAGGAAGGGATAAGAGAAGCGGCTGCCGGGGCAGCCGCTTCTCTTGTTCCTGCCGGGAACGGGCATCGCCATGCTAGCTTTTTCGCATGAATCGGCGTGAAGCAGGTCGTTATACTGCCGAGCGAGAGGGAAAAACGATCATTTTTTTGCATGAAATTCATGTTAATTATCAATTATGCAGAAGCGGCGGCGCCAATTATAATGGAGGAGCCACGGAACGGATTTGATCCGGGTGATAGGGGGACGCTCGTATGGAACAATATTTATTCGAAAACGGGGAAAAGGTTGCCGCTCTGACGGCATCGCCCGCCCCGGGCGCATATTATACGGATCAGCATGTGCGGTTGCGCTCGGCTGCTCCCGATGCGGCGATTCATTACACGCTCGACGGCAGCGAACCGTCTGTGGGATCGACGCGGTACTCCGGACCCATTGCCGTTAAGCGAACGACGACGATCAAGGCCGTCGCGATAAGACCGGAAGACCGCCAGCCTGTCGCAGGGGCGCTTAAGGGACAAGCGGTCAGCGAAACGGCGACCTTTCGCTACGAATTCGAATCGAGGGAAACGATCGCTTCCAGATTTCTAAGCTTTACTTATCGATCGATGCCCTATCGGTTGTACATACCGGCGCAATACGAACCGGGCGGCGAGCCGTATCCGCTTGTGTTGTTCCTGCATGGCGGCGCTGAGCGCGGCGACGACAACGAAAGGCAGTTGCTCGCCAGCGACGGTGCCGTCATCTGGGCAGCGCCGGAGCATCAGGCGGCAAACCCTTCGTTCGTGCTGGCTCCGCAAGCGCGCAACGTGCCGGGCGGGGGATTCGGCTTGACGCGGGACGCGGCGAACGACGACGTGATCGAATTGAGCCGGGTATTCGAAGTCGGCGAGGATGTGCGGACGGCCGTCGAGATCGTCCGGCTCGTCGCGGAGCAATACGGCATCGACCGCGACAGGCTGTACGTGACGGGCTTGTCGCAAGGGGGATTCGGCACCTTCCATACCTACGCGATAGCGCCGGATTTGTTCGCGGCCATGGTTCCGATTGCGGGAGGCGGCGATCCGGACAAGATGCCGGCGCTGGCCGGCAAGCCGATCTGGGCTTTCCATGCGGAGGACGACGCCGTCATTCCCGTCTCGTATACCCGCGAGGCGATCGAGCGGATACGGGAAGCGGGAGGAGCTCCCATTTATACGGAATACGCTGCCGATTTGAATTACAATCATGGCTCGTGGGTGCCGGCTTACGCGAACAAGCAAATGATCGAATGGTTGTTCCGGCAGCGGAAACAAGGCTGAGAGGCCGATACGTCGAATGAGCCATGCCGAGAGCCGTTCTACGGGGAAGAAGTCTCTTCCTTAAAGCGCGCAATCAGGAAGCTCCTGAATCGCTCGGCGGGGGGAGACAAGTAACCGTCCTTGTGCCAGGCAAGGCCGATACTGCGTCTGCTGCCTGCGCCCGCGATGCGGAGCCGGACGGCTCTGCTCTGCACCAGATCGGGCATTTCGGGCAAAATGGACGTGCCGAGCCCCGCCGACACGAAGCCGAGCACGGTGACCACTTCTTCGCCTTCGAACGTAATCTTCGGCGCGATGCCGGCTTGTTCGAACAATCGGTCGGATATCGTCCTCAATCCGTATCCTTTCTTGACGGCGATGAACGGCTCTTCCGCCAGCTCGCCGATTTCGATCGACGGCTTCGAGGCCAGCGGATGCCCTTCCGGTACGTATGCGTACAGCTCTTCCTCCCATAAGCGGCGCCATGCAACGGAGCCGCGGAATTCGGTCATGGACGACAACGCGAAATCCGCCTCGCCCTTCTCCAAGGCGTCGAGCATGTCCCGGGTCGATTGCTGGAACAATTCAAACCGGATATGCGGCGCCTGCCTGCCGAATTCCCTGAGCAAATTCGGGACTGCCGACAGGCCGAGCGATTTGAGGAAGGACAGAATGACGGTGCCGCTATCGGGGTCGAGGTAAGCCGCAAGCTCCTCCTTCCCCTCCTGAATTTCCTTCAGCGCCCGATCGGCCCGCTTCAAAAATCGTTCGCCATACCGGTTGAGCCGTATGCTCCGACCTTGGCGGTCGAACAGCGGCACGCCAAGCTCCGCCTCCAAATTCGCGATGGAACGGCTTAACGCCGGCTGTGAAATCGTGAGCTTCTCCGCCGCGCGCGTGAAGTGCTGCATCCTCGCCACGGTTTGAAAATATTCAAGCTGCTGCCATTCCATACGCATCCCTGCTTTCGATGATGATCGTTAAGTTAGCCGGCTGCAAATCATAACATTAATGCATTGGATCCATTTAAATAATACATTAGACGTCATAATAGGCGCAAGTTAAGATGAATGAAGGGCAGTGCCCTGCTTATCATCTAATATTTGGAAGGTCGGGACAACGTTGACGATTATCGCGATTATTGCCGCCATGTTTGCGGTCGGAATGCTTCTGGGCTTTGTCGGCGCGGGCGGCTCGGGCTTTATACTGGCGATCTTGACGGTCGGCTTTCATTATCCGATCCATGCCGCGGTAGGGACGGCGCTCGCCGCCATGGCGTTCACCTCCCTCTCGGGAGCGATAGGCCAGCTTCGCTCCAAAAATACCGACGTCGCCGGCGGTCTGCTCGTCGGATTGACCGGCGCGGCCGCCGCCTACTTGGGCTCGGGCCTTTCGATCGCGATTTCGCCCGGCGCGATGAAGTGGTTAACCGGAGGTATGCTGGCGCTCTCGAGCGCGACGCTCTGGCTTCGGCTTTCGTTCGGCAAGGAAGGATCGGCGGCGTTCGTCTCGGCAAGGGGCTTCCGGTACTACGCCATGGCCGTCGCCGTTGGGCTAATAACCGGAGGATTGTCGGGGACGTTCGGAATCGGGTCCACGCCATTTATCCAGATCGGGCTGATGTTCCTTCTCGGGCTGCCGATGCGGACGGCGGCGGGAACGTCGATGCTCGTCATCCTGCCGATTGCGGCGGCGGGGGCGGTCGGTTATTACCGCGCCGGGCTGCTGGACGTTCCGCTGCTGCTCACCGTCCTGTGCGGCACCATGACCGGCTCGTATATCGGCGCCAAGTTCACGAAGCATGCGCCGGCATGGCTGCTGAAGACCGGAATGATCGCCACGCCCGTCGTCGCGGCGCTTATTTTATCTTTCCAATCGAATTCAATCTAGAATCCGAATATAATCCATCATGATCAGCGGATCATCAATGGTCGGCTCAGCCTTTCTCCTGTAAGGTATAGCTATAACAAGCTATGAAGGAGTGGATATGGTGAACGAAACGATGGAGCGTTCGCGCGTCTTCGAGGAGGTTGCGCATATTCCTACGTACGGCGTAGGAAAACCAGACAAAAATCCAATGTTTCTGGAAAAGCGGGTGTATCAGGGCAGCTCGGGCAGAGTATACCCGCATCCGGTCATCGACAAAATCGAAGACGACAAGGCGCTTAAGCCTTACAAGCTGGCCGTCCTCGAAAACGAATATTTGCGCATCGAAATCATGCCCGAAATCGGCGGCCGGATTTACCGTGCCGTGGACAAAACGAACAACTACGATTTTGTCTATTACAACCGCGTCATTAAGCCGGCGCTCGTCGGGCTTGCCGGTCCGTGGATATCCGGCGGCATCGAGTTCAACTGGCCGCAGCATCACCGGCCGAACACGTTCGGCCCGGTCGAATACCGGCTGGCGGAAAACGAAGACGGCAGCGCGACCGTATGGGTGAGCGAAATCGACCGCATGTACGGCACGAAGGTAACGGCGGGCTTCACGCTGCACCCGGGCAAAGCGTATCTCGAAATCCACGCCCAGCTGTACAACCGGACGCCGGAGCCGCAGACGTTCCTCTGGTGGGCGAACCCGGCCGTCGCCGTCAACGATCATACGCAGTCGGTGTTCCCGCCGGACGTGAACGCCGTATTCGACCACGGCAAGCGCGACGTATCGCGGTTTCCGATCGCGACCGGCACGTATTACAAAATGGACTATTCCGAAGGCGTCGACATCTCCCGCTACAAAAACATTCCGGTGCCGACCTCGTACATGGCGTACAAGTCGGACTACAACTTCGTCGGCGGCTACGACCATTCGGTGCGGGCGGGCCTGCTGCACGTCGCCAACCACCATATTTCGCCGGGCAAGAAGCAGTGGACATGGGGCAACGGCGAATTCGGCCAAGCGTGGGATCGGAGCCTGACGGACGAGGACGGCCCTTACATCGAGCTGATGACGGGCGTCTATACCGACAACCAGCCCGATTTCACCTGGCTGCAGCCGTACGAGGAGAAATCGTTCAAGCAGTACTTCATGCCGTACAAACATATCGGAGTCGTCAAAAACGCGACGATCGACGCGGCCGTCAACCTTGAGGTCGATCCGAAGGAAGCGAAAGCGACCGTGCAGGCATACGCCACATCGATCTGCGAAGGGGCAACGGTCGAGCTGAAGAGCAAGCGCCGCGTGTACTTGCAGGAGACGGCGGATCTGTCGCCAAGCCGCACGTTTACTTCCGTCGTGCCGCTTCATGCGGACGATGAAGCGCATGACTTGCGGCTGACGGTGAAGGATGCCGCGGGACGCGTGCTGGTCAGCTATCAGCCGAAGAAGCCGGAAATCGAGGAAATTCCGGATGCGGCCAAGCCGCTGCCGGAGCCGAAGGAGCTGCTAACGAACGAGGAGCTGTATTTGGCGGGCCTCCATCTGGAGCAGTACCGTCATGCGACGTTCGAGCCCGAAGCGTATTATTTGGAAGGCTTGAAGCGGGACGGGAACGACGCGCGCATCAACGTCGCCTACGGGACGCTGCTGCTCCGCAGAGGCTTGTTCGCGGAGAGCGAGGCGCATTTCCGCAAAGCGATCGGCCGCATGACGTGGCGCAATCCGAATCCATACGACAGCGAGGCGCATTACCAGCTCGGCGTGTCGTTGAAGGCGCAGGGACGGCTCGAGGAAGCGTTCGCCGCTTTCTACAAATCGGTCTGGTCGGCGGCTTGGCAGGACGGCGGCTACTTCTCGCTCGCGCAGATCGCTTCGGAGAAGGGGGCTTTCGAGGAAGCGCTCGAGCTTGCGGAACGGTCGCTGATTCGCAATGCGCGCAACTACAAAGCGCGGGATTTGAAGGCGGCCATGCTTCGCAAGCTCGGCAGGCTTCAAGAGGCGAAGACGTTCAACCGGGAGACGATCCGGCTCGATATCGCCGACTTCGGCGCTTACCATGAGCTTGTTCTGATCGGCCAAGCCGAAGGGGATGCCGCCGCGGCGGCGCAAGCGCTCGGCGAATTGACGGCGCTCCTGCGCGGCGACGCGCACAACCACCTGTCACTGGCTTCCGATTATGCCGGCGCGGGACTTTACGAGGAAGCGGTTCGGGTGCTTCATCTTGCGGCGCCAAGCGCGGACGCGGATGCGTATCCGATGCTCCACTACGCGCTTGCGTTCGGCTATGCGAAGCTGGGAATGCCGGCGCAATCGGCAGCGCATCTGCAAGCCGGCAGCGCGGCGACGCCGGATTACTGCTTCCCGAACAGCCTGTTCGATCTGGCCGTGCTCCTGCATGCGGTCGAGGCGAATCC
This sequence comes from Paenibacillus arenilitoris, assembly GCF_014705655.1. Lineage (GTDB taxonomy): Bacteria > Bacillota > Bacilli > Paenibacillales > Paenibacillaceae > Pristimantibacillus > Pristimantibacillus arenilitoris. The sequence goes on along the minus strand of NZ_JACXIY010000005.1, from coordinate 81,924 downwards.
GACCGACGCGAAGGCCCATTATTTCCTGGGCAACTTTTACTACGACAAGAAGCGTCACGGTGATGCGATTGCGCATTGGGAAGCATCCGTCTCGAACGACCCGTCGTACCCGGTGGCGCACCGGAACTTGGCGCTCGCCTATTTCAATAAAAACAACGAACCGGAGAAGGCGCGCCGGTCGCTCGAAACGGCGTTTGCCTGCGGTCGCACGGACGCCCGAGTCTTCTACGAGCTGGATCAGCTGTACAAGAAGATCGGCCTTTCGCCGGAGGAAAGGCTCGCCGCTCTTGAAGAGCAGCTATCGCTCGTGAAGGAGCGAGACGATCTGTACCTGGAGTACGCGACGCTTCACAATACGCTGGGCCGTCACGAGGAAGCGCTGCAACTGCTGGGATCCCGCCGTTTCCATCCGTGGGAGGGCGGCGAAGGCAAGACGCTCGGCCAGTACGTGCTCGCGAATGTGGAGTTAGCCAAGCAGCGGCTCGCCGAACAGAACTTCGCGGAGGCGGAGAGGCTGCTGCGGAGCGCGCTTGAAAATCCGGAGAACCTCGGCGAAGCGAAGCTGGCCGGCGCGCAGGAGAACAACGTGCTCTATTACTTGGGCTGCGCGCTCGAAGGGCTCGGCCGGCAGCAGGAGGCGGGCGCGGCGTTCGAAGCGGCGTCGCAGGGCCTCGATGAACCGGCGAGCGCGATGTATTACAACGACCAGCCGCCGGAAATGATTTTCTACCAGGGGCTGGCTTGGCTGAAGCTTGGCAGCGGCAAGGAGGCGAAGCGCCGTTTCAACAAGCTGATCGATTATGCCGAGAAGCATTTGTTCGACGACGTCAAAATCGACTATTTCGCCGTATCGCTGCCGGACTTCCTCGTATTCGACGAAGATTTGAACAAGCGCAACGTCATCCACTGCCGCTTCATGATGGGCCTCGGCCTGCTCGGCCTTGGCCGCGAACCGGAAGCGGCCGAGCAATTCGATCTCGCGATCGCGCTTGACCGCAACCACCAGGGGGCGTCGATTCATAAAGCTTTGGCAGCGAAGTAAGCAAGAGCTCCGTTCTCCCGGCCGGGAGGGCGGGGCTTTCTAATATTTAGGCTATGTTAAAACTTAATGTTGATTTTGTTCCCTAATTTTTCTCTAATATAACAACGGGATCATGATTCGGGCAGGCGGTTTTTTTACAAAAAAGCTACAACGAAAAGGGGTAGGAATTATCTCCTTTGCGTGGAAAGTATAAGTTGAGAGGCTCAGAGCGTAACATCGGTTTTTGCGAACGAATGTCACTAACGGAGCTTGTCGAGTCCGGATCAAAGGAGAGCTGCTTATGCCTATCCACCCCTATGGAGTACTGAAATGCAAAGCGATCGACCGTCGTTTAGGCACAAACCAGAACGCCCATTATCAGGTGCACGTCAGCACGAATGAGGAAAACTTCCGCATCGCGGTCAACGTCAAGTCGCAGCTTAACCCGTCCGAGCTGTTGTATTGTACGATTGAGCATTTTCAGCATGTCATGACTGCCGATTTGCCCGCTTTGCCGTTTGGTTTTACGCCGCTGGCGAGCAAGCCTGACGGTCAGGCGCTCGATTACATTCGCAGCAATCTGTTCGACCGGCGTGACATGGTGCCGCTTGCCTTCGACATACCGGGAAGAGACAACGATCTGAACGAGAAGCTTGACTTCTACATCAGGCGCGCGATGGAAACCGATGATTCCGTTCTGTACGCATTCGGGGAAAGATGGGGGCCGGAACAAGGCAAGGAAGACAAAATTTTCGGATTCGAGCCCGGCAACGGCATTCACAATATTCATATGAATCAAGGCAACAGCGGCAGGTTTGGGAGAGACGACGGCGTCTACCAAGACGGAGGGCTGCTCTTGCATTTCCCGTCGGAAGACAGGTGGATCGCCGTATTCCTCGCATTCCAGTCCCAGTCGTGGCATACGGACGACCAATCGGGACACGCTATCGGCACTTCCGAGGAGGAAGCGGTACCTGATACCGGTGTCGCGCCGGTTCCGGCGAAAGAAGGCATTCGCATCGCAGGTGCCGTCGTGCTGCCTGAAGACGGAGCCGAAACGGTCACGCTGCTGAATGCTACCAACCGCGCCGTCGACTTGACGGAGTGGGCCATCGCCAACAAGGCGAAACGAAGGTACAAGCTGCAGGGCGTTATCCGGCCCGGACAGTTTATGTCGATCCCGGTAACCGAGCCCGGATTCCTTCGGGACAGGGGCGATATTATCACCTTGCTCGATCGCAACGGATTAAAAGCGGCCGGAGTCTCCTATACGAGGCATCAGGTTAAACGAGGCTGGACGATCCTTTTTTGAGTAGGAAAGGGTGGAGTGGCGCGCTGCGGCAGCTGCTTCACTTTTTTATTGAATTAACGGCAGTATAGTTTAGTTATAAACGTACTTTCCAAAAAAGGGTGTGGTAGACTATTCGAAACACGACACTTGAGGGGATGAAATAAACGATGGAAGACTCTGTACTTACACAAGCAGAACGAATTGCAGGCGATTTTTTTCTGGAACAAGTAAAAACTTCATATCAGATCATAGGTAAAGGCATCACAAATCAGATTTGCGCAGTCGAGACGGAGAGTCGCAAAGTTGTAGTCCGCATGAACGATAAAGATGAATTTCCAAGCTTTATCAAAGAAAAATGGTGTATCGAGCAAGCAGCCGCAGTCGGCGTTCCCGGACCTGAGGTGTTGTCCATTGGTATCGTTGATGAAACCGCATATATGATTCAAGCCTTTATTGAGGGAGACAACGGGTTAGACAGTGCTATTCCCAAGTCCGATGTTTGGAGGAAACTGGGCGAATATGCCAAGCTTATTCATTCCATTCAAGTGAAGGGATATGGAGGGCATCTGATTGATCCCGTCGATGGTGAGTTTCAGTCACCTGCTCATGCCGGATCAGACGGCAGTTGGCAAGGGTATGTGCAGTATAATATCAATCGTTTGACGGAGCATGATCGCTTGATTGAGCTTGGGGTAATCACTCAGACGGAATCGTTGAGAGTAAGAAGCCTGTTTGAAAATTTGAAGAGCGAACCGTTCCGCTTCGGTTTAAACCATGGAGATATCTCTTTAAAGAATACGATGGTCAATCAGGCAAACCAAGTTATATTGCTGGACTGGAATGCAGAAGTAAGCGTGGTGCCGCATACAACCGTAGCTCAGTTGATGCACTACCAAATACTCGAACTAGAAGAAAGCGCAAGCGTTGAGGAATTCAAAGCGTTTATGGACGGGTACGGCTTAAGTGAAAAAGACCTTTCGGACATAAGGCGGTTTCTGCTATTAAAGGCTTTCGATAACCTCAGGTGGGCTATTGATCGAAGTCCCGATCTGATCGAACCCTATGCGAAGTTCGCGAAACAAGTTGTTGACATGACTTTGGAATAGCAGAGATACGATCTATCGTTGAAACAAGCGATTATGGAATTTGATAAAATGAAACAGGCGACCCTCTCCCGGGTCGCCTCTTAGGTTTTAATCGGTACTTCCCTCTAGCCTATTTTCCCGATCTTTCATTGATCTCATTTGGAGGTTCACCAGTACAATACCTACGATAATTAAAATAAGTCCGACCACCATCTTAGCAGTGATTGTTTCTCCTAAAAAAATAACGCTAACGACGATCGCAATGAGTGGGACCAGAAAATTAAACGATCCCATTTTGCCGGCTTCGCCTGATCGGACAAGCAGAAAGAAAACGAGCCAGGTCAAGGCCGTACAGAAGATCGCAATAACCGACAACGTCGAGATGAACGGCTGGTTCCAAACGATTTCCGTCCAGTTTTCAACGGCAGATCCCGTAATCAACAATACGATTCCACCGAAGATCATTTGAAGAGTAGTTAACCAGATCGCATCGACTTTAGCAGATGATTTCTTCATATAAATCGTACCGAATGACCATGTAACCGTGCTGGCTAAACCAAGCAATACACCAACGGTCGAAATATTTCCGGAGCCATCGTTTATGCTAATAACAGCGACTCCTATGAAACCTAAAATCAAGCCGACTATTTTGAAGCCATTCATGGATTCACCCAACCACAACCAAGCTCCGATTCCGAGCAGAACTGGCTGCATGAACACGATCGTCGAAAATAAACCGGCAGGCATCATACTCAGTCCGAATGTTTGAAACCCGAAAAAGAGAATGATGTTCAATATTGCGGAAATCAGATAGATGTGCCAAGTATGCTTCAAATTAAGATTTCGATAGCGAGGTATAGCGAAAATAAGCAAAAGGAGACCTCCGATCGTAATCCTTAAGCCAGCAAATAGCAACGGTGTTGCGAATTCAAGTGCGTATTTAGAAAGCGGCCAGTTCACCCCCCACATCGCAACTAAAAAGGTTAGCAGGATAAATGTATTTGTTCTCGAGAGCTGCATGTTTCTTCAAGCTCCTTTCTGTGATGGTGTTTCCTATGGTACAATAGCTCGATACATAAATAAAATGAATGTTTCATATGAGGGGGATATCAGATTTGTTATGAATCATTCTCAACTTATTTTGTTTGCAAAGATAGTCGAGACCGGTAGCTTTACCAAGGCCGGTGAGCAACTGAGTATGACGCAACCTGCCGTAAGTCGCGCCATCTCTACACTTGAATCCGAATTAGGAGTCACTCTTATGATTCGGGATCGGAAAAGCGGGGTTATCCTCACCGACATTGGCGAGCGGTTGCTTGCCCTATTCAGAGAGATTTTGCACGGATACAATAAGGTTGAGCAGGAGGTCACGGCTGAAAAGGGGTTTGAAGTTGGCACTGTTCGTGTTGGGGTGTTTCCGATTGTGTCCGCGCACTTCGTGCCGAAAATATTGCGGGTTATTGGGGAAAAGCATCCGGGGCTGACATTCGAACTGTATGACGGGACCATCGATGAGATTAAAAAATGGCTAGATTCCAGAAGGATCGATGTCGGTTGGATCATTCCGCCGAGCAACGAACTTGTAACGATCCCCTTCTTCCGAGATGAATTATGTCTAATCCATCGGGATGATCATCCATTGCAAAATCGCCGAACCATCCAAATTACGGATCTGAATAATGAACCAATGATTGTGTGCAAAGGCGGGTTTGTAACGCCGATTTACGAACTGTTTCAGCAATATGGAGCCACGTTGAACACCAAATATAACGGTCATAACATAAACACGGCGTTGAGCCTGATTCAAGAAGGGCTAGGCATCTCGATCGTATCGAAAACTTCTCTATCGCTATCTGCAATTCCACCTAATGTCCGTATCCGGACAATTGATCCGCAGCCTTATAGAGAAATTCACCTGGCGGTTCCTTCATTAAAAGAAGCTTCGCACGGGGTCAAACTGTTCATTCAAATTGCAAAAGAGCTTTTTTTATCCAGTGATCCAAATGACTAAACGAAAAAGGAGAACTTCAAGAAAATCGTGTACTTGGCCTCGCCTTCTTTTACAATTCGTTAAAGAAAAAGGTGGAGTGGCCGGAAAGATACGAATTGCGCTCCGAACCGAAAATATCCAATATAGAAAGAAAGGCTTGGCAGCAAGCGCGAACGATTGCAGACGAAACGATATTGTATCCCTGAAGGAGGAACTGGATTAATGAGCAACGATGCGATTCAAACCGGCGACAGCGCGCAGGTGACGGAAGCGGAGGAGACGCAGCACGGCGTTCACAATTACAGCAGCGAGGACGAATGGGTAAGGCCGACCGATCCGCTCCTTCTCGAGCGGCTGGAATGGTTCCAGGACCAGAAGCTCGGCATCATGATGCACTGGGGGCCTTATTCCCAGCTCGGCGTCGTGGAGTCGTGGGCGCTCAGCGACGAGGACGGCGATTGGTCCCGCGGCGGGATCGACTGGGTGACGGACGGCGAGGAGCTGAAGCGGCAATATTTCGACCTGAACAAGACGTTCAATCCCGTCAGGCTGCAGCCGGATAAGTGGGCGGAGATCGCCGCGGACGGCGGGTTTAAGTATTTGATCTTCACGACGAAGCACCACGACGGCTTCTGCATGTGGGATACCGGCACGACCGATTACCGGATTACGGGCCCGGAATCGCCATTCCGCGAGCACCGGCACGCCGATATTTGCAAGCATGTCTTCGACGCCTTCCGGGACAAGGGGCTGGCGATCGCGGCCTACTTCTCCAAGGCCGACTGGCACACGCCATCGTACTGGGCGCCGGGCATGGCGCGCGGCGACTATATGTGGCGCGGCCCTTCGTACGACCCGAAGGAGCATCCGGAGCTGTGGGAGCGGTTCGTTCAGTTCACGCATGAGCAAATGACGGAGCTGCTGACGAAGTACGGGCGCATCGACGTGCTGTGGCTGGACGCCGGCTGGGTAAGGGACGGGGGCAGGGTGCCGCAGGATATCCGGCTCGGCGAGCTGGTCGACCGCGCGCGTCTGACCCAGCCTTGGCTGCTGTCGACGGACCGAACGGTGGGGGGACCTTACGAAAACTATGTTACGCCGGAGCAGACGATTCCGGACAAGCCGCTTCGCGTGCCGTGGGAAAGCTGCATTACGCTCGGCACGTCGTTCTCCTTCTGCTACGAGGACCGCTATAAGCCGCTGCGCGAAGTGGTGCGCATTCTGATGGAGGTCGTCGCCAAGGGCGGGAATCTTGCGCTGAACGTAGGACCGCAGCCGGACGGCCGGCTGCCGCAAGGCGCCGTCGCGTCGATCAAGGAGCTTGGCGCATGGCTTCGTACGCACGGCGAGGCCGTATACGGGACGAGAATTTGCGCCCCTTACTTTACGGGCGATTACGCGTTTACGAAAAAAGCGGACCATGTCTATGCTACGCGGCTCTACGAGAACGACGATACGCCCGTCGCGGGCATGCTGCTTATTCCATACAAAGAGCCGGTCGCAAGCGTCGAGCTGCTCGGAACGGACGGCAAGCTGGCGTTCGAGCGGACTTCGGAAGGACTGCAGGTACGGCTTCCGGAGAGCGGCCTTGCTGGCCTCACGCCTGCGGCGCACGTGTTCCGCCTCCGAATTGAATAGAGAGCGCATGATGAAACTGACGTCTGACTCGAGGCGTCAGTTTTTTGGATAACGAGGACAATGAGCAGGCTCGGAGCCGCTTGTCCGGCTTTGACGAATGGGGTATAACAGAGAGATAAGCACAGGGAAAGGGGATGCCAGGTTGAACAAAATGTGGTTTCGCCGTTTGTTGTTATCGTATCTGCCTGTTTTTTTTATCGTGACCATGATTTTGTTCGTCGTGTTTTTTCAAACGCTGAACGAGCAAAACCGCAGGGAAGCGATCAAAGCGAACGAGTTTCTCGCGCAGCAGGTCATCCATTTCACGGATACGTCGCTGCGGGACATCGATTACCGGGTCGTGCGCGAAATTTTAACGAACGCCGACGTGAAACGTTTTTTCAGCCGAAGCAGCATGGACGTCCATGCCAACATCCAGGCGCTTAAGGTCATCGACGAGCTGAAGTTCAACTATCCGATCATCGATTCCGTCTATTTCGTCCGCTTCAGCGACGGCTTCGTATTCGGCGATTCGTCGAATACGGCGGGCGAGTTCCAGGACGCCGCGTTCATCGACGGCTACAAGCCGGGCGAGCCCGGCGTGAAATGGACGGGACAACGGGAGTTCAAGGCGTTCCTGCTGAGCGAGTCCGAAAGCGTCATTACGCTGGTGAAGGAAGCCCCCTACAACATGAGCGCGAAGCAGGGCTATTTCGTCGTCAACGTCAGCCTGAGCAAGCTCCGCGAAATGATCGGGCGGATGTACAATCCGGAGATCGCGTTCGTGAATATGCTCGACGGCTCGGGCCGCAACGTGCTCGCAGGCGAGGAGGCCCGGCAGCCGGAGCCCGTCGGTCTCGCAGGTATATCCCGCTCCGAAGCCGTGCTGTCCTCCTACACGTCCCCTTACACGGGATGGGAAGTGAGCAGCGGCCTGGTCGACAAGAACGGGCTGAGGCTCGCCCTTACGTTCTATAACGTCTGGTTCGTCTTCGCGATCGCGGCCGTCCTCTTCGGCGTCTTATGGGTCATCTACGTGACGAAGCGCAACTACAAGCCGATCCAGCAGCTCGTTTCGCTCATCGAAACCTATTCGCTGCGCAGCAAGGGAGAGAAGGGGGCGAAGGAGGGCGAGTTCGGATTTATCCAGAATACGCTCGAGAGCCTCATGAACGAGACGAAGCAATATCAGCAGCAATACCGGGAGAAGCTTATTTTGCAAAAAAAATACCATTTCCATCAGGTGCTCGAAGGCAGCGTGGAAATAAGCGACGAGAATTGGATCTCCGAGCTGCGCAATTACGAACTGGACGTGGAAGGCAAGCTCGCGACCGCCCACGTGATGGAGATCGATTCTTATCCGGCCTTCGTCGAGACGTACAATAAGCGGGATCAGTCGCTTCTCAAATTTACGCTGTACAGCATCATTCACGAAACGGCCAAAACGAGCGGAGCGGCCGTATGGGCGGAATGGACGACCGACTGCCGCGTCTCGATCATTCTATGGATGCCGCCGTCGCCGGACGCGGCGAGGCGATGCGAAGCGATCGTCGAAGCGTGCCGCGCCTGGATCGAGCAGAACGTGCGGTACAATATTACGGTCGGGCAGGGCGAGCCGGGCGAGACGCTCGAGGAGCTGCGCCGTTCGTACGAGATGGCGAATTATTGCCTGCAGTTCAAGGCGGTGCTCGGCGCCAACCGGATTATCAAGGCGAAGGAGACGGTCCGGCCGCAGCAGGAAATCCACGAGTATTTCAAGACGATCGCCCAGCTGTCACAGTCGCTCCGCCTCGCCGAGCCGGATTGGCAAAAGCCGCTTGACGCGTTCATCGGGCAAATCCGCGAATCGCGGCTGCCGCGCAAGGAGATCGAGAGCCTGCTGCATTTTTTCATCCATCACCTGGAAGGCGAGATCATGGAGCTCGCAAGAGAGTACCGCAACATATGGCGGAACGTCCAGAACGAGCTGCGGCGGCTGGCGAAGCGGTGGGATACGCTTGGCGAGCTGCGGGAGGAATTGATCCGCATCTTCGATGCGATGGCGGGGCATATGAACGAGCAGCGCGAGGCGAACGGCAGCAAAGCGCTCATGCTGGAAATCCGTTCGTACATCGAAGCGAACTACGGCAACTCCGAGCTGTCGCTCGACTACTTAAGCGGCAAATTCCAGCTGAACGCCAAATATTTGAGCAAAGTGTTCAAGGAGGAGTTCGGCGAAAATTTCGTCGACTTTCTGATCGGCCTGCGCATCGACTCGGCGAAGAAGCTGCTCTCCGAGACGCAGAAGCCGATGCAGGCGATCAGCAGCGAGGTCGGCTATTACAATTACAACTCGTTCAACCGGGCGTTCAAGAACGTTGTCGGCTTGTCGCCGCGGGATTTCCGCAAGCGGCTAGCGGAGGCGAATTGACGCTATGCCTTGGGAACCGCGATCGCCGCGGCTACTCAAGGCTTTTTTTGTTTTCATAAGCGCGAGAAAAGGGAAGCGGGCGCGAAAAACGCAAAGTCGGGCGATATTGCGCGGCTTAGGCGGCTTTTTCGAAAATCGGGAGAAACGCGAATCTTACGAATTGATGAAGGTTTTGTAAAGAAGCTAGAATCGGGATGCGGCCAAGATGCCGGACGGATCGCGAAACGGGCATATGCCGCCTAAGAACGGGATCGGCCGTTTATGCTTGTCCGGACAAGATGGGAAGGGGAACTGCAAATTGGAGCATGCACGGGTAGAACCGCTCAGGCGGGAGTTTCAAGGCAACAAGCGTTACGTCGGCAAGCAGACCGTCCTGCAGAAGATCATGAGGCATTGGGAGCTTTACTTCATGGTTCTCCTGCCGGTCGCCTACCTTATTATTTTTAAATACGTGCCGATGTTCGGCGTGCAGATCGCCTTCAAGGACTTTAACGTCGTGCAGGGCATATGGGGCAGCGATTGGGTCGGGATGAAGCATTTCACCGCGTTTTTCGAATCCCCGAATTTTTGGCTGACCATTCGAAATACGATCGGCGTCAGCTTCTACTCGCTGCTGGCCGGCTTTCCGATTCCGATCCTGCTGGCGCTTGCGCTGAACGAGGTCCGGACGGGCAAGTTCAAAAAATCGGTGCAGATGGTCACGTACGCGCCGCATTTCATCTCGACGGTCGTCATGGTATCGATCGTCATGCTTATGCTTACGCCCCATGTCGGGGTCGTCGACCGGCTGTTCGCGATGTTCGGGGCCGAAATGACGAATTTCATGGGCGTGCCGGAATATTTCAAATCGATCTACGTCTGGTCCGGCGTCTGGCAGGAAATGGGCTACGCCTCCATCGTCTATATCGCCGCGCTCGCCGGCGTCGATCCGGCGCTGTACGAGGCGGCGAGGGTCGACGGGGCCAGCCGGTGGAAAAAGATTTTGCACATCGATCTGCCGTCGCTCATTCCGGTCACGGTCATCATGCTGATCCTAAGTCTCGGCAACATTATGGGCGTCGGCTTCGAGAAAATTTATTTGATGCAAAATCCGCTCAACTTAAGCTCCTCCGAAGTCATTTCGACTTACGTCTACAAGGTCGGCCTGGTCGGCGCCAACTTCAGCTTCTCGTCCGCCGTCGGCTTGTTCAATTCCGTCGTCAATCTGATCCTGCTCGTCATCGTCAATTTCATCGCGAGACGGGTATCCGAGAACAGTCTTTGGTAAAGGGGGGAGCCGCATGCAGGCCGTCAAAAGAAGAATAAAAGAACCGCTGGGCGACCGGCTGTTCCTGCTCGGCATTTACGTTTTCTTAACGCTGGTCACGCTGGCGGTGCTATACCCGCTTCTCTATATAATCAGCTCATCCTTCAGCTCGCCGAGGGCGGTCGTTACCGGCCAGGTATGGCTGTACCCGGTGGAATTCAGCCTCCGGGCGTACAAATCGATCTTCCAAAGCTCGCAGCTGATGGCCGGCTATTACAACACGGTCGTCTATACGGTGTTCGGCACGCTGATCAATTTGCTGTTTACGGTGCTGCTCGCCTATCCGCTTTCGGTCAAACGATTTTACGGCCGCAGTGCGTTCATGATTTTGCTTATGATTACGATGTTTTTCAGCGGCGGGCTCATCCCGACCTACCTGCTCGTCAAGGATTTGGACATGCTCGATACGCGGTGGGCGATGTGGCTGCCGGGCGCCTTGTCGGTCTTCCAGGTCGTCATCGCCCGGACGTTCTTCCAGACGTCGATTCCGCAGGAGCTGTACGAGGCCGCCCAGATCGACGGCTGCCGCGACACGCGGTTTCTGCTCAGCGTCGCGCTGCCGCTGTCAAAGCCGATCCTCGCCGTCATGACGCTTATGTACGCGGTCGGCCACTGGAACGCCTACTTCGACGCGCTCATTTACTTGCGGTCGGAGAATCTGTTCCCGCTGCAATACGTGCTGCGCAACCTGCTTATTCTTAACGCGTCCGATCCGGAGATGCTGGCGAACACGGCGGGCAAAATGCGCGAGCAAGGGTTCGAGCAAGCGCTCAAATACGCGCTCATCGTCGTTGCTTCCGTGCCGGTGCTCGTCATGTATCCGCTCGTCCAGCGGCATTTTGTAAAGGGCGTCATGATCGGTTCCTTGAAGGGGTAAACTTCGGATGCGCTACCGAGAGGGGGGATGCCGTCGATAGCGCGGCGCTTGTCAACGGCCGCTGGAAGGTTCATCATTAACATTATCTTCATTCAGGAGGGGTAACCTTGCGAAAAACGTTTGTTTCCATGCTTGCGCTCGTGTTAAGCGTTACATTGGTGCTTTCGGCATGCGGTAAAGGCAGTGAAGGCAATGCTGCGGACAATGCGGGAGATACAAATACAGACTCCGGGCCGGTATCCATCACGTTCTTCGCTCCACAGGGCAAGGCGCCGCTCGAGGATAACAGCTATACGAAGCATATCGAGGAGAAATTCAACGTCAAGATCAAGTGGGACCTGGCGCCGACGGACGCCCTGGTCGACCGCCGCCAATTGCTGCTCGCCAGCGGCGATTACCCCGAGGTGTTCCTGGAGGGCAAATTCACGAATACCGATTTGCTGACGTACGGCAAGCAGGGCGTCTTCCTTCCGCTGAACGATCTGATCGAGCAGCACGCGCCGAACATTAAGGCGATGATGGAGAAGAAGCCTTATTTCAAAGACGCCATGACGTCGACGGACGGCAACATTTACGCGCTTCCGCGCTTGAACGAGTGCTACCACTGCACCTTCTCGCAAAAGTACTGGATCAATACGGAATGGCTCGACAAGGTCGGCCTCGGCATCCCGACGACGACCGACGAGCTCTATACGGTGCTCAAGGCGTTCAAGGAGAAGGATCCGAACGGCAACGGCAAGGCCGACGAAATTCCGCTGACGGGCGCGCCGAACAAGTACGTATGGAACGGCAACATCGACGCGTTCCTGATGAACGCCTTCATCTATAACGACAACAGCAAATATTTGATCCTGAAGGACGGCAAGGTGGAATTCGCCGCCAATCAGGAGGGCTGGAAGCAGGGCTTGCTCTACATGAACAAGCTGTACGAGGAAGGGCTCATCGATCCGGCATCGTTCACCCAGAACGACCAAGCCGTCGGGCAGCTTGGCAACCGCGAGGGCGACGAGCTGGTCGGCTCGATCACGACGGCGCTCGTCAGCTATTTGGTCAACCCTTACGACGAGAAGCTGACCCGGCATAAGCACTGGGCCATCGTGCCGCCGCTCAAAGGGCCGGAGGGCGTGCAGCTGGCCGGCGCGTCGCAGGGCATCGGCGAATTCCAGTTCGCGCTGACGAACAAGGCGTCCGAGGCGCAGCAGATCGCAGCGATCAAAATGATGGATTACGCCTTCGGCGAGGAAGGCGCGCTGCTCAGCGAATACGGTACGGAGGAAGGCTTCGGCTGGAAGAAGGCCGAGGAAGGCGAGAAGAACATCGACGGCGAGCAGGCGAAGTACAGCTTCACCGGGCTGCCGGAGGTCGATCCCGACCTGATCCGCAACGACAGCTGGTCGCTTATGGGGCCGAAGGACCTTTCCAAGGAGTTCCGCGACTTGTTCGCGGTAGGCCAGGACCCGCTCAAGGCCGACGGCTACGAAACCCGTCTCGCGCAGGCGACGAACACCTATGCGCCGTATTCGCCGAAGGAAATTTACCCGACCGGCGTATTCATCCGGCCGGAGGACACGGACGCCGCGTCGCAGCTGACGACCTCGATCCAGGATTACGTCATGTCGAGCATGGCCCAGTTCATCATCGGCAGCAAGGACATCGAGAAGGAATGGGACGCCTACGTGAAGGGCTTCGAAGGACTCAATTTGGCCAAATACATCGAGATTTACGGCAACGCGATCCAGAAGCAGTAGCATGAACGGAGCGGGACAGGGAGCAGGCCCTTCGGGGAGGCTTCCTGTTTTTGCGTTGTCCGGCTATTGCCGGAGCGGGAAAAGGTGACTTGGGGCCTTTCGATTCTTTATAATGAAAGGATATCACTCTCATTGAAGCGGCAGGTGTCTGGCGTTGTATACAATCATGATCGTGGAAGACGATGACAAAATCGCGCAGCTGTTGAAGGCGCATATCGAAAAATACGGAAACGAGGCCGTCGTCACGACGGACTTCGGCCGCATCCTCGAGCAGTTCGAGCGGATCAAGCCGCATGTCGTGCTGATGGATATTAATCTGCCGAGCTTCGACGGCTTCTATTGGTGCAGGCAGATCCGGACGGTGTCGACCTGTCCGATCATCTTCATCTCCGCCCGGGGCGGGGAGATGGACCAGGTTCGCGCCATCGAGAACGGCGCGGACGATTATTTGACGAAGCCGTTTCATTACGAGGTCGTCATGGCCAAAATCCGCAGCCAGCTCAGAAGAGTATACGGCGATTACGCGGCGTCGGCCGGCGAGCGCACGGTCGAACGGTCGGGGCTGGCGCTGTACCCGGAGCGGATGGAGCTGCGCCTGCACGGCCGCGCCGTCGCCTTGACGAAGAAGGAGACGGTGCTCGTGGAGACGCTGCTGGAGCGATGCCGGCGGCTGGTTAGCAGGGAGACGATACTGGAGAAGCTGTGGGACGACTATACGTACGTGGACGATAACGCGCTTAGCGTCAATATTACGCGCGTCCGCAAGAAGCTTGCGGAGCTCGGCATCGAGGACGCGCTCGAGACCGTCCGCGGCACGGGCTACCGGCTGAACGACACATGGCTGCGCGAGGCCGAGCGATGAGGCTGTTCTGGCGCGACCAGTTGGCGCTTATCTGCTTTACGGCTTTGCAGCTTGCCGCGGTCGCCGTCGTCTTCTGGCTGGACGGCTACCGGGATTTCAATGTCGCGTCCTACGCGCTTCTTCTCGGCGCGGCGGTGTTCCTCGGATACTTGGCCTATCGCTATTACACCCATCGCAGATTTTACGCGCTACTGGAGCGGGGGCAGCCGCGGCTGGAGGAATCCATCCGGAGCCTGGAATTCGCGCCGCTGCCCGGCGCGCTCGGCGAGCTGCTGCAAGCGCAGTACCGCCATTACCAGAACCGGATGATCGAGGGCGAGCGGGTCCGCCGGAACCATATTACGTTCATGAACCAATGGGTTCATCAAATGAAGACGCCGCTGTCGGTGCTGGAGCTGCTGCTGCAAGACGGCGGCGAACCTCGCGACGAGAGCATGCGGGAGGAAACCGAGCGCATCCGCAAAGGGCTGGAGATGGTGCTGTACATGGCGAGGCTGGAGACGTTCGAGCAGGACTTTTCCGTCGAGACGGTATCGCTTCGCGAAGCGGTCAACGAGGTCATTATGGACAACAAAAGGCTGTTCATCCGCAGCTTCGTCTACCCGGACATGCAGATCGAGGAAGACTTGAAGGTGGAGACGGACGGTAAGTGGCTCCGCTTCATTATCCAGCAGCTGATCTCGAACGCGGTGAAATATTCGGCGGGCACCCGGACCAAGGTCGCCGTCCGCGCTTACGCGAACGACCGAGCGGTCATGCTGGAGGTGGCCGATTCGGGCGCGGGCATCCCGGCGTCCGATCGGTCCCGCATCTTCCAGCCATTCTTCACCGGCGAGAATGGGAGGCGATTCAAGGAATCGACGGGCATGGGGCTCTACATCGTCAAGTCGGTCCTGGACAAAATGAACCACGAGATCGAGGTCGAGTCGGAGCCGGGCCGCGGCACGACCGTCCGCGTTATTTTTCCGTACGCGGCGAGGCAGGTCGAACCCGAATGAACGGCCGCCGGCCATCAGGTCGGCGGCCGTTCATCGTTCGAAGCGGCGAGCGCGCCTACGTATCGAATCTCCTCCCGGTGCGAATAGCCCGGAGCGCTAGGCGTCTCCAGTATGACGGGAAGCTCCCTGATGACGGGGGAGCGCAAAAAATTCCTCATATTATCCTCTCCGATATAGCCCTTTCCGATATTGGCATGCCGATCCCGATAGGAGCGGCCGGGATGTGCGGAATCGTTCAGATGGACGGCCCGCAGGCTCTCGAAATATCCTAGTCCGATCCCTTTCTCCATGACGGCCGCCCAATCGTGTCCCGACCATAAGCCGCTCGCGAACGCATGGCATGTATCGAGGCAATAGCCGATCCGGTCGGGGAAATCCGTCAGTCCGCGGATTTGAACGAGCTCCTCGAGCGCGATGCCCATTTTCGCCCCTTGTCCCGCATTGTTCTCAATAAGCAGCAGAGCGTCGCCCTTCCAGTCCATAAGCACTTTGTTCAGCATGTCGATCATTAATTTATAACCTTGCAGAGGATCGCGGCCGCCGTATTTCCCGAAATGCACGACGAGGCCGATCGATCCGCACGCATCGGCGATAGCCAAATCATTGATAACGGATTGGATCGTCGCTTGCCTAAGCCCGGGCTCTTCAGACGACAAATTCGTCGGGTAGGGGGCGTGAGCGACGGAGAGGAGGCCGTGCTCGCGGCAAAACCGCTTGCAGTTGTCCGCATCCCGCTCGTCATAGGCTTTCACGGACAAGCTGCGCGGATTTTTGGGGAAATATTGAAAGGCTCCTCCTCCGAGGCTTAATGCCTCCCGGGCCGCGGCGCAATAGCCGCCCCGGATGCTGACATGACTTCCAAGCTTCATTTTGTGCGCTCCTGCCATTTTTATCCTTGCGCTGCTTTGCCTATAGGCTTCCAAGCGCGAAAGGCAAATATTCTCGAAGCTTACAAAGTTGTTAGGGAAATGAAAGCCGGACCGTTAGGAGATCGATGCTCGCATGGTCTACACTAGACGTAACGACAAACCGCGAGGAGAGAGGGCTATGGAGCTGCTGAAAGCGCGCAATTTGAACAAGGTTTATCCGGGCAAGGTTGCCTACAAGGCATTGACGAATATCGATTTAACGATCAACAAGGGGGAATTCGTCGGTATCATGGGGCCTTCCGGGAGCGGCAAAACGACGCTGCTCAACATGGTGTCGACGATCGACCGTCCGACGTCGGGCGAGCTGCGCATCGGCGGGGAGGATCCGTACGAGCTGTCGCGGGAGAAGCTTGCCCACTTCCGCCGGCGGGAGCTGGGCTTCGTCTTCCAGTCGTTCAACCTGCTGGACACGCTGACGGTGCGCGAAAATATCGTGCTCCCGCTTACGCTCGACGGGACGGATTTGAACGAGATGAAGCGCAGAACCGCCTATATGGCCGAGAAGCTCGGCATTGCGGAAATATTGGACAAGCGCACGTACGAAATATCCGGCGGGCAGGCGCAGCGGACGGCGATCGCCCGGGCGCTGATCCATCAGCCGAAGCTCGTGCTCGCCGACGAGCCGACGGGCAATCTCGACTCGAAGGCCGCCCGCGACGTCATGGAGCTGATGGGCAAGCTGAACAAAGAGGAGAACACGACGATGATGCTCGTCACGCACGACGCGATGGCCGCCAGCTACTGCGACCGCGTCCTGTTCATTAAGGACGGGCAATTTTATACCGAGATCCATTGCGGGGACAATCGCCCGGCCTTCTACCAGAAGATCATCAACGTGCTCGCTTTGCTTGGAGGGAACGAGAATGAATTTTCGACAGTTCGCGTTTAATAACGTCCTTCGCAAGAAACGGACGTACGCCGCCCACTTCATGAGCAGCGCGTTCGCGGTCATGATTTTTTTCATCTATGCGGTGCTGCTGTACCACCCGTCCCTGCAGGGGCAGCTGGCCGCCAGCGGCGACACCGCTTCCCTGCTCGGGACGATGGGGCTGAAAATTTCGCAATATTTTATTTTCATCTTTTCGTTCTTCTTTTTGCTCTATTCGGCGGGCGCTTTCCTGAAGGTGCGCAAACGGGAATTCGGCATTCTGATGATGCTGGGGATGTCGGATAAGCAGCGCAACCGGCTGGTCTTCATCGAGAACATGATCATCGGCCTCGTCTCGATCCTCGTCGGGATCGGCGCCGGCATCCTGTTCACGAAGCTGTTCCTGCTCGTCAGCGAGCGGCTCCTCATGCTGGAGGAAGGGCTGCCCTTCTATGTGCCGATTCAAGCGGTATGGACGACGGCGGGCGCGTTCCTGCTTCTGTTTCTCGTCATTTCGCTGCTCACCTCCCGCGTCGGCAAGCGCCACCAGCTGCTGGAGCTGATCAAGTCGGACGAGAAGCCGAGGGAGGAGCCGAAGGCATCGGTCTGGCTGTCGCTTCTGGCGCTGGTCCTGCTGCTGGCCGGCTATGGCATGGTGTTTTATTTCGTGCTGGGGAGAGCATTCTCCCTCATTCTGTTGTCAACGGCCATCGGCTGCGTCGTGCTCGGCACCTATCTCCTGTTCACGCAGCTGAGCGTATACGCCATCCGGGCGCTGAAGAAGAAGGAGCGGCTGTTTTTCCGCAAAATCAACCTGCTGACGCTGTCGGATCTCGCATACCGGATGAGGGACAACGCGAACATGTTCTTCATGGTCGCGACCGTGACGGCCGTCGCCTTCTGCGGCATCGGCTCCTGCCTCGCCATGGGCGACCCGAACCTGTCGGAGAAAGAAAATCCGTATGCTTTCACCTATACGTCGCATTCGTCGAATGAAGACGAGCGGAACCATCTGGGGCAAATCGAAGGCCGCCTGACCGAAGGAGGGTTTTCCTACGAGCGCGGCTCGGCTTACTTTAAATATACGGATGACGGGCTGGCGGTCGCGAAGCTGTCGGATTACAACCGCCTTGCCGAAGCGCTGGGCCATGAGGCGGAGACGTTAAGCGGTCCCGGAGAAGCGATTATCGCGTCCGGCGTCGCGTCGAGGGCGAATAAAGTAACCTCGTTCGACCCGGTCGCCGCGATCGTGCCGGAGACGGCAAACGGCGGAGCGGCAGAGGTTGCGGTCAAGAAAAGAACGTCCTCCTTTATTTTTTCCCAGTACAGCGACACGCTCGTCGTGGCGGACGAATTGTTCGATACGCTCGCCGAGCGCGAAATCGAGGGCTGGGAAGAGCCGACGTATTATTATTACGTCGTGGACGATTGGGAGAAGACGCTGCGCATCGCTCGAGAACTGAACGAATCCATTCCGTCGTCCGAAGACGGGCAATATTTTTTCGATGCGCTCGCGCTGGATTGGCACAAGGACAAGCAGCTGAACGGCATGCTGCTCATCATTAGCGTATTGGTCGGCGTCGTCTTCTTCACGTTCGCGGCAAGCTTCATCTACTTCCGTCTGTACGCGGACCTGGAGCGGGACGAGAAGCAGTATCAAATGATCAGCAAGCTCGGCCTCAGCGGCAAGGAGCTGAACAAGCTCGTGACTCGACAGCTCACGCTGATGTTCTTCCTGCCGCTTGCGATGGCCATGATCCACAGCGGCGTCGCCTTCATCAACATCAAGCTGCTCGTCCAGTTCCCGATGCTCGGCAACGCGATCGGCATTTATGTCAGCTTCTTCCTCATTCAGCTGATCTACTTCTTCATGATCCGTTGGCG
The DNA here is from genome assembly GCF_014705655.1 of Paenibacillus arenilitoris. Lineage (GTDB taxonomy): Bacteria > Bacillota > Bacilli > Paenibacillales > Paenibacillaceae > Pristimantibacillus > Pristimantibacillus arenilitoris. The sequence continues at coordinate 63,038 of NZ_JACXIY010000005.1, read as the reverse complement.
GTATTTGCGTCATATGCAGCTTAAGCTGTCATAGGAGGAGGAGTTCGACCACATCCAGAGGCTTGCTGACCGCATTCGATAGTGGTTTCCTAACTGGGGCTGTCTCAAAATACCGTGAAACGGCCTTAGAGACAGCCCCAGTATGGCTTTGACGACCATGAGACGGAGAGGCTAATTTCAAAAAATGAAACTAAATTGTTCTTAACTCCATTCGCACCTTAACTAGTTTCAAAATATGAAATTAAACGATACCATCCGCGACGTACCTTTCAATTTTAACCGATTTAGTTTCAAAATTTGAAACTAAACGCCCAAGAAGCACTCTTCTTTCGCATTTAGTTTCAGTTTTTGAAATTATAAAGGTAAGCCCAGTGGTCGGATGGCTTTCACTTAGTCTCATCACATGAACTCACCTACTATTGGGACAGCTCCGTTATTGGGTCGATTGTTAACGGTTAACATTGGCGTCAGGAGCCTTGTCCGCTACAAGATTCAGCGCGATGCCATGCTCAAGATACGCCTTAAGCCCGCATAACACGATCGTGTATCCGCCCATATCGTCGACGGCTCTATTCACGATATCGTCTCCGCTTCCCGTATATCCCGAGCTTGTAATCGTAACGAAGGTTTCGTTATCCCCTCGGGCCACAAACGTCCACTCTGTCTCGGTCGTGTCCGACCATTCGATTCGAATCCGCTTGTTTTTCTCGATTTCTTTGACAAGGAGATCATCCGCAACGCCGTACATCTCCCACTCCCATTTGACATGACGGCCCGGTTCCAACCTGCCGCTGCTTTTCGTAAACCAAAATTTTGTCGTAACCGCCGGGTCGGCAAAAGCTTCAAAAACGTCTTCGACAGGTGTTCGAATAAGCATTTCCGCTTTAACGACGGGGATTTGATTCAGCGTTGTCATCTTGGTTACTCCTTTCGTTGTCCCGAAGCTTATTTTTATAGCCTTTATTTTAGAACAAACGTTCGCGATAATCAAATGGTTCGCAGCTGTCGCTTAATCGCAAGATTGGATATCGATAGCAATATTGGATATTTTATTTGCGACACGAAACATGTATTAAGAAGAAGAAAATCGATTTATCCGGCTTGTTATTGTCAATTTTCAAAATCTTCAAGTTTGAGGGAAAAAGAATAAGTTAGCAATTTCGGTTAAGTAGTTAGCAATTATCGTTCTATTTTTAATTGGGAAATTCTGATATTTTAAAATTTGGAAACGGTTTCATCGTGTGCTTGGCGCAGAGCGGCATAAGGGGATGGTGAATGTGCGAGAGACGCAAACGCTCGAGTCTCGCCGAAATTAATCACGGCGTTGTAAACGTTATCAAACAAGGGTCGGACATGGCTCGCCGCATCGGATGCGGTTCAGGGATGGAAACGCGGGGGAGGGTATCATGAAACGGTTTTTCCGAAAAAATGCAATCCGGCTGCTGATTGCGGCCTTGCTGCTGGCACCTGCTGCCGTATGGTTTCAATCGCGCGGCTATGACAACGCGGCCATGGCGGGAATTCCAGTCTACGACAACATCGAGGAACGGTCGATTCTTGCGGACGAAGACATTCAAAGCTTGCTGGAGCCGTCCTATTTCGAATACGAAGCCGGCCATCGGCAGAACGGGGCGGGCGATGCCGGCGGGTTCGAAGCGAAAATCCGCTCGATCGACTATTCCGCGGTCAGCGAGGAAGGGGCAGAGAGGGTGACCGATCTTCCCGGCGATTTCGGCGAGGCGCTTGCCCTTACCGATCAGAACGGGTGGGCGGAATACAAGTTCGCCGTGCCGGAAGACGGCTTCTACCAGATCGGCATGGACTATTACGCGCTGCCGGGGAAGCGCTCCGGCGTCGTAAGGAGCGTGCAGATCGACGGGGAATACCCGTTCTTTCAGGCGAAGAAGCTGACCCTCCAGCGCATGTGGCGGGAATCGGGGGAACCGTGGCAAGACAATCAGGGCAATGAATTCAACCCGGCCAGAGAAGAGATTTTCGGGTGGCAGTACAAGGCGCTCCGGGATTCGGAGGCGAAGATTGCCGAGCCGCTCCGCTTTTATTTGACGGAGGGCGAGCATGTCCTTCGGATCGCGGCGGTGCGGGAGCCGGCGGCCATGGGCGACATCCGCATTTTTTCGCCGGCAAGTCCTCCCGACTACGCCCAAGTCAAACGGCAATATGAGGAGCTTGGCTACGAGGAAACGAAAGGGACACGAATCAAAATCCAGGCCGAGGAAGCGTCGCTGCGATCGGATCCGACGCTTAAACGGGTGGAGGACCGCGAGCCGTCGACCGAGCCTTTCAATCAAAAGGCGATCGCGCTCAACGCGTTCGGCGGCGACAGCTGGCGCAGCGGCGAGCAGTGGGCGGAATGGGAATTCGAAGTGCCGGAGGACGGGCTTTACAACATCGGCATGCGGTTCGGCCAGCATTATTTGAACGGCATTCCGACGGAGCGGAAAATAACGATCGACGGGAAGCTGCCCTTCCGTGAAATGAACGGCACGCTGTTCCCCTATAAGGCGGGCTGGCAAATCAAACGGCTGGGAGCCGGTGAGGAAGACTATCTCTATTACCTGGCAAAAGGCAAGCATACGATCCGGATGGAAGTCCAGGTCGGCAGTTTGGGCGGCTTGCTGGATACGGTGCGCGTCACGTCGAATAAGCTGTCCCTGCTGTACCGCGAAATCATTCGCGTCACCGGCACGAGCCCCGATCCGAACATCGATTGGGAATTGGAGGGGAGCGTGCCGAATCTCGTGCCGCGACTGCACATCCTGGCGCGCAATATTCACGACGTCGTCCAGTCGCTCTACGAGCTCGGCGTGGAGCAGGGCAGCTCGGACATCAGCACGCTTCTCGAGGTGCGGGACACGATTCTCGGCATGGCGGACGAGACGAGGACGATTCCCGGAAGACTGGCTTCGATCAACGATCTTCAATCCCAGTTGGGCACGTGGATCAACGGTCTCAGCGGGCAGCGGCTGCTGCTCGATTACATCCTGATTCAATCGCCCGACCAAGCATGGCCGAAGCCCGTCGCGCCTTGGCATGCGAAGCTCAAATCGAGCGCGATGGATCTCGCTTACTCGTTCGTGAAGGATTACGGCGGCGTCGGCAACGTGTACGAGGACGAAGAAGCGCTGGACGTATGGGTCGCGCGGGGCCGGGACTGGGTGCAGATCATCAAGCAGATGATCGACGAGGATTTCACGACGGAAACCGGCATCAAAGTAAACGTCAATCTGATCCCGGCGGGGCAGATGCAGGCGCTGCTGCTGGCGAACACGTCGGGGCTCACGCCGGACGTCGCGCTCGGGGTCGAAGGCGAGACGCCGATCGATTTCGCCGTACGGAACGCGCTCGTCAACCTGAACGAGTTCGGCGACTACGACGAGGTCGCGGACCGCTTCAGGCCGGGGGCGCTTATCCCGTACAAGTACAACGGCGGGGATTACGCGCTGCCCGAGAACCAAAATTTCAACATGCTGTTCTATCGGAAGGACGTCATGTCCGAGCTCGGCATAACGGACGAGGAAATCCCGCAAACGTGGGAGGAGGCGATGGCGCTCATCCCGCTGCTGCAGCAGAACGGCATGGACTTCTACTACCCGCACGCGCCGAACAATCCGGGCGTCGCCGTGAACGAGTTCGCTCCGTTCCTGTTCCAGCACGGCGGGGAGCTGTACGACGAGGAAGGGATGTCTTATTCGCTCGATTCGCCGGAGGCGCTGCAGGCGATGGAAATGTGGACCTCGCTGTTCACCAACTACAAAATCGAGAAGCAGGCGGATTTCTACAACCGGTTCCGCTCCGGCGAAATGCCGATCGGGGTGGCCGACTATTCGATGTTCATTCTGCTCTCGACCGCCGCGCCCGAATTGACCGGTTGGTGGGAGATGCGGCCGCTTCCGGGCATCGCGCAGCCGGACGGGCGAATTAACCGTTCCACGGGCGGGCTTGGCCAGACGGGCATCATTTTCAAAGACTCGGAGATGAAGGACGAAGCGTGGCAATTTCTGAAGTGGTGGACGAGCGCGGACGCCCAGGAGCGATTCGGCACGGAGCTCGAGGCGCTGCTCGGCGTGGAAGCCCGCTGGAATACCGCGAACGTCGAGGCGCTCAACCGGCTTCCTTGGGAGCGGGACGACCTGGACGCCATTTTGGAGCAGTGGGAATGGTTCAGGGAACGGGAGGTGGTCGTCGGGGGGTACTTCACGACGCGCCATATCGCCAATATGTGGAACGAAATCGTCCTGAACGGGAAATTGGTCCGCGAGGCGGTCGAAGAGGGCGTAAGGGAAATCAACAAGGAGCTCCGGAAAAAAAGGGAGGAATTCGGTCTTGCGGCCGCCGGAGACGGGGACGGCCGATCGGATCAATAAGGGGGCATAACCTATGGCTACGAATCCAGCTGCCATCGCCGCGGAGGAGGTCCCGGCGGCCGATCGGCCGCCGTCCGGCACGCTGCTCGCGGGAAGATGGAGAAGGCTGTGGACGGAAATGAAGCGAAGCCGGATTTCGTATCTGCTTCTGGCGCCGTTTCTCATCCTGTTTACCGTGTTTACGATCGTGCCGATCGTAACCTCGGTCGCGCTCAGCTTTACGTACTACAACATCGTCGAGAGCCCGTCTTTCGTCGGCCTGTCGAATTACCGGCTGCTGTTCGTCGACGACGATATTTTCCTGAAGGCGATCGGCGTGACGTTCACGTTCGCCATGGTAACCGGTCCGGCCGGCTACCTCATGTCCTTCCTGCTCGCGTGGCTCATCAGTCAAATTCCGCAGCGGTTCCGGTTTTTTTACACGCTTTGCTTCTATACGCCGTCCATTACGAGCGCGGTCGCGATGTCGGTCGTATGGCTTTATTTTTTCGCGGGGGACCGGAAAGGGCTGCTCAACCATTTTTTAATCAAGCTCGGCGTATTGAACGAACCGTATTTGTTTTTGCAGAACGTCGACTCGATCGTGCCGGTCATCATCTTCGTCTCGTTGTGGATGAGCATGGGCATCGGATTTCTCGCCTTTCTCGCGGGATTGCAGAACGTGCCGGAGCAGCTGTACGAAGCCGGACGAATCGACGGAATCCGGTTCCGCTGGCAGGAGCTGTGGTACATTACGCTTCCGTCCGTCAAGCCGCAGCTGCTGTTCGGCGCCGTCATGCAGGTCGTGTTCTCGCTTCAGGTGTTCGACGTGAGCACGCAGCTCGTCGGCCTGCCGAGCCCGCTCTACGCGGGGCATACGATCCTGTCGCACTTGCACGATTACGCGTTCATCCGCTTCGAGATGGGCTACGCGTCGGCGATCGCGGTCGTCCTGTTCCTGATCATGCTCGGACTGAACCGCTTTATATTCAACCTGCTGGGGAGGGATTGATAAGAATGAGAACCGGTGTGACCGGAAGAAGGATCGATTGGGGCGGGCTGCTTCTTTATCTGGTGCTGACGGTGCTGGGCCTGTTCATGCTCGCGCCGCTGGTGTACATGGCTTCCACGGCGGTTAAGCCGGTCAGCGAGCTGTTCCTGTTCCCGCCCCGATTTTTCCCGATCAATCCGACCTTGATCAATTACAGGGATCTGTTCTTTATTACGGGAACGACGTTCGTGCCGTTCTCGCGCTACATTTTCAACAGTGTGTTCATTACGTCGGCGATCGTGCTGCTGGGCATCGTCGTCTCGATGATGGCCTCGTACCCGCTGGCCAAACACCAAATGCCGTTCAAGAGCACCATTTTCAGCCTGATCGTGACCGCCCTTATGTTCTCGCCCGCCGTCCTGCAAATCCCTCAATATTTGATAATTAGCAAAACGGGATTGATGAACACGTATTGGGCGATGATTCTGCCGAGTCTCGCGGCGCCGGTCGGCATCTTCCTCATGATTCAATTTTTGAAGCAGCTGCCGGACTCGCTGCTGGAGTCGGCGAGGATCGAAGGGGCGTCCGAGTGGAAAATATTATGGGCGGTCGTCCTGCCGCTGCTGAAGCCGGCCATCTCTACGCTCGCGCTGTTCAGCTTCGTGCAGGCATGGAACGATCCTTACGCCTCGATCATGTATACGACGATGGAGCAGATGAAAACGCTTCCGTTCGCGATCACCTCGATCAGCGGAGGGGCCGGCGTCATCGCCCGCGTCGGCACGTTCGCGGCGGCCAGCTTCCTCATGATCGTTCCGACGATCGCCGTGTTCGTTCTGACGCAGCGGATGGTATTGCAAACGATGGCTCATTCAGGACTGAAGGAGTAAGAGGTGGATACGTTGATAACAAGATGTCGGAAGTGGCTGCTTGCGCCGGCGATCGTCTGCCTGTTCGTCATGCTGCCGCAGCAAGGCTACGCCAGTACGCCCTATGAAGGCTATATTTGGAACACGGAAGGCAGGGACGTCCGATCGATTAACGGGTACGTGCACGATCGTGCCATAGACGGCGCTTATTTGCCATCGGGCCCGTTCAATGGCGCCGAGGATCTGTTCATCGGCCCGGACGACACCGTCTACGTGACGGATACGGGCAATAATCGCATCGTTCATCTGAGCGCGGACGACGAGCTGATCAAGGTCATCGGCGATACGGAAGGTCCCGGCAAGCTGAACGGGCCCAAAGGCGTATTCGTCAAGGAGGACGGGTCCGTCTACGTGGCCGACACGAAGAACCAGCGGATCGCGCTGTTCGATCGGGAGGGAGCGTTCCTGAAGGAATTGACCGCTCCCGACAGTCCGCTGCTCGGCCCGGGCTTCTCCTATTCGCCTTCCAAGCTGGTCGTGGACAATCGCGATTATTTATACGTCGTAAGCGAAGGCAATACGAAGGGGCTGATGCAAATCGACGGCAACGGCGATTTCAAAGGCTTCTTCGGCTCGAACGACGTGCCGTTCAATCTGCGCGACTTTCTCGTCCGGCTGATCGCGACGGAGGAGCAGAAGGCGAAGCTGCCGACGGTGCAGGCGCTTGCGTTCTCCAATCTGGCGCAGGACGGCAAGGGCTTTATCTATACGACGACGCTCGGGACGGACGTGAATCAGATCAAGCGGCTGTCTCCCGTCGGGGTGGATACGCTCAACCGCGGCGCGAACAAATACGGAGATCTGATCAGCTACGGCGGCCCCTTCCAGGTCGCCTCCTTCGAGGATATTTCAATCAATCCCGACGGGCTGATCACCGCGCTCAACGTAACGACGAGCCGCGTGTACCAGTACGACAAGCTGGGCAACCTGCTCTTCGTCTTCGGCGGCAACGGGGATCAGGACGGCGTGTTCACGACCCCTTCCAGCCTGGCCGAGAACGCCGAGGGAACGATCTACGTGCTGGACAAAGCGAGGAACCGGATCGATCTGTTCAGGACGACGCCGTTCGCCGATCAGGTTCACGAAGCCTCGCGGCTGTACGTGAACGGCCGCTACGACGAGGCGAAAGCGATATGGGACGAGGTCATTCAGCTGAACGGCAATTACGATATCGCCTATCATGCGATCGGGAAGGCGCTTTATAAGGCGGAGCAATACAAGGACGCTATGGATTACTACAGGTCGGCCAATGCCAGGGGGGATTATTCCGAGGCGTTCCGCCAATACCGGATCGAATTCGTCCGGGAGCACTTCGCCTGGTTTTTCTCGGGAGCGATCGTGCTGTTTCTCGGCTTGCGCTATGGCTTGCCTTTCCTGTTCAGGCGAATCCGGAGAGCGAAAGCAATCGGCGGGCGGGAAGGAAACCCGCTGAAAGGGGAGGTGGAAGCGTCATGACTCTCGTCTACATGATCCGGCAAGTGCTGGCTCACCCGCTGGACTATTTCCAAGACATCCAACAGCCGAACCGGTTGAAATGGTCCTACGGCTTCCTGCTTGTTTTCATCGCGTTCCTTGCCCGGATGGGGTCGCTCCTCCTGCTCGGCTACCATTACGAAACGAGGGAAGCCTACGAAATTTCCTATGCGTACGAATTCGTTTGGATTCTCGTGCCGTGGCTGACGTGGAGCGCGGCCAACTGGAGCGTCAGCACGATACTCGAAGGAGAAGGGAAGTTCAAGGAAATATTGGTAGGCAGCGCGTTCTGCCTCGTTCCTTATATCGTGCTGATCATTCCCGTCACCCTGCTTACGAACGTGCTGTCGCTAAGCGAAGGCAATCTGTATTCGCTCATGACGACGCTCATCTTCGGCTGGGTCGCCCTGCTGCTGCTCATCAAGCTGAAGGTGCTGCACGATTTCGAGCTCGGGAAGCTCGTTTTCATTACGCTGCTGACGCTGCTGGCGATGGCCGTCATCTGGTTTATCGGCATTCTGCTGTACGGGCTGCTCAGCCAGTTTTTAAGCTTCTTCTTCGACGTGTTCAAAGAAATTCGATTCAGGCTGTAGGGGGGGTAGGACCTATTGATTCGCGAGCGGAAACAAAACCGAAGGCGGCGCGGAGCCGTCATTCTTCTGGGCATCGCGCTTGCCGTCAGCGCGCTTCCCTTCACGAATTACGCGGAGGAAGCGGAGGAGCAGACGGAGACGGCGGAGCGGGAAGTGCAGGTCGAGCCGGCGGGCGCCGGGGAGCAGGCGAATGCCGGGGATGCGGATCCGGCGGCCGCGGGCAAGCCGGACGATGCCGCGGCGGGAAGCGGAGCTTCGCCGCGGCTGCAGCCGCAGCGGCAGGCCGGGGAAGCTGCGGAAGTCGAGCTGCTTCCGGTCGCGGCGACGAAGAAGGCGGCGGAGAACGACGCCTTCGAGCTGTATATCGATGAAGCGTCGGGGAACGTCCGGGTCGTCGATAAACGGTCGGGCAACGAATGGCTCGGCTCGCCGCAGGCGGACAAATTGACGCTGCCGAACAACAAGAAGTTCATGGATTCGCCGCTCCACATTACGTATACCGACGGATCCAGCATTTCCGAGACGTATACGCTCAAGGACAAGGCGAACACGCTTGCGTTCGCTCCGATCGAGAACGGCGTGCGCGTCACGTTCGGCATCGAGGAGATCAAGCTGACGGTCGCCGTGGAGTATACGCTGACGGACGACGGCTTCGAGGCGCTCGTCCCCGACGATTCGATCAAGGAGGAAGGCGCCGTCAGGCTGACCAAGCTGGAGGTGCTGCCGTTCTTCCATGCCGCTCACGAGCGGCTCGACGAAGGAGCGGTCTTTCTCCCGGACGGCTCGGGCGCTTTAATGACGGTCAAGGCCAAGCATCCGCAATATTTCAACGGCTACTCCGAGCCCGTCTACGGTCCCGATCACGCGTTCAGGGACGAGCTCGGCGAAGTGCTGGCGGAAGGGCTTATCGTCGGCGACGCGCCGAAGGAGCGGATCGCGCTGCCGGTGTTCGGCATCTATCGGTCGGGCACCGGGTTTCTGGCCATATTGACGGAAGGCGAGGAGACCGCCTATATCAACGCGACGCCCGCGGGCGTCCGCAACATTCCCTTCTACCGGGCCGGCGCGGAGTTCGTGTACCGGAGCCAGGACGTGATTTTTATCGGATCCTCCGGCCAGATCCCGCTGTTCCAGGCGAAGAGAACGAATGCCGACCGCCGGGTGAAGTACGTCCTCCTGGAAGGGGAGAAGGCGCATTACGTCGGCATGGCCGAGGCGTACCGCCGTTATTTGCAGGATCATGCCGGCCTCGTCAGGCAGGAGGCAGCGGCCGTTCCGCTGCATATCCGGCTGATGGGCGGGATTATGCGGGACGAGATCGTCGGCTCGACCTTCATCGCGATGACGACGTTCGAGGAAGCAAGCGTGATCATCGACGATTATGCCGAGCGAGGCATTGAAGCCTTGAAAATCACGTTCGCCGGCTGGTCGGAGAACGGGCTGTACGGCCGTCAACCGGATCACTTCCCGGTCGAAGGGAAATTGGGCGGAAGGAAGGAGCTTGAAGAGCTGATCGCCCATGCGAAGGCCAAAGGCGTCGAGCTGTACCTGGACGTCAATTATGTCCGGCCGTTCCAAGGCAGCGGCGGTTCGTCTTCGCCGAAGGACGCGATCAAGGGGATCGACCGCGAGGCGATGGACAGTCCCAATTACCACGTGTCCAGCCGGCTCGGCGATCAGGAGCAGCTCTTCCATCTGCTGAAGCCCGGACGCGCGGCGCAATTCGCCGGGAACGAGCTCGACGATTTCAAAAAGCTGGGCGTCTCCGGCCTGCATGCGAGCCAAATGGGCGAGCTGCTCTACTCCGATCAGGACGCGAAGCATCCCGCCAGCCGCAAGCAGACCAAGGAAGCTTGGGTAAGCAGCCTCGACCGGCTTCGGGAGGCGGCCGGCCGCGTCTCCGTCGATTACGGCTACGCTTACGCGCTCGGGCACGTCGACTCCATCGTCCGCATGCCGATGGATTCCAGCCATTTCGTCTATTTGGACGAAACGGTGCCGTTCTACCAAATCGTCGTTCACGGGATGGTTCCTTATGCGGGAGCGCCCGCCAACCTGCGCAACGATGCCGGCGTCGAGCTGCTTCGCGCGATCGAATACGGGGCGTCGCCTAGCTTCGAGCTGACGTACGAACCGACCGAGCTCTTGAAGCGGACGATGGAGGACCGGCTGTTCAGCTCAAGCTACCGCTTCTGGTTCGAGCGGTCCATCGAGGAGTACGAACGGTTCCGGCAAGTGCAGCGGCATACGCTCGGGCAGCCGATCGTCGGCCATGAGCGGGTGCAGCCCAAGGTGTACCGGACGACCTACGGGAACGGAACGGAAGTGATCGTCAATTACGGCAGGAAGCCGGCAGTCGTGGACGGCACGAGGGTCGAAGGGCTCGGCTACGCCGTACGCGAAGGAGGGACAACACCGTGAAGCTGTCGATGAAAAAACGCCATATCGCGGAAGGCTACGCGTTCATTTCCATTTGGATCGTCGGCTTCTTCCTCTTCATGGCCGTTCCGCTCGGACGGTCGCTCTACTACACGTTCAACGAGCTGAAGCCGACGAAGGACGGACTGGCCGCCACGTTCGTCGGTCTGCGCAACTACCGGCAGGCGTTTACGACCGATATCCATTTCGTGCCGCTGCTCACCGACACGATGAAGGATCTGATCGTGAACGTGCCGCTCATTCTCATCTTCGCCATGTTCAGCGCGATATTGCTGAACCGCCAGTCGTTCGGCAAAACGTTTTTTAGAGGCGTGTTCTTCCTGCCCGTCATCATCGCCTCGGGCATCGCGCTGCGCAAGCTGCTGCAGCAAGGGGCGGCGAGGCTGCCGATTTTTAACGACTGGAACCTGTATCAGCAGCTAAGGGCGTTCATTCCCGGCGATTTGCTGGAGCCGCTGCTCGAATACGCGGATTCGCTCACGCTCGTCATGTGGGATTCAGGCGTGCAAATATTGATCTTCCTCGCCGCGCTCCAGACGATTTCGCCGGCTTTGTACGAAGCGGCCAAGATGGACGGCGCGACCGGGTGGGAAATTTTTTGGAAAATCACGTTTCCGATGCTCATTCCGATCGTTTTCGTCAACACGCTGTTCACGATCGTCAATTCGTTCACGAATCCGGACAACGGCATTATGAACCATCTGCTGCATACCGTGTTCGTTTCCAACAATTACGCATACGGCTCCACGATCGGGTGGCTGTATTTCATCTTTATTTTTATGGTGCTCGGCATCGTGTTCCTGGCGTTCCGCAGAAGAATGGCCTACTAGAGAGGGGGAAGCAAGGTGAATATGCCTGCCATGCGGTCCGTTCAAACCGCCGTGCAGAAGAAGCTGACGGTCGACAGAAGGTTTCTATACATGCGGCGGACCCGGTCCATCGCGGAAAATACGTTCTACTACTTGCTGCTGTTCACGCTGTCGTTCGTCTTTGTGTACCCGCTGCTGTACATGATCTCCCAGTCGCTCATGCGGCCGTCGGATATCGCCGACGCCACGATCAGGTGGATTCCCAAGTCGTTCGAGCTGAACAACTACGCGGAGGCGTTCAAGTCGATCAATTATTTCAACGGCTTGATCAACAGCGCGTGGATATCGCTCGGCAGCGCCGTGCTGCAAATTATTAGCTGCTCCTTTATCGGCTACGGGTTCGCCCGGTATCAATTCCCGGGCAAAGGGCTGTGGATGGCGCTGCTCATTTTCACGTTTCTCGTGCCGCCGACGACGATCGTGGTCCCGCTTTACATTTTTTACAGCGATTTGGGCTGGATAAATACGCTGTTTCCGTTCATTTTCCCGTCGGCGATGGGCTTCGGCTTGAAAGGGGCGCTGTTCGTGCTCATCTTCATCCAATTTTACCGGGGGCTGCCCAAGGTCATGGAGGAAGCGGCCAGAATCGACGGCGCCGGCGCGTTCCGCACGTACTGGACCATCATGTTCCCGCTGGCGAAGCCGGCCATGATCGTCGTCTTCCTGTTCTCGGTCGTCTGGCATTGGAACGACGTGTTCCAGCCGAATATGTACCTGCTCATTCCGGATTATTTCAACCTGGCGCAAAATTTGGCCACGTTCCACGGAAACGCGAATGCCGACAGCCTCCAGCAGCTCGGGCAGCAGGTGCAGCAGAGCGACATGCTCGGCAGCGCGCCGACGCTGATGAACCAAATTATGGCCGCGGTGATGCTGACGATTTTGCCGATCCTGATCCTGTATTTATTCGTGCAGCGCGCCTTCGTCCAAGGGATCGAGAGGTCGGGCATCGCCGGGGAATGACGGATAGCGGTCGCCTCCTCGTTTGGGGTTGACATAAATGGGAAGATGCTTGCAATGCCGCATTTTTGAAGGGGAAGTCTGCAATCGATTGCTTGTTAAGGGGGGATTCGAGAAAGCGCTTGGATCGGCATAAGGCAATACGCGCAAGACGTCTTGTTCCATATTCCCAATAAAAGGAGAGCTGCAATTTGAAAAAGAAAAAGAGTCTGATCCTTGCCTTCGTCGTCCTCGTCCTTCTGGTGACCGCATGTTCAAGCGGCACGCCCGTCTCGACGGGCGGCGAGACCGAGCCTTCGAATAACGCCGCCGAACCGCCTTCCGGCAATAATGCCGAGCCAACCGAGAGCACGGGCAATTCCGGCGATAATTCGGCTGCCGGGGGAGACGGCGGGGAGCAGGCGCCCGCGGAGAAGATCGCCTACAAGTACGACCCGGCCACGACCGGCGAAATTACGTTCTGGACATGGGACGCGATGTTCAAGGAGGTTATCGGGGAATTCAAGAAAGTGTACCCGAATATTAAAGTAAACATGGTCCAAATCGAAATCGGGCAGCTGCACGACCGGCTGCAGACGACGATCGCGGCGGGCAAAGGCGCTCCGGACGTCTCGCACGTGCTGGGGGTCGACCGCTACGGCGCGCCGGGCCTGCTCGAGGATTTGCTCGATCCGAAGTACGACATGGGCAGATACGAGGACAAGACGGCTCCTTACGTGTGGGAGCGCTGGAAATCGGTGGACGGCAAGCGGCTGCTCGCCCCGCCTTGGGATATCGGCCCGGCCGTGTTCTATTACCGGGAAGATATTTACGAGCAGATGGGTCTTCCAAGCGATCCCGAGGAGCTCGGCGAGTTTCTGCAGAACGAGGACAACGTATTCCTGGCGGCGCAGACGCTCGCGGCCAACGGCATTTACATGTACGAATGGCGAGACTCGCCGGCCATTCAGTTCGGGGACGCGTCCGGTTATTTCGACAGCGAAATGAATTATTTGCGCAATAACGAGCGGATGGTCGAGCTGCTCGACCTGGTCAAGCGGGGCGTGCAGATCGGCTGGGCGCCGCAAAAGTCCGTCCTGTTCAGCGACGAGGGCAAGGAGCTGCTCAAGCAGGGCAAGGTGGCATCGTTCCCGGCGGCCTCGAACGGTTCGCGGCATTTGGCGAACGTCGTGCCGGAGCAGAAGGGCAAGTGGAGAGCGACCAAGGTGCCGCTCGGCGTCAACGCGAGCCTGGTCGGCTCCTCGTTCGTCATCCCGTCCCAGAGCAAGAACAAGGAAGCGGCATTCGCGTTCCTCGAGTTTATCGCGGTCGACGAGGCGGCATGGAAAATTTACGTGAAGAACGCGGTGCAGTCCGGATGGAAGCACATTACGAGCCTGCCTTGGTACCAGGATTACGAGAACGAGTTTCTGGGCGGGCAGAAGGAGTTCGCGTTCTACGACACGCTCGTCGATTCGATTCCGGTGCGCCGCTATACGCCGCTTGACGGCCAGGCGTGGCCGATCTACATCGATCTGATCAACCAGTCGATCGATAAGAACATCGACTCCAAAACGACGCTGCAGCAGATCGAGACGAACACGCTGCGGCAGCTCGGTCCCGAGATCGAGAAGCTGAAAAAGGAACAGGGCATCGAGTAATTTCGCGACTTTTGCAATACGCTGACGGCAGGGCTGTCCCGGGAGGTCATGAGCGACCTCATCGGGATAGCCCTGTTTGCCGTTATATTCCGCGGCAATGCTGCTCGCGAGTCCGGGTTTCATGTCAGCTTTCTGTTGCACGAAATGCAGCCGGCTTGACGATGAACACTTCAAGAAGGGCCGCGGCGTTACGGATTGCTGGACCGGATACGGCGGGCAGCTCGGCAAAAGCAGCCATGCGCCTTAAGAAGGAAAAGCGGGGAACGAGTCAGAAATGGTTAGGACTATACTTGCGAAGAGGGGCTGCAGAAGGTATGAACATTTCGGTTATCGCGCTTGATCTGGACGGAACGCTGCTGAACGCGAGGAAAGAAGTGTCGGAGAGGAACCTCGCTGCCGTCATGAACTGCAGCCGGAACGGGAAGAAAATCGTGATCGCGACGGCGAGGCCGCCAAGGTCGGTGCGGGACATGCTGCCGCAAGAGCTGCTCGATATCGCGGCTTTCGTCTACTATAACGGCGCCGTCGTACGCGACGCGGACGCCGGAATCGACGAGCATTACCCGATCGCGGCGGACCTGGCAACGGAGCTACTCGAATACTGCACCGAGATGATGCCGGAGTGCGCGATAAGCGTGGAAGCGAATGACCTATGGTTCGCGAACCGGGAAATCGTCGACCGCGACTTCTGCCATCCGCGTTTTCGCCCGGAGATCGTGACGCCCCGGGAGCTTAAGCGGCTGGAAGCGACCAAAATTTTGCTGACTTCGTTTACGGGTGCCGAGCCGCTCGTGCAGCGGTTCGGCGGCCGCCTCCATGTCGTTCTTACGGATCAGGGAAAGCTGCTGCAAGCGATGAACCGGACCGTCTCGAAGAGTGCGGGCCTGCTGCGCTTATGCGGGTATTACGGGGTGCCGGCATCGGACCTGATCGCCTTCGGCGACGATTATAACGATATGGACATGCTCCGGATGGCCGGCTATGCGGTCGCCATGGGGAACGCCGTTCCGGAGCTGAAGGCGGCGGCCCATTCCGTGACGGCCTCGAACGACGAGGACGGCGTGGCGGAAATGCTGGAGCGGCTCCTTTGAACGGGGGCAGCCTTGGACTTGCTTTGCGGTTGGCTCCTCGATCACTCCGCAAAGCTCATGCAGGAGGAGTTTTGCGATTCGATCAAAGTCGAATAGTATGGAAACGGCCCGGTACCCCAGTTGGGGAGCCGGGCTTTTCGTAATCTAAGAAAGTATAAGATTCTCTTTAAACTCCGCTTATATTTCTCCGCGAAACGAGCTTTCCCGTCCAAGTACGGCGAAGCCGTTTACGCTTGCTTGCGCGGGCATAGAATGCGTCATTGGCTGGCAGGCTGGCTGGGAGGCTGGCTGGCAGGCCGGAAATTCGCCGACTATGTTGCGGGACGAACAAGCGCCGCCAAGTCGGGTTGAATGGATTTCATCCATTCAAATCGCCCGGAAGTGACGGATCTGATGTGTTTGAGTGGAGAAAATCCAGTCAAATACGAGCACGGTAGGGCCGATGGGCTTCCGAAGGGGCGTTAGAGTGGACAAACTCCAATCAAACGTCCCGTAAGAGGCGGATTTAGTGTGTTAGAGTGGAGAAAATCCAGTCAAATACGAGCACGGTAGGGCCGATGGGCCTCCGAAGGGGCGTTAGAGTGGACAAACTCCAATCAAACGTCACGTAAGAGGCGGATTTAGTGTGTTAGAGTGGAGAAAATCCAGTCAAAATTGAGCGGCCCCCTCGATTTCCTTCCCTGTTCTTCTTCGAACTCCTCGCTTACGATTCGATGGATGCGGTCTTCCTCATTGTCCCGGATCGTCCTCTGAAGCACAAGGCGCGGGCGCGATCGAAAGGCGCCCGCGATGGCGTAATAGCCTTGCACGGAAAGCTGAAGCTGCTGCTTCAGTGTATAGATGCCGACGAATTCGAAGCCGCAGACGATCAGGAAAGCGGCCCTGCCGCAAAACTGTACGCAGGGGTGTTGCAGCGGTAAAAGTTGGGCGGCTGGCGACAGTTGATCATTCTTGAGGTACCAGGTCCCATATATATGTATGCAGTCAAAAATGTCATTTTTATGTTATATATACTAACATTTATATCACTTTCATTTAGTAAGAAACTTAAACAGTATGCGAGATAATTTAAGATAAATAGATATGTTACCGCTTTTTTCGTTGTTTTTGAGTTTGTTAACATATATAACGCGAAATATAATATAAACGTGTGATAGAGTCACAAATATAGAATAAGGAGATGTTAATATGACGGTTGTTGTGAGGAATATGTTAATGAAACGAATGCTTATCCCACTGTTAGTCTTATCCCTCATTGCGGTAACGATCGGCGTGCTGGCCGCAAGCAACCTGGCAGGCGCGGCGGAAGCCGCTCCTCTCCCGAAATTCGATATTCCGGCCGTCTCGGCCGCGCATAAGTCGTCTCCGCTTCCTAACGTTATCGTTGTCGCAACTGGGGGGACGCTTGCGGGCGCTGCAAGGGATGGCGATAAAACAAACTTTCAAAATTATGCGGCCGGTACATATGAAATGAAAGACTTAGTCGCTCAGCTGCCAGTGCATAAAACGGCGGATGTATCCACCTATCAATTCGGCAATAAAGGATCGGGCGGCTATACGATCAAAGAATTGTATGACCTATCCCTTGCCGTCGATGCGGCACTTGCGATTTATGACGGCGCGGTCGTCACGACGGGTACGGACACGATGGAAGAAATCGCATACTTCCTTGATCTGACGGTACGCAGCGAGAAACCGGTCGTCGTTACCGGCGCGATGAGGCCGTGGGACGTCATCGGCACGGACGGGCCCGCCAATCTGTATCAGGCGATCAAAGTCGCGGGCAGCAATAAGACCAAATGGTTCGGCACGGTCGTCATGCTGAACGACGTTATTTTTGCGGCGCGCGAAGTAACGAAGACGAACTCCCACCGGATGGATACGTTCGACGCTCCGATGTTCGGCGCGCTCGGTTACGTGGACGACCCGGCTGTACGGATCTACCGCGCGCCGGCGAGAGCGGCGAAGGCGGGGACGCCGGAATGGAAATCGCCGTTCGACCTGAAGACGATTTCCAAAGACAGCTTGCCGATTGTTGAAATAGCCTACAACTACCAAGAAGCTGGCGGCGGCGCGATTCGCGGCTTCGTGGAGGACGGCGCGAAGGGCATCGTCACGGCCGGAACGGGCGCGGGAGGCATCTCCTCCAAAATGAGCGCCGCGCGCAAGGATGCGATCGACAATCATGGCGTCGTATTCGTATCGACGACCCGCACCGGCTCCGGTACCATCTATGATAGCGGCAGCGGCAATACGATCGGCGGCGATAACCTGAATGCAGCGCATGCCCGCATGATGCTTCTTCTGTCGCTTGCGTTCACGAACGACGTTCATACGATACGCGACTGGTTCACGACCTATGGCACGCAGGACGTTGAAGTTTCCGTCGATTCCGAAACCGTGCTGACGACCTCCGACGAAGCGGTGACCAAAGAACTCGTGACTACGCGATAATGACGGGAGGTTGGCGGATATGATCGTACTATTTCACTTGAATGGCAGGCGAAAGCTTCTTGCTCCGCTCCTTGCCTTAGCGCTTCTTGGCGCCTTATTGCCCGGCTACGACGCTTCCGTCCGCGCGGAGCAGGCGGCGCAGGCGCTGCCGACGTTCGCTATACCGCCGGTATCGGAAGCCCATAACGCCTCGCCGCTGCCGAACGTCATCGTCGTCGCAACGGGCGGTACGATTGCGGGGGCCGCTAGAGACGGGGATAAGACGAATTTCCAAAATTACGCGGCAGGCACTTATCCAATGGCGGATATGGTTGCGCAACTGCCGACGCATGAGACGGCGGACGTCTCGACGTTCCAATTCGGAAATAAAGGTTCGGGCGGATATGCAATAAAGGAACTGTACGATCTATCCCTTGCCGTCGACGCAGCGCTTGCGATTTACGACAGTGCCGTCGTAACGACCGGAACGGATACGATGGAGGAAATCGCTTATTTCCTCGATCTGACCGTCCGCAGCGAGAAGCCCGTCGTCGTGACGGGAGCGATGCGGCCTTGGGATGTCATAGGGTCGGACGGCCCCGCCAACCTTTATCAAGCGATTAAAGTAGCGGGCAGCAATAAGACCAAATGGTTCGGCACCGTGGTCATGCTGAACGACGTCATTCACGCGGCGCGCGAAGTGACCAAGTCGAACGCCCACCGTATGGATACGTTCGAGACGCCGATGTTCGGCGCGCTCGGGTACGTCGACGATCCGGCTGTGCGCATTTACCGGATGAACGCGCGCGCGCTCAAGGCGGGACAACCGGATTGGGCGACGCCGTTCGATTTGAGGACAATATCGAAGGATGAGCTCCCGATGGTGGAGATCGTTTATAACTATCAAGAAGCGGGCGGCGGAGCGATTCGCGCGTTGGTCGAAGACGGAGCCAAAGGTATCGTCACGGCCGGAACCGGCGCAGGAGGCATCTCCTCCAAGATGAGCGCCGCGCGTACGGAAGCGATCAAACAGGGCGTTACGTTCGTGTCGACGACGCGGACGGGCTCGGGTTCAATTGACGGCGGCGGCAACGGCATCATCGCCGGCGACAACCTGAATCCCCAGCATGCCCGCATGATGCTGATGCTGTCGCTCGCCTTTTCGGACGATTTCGATACGGTTAAACAATGGTTCGAAACGATCGGCACGCAGGATATAGCCGCCGAAGATGCGTTCTTCGGCGACACCGCAAGCCACTGGGCGGAGGCTGCTATAGAAGCGGCGGTTGCCGCGGGAATCGTTAAGGGGTATCCGGACGGCATGTTCAAGCCGAACCTTACGGTAACGCGCTCGGAATTCGCGGTTATGCTCATGAATGCGCTGGATGCCGAAGGCGAAGGAGCCTCCTTAACCTTCACGGATGCGGGGAAGATCGGGGCTTGGGCGAAGGAAGCGGTCTCGAGAGCGGTTACGGCCGAGATCGTTAGCGGGTATCCGGACGGCAGCTTCCGGCCGGGGGCGAGCATAACGCGGACCGAGATGGTGTCCATGCTCGCCAAGGCGATGATGCTTGAACCGGAAGCCGGCGCGGTTACGGGCTTTGCGGATGACCGGTCGATTCCGGTCTGGGCGAAGAGCGCGGTGAAAGCGGTCAGCGCCAAAGGCATCGTGCAGGGGCGCGTGAACAACAAGTTCGCGCCGAACGATACGGCGACGAGAGCGGAAGCCGTAACGGCGATCATGAACATGCTCGAAGCAAGCAAGCCATAACAATAAAGGCCAGCCAATAATCTCAGGTTGACTTAATTATACGAAGGGGCTGTCTCCGATGATCATGAAATGATCGGTGAGACAGCCCTGATTTTATCGTTTACATTACTTTTGAGCCGGTTATCCGAAGAGAAAACCCGCTTGCGGGACAGCCGGCTTGATGCGCCGCCTTCCTAGCGCTTCTTCAGCTCGAAAAATTCGCAGTCCCGCCGATTGTGGTAGGCGATATCGCTTACCCCGGACTGCGTGACGACGACGCTGTCGTCGAACCGGACGACGACAGCGCCGGCGTCCACGATTTGGTTGTCCCGGAAGACGCGGATGCGCCGCTGCGTCTCGATAACCTCCTCGAAATCGTTGTCGGTGTTGAGGCGACGGTTAATGGCCATGCGAAATCTCCTTCAATGAAATCGTTCCTTTTCTTTCAAGTCTATCGGAATGCAAGGGAGGAAGCAATAACAACTACAGTCAAGTGCGGGGCGAGATTAGGCAAAGCTGATCGAAGAGCGGACCGGCCGGATATGCTACGATAAGGGAGCATTCAAAACTTATCCCATGACGAGGTGGCGTATGAAATTTTCCGTATTCACCGTTATGCTTCCTGATTGTTCGTTAGAGACGACCGCGGACCTCCTCCGCAAATATGGCTATCAAGGCGTCGAATGGCGGTTTACGAGAGTCGATCCGGCCAAACGCGGCGACAAGCCTTCTTTCTGGGGCAACAACCTCTCGACCGTGGACGCGTCGTCCTCCGAGGAGGAGCTGCTTTCGATCAAACGGTTGACAGACGAGACCGGGCTGGCCGTGCCGAATTTGGCCGCCTATATTCAAGCCGGAGACCTCGACGCCACGGAAAAAGCGATGAAAGCGGCCAAGCTTCTCGGCGCGCCGTCGATCCGGGTAGGCGTGCCCGGGTACGACCGGAGCCGCAGCTATGCCGATTTGCTCAAGGAGGGACGCGCTTACTTGAACGGCGTTCAGGAGCTGGGCAAGGCTTACGGGGTAAAAGGGCTGATCGAGGTTCATTTCGGCAATATCGCGCCAAGCGCATCCGCCGCCCGCAGGCTCGTGGACGGGTTTGACCCGGACCTTATCGGCGTTATCTACGACCCGGGAAATATGGTGTACGAGGGCTTCGAGCAGTACAAGCTCGGACTCGAGGCGCTGGGCGAATATTTGGGGCATGTCCACATCAAAAACGCGGCCTGGGTTCGAACCGATGCGCCTCAGCCGGCCGCAGGCGAGGAAAGCGCGCCGCACGGTCCGTTATGGAAGGCGTCGTGGTCGCCGGTCGCCGAAGGCGTCGTTCACTGGCCGCAGGTCATCGCCGACTTGAAGGCCATCGGCTACGACGGCTGGCTCAGCTTCGAGGATTTCAGCGGCTCCGCTCCGTCCGAAGCGCTTCTGCGGGACAATATCGCCTATATTCGTTCGCTTCTGCAGGCTGCGAGATAGGCGATGTTTCGGAAGAAAAGAAGAAGAGAACGAGGGCGGCCCAAGGGCGGCCCCCGTTCTCTTTATTGTTTTTCGAGCAAGGCTAGCCCATATACGACAAAAGCCGATCCAGTCCGATCGCGCTGATGAGCATCCTCTCCTTCCGGTTCCCTAACAGACGCTGCGGCCAGTCGACGAATCCGCCGTCGCCGATCGGAAAGCTCTCTCCCCGGTTGTTGACTTTGATCGTGAACTGGAGACCGTCATAATAGCGGTTATCCGCATTCGGCTCCGCTACGCTAATGGCGACCGGTTCCTCATCCTCTTCGCCGCGCCTCGCGATTCGCTCGATCAGCCCGGCCGCGTCCTTGTAGCCGCCTCTCTCGCTCAGGCTTATCTCGATGTCCGATTCGAGCAGCGAGCGGAAGATGTCCCGGTATACGGCGACATGCTCCCGGAATGCATGGATTTCGAAGCCGTACGAGCCTTTGTCGATGCCGGAGGTCACCATGCAGAACACGTGGAAATGCGGGAGCATCCCCGGCGCGTCTCCGAAATATTGGGACCGCACGTGCCTGTGCGTCGCGCATAGTCGGATAAACTCGTCTTTGTTGCTTCTTTGGCCCGTTCGAATCAGCTCGCAGGCGTGCAGCGCCAACACGTTCGAAGCGTCCGAGACGACCTCGGTTCCCCGCAGCGCGGATATCGTCTTGTTCTGGTCGGCCGGCGCCACCACGGACGAGCAGCCGAGCGGTGCGACGGGCGAGAGCTGAAGCGCTTCGGCGCCGTGGCGGGAAGCGATGTCGAGCAGGTCGAGCTCCAGCCGCTTGAGCCGCCGCGGGTCGGCGTGCGCGGGCTGCACGAACCGGTTGTCGCCGAATCGGCGCAGCAAATCGCCGGGCGTGGACGTCCTCGTCTTCTCCTGGAACACCTTCAGCAGAAGCGTGTTCAATTCGCTGCCCGATATCCGGTCGCTGAGCCGTTCGACGATATCGTCCGTTCCGAGCTTTCGGTTGATTTTTTCCATATCCGGCTGCCCCGTCATCGCGTCTCCTCCTTTTTACCCTAATGAATGTTAATGGGAATTATACCCGTGCTGCGTATCCGCTGCAATAGGGGGGCTCCCTTCGCGCGGCGATCTTCTTTTTTGGCCAAGTTGCGCATAAGAATGGGTAGGGGAAGCGGACAGGATATGCGGGAGGGGATGGATTTGGCAAAATGGGGCAGGAAGGGCTGGCGGTTTCGTCCGTTTGGCGGTATTCGGACGCAGCTATGGTCAGGCCGTCCTTTTTCCAGAACAAGAACGGTCAGCTGGGGAAGCCGCGGAAGCTCCCCGTCGTCCGGCTCGCCGCCTAAAAAATGGGGAAGCCCGCCCTCGTTTTCGCTGCGGTGGATGAGCCGTCCTGGCTCCGGCGGCAAGCGCAGGGCCAGACGGGCCGTCGCAGCTCCGGCAAGCCGCGCGGCCGGCGGCAGCGGCGGAGCGGGCGGCGCTTGGGGAGCGAGACCGGGAAGGCCGCGCATGAGGCGGCGGACTTTTCTTCTCGTCATCGTCATTGCGGGCATGATCTTTTCGATCCAATCCTTTGTTTACGTGGAGCGGAATTTGCGGCCGCCCATGATGAATATCGCGAAGATCCGGGTGAAGCAGGTGGCGACGCAGGCGATCAACAAGGCGATTACCGAGCAGGTCGCGCAGCGCTCCAACTCCGAGAAGCTGATCGATTGGAAAATGAACGGCAACGGCAAAATATCGGGCTTCATGCTGAACTACGCCGAACATATGAGCATCACCTCGCAGACGATCAACACCGTTCAGAATACGCTGAACGAAATGAAGGGCATTCCCGAGCATATTCCGATCGGCCACGCGCTGAACAGCGCGATCATTTCCTCGTTCGGACCGAAGGTGCCGGTCAAGTTCGAGCCGGTCGGGGCGGTGAAGGTGGACCTCAGCACCCGCCAGAAGGACGCGGGGATCAACATGATTCTCGTCGAGGTGTATATCCGGATCGTGGCGGAGGTAACGATCATCATTCCGTTCGATACCGAGCCGGAGCTGGTGGAGACGGATATTCCGATCTCGTACCTGCTCGTCGTCGGAGACGTGCCGATGTATTATTACGACGGCACCGGCAGGCCGGTCGGCGAATCGGCGGCCGAAGCGCCGAACATATCGGTTCCGCTCGGCCAAGGAACGGGGGAAGGCGTCACGACGAGCCCGGGAAGCGGCGGAAATGCCGGCTCCGGCCCGTCTAACGAAGATTTGGATCACTCGGGCCCGGCAACGGAAGTACCGGCGGAAGGGTCGGGTAACTCGGCTGATCCGGAAATCCCGCCGGGCGAAACGGGCAATTCGGCCGGCGAGTAAGCCGAACTGACGGAGAATCCGATCCAATCGAAACCGTAAACGAAAGCAAGGGCTGCCCTCGAGTAGAACGTTCTACCGAGGGCGGCCCTTGCTTGTTTGCCGATATTTCTAAAGACTCTGTTTCTCTGCTTGTTCGATCCCGTTAACGGCTCGCCAAGTAATTGTATAACGTCTGAGCCGCCATCGCCCGGGTTGTGACCGCCATGGCCTCGAGCTTGTCGCCGCTGCCTTGGACAAGGCCCGATTGAAGCATCGCCGTTACGGCTTGGGTCGCATAGCCTGAGACGGCTTCTCCGTCGGAATAGCTGCCCAGGCCGACTTGCTTCACGACGGAAATGTCAATGCCTGACGCGTTGAACGCGCGATACAGCATGACCATCATATCCTGGCGGCTGATGGACTGCTCGGGTGCGAACCGATTGCCTTCCAGGCCGTTAACGATACCCAGCCGTTTGGCCGTTGCCAGATAAGGCGAGTAATATTTGTCGCCCGCGTCGAGGAACGTGTCGGATTCGCCGGCTTCGGCTTCGATGCCGAGCGCGTTCATCGTCATCATGAGAAAGTCGGCACGGGTAACGTTCGCATTCGGCGCGAATCGCCCGTCTCCCATTCCGTTGACCAGTTCCCTGGAGGAAAGGTAATTGACGGCTTTATGATACCAGGCGCTTATGCCGACATCGCCGAACGCCAGCTGCTTGTAGGCGACCGCGTATGTGCTGAAATGCTCCGTTTCGAAGGTGACGGCACCGGCGGCCGCATCGTATTTGCCGCTGATCACCGTCTCGATCCCGCCGTTGCCGTCGAGATACCAGACGACCAGATTGTCCGCGTTCTCCCCGGCGGCCGGCGCATACGGAACGGACACGCTTACCCGCGTCGCTTCGTTCGTCCACTCGACCGGCTGTCCGTTCAATCGAAGGCCGATGTCGATCGCGGGCCGTCCGCCGACGCCTTCCTTGGCGCCGTCCGTCAGCCCGGAACGGTCGACCGCCTCGATCGTCAGCTCCGCATTTTTGCCTGCTACGGAGGCATCATTGCCCAGCATGTCGGATGGCAGCGTCACTTCTCCGAGCGGCGTCGCGATTCGGATCTGCCGGACGGCGTCCGTCAAGGTCAAATAATCGCTCGGCAAGACGACGGAGATGGCATCCGCGCCGTCAAGCGATGCCGCGGACGCCTCGATCGCGATCGTGACCACGCCGGCGCCGTCCGGCGCCGCTTGCCCGAAGGCTTCCGCAAGCGCGCTGTCCGAAACGGTCAGCACCGCTTTTCCGCCGCTCAATTGCGGCTCGACCCGAATGACGCCGGCCCCGCTGCCGTCCGTCCCGCCAGCCGCTCCGCCGTTATTGCCGCCCGGGTTTTCTCCCGGATTTCCTCCCGGTCCTCCGGTCCTCTCCGTTGCGAAGCGGTAAATGGAGCTTCGCCGTTCGGCGCCGAATTCATCGGCGATGTTCATGTACCAGTAGTAGGTTTGCCCCGGAAGCAAGCCGTTCCACATGACCGAAGCGGCGGAGCCTGAATTGACGTCGGCCCGGCTGCCGAGCTTCTCCTCCGTATACAGGTTGACCGCGAAGTAGTCCGTGGACACGCGTTTGTCAATATCGCGCAGGTCGAAGCTTTCCGTGAAGCTGTCAACGTCGTCCTCGAAGAAATTGTAGTCGTCCAGAACGGGCGAATACGTTCGGACATCGACGGTTTCCGCAACCGGATCGAAATGCAGATAACGAAGGTATCCGTCGCCGCCGTTCGGTCCGCCCTGATAATCGGCGAGAATTTCGAGCACCTGGCGTTCCGTCCCGTCCTCGTGCTTGACGGTTTTGACGACGCGCTTCGCGGCGTGATAATGGCCGCTTAGCACCATCTGCACATTTTTGTTCGGCGCGATGATCTCGTCGTATACTTGCTGCGCCATGTTGGACAATGTACCGTTCGGTTCCAGGTAGGCGTGCAGCCCGACGATCGCGTTGCGGTCCGCATGCTTCTTCAACGCCTCGTTCGCCCAGGCTACCGTCTCCTCGGTATTTTCAAGTCCGAAGCCGATGTACAAAATGATAAAGTCATGGCCGCCGACCGAAATCAGGTCGTAGTGATTCTGGTTGTCGTTCATTTGCCCGCCGTACCAAGGCTTGTCTTCATATCGGTGAGCGCCGACATATTTGCCGAAATAGGTGTAATTGACGCCGTCCAGGATCACGTCGTGGTTGCCGGCAAGAAGGCCGTACGGCACGTTCGCGTCGTCCAGCTTCTTCAAATTGCGGTCTGCGACGGCCCATTGGGCTTCGTCGTTCGCGACGTTGACGACGTCGCCGGTATGAATGGCGTAACTGAAGCTGCCTTTCTCATACTCTTCGGGAATCCAGTCGCCCAGCTTATCGAAAATATCCGGGTACGATTCCGCATAATATTGCGTATCCGTGAACCATAGAAGCGTAAACGGATCGTTCGCTGACTTCACCTCGTCCTGAACCATTGCCTCAATGACGCCGTCCCTTACGTAACGGTCAGGCTGAACCTCCGCGGCAAGCACGATGTCCTCGTTCTCCGACACGCCGGTTTGCCGCTTAAGCGCAACCCACTTGCTATCCGCGTAATCCCATGCATACAGCGTAACGATCCGGCCCGGAAGCGTCCGGCCTTTCCAGTACAGCTCCGCTGCCGTATTGCCGGCAATATCCCCGACCTCGATTTCGAACCGATGATAGGGGAACCCGCTTTGCGAATCGGTGACGAGGTAGTCGCCGTCCGGCGCCTTCACTTTCGCAGACTCGGCCGCGTCCATCCCGTTCTCCCCAGCAGGCGCGATCGCAAGCGGAGGCTCGCGGTCCGCCACGTGGACGAATCCTTTCATCCCGCCCGTGCGGGCAAAGTCGAATTTATCGCCCTTGAAGAAATCCACTTTCATCTTATCGCCCGTCGGATCGGCAAACGTCGCTTCCAGCTTGGCGTTCAGCGGCACGTTGCTTGCAAAATCGGCCGGTTTGACGTCTGTCGGCTCAAGCGGCCGCTCGTCCTCGACGACGAACGAATAAGCCGATTCGATCACATTCCCCGCGCCATCGGCAGCCTTCACCAGGAGCGTATGATTGCCCGGCGCAAGCGCGACCGAGGACGTCTCATAAGGGAGAACGATGCTTTGTCCGTCCAGCGAGGCTTCGACCGAAGCGATGCCGGTCAGGTTGTCCGACACCTCCGCTTCCAGCCGGACGGTTCCTTTCAGCTTCATGCCGTCCGTCAGCCATTGCCCATCCCCGATTCGGATGCCTTGCAAGACGGGCGCCGTGTTGTCGACCGTCACCTGTACCGTTTCGATCGGATTTTGCCCGATCTTCATCGCGACCGGATAGCTGCCGTCGGCATAGCCCGTCGTATCGATTTCCGCATATTTGGACGTGTATTTACCGTCCGGAATCGGGAAATGGAATTCGCTGATGAGCGCCTTCTGGGCGTTGCCGTCCCCGATCGCGAAGTACGCATTTTCAAGATAAGGAGACTGGGTTGCGTTGCGCTCGCCGGAATAGTTCACCATGAAATCCGGTTTGACCAGCGTTCCGTCCGGGAGTGCCAGATGGATGTTTTTAACGTCAAAATCATCGTGATTGTTAATGCCGTAGAACTTGTCGTGCGACTCCACGTCGTACGGCGCGTTCTCGTTGCCCGCGTGAACGGACACGATATTGTCGGCTACGAAATAGGACGGATCCATCTCTTCCAGCGTCCAGGCGCCTTCGACATACTTCGGAAGCAGTCGCGCAAAATAGTTCATCTCGCCGTCAGGCTTGATCGCGCTCAGGGAAGACTGGTAAATTTGGTCGATCCCCTTGCCCTGCAGCCCGAATTGAACGGAGCCGGGCAGCGCGCGCCTCAGGGAAAGCGGCGTACCGCCGAACGCAACCTCGACCTCCGCTCCGGCATCGCCGGCATGCGCATACAGGCTCGCGGTGCCGCGAACCATCGCCCCTTCCTCGACGGAGAGCCCGATTTCGGGCAGTACGGCTTGGCGAACGGAATCGTTAACCGTAAGCGGGGCGCCAAGCGAATTGTACGGCAGACGCGTCGAATGCCCGCTTTCGTCCTCCGCCTCGATCATGTACCTGTAGTTGCCGGTCTCGGCTATGGTTAACGCGCCTTCATACACATAGGAATCTCCTTGTTCGGACACCAGCCGCAAGGACGCGCTATCGGCGAATGCGCCCTCGCCGCTGTCGATCCGTCCGTAGACGATCTTCGATTTGCTTGCGTTCAGCGGCTCGTCGCTCGTCACCGTAACGGTATACGGCTCATTCTTGGCGATGTTGTAAGCCGGCTGATCGTGCGTCAGCGTCGGCGCAACCGCGTCAACTCCCGCTGCCGCGGGAACCTGGCCGGGATCGATGCTGCCCGGATTGGCATACAGCCGGGTGCCGATACGCTGCATCGTCCTGCCTTCCGCCGGAGTAGCGAAGCGGATGACCGTATTGCGAACCTCGGCCGCCATCCGGTCCGGGCTGCCCGGACTTGTGGAGTCGTACCAGGCTTCCACGATCAGATCGTTCGGCTGCCCGGCGCTCGACAGGCCGAGTCCGCGATGCGTCGCGTTCGGCAGATTGAAGTCGCTGGAAGCCGCATTGTTATAGAAAACGATATCTTCGTCCGTCAGTGACGTGTTGAAGTGGGTATTGAAATCCGCGGTTGTCGTGAAGCCGGCCGTGACCGCTTCCTTGGCGAACCAGATAACGGCCGCCGAATAAGGCTCGATCGCCGTATCCTGCGGTATTTTCCACTTCTTCGGCGTACCTCCGCCCGGATACAAGTACCATAAGGTGTAATCTTTAAGATTGAGCGTTTCATCGGAATTGTTGTACAGCTCCGCGAATTCGTACTGGTTGCCTCCGCCTGTCCGGTAATCGGCAAACGGATGGGGCAGAAGCTCCGTGATGAGAATGCGCGGCGCCTGCGCGGCCGGCCGGCCGCTCACGATCGTTTCGTATTCCGCGGATACCGTCTGATGCACGCCGTCGCCCGCCGCGATCCGGTAGTAAACTTTGCTGCCGGTAATGGCATCGGACGGAATGGCGTAAGCGTAGACGCTGCCGGCAACCGTCATAGGCGCCTGGCTGTAATTGCCGCCAGCTTCCGCCTTGTATTGCAGAACGACATTCAGCGGGTCGCCGTCCGGATCCGTCACGCTCGCGGAGATCGCGAGATCCTCTCCAACGTTCACCGAAGGGACGGGGGTGTGGTCGATGACCGGGGCTCCCCCGACGTCCGCTGCCGGTACTTGACCGGGGTCGATGACGCCCGGATTCGGATAGGGGCGCGTATCGAGGCGCCGCATCGTATTGCCGTCCTCCGGATAGGAATAACGGACGACCGAGTTGCGGACATCGTTTACGGCCCTGTCGGGGCTGCTCGCCGTTTTGGAATCGTACCAGGCTTGCACGATCATGGCATCCGGCTGTTCGGGGCTCGATAGTCCGAGTCCGCGGTTCTCGGCGTTCGGCAAGTTGAAATCGGTCGTGTTTCTATTATCGTATTGGATGATATCGCTCTCTGGCAGCACCGTGCCGAAAAACTGGTTAAAGTCGCTGGCGGTGCCGTAACCGTCCGCGATCGCTTCCTTGGCAAACCAAAGGATCGCCGCGCTTCTCGGCTCGATTTGCGTATGTACCGGGATGACCCATTTCTTCGGGGCGGTCGCGTTCGGATACAAATACCACAACGTATAGCCGAACAAATCGAGCATGTCGTCCGAATGATTGTACAGCTCCAAAAATTCGTACTGATTTCCGCTGCCTTTGCGGGGATCGCCATTCGGATGGGGTAAAAGCTCCGTTATGAGAATCCGGGGCGCATGCGCGGCCTCACCTCCTCCTTCGCCCGCTATGGACGCTCCGGCCGATACCGTTTCCAAGCTTCCTGACGGCTCTCCGGATTGCAGCTCTTCCGCGACGGCCGCTACGCCTGATATCGGGGAAAAAAGCATACAAAACAACAACAGACCAACAATCATTTTCATCCTGCTTCGCACTTCCGCTTGCCTCCCGTTTTCGAATTAGCGTTAACCAACAGCGAGATCGGTTAACACGTTCAAAATAAATTACCAAAATTGTGTACGATCCCGGTAAACTGCACGATAAAATATTGTAAAGGAACAAAAAAAACGACTTTACCGGATCCGCGAAAGCGGGCGGTAAAGTCGTTTTGTTTGGTTATTTTTTGGCACGGAGCCGCTTTCGCTCCTCCTGCTCCCATCGCTTCAGCATCGGGAAAGGGTCGAAGGACCATTCGATCAGCCCGCGGTCGCTGTAGACGCCATAATGCAGATGGGGAGGGAACTTCCCCTGCGTCCCCGGCTTGCCGTAGCCGGAGCTGCCGACCCAGCCGACGACTTGACCGGGCTTCACGACGTCGCCGATACCGACCGTCTTATCGTAACCGGACATGTGGGCGTAATAGTGGTAGAAGTTATTCAAATCGCGAATGCCGATCCGCCAGCCTCCGTACGGATTCCAGCCCTTCACTTCGACGATGCCGTAGCAGGTGCTCCGGACGGGAACGCCGTGGCCCGCGAAAATATCCGTCCCTTCGTGGATGCGGCGGCCGCCCCAGCTGCGCCCCGTTCCCCAAGTGCTGCGGTAAGCGTAATTCGCGGATAGCGGCACGGGGAATGCATGCTCGAACAGGTCGAGCTCGCCGAATGCGGCGTAGATGCGGGAAAATTGCTGAATGCGCTGAACCGCCCGGCTGTTCTGGTAGTATTCCCAAAGCCCGATCGAGAAATCGTCGTCCGATACGCCATAGGACGCGATGCGGCTTACAAGCGAGTAGAGCAGGTCGAAATCGTTCGTGCGCTCCGCCTGTCCGTTGCCGTCCCCGTCGCGTCCGATGCCGTTGAACCAGCGGATCGAAGCGGGCATGCTGTCCTCCGCGTCTGGATTAAGCGGGCCCGCCCATTTCTCTTGATCGATGAACACGCCGACGGTGCTGCCGAGCGCTGGCCTGGCCTTCGGCTTCGCCCTGGACATCGAGCGCTCGTATTGATCGATCGCCGCGATCCAGTGCCACGGAATATCCGTTACGGCGCTCAGCTTGTCGTACAGTTTTTTTTGCTCCGCGAGCGGATTCGGCTTCGCGGCCGCCGGCCCGGCTGCCGCTTCCGTCTTCGGCGCGCGGCTGCTCGCAAGCGCGGTGCCGGCGGGAGAGGCGAGAAGCAGGGAGGCCGCGGCAATCGTCGCCGCAATAGTCGTCAGTTTCAATCGCATCACCCTTTCAAAAGCCATGGCGGTTATAGCGATAGGTTTTGCAAATCATTGGTTTTTATCCGAAACGGGCGATTGGAATCGTATTCCTAAGAAAGTGCTATTTCCAGCCGAAACATGTTATAATAAGCCCAGGAGTGGCAAGATTCATAAATGAACGTGAAAGCAGGTAATGCCTCATGAAGCAGCAGGAAAAGCTAAAAAAGCCGGATTGGCTTCGCATAAAATTGACAACGGACGGCAACTATGCCGAGATCAAAGAAATGATGCGCACGAAGACGCTGCACACCGTCTGCGAGGAAGCGCGCTGCCCGAACATTTACGAATGCTGGGCGAACCGCACCGCCACGTTCATGATTTTGGGCGATATTTGCACGCGGGCATGCCGGTTCTGCGCCGTCAAGACGGGCATGCCGACCGAGCTGGACTTGGAAGAGCCGGAACGCGTGGCGGAAGCCGCCGAGCAGATGGGGCTTCAGCACTGCGTCGTCACTTCCGTGGCGCGCGACGATTTGAAGGACGGAGGCGCTTCGATCTTCGCGGCGACCATCCGCGCGATCCGCAAGCGGCTGCCGTTCTGCCGCGTCGAGGTGCTCATTCCGGATTTCCTCGGCAACGAGGAAGCGCTGCAGACCGTTATGGACGCGAATCCGGACATCCTGAACCATAATATCGAGACGGTCGAGCGTCTATCGAATCGCGTCCGCGCAAGGGCGAAATACAAGCGCTCGATCGAGCTTCTGGCGCGCGCCAAAGCGATGAAGCCGAAAATTCCGACGAAATCGAGCATTATGCTCGGCGTCGGCGAGGAATACGACGAAATTTTGCAGGCGATGGACGATTTGCGGGCGGTAGACGTGAACATTTTGACGCTCGGCCAATATTTGCAGCCGACGCCGAACCATTTGCCGATCGTGAGGTACGTACATCCCGACGAATTCGCGAAACTGAAGGAAGAAGGACTGAAGCGGGGCTTCCGGCACGTTGAATCCGGCCCGCTGGTCCGCAGCTCTTACCACGCGCACGAGCAGACCGATTCGGCGCACGCGGCCATCGCAGCGGAAGCCGGAGGCGCGGTATCCGCCGGCGCCTGCTCGAGCGGCATGTAACCGACGCACTAGGATGAGGTGTAGAACATGGGTTTGATTCATATCGGCGGCAAAAGTTACGAGCTGCTGCACGAGAACCGGAACGGCTGGAACGCCGAGGCGTTCCGCGACCGTTACAGCGAGGTGCTGGAGCGGTACGATTTCATCGTCGGCGATTGGGGTTATAACCAGCTGAGGCTGAAGGGCTTCTTCCGGGATAACCACCAGAAGGCGACGAAGGACAGCAGCTTCTCGTACATGCCGGATTATATTAACGAATATTGCAACTTCGGCTGCGCCTACTTCGTGTTGGAGAAATCGCAGAACGCGAGGAAGGAGCCGGAGGATTACGATCTGGACGAAGGAGACGGCCGGCCGAAGCCGGAGGCGACCGATCTGCTCGCGGCGGCTGAAGGCAGCCTGACCGCTGCGGCCGAAGCGGAAGAAGTTGCCGAGGCGGAATCGGCCGTCGCAAGAGAGCAAGCGCCATCGCCTTCGCATAGCAGGCATCATCGCGGCCATCGCGGCGAGCATCGCCACGGCGGATCGAACCGCGGCGGCGGCGAACCGCGCGGGGGCGACCATGCCGGCGACGGAGAAGGCCGTTCGAACAATGAGCACCGAAGCGGAAGGCGCGATTCCCATCAGCGCAAACCTTACCGGGGGAACGACCACCGCGGCAAGAAGCCGTTTCGGATCGCGGCCAGCGAGACCGCGGCGGCGTCCGCGGACCCTGCCCGCCCGAATAAGAAAGACGCCGAGCGATCCTGACGGATCGTTCGGCGTCTTTTGCCTTATTTGGCGTCGTAGCCGAGAAACGCTTCCCGTACCCGGTTCCAGAAGGTGAACGGGCGATAGCGGGCGAAGCTGACCTTGCGGCTCGATACGCTGCAGCGTATCGATTGAATGTCGGTGCGCATTATGCTGACATGGTCGATCGTCAGCTGAATCCGCTGCTCCTTCTTCGAAAGAATGTCGCAGTGGTGATGCTGGGGAAGCAGCACCGAGGAGCCGAGGGTGCGATATACCCGGTTGTTGATCGAAGCGATCTCCGCGATCTGCAGGCAGTCGATCGAAGGGTGAACGACGGCGCCGCCCAAGCTTTTGTTGTATGCGGTGCTTCCCGAAGGGGTCGAAATGACGATGCCGTCGCCGCGGAACATTTCGAACATCTCGTCGTTAATGTTGATTTGGGCGACGAGCGTGCCGTCGACTCCTTTTATCGTGAATTCGTTCAGGGACAAGTAATGGCGGGACTCCGCCGGCGTCTCCAGCTCGATCTCCGCCAGCGGATATCTGACGATTCGCGGCGATTCCTTGGTCATCACGGCTACGAGCTCCTCCAGCTCGTCGGCCTGCCAGTCCGCGTAGAAGCCGAGATGGCCCGTATGGATGCCGACGAAGGCGACATCCGTTATTTGGTCGACATACGTGTGGAAAGCTTGCAGCAGCGTGCCGTCTCCGCCGATGGAGATGACCATCTCCGGCGCTTCTTCGTTACGTTTGAAGTCATGCTCTGCAACTAAGGCGTGAAATTTCTCCGCCAACGATTTGGATAACGGATCGCCCCGGTCGATTACCGCGTATTTCAAAGATAAATCTCCTTCCGAACGGTTAATACCTAAGATATTAAAGGAAATTGTCCTTGAATTCAATGAGCCGCGGCGCAGGTCTGCTTCTTTGGTCCTCTTAGCGAGGTCCCAGCCATCCCCAAAGCAGGTAGACCAAGGCGACGGCGACGAATCCGTGAACCATTCTGGCGAGGATGAAAGGCCGGTAGCGCAAGTCGGTCCGGCTGAGAAGGCTCGCTACCTGCGCGTGCACCGACAGGCCGCCCCAGGAAAGCACCCAGGCGGCGATACCGGCTTGGTGCATAAGGCCCGTGCCTGCCGTGCCCGCCGCTCGCGAACCGAGCGTAACCTCGAATAAGCCGTAGACGCCTGCGTCCGCGAGCTGCCACGGCAGGCCGACGAGACCGAATATCGCCCGCACCGCTTCGGCGAGCAGCTCGACGACGCCCGCATGGGTCAGCATCTCCATGACGACCGAGAAGAAAACGACGAGACCGCCGACGACGATCATCAGCTTAAGCGCCGACTGCACGGAGTCCTGCACCAGCTTGCCCAGATCGCGGCCGTCGAGGAGTCTGGCCTCATGCATCGCCTTAAGCGCTTCGGCGATGCGGGAAGGGCGGCGCATTCTCGCCCTGCCGTCTTGCGCTTGGCCTCTCTCTCGCGACGAACCGGCGGCCCGCCGGTCATGGAACCGCATGAGGAAGCCGATAAGCAGCCCGCCGCCGTAATGGGCGGCGGCAAGCAGCGGGGCGAGGGCGGCATTTTGAAAGAACCCGACGGATACGGCGCCGATCAGGAAGATCGGATCGGAAGTCGTCGTGAAGGCGACAAGCCGCTCGCCCTCGGTCCTGGTTACAAGCCGCTGCTCCCACAGCTGGGCGGTAAGCCTCGCCCCGACCGGATAGCCGGATATGTAGCCCATCGTCACGACGAAGCCGCCGATGCCGGGAAGACCGAACAGCGGCCGCATCAGCGGGTCGAGCAGCTTGCCGAAGAAATGCACGATGCCGAAGCCGAGAAGCAGCTCCGAAATAACGAAGAAGGGGAACAGGGCGGGGAACAGCACCTCCCACCAGATCGAAAGCCCCCGCAGCGAGGAGCTGAGCGTCTCTGCCGGATAGACGGCCATTAACAGCACGACGGCGAATGCGCCGAACGCGGTAAGGGCTAACGGATGAACGAACGCGCGCAGCAGAACGACCGCCTCCTTTGGCATATTGGACCTGCGAACGACGTAAATAATCGGGGCGGCGTACAACCCCTCCTACACTTATATGACGGCGCGCGGGCATCCATCCCTAAGCTTGGCAAAAATAGATGGACAAGTTTAAAGAAAACGCTTGCAAAAACACTGGATTCCTGCATTTTTTATGGTACAATAGAATTACCTTTGAACGGTTGGAGTGATGAGCATGAGTATTATTGCCGGCATTCTGGTCTGTGCGTTTGTCTATGTCATTCGAGAATCTCTTGCGGCACCTGGTGAAGAAGACTACGAAGGTTAAGGAGCAGTACCCGCGAAGCAATGAGGCCCGCACGTCAAGCTGCGGGCTTTTTTTTGTCACTTGGGCGATCTTTTTTGTGATATAATTCTAAATACCTACAAAACGGAGATGACTTTGACGATGAATAGGAATATAAGCCTTTATGAAGCAATCGGAGGACATGAGACTTTAAGACTAATCGTAGACGCTTTTTATCCGAAGGTACAAGCTCATCCGCTTCTGGGGCCGCTATTTCCGGAAGACATAGACCCGGTCAAAGAGAAGCAGTATTTGTTTTTGACCCAATTTTTCGGCGGTCCCATGCTTTATTCCGACCGGTACGGGCATCCCATGATGCGGGCGAGGCATTTGCCTTTTCCGATTACGCCGGAGCGTGCGGAGGCTTGGCTCGATTGCATGCGGAGGGCGCTGCGGGAAGTCGGAATCGACGAGCGGCTGCAAGAGATTGTCATCGACCGGTTATCCGGACCCGCCCACCACTTTGTTAACACGACCGAAGAGGAGACGTGATCGATATGGAACCGCTCTACCAATCGAAGATGACATGCATTTGCTGCGAAACCCGGTATGCGACTTCGCGGGTCAGGCCGAGCTTCAAGCGGGCGACGAAGACGGATACCGACTTTTGCGGCTATTACAAGGCGGAGGTCAATCCCGACTTCTACGTCGTCCGGGTTTGCCCGAATTGCGGCTATGCATCGACCGAGAACGGTCTGGAGCGGTTGAACGACACGCAGAAGAAGCAGTACCTCGATCGCATCGGTTCCAGGTGGGAGACGCAGGATTACACCGGCGAGCGGAGCGCGCAGTCGGCGATGGCCTGCTACAAGCTGGCGCTGCTCTCGGCGCAGGCGGTGGGGGAGAAGGACCGCGTACTCGCCGGCATTTTGCATCATATCGCGTGGCTGTACCGGTACGAGTCGAACGAGCAGGAGGAACAAAGGTTTTTGCGATTTGCGCTGCAAGCTTACATACGCGTCTACGAAGCGGAAGGCGTCGAGCTCAACAACGCGAAGCTCATGTACTTGATCGGGGAGCTGTACCGGAGAGTCGGGGAGCCGAGCGAAGCGGTTCGCTGGTTCTCGCGCATCGTGAACGACAAGAAAATCGTCGACGCCGCGATGATCCGCGCCAGCCGCGAGCAATGGCAGCTGATCCGCGAGGAAATGGAAGCCGGACGGCAAAGCCCGTCCGGCGGCGCGGAGGCTGAGCTCGGTCCGCAGGACAACGCGGCGACCGCTACGTCCGCTTAGCGGGATCCCCGGCGAAGGACGCGGTCTGTCAGCAGATAGTCCCGGTCCGCGTCCACGATCGTCACCTTGTTGCGGCAGCACGGGAAGACGAGCAGGCGCTTCATACCGTCCCGGATGTCCGGCAGCTCGTCCGGCCGGACGGGCAGCAGCACGTTGTCCGCGCCGCAGAACGGACAGGCCGGCACGTACAGGTCGCCCATGACGACGTCGTACGGCCATGCTTTTTCGAACGGAATCATGATTTCTCTTCGCTTTCCGGCGAAGCGGGGCCGTCGTTTTTGGCCAGCTCCGCAAGCTTCTGCAGCAGGATGTGGCGGGGCATATGCATCAAATGCTCAATCGGCACCCCGAGCTGCTCGGCGAGCTTCACAGCCGTTTCGGCCGATATTTGCAACGGTTTCGACATGGTGAAATTCCTCCAATCCGGATATAATTATGTTATACACCGCCAAGAAGGTTTGCGCAAATATTAACGCGGCCGCTTCTTGGCTTTTTCAAGTTCAGTCGTTATTCGAGAGAAGGGACGGGAAGCAGATGGGCAACGGTTATCCGCAAACCTGGAATTTGGAAGTTTTCTATAAGGGAGGCGCCGGCTCGGCCGAATTCGCCGCCGAGCTGAAAGGGATCGGAGAGGATATCGCAAGGCTCGACGCCGCATTCGCGGGCGGGGCAAGCCCCGGGACGGCAGAGCTCGGCGGGCTGACGGAGCTGCTGCAGAGCGTGCTGATCCGGCTGCGCCAATCGGAGTCGTACGTATCGTGCTTGCTGGCCGAGAACGTGAAGGATACGGCGGCCATCGCGCTTAACGACCGCGTGAAGACGCTCGCGGCGAAGTTTCTCGGCATGCAGACGCGGTTCGATAATACGCTGCGCGCCATGGACGACAAGGAGTGGGAGACGCTGCTTCGCCAAGACCCGCTCGCGGAAGTCGCATTCAATCTGGGAGAGAGGCGGGAGCTTGCCAAGCGGAAGATGGCGCCCGAGCTGGAGTCGCTTGCCGGCGATCTCGCGGTGGACGGCTACCACGGCTGGGGCGATTATTACAATGTCATCGTGTCCCGCGCGAAGTTCGCGGACGTTGGCAAGGACGGGGAGGCGAAAATATTGTCGGCAGGCCAGATGCATAACCGGCTGTCGGACGGCGACCGGGACGTTAGGGTCCGAGCGTTCGCGGAGTGGGAGCGGGAATGGTCGGAGCAGGCCGAACTATGCGCGGAGACGCTGAACCGGCTCGCCGGCTTCCGCTTGAAGCTGTACGAGAAGCGCGGCTGGAACTCGGTGCTGCGGGAGCCGCTTCAGATGAACCGCATGAGCGAGGCGACGCTTGCGGCGATGTGGGCGGCGATCGAAGAGAGCAAGCACGTGCTCGTCCGCTATTTGGAGCGCAAGGCGAAGCTGCTTGGCGTACCGAAGCTCGACTGGCACGACGTCGAAGCGCCGATCGGTTCGTCCGCGCGGACGATTCCGTACGACGAGGCGGCCGCCTTCATCATCGAGCAGTTCCGCTCGTTCAGTCCCGACTTGGCCGATTTCTCCGACATGGCGTTCAAGGACGCCTGGATCGAGGCGGAGGACCGCGCCGGCAAGCGACCGGGCGGCTTCTGCACCTCGTTCCCGAAGAGCGGGCAGACGCGCATATTCATGACGTACTCGGGCACGGCTTCGAATATTTCGACGCTTGCGCACGAGCTCGGCCACGCCTACCATCAGCATGTCATGAACGATTTGCCGGGCCTCGCGCAGGAATACGCGATGAACGTGGCGGAGACGGCGTCGACGTTCGCCGAGATGATCGTGTCGGACAGCGCGCTGAAGGTCGCAGCGGACGATGAGGAGAAGCTGGGACTCCTCGAAGATAAAATTCAGCGCTCGGTCGCCTTCTTCATGAACATCCATGCTCGGTTTTTGTTCGAGACCAGGTTCTACGAGCGACGGAGAGAAGGACTCGTATCGGCGAGCGAGCTGAACGCGCTGATGGAGGAGGCGCAGCGGGAAGCGTATTGCGGCGTTCTCGGCGAGGTTCACCCCCATTTCTGGGCGTCCAAGCTGCATTTTTATTTGACGGACGTGCCGTTCTACAACTTCCCGTATACGTTCGGCTTTCTGTTCAGCGCGGGCATCTACGCGAGGGCGCTTAAGGAAGGAGCGGACTTCAAGGATCGGTACGTCGCGCTGCTTCGCGATACGGGCCGCATGACGGTCGAGCAGTTGGCCAAGGAGCATCTCGGCGTCAACGTCGAGGAGATCGGCTTCTGGCGCGACGCGGTCGCGCTGACGGCGGAAGACGTGGAGCAGTTCCTCGCGATGACCGAAGAATAGAAGGGATAGAGGCCGTCCGGCCCGCGGCAATGTCTGCGGCCGGGCTTTTTTTCGTTTTAGGACGACAATGGGAATGAGGGTTAACTGGCGGCCTCGTTCGCTCGCGCCTATGTCGGGCTGAGAGGACGAAGGGATGCAGGCACCCATACAAAATAAATTCGGATGAATACCGCGAGGGCATATTGTACAAGCTTGACAATTGTGATACTTTATTTAGAGATTAAGTGTGTTATATATTTGATTATGACTCATATTTGAGATGGAGGCGAGTACGATTCAGTTATCCACGCGGCAATTGGAGCTTCTTGAGCTCGTGAAGAAGCATGCGCCGGTTACCGGCGAACAATTGGCGGAATATTTGGGCGTCAGCAGGCCGACGCTGCGCTCGGATCTGTCGCTTCTCGTTATGCTCGGTTTGCTTGACGCGAAGCCGAAGGTCGGTTATTTTCTCGGCAACGCCTATCGCTCCGTCAACGAACCGATCGAGCGGCTCGGCGCGCTCAAGGTGCGGGAAGTGCAGGGCGTCCCCGTCAACGTGCCGGATTCCTTGTCGGTGCACGACGCCGTCATCACGCTGTTCACCGAGAACGCGGACACGCTGCTCGTCGTTAACGAGCGGAAGCGGTTCGCCGGTATCGTCACCCCGAAGGACTTGCTTAAGATTACGCTGGGCAATCCTTCTTCGGCGGCCGTCCCCGTCAGCATGGTCATGACCCGCTATCCGAACGTCGTGACGCTGACGCCCGAAGATTCCGTAATGGACGCCATCCGCAAAATGTCTCATCATCAGGTGGATTGCTTGCCCGTCATCGTCCCCTGCGGGGAGCAGGCGGAACCGGAAGTGGCCGGCTGGGTATCGAAGTCGAACATCATACGCCTTATTGCGGACATCGCGACGGTCGGGAAATTGGAGGAGCCGGAATTATGACGCAGCAAACGATTTACGTATGCTCCGACGCTGTCGGGGAAACGGCGGAGGCGGTCGCGAAGGCGACGCTGCGCCAATTCTCGTCCGACCACGTCAAAATCAAGCGGTTCGGGCACGTTAAAACCGAGGAAGAGATCACGCGCATCGTGGCCGAAGCGGAGCGGAGCGGAGGGTTCATCAGCTACACGCTTGTTCAGCCGGAGCTGCGCGAGCTGATGAAGGAGGAAGCGTTGAAGGCCGGCGTGCGGGCGGTCGACGTCATGGGTCCGATGATGCAGGCGTACGTGGACACGTTCGGCAGCTATCCGAAGCGGGAGCCGGGCTTGCTGCATTCGATCGACGACGCGTACCACCGGCGGATGGACGCGATCGAGTTCGCCGTCAAATACGACGACGGCAAGGACGCGCGTGGCTTCGTACAGGCGCAGGTCGTGCTGATCGGCGTGTCGAGGACGTCGAAGACGCCGCTTAGCATCTTTTTGTCCCACAAGGGGATTAAGACGGCCAACCTGCCGCTTATGCCCGAGGTCAACCCGCCGGAGGAGCTGAAGCCGGCTCCCGGACGCTTGATCGTCGGCTTGACGATGCAGCCGGAGCATCTGCTCGAAATCCGGTCGGAGCGCTTGAAGGCGCTGGGGCTGCCGGCTTCGGCGCAATACGCCTCGGCAGAGCGCATCCAGGAGGAGCTGGCTTACGCGGAGACGGTCATGAAATCGCTCGACTGCCCGATCATCGACGTGACCAACCGGGCGATCGAGGAGACGGCGGGCATTATTATTGAATGGCTTAACAAATAAATGGCTATACCGATAGTGACAGGAGGGAACTAGATGGATAGAACGTTTGTAATGGTTAAGCCCGACGGATTCGCTCGCGGATTGGTCGGCCGGATCGTGGCGAGGTTCGAGGAGAAAGGATTCAAGCTCGTGGATGCGAAGGTTATACAGCTGACGAGGCAGCATGCCGAGCATCATTACGAGCATTTGCGGCAAAAGGCGTTCTTCGGCGAGCTGGTCGATTTCATCGTATCGGGACCGGTATTCGCCATGATCTGGGAGGGCAAGGACGCCGTCAAAAACGCGAGGGCCCTTATCGGCGCGACCAACCCGTCGGAGGCGCTCTCGGGAACGATTCGCGGCGATTTCGCGACCGATGTCGCGAGCAACATTATCCACGGCTCGGATTCGGACGAAAGCGCGGAGCGGGAGATCAAGCTGTTCTTCCGATAAGGCAGGCGGATCTCCGCTACGGGCGGAGCAATCCGGGCCGATTACGCGGTTGACGTATCGAAACATGTATGGTAAATTTTATAAAAACGAACATTCAAACACGGAAGCACCGTATCAGGCAGCGATTTATTGCGCCTTTTCGGTGCTTTTTTTGCGTTGTCCGGAGCTGAGGGAGGGGATTATCGGATGAGGAAGTATACGCTCGCGGTGGCAGTTAAGGAAACGGAATATTTGAGGCGCCTGGCCGATTACGTTCGCGACAGCCCGCTTGCCGAGCAGTGGCAGGTAACCGGGTTCACGAATGCGGAAGCATGCAAGCAATATGCGATGCAAGGCTACAAGATCGATTTATTGGCGGCCCAGCCGGAGCTGCTCGGCGAATTGCGAGAGCTGAGGGAGCGGTGGCCGGCGATTCCGGCGGTCGCGCTGGTGATGGGGCTCGGGGATAGCGGGGAGGAGCACGAGCTGCATCAATACCAGCCGCTGCCGCTGCTGCTTCAACGGCTGGAAGAGGTTCACGCCAGGCTTGCCGGCCAACCGCCGCGGCTTGTGCCGGGCGGCGACGAGCCGGACGGCGTGCGGATATTGACGGTCTATTCCGCCTCGGGCTCAACCGGCAAGACGGCCTTGGCGCTCCATCTTGCGCATGCCGCCAGCTCGCATGGCCGCCGCGCGTTTTATTTGAACCTCGAGCGCTGGAACACGGCGGATGCCTGGCTTGGCGTTCCGCGGAGCGCTGCGGCGGCAAGCGGCGGAGAGGGGCTGTCCGAGCTGCTGTACGGCCTCAAGGCGCAGCCCGGGCAGGCGGCGGAGTGGCTGCTCGAGCATCGGATCCGCCATCCGCTGCTCAAAGCGGATTATTTGGCGGCGTGCACCAATGTCGAAGACAGGCTGACGCTTGGCCCGGAAGATGCCGCAGGAATACTGGACGCGATCGCCCGCAGCGGCCAATACGATCTGATCGTCGTCGATCTGGACGACGGCTTGGACGAGCTGCACGCCTCCGTTTTCGACCGCTCGGACCGGGTGCTCTGGCTGACGAGCGGAAATCTCTCCGTCTTAGGCAAGCAGCGGATGGCGCTTCATTACGGCGAGCGGAAGTGGGGGGAGCGGTTCGCCTCCGCGATGAGCAAAGCCTTGTTCGTCCATAACCGCGCGGTTAACGCCGCCGGTCTAACGCCAGACGAGACGCACGCTCTGCCCTACGCGCCCGTTCAATTGCCGGAGGTGCCCGAATGGCGCGATCCGGGGGCGGCGACGCTGCTGTCCTCGCCCTCGTTCCGCGCGGCGTCGGACAAGCTGTACAAGCATTTGTTCCATGAAGGAGGGGAAAGCGATGCTAACGGATTCGGACGTGCTCGAGCTGCGGAATAAAGTGCGTGCCAAGATCGATTTCGGCGGCGCGCTGCCCGACGAGCGCCTCATGCGGATAACGGAGGAGACCGTATTCGAATGGTGCGAGCGGAACCCGCTGACGGCAACCGAGAAGGTGAAGCTTGTTCGAAGGCTGTTTCATTCGTTCCGGGGGCTCGATATTTTGCAGCCGCTCATGGAAGATGCTTCCGTCACGGAAATCATGATCAACCACCATGCCGAAATATTCGTCGAGCGGGGCGGGAGGATGACGCTGCTTCCGGTGTCGTTCGAGAGCAGGGAACGGCTGGAGGATTTGATTCAGACCGTCGTCGCCAGCGTCAACCGCGTCGTGAACGAGTCGTCCCCGATCGTGGACGCCAGGCTTCGGGACGGCTCAAGGGTGCATGTCGTGCTGCCGCCTGTCGCGCTTCGCGGGCCCTGCATGACGATCCGGAAATTTCCCGAGCGGCCGATGACGATGGAGCAGCTTGTCGCCGGCGGATCGCTTACTTCGGAGGCCGCCGCCTTTTTGAAGGAGCTGATCGTCGCGAAATACAACATTTTCATAAGCGGGGGGACGGGAACGGGAAAAACGACGTTTCTGAACGCGTTGTCGCAGTTCATACCCTCCGACGAACGCATCGTGACGATCGAGGATTCGGCGGAGCTTCAGCTGCGCACGATTCCCAATCTGGTCGCCATGGAAACAAGAAACGCGAATACCGAAGGCAAGGGGGAAATAACGGTGCGCGATCTGATCCGGGCTTCGCTGCGAATGCGGCCGAACCGGATCATCGTCGGCGAGGTTCGCGGCGGCGAGGCGCTCGATATGCTTCAGGCGCTTAACACCGGGCATGCCGGATCGATGTCCACGGGCCACAGCAACGGCGCCAAGGACATGATGGCCCGCCTGGAGACGATGGTTCTCTCCGCCGCGGAGCTGCCCGTACCGGTCATCCGGCAGCAGATCGCCTCCGCGATCGATATCGTCATCCATCTGTCCCGGTTTCGCGACCGTTCGCGGAAAGTGCTGGAGATTTGCGAGATTGCCGGAATGGAAGCGGGGGAGGTGCGGCTAAATCCGCTGTTCGTTTTCGAGGAAGAAGGGGATTCCGGCGGGTTGGTGCTCGGCAAGCTGAAGCGTTCGGATCATCCGCTCCTCCATACGGATAAGCTGACCATGGCGGGAAGAACGCTCGAATTGTCTGGAACGGGATAAGGGAGGGGATGCGAATGGAGAGGAAATTGGCGATGAGGCGGGAAGCCGGCTTGGTCCATCGGCTTCTAGCGTGGTGCGGATGGGAGAGCGACGTCGTTATTTCAAAAGCCAGGTCCGGCCGGCTGACGGATTACGGGGAGTATCCGCTGAGCCGGAAGGAGTTTTTCGTTGCCGCGGCCGTCGCGGGCGCCGCGCTCTTCGCGGGCGTGTACTTGTTCTACCATTCGGCCGTGATCGCCGGCCTGGCCGCCGCGGCCGGAATCGCCGCTCCGCGCTTCAGGCGCAGAGCGCTGTTGATGAAACGGCAGGAGAGACTGAAGCTGCAGTTCAAGGAGGCGCTGTTCTCGCTGACGTCGTCGCTGGCGGCCGGGCGATCGCTCGAAAACGCGTTTTTGTCCACGCTGGACGATTTGAAGCTCCTGTATCCGGATCCGAGGACCGAGCTGTTGCTGGAATTCCAAATCGTCCGTTTCCGGCTGGACAACGCCGAGCCGATCGAGTACGCGCTGCGAAACTTCGCCGACCGGGCCCATATCGAGGAAATCGACCAATTCGTCGACGCGCTTGCCGCCTGCAAGCGATCGGGAGGCGATTTGCTTGAGGTGATGAAGCGAACCGCCGCCATTATCGGCGAGAAGCTGGAAATCGAGCAGGAGATCGCCGTCATGGTCGCCCAGAAAAGGTTCGAAGGAAAAATCATGATGGCGGTTCCGTTCGTCTTTCTCGCTTTCCTCGGCATAGCCGCCCCGGATTATATGGCTCCGCTTTATGCGGGAGCAGGCTATTTGCTGCTGACGGGGGCGCTGCTCGCGCTGCTTCTCTGCTTCCGGATCATGGGCAAAATTATGGACATCCGAATGTGAGGAGGGAGCGCGTATGGCCGCTGCCGCTGCCGCCGTCGCGTTGACGGCGATCTGGCTGTATATCGTCGGCGTTTCGGCTTTGGAATCGGCATGGTTGCAGCTTAAGAAGGGGAGAAAGCAAGGCGGGGAGCTTGCGCGGCTCGTCATGGCCGAGCCGTTCACGCGCCTGCTCGAACGGTTGCGGGTCTTCGATGCGCTCCAGCTAACGCTAAGCGGCTACCACGTGAAGCTGCTCATTCTGAACGATGGCGGTTGGACCATCGAACGGACGAAGGAGGAAGCGGGGGCTTCGCTCGGCAAAGGTTACGCCGCTTTGACGGCCTGCGCGTGG
The DNA here is from genome assembly GCF_014705655.1 of Paenibacillus arenilitoris. GTDB lineage: Bacteria > Bacillota > Bacilli > Paenibacillales > Paenibacillaceae > Pristimantibacillus > Pristimantibacillus arenilitoris. Next base: position 18,780 of record NZ_JACXIY010000005.1, on the reverse strand, counting down.
CTAAGTCTGCTCGGAGGGGAGCCTCTCCTTCTAGCGATGGGCCTCCTGTTCGGGGTATTGCTGGCCGTTCGGCCGGTCGTGGAAGCGGGACGCCGCGTGGAGCGGCGGAAGCGGCAGCTCATCACCGAGCTGCCGGAAATGCTGAGCAAGCTGATGCTGCTCGTCGGCGCAGGAGAGACGGTTCAGCAGGCGCTGGCCAGATGCCTCGAAGGCAAGGACGCGAAGCATCCGCTCTATAAGGAATGGGGCGATGCCGTGTCGTCTCTCCGCAACGGGCAGTCGTTCAGCGAGGCGATGGAAAGATTCAATCGGCGCTGCGCCGTGCAGGAAGTATCGATTTTTACGACGGTGCTGCTCCTTAATTATCGCCGGGGAGGCGAGCATTTCGCGCTTGCGCTGCGGGAGCTTTCCTACACGTTGTGGGAGAAGCGGAAGGCGATCGCGAGATCGCGGGGCGAGGAGGCTTCCTCGAAGCTCGTTTTCCCGCTGGTCGGCATATTGCTCGTGTTGATGGTGCTGGTTGCCGCGCCGGCCGTTTTACTGATGACTTAAACGAATAACGGAGAGGAAGAGGTAGCGATGAAAAAACTGGGTCAAGCGGTGAAGGCATTTTGGAAAAAGGAAGACGGTCTTGGGACGCTCGAGATTATATTGATTATCGCCGTCGTGATCATCATTGCGCTGCTGTTCAAGGATTGGATCGTGGAGCTGATCGAGCGGCTTATGGGCAAAGCGGATGACGAGGCGGACAAAATATTCAGCTGACGGAGGGCGTAAGGTGTATTGGCGGAAGGTGATCGGAAAGCTGCTGCGCCTGGCCAGGAAGGAGCAAGGCAGCTTTACGCTGGAGTCGACGTTTGTGTTTCCCGTCCTGCTCGGTTTTATTCTGCTTTTTATTTTATTCGGCATGTACATGTATCAGAAGGTCGTGCTGTATTATGCCGCCTCCTCGACCGCCGAACGCGCCGCCTTCGCGTGGGATAACAGCAACCGCGACCCGAGGAGCGGCATGCTTCCTGCCCCAAGCTACGATCCGCTGTACAGAAGACTTGGGGAGGACGGGATGCTGGGCAGCTTGTTCGGACTGGCAAGCGATTCGCGGGAAGCCGCCGTCGTTCTCCCGCTCGCGGACGATGGCGATGAAGAGGAGAAGAGGTTGGCCTTGAGCAAAATGGAGCGTGCCGCCCAGTGGCTTGAACAAGCGGGGTTATCCTACGAAGGGCGGATCGGCTATTCGAACGGCGTGTTGAAACGCACGGTCGACGTGAGGCTGGAGCAGCCCTTATCCGCAGAAACGGCGGAGACGGGCTGGCTGAAGCGGGAGCCGAAGACGGCTGCGTCCGCTTCGATCGTCGATCCGGCCGAATTTATCCGCAGCGTCGATCTCGTCCGTTACTATACGGCCAAGTTTGCGGCTAGGGGAGCCGGCGCGGGACAGGCGCAGGCGCAGGCGCAGGCCGGTCAAGTTCTTGCCCCGTACGCGGGAGCTTCGGGAACGCAGCCGCCCTGACGGCTGCAGCCGTGAACATACGTAAAGGAGGGAATTGCCCTGAGCGTCGGAAAAGACGGAAGCCGTTCGTTCGCGATCCGGTGCAAAAGGTTATTGCTGCGGGATGACGGGGCGGTAACCGTATTCGCGGTCATCGTGCTGTCCTCGCTGCTGCTCTTTTTTTCATTGCTGATCGACTACGCCCGGATTGCGGCTGTGCACAAGCTGTCGGAGGACGCCGTCCGCTCCGGCGTTCGCTCCGTCCTCTCCGCCTATGACGCCGTCCTCTATGAGAGATATGGCTTGTTCGGCCGCGGAGGGACGGACGGGCAGAGCTTGTTCACGCAAACGCTGGAGGCGAACGCGAGCAACGAGCCGTCCTTGTCCGGGGACGGATTCAAGCTGGCCGGCATGAAGGTGGAAGGATCTTCGCTGCATGCGGCGGAATATCTTGGCAGCCACGACGTATTCGCCAGGCAGGTGCTGGAAGAAATGAAATACAAGGCTCCGGTCGACTTCACGCTTGAACTGGCCGCCCGATTCGCTCCGATAGCGGGCGCGATGAAGGAAGCTGCCGCGACGATCGGCCTGCTCGAGCAGATGCGGAAGCTGTACGAGAAGCGGGAAGCGCATTTGGCGCAGGCGTTCCGGCTGCAACGGGAAGCGGCGGCGAATGTCGGCGGCAGCGGCATGGACGCCTTGATTCCTTCGGGGACCTCGGCGGTAACGGCAGGGGGCGAGACGGTTCTGGCGGTGGCGAGCGAATACAAAGCTTATGCCGAGCAGGTGATGCACGATCAGTCGCTTCCGGAGGGGGCGTCCCCTAAATTCACGCAAGAGATAGCGGCCTACGAAGAGAAAGCCAGGAGCGTTACGCTCGCTTTGCGCAGGGCTGGCGCCGATATGCTTAAGCGGCACTCGAATCTAATGGGGGACGCGGTAAGGGAGCTGGAGGCGGCAAGACAGCTCAACGAGGAGATGCAGCGGCTTGCCGCGCAGGCGAATCAGGCGGCGCCCGGCGGCGGATATGATACGGTGGCAAGAAGCCGGGTGCCGGGCGCGGATCAGGATCAGGTGCCGGCCGGCGCGGCGTCGGAACTCGGGCAGCTGAAGCAATCCGCCGATGAGCTCGTGCTGCCGGATAGCTGGCTTGCGGCGTATAAGCAGGAGATGGAGACGCAAGGAGCGGACGCCGCCGCCGTCGACGCGGAAGCGGGCAGCTTCCAGTCGAACAGCACCGCTTCGATGGCGAGGCCGATTACCGACCCGGTTTCGGAAACTTTGCTGGAAGGCGCGGCGAACTTGCGGCTCGCTTACGGTGCCTACGAAGAGAAGTACATCCGTCCGGCCACGGTCCTCGCCCGCCGGCAACAGCTGCTGGAAGGCGGCGAGGTCAAAGCGAAACTGAAGCAGCAGGAGGAGCAGGCCGCCGCCTTGTGGACGAAGGCGCGCGGGATGCTGCAAGGACTGACGTCCGTTCCTCAAATGGAGGAGCATACCCGGCTGTTCATGCAGGTGAAGAAACGTTATGACGGCAATATGCTGTTCAATCAGCGCTCCGCCGAAGCCGCTTCGGATGAGGCAGGCATAGGACTTGCTCCTTCAGCCCATGACGCGGCCGAACAATCTTCCGCATGGATGGGAGGGCTGTTTACGGGAATGGCGGACATGCTGGAGCGGACGAGGGATACGGTTTATTTCGGCGAGTACGTCGTGCACCGCTTTGCCTCCTTCGCTCCTCAGAACCTGCGGGGCATGATTGGCGGAGGAAATCCCGCGGAGCTGTCGCACGCGATTTCCTTCAATAATCAGGAAGCGGAATACGTCATTTACGGATTCCACGATTCAATCGGGAACATCGCCGCCGCTTACGGGGAACTGTTCGGGGTGCGACTGGCGGTGCGCACGATGGAGGGGCTCATCGAGAGCAGGTCGCTCGGCCATCCGCTTCTTATATTGTCGGCGGCGATCCTATACGGCTTGGAGAAGGCGATGGAGGATATGATCGCTTTCACGGAGCGGGGGTCGGCTCCTTTATCCAAATTCGTGAGGGCGGAGCTGACGTATACGGACTATTTGCGGTTGTTTATGCTTATTCGCGGCTCGAGTCCCGCAAGGATGGCCCGGATGATCGCCGTAATCGAGCAGAATAGTGGCACCGCGCTTTCGGCTACGCCAAGCGGCGTGACGGGGGAAGCCGAGGTGTCGACGGAGCTGTGGTTTATTCCGGGGCTCATGGGCGCGTTGGGACGGCTCGGACTATTGGAAGGGAAGGTCGTCGGCAATCGATATGAAACAAGCCAAACCATCGGCTGGTCCTACTGAGGACCGCCGCCGGACGAGAGAACAAGGCTCCATCGTCGTCGAGGCGGCGTTAGTCATGCCGCTCCTCCTTATCGTTCTCCTCGTATTCGTCACGCTCGTCCGGCTGTGCGCCGTGCAGATGGCGCTTCACTCGGCGGCATCGCAGACCGTAAGGCAAATCGCCGCACATATCCATCCGGCCGATCTGGCTTGGCAGCAAGCCGTTGCGGCCAATCCGCTGCCGTCTATGCCGCTCCCGCTCCCCGGCTCCGAGCTGTCCTCATGGGGCGACATTGCCGCGGAAGCCGCGGAGTGGCTGCCTTCGCCGGCGGGTGAGATCGCGGCGTCCGCGCTGCGGGGCGACTTCCGTCCGCTGCAAAACGCGGCCGCGACGGAAGTGGGGCGAGCGGTCGTCGAACCACTGCTGCAGGATTTCGCGGACAAGGCCATTGTCGAGCCCGAGCGTTTGAAGCTGGCATGGCTTTCGCTTCCCGATCTGGAAAAGAACGAGGAGCCATTTTTGAAATTGATCGTGGAATACGAATTTCCGTTAAAGCTGCCGTTCTACGCCAAGCCGCTCGTATTGAAGGAGCAGGCCGCCGAGCGCGTATGGATTAGCGATGCAGCGCCGGCCAGGTACGGCGCGGAGGAAGGCGATTCGGCGGCTCTGCCGATTCAGATCGTGGCGATCGAGCCTGCGCCGCTTCGTCCCGGGAGGAAGGCGACCGTCGTCGTGAAGACGGCGCCCGGAGCGGCCGTTTCGCTTGGCGTGCGCTACAAGAGCGGATCGAGCAAAGCGAAGCATTTGGGAGAAGCGGTTGCCGACGCGAGCGGCTACGTCCAGTGGACGTGGCATGTGTCGGGCAATACGACGCCGGGCATTTGGGAGCTCGCCGTCGCGGAGGCCGCCGATCCGGATAATCGGGTCGCGAAGCATTTCATCGTGGAGAAAAGCGGCGGCACGCAAAAGTAGCGGTCGAAAGACCGGAGACGGGAGGAGAACGAAATGGTGCTCGTTCAAACGGCGGCAACGGCAATGTTGCTGCTCATCGCTTTTATTACGGACATTCGAACGCAGCTGATTCCGAACCGGCTGACGGCAAGCTTCTTCGCCCTCGCGTTCGTCTATCACTTCGCCGTCAGCGGCTTCGAGGGATTATTGGCGGCGGCGGCGGGCGCGGCGGCCGGCTTCGCGCCGCTCCTTCTCCTTCACTTGGCGAAAGGAATCGGAGCCGGCGACGTCAAGCTGTTCGGAGCGATCGGCGCGTGGACGGGCGCCTGGATCGTGCTGCAGCTGATGCTTTATTCGATCTTGTACGCGGGCGCGATCGGCATTTGCCTCCTGATCGCCGTTCGGCCGCTCCGCAAGAAGGTTGCGGCCGAAATCGGCTCGTTTGCCGCTCCCGCATCGGGCTGGAGGAGAAGCCAGTGGCTGCGGTGGGCGGAGTCCGGCAAAAAGTTTCCGTTCATGCTGGCGGTGGCGCCAGCCGCCGTAACGGTATGGTCGATGATCCATTAAATGATTGATTCGGAAAGGAGCCCGTCAGCATGCAAAGCTATCGCATAGATTTTGCCATGAATCGGGGGCACGAGATGACGCTTGACCGCGAGCATGGCATCGAGCGGAGCGAATTGGACGATATTGAGCTTCGGATGCTCCAAAGCGGGCGCATCCCCTTTTTGCTGCCGGTCGACTGGCATGAGTTAAACGGGGAGGTTACGTTCCGTTACGCGTTGTCGGGGGTGAAGATGCTGCTGCACCGCCTGCAGCAGCAGCCGCTGTCGATGGAGCAGTATTACGAGCTCATCCTAGGCGTTACGGATGCGCTCGGGGAATGCAGGCATTACATGCTTCGGCCCGAGGGGTGCCTTCTCGACGAGCAGTTCATCTTCATCGGAGAGCGGCTGCATGATATCAGGCTGGCCTACGTGCCTATGAAAGAAGGAGGGAGCCCGGCGGCGGCCGGGGATTTGATGTCGCTGGTCGTCCGCTTCACTTCTTACGTCGAGCGGATCGACGGGGAAGGTCTGAAGCGGGTATTGCAAAGCTTGAACGGAAAAAAATGGCCGCTCGAGCAATTGCGCGCGACGCTGCTTGACTTAATAAACGGGGCCCGGTCGCAGGGCGTACAAGCTTCGCAGGTGCGGACGCAGCCCGAACGGCCGAAGCCGGACGCAATCGGGCAGTCTTCGGCGCGGCGAGAAGCTTCGCGCGCCGAAATGCCCCGGAACGAAATGCGATTGTCCGAAAACCGACAGCAAGAAACGTTGCAAGCGGTAATGCCGCAACCGGCAGAATTGCAACCGGCAGAACCGCAGCCGCAGCGCCGCATCGATGAGGCGCATCCGTGGAATAGGTCCGGCAACCATCGCAAGAGCGAATACGAGCCTTTGCCGTATATCGATGATGAGGATGAGCAAAGCGGGAGTGATGCCAAGAAAAAATGGCTCTATTCCGCGGGAGCGGCCGTCGCAATAGGTTGCGTGTGGCGCTTCGTCTATATGGCTTCGCCGGCGAGGCAAAGCTTGCTGATCAGCGCCGGGCTGACGTTGCTGCTCTTGGCGCTGCTCTTGTTCGTATGGAGGAGGGGCTCGCTAATGCCGGCGTCGTCGCTCGATGCCGAGTTCGAGACGAAGCCAGCAGGGGACGAATCCGGACCGTTAATCAAGCTGGCAAGGTGGCAGGCGGAGCAGGAAGACAGCGATTCGGCGGCGCCCCAGACGCCTCAAGAGGAATTCGCGGCCGCCCGGTCCAATCCATATCCGGACATACCGCCGCTCCCGGCCGTCCCTCTCGCGGAACCGACTGCGCTGCTGCGCCGGGAGACCGGACAGGAACATGCGGACGGAGCGGTCACTTGGCTCTGCAGAAGCTGGGAAGAGCAGGAGACGAGGATCGAGCTGATGGAGCCGTGTCTCAAAATCGGCAGATCGGGCGATCAACTCGGCTATGAAGATCATGCGAACGGCATTTCGCGCATGCATCTTGAGATCGAAAGCGCGGATGGCGCTTACTACGCAAAGGATCTTGGTTCCCGCAACGGGAGCTTGTTGAACGGAAAAACAATGGTGCCGTATAAAGCCTACAGGTTCGAACCCGGAGACGTGATTCATTTGGCGGACATGAAGGGACCGGCTTACGAGCTGAGGAAGGGGTGATCCCGCTGCTTACTTGCGGCCGACTAAATCGAGCATGGCTCTTTCGACGTCGGGATAGAGGAAGCGGAACCCGCCTTTCAGCGCTTTGCGCGGGAGCGCCCTTTGGCTGTCCAGCAGCAAGGCGGACATTTCGCCAAGCAGCACCCGCATGGCGAAGGAGGGAACGGGCAAGTAGTGAGGCCTGCCCATCGCCTTGCCGATCGCCCGGCCGAACTCGTCGTTCATGGCGGGCTCGGGCGCGCAGGCGTTGACGGGGCCCCTGATCCGCTGGTGATCGAGGCAGAAGAGAATGAGCCTGACCATGTCTTTGATATGAATCCACGATACCCACTGCTTGCCGCTGCCGATTCTGCCGCCGCCGTACAAGCGGTAGGGCAGAGCCATCAGCGGGAAGGCGCCTTTCTTAGGGTCAAGCACGACGCCCGTCCGCAGCAAGACATGCCTCCCGGCCGGAACCGAATCCGCGGCTTGCTCCCATCTGCGCACGACATTCGATAAGAAATCGTTATCCGCCATCGCGCCGGACTCATCAAAAACAGCATCCGGAGAGCTGCCGTAAGCAGCTATGCCGGATGCTTGAATGAGAAGCGAAGGCTTATGTTCCAGCGCATGCGCCAGCTTCGCGATGCGGGCCGATGACGAAAGCCTCGAATCGAGAATGCGTTTCTTCGCGCCGGCGGTCCAGCGCTGATTAATCGATTCGCCCGCGAGGTTGACGATGGCATCCATTCCTTCCAGTAAGGAGGGCTCATCTTCCAGCATGGACCAGGTTACGTTATGTAGCCGGGCATCCGGCTTCCGATTGTCTGCAACCGGCCCCCGAGCGCCCGCATCCCGGCGCGAAATAATCCATACCTCGTCGCTGCGCTTCAGCAGCGCTTCCTTCAGCGCGCTTCCGATAAATCCCGTTCCGCCGGCAATGGCAATTCGCATCTCTCTATCGCTCCTTTATCGGCCGCTATTTGACTTCCTCGATTTTGACGAGCCAATTTTGCTTCAAGCCGGCATCGCCTTCAACCGCTTTTTCCGTATATTCGAACTTTACTTTCGCGTCTGCGGGAATGCTGTCGATCGTCGTCGACAGCTCTTCCGGTATTTGAAGGGCGATCGCGCCGTCCGCGGTCTCGATCTCGATGGAATGCGAATCCATCATGCCGCTGTACGTGCCTTCGCCGGATATGACCGGTTCGTTCGCCGGTTCCTCGGTCGCTTCACCGCTATTGTCCGGGCTCTCGGTCGGCTCGGCTCCCGAAACGTCCGGCTCGATGACGCCGCTTTGTTCCGGCAGGTCGACGACGGGGCCTTCGTTCGTGCTGTCCGGCTGTTCGTTTACGTTATTTGCCGCGCCGTTGCCGTTGCCGCTGCAAGCCGACGCGGCAAGCATGACGGCCAGAAGAAGGGCTCCTGCTGCTGCTGTTTTTTTGCTTCTTCTTCGTTTCGATGTGTTCATCAAAAGAACCACCTCCTAATGTCTATTAACGAAAAGGGTACGCGTAAGGTTACAATTTTCTTTAAACGCCCAACCGGTCCTTTAAACAGGCGGACGCGAAAAAGAAATGAGCTTAAGCCGCGCGCCGCGGCCTAAACTCATTTGTTAAGCAGATGCTTATAGGGCGAATAGTCGATGCCTTGGCGGTCGAGAAAGGAGACGAGGCTGCGGTAGTCGCGCTTCGGCGTCGCTCTTATATAGCCTTCGATGCAGTGCTCGCGCGTCACCGAATCGGCGCCGTGCTCGATGGCCACCTGGCCGATCTTGGCGGCGATGGAATGTTTGGCTATATCGCGAAACGGGGTCGGAACCGGGGACACCAGCTGATCGAGCAGCGTCTTGGATTCGTCGCTCCACATGCTGCGGCTGCGCTCCACCCAGTAGTTCTGCCAATCGAGCTTGGACTTGCCGTCCCGCATCGGAAGCACCTTGAGAAATTTCCGGAACATGAAAAATCCGCCGATCGACATGGCGACAACCATTACGATCGCCCAAAAAACGATAAAATACATAAACCAATTAGGCGCAACATTCATCGTTAACCTTCACCTCAATAATGAATTATAGCGTATTCCTAGATTTATTTCGACATTCCTTGTAAAATAAGGTTTGACCAACCGAAAGGGGCGAAAATTAGATGTTGAAAATAGGTTCCCATGTATCATTTTCGGACAAAGGGCTGCAAACGGCCGCTCAGGAAGCCACTTCATACGGTTCGAGCACGTTCATGATTTATACCGGCGCGCCGCAGAATACGCGGAGGAAGCCGATCGATACGCTATACATCGAAGAAGGCAAGGCGCTTATGGAGCAGGCCGGCATCAACGAAATCGTCGTGCACGCTCCTTATATTATCAATTTGGGCTCGTACAAGGAAGATACGTTCGAGCTCGCCGTATCGTTCCTGCAGGAGGAAATCCGCCGGACGAATCAAATCGGCGTCCGCAATATCGTTCTGCACCCCGGCGCGTATACGGACAAGGACGCGGAGTACGGCATCAACCGCATCGCGGAAGGGCTGAACGAGGTTCTCTCCGGAACGAAGGAAACGAATGTCAATATCGCGCTCGAGACGATGGCGGGCAAAGGAACGGAAATCGGCCGCAGCTTCGAGGAGATCGCGGCGATCATCGACAAGGTCCAGGACAACCACCGGCTTACGGTGTGCATGGACACCTGCCACATGCATGACGCCGGCTACGATCTCGTGAGCGATCTGGACGGCGTGCTGACGGAGTTCGACCGCGTGGTCGGGCTGGACCGCGTGGCCGTCGTGCACGTCAACGACAGCAAAAATCCGCGCGGCGCCGCGAAGGACCGCCATGCCCCGATAGGAGCGGGCTGGCTCGGGCACGAGGCGATTCAGAACGTCGTGAACCATGAATTGCTGAAAGGCCGGCCGTTCATTCTCGAGACGCCTTGGATCGGCAAGGAAGACAAAAAGGAACGTCCGATGTACGAGGCGGAAATCGCGCTGCTCAGCGGCAACGCGTACGACCGGTTCGGCGATCCGTTCTTCGAGGATTTGGAGCGGCTCCATCATTTCTTCGGGAAGCAGGAGATCGATCCGAGAACATTTGTGCTCTCGACGTGGGATCTGCTCAAAAACGACGCGAAAGCGAAAAAAGCGGATCCGCGCGAGCCGATGGAGCGTCTTTACGATCTCGTCGTCGAAGGCAATCCTTTCCCGTCCCTGCTGACGGAAGAGCAAATCAACCAGCGTATCACGGCTTGGTTCGCCGGCAAGCAGCTGCTCGCGAACGCCTAGCGCTTGGCGCAGACTAAGAAGAAGCATTCATTTATATAGTCGCGAAAGGAAGTCTGAAGGAAATGTCATCCCAATTTAGCCCGCTGGACCAAGAGAAGCCGTCCGGCGGAAACGGCGGCCGCGCCCGCATGCTGATCTCTTGCCCGGACCGTCCGGGCATCGTGGCGGCCGTATCGCATTTTCTATACGAGCACGGCGCGAACATCGTGCAGTCGGATCAATATTCGATGGATCCGGAGGGCGGCATGTTTTTTATCCGCTTTGAGTTCGACTTGAACGATTTGGACAAGGAGCTGCCGGTGCTGGTCGAGGATTTCGCCAGAGTCGCGGATCGCTTCGACATGAAATGGCATACGTTCCGCGCAAGCCGGAAGAAGCGTCTTGCCGTTTTCGTATCCAAAGAAGACCATTGCCTGCTGGAGCTGCTGTGGCAGTGGAAGGCCGGCGACCTCAACGCGGATATCGCGATGGTCGTCAGCAATCATCCCGACATGCGCGAGCTGGTCGAGTCGTTCGGCATCCCGTATCATCACGTTCCGGTTACGGCAAGCACGAAGGCGGAAGCCGAGCGCAAGCAAATGGAGATCGTCGCGGACAAAGCCGACCTGATCGTGCTCGCCCGCTATATGCAGATCATCTCGCCGAAGTTCATCGAGCAGTTCCCGAACCGCATCATTAACATCCACCACTCCTTCCTTCCGGCATTCGTCGGCGGCAAGCCGTATGCGCAGGCTTACACGCGCGGGGTGAAAATTATCGGAGCGACGGCCCACTACGTAACGGAGGAGCTGGACGGCGGTCCGATCATCGAGCAGGACGTGCAGCGCGTCAGCCATCGCGACAACGTCGACGACTTGAAGCGGATCGGGCGGACGATCGAGCGGGTCGTGCTCGCACGCGCCGTGAAATGGCATATCGAGGATCGGATCATCGTGCATCATAACAAAACGGTTGTATTCAACTAACTGCATATTTATTCGTTTTCCGGTTGATTAAAGATGGAAAACGATTATGCGTAGTGATACAATATTCAGAGCCATTGCGTTACGAGAAACCATATAACGAGAAGACCATAGGAGGAAATTGGAATGACTGTCACACAAAAATCGATTGAACAGCTTTCGATCGACACGATCCGCACCTTGGCCATCGACGCGATCGAGAAGGCGAAATCCGGTCATCCGGGCATGCCGATGGGCGCCGCGCCGATGGGTTATCAGCTTTTCGCCAAAAACATGAAGCACAACCCGTCGAACCCGTCATGGGTGAACCGGGACCGCTTCGTGCTGTCCGCGGGACACGGCTCCATGCTGCTGTACAGCCTGCTGCACCTTGCCGGCTACGATCTTCCGCTCGCGGAGCTGCAAAATTTCCGTCAGTGGGGCTCCCTGACGCCGGGACACCCGGAATTCGGCCATACGGCCGGCGTAGACGCGACGACCGGTCCGCTCGGACAAGGCATCGCGATGGCGGTCGGCATGGCGCTGGCGGAAGCGCAGCTCGCGGCTACCTATAACAAAGAAGGCCATGACGTGATCAACCACTTCACGTACTCGATTTGCGGCGACGGCGACCTGATGGAGGGCATCTCCCACGAGGCGGCATCCTTCGCGGGCCACCTTGGCCTCGGCAAATTGGTCGTGCTATACGATTCGAACGACATTTCCCTTGACGGCGAGCTGAGCCTGTCGTATTCCGAAAGCGTCCAGAAGCGTTTCGAAGGCTACGGCTGGCAAGTGCTGCGCGTCGAGGACGGCAACGACCTTGCGGCATTGTCCAAAGCCATCGCCGAAGCGCAAGCGGAGCAAGCGAAACCGACCTTGATCGAAGTGAAGACGATCATCGGCTACGGAAGCCCGAACAAAGGCGGCAAAGGCGGACATGCCGGTCCGCACGGATCCCCGCTCGGCGCCGAAGAAACGAAATTGACGAAGCAAGCGTACGGCTGGAGCGAAGAGCATCAATTCCACGTGCCGGACGAGGTTCGCGCTCATTTCGCGGAAGTGAAAAGCAGCGGCGAGCAAGCGAACGCGGCGTGGGATGCAAGCTTCGCGGCCTACAAGCAAGCTTACCCTGAGCTGGCGGCTCAATTCGAGCTCGCGATCTCCGGCGCGCTTCCGGAAGGCTGGGACGCCGATCTTCCTGCCTACACGGCGGAAGACAAGCCTCTTTCGACCCGCGTAGCATCGGGCAACGCGCTGAACGGCCTGGCTAAGAACGTGCCGAACCTGGTCGGCGGCTCCGCTGACCTTGAAAGCTCGACCATGACGCATTTGAAGGGCCTCGCCCAATTCAAGCCGGGCAGCTACGACGGCCGCAACATCTACTTCGGCGTTCGCGAATTCGGCATGGCCGCGGCGATGAACGGTATCGCCCTGCACACCGGATTGAAAGTGTTCGGCGGCACGTTCTTCGTATTCACGGACTACCTGCGACCGGCCGTGCGCCTCGCGGCACTTATGAAGCTGCCGGTCGTATACGTATTGACGCACGACAGCATCGCGGTCGGCGAAGACGGCCCGACGCACGAGCCGATCGAGCAGCTGGCTTCGATCCGCATTATCCCGGATTTGACGGTTATCCGTCCGGCTGACGCGAACGAAACTTCGGCCGCATGGGCTTATGCGGTCGAGAACACGGGCAGCCCGGTTGCGCTCGTGCTGACGCGCCAAAACTTGCCGATCCTCGAAGGCACCGTAACGGGCGCGAGAGAAAACGTTCGACGCGGCGCTTACGTCGTATCCGATGCCGCAAGCGGCAAGCCGCAGGCGCAAATTCTCGCGACGGGCTCCGAGGTTCAATTGGCCGTTGCCGCCCAGAAGGCGCTGGCGGAAGAAGGCATTGCGGTTCACGTAATCAGCATGCCTAGCTGGGATTTGTTCGAGAAGCAATCGAAGGAATACAAAAATTCCGTCCTGCTTCCGGACGTGAAGGCCCGCCTCGCGATCGAAATGGCGCATCCGTTCGGCTGGGAACGCTACACGGGCGATCAAGGCGACATTCTGGCGATCGACCGCTTCGGCGCTTCCGCTCCCGGCGACCGCGTCATCAAGGAATACGGCTTCACGGTCGAAAACGTAGTTAGCAGAGTGAAGGCGCTGCTGTAATCGCATCGCCCCGGCATCTGCATTCGATAGAAAAAGGAGATTACGGAACCTATGTCTCAATTCGATAACGTATCGGTCGTCAAGAAAGCGAATGTTTACTTCGACGGCAAAGTAACGAGCCGCGCCGTGCTGTTCGCGGACGGAACGAAAAAAACGCTCGGCATCATGCTGCCAGGCGACTATGAGTTCGGAACGGACTGCGTCGAAATCATGGAGATTTTGGCCGGCGATTTGAAGGTATTGCTGCCAGGGGAAACCGAATGGAAGTCTATTAAAGGCGAAGGGGAATTCACGGTGCCCGCGAACGCGAAGTTCAAGCTTCAGGTAACTGAAGTGACGGACTACTGCTGCTCGTACATCTACGAATAAGCATTCTAATGAAGGAAGACCGCATCGACAGCGACAGCGATGCGGTCTTTTTTTGCGCGCGGACTTCAGAAATTTCGGTATTTCGTGACAAAGTGCGGGCAAATCGAATTGTTTTGGCGGCGGCAATCGGATAGAGTTAAAGAGAGCTTGGAGCATTTTCGAAACGGGGGCTTACGATTGAAGGAAAAAAACTATACGCCGCTCATCGCGGTCTTGACGGTTGTGCTCGTAGGGATTATCGCCGTACTGTTTTTCTTGCCGGCCTACGAAGGCGAGGTTCACTTCGATGTGACGATCCTGCCATTGTTGAACGCGATTTTTAACTGCTTTACGTTTCTCGCGCTGTGCATTGCGCTTGCCGCCATCCTGAAGAAAAACGTGCGCATGCACCGCGCGTTCATCGGGGCGGCCTTCACGTCGACGACGCTGTTCCTCGTCTCGTACGTAACGTACCACTACTTGACGGAGTCGACCAAATACGGCGGGGAAGGCATTCTGCGTCCCATCTATTTCTTCGTGCTGCTGACTCATATCGTGCTGGCGATTGTCGTCGTGCCGCTTGCGCTGATGTCCGTCGTGCGCGGCTTGCAGATGAAGGTCGAGAAGCACCGCAAAATCGCGAGGTGGACGATGCCGATCTGGCTTTATGTCAGCTTTACCGGCGTCGTTGTCTACTTGATGATATCGCCGTACTATTAATCGGAGCCGCAAACCGGACAAGCCATTCCTGCCGAAGGAATGGCTTGTTTTGGCGTTTCTAGGCGAAGGCGGGACTCACGCCGCCGCTTCCGCTCCGGTCTCGGGCTCCGGCCGCTTGCGATCCGCGAGGCGGGAGAGGAACAAGCTGATTTCAAAGAGCGCGGCGAGCGGGACGAGAATGATGAACGCGGATACAAAATCCGGCGGCGACAGCAGGTTGGCGACGATGACCAGAACGGGGTACGTATAACGGCGCGACTTGCGAAGCCGCTCGGGTGTCAATAATCCGATTCGGGTCAGAAACATGACGACGATCGGAAGCTCGAAGGAGGCCGCGATCGGCAGGATGAGATTGAGCATGAAACTGAAGTACTGGGCAATGCCGTACGTTTCGACAAGGTTCATTTTCTCCGAAATAGACGTAACGAAGGAGAAGCTCATCGGCAGTACGACGTAATAGCCGAACGCGATCCCAAGCAGCAGGCAAAGCGCGCTGTAGGGAATATACCGAAGAGCCGCTTGCCGCTCGTGCAGATGAAGGCCCTTCTTCACGAAGCTCCATAATAGAAAAAGCGCAGCCGGCAAGGAAACCGTAAAGGCGAACGCGCACGCGACGGTCATGTACATGCGGATGCCGTCGAACGGCGAGAATACGTTCCACTCCATACGGGAAGCGGGCGGCGTATGTTTGATGTAATCGATGATAAGCGGCGAGACGGCAATCCCGATCGCCATGGAAACGGCGAATACGCCAAGTATCGCGATGATCAGCTTGCGCAGTTCAATGATATGCTCCATCAGCGGCATTATGGTTCGTCTGTTCATCGCGCCTCGCTTCCTTTCCGCGCCTACGTGCGCGATTGATGACCGGCGATGGATTTGCGCAGCTCGAACGTATGGAAGCCGTCTTTCATCTTCATATGGATTTCCTTCAGCCGCTCTACGTCCTCGAACGAAAATTTCCGTGCGCCTCCGGGGCTTCTCTCGGGGAATACGAGCTCTCTGTCCTCGTAATAACGAATTTGCCTTTCCGTCAATCCCGTCAAATCCCTTACCGTTCCGATGCTCATTACTTTTTGGCTCATCGAATCGCCTCCTGGAACAATCGAATAGTGGGTATTGATTTGATCCTTTGGTGAAAAGCGACATGTCGAGTTAATTAACCTGACGCAAAAACGTCTTTGGCAGTGATTTTAGCAAGCGTCCTTCAAAAAGACAATGGTCTTCGTGCACTACAAAAAAGGTTCCGTCCATCGTAATCATCGCAAATCTACATAGGCTATCAAGCCTATATTCATGAAGTTTATCGGGATATAGAAATATCCAAAAAAACATTTATGTTAGAAAATCTTACATAAAAATAGAACATCCGATTTACTCCGTGTTATCTTGTCGGTGGGTTACCTAATGAAGCTGACGAATGGGAGTGAGCGAGCGGGATGGAGACCACAAAGACGGCGAAAGAAATGTCGCGACGGCAGTTTTTGACCACGGTCGGCAAGCTAGGAGGCGGGGCGGCGGTGTTTAGCGTAATGGGGACGCTCGGGCTGCTGTCGCCCGAAACGTTGAAGGCCGCGGATTTTGTCCCGCCGGATATGAACGAGCTGTCGATGAGCAAGCGCGGCGGTAAGAAGATCATTATTCTCGGCGCGGGCATCGCGGGGCTGACCGCCGCTTACGAGCTCGGGCAAGCCGGCTACGATTGCACCATTCTCGAGGCCCGCGCCCGTTCGGGAGGACGCATCTGGTCGGTGCGCCGCGGCACGACGGTGGCGGAAATCGGCGCCTCGAAGCAGGTCGCGCGGTTCGACGACGGCCTTTACTTGAACGCCGGGCCGATGCGTATCCCCCAGTTCCACGTCACAATGGAATATATCCGGAAATTCGGGATCCCGATCGAGCCTTTCAACAACGTGAACGACCACGCCTATTACTATAACGAGGACGTTGGCGAGCTGTCCGGCCAAAAGATTAGAAAACGCGAGGCGAAAGCGGACGTAAGGGGCTATGTCAGCGAGCTGATGGCCAAGGCAGTGAGCCAGCAGGCGCTCGACTTGCCGCTCACGGCGGAGGAGAAGGAGAAGCTCGTCGCCTATCTCCGCACGGAAGGCGGCCTGGACGCGGATTTGTTTTACAAAGGCACGTCGCGCGGCGGCTACAAGGACGAACCCGGTGCGAGGCTAGACGCCGGCGTCGTCCGCGATCCGTTCAGCATGAAGGCCATCATCAACTCGGGCTTCGGCAACTATTTGAGCAGCGAGTACGGCTACGACCAGCAGATGATGATGTTCCATCCGGTCGGAGGAATCGACGCGATTCCGAACGCGTTCGAGAAGCGGCTGAAGGGCAAAATCCAATACCATGCCGAGGTCGTGGAAATCAAGCAGAGCGACAGCGGCGTCACCGTCTTCTTCAAGCATCTGGGGACCGGCGAGACGCGCAAAATCGAGGGCGAATACTGCATTTGCACGATCCCGCTGCCCGTCCTGAAATCGATCAAGGCCGACTTCTCCCCGGGGATGAAACAGGCGATCGACAGCATCGGCTACGCGTCGGCCGGCAAAATCGGCCTGCAGTTCAAGCGCCGCTTCTGGGAAGAGGACGAGCAAATTTACGGAGGCAATACGCTGACGAATATGGATATATCCTCCATTTATTATCCGCCTACGGGCTACATGCAGAAGAAGGGCGTGCTGCTCGGCTATTACGCCTTCGGGGCGAACGCGGATAAGCTTGGCGCGATGACGTTCCGGGAGCGCGAGGCTCACGCGGTGAACCAAGGGGCGAAAATCCATCCGCAGTACCATAAGGAGTTCGAAGCATCGTTCTCCGTGGATTGGAAGAGAATCAAATACAACCTTGGCGGATGGGTTTCCTATTCCGGCGACCAGCGCCAGACGGTCTACCCCACGCTATGCAAGCCGGACCGGAGAGTGTATTTGGCTGGGGAGCATATCAGCTACATTACGGCCTGGATGGCGGGAGGCATCGAGTCGGCCCGCGCGGTCGTGACCGACATCCATCAGCGTGTCATGAAAGAGTAGTATGCGGCAGCGATCATGATTAATGGGAGGAATGCGGACAATGACAACGAAACGAAGCGTAAAACTGATTGCCGGAGCGGCAATCGTATCCTGCTTTCTCGGAGCGACCGTCTACGCCAGCGCGCTGACGCCGAACAAGCTTCCGCTCACCCCGATCCACGAGCCGGAATTTTACGGCAGCGCCAGCTCGTCCATCTCCAGCGCCGTCGCCGTTCCCGCGGGAACCGCGACCTTCTCGACGAGCGGCACCGTACCTCCGCTGCTCAACAAGGACGGCAAGACAGTGTACGAGCGCTACGGGAATACCGAGAAGCAGGGAGAGGGCATCCTGCTTAACATTGAGAAGCAGCTGAAGGAGCAAGGGCTGTCGATGAGGGACGTCGTTTATTTAAGGGTATACGTGACGCCCGATACGGCGCTGAAGGGGGCCTTCGATTACCAGGGCTGGTTCAACGCGTACGCGAAGTTTTTCAATACGAAGGAAAATCCGGTCAAGCCCGCCCGGTCGACGGTCGGGGTAGCCGGCCTCGTCAACGCCGATTGGCTGATCGAAATCGAGGCCGTGGCCGTCTATCCGAAAGGGCATAATCAAGATTAGAAGGAGTTGAAGCGGTATGCTGCAAAACATAGGGTTTCCCGGACTGTTGATGATTCTGGTCGTCGTGCTTATTATTTTCGGTCCTTCCAAGCTGCCGGAGCTCGGCCGGGCGGTCGGCCGTACGCTCCATGAATTCAAATCGTCCGCGAAGGAGCTCGTATCCGATACGAAGGACGACGTCATCGAAGGCGAGAAGGTCGAAGCAAAGAGTACGCAGGCTCAAGCAAAGGCGTAAGCGGATGAAGTAGTCGTGCAGGACAAAAAACGAACCGGCCGGATGACAGGCCGGTTCGTTTTTTTATCGCGGCGTTCAGCCTCGGTTTCGTCCGTAGCTGCAACGGAATCAAACGCCGGAACAATAGCGCCAAACTTTTCCTTTATTTCGTTAAACGTGCCGGGATCGCGCCGAATATGACCACTAATTTCCCTTATTGCGCCCAAATGCGCCTGGGCAGCGGATCGGCAGCGCGAATAGCGCCAAACTTTTCCCTTATTTCGTTAAACGTGCCGGGAACTCGCCGAATAAGACCACTAATTTCCCTTATTGCGCTCAGGTGCGCCTGGGCAGCGGATCGGCAGCGCGAATAACGCCAAACTTTTCCCTTATTTCGTTAAACGTGCCGGGATCGCGCCGAATATGACCACTAATTTCCCTTATTGCGCCCAAATGCGCCTGGGCAGCGGATCGGCAGCGCGGATAGCGCCAAACTTTTCCCTTATTTCGTTAAACGTGCCGGGAACTCGCCGAATAGAG
>NZ_JACXIY010000049.1 GCF_014705655.1 Paenibacillus arenilitoris | reverse complement strand
ACGGAGACTTGGTGAGAAAGAAAGAGCCGGCGGAAGAGTAACCGTCGGCTAGCACGTTAAGTCACCGTTAGGTGATTTTGTTCTTGTTTTGGTATAGCCCCTCAAGGAGACCGACCCTTGATTATATAGCGAAAGGCTTTAAGGACTTGTCAGAGAAACGTGAATGGGCGAGTGGCATAAGGGATTGCAGACCAATTGTTTGAAAACCTAGATGCTGAATCATTGGTTAGTTATGCTGTCAGCCGCAAGGCAATGACGCACCCTATGATTCCTATGATGGATACAATACGCATCGGGGAAGCGGGCTCTTTATCGATATGTTTTGGTTGGATTTGAAGTCGTTAAATGTTGAAAAGACCAAGACCTTTTAACGGAATGGTTCGGCTGGTCATCGTAATAGCACACTTATACAAAAACATGCCATGCAGCAATCCGGTATGAATTATAAACCAATTCATTTTATTGACGATTTTTCCGATTTCATTGCCTATACGACATGTTGTTATTACCGCTGGGTTGCTGATCTAAAGAAATTCGCATATAATATCTTTAGATTGAGTGGAGGTGGAGTTCGTGCCGAATATCAAATCCAGTACGGATTTAAGAAACAATTATAACGATATTTCAAAATTCTGCCACGAAAGCAGAGAACCCGTGTTTATTACGAAAAACGGGCAAGGTGATTTGGCTGTGATGAGCATGGAAACCTATGAGATGATGAATGGTAAGCTTGAGCTATACCGTTTGTTGGACGAAGGTCGGGTAGCGGTAACAGAGGGAAGGAAACGCTTATTTCAGGATGTGATGCAAGATATCAAGCGGGAGATAAAGGATGGGCAATTATAAAATAGATATTTCAGCGCCTGCCGAGAATGATCTCCGAGACATCGTGAGGTATATTTCTGCACAGCTTGCAGCTCCAGAAACTGCACTCGGAATGATGCAAACAATTGAACAGGCTATCTTGGATTTAGAGGATCATCCTCAGAGATATCCTCATGTACAGGATGAAAGGCTTGCCATGTTGGGTTATCGCAAGCTTATTGTTAAAAATTACATTGTTTTCTATACGATAGATGAAGCCTTCAAGATTGTCGATGTGGAGAGGATTCTATATACAAGACGGAACTGGCGCAATATATTGTGACCAAATAAAACATCAACGCAACCTAATTAAGGTTGCGTTTTTGAATGCGACGGGCAGTCGTAACTTTAGCGAGCAATCGCTATGAACCACGGATTACAAGCAGCGGACGGAGCGAATGCGTAGGAGCACGGCGTCTGAATCTACCGCTAAAAGTCTTCGTCGAGTTGGCTTCGTCAGCCCTTTCAATCAAAGATTCGGCAATGCTGGACATTTGTATTTAGATACATTACTTGGACACCATCCAGTCCGGAAAGGCCGCAACGAAAACGCCTGGCAACGAGCAGACGGAGCGAAATCACATTCCGGTCGGCCAGTCCGTGACAGCGGAAGGGATGGCGGAATAGCAGTCAATCAAAAGAAAGACCCGTCATGTTCCGAAGCCGAGGCCGTCGGTTGGACGATGCTCATCAGCTTTTTCACCCAATTCCTTTCATGCTCGGTTTGCATTCTTTTGAAATGAATGACTTCCGCTGCAAATCGATTTTCCGAATGGGCGTCGTCAAACTTTCGATATCGAGCGATCTCCTCCTCCAACACCGTTAACCGATTATGCAAAATCTCGAGTTGCGCTTCGGGCTCCAAACGGTCGAGAAGAGCGACGCGTACTAAAAAGTCCATCGGATTAGCGGCCGCTTTCCTTGGAAAATCGCGTATGAGCTCATTAAAGATTTCTTCCCCCGCGTTCGTCATCAGGTAGACATGCCGGTCAGGCTTGCCTTCCATTTTCTCGACCTTCTTGGTAATCGCCCCCATTTCCAGAAAACGCCGCAATGCGGGATACAACAAATTATTATTGATTTCGAACGATTCCCCGAGCGCATCCTGAACGTTTTTCTTGATTTCATAGCCGTGCTTGGGACCCGACAACAACTGTCCCAATATTAATATGTCTGCGTACATGGAATCCTCCTATATGTGAACGTTTGGTGAACGGCGCTATCCAAATGCCGGAAACTCATAATATATGTTAAACTAACCTATGTAAGAATAACATATAAAATTTGCATAGCCAATTCTGGTTTGCCCAGGAAGGAGGTTTTCGAGCTTAAATTTGATTTCTTTGGGAAAATCGTCATGAGAGGAAGGCCGATTGTAAAATAATTACGCTTATTTCATGCAGATTAATCCGGATTGGAGGGAACGATTATGAATGGGAAGCGTCAGATGATCCTGCTGAACGAAATCATGAAGCTTAACACCAAGGAAGCCGGCTGGGAACCGTATGCTTGGTATAAGGAAATGAGGGACAATAATCCTGTCTATTTCGATGCCGAGCAAGAGGTTTGGAACGTGTTTTTATACGACCATGTGAAGCAAGTGCTGTTCGATCACGAGCTGTTCTCAAACAAGAAGCAGAGAAGCTTGATTCCGATACCCGATCGCCTGGAAAGCCGGAGCAATGTCAACTTGGTGGATCCGCCGGAGCATCGAAAACGGCGCGCTCTTCTCTCTCAAGCCTTCACGCCCCGCAGCCTCAAAGAGTGGGAACCGCGGATTCAGGATATCGTCGACGAGTTGATAGCGGACATGGAAGGCGTCCCGACCGTAGACATCGTGCAAAAGCTGGCCATTCCGCTTCCGGTTACCGTCATCGCAGACTTGCTAGGAGTCCCTTCTAAGGATCGCCGCTTGATTAAAGGATGGTCTGATATTCTGTTCCTCCCTTACAATACGGAGGATTACGCCGACATCGACATGCGTAAGGGAATCGCCATGAAGGCGTTCGTGGAATACTTGTATCCTATTGTCCTGGAGAAACGGCAGCACCCGGAAGATGATATCCTATCCGACTTGACTAAGGCCGAACTGGATGGCGAACGATTAACGGATGAAGAAGTGGTGATGTCGGCCATCGGCCTGCTTGGCGCGGGCAACGAGACGACGACCACTCTTCTTTCCAATATTTTTTATTCCATGCTGTACGACCAGCCAAATGTCTATCAAGAACTTAGGAGCGACTTGACCTTGGTTCCTAAGCTGGTCGAGGAAGTGCTGCGTTTCCGTTTTCCCGCTTCGATGGATCGAAGGGTAGCGCAAGATACGAATGTTTTCGGGCCTCAGATGAAGGAGGGGCAAGCGATCGTGGCATGGATCGGCGCTGCGAATCGGGACGAATCCCAATTTCCGAACGCCGAAGTATTCGATATCCATCGCCCGGGCAATCAACGCCATCTGGCATTCGGTGCCGGTCCGCATTTCTGTTTGGGAGCACCGCTCGCTCGGATGGAAGCAAATATGGCTATAGCCTCGTTTGTAAAAAGGTTCGCCGACATGGATCAGGCGAAGGGGTTCGACGTAGGGAAACATATAACCGAATCGATTGCAGGTATGTCCTTAACAAGTTTGCCTGTTGTACTTAAACATAGCGGTTAACGCGTTCGATTTGCTAATAGGTTGCGAGACTTAGAAGGGGGGAGCCGCCTCCCCTTTTTTGCGTAATACGCTCGCGAAGGATCAGCGCGATTTCTTATCGGCCTTTGCGCAGCAGGAACCGAGCGGCCTCTTAGGTCCCGTTCGGGTGAGAAGTCTGGCTATGTCGAATTTAAGGCGATTTTAAACGATGAAGGGCCCGCAGAGATGCGGGCCCCTTTTTTTCTGCGTGGCAAAAGTAAGGTGACTTCATTGGAACCTATGCTGCCGGTTTTTATTAATCGGTCGTGTTGAAAGATATCATTGACAAGACACCAAACGGTGTCCTATAATCAAATCGACACCAAATGGTGTCCAATTATAAGCGAGTCATACGGAAAGTTCGGCATGTAAATAAGTTTCGCATCAAACCATGATGAGGAGGAAAACAAATGAGCAAGATGATCGGTGCGGGAATTTCCGCGAAAGCTGAAACCGAGTCCCAAGGTAAAGGGATTGCTTATTGGACGGTCACATTATTGCTCGCAGCAGCTATTACGTTAAGCGGGATCGGGCAGCTGATGCAATTGGGGGGAAATATCGAGTTGGTAACGAATTTGGGTTATCCCTTATACGTCATGACGATTCTCGGGATATGGAAAGTGCTTGGAGCCGTCGCTCTCGTCGTGCCGGGTTTTCCCCGGCTGAAAGAATGGGCTCACGCCGGCATCTTCTTCCTCATGACGGGTGCGGCTTTCTCTCATGCGCTTGCTAACGATAGCGGGTTCTCGATTATCCTTCCGCTTTCGTATGCCGCACTGAATATCGCCTCGTGGGCGCTGCGTCCTAAGAGCCGCAGACTGTAAGAAGATGGACAACGAGTGGAAAGCTACGGAAATCATTGATAAAATTGAAAATATCATTTTTGACTATTAGTGATTGAGGAGTGTCTTTGTATGACAATAAGCAGAATGAATCCTAAGGTTGACGGATTTTTAAGAAAGGCCAAAAGCTGGAAGGAAGAATTCGAGGCACTCCGAACAATCGTTCTTGACAGCGACCTGACCGAAGATTTTAAGTGGATGCATCCATGCTACACGTTTCAGGGGAAGAACATCGTGTTAATCCATGGGTTTAAAGAATACTGCGCGCTTCTGTTTCACAAAGATGAAGCCATTGAAGTTGAAAAAGCCGGCCTGCAGGTGGAGTATAAAAAGACGACGGAATATACGATTCCCGAACAATTGCAAAATAAATTCGTTGAAATCCCCGACTTGAAAACGGCTTTCGAGGCATTGACGCCGGGACGGCAAAGAGCGTATCTTTTTCATTTCTCCGAACCCAAACAATCCAAAACCCGCGAGTCAAGGATCGAAAAATATTTGCCGCATATTCTGGATGGCAAGGGATTGAACGATTAATTGAAGATGAATCCATTCAACCGCGTCGCTAAGGCGCGGTTTTTTGTGTGCGACGGGTATTCGCATCCTTGTGCGAGAGCATATGAACTGCAATTACAGACAGCGGTTACGTTCATGTGTCCGGACATCAATGCAATAATAGACAATGTTCACCGATCTGTTCAATACTTAACAAATCCACGCAATCTAACCGTTGAAGGGATTTCGACCTTCGTTATAATCATTTACAAGAGTCCAATCATGCCTTATTCCATGCGAATGGTTAGAACACGAAACGAGGGGGAATGAAAGTTGGAACGACTATGGTCGAAGTCGTTTATTCTCATGACAGCAGGGACTCTTTTTCTATTCATCGGATTTTATATGCTGTATCCGACGCTTCCGATGTTCATCAAACAGCTGGGCGGCAGCGAAGCTCAGGTCGGTCTGGCGATGGGCGCGTTCATGCTGACGGCCGTTATTTTCCGCCCGATCGTCGGCGGGCTGCTGGACCGGTTCGGCAGGCGCCCGTTCATCGTCTGGGGGCTGATTCTCTTCGCCTTGGTGATGTATGGGTATGACTGGATCGGCGGAATCCTCGTATTGATGGGACTGCGAATATTGCACGGGATGAGCTGGGCCGTCTCCACAACCGCCATTCTCACCGCGATTACGGACATGATCCCATCCGCCCGCCGAGGAGAAGGTTTGGGGTGGTTTGGCACGGCCATGACCCTGGCTATGGCAATCGGTCCGATGCTTGGTATTTGGATTATACAAGACCTGTCGTACCATGCTCTGTTTCTCATCGTCGCCATCCTCGCTGCCGCAGCGCTGCTCCTGACGTTAGGGGCCAGCATGCCCTTTCGGCCGCAGCCCAGCGCAAGGAGAATCGAATTATTCGAAAAATCCGTGCTGCCCGTCACGGCATCGGTCTTTTTCCTGTTTATTGCTTACGGCGGGATTACCACCTTTGTACCGCTGCTCGCGGAATCGATCAAGGTCAATTCCGGCGCTTTTTTTCTGGCCTATGCCGCAACGCTTGTCCTGGTTCGCCCCGTTTCGGGAAAACTTTCGGACCGTTACGGGGAGATGGTTGTCATTGTACCGGCTCTTGTCATCACGATTTTGGCTTTAATTGCCTTAAGCTTCTCGTCCGGCTTGTTCGGCGTGCTCGTTTCGGCGGTTTTGTATGGGATTGGATTCGGTTCCGCACAGCCGGCGCTTCAAGCGATAACGATACGTCTTGCCCGCCCGGACCGTATTGGGGCCGCTAATGCTTCTTTCTCAACGGCTACCGACCTCGGCATTGGGCTTGGTGCGATCCTGTTAGGATGGGTCTCCCAGTATATGAGCTATCAGGCCTTGTTCACGGTAAGCGCCGTATCGGTCGCGTTTTCCTTGCTGCTGTTCGCTTTTTTTGTGAAACGTTTGTTGAAAGCCGATGCTTCGCCAACCGAACCGTTTCTGCGCGAAGCCCGGAAGTAGGAATATCCCATCTAACAAGGGCAAAGCGTTGCGGAAAAAAAATAATGGCAAATAGCATTGACTTGGAGTTAACTCCAAGTGGGATAATATAGACGACCTGGCGACGAACAGTCATCGGATGCAGCATGATTTGGAAGGAAAATACGACTTGGAAAGCAGGGGAAACGAATGGAATATGTGAAACTGGGAAATACCGGCTTGGATGTATCTCGATTCTGTCTAGGTTGTATGAGCTTTGGGGTAGCCGAGCGGTGGACGCACCCCTGGGTGCTCGATGAAGAGAATAGTCGGCCGATTATTAAAAAAGCGTTGGATCTAGGCATTAATTTTTTTGATACCGCGAATGTTTATTCCATCGGTTCAAGCGAAGAAATCGTAGGGCGGGCTTTGAAGGAATACGCCAATCGGGATGAAATCGTCATCGCAACGAAAGTTCATTTCAGAATGCATGAAGGACCCAATGGCGCAGGCCTTTCGCGAAAAGCAATTATGAGTGAGATCGATAAGAGCCTGAAAAGGCTGGGAACGGATTACGTTGATCTGTACCAGATCCATCGCTGGGATTACAATACGCCCATTGAAGAGACGATGGAAGCCTTGCATGACGTGGTGAAAGCAGGGAAAGCAAGATATATCGGGGCATCTGCTATGTACGCCTGGCAGTTTCTGAAGTCGCTGCAGGTGGCTGAACGACATGGTTGGACCCGGTTTGTATCCATGCAAAATCATTTAAATCTGATTTACCGGGAAGAAGAGCGGGAGATGATGCCGCTTTGCAAGGAAGAAAAAATCGGCGTCATTCCATACAGCCCTATCGCCTCAGGCAGATTGGCGCGTGATTGGTCCGTGACGACCCGGCGTTCCGAAACCGACCAAGCGCAGAAATGGAAATACGGCGCAACGGAAGAGGCGGACCGAGTCATTGTTGACCGGGTAGCGGATATTGCACAAAAACGCGGTGTCCCCCGTGTTCAAGTCGCGCTTGCCTGGCTGCTGCAGAAAGAACAGGTGACAGCTCCGATTATTGGCGCTACAAGCATAGCCCAGCTCGAAGAAGCGGTAGATGCCCTTTCGATAACGTTAACACAGGATGAAATAAAATCGCTGGAAGAGCTATATGTGCCTCACCGGGTCGTTGGAGCGCAGTAGTTAAATCGAGATATGTTCATAAAGCTGATTATCGATGTTATGATGACCGTTTTTATGCTAACGGCGATTGGGGATTTATTCTAATGGCCATTCATATTGGAATATCGTGGGGTACGATAATCAATGCTATTCGAAGAATGACTGGAATCACCGAACGGGGCCGTATTCGAACCGTTTCGTTGCGCGCTTTGGCGGTATTCCTTGTTGTATATGGCGTGCAGGCTTCCTTTGAAAGAAATCTTGGTACCAAGCTCTTCGTATACGATCCTTTTGGAGACTGGCGCTTTGATGCTTCCAGCTTGAAATTTGTACAAAAACAAAAGAAAAGCTTATCCTGACGGATAGGAAATCAGGGGAGGAAGACCGTATGAAAAAGTCGTATGTACAAATCGCCTTGATTTTTGCCTTCTTATTATCCGGATGCGGAAGTGAGAGTAATTCCAATGAAATGAGCGTGCCCGGCTCCAATGAAATGAACTCCAATGAAATGACCGTTCCTAAACAGCCGTCAGAAGAACAGCAGGAGAATGAAAATGGCAGCGGGGTTGTTAAATTTCCTGAGAATTATACGGATGGTTTGATTTACACAACGGTCGATCGCGGAAATGCTCATGAGAAGCTTTACGTGAGTCCTGAATCGATCGAAGCGCTACAGAACGACGGAGAAATACCGAGTGGGAGCGTCATCGCTCTTGAAATTTATAGAGATGAGGTACTGTCTGATATTTTTGTGATGGAGAAGCGCACAGATTGGGAGGACCAGCCTGCCGAGGAGCAAAATGGAGATTGGCGTTTCCAAGCCTTCAATGCAGATCAATCGGTTAATATGAAAAGGGATGTAGCCAGCTGCATATCGTGCCACGCATCGCAGGAACGGGATGACTTTGTCTACACTTTAGATGAAATGAAGACTTTCGAGCTAGAGGATTTTCAGGGCGAGGCAGGAACGGCTTCCAGTTCACTTGTGGAAGAATGGAGGATCCATGCATTAACCGATTATCTTGTCAGCATGACAAACAACGAAGAAAACACGTAAACCATTAGCAGCTGGGAGCGAAAGAAGAGACAGGACTAGTAGGACAATGTTCCTGTCTCTTTGTTTTCATTATCCGCGTTCCAGCGTCTATAAATTTCTCTCCAACAGCGACCCAAGCTGTTCAGCCAATACTTCATGGGGTACAGGCTTTTCATTTATAAACCACCATTCCACTACGCCCACGTAAGCCGAAGCAACAAACTGCCCCATTAATTGTTCATTTAACCCTAGGTTCTTGCCTTTGGCGACATCCACTTCGTCCTTAAACTCTTCGATTAGAAACTCAAGGAACCGGCTTCTAAAAAATGGCGCTCCTTTGCTCGCTAACATCAGTGAAAAAAACGAGTAATTGTTATCAAGGTATTCGGTCCAAAGGAGTGATCCAGTAACAAAATCCATGTCAGCTGCTGCTTTGCAAATTTCGCGAAGTTCGTTGATATGAGTTTCAATAAGCTTATCCAGTAAATCATATTTGTCCATGTAATGAAGATAAATCGTACCTCGGCTGACATTGGCCCTGTCGGAGAGATCTTGTATGGTGATGTCGTCAAAATTTTTTTCGTTCATCAATTCAATTACAGCTTTCTTTAGCGCTTCTTGGGTTTTGAGTATTCTTCGATCAATTTTCGCCATCGGCGGGTCACCATGCTTTCAAAATGATTAAGACGAATATATTCATAATAATGCTTTCTATCATTTTTAACATATGTCCATTAATTTATCAATGTTAAATACATGCTAACGAACAACCGCCGATGGGAATGTCCTCGCCATATAATGAACAATAATGGTACTTGTGTTTACTAATTAACAAATTGAGTTCATTTAACAATTGAATCTTTCATATGTCCAGCTATAATTATAAACGCACGATCAATTATGTACTGTCGTACAATATTATGTATTAGTACATTTAATGAAAAGGAGAGGTATCGCGTATGTCTAATATTCAAGATAAAGTTGTAGTTATTACGGGGGCATCCAGTGGGATCGGAGAAGCGACTGCCAAGGAACTTGCAGCAAAAGGCGCAAAGTTGGTGCTAGCAGCCCGGCGTGAAAATCGTTTGCATAAAATTCAATCAGAGATCGAAAGCAAAGGCGGAACAGCGATCTATAAAGTCACAGATGTAACCTCGCAAGAGCAGGTGAAAGCTCTGGCTGCATTTGCAATTACAACGTACGGGAAAATCGACGTCATGATCAACAATGCGGGACTCATGCCGCTATCGCCGCTGTACGAGCGAAAAATCAAAGAATGGGACACGATGATCGATGTAAACATCAAGGGCGTCCTTTATGGAATTGCTGCAGTTCTACCTTCCATGAGGGAGAGAAAAGAAGGACATATCATCAATATTTCTTCGGTGGCAGGACACCTTATCGGGCCGGCAGGTTCGGTGTACAGCGCCACGAAATTTGCTGTAAGAGCAATTACGGAAGGACTTCGTAAAGAAGAATGCATAAACAATATTCGTACGACCATTATCTCGCCGGGAGCGGTTGCCAGCGAATTGCCGGAAACGATTTCCGGTTTGGAACTGAAAACGGCGATTGATGAGTTCTACATGATTGCGATTGATGCCGACAGCATTGCACGAGCGATCGCCTATGCCATCGAACAACCGTCCGATGTTGCGATTAATGAAATGATCATTCGTCCGACACGCCAAGAGCTGTAACAGCCGATTCTGTCGGCGGCTGCTCCAATGATTTCCGTCTTAATTGCGATCCAGATACTCGGTCCATACCAAGGTTCCGCTTACGAAATCCAGGACGGCTGACGACTTGCATATCGCCCGGAGTTGATCAATGTGCGATGGTGATATCGTCGAAACTCCTCTCTGACATGAGTTCGATAACGGCATTTTTTAGTGCTTCTTGCGTTAATGTCCTCATCATGAGCAGGTCTGTTGAGCTCTATTGAAAGTAACTGAGAACGATAGTTCAATAATCAGGAGCAGTTTGCCGCCGTGGCAGCTGCTCCTGTTGTCGTTCAGTTGTCGGATAGAATAGCGGAATTACAAATGTTGCCTGCGGCACTAAATATTAGGAACTGATGTTATACTGGCATCCCATCTTAACATTGTTGTAGTAGTTATAAATCGTGTTATATCTAACTACCCGGGCTTTTGATATGATCGGCTGTGGCGACATGCAGATTCCGTGATTCCTTGCGAGATATTGCTTTTGGATTCATTTGCGGTAGAAGCTCCTCAATCTCATTTGCCTTCTATTATAAAAAAAGCTAGGAGTGACTGTGACTTGAACATCGTTGTTATAGGCGGAGGCAGCTTTGTATTTGCGCATACCGTAGTGGAGGATGTTATTGTCAAGCATCGGCTGGACAATACGAGCAAGCTGATTTTGGTCGACTTGAACGAAGAAGCTGCCTTGGCAATGGCAGCTGCCGGACGTACCGTCGCTAAGGCGCTGGGCGTTACCGTTCAAATTGAGGCGACAGTCGATCGCGAACAGGCGTTAGTCGGAGCGGATTACGTAATTGTATCGGCTTCTCCGCAAGGCGCGAGGAGATGGCAGATGGATTATGACATATTAGTGGAGCTTGGCATGCCTGATCAAGCTAGGGAATGCGGAGGGGTAGGCGGCTTGCTGAACAGCTTCCGCTCGATCACGCTGCTGATGGACATCTGCCGGGATATGGAGCGGCTGTGCCCGAACGCCATGTTGTTAGATGTCACGAATCCAATGCCTCGAGTTGTAACCGCGATTGAGCGATTTACTGCAATAAAAAGCGCCGGGTTCTGTAATATAGCGTATCGTGGACCGGA
Source organism: Paenibacillus arenilitoris (assembly GCF_014705655.1). Taxonomy (GTDB): domain Bacteria; phylum Bacillota; class Bacilli; order Paenibacillales; family Paenibacillaceae; genus Pristimantibacillus; species Pristimantibacillus arenilitoris. Next base: position 35,572 of record NZ_JACXIY010000049.1, on the reverse strand, counting down.
CGGTTACGCATTTCTTCCTTCGTTGATCGGCAAACGTCCCGAAGAGGTGGAGATCGTAACTGCGGGGTTGAATCATTTCGCCTGGGTTGTGAGTGTCAAAGATAGGAAATCAGGAGAGGAATGTCTCCCGCTTCTGGAGCAATATCTGATTAAGGGAGATTGGTCCAATCAACCGGAATGGACCTGGCGCGAGCTCTCCGTCATGCAGCGATGGCTGAAGCAATATGGGGCGGTAGCGGCAGGAGCCGTCGATCATCATGCCGAGTATTTGCCGTTCCAGGAGGATATTCGATACACGGTCACGCCGCCCTATCATGGAAGCGAGGAGGAGCGCAGGCTGCGTCTTATGGAGCTTCGCGAGATCGCAGACGGCCAACGGGATTGGCAAGAGTTGTTCAAGCATCCAAGCTGGGAGCATCCGGTTGATTTGGCGGTTGCGCTGGAGTGGGAGGAGGACGTGCGTGTCGATATTCTCAATCTTAGGAATAACGGGAGCCTGTCTCAGCTGCCTGAAGACCGCATCGTCGAGGCTCCCGTCCAAATCCATCAAGGCGAGCTGCAACCAATGCCCGTTCCCGAGTTTCCCTCCGAGTTGGCGAAGCTGATCCGCAGCATATCCGATGTTCACGAGCTTGCCGCACGGGCGGCCGTAGAAGGGAACCGGGAGCTTGCGAGAGCCGCGCTTGAGATCGATCCGGCCGTTACGGACAAGGCTGCCGCCTTCGAGGCGCTCGACCGAATGCTGAAGGTACATGCAGATATGCTGCCGCAATTTACCAAGTAGTTAGGCGGATTAAAGAATTGTTTTAATATCGTTATACCATCTAAATATTGTTCTATTTTTGACGAAGAAAACGCATGCTATATTCAGGTTGCAGGACACAACCACGCATAGGGGGAAACAACATGCTAAAGAAAGGTTCAAAGCTGTCTTTGGTTTTCATTTTGGCTTTATCCGGGGTGCTCACAGCCTGCTCGAATGGCGGACAGTCGGATAACGGGTCAAGCGCAAACGGTGCGAACACAGGAAATTCCAATCGCGCCGAGAGTACGGTATTGGATAATCCGGCAAATTTCAAGTTCGATCCTCCCGTTACGATTCGAACGGCGAATACGTTTGCGGAAAACCAGAACGACTTCAAGTCCGGTGAAAGCTTCGAAGACAACATGCACACCCGTTGGATGAGAGAAACGATGGGAATCGATGTGCAGTTTGACTTTGTCGTCCCGAAATGGGAGGACTACAAGACAAAGATTCGGTTGCTGCTTGCCGGGAAGAAGCGTCTGCCTGATGTGATCAATACGCAGACCGATTTGGCGATCGACTTGATTAACGCCAATGCCGTAATGCCGCTGAACGAACACATGGACAAGTATCTGTCTCCGGAGATGAAAGCGTTATACGATAAATATCCTCAGGCGTTCGCACCTGTCACGCGAGACGGTAAAATTTACGGATTGCCAGAATTTTTCGCCATGGATGAAGGGCCCGTCATGTGGGTCAGAGCTGACTGGCTGGAAAATCTGGGTATGAAAGCGCCGACTACGCTGGATGAGTTCTCGGAATTGCTGAGAGCGTTCACGGAGGACGATCCGGATCGGAACGGAGCTAACGATACAGTCGGTCTGGCGATTTCGTTAATAGACGGTCCTTATAACTGGATGGCAACGGGGGATCCGATCGCGGGAATGTTCAGCGATCATATTCCGGTTGGTTACAACATGCAGGAGTTCTGGACCGAGAATGAGAACGGGGAACTGGAATTTGGCACGATCGCTCCTGAGCAGAAAACATTTTTGCAGCAGATGCATGACTGGATGAAGGCCGGATATATCGATCCGGAAGCCGGTATCAAGGATCCGGCCAAAGCCGGCGAGATGGCGGCATCCGGCAAAGCGGGCATCATATTCGGACCTTACTGGATGGCCGGTTGGCCTCTGAAGGATGCTGGGGGCTTCAAGGCATTCCCGATTCCTGCAGGACCGGATGGCAACGTCGGTCGGGGAGAGAAAGCACTGGTGGCGAACTATAAGATGCTGAACAAGGATTTTGAGCATCCAGAGGCTTACTTCGCGTACTGGGGCAAAATATATGCCACAAACTTCGGAGAATCGGATCCTTACTTTGATGAATCTATTGCAAAAGGCTGGCATGAAGGCTACGACTACGTTATTCATGACGGACAAGTGGTTGGGGGCAAATACGAAGAGCGCGGCGTACCGGAGGAGAAATGGCCTAAGCCGGGCGATCCAACGGTCGGATACAGCGTGAAATGGCCGATTACGAACACGCCTTTTGTTCCATACCTGATCGATGCGTCCTTAGAGAAGTTCAACAACGATCCTAACGCAGAAATCAACAACTGGACGGATGGGCAGGTTGCCTCGCAAAATGCCGAGCAGCTGGATGCAGCCATGGTCCGCATCAGTCAGAATGAGCAAGCCGTGTTCAACCTGTTCACGGGTGCGCCGACCAAGACAATGCTTGCGAAACAGGAAATGCTGTTGAAGCTGATGAAAGAAAGCTACCTCAAAATTATATACGGTGATGAGCCGATCGAATATTTCGACGAATTTGTCGATCAGTGGAAGAAGAGCGGCGGGGAAGATATTATCAAGGAAGTTAACGAATGGTATGCTTCATCGAAAAAATAAGCATGAATTGGGAGAGACTTTGGGGCTTAGCCCCAAAGTCTCTCGACACTAGAAGAAAGGATGAATGTTATGAATAAGCTGGACACGGGTGCTGCTTCCACATCAAGTGTACCCTCGGGAAAAAAGGCGTCTCGAGCCGCATCCTATTGGAAGCGAACCGGGATGCTGCATGTGCTGCTGCTTCCCGCTGTCATTATCGCATTGATCTACGGTTATACGCCGATGCTTGGCATTGTTATCGCCTTCCAGGAGTATGAGCCCTGGCTGGGCATCCGGAATTCGCCGTGGGTTGGACTGGAGCACTTCGAATACTTGTTCAACTATCCGGATAGCTTGCAGGTGATAAAAAATACGCTTATCATTTCCGGAATGAAGATCGTCTTTCAATTAATCGTGCCTGTCTTATTCGCACTACTCCTTACCGAGATCGCTAAAAGTTGGTTCAAGCGAGCGGCTCAAACCTTGGTTTATTTGCCGCACTTTCTGTCCTGGGTCATCCTCGGAGGTATATTCGTGGATATCTTGTCGATTCGGGGAGGGCTGTTAAATCGTTTTCTGGCCGTTCTCGGAATCGACCCTATATTCTTCTTAGCGAACGGAGATTGGTTCCGCATCGTGCTGGTCGTATCAGATGTGTGGAAGGAATTCGGGTTCTCGACTATTATATTCCTTGCTGCGATCGTAAGCATCGACCCTTCGCTATACGAGGCGGCGGAGATCGACGGGGCGAATCGATGGAAGCAAGTGCTGCATATCTCGCTGCCTTCGATTCTGCCGATCATTATCGTCGTCGGAACCTTGTCTCTGGGAAGAGTTCTGGACGCAGGCTTTGATCAGGTTTTCAATTTGTATAACCCATTGGTATACGAGAAGGGCGATATTATTGATACCTTCGTATATCGGATCGGATTATTGGACGCCCAGTTCAGCTTTGCTACAGCCGTTGGTTTGTTCAAGTCGATCGTAGGTTTCATACTTATTGTCATCAGCTATAGATTGGCTTACAAGCTTGCCAATTATCGAATATTTTAACATGCGAGGTGTGCCTGCTATGCGATTTCGTTCTCCTGCCTATACCGTTTTCTCGATATTGAACTATACGTTTATCGGTATTTTAAGTATTTGCTGCGTGCTGCCCCTGATTCATATTTTCGCGGTTTCCTTGAGCTCCAAGGCGGCGGCAACGGCGAACATCGTCAATTTCTGGCCTGTCGGTTTTACCTTGGATGCCTATATGCAGACGCTGGGCAACGATAAGTTCCTACAAGCGCTTATGATCGGAATTGAACGAACCGTGCTCGGAACGGCGATTTCAATGACGATCGTTGTCATGGCAGCCTATTCCTTATCCAAGTCCAATGACCGATTCAAAGGGAGAAATATGTATTCCTGGTTCTTCATCTTCATGATGCTCTTCAACGGCGGTTTGATTCCGACGTATCTGGTTGTATCCAATACCGGATTATATGACACCATTTGGGCACTGGTCATCCCGAATGCGGTTAACGTATGGAATATCATTCTCATGCTGAATTTCTTCCGGAATTTGCCTGCGGAGCTGGAGGAAGCGGCTCTTATTGACGGCGCGGGGCATCTTAGAACGGTATTCTCTATCTATATTTGGGTATCCATGCCCGCGATTGCGACCTTATCCCTATTCACGATGGTTATTCACTGGAACTCCTGGTTTGACGGCATTATCTATCTGACCAGCTCAGATAAATATCCGCTGTCCTCCTTCCTTCAGACCATCGTCGTTCAGGATAACTTCGCCCAGACAGGCGTCGATCCGGAGAAGCTGGAGCAAATCTCCAACCGAACCGTTAAGGCTTCGCAAATATTCATCGGGGCGCTCCCGATCCTGATCGTATATCCGTTTCTGCAAAAATACTTTGTAAAAGGCATTGTGATCGGTTCCGTTAAAGGGTAGATTATAGGAATATCCTGTTGAAGTTGAGGTAAAAGCATGGAACTGCTGCGGAATATGAACCTGTTCTCCAAAATTACGATTGTCATTGCGATACTAATTGTCCCCACGTTGCTAATGTATGTCAAGTCCAATCAAGTCGCGACGCAGGTCATTAGAGATGAATTGATACAATCGAATCTCAGCCGTCTGACGTTCTTCCTTCGTCAGATGGATCTTATAAACGAGCAGTTATGGGGAACGGCATATATCTTGCTCGACGATCCAGACGCCTTGAAGCTCATGGATGAGGGCATCAATGATTTTACCTACGATGCCATCCGGGCCAAGGAAGTGCTTCAGAAGAAAGTCAGTCTGCAGAGCAACGCCATGACCTGGATTAATCATTTGGGCATTTACTCGCCGGTAACAGGCGCGGCGGTTTCGAACAACCCAAGAGCTCAGTACAGTATGGAGTACTTTGAGGCGAATCTTTACAACGATTGGGTTTACAAGCCGCTGCAGCTTGGGATTAAGGAAGAAAATTACTTTATCCGACATATGACCAAGCCTTTTACCCTGGAGAAGAAACCAAAGGAAATGAATTTAATCGTGGAAGTGGCCATTTCGGAATCGAACATCAAGAAGATGCTCAAAACGTTCGGTTCCGGGAAGCCTAGCGCGCCTTTTTTCTACCACCCGTTATATCAGCCCATCTATTACGACCGTTTCGCTCAAGATCAGGAAACGATCATCGAATTCATGCACGGGATGGAGCTCGGAACGGAAGGTTCCAGCGTTGTGCGGATAAAGGAGCAGAGCTATCTTCTTTGTTATGCCCGCTCGGAAACTTTCGGCTGGTACTTGGTGGAGTTCACACCGCTGGACAAGGTAATGGAGCCGGTTCAGAATAGCAGCGATCGATTCTACGCGGCAACCGCCTTGCTGCTGCTAATCGGCGTGGCTGCCGCCGCTCTTCTGTACCGGAACGTACAGATGCCGATTATGCAAATTATTCATGCGGTCAAAAAAATGCGGAACGGGAATTATTTACACCGCATAACAAAAAAGACGAACAGGGAATTTTCCTTTTTGTACGAGCAATTCAATCAAATGACGGAGGAAATACACAATCTGATCGAGCATGTCTATCAAGAGCAAATTCGTGTCAAAGAAGCGACGGTCAAGCAGCTACAGTCGCAGATTAATCCGCATTTCCTGTACAATAATTTCGCCTTTATCCAAAGCATGGCCATGATGGACAACAAAGAGGCCATTATCGCATTCACGCAGCATCTGAGCCGTTATTACCGATCAACCATCAAGTATAGCGATACCTTGGCTCCTATTCGGGAGGAGATAGAATTGGTTCGCAATTACTTGGAGATACTGAAGATGCAGATGAACGGCTTAACCTATGTTCTGCGTATTCCGCCTGAGGCAGAGGAGATCAAGATTCCTAGACTTTCCCTGCAGCCTCTTGTGGAGAATGCCATTGTGCATGGTATCGAGAATAGGCTTGGCAGCGGCAGAATCGAGGTGAATGCCGTCTGGCATGAAGCTTATCTGGACATCAGCGTCGAGGACGATGGTATTGGCATGAACGAGTCCGCCATTAAAAAACTGAATGCCAGCTTGCGCGTGAATTCGGATGGTTACGAGTGGAGCGGGACATGGAACGTACACCAGCGGCTTGTTCGCAGGTTCGGCGAGAAGTCCGGTCTGCATATATCCCGATCCGAGCTTGGCGGACTTAAAGTTGCCATTCGCATCTTCAATACGCAAGGAGAGATGAACAATGGGCAAATTTAAATATGAGCTCTTGGTTGTCGATGATCATCCTCATCAAGTAAAAAGTATTTCAGGGCTAATACAGGAAACTGGATTGCCGATTGATCAGGTGCACACCGCATACTCGGGCAAAGAAGCGCTTGAAATTCTTCAGGCGAAGTCGATTGACATCTTGCTGACTGACATTCGAATGCCGGAAATTAGCGGGATTGATCTAATTGGTCACATTCGCAAAGCATCGATGCCCGTTAAATGCATCCTGCTGTCCGGGTATGCAGACTTCGAGTATGCTCAACAAGCGCTGGAGCTTCAAACCTCCAAGTATCTGATGAAGCCCGTTGCCGCGGATGAACTAGTGGCTTCACTCCAGACGGTTATTGATGAGATCGAGCAGGAAAAGATTGCAAGGGAGCGGCAGCATAAGCTGCAGTACTCCTTCCGCGAGCATCTTCCAATTCTGCGTGAGCAGCTGCTGCAGAATTTGATTCGTGGCAAGCAGTTTCCCAAATCGGCATTAATTACCAAGCTGGACACAATGGACCTGCCCCTGTTTTATGGAGATGTTGTTGCTTTTATGGTCATTAAGCTCGAAGACGACTTCGGCGGCTACAATGAGTTTGATTTATCTCTTGTTTATTATGCGGTTTTCAATCTGGCGCAAGAAATTTTCGGAGAATCGTATTTCCTCTGGAGGGCTATCGATGCGCCCGCGAAGTTATGCATTCTGATTAAACCACTGCTTCAGACGGATGAAGAGGATAAAGAGCCCAGTGAGCATACGCTTCATCAGATCGAGATACGAGCCAAAGAGCTGCAGAGGAAGGTATATCAATATTTGCACTATATCATTTCGATTGGTTTGGTCAAAAAATGGGCTCGATTTCCCGGCGAGCTTCCGGACGTCTATGAGAAAGGCAAACTCATTCTCCGGGGGAATGTCGGGAAAGCGGTCGGATTCTTCACATCCATCGCGGACCTTCCGGAGCCGGTTATGAACGGAAATCTTGTCTCCATGCACCAAGCCCCGACCCTGCTCCATCTGATGGAATCCAAGCGCTGGGATCAGGCGAAGGAGCGCCTTGATAAGGTGTTCCAGGAGCTTAGCCAGAAGCAAGGCAACTACGAGGATTATGCCCGTGAGGCGTTCTACACGATATGCGGCTCCTTCCAGTTCGCGGCCCATAAGAGCGGCAAACGGCTGAACGACGTGCTAGGGGAATTGTCTCGAAAAATGATCGAAGGCCATATCATGCTGGATATGGAATCCTTTAAGAAATGGGTGTTCGATTGCCTGGAACAATTCAAGCTGCACTTCCAAAATGAAAATCATTTCCACTATGTGGGGATTGTTGATAAAATTCATACTTTTATTGAGCACAATTTAAACAAAGATTTGTCCTTGAAATGTATTTCGGATGAGATTGGGTTGCATCCGGCTTATATATCGAAAATCTACAAACAGGAAACAGGAGAAAATCTGAGTGAATATTTATTGAAGTACCGAATGGAGCTTTCGGCAAACTTGCTGAGGCATTCGAAAGAAAAGGTTTATGTGATAGGGGCCAAGGTAGGATACCAGACACCTCATTATTTCAATAAAGTGTTCGTTAAATATTATGGCATGACGCCACAGCAATATCGGAACAGTGTGGGAGATTAAATAGGAAGCCAAACAGAACTGCATGCCGAAGGCACATACAGCCCATCGGGGTGCAGTTCTTGCTTATTTCAAGAAGATTGGCATGAGAAGCAAGAATTTTGGCGCGGATCGTTAGATACTCCTCATCCCAAATTCGTTAGAATCAATTGGAGAGGAGATCAAAGGAGGGCAAACTTAGGTGACGTCTCATGCACTTGACCGGATAAAAATTCCCGCAGGTTTTTGGCTAGGACTGCGTCAATTAGACATTGCACCGCACGACGTCGTTCGCAAAGCTCGATTGCCCCTTACCGTACTTACCGAAACGGGAGGGGTGACGACCGCTCAGTATTTCATGCTATGGCAGGCGCTTTCAGACATGGTCGATGATCCGGCAGCGGGCATCATTAAGATGATGACGAATTTCGAAACGACGCAGTTGCCGCCAAGCGTATTAGCTCCATACCACGCGCGGGACTACCGCGACGCCCTGCACCGCATGGCCCGATATAAACAAATGTGCGCCCCGGAGCGCTTCCATATCGACGAAGATAACGAGCTATGTACCATCCAACTGGAGTGGTTATATACAGAAGGTCCAGAGCCGTCGATGTTGTCCGGAGTCACCATTGCCTCGTTGCTTGAGATCGGACGGCGAGGAACGGGGATACCATTAAAAGCGGACCGGGTGGAGTTCACCTGTTCGATGGGGGACCGTCAGGCGTTAGAGGCGCACTTTGGCTGCCCCGTGCACTTTCATACTGGTCGGAATCGATTAACGCTTTACCGAAAGGATCTCGATCGTCCGTTTCTGTCCTATAACGCCGAATTGTTGGAGATCTTAACCCCGGCGCTGGACAAAATGTTGGATGAATATCAACGAGCCAAATCGGTGACGCAGACCGTAAAGTGGATGATCAAACGAAGCTTGGCTGCCGGCCGACCCGATATTCAGGTGATAGCAAGCGAGCTTGGAATGAGCTTTCGCACCTTACAGCGCCGCCTTACCGAAGACGGCACAAGCTTTAAGCAACTTTTGACGGATACTCGAAGAGAACAGGCACAAGAGTATCTTTCGGACCCGTCGATTGATATTAAGGAAGTCGCATTCCTGCTCGGGTATGAGGATCAAAATTCGTTTTATCGCGCGTTCCGTCTGTGGGAAGGGGATACGCCCTCCAACTGGCGTGCCGACAATCGATGATTGAGATGGGAGATATCACATTTGGTAAAAAACAATAACTTGCTAATTCTCATCCTTGCTATAGGCGTGTTTGGCATATTAAGCACGGAAATGGGCGTCATCGGGATTTTACCGGTCATCGCCGATACCTTTGGGGTCACCGTTTCTCAAGCCGGGTGGCTTGTAAGCCTCTTTGCCCTTGTTGTGGCCTTTTCCGGTCCGACGATGCCGGTATTGTTCTCGCGCTTCAATCGAAAGAGGGGCATGTTATTCGTACTCGGCATTTTCATAATTGGCAACTTGATCTCCATCTTTACGACGAACTTTACTGTGTTACTGTTTGCCCGAATCGTTCCGGCATTTTTCCATCCCGTATATATTTCTCTGGCGTTGACGCTCGCGGCGACTTCCTCCAAGCCGGAAGATGCTCCGAAATCGATCGCTAAGATTATGATGGCGGTATCCGCGGGGATGATTCTTGGCGTTCCGATCGCTACGTTTATCGCGAATGCAGCTTCCTTGCAATGGGCGATGTCTTTCTTTGCGGTCGTGAATGCGGCTGCGTTCGTCGCAACCTTATTTTTGATCCCGTCGATGCCGGCTGCGGCAGCCATTTCCGGTGGTGCCCAAGTTAGCGTCTTGAAAAAACCGATCGTATGGTTATCGATCGCTGCCGTTATTCTTATCAACTCTGCGATCGCCTCGGTAAACAGCTATCTTGCCGAGTTCTTGAGTACCATTTCGATGATATCCGGACAAACATTAAGCCTCGTATTATTCGTCTTTGGGATCGCAAGCCTTGGCGGTAACCTCTTGGCGGGGAAATTACTTGCCAATAACGCACGCAAGTCTGTCGTATCCTACCCCATCATTTTGGGGATCGCGTATACAGCTGCGTTCATTTTAAGCCATTTCTTTGGCCCGGTCGTGATCGCTGTCGTTGTAGCTTGGGGTGTGATCTTTGCGATCGGAAACAATATTAGTCAATATTGGATCGCGTCTTCAGCTCCCGAAGCGCCCGAATTCGCGAATGGATTGTTCCTTACTTGCGGAAATTTAGGTATTACGCTTGGCACGGCTGTAGGCGGGTTTTTCCTTTCAGGAATGGGAATCCGATATGTCATTGTTGGAGGATTATTGTTCTTGGTCTTGAGTCTCGCGGCCGTGTTACTCCGGAATTTCTTCTATAAAGGCGAACGACTTACAGCTTAGTCTTCAATTATGATGGGGAGGATATTGTATGCAAAATGTAATTTTAAATAACGGTGTAGAAATGCCGATCCTTGGTTTTGGAGTTTATCAGATCTCGGATGCGGAACAATGCGAGCAAGCCGTTTATGAGGCTCTGATGGTCGGTTACCGTCTTATTGATACTGCCGCGGCGTATCAGAACGAAGAAGCGGTTGGGCGGGCTATAAAACGAAGCGGCGTGCCAAGAGAGGAAATTTTCGTCACCACGAAATTATGGATTCAGGACGCCGGTTACGAGAGCACGAAAAAAGCCTTAGCGAGGTCGTTAGAGAAACTGCAGCTCGATTATTTAGATTTGTACTTAATTCATCAACCGTTCGGGGATGTGTACGGATCTTGGCGCGCGATGGAGGAGTTGTACCGCGAAGGCAAAATTCGAGCGATCGGTGTCAGCAACTTCCAGATGGATCGTCTGATTGATCTCATCATTCATAACGAGGTTGCGCCGGCCGTAAATCAGATCGAAACGCATCCTTTCTGCCAGCAGGTCGAAAGCGCCGAATTCTTGAAAGCAAATGGAGTTCAAATCCAGTCTTGGGGACCGTTCGCAGAAGGTCGAAACCATATGTTCCAGAACGAAGCGCTGGTATCCATAGCTGGGGAATATGACAAGTCCGTTGCGCAGGTCGTTTTGCGTTGGTTAACGCAAAGAGGCGTTGTCGCGATTCCAAAATCCGTTCGAAAAGAACGTATCAGTGAGAACTTTAATATATTCGATTTCGAATTGAAGCAAGAAGATATGGATACGATCGCTGCCTTGGACATGAAACAGAGCTTGTTCCTGTCGCATAACGATCCTGAAATCGTAAAGGCGCTCAGCAGCTTTAAATTTCAATCTTAGTGGAGGGAATAGATTATGGAATTAGAAAACGTTAGGTTACTGAGGGAACTTGTCGATCATTTCTCGATTCTGGCGGATAAGAAAGATATCCAAAATCAAATTTTACTTTTTGCCGAAGATGCCACGGTGGATTCTTATGTTAACGGAGCGTTAGTGTCAAGCTTAACGGGACCCAAAGCATTAGGTGAAGGCTTTGGAGCGTTCTTAAGTCATTTTGAAACCGTGTATCATTTCAATGGCCAACATACCGTGTCAATCGACGGTAACCGTGCGACCGGGACGCTCTATTGTTTAGTGGACTTAATTCAATCCGAAGACGGCAAGAAAATTAAAAATTCCAGCGCGGTTCAATACAGCGATGAATATGCCTATGTAAATGGGCGTTGGTTGATCGCCAAGAGAACGTCGCACTTCGTGTGGCAAGATCGCCGCGAAATAAAGGGGTGACAACTTATGGAACAAGTTTGGTTTATTACGGGAGCCAATAAAGGCATTGGTGCAGCGATCGCCAAGGAAGCTTTGGACCAAGGTTACAAAGTCGTTGCCGCGGCGCGTAAAACGGAAGGAATGGAAACCGCACTTGGCACTTCGCCGAACCTGTTGATCACCAAGCTTGATATTACCAATGAAGAGCAAGTACAAGCTTCCGTTCAAGAGGCTATGGAAAAATACGGACGTATTGACGTTCTTGTCAATAATGCCGGATACGGCCAACTCGGTTTCTTCGAAGAAACGTCCGAGGAGCAGATCCGTCAGCAGATGGAAACGAATGTGTACGGGACGATGAGGCTCACACGAACCATTCTGCCGATCATGCGCAAACAAAACTCTGGGCACGTTATGGTCTTTAGTTCCATGATGGGTCTCATGTCGATTCCGGGAGGATCGGTATACAGTGCTTCGAAGTTCGCTTTGGAAGGTTGGGCAGAAGGATTGAGTACCGAACTAAAACCTTTTGGGATTCGCTTAATGATTGTTGAGCCAGGACCGTTCCGTACGGACTTCACCAATTTGCAGACCTCTGCCAAATTTTCTGAGATCGAGATCGAGGATTATGCCGAGCAAAGAAATACAATGCATGACTTCTACTTCGCAGGACAGCAATTCGGCGATCCGGCAAAGCTTGCGAAAGCGTTGATTAAGGTTTCAAATGATGCCAATCCCCCGCTTCGCTGGTTGGCAGGTACGGGCATGGTAGGCGCCGTTATTCGCCATTATCAAGGACGTCTATCCGAATACGAAGCATGGCGCGAAGTTTCCGACAACACGAATTTCGAGTAAGCTCAACGCGTGAACTTTTGTACCTTATAGTCCTTTGGGTAAGGGATTTCTAACCGGAAATTATAACGCAGATAGTAAATTTTCAGCCGGCGATATTCGCAATATTCTTCCCCGGTTCGCTCCGGACGCTCTAGAAGCGAACCAGGCACTAGTGGAATTGCTCAAAGAGACTGCCGAGCAGAAGAATGCGACTCCGGCTCAGATTGCACTGGCATGGCTGCTTGCCCAAAAGCCGTGGATTGTTCCGATCCCGGGTACCCGTAAATTGAATCGGCTGGAAGAAAACCTGAGCGCGTTATATGTTGAACTGACGACTGAAGATATTCGAATGATTGATGCTGCAGCCTCAAAGATAAAGTTGATGGGGGCGCGTTATACGGAGGCCATGGAAAGAATGACCGGCCTCTAAAGCAGGGCGGGGGATCCAGCCAATACATCTCACAGGATTTAATTTCCAGTTGTTGCCCCGGGTCTTACCTTGGGGCATCTTTTTTTGCAGGTTTCTTTCTTAATATTAAAAAATTTCCCGCTATTCTCAGGCAGTTATAAGGTAATTCTCAGGTTTCTTGCCCCTTTCTAAAGTATATTCAATAGAGAAGACGCATTTGCGATGACCCGCATTTGGATTTATCGATCATCCCTAAAAAATACACATTAAAAGGTCAGGTGAATAATGTTGAACACCATCAAATTATCAATCTTTATTGCTGCAATGGTTTTTATCTCTGGCTGTTCCTCAGATGATCAGCGCAATTCGATTTCCGAACAGCCAAGCTCATCCGATACGCAGATCATTAATGAGCAAGCGGATAAGGCAGTATCAACCGGCGAACCGGAGATTGTGGCGGATCAGTTGAAGATGCCCTGGTCCATTGAAAAAAGTGGAAATGTTTTGTATGTAACGGAAATGGAAGGGACAATCTTAAAAATAGAAGATGGAGCTGCGGAACGGCAGGTCGTAGAACTTGAGCATGAGCTGATGACTACAGGAAGAGGAGGACTGCTGGGGTTGGAGCTTGCTCCCGACTTTACGGACTCTAACCTCGCCTACGCTTATTATTCGTATGAAAGCAACAACGGTCAGTTTTACCGCATCGTTAGGTTACGCTTGGAAGGTAACTCATGGAAGGAAGAGCAGATTCTTCTCGATGACATTCCAAGTGGCATGTACCACCATGGGGGAAGGGTCAAAATTGGACCGGACGGAAAACTTTATGCGACGGTAGGCGATATCTATGTGGCGGAGATCGCACAAGACTTGAACTTATTAGGCGGGAAGATCTTGCGGATGAATCCCGATGGATCGATCCCCGACGATAATCCTTTTCCGGATTCCTATATATTCAGTTACGGACACCGTAATCCGCAAGGAATTGCTTGGTCGACTGACGGTTCGCTTTATGAAAGCGAGCACGGTAACAATGCAAACGACGAGATCAACCTCATAGAAGCAGGGCAAAATTACGGCTGGCCGATCATTGAGGGCAATGAAGTCCAAGAGGGTATGGTGTCGCCGCAGTTTACTTCCGGCAGCGACGAGACGTGGGCGCCTTCCGGAATCGCTTATTCCAATGGTAAATTGTACGCTGCGGCGCTAAGCGGGTCCGCGGTTATCGAGTTCGATCTAAACTCGGGAGAACGGCGTGAAATCGTGAATGGCCTAGGCCGTATTCGAGATGTGCTTGTTGAAAACGATATCCTTTATTTTATTAGCAGCAATACAGACGGACGCGGGACTCCTCAGACGGATGATGATAAATTGTACAGAATTTCGCTTACGGAATCGAAGTAAGTACTACGAAAAGGAAGATGAGGTGATTGTTTTTGCTGCAGCCAGGTCAAGTTCGGGTGTTGGTAGTCGATGACGAACCAAATATTGTGAGTTTTCTGGAGTTGGGGCTTCAAAATGGAGGTTTCAAAGTTCGGTCTGCTCAGGATGGATTTGATGCGGTCGTTCAGGCGAAGGAGTTTCTTCCGCATGTTGTGGTTCTCGACATCATGATGCCGGGGCTGGACGGATTCGAGGTGTGCAATTTGCTCAAGAAGATGGATAAAATGGGGATCATCATGCTCACGGCAAAAGAAGAAATTGACGATCGTGTGAAAGCGCTGAATCTGGGCGCCGACGATTACATGATTAAACCTTTCAGCTTAAAGGAGTTGATCGCGCGAATTCATGCCCGGGTACGCAACTTGTTTCCAGAATTGCTTGGTCAAGTGGTTCAGGGACCCTTCCGAATTGACGACGCTCGTAGAGAAATCCACTATAAGGATGATCTGCTGGAACTTTCACGGACAGAATACGAGCTGTTGAAATTTCTTGTCATGAACCATGATTTTGTCATGAGCAAAAATTCGATTCTGGATGCTGTTTGGGGAAATAATTTCACCGGTGACGAAAATGTAGTGGAAGTCTATATCCGATCGTTGAGGGAAAAGCTGGAAGATCACTCGCGTCAATTAATTCGAACGCTCCGGGGTTCGGGTTACCGGTTGATCCTTAAATGAAGCGGCTGGTTCGCTTATCCCGTCGCATCGAACCCCATTCACTCGGCTTCCAGCTGCTCTCCCGTTCCATCTTAATTATGGCTGGACTCTTTATCCTGATTGGGGTATTTCAATATTTTACTATGCAACACTTTTTATATAACAAGAAGGAGAGGGCTATTCACAATTTAATCCTATCCGTCCCATCCGATGTATGGGAGCGATGGCAGGAAGACCGTTTAGAGAAGTCGGACCATGTGCCTGCAATGAATTCGCTTCTGAGCAGTGCACAGTCGATTGCGTTAATCGAATATAACGGCAACGTATCGGAGATATACGTCGATCCCCACTACTCATTGCCAGTGCCTCGGCTGCCTCTGGAGGAATATCGGTCCATATTCGAGTCTGGGAGCTTAAGCAGCGGATATAAGGTGATCCGGGACGAGCTTGACAATGTTCAAATGGTCATTTGCCAGCGGGTCGGCAAGTCGGACGAAGATCAGTTCATCATTCAATCGATTGTCGATTTGACTGAAACACGTGACTATCAGAAGGACATGTTCTTATTCTATGTCATCGGTTCAATACTGGCACTTATCGTCGGGAAGCTTACCTTTAGCCCCGTACTGCGGAGAACTATAATACCCTTGTTTAGGATCGTAACTACCGTAGAACGAATTCACAGCAACAATCTGAGTGAGCGTTTACCCATCAAGCAGGGAACGGTAGAAGTTGACCGTCTCGCTGTTGCCTTTAACGGAATGCTGGAGCGAATTGAAACCTCCTTCACCGCTGAAAAGGAAGCGCATAAGCAGATGCGCCGTTTTATCGCAGATGCGTCTCACGAGCTTCGTACTCCGTTGACCTCCATTCATGGGTTTCTGGAAGTGCTTCTGGAGGGGGGAGCGGAGCATCCCGACCAGCTGCGGTTGGCATTGGTCAGTATGTATAGCGAATCGGAGAGGCTGAACAAGCTGGTAGGTGACCTATTAACCTTAGCAAGAATGGATCGCAGTCTGGAGGTTCGCTTGACCCGAGGCCGCCTTGGCGATCTTATCAGACAATTGGAGCCGCATTTGCGAATGATTGCAGGTGCGCGGCGGATTCGAGTCGATTTGAACGAAGATCCTTGTATGGATTTTGATCCGGATAAAATGAAACAAGTGCTGCTTAATTTATTTCAAAATGCCGTTCAACACACGGATCCGGAGAAAGGAGTTATCCTTATCGATCTTGATGGTGACGAAAGAGAAATCAAGCTTACAATTCAAGATAATGGTGTCGGAATTAAAGAGATTCATATTCAACATATATTTGAACGCTTTTACCGCGCTGAACCGTCACGGGCAAGAAAATACGGAGGAGCCGGTTTAGGTTTGGCCATTACAAAATCGATCATAGAACAGCACGGCGGCCGAATTGAAGTTGAAAGCAGGGAAGAGAAGGGTGCATTATTCCGTGTTTGTTTGCCCAGGGGAGGTGGTTGAACTTGAAATCCTTCATCGTGAAAGGTATAGCAATAGCATTATTGCTCTCTGGATGTTCGGCTCAGGAGAGATTGTCTTACGAACGTGAAAACGAAGCGCAAGTCCAGCCCGTGATAGGACATGAAGTCATTGCGGAACATCTCGAATTGCCTTGGTCGATTGCAAAATACGGAGACATTATCTATTTAACCGAAAAAAAAGGGAGTATCGTTAAGATCGAAAACGGACTGGCAGAGCGGCAACGCGTAGAGCTTGAAAAGCCGCTTACGTCTGCCTCGGAGACGGGTCTGTTCGGGTTTGTGCTTGCTCCCGATTTTCCGGTTTCGAATCTGGCTTACGCCTATTACACCTACGAAGAGAGCCCCGGACAATATAACCGGATTGTAACTCTTCGATTAGATGCTAACGTTTGGAAGGAGGAAAGTGTGCTTCTGGATCGCATCTTAAGCGGTGTCTACCATAACGGCGGAAGACTAGAAATCGGGCCTGACGGAATGCTCTATGCGACAGTCGGTGACGCTTTTGAATCCGCTAATGCTCAAAATGCCAATCTGCTAGGCGGGAAAATTTTAAGAATGAATCTCGATGGCTCCATCCCGAGCGACAATCCATTTCCAAATTCCTATGTCTATAGTTATGGACACCGTAATCCTCAAGGGATGGACTGGTCGCCAGATGGTTCGTTCTATGCAACCGAGCACGGCAATAGAGCCAACGATGAAGTGAATCTGATTGAGGCTGCGCAAAATTATGGTTGGCCAATCATCGAGGGGGATGAGCAACAGGAAGATATGGTATCCCCATTGTTTACGTCCGGCAGTGACGAGACGTGGGCGCCTTCCGGATTAGCGTATTCCGACAACATGCTGTACGTCGCTGCATTAAGGGGATCGGCAGTTATTCAGTTTGATCTAGAGACGGGTGAACGACACGAGATCGTTAGCGGTCTCGGCAGAATTCGTGATGTGTTCGTTGAAGATGGCATCCTCTATTTCATTAGCAATAATACAGACGGCCGCGGCCAACTTCAGGAGAACGACGATAAATTGTACAAAATCAAGCTATCGAGCTGAGTTATTCCAACAGGAGGAATAGAAAAGATGAATGCTGCGTTTACAGAAGATATAGACCTATTAAATCAAATCAAATCTAATTTGGAATGCTGCATTCTCGGCAAAAAAACGGAGGTCGAGCTGTTATTGACCGCCGCGCTTGCGGGCGGACACGTTCTTCTGGAAGATGTGCCTGGAACCGGTAAGACGGTTCTGATCAAAGCGCTGGCTCAATCGTTGCGAGGCCAGTTCCGACGTATCCAATGCAATCCCGACTTGCTTCCAACGGATGTTACCGGGGGTGCTATTTATCATCCGAAACAAGAAACGTTCCTATTTCGGCCAGGACCGATATTCAGCAACATTGTTCTTGTCGACGAGATTAACCGGGCATCAACGAAAA
Organism: Paenibacillus arenilitoris; assembly: GCF_014705655.1. Classification (GTDB taxonomy): domain Bacteria; phylum Bacillota; class Bacilli; order Paenibacillales; family Paenibacillaceae; genus Pristimantibacillus; species Pristimantibacillus arenilitoris. Next base: position 17,596 of record NZ_JACXIY010000049.1, on the reverse strand, counting down.
CGCAGTCTGCCCTGCTTGAGGCAATGGAGGAACGCCAAGTGAGCGTGGACGGCGATTGTTATCCGCTGCCGAAGCCCTTTCTTCTGCTGGCTACGCAAAATCCGATCGATTTCGAGGGCACGTATGTCTTGCCTGAGGCACAATTGGACCGGTTCATGATGAAGTTTAATCTTGGCTACCCGGATCAAGAGTCGGAAAAGCGGATCCTGTTTTCTCAAGAGAGCGGACATCCAATTGACCGGATCGAGCCTGTCGCGACCGTCGAGCGTCTGATGCAAATCCAAGAGCGTGTATTGCGGGTGTACGTTGATGAGACGGTCATTGACTATATCGTCTCGATCACGAGAAGAACTCGCGAACATTCCTCCGTTTTCCTGGGAGCCAGCCCGCGTGCTTCGATCGCCATGCTGCAAGCTGCGAAAGCACTGGCGTACTTAAGGAATCGAAATTACGTCATTCCGGATGACATTAAGTATTTGGCTCCCTTTGTACTAGGGCATAGAATTATTTTGAAGCCCGAAGGAAGACTCAACGGAAATACGCTAGATTCCGTGTTTGAAACGGTGTACGAACAAGTTCAGGTACCAGTTGGTATGGGTAAATAGTATGGGCATGTTTACATCACTTACGGCGCGCATTTTGGGGATCGCATTTTTGTTTACCGCTAGTTTGTTTTTTTTACTGTTTCAAGGCGGTAAGCTGGCTTTCATGGTATTTACGATCGTTGGTTCGTTATGTATTTACTTGATGTTAGGACGCTGGAGCGGGATATCCAGAGCGCGCGTCTTACTTTCAATCCCTGACACGGAATACGGTGCGGCAATCGAGGCTGGTACTTCAGTTTCCGTGAATATTCAAGTGCACATTCCCGGCTTATGGCCTATTCCTTATGTCAAGGTTAAAGAAAGACTGTTCCGCCAAGGCCGCGAGGAGCATGTGTTGGAAACCTTTCTCATCCCGGATTGGAAGCGACGAGCTGAAGTGTCCTGCCTGACACCTCCGCTGCGCAGAGGAATATACCGTTTTGAAGTTACCGACTGCTCAACCGAGGACATCTTTGGTTTGTTCCAGCACAAAGGGCATCTCCGACTGCCTTACGACTTTAAAGTACAGCCGCAAAGGACAAGGATTAGGGAATGGAAGGAGCTGCATCAGAGGTTGCCGGGAGGTCAATTCCAGACCGCAAAGACAAGGTCTCACCGGGAATCGACGCAACTAAGCGGCGTTCGAGATTACATCAACGGTGATCGGTTATCCCGGATTCATTGGCGAGCTACTGCCAAAACGGGCACTTGGAAGTCGAAAGAATACGAGAGGGAGGCTGCCCCTAAGATCGTAATTATTCTTGACAGGAGCATACAGGCTTACGATAACAATGATCATTATGAGATGGCTGTCTCCATTACGGCTTCCATTCTTGAATATGCAGCTAGCCGTGAATTGGCGATTGAATTAGTATCGGCTGGAAAAAATACAACGTATTTTGAACAGTCTGGCGCAATTCAGCAGAATGCCATAATGAACCATTTGATAGATACTGAACCGGACGGTGTGGATTTCCTGCTGGATATGCTGCGGGAGCGTGTGCGGCTATTCACTCCTGGCAGCTTTCTGGTCGTCGTCTCGCCTCAATACGGACATGCACTGTCTCAGACTCTAGCCTGGCTCGAACAACGCAGGATGAAGACTTGTCATATGTGGGTTGCTGCTGGGGTGCCAAAGACTGAACAAGAGCACTGGAAACGGCATTTGCAAACAGCCCGCATTTTGGGTTACGAAATAACGTCCCTTGACGAGCTTTCTCTTAAGTTAGGGGGCGTCATGAAATGAAAACGCAAATACAAAGAAAGCTGCAAATGGGACTTCTACGAGACTGGTACGAGCGTTTTTCGATTACATTGACAGGACTGTTCCTTCTGCAGTACGTATACTGGATTCAGCAAGAAGGGGAAGGCTGGCTGCCAGCAACAGTTGCAGTCGTGGAGGTAACTATTGTTGTTACGGTTGTCATTGAATGGATTCTCCGACTACATCAATCGCTGCGATGGTTCATACAGCTTACGGCTCTCCTGTTGGCAACAGGAGCTATGGTAATTAATGAACCAATCCGTCGCGACGTTTCGAATCTCAGTGAAGTGAGCAATTATTTGCGTGATATTTTCATTCAATTCGTACCGTTCGTATGGTTCGCATTGGCGGCTTGGCTTATTACACTGATTGTCATAAAGCTGATGCAGTCCAAAAAGAACATCATGTTTATGCTTGTAGCGACGGTTACTGCGTTTGCCATTCGCGATTCTTTCAGTCCAATCGACCTGTGGATGCAGACGGCGGCAGCCATCGCCTGCGGACTATTCTTATTAACGATACGCCATTTCACGGAACTGAATAAGAGTAATCCTAATGGTTTACAGCAGTTATCCAAGATCTCACCATTCATCGCTCTATCAGGCGCACTCCTCTTATCGTTCGTCGTTTTAACTGGAATCTTTGCTCCGGACGTTCGTGCGGTGCTGACTGATCCTTATACCATGTGGAAGAACATGCAAGGTAATCAATCGGCGATATCAGGTAATGTTGAGGGAGGGTCAATTTCGCTAGGAGCGGTAACAATGTCAGGTTATAGTCTCGACGATTCTTCGCTCGGAGGCCAGCTTTTCTTCGATGAGACACCGGTTATGACGGCTGCCACTACTCTTCCTAGTTATTGGCGCGGCGAAACCCGCACGATTTATACCGGAAACGGATGGGCTGAAAGCGAGGCCGACCGGAGGATGCTGCAAACGTCCGTCTTGCCGAATACTGCGTTAACGAATGACCCGATCACTGCTTCAACAAATTTGAGGACGATTGAAGTAACTCAGACAATTACTATGCTTGAGGGGGCAGAAGAGGAGTATCCGGTACTGTTCGGTGCGTACGCGATCGACAAGTTACAGGGAATAACTAATGGAGGTACAGACACGGATTTTTCACCGTTGCAATGGTTGCCGCAGGTGTCGGAGTTAAGATGGACTGACAATGGCCGGCAATCGTACCCGGATTCGTATTCGATAACATCGCAGGTACCGGTCTTTAACGAATCGGAGCTTCGCAATTCGGCAGCCGAGTTACCCTTAGAAGCAGGCCTGGACGAATACTTGGTACTCCCGGAGTCGCTCCCGAACCGTGTTACGGAACTGGCCATTCAAGTGACGGAGACTGGGACAAATCATTACGACAAAGCGAAGTTGATCGAGCGGTACTTGTCCAGTACGTACCCTTACACCAACACACCTGATTTGAGCAAAGGGCAGAGCCCGGATTTCGTAGACCGCTTCTTGTTTGAAATCCAAGAAGGCTATTGTGACTACTATTCTACGGCGATGGTTGTGATGGCGCGTTCCATTGGTATTCCTGCTCGCTGGGTAAAAGGATTTACGACAGGAGAAGCGAGTAGCGAGGGTGTGTATACGGTCCGGAATTCAGACGCTCACTCGTGGGTCGAAATCTATTTTACTGGATTTGGTTGGATACCATTCGAGCCAACGGCCAGCTATGAGCTTCCAGTTTACATGCCTGATGACGCGTCGATTGCAGAACTGATACCAGAGCCTCCTGTTGAGGAAGAAGTAAATGATGAGATGGAAACCTTGCCAGATATGGAGATTGAAGAAATGAGGCAAGCGTCTGAAAATGACAGCTTACCACGCTCGTTGTGGTGGGGAATCGGAATCGCTTTTATAGCAGCATTGCTTTTTTTAGTATGGAGATTCCGCTTACTTTGGCCGACACACCGGCAGTTGGATATGAACCAGCAAGCCGTTTCAGAATTCGAGAGATTTCTCCAATATGCGAAAAGGAAAGGCTATATCCGCGTGAAGCATGAAACTGCGCGGGAAGTGTTACAGAGATGGTTCGACTCCGATAATCAAGCAGGGAGCGAAGACTTGGAAACGATTTTGGTGATCTTTGAAAAAGCAAAATATAGCGGTTCGAGCATTAGCGGCGAGGAGCTGACGTCGCTTTCATTAAGGTTGCAACAACTTCGACAGGAGATGAAGGGAACCTTGCAGCGTTTTAGAAAGGGGAGGACGGATTGAATCGAGGCATGATACTCAAGCTGAGCATTGATATTACTATGACGATTCTGATGCTAGTGGCCATGGCTTATCATATAACCGGAATTCTAGTCCATGAAGTGGTTGGGAGTATCCTGCTGGTATTATTTATTGCCCACAACCTATTAAACCGTCGCTGGTATAAGACGATGTTTAAGGGAACATTCCATATTCGGCGTATTCTTAGCATAACAGTCAATCTATTGTTTCTTGTAGCTATGGCCGCCGTGATGATCAGTTCCATACCGATCTCCCGTGAAGTGCTCTCATTTATACCAATGAACCATGACATGATTTTCATGCAGTTTCATGTTATGACTTCCTATTGGGGTTTTATTCTAATGGCCATTCATGTAGGAATGTCTTGGGGAACGATTATAAATGCCATGCGTAGATTGACGGGAATTACCAATCCCAGCAGGGTCCGAACCTTTTTGTTGCGTGTAGTGGCAATCTTGATTGTTGTATATGGAGTCCAGACCTCAATTGAAAGAAATCTAGGCTCGAAGCTGCTCGTATATGATCCTTTTGGGTCTTGGAACTTCAATGAATCCAGTATGAGTTTTTTAATGGATTACCTGTCTGTTATGGGAATCTATATATGCGGGACGCATTACGTTCTGAAATTTGTTCAAAAGCAGAGGAGGAATCCCGTATGAAATGCAACAGAACAGCAGAGGATTAATGATTTGCTGATGATAATCCCCAATTCGAGATAAAAGAAGTAATGGTGAGGCAGAATATGGTTGATCGAAAAGGAGTCTGCGTGAACATCCATGAATTTTGATCAACAACAAATTTTAGCGGTTTATCAACGAATCGATGAGGCAATGGTTGCTAAAGATACGGAAGCATTAGAAAAACATTCTAGATGAAAATTATGTACTTGTTCACTTGGGCGGTTACCGACAAAGCAAAACTTGACCAAATAGAAAATGAACAAATGAGATATTTCAAAACCGCGCCTCAGGCGATGTTATGGATATGGAAGCCTTAAAGCAAACGATGATCGGTCCGTATCTGCAGCAGGGCAGTTGATTATCGCATTCGCACTAGCAACCGCGAGAAGTACTTCATTCATGATCGGCCCTTCGTATCGGGTACTCGGCAGTCAATACGTATATTACCCCATGTTTGACCAAGATATAAAGGTGATCTTTAAAGTGATAATTGATGGGGGTGTATAAAATCAGGGAAGGATTTCCGATGACAAGAGAATAATTGGACAGAAGGCATCTTGGTTTCGATCCAAGATGCCTTCGTTTTGTGAATCTGTTTTGTGAAAACAAAATGTAAGCAAGCGCGGCAAGCTTTTGACGGCGAATAAATAAAAACGTTTCGATTCAAGGACAATTTCTACTTGAATACGATTACAGTATCGTCTATAATCGTAATCGAAACGTTTCAATTTTATGTTTTGCACGTAAATCACAAGTTTTGCAAGTAATGAATAAACGAACTCAGTAAATTTTAGTGTTTTTCGAAACGTTTCGAGCGATCGGCAAACGAGCCTTCCGGTCTCATGTAATGAAATGGGAATCTCGGGACATTCTAACTTAAGACGGCGCATGTCCGGATGCTGATCCAAGCGGACGATTCGAAGGGGAGCCTGGACGGAATGACTGCATTCCGTTCCAGGCGGGGAAAGCGGCTTCTGAAACCAACAACTACGACTGATCGAGAGGGGATTGCGAGAATGAAAAAGACGATGGCATTAATGACGACTGTCGCTCTTGGCGCCGGCTTGCTGGCGGGCTGCGGAGCAAACAACAATGCGGAGGGCGGCGCTAATGGCGGCAACGGCGGCGCGGCCGACGAGAAAGTGACGCTGAGCGTCTGGGGCATGGGCGAAGAAGCGAAGACGCTGCCGAAACTCGCAGAGGAGTTCACGAAAGAAAATCCGAACATTACGATCAACGTGCAGGCGCTGCCTTGGGATCAAGGACACGAGAAGCTGCTGACGGCGATCGCTTCCAAAAAAGGTCCTGACGTCGTTCAGATGGGTTCGTCCTGGATTCCGGAATTCGCGGACGCAGGCGCTCTCGCCGATCTGGCTCCTTACGCCGAGCAATATCCGGAGCTGAAGCAGGAAAACTTCTACGCGGGCGCCGTCGAAGCGGGAACGTACGAAGACCAATACGTCAGCACGCCATGGTACGTCGAGACTCGCGTTCTGTACTACCGTACCGACCTTCTGAAGGAAGTCGGCTACGACCAAGCGCCGCAAAATTGGGAAGAGCTGTCCGATGCGGCGCAGAAGCTTGCGGCTCGCGGCGACGGCAAGTACGGCATCAGCATCGATCCGAAGGAACAATCCTTGGGCTTCATGTTCGCCCGCCAGAACGGCGCGGAATGGTTCACGGCGGACGGCCAGCCTGACTTCGCGAGCGACAAGTTCGTCGAAGCGGTCGAATACATCAACAGCTTCTACCAGAACGGCTCCGCGCCGAAGGATCTCGGTCTCGACATCATCCCGGCGTTCAAGGAAGGCATCCTGCCGATGTTCATCAGCGGCCCTTGGATGATTAAGCTGATTCAAGACCAAGCGGCCGACATCGACGGCAAATGGTCCATGGCCGTTCTTCCTAAGAAAGAAAACAACACTTCGTTGCTCGGCGGCTCCAACCTGTCGATCTTCGAATATTCGAAAAACAAAGACGCCGCGGCGAAATTCGTTGCTTTCATGAGCAAAGCCGAAACGCAGCTGAAGTGGATGGAATACACGAGCTCCTTGCCTGCCGCAACGGCTGCTTGGGAAGACGATTCGCTCAAAAACAACGACTTCTACAAAGTCATCGGCGAGCAGCTGAACGCCGCGGTTCCGATGCCGGTCATTACGGCTTGGTCGCAAATCAGCCAAAGCTACGTGAAGCACTTCGAAGTCATCTACCGCAACAACGCGGACGTGAAGAAAGAGCTTGAAGCTTTCAATGCGGACGCCGTCAAATTCATGAAATAAGATTGACCAGCTTAGCATGACGGCGTTCGCGGCTTTAAGCCGCGGCCGCCGTCAACGTACGAAGCGGGCCGGCTGCACAGGCCGGCCCGCTCCCATATTTGCCACGGCATGAAAGAAGGAAGTGACCGTTCCTGATGAAGAGTTTTCTGAATAAGCAAGCTCCCTATATCTTTATCGCGCCAACCTTGCTGCTGCTTACCTTGTTCTCCATCTTTCCGATCGCGGTCGCGCTCGTGATCAGCTTCACGGACATGGATCTGGGCGGGCTGGCGAACTTCGACCGGGTCGGATTTATCGGATTCGACAATTACGTCGAAGTTATCAAAGATCCCGTCTTCCTGAAGGCGATTCTGAATACGCTGTTCTACGTCGTCATCGGCGTGCCGCTTGTCATTTTATTTTCACTGACTATCGCTTTGTTGATCAACCTGGGCACGTCCCGCATCTTCAAAGCGTTCCGGGTCGTCTACTACCTCCCTTCCGTGACCAACATCGTCGCTGTCGCGGTCGTTTGGAGTTATCTCTATAATCCGGCGCTCGGCCTGTTCAACTACATGCTGAATTCGGTCGGTCTGCCCGACGTGCCGTGGCTTACGGAACCGACGGTCGCCAAGCTGTCCCTGATCCTGCTCGCGCTATGGAAGGCGATCGGCCTCAACATGATCATCTTCATTGCGGCGCTGCAAGGCATTCCGAAGTCCTATTACGAAGCCGCTCAGCTTGACGGGGCGAACACGTGGCAGCAGGTGACGTTGATCACGATTCCGATGCTGCGCTTCGCCATCTTCTTCGTCTCGATCACGACGATGATCGGCTGGCTGCAGTTCTTCGAGGAACCGTTCGTCATGACCGACGGCGGCCCTCTCGACGGCACGCTGTCCGTTTCGCTCTTCATCTATCAGAACGGATTCCAATTCAACAATTTCGGTTATGCGGCTGCCGGCTCTTTCGTTCTGTTCGTCTGCATTATCGCCGTCACGCTCGTTCAGCTAAGGGTGCAGAAGAACGAGTCGGACATGACTTAAGGCAAGGGAGAGATTACGATGAGTTCAACTACCGCAGGCAAACGGAAGCGCTCGCGCGAGCGCGAAGGCGGCCGTGGGTTCCAATGGATTTCCGGTATCGTGCTGACGATCGGCGGCCTGTTCTTCCTGCTGCCGTTCTTCTGGATGATCATGTCCTCCTTCAAGCCGGAGGCCGAAATCGTCCAAATTCCGCCGACTTTATGGCCGGAAAATTTCACCATGCACAATTTCGCGTATTTGTTCGAAAATATGAATTTCGGCGTCTATCTCAAAAATACGCTGATCATCGTCGCCTTCTCGTTCGTCGGCCTGCTGCTGAACGCGATCGCCGGCTTCGGCTTCGCCAAATACGATTTTAAAGGCCGGAACGCGCTGTTCGTGCTCGTCCTGGCGACTATGATGATTCCGAGCCAGGTGACGATGATTCCGGTCTACCTGATCCTCAACTCGCTCGGTCTGACCAATACGATGACAGGCATCGTGCTGCCCGGACTTGTCGGCGCCTTCGCGATCTTCCTGTTCCGCCAGTTCATGTCGACGATTCCGACGGAGCTGCTGGAGGCGACGCGCCTCGACGGCGCAAGCGAATACCGGATTTTCCTGCAGATCGCGCTGCCGATCTCGAAGCCGATCCTCGCCGTACAAGCGATTCTGACGTTCATCGCCGGCTGGAACAGCTTCCTCTGGCCGCTCATTATTGCGAACGACGAGGGATTGTACACGTTGTCGGTCGGATTGTCCTTGCTCAAGGGGCAATACGCCGCGAATTTCGGCCTGCAGATGGCAGGAGCAACCTTCATGGTCGCACCGGTTATCGTACTGTTCACCTACTTCCAGAAGCACATCATCGAGAACTTCAGCATCTCCGGTATGAAATAGCAAGTCTAATAAATGGGGAAAGAAGGTAAAGATCATGTCGGCTTCCAAGGAAAAACGGCCTAACATTCTATTCATTATGTCGGACGACCATGCCTCGCACGCGATCGGCGCCTACGGCAGCCGCATTAACGAGACGCCGAATCTCGACCGGCTCGCGAACGAGGGCATGCGCTTCGACAACTGCTTCTGCACGAATTCCATCTGCGCGCCCAGCCGCGCGACGATTCTGACCGGCACGTACAACCATATTAACGGGGTCAAGACGCTCGGCGACGACCTGGACGGACGCCAGGTGACGTTCCCCAAGCTGCTGCAGGCGGACGGCTACCAGACGGCGATGATCGGCAAATGGCATCTCGGCCATGGCGGCCATCACGATCCGACGGGCTTCGATTATTGGAGCGTGCTGCCGGATCAGGGCGATTACCGCGATCCGGACTTTTTTGAGATGGGCACGAGGAAGAAGTTCGAAGGTTATGTGACGGACATCATTACGGACAAGTCGCTCGACTGGATCGACAAGCGCGATCCCGAGCGGCCGTTCATGCTCATGTGCCATCATAAGGCGCCGCATCGCCACTGGGAACCGGACGAGAAGCATATGCACTTATACGAGGATATCGACATACCGGAGCCGGTAACGTTCAACGACGATTATGCAACCCGTTCGCAGGCGGCCGTTCAGGCGAAGATGCGCATTGACGATTTGAACGATCTCGATACGAAAGGACCTCCGCCGGAAGGCTTGACGCCGGAAGAGGTGCGCAAATGGAAATACCAGCGCTACATCAAAGATTATTTGCGCTGCATCGCTTCCATCGACGACAACGTGGGCCGCATGCTGGACTACCTGGACGAGAAGGGGCTGGCCGAGGATACGATCGTCATCTATACGTCCGATCAAGGCTTCTTCCTGGGCGATCACGGCTGGTTCGACAAGCGGTTTATGTACGAGGAGTCGCTCCGCATGCCGTTCCTGATTCGTTATCCGAGGGAGATCAAGCCGGGCAGCGCCGCCGATGCGATGATTCTGAACACGGATTTCGCGCCGACGTTCCTGGAATACGCGGGGCTGCCGGTTCACGAACGGATGCAGGGCGTCAGCATCCGGCCGCTCCTGAACGGCGTGACGCCGGAGGGCTGGCGGACGGCGATGGCGTACCGGTATTGGATGCATCTGGACGGCTGTCACGAGGTGTATTCGCATTACGGCATCCGCACGCATCGGTACAAGCTCATTTATTACTACGCGCAAGCGCTCGGCACGACGGATTCCCGAGACGAGGACCGTCCGCCGGAATGGGAATGCTTCGATCTGGAGGCCGACCCGTACGAGCTGAACAACGTTTACGCCGACCCGGCATACGCCGAACGAGTAGCCGAATTGACGAAGCGGCTGGAGAAGCTGATGGACGAGGTGCAGGACGAATATATCCACTAGAGGTCCGGACGGACTTCCGGCGGAAGCATGGAGGAGTAACGCGTGAACGATACGGAATTGCAACGACTGCTTGACGAAATGACGCTGGAGGAGAAGGTCGATCAGCTGCTGCAGCTTGCTCCGGCTTTCTACGAAGGGGCGAACAGCGCCGGTCAAATCACGGGGCCGCTTGCGGGGCTGGGCATTACGGAGGACAATGTGCGCCGGACGGGCTCTGTGCTCGGACTCGGCGGCGCCGAAGAGGCGATCGCCATTCAGGAGGCGCATCTGCGCCATAACCGGCTGAACATACCGCTGCTTATGATGGCCGACGTCATTCACGGCTACCGGACGATCTTCCCGGTGCCGCTCGCGCTCGGCAGCTCCTGGGATTTGGATCTGGCTCAGCGCACGGCGGCGATCGCGGCGAAGGAAGCGGCGGCGGCCGGCATCCACGTGACGTTCTCGCCGATGGCGGATCTGACGCGCGACCCTCGCTGGGGCCGGGTCATGGAGTCGACGGGCGAGGATCCGTGGCTGAACGGCCAATTCGCGCGGGCGTTTGTGCGCGGCTACCAGGGCAGCGGCGTTGCCGGGGAGCCGTATAAGATCGCGGCGTGCATCAAGCATTTTGCCGCGTACGGGGCGGCCGAGGGCGGCCGGGATTACAACACCGTCGATATGTCGGAGTGGATGCGCCGCGCGTATTACATGCCGTCGTACAAGGCGGCTTTGGATGAGGGCTGCGAGATGGTCATGACGGCCTTCAATACGGTGGACGGCATCCCGGCCACGGGCAACCGCAGGCTGATGCGCGACCTGCTGCGCGGGGAGTGGGGCTTCGACGGCGTGCTGATCTCCGACTGGGGCGCGGTGAAGGAGATGATTCCGCACGGCGCGGCCGAGGACGAGCGGGAATGCGCGCGCAAGGCGATCGAAGCCGGCGTCGACATCGAGATGATGTCGCCTTGTTACCCGCATCATCTGCGGGAGCTGGTCGAGAGCGGAGAGGTGGACGTCCGGCTCGTGGACGAGGCGGTAATGCGCATTTTGAAGCTCAAGCGCAAGCTTGGGCTGTTCGAGAAGCCGCATCGGTACGCTGATCCGGCGGCGGAGCGGAACATTCTGCTTAGCGAGGAGCATCTCGCGGCGGCGCACGAAGCGGCGCTCAAGTCCTGCGTGCTGCTGAAGAACAATGGCGTGCTGCCGCTTGCGAAGGCTGCGAAGATCGCGCTTGTCGGGCCGTTCGCGGCCAGCAGCGATCTGCTTGGCCCATGGTCGTGCATGGGCAGGCGCGAGGAAGCCGTTACGCTGGCGGACGGCATGCGCGCCATTGCAGGCTCGGCCGCAGTTACGGTCGCGGGCTGCGGCGCGGAGCGTATGACGGACGAGGAGCTTGCGGCGATGCTTGACGCGGCGCGTTCGGCCGATGTAGTCGTGCTGGCGCTCGGCGAAGACTCGGAGATGAGCGGCGAAGCGGGGTGCCGCGCGAACATTCGCTTGCCGGGCCGCCAGCTGGAGCTGATCCAGCGGGTACGCGAGCTGGGCAAGCCGCTAGCGGTCGTGCTGTTCAACGGACGGCCCCTTGACCTTCATGGCGTGCTGGATGAAGCCGACGCCTTGCTCGAGGCGTGGTATCCCGGAACGAGAGGCGGCGCCGCGGTTGCGGAGCTGCTCTATGGCGATGCCAATCCGTCGGGACGCCTGACGATGAGCTTCCCGCATTCGGTCGGCCAGGTGCCGGTCTACTACAACTCGTTCAACACGGGTCGTCCGCAAAGCTCTCCGGATGCGCCGGTTCGTTACGAATCGCAATATCTGGACATTCCGAACGCGCCGCTGCTGCCGTTCGGCTATGGACTAAGCTATGCGGAGTTCCGGTACGGCGCGGCTGAGCTGTCGGCCGTCTCGCTTCGCCCAGGCGGCAGCCTGCAGCTGACGGTCAGCGTGACGAACGCAGGGGCTCGCCAAGGCGAGGAGACGGTGCAGCTCTATGTGCGCGACATCGCCGGCGACACCGTCCGGCCGCTCCGCGAGCTGAAGGCGTTCCGCAAGGTGGCGCTCGAACCGGGCGAGACGAAGGAAGTCAGGTTCGAAGTGACGGAAGAGATGCTCCGGTATCATCACGCGGATCTGTCGTTCGAGAGCGATCCGGGCGGGTTCAAGATCATGGTCGGACCGAACAGCAGAGACGTGCAGGAGCTTTCGTTCAAGCTGTTGGCCGGTTAATGGGATAAGAGAAATAACGGATAGAAGATTGTAGATAGAGGAAAGCGGGAAAGGAGCACGGCAATGAGTATGGAACAGGTGGATAAAACGATTTCCGTGCAGGCGGACGGGCTCGCGTTCACGTTCTTGAACAGCGGCGACCTTCGCGAGATCGGATACGAGGGATTCATGGTCAATCAGATCATGTCGAATCCGCTGGACGGATCAATGAACAATCTGTATTTGCGCGTGCGCAAGGACGGGCGAATCCAGTCCGCGCCTCTGCTCGGCGTGCGCTCGGGGAGCAAGGTCAGCGCGTCCGACCGCCGCGTCCGGTGGACGGGCGAGGCGCTGGGCGTCTCGTATCGCGTGACGTTCACGCTGATGCCCGGGCTGATCTGGTTCTGGGAGGTCGCGCTTAGCGGCGAAGGCGTCGAAGCGGACGTGTTGTACGGGCAGGATGTGGGACTTGCGGACAAAGGCGCCGTTCGGACGAACGAGGCGTACATGTCCCAATATGTCGGTCATACCGCTTTCCGGACGGAAGAGAGGGGCTACGCGGTCTGCTCGCGACAGAATCAGCCAATGTCGACTGGCTTCCCGTACTTGCAGCAAGGCTCGCTTACGGGTTCGGCGGGGTATTCGACGGACGGCTTCCAGTTCTTCGGTCTCTCGTACAAGGAGACGGACGTTCCGGAAGCGCTCGGTCGCGAGCATCTGGCGAACAAGGTGTACCAGTACGAATTCGCGTACACGGCGCTGCAGTCGGAGAAGGCGACGCTTGGAAGCGGGGAGACGGCCTTCGTCTTCTACGGCCTCTTGAAGCCGGACCATGCGGAAGCGATCGGTGAGCTGGAATACGCGGGCGAGATCGAGAACGCTTGGGAAGGCGCCAAGGCATTGAAGGATGACGTGCTTCGCCCGGCAGGCGAGCCGCTCTCGTGGAACGAACGCTTCGGTCCGCCGCTGCAAGCGGATGGGATGACGGAACGGGAGATCGAAGCGCTGTTCCCCGGTCGCCTGCAGGAAGAACGCGAAGGCGGCGAGCTGTTGTCCTTCTTCACGGATAAGTACGAGCATGTCGTGCTGAAGGCGAAGGAGCTTCGCATGGAGCGTCCGCACGGCCACATTGTCATGAGCGGAGACAACGCGCGAATCAACGATCGCGTCGTATCGTCGACGAACTATATGTACGGCCTCTTCCACTCGCAGATCACGGTGGGCAACACGTCGTTCAACAAGCTGATGACGAACGCGCGCAATGCGCTGAATGTGCTGAAGACGTCGGGCCAGCGGATTTATGTGGAGATTGATGGCCGTTACCGCTTGCTGACGCTGCCGTCGCTGTACGAGCTTGGCTTCAATTATGCGCGTTGGCATTACAAAATAGATGGCGACCTCTTGCGCGTGACGGCATGGACATCGCCGGACGCGCCGGACCTCGCGCTCGAAGCGGTCTCGCGCGAGGGCAAGACGTACCGCTTCCTCGTGACGAACCAAATCACGATGAACGACAAGGAATACGAGCTTCCGTTCCGCATGGAGCGGGAAGACGGCGGCGAGCTTATTTTCCGCGCGGATCCGGCATCGCTCAGCTCTAGCGTTTATCCGGAACTGCACTTCCGGCTCGGCGTCAGCGGCGCGGACATGCAGGTGCTGGACGAGACCGCGCTGGCGGCAGGCGCGCTGGCAGGCTCCGCGTCCCTGGTCGTGCTGGAGCTTGAACCGACTGCCAAGTGGCGGCTGACGATTCAGGGCAGGCTTGAGAAGACTCCGGGAGCGGCGGCGGAGCAAGGCGGCCCGAACGGCCGGAGCGAGCGTCCCGCGGAAGCCGATATCGAGGCTTACCGCGACTTCCTCGCTAGCGTCATGAACGGCTTCGGGCTGTCGCACGACTCGAAGGACAAGAAGACGGAGCTGGAGAAATTTAACGCGCTGGCATGGTGGTACACCCACAACATGCTCGTCCATTATTCCGTGCCGCATGGTCTCGAGCAATATAGCGGCGCCGCTTGGGGCACGCGCGACGTATGCCAAGGCCCGACGGAATACTTCCTGGCGATGGGCAAGTTCGGCCAGGTGAAGGAAATTTTGAAGACCGTCTATTCGCATCAATACATCGAAGAGGGCAATTGGCCGCAATGGTTCATGTTCGACCGGTATTACCGGATTCAACAGGAAGAGAGCCACGGCGACGTCATCGTATGGCCGCTCAAGGTGCTCGGCGATTACTTGCGGATGACCGGCGATTACGCCTTGCTGGATGAGCGCGTGCCTTATACGGGACATGGCGGAGAGCTGACGGCGGAGACCTATACCGTTCTCGACCACGCGCGCAAGGAAATTCAGTATATGAAGGATCATTTCCTGCACGGCACAAGGCTGTCGTCGTACGGCGACGGCGACTGGGACGATACGCTGCAGCCTGCGAACGCGAAGCTGAAGCAATTCATGATCAGCAGCTGGACCGTGTCGCTGACGTTCCAGACGTTCACGCAGCTGGCCCGCGCATTGGCAGGCCGAGGCGGCGAGCTGGCGGCTCTGGCCGCGGAGCTTGGCGAGCTGGCGGAAGGCATCGAGGAAGACTTCAACCGTTACCTCGTGAAGGACGGCGTAACGTCCGGCTTCGCATATATGGAGGAGCCGGGCGCGATCGACCTGATGCTGCATCCGGACGATGACAAGACCGGCATCCGGTACCGGCTGCTGCCGATGACGCGCAGCATGATCGGGGAGCTGTTCGACAAGGAGCAAGCGGAATCGCATTATCGCTTAATCAAGCAAGAGCTTCTCTGTCCGGATGGGGTGCGTCTCATGAACCGTCCGGCCGACTATGCGGGCGGCGTCAGCACGCGATTCAAGCGCGCCGAGCAGGCGGCCAACTTCGGACGCGAGATCGGTCTGCAGTATGTCCATGCGCATATCCGCTTCATCGAGGCGATGGCCAAGCTGGGCAAGACGGAGGAGACGTGGAAGGCGCTTGAGACCATTAATCCGGTCGGCATTCGAGACGTCGTGCCGAACGCGGATATTCGCCAGAGCAACGCTTACTTCAGCAGCTCCGACGGCAAGTTCGACGATCGTTACGAAGCCGCGGAAGGCTTCGGCAAGCTGCGCGCAGGCGAAGTGCAAGTGAAAGGCGGTTGGCGTATCTATTCCAGCGGTCCGGGCATCTACATGAACCAGCTGATCTCGAACGTGCTCGGCATTCGGCAGGAGGGCGGCGGTCTCGTGCTGGATCCGGTATTGCCGGCCGATCTGGACGGCCTCTGCTTCCGCTTCGGCTGGATGGGCAAGGCGATCCTGATCCGTTATGCCGTCGGCGGCGAATCGGTCTGCAGCGTGACCGTGAATGGAGTGCCGGTCGAGACGGCCGAGCAGCCGAACCGCTACCGCCGCGGCGGCGTGCGGATTGCGCGGGAGAAGCTAGAAGCGCTGCTCGCAGCGAATAGGACGAACGAAATCGCGATCGTAATGGCTTAAGCGCTGCGCGTAGACGAGTGCGGCGTTTCCTTCCTATCCGCGGATGGGTAGAGTTGGCTTAAGCGGGAACGGTGGGGCAGTCGGGGGCAAAGGTTCTGAGAGGATATGCGAAATCGCAGTAATCCGGCGGACCGTAACCCCCATTGCCCCGCTTTCTGTTATAATTCAGGACATGGAATTGTCGAAAATGCTGTGCGCCGCTCCGCCAGGACGGCACAGAACCGAGCTGTCTATAGATGCAGCTAACGGTTCGTCCGCAGCACCGGCCGTTTACACTTTGAATGAACGCGGTTAGCAAGCGATAGGAGCGATAGCTGTGGTAAGCATCAAGGACATTGCCAAGCACGCGGGGGTTTCCATCTCGACCGTATCTTACGCGCTCAACGGAAATCCGAAGGTGACGGAAGAGACGAGCAAGCGGATTCTCGCCGTGGCCAAAGAACTGAATTATGTGCCGAACGCGGCCGCCCGCACGCTGAAGAAGCGGGAGACGCGAATTATCGGCGCGTTCCTGACGACCTTCGAAGGGGCTTTCTACGGGGAGCTGCTTCAAGGCATGAAGGAAGAAATGAACAAACACGGGTACGACCTCGTCATCTGCAGCGGAACGCAGTCGCATCGGATGCTGCCGGAAGGCATGCTGGACGGCGCGATCATTCTCGACCGGCTGTTCTCCGACAAGGAGCTGCTGCTGCACGCGAACCGGGGACACAAGCTCGTCGTGCTCGACAGGAAGCTTAAGCATGACAATATTGTGCAGGTGCTGCTGGACAATAAAGCCGGCGCTACGTTCGCGATGGAGTATTTGCTTCGCCGGGGGCACAAGAAGCTGTACGCGGTATCGGGACCCGAAGGCTCGTTCGACTCCGTGCAGCGGCTCGCGGCCGCGCGCCAGACGGTGGAGCGCGGAGGGCCGGGCATCCGGTACGAGGAGCTCCCGGGCAACTTCGACAAGGCGAGCGGCGCAGCGGCGGCAAGGCGGATCATAGCCGAATACGACGGCCCCGTCGGCGTATTCTGCCTTAACGACGAGATGGCGATCGGCATGTACCATGCGCTGAAGGGGACGCCGTTCCGGATCGGCGAGCATGTCCACGTGGTCGGCTTCGACCATATCGACATCGCCGATTACGTGCAGCCTCGCCTTGCCACGATCGATTATTCCGAGCGGAGATGGGGCGCGGTGGCCGCAGAGCAGCTGATCAAGCTGATCGAAGGCGGCAGCTCAGCCGAGCATGAGCGCATCTATGTCTCGCTCGTCGAAGGGGATTCGGTTGGACGGGCGAACGGCTAGTGTTGAGAAGAATGGCGATGCTGAGGGAGCTCATCCCTGCATCGCCATTTCTGGTTTTTGAGTTAATTCTGCCTTCCCTTCGTCAATAATGGGCGAAGCGCAAACGCCCCCACCTCTAGGCTTGTTTTTTAATTTCAAAAACTGCACTAGCCATGCATCAAACCTGACACTGTGGATAAAAAATCGTGGGCGCTACACTTATCCCCTGAAATTTTGAATATTTTTCCA
>NZ_JACXIY010000048.1 GCF_014705655.1 Paenibacillus arenilitoris | reverse complement strand
TGCTAGCTACGAGGCGGCTTGGCCCCTACCCCGACCGGACTTTCACCGGCTAGTTGTACCCAGCTTTGCTAGGCGCGCACGGACCCGGAAGCCGTTATTTGACCGACAATTGCCTTTTTGAGAATGTAACGGACTTGAGCGACCTTATTCCGCCTAATCGAAGCATGGAACAGAAGATTTCGTGCCAATAGCGTCGCTCGGGTCCTTTACAAATAGAAATAGGGCCGTTTCATCGAAACAAGAGCGTCTCGGTCCGTTAGAGGCCACCGGCGGGCGTCCGGAGACCCTCCCCTTCTCTTCCTTCATCCGCGCGGCCCTTATGGTATACTGGGGACAATACGGGGAATGAAGGTGATTTCGATTCAGTTTGTTGCCATGCTGACGATGCTTATCGACCATATCGGCCTCATCTGGTTTCCGGAGGAAACGGCCTGGCGCATCATCGGGCGGCTGGCGATGCCGCTCTACGCCTACGCCATCGTGCTCGGCTATTTCCGAACGAGTAATATAAACCGCTATTTGGCGCGCATCGCGGTGCTTGCCCTAATCTCGCAGCTGCCGTATCAATTCGCCTTTCACCTGATCGAAGTCAACACCGTCGGCTCGTTGTTCATGTGTCTGCTGCTTCTGCGCCTTCTCGACAAATATAAAGAAAAGCGCGCCGTCCCGTATTTGATCGCGGCGGCTTTCGTCGTCCTGCTTGAGGCGCTGCCGTTCAGCTACGGCGCCTATCTGGTCCTGCTCGTCCTGATCTACCGATACGCCGGCTCGCAATGGATGACGCCGCTTCACTTCATCCTGAACGTCGCGAGTGTGTTCGCCAAAGGCTGGCTTTTGCAAATTTTCAGCGTGTTCGCGACCGTGCTCCTCGTCTATGCGCCCGATTTCATGCGGAGCATCGACAGGATCCGCGTTCCGCGGATCGTCTGGCGAAGCTTCTACCCGCTTCACCTGGCGATTCTGGCCGTCGTCTCGTTCTATACGGGCAACTTGGGCTTCCTCGACCTGCTCGACCGCGTTTATTGAAGCTCGGCCATAAGCCTATCCAGCTCTTGCAGGCACTGATCGGCCGATTGCCAGCCCGGCTCTTCCAGCTCGAGCAGCCGCCGCACGAACAAGACGACTGGGCGCGGAAGCGCAAGCTCCTCCTCCCAGCTGCGCTCCGCCTGCCCTTCTTCCGGCTCGTAGCCGGCATACATGATGAACAAGAACAGGTGGCCGAGCCCATACAGGTCGCTGGAAGGAAGCGGCCGCCTCATCTTCCGCTTAAAGGCGGACCAGCTGTCGCTGCCGGCCGCAGCCCCCGGGGCCGCCATGTCCGGATCCGGCTCGTTCAGTCCTAAGCGCAGCGGCTCCGGGAGCTGTTCGCCGATCCGGCAAGCAAGTCCGTAGTCGATCAAATAAATGGCTCCGTCCTTCGCCATGACGTTCGGAATTCGGACGTCCCGGTGCACGAAGCCCGCTCCGTGCAAATAACCGAGCGTCCGCAGCAGCTCCTTCGCAATGCAGAGCGCCTCCCGCAGCGTAAGCGCGCGTCCCTGCGCCATCAAGCGACTCTCCAGATCGTCGCCCTCTACGAGCTCCATAATAAGCGCTTCGTCGCGGCCTCGCGTCTCGTAGCCGATCCATTTCGGAATCCGCGGATGCCGCAGCTCCCGCAAGATTCGGCTCTCCCGCCGAAGCAGCAGCCTGCCGATTTCCTTCTTGCTCGGCTTATTCCGTTTGAGCAGCACCGTCCGGCCCGACCCTGTATCCGTGCACGCATAGGCTTGCCCGTAGCTGCCCATGCCGAGAAACCGGTCAATGCGGTACCGGCCCATCCAGACGATCCCGTTCCGGAGCGGATAGTCCCGCCACCGGCGGATCATTGCCGAGCATTTTCCAGACACAACCTTCCACATATTCGCTCTCTCCCGGCACCGTTTTTGCCGCGACTGAGACGGCTTCTCCCGCGGAGTCCGGCAAACGCCTAGAAACCTTAACGGCAAAACGGCGTACTAATTACTATATGAAAGCTTACGCTTTCGCAGCCCGCTTTGCTTCACAAAACTTATGAGCATGCATTCGAAGCGAAGTTTTGCTTCACAAAATTTTTCGGCGTATGCTTTCGAAGCGAAGTTTTGCTTCACAAAACTTTTTAGCGTATGCTTTCGAAGCGAAGTTTTGCTTCACAAAATTTTTCGGCGTATGCTTTCGAAGCGAAGTTTTGCTTCACAAAACTTTTTAGGAGGTCAAATTCATGCTTAAACAACTGCTTAACCGTTTACTGCACTCCGTCACAGGCCATAAGAACCACCACGGTCATCACCATTATAGCAGCAGCGATTACAAGAAGGGCTACCATCATCCGCAGAACCGTCCGCCTCATTACCCGCCTAAGGGACACGGATATTATAAGAAAAAATACAGCAGCTTTTCCAGTTAATCGAAGGCAGTTCCCGAATCGTGTCGAATTTTGTTGATTGTTAGGAATTTATGAAATTAATAAACAAAATTCTTACGACCGTTTCATAAGGGGCTAAAAGGTTTAAGTTAGAATGGGGGAAATCGATCGGAGGTGCAGCAGCAATGATGAAAGTCATAACCTTCAAACGTCGTTCCGTCCCTGTCTACTACCCTAACGAACAATCCGCATCCGTAGATCTGCTTTCTCATAAATTGTACGAAATGGAACTAGACTTTGATTTCCGCAAAAAATGGAGACGCATCAAATCCGTGGAAATGGTACGCGACGTCGCTATTTTTCAGTATAACGACGGCACGAAGCTCTACCTTGAAGTATCCTGACCGCATGGCCAAGTGCAAACGGCTGACTCCGTCTTTTGGCGGAATAAGTTCGTTTTGCGATGAAATATACGCTGTCTATAAGTACAAAACTTATAAATTGTTATATTTCAAGTAAATAAGACCTGTCGACACGCCGCGCGTGCCGGGACAGGTCTTTTTTTGCGCGCCGCCCCGGTCCTGTACAGGAGGTGCCGGAGCAGGCGGCGAATCAGTACAGTGCCTGACAACCATTCCATTCAGGGAGGCTTTCGAGATGATGAACGATCGCAGCAATCCGTTAAAGCCCGAAGTACGCGCCTATCTCGAGAGGATTGGGTACAAAGGCCCAATCGACACGAGCGCCGCGGCGCTGGCCGAATTGCAGGAACGCCATTTGCACGCCGTGCCTTACGAGAACTTCGATATTTTGCGGCGTCAGCCGCTCTCGCTCGATATCAACGATCTGGTCGACAAAATCGTCGTCCGCCGCCGCGGCGGCTACTGCTTCGAGCTGAACGCCCTATTCGGCTGGCTGCTGAGGGAGCTCGGGTATCCCGTGACCGACCTCGTCGCCCGCTTCTGGCGCGACGAGCCGAATCCGCCGCCCAAGCAGCGGCATCAGGTGCTAAAGGTCGAAGCGGACGGACAGAGCTATCTGTGCGACGTGGGCGTAGGAGGGATCGTGCCCCGGCGGCCGATCGAGCTGACGCCGGGTCTGATCCAGCAGCAAGGAGACGAGCGCTACCGGATGGAGAGAGACGAGCAGTACGGCTGGGTGCTGTGCGAACACCATCGCGACGACTGGCGGTGGCTGTATTCCTTCACCGAGGAGCCCAAGCTTCCGAAAGATTTCGTGATGGCTTCCTATTGGTGCGAGAATGCGCCCGACTCGATCTTCGTAAGCAATCCCATGGCCGCCATCCGTACCGCCGAGGGGCGCAACACGATCGCCGGGGAGGAGTTCCGCATCTTTAACGCCGAAGGCGTGAAGACGATCGCCCCGCGGTCGGAGGAAGAATATAACGAAGCGCTGCGTTTATATTTCGGCATCGTGCTGTAACGGTCCGCGCCGCTCGCGCCGGCTAGCTGCGGCGGATGACGGACAGGTCGAGGGCGCCTAACTCCATCGGCTTGCTGAGCAGATAGCCCTGCACGTAATCGCAGCCCCATTCCCGAAGACGCGAATATTGCTCTTCGAATTCGACGCCCTCGGCCAGAACCTCGAGCCCAAGCTTATGGACGAGCTGAATGATGCCTTCGACAAGAATTCGTTCCGCGCTGTCCGCGTCGATTTTGCCGATAAACGATTTGTCGATTTTCAAGCATTGCACGGGGAGCTGAAGCAGGTTCGCGAGCGAGGAGCTGCCCGTGCCGAAATCGTCCAGCGCGACGCGCACGCCGGCGGCGCGAAGCCAGCTGAGCGCCGTAATCGCCGCATCGGAGGCGTAAAGGCTCGAATGCTCCGTTATTTCGAGCTCGAGCGCCTCGGGAGGCAGGCCGTACTCTTTGAGCGTATGCAGGACGGTCCTCGAGAAGGTCGGATCCTTCAGCTGATGCGGCGAGACGTTGATGCCCATGATCAGGCTGTCCGCTCCATTCGCGTTCAGGGACGCAAGCATGCGGCACGCTTCCCGCAGCACCCACTCGCCGATCGGGATAATGAGCCCGTTGTGCTCGGCAATCGGGATGAATTCCGACGGCTCGACCGTCCCAAGCTCGGGATGAACCCAGCGGATGAGCGCTTCGAAGCCGCGAAGCCCCCCGTCCGCCGTTCGGTAGACCGGCTGATAGCTAAGATGGAACTGACGCAAATACAGGGCAGGCCGAAGCGCGGCTTCGATATCGATCCGCCGATTCAGATGCCGCGTATCCTCCGTATTGTAAAACCTCGCCCGATTGCCGCCCATCTCCTTCGACTGATGCAAGGCGAGTTCGGCCCGGCATATGAGCTGCTCGCTCGTCCGCCCGTCCTGCGGGTACAGCGTCGCGCCGATGCTCGAAGTGACGTACAGCTCCGTACCGTCGACCTCGATGGGGCGCTCGACCGCGTTTTTGATTACTTCGACCGCCCGCAGGCTTTGCGTTTCGTCTTGCCCGACGGGCATCGCCACGAGGAACGTATTGCCTCCGATCCGGTTAACGGTGGACGATCCCCTCGCTTCCGACAGCCTCTTGCCGATCATGCTGAGCACGTAGTTGCCGAACTCCGTGCCCTTCGTTTCATTCAAGCCATGAAACCGGTCCAAGTCGATAAGCGCCACGACCATCCGCTTCCCCGCCGCTCGCACGGCATTCACCGCCACTTCAAGCTGCGCGAAAGCTTCCTTCCGGCCTGGCAAACCGGTCAACGCATCC
Organism: Paenibacillus arenilitoris; assembly: GCF_014705655.1. Lineage (GTDB taxonomy): Bacteria > Bacillota > Bacilli > Paenibacillales > Paenibacillaceae > Pristimantibacillus > Pristimantibacillus arenilitoris. Next base: position 44,774 of record NZ_JACXIY010000048.1, on the reverse strand, counting down.
ATTATTCCATTCACCGCCCGTTTACATTAATTAATCCCATATTGGCATGAAAATATTAGAAAAATGCACGGGCCGCCTTTAGGAGATTGTTAAAGTTTTTAACAGCCGTCCGGCCCGCGTTCCTACCATGCAGTTGTTAGGAAAGCGTGAGCTTGGGCGGCGCCTGCGCGCCTCCGATCGCGGTAAAAGAAAACGCCCCGGCGTCCCGGAGCGGTCCTGATCCATATATTCAGCTCGGGCTCAAACTGGAATGCTGGGCCGTATACTTGTAGCCGAAGCCCCATACCGTCCGGATCAACCTGGGCTCCTTCGGATTCTGTTCGATTTTTTTGCGCAGATTGACGATATGTACATCAATGGCACGATCCGTCACGAATGAATCGAAGCCGCGTATCGCATTAATAAGCTCCTCCCGGCTGAACACTTTGCCGGGGTGGGCCAGAAAGAGCTTCATCAGCTCGTATTCCGAAAAAGTCGTCTCCACCAGCTGGCCCCTCACAAGCAGCAGCCTTCGCTCGAAATCAAGCTGGATCGGATTGGCATCGTCCGCAGCTTCCGTTGCGGCAGCCGTCTGCTGGGCGGTCTCGGCCTGCACCGAATTCGAGCGGCGGATCAGCGCCTCGACCCGGGCGGTCATCTCATGCATGCTGAACGGCTTGCACATATAGTCGTCCGCGCCGGCTTTCAATGCCTGCACCCGTTCGGACACTTCGCTCTTCATCGATAGAATCATAATGGGAACGTTCGAACGCTTCCGAATTTGCGCGCAAACCTCCATTCCGTCCAGATCGGGCAATATCAAATCAAGCAGCACCAGATCGGGGGCGAATTCCTCGGCCAGGCGCAGCCCTTCGTCCGCGCGGTAAGCCTGCTTCACGGAATAGCCCTCTTCCGATAAATACATAGACAGCATATCGCTCATCATGACGTCATCTTCGATAACTAGAACCTTATACATCGTCGTCACCCTTTTTGAGGATTGCAGATTTCTGTCAATTATGATTGTAACTCTACTATACAATACCCTCAATAATGGGACAACAATTTGTTAGAAAATTGTTAGGCATTTTTGTCGAACTGCTCCAGCGCGCCGTTCAGTCCTGCCAGCAGCCGCTTAAGCGCCGCCTCCAGAGCGTCGATCGCCGTCGTCAGCTGCTTCCTGACCGGCTTCGGCTGCCTGACGATCCGCTCCACCTCGAGTACCGCCTCCTGCAGCTCGTATGCGGACAAATAGCCAGCCGCGCCCTTCAGCGTATGAATCATCCGCTTCATATTCGTAAGCTCCGGCTGATGAAGCATGATGCGCAGCTGGTCGGCGAACAGCGCGTAGTCGATCGCGAACTGCTCCATCATGTGCAGCAGGATCGGCAGCTTGCCGTTCACCCTGGCCAGCGCGCTGTCCACGTCCATGCCGGCTACCGCCGGCAGCGCGCGCTCTTCCTCCCGCGCCGCGGCCGCCTGGCTGGCGGCCGCTTCCGTATCATGCTGCGTCATGGGCCTCTGAATCAGCTTGCAGCCCTCCTTCAGCCAATACGAAATGACGGTATGGAGCCGCTCGGAGGCGACCGGCTTCGTCACGACGTCGTTCATGCCGAGCTTCAAGTAGCGCTCGTGATCGTTGCGCAGCACGTTCGCCGTCACCGCAACGATCGGAATCTCGTCATATTCCGATTGGGCGCGGATTTTGCGCACCGCCTCCGCCCCGTCCATCAGGGGCATATGGATATCCATCAGAATAAGATCCCACCTCTCTTCCTTCAGCTTCTGGAGCACCTCCAGCCCGTTCTCGGCGAGGCCGACCTCGTAGCCCTGCTCCTTCAATATTTCGATCGCGACGAGCTGATTGATTTTATTATCCTCCGCGAGCAATATCCGCGTGCGTTCCCCTTCCCCGTAGGACGGCGCCGGCGGGACCTCGCCTTCCTGCCCGTTCCCGTCGATCGATTTCTGATCGATGGCGTTGTCGATCGCCCGCAGCATCGAAGTCCGGAGAATCGGCTTGATGAGCAGCGTCAGCGGCCGTTGCTCGCTCGGCAGCTGCATCATTTCGTCGCGGCCGTAGGAGGTCGTCATCGCGATCGTCTTCACGCCGACCGCTTCCGCTTCCCGGTGGAATTCGAGCCACGTCTCCGCCCCGTACATATCCGGCATTTCCATATCGAGCACGATCAGCTTCGGCAGGGCGCCCGCCCCGATCCGGCGCAGACGGTTCCTTGCCGTCTTCCAGGAATGGAAGACGATCGGCGTTAAGCCGAACGCTTCGACGATGCCGCTCCAATGCTCGGCCATCTCCTTGTTGTCTTCGACAATCCAGAGCGGCTGCTCCCGCATCTCGTCGCATATTTGCCTGCGCGGCTCGCTGTACTTGTGCGTAACGGCGAACGGCGCCGTAAAATAAAATTTGCTGCCGACGCGCGCCTCGCTGACGACCTTGAGCGTCCCGCCCATCAATTCGACCAAGGAATTGGAAATGACGAGGCCAAGGCCCGTGCCGCCGAATTTGCGGGTCGTCGAACCGTCCGCCTGCGTGAACGGCTTGAACAGCTTCTCGACCTGCGCCTCGCTCATGCCGATGCCCGTGTCCTCGATAATAAACCGGATCTTCACGAGCTCCTCCGATTCCTCCGCGATGTCCAGCTTCAGCTTCACCCGGCCTCTATTCGTAAATTTAATCGCGTTCATGCACAGGTTCAGCAGCACCTGCTCGAGGCGCAGCATGTCCCCGATCACCGTCTGCGGCAAGTTCTCCGGCAGGTCGATCATAAATTCGAACTGCTCCTTGCCGCCCATGAAGACGCTCAGCTGATCGGTCAACCGGTTCATGAGCTCTTCCGGCTGAAACGGCAGCCGCTCGAGATCGACCTTGCCCGCCTCGATTTTGGAGAAATCGAGAATGTCGTTAATGATCCGCAGCAGCGTCTCGGAGGAGGTGTTCATCTTGTCCACGTAATCCTTCTGCGACGCGGACAGGCCGGTCTTGCGCATCAGCTGCGCAAGTCCGATGATCCCGTTCAGCGGCGTCCGGATTTCGTGGCTCATCAGCGCAAGGAAGCGGCCTTTGGCCTGACTCGCCTCTTCCGCTTCGAGACGCGCCCGGACCAGCTCTTCCTGAACGGCCTTCTGCTCGGTGATGTCGCGCGCGATGCAGGAGAAGTACAGCTCTCCCGTATGCTCGTTATGATGGGCGACGACGACCATGGACACGTGCAGCGGTTCGCCGTTTGCCTTCAGCAGCTGGACGCCGCTCTCCCAATAGCCGTGCTCCCGGGCCTGATTCGCTCCCTTGACGAGCTCGACGAACATTTGCCGGTGCATATAATCCGCAACCTTATATTCTTTGCCTACGACGCTGTCGATCCCGATCATCTCGCGGCCGGCGCGGTTCATATAGATGACCTTGCCGTCCGTATCCGCCGACGCGATCAAATCCTTCGCCGACTCGACGATATCGAGCAGCCGGTTGCGGGCGAGCTCGACATGCTTGCGGTCGGAAATATCGAGCACCATGCCGACGACGCCGGAGAACTTGCCGTTCCTATCCCGCAGCCCGTTCGAGCTGTGCAGCGTCGGAATCCGGGTGCCGTCCTTGTGGATGAACGTCCATTCCCGCTCGTAGGAGAAGCTTTCCTTGCGAAGCTCGCGGAACACGTCCAGCCCCGGCTTCACCTCGCGCCCGAGCCTGGCCGACAGCATCTCCGCCTCGGCGTAGACTTCGTCCATATCCATGAACAGGAGCGGCGTCGCAACGCCCGCAAGCTCCCCCGTCTTGTAGCCGAGCATCTCTTCGGCGGTCCGGTTCAAATACGTCACCTTGTATTGATCGTCCAGCACGATAAACGCGTACTGATTCTGGTTTATGATCGCTTCCAGACGATCGAACATTTCCTGCAGATGCACCATCATGCCGTTGACGGAATGGGCCAGCTGGCCGACCTCGTCATGCGGCTCCACCGCCAGATGCTCCGCTTCGAACTTCCCCGCGGCCGCCTGCTCCGTGACGCTCAAAATATGTTCGAGCCGCTTGACGATCCGCTCGAAGTAGAGGAAGAAGAAGATGACGACGATGATTTCCGCCACGGCGATCATCGAGAAGATGCGCCAGAAGATCGGGGTTACGATCTCTTCCAGCTTGGACATCGGCTCCTGCAGCGCGATCCGCCAAGGCGTCCCGTGCACCTTCGTATGGAAGACGGCGAACGAATGGCCGTCGATCTTCGTCTTCGTCATCCCCTCCCCGGAGCTCAGCATGCTCCGGTTAATCTCGTTATACGCGCTCCCTTCGCCGACAAGCTGACGGACGTCTTCCGTCTCCGATCCCGTCCGGTAGAGCAGGTCCCCGTCGTCATTGAACATCCGGGTGACCGTGCCCTCCCCTTCATCTTCAATGTAGGACCTCAGCTTCGAGAACGAAATCGCAACGTACACGACGCCGTTCACCGCATAGTCGTCCCCGTAGACGGGAACGGCGATGATCGACTGGGCTTCGTTCGAGAAGCCCGGTTCGTACGGGTCGGTCAGCATGGTCTTGCCTCCCATCGCAACCCGGTAGAAGGTCTCCCCGCTCATGTCCCGCGACTCGCCGTCCGTTCTCACGCTTACTCCGTTCGCGTCTATGTAACCGATCGCATGATACTTGAAGCCGCTGCGGACAAGCTCGCGGCCGAAATAGTCGAGCCGTTCCCGGTCCGTACCGGAGCGGACCACCTCGGTGCGGCTCATTACCTGCGCCTCGGCCTTGCGCACTTCCATCCAGGACGCCAAGTCGTTCGCGCGGCTGCCGAGCCTGCTGGTCGTCTTCTCGATTTCCGATTGAAGCATCGCCCGCTTCACCGCCGTATAATTGCCGATGCCGGCCATAAGCAGCGGAATGAAAGAAATAAGGACGATTAGAATCAAGCCCTTGGTCCGTAACGACATCCCGTTCAAGCTGCTGTCCCCCCCTGCGCCCGTCCTTCTTGCCCCATGCTGTCCCTATTATACCTTCCGGCGGCGGTTTGGAGAAGAAAAAACGCCGGAACGAGAGCGGCGCTTCTCGCGCAGGCACGTTCCGGCGTTCCATCTATCGGATGAAACTTCTATCTGCTTCCTCTTGCCTATTTCTCCGCGAGAATCGCTTCGATCCGGCCCAGCTCTTCTTCGCTAAAATCCGGCTTGTTCAGCGCCTCGACATTATCGTCGATTTGCTCGGGCCTGCTCGCGCCGATCAGGGCGGAGGTGACCTTGCCGCCTCTCAGCACCCAGACGAGCGCCATCTGGGCAAGCGATTGTCCCCGCTCCCGGGCGAGCGCATCAAGCTGCTTCACCTTGTTCAGCTTGCTCTCCGTAAGCGCGTCCGCATTCAGGAACACGCTCGGGCCCGCCGCCCGGGAATCGGACGGCACGCCGTTCAAGTAACGGTTCGTGAGCACGCCGCCGGCCAGCGGCGAGAACACGATCGAGCCGATGCCCTCCCGCTCCAGCACGTCCTGCAGCCCGTCTTCGATCCATCGGTTCAGCATGGAGTAGGAAGGCTGATGGATGAGGCAAGGCGTGCCGAGCTCCTTCAGGATGGCGGAGGCGCGCGCCGTCTGCTCGGCGCTGTAATTCGAGAGGCCGACGTACAGCGCCTTGCCCTGGCGGACGACGTGGTCGAGCGCCATCATGGTTTCTTCGAGCGGCGTGTCCGGATCGGGGCGGTGGTGATAAAAAATATCGACGTAATCGAGCTTCATCCGCTTAAGGCTCTGATCCAGGCTGGAGACCAAATATTTGCGCGATCCCCAGTCGCCGTACGGGCCCTGCCACATATAGTAGCCCGCCTTCGTCGAGACGATCAGCTCGTCGCGGTAAGCCGCGAGATCCTGCTTCAAAATAAGTCCGAACGTCTCCTCGGCCGAGCCCGGCGGCGGGCCGTAATTGTTCGCCAGATCGAAGTGGGTAATGCCAAGGTCGAAAGCCCGGCGGACCATCGCCCGTCCGTTCTCCAGCCGGTCGACGCCGCCGAAGTTATGCCACAGCCCAAGCGAAATCGCCGGCAGCTTGAGGCCGCTCCGTCCCGTTCGGTTGTACTTCATCCCCTCGTACCGGTTGTTAGCCGCCAAATACGTCATGTTCATCTCTCCTTTGTACTTGTTCGTATCGATCGCTTTAGGTTCTCACCTTGCGCTCCAGCTTCAAATGCGGGCTGTTCCGCACCGTTTGCTCGAAGAAAGCGGGCTGCTCCTGGACAAGTCTCTCCCAGGCTTCCACGCAGCGGGGGTCGAAATGTCTCCCGCTCTCCTTGACGATGATTTCCATCGCCGCTTCATGCGACATCGCTTTGCGGTACGATCTCGACGAGGTCAGAGCGTCATAGACGTCCGCCACCGCCGTTACGCGGGCCAGCAGCGGGATTTGCTCTCCCGCCAGCTTGTCCGGATAACCCGTGCCGTCCCACTTCTCGTGATGCGAACGGATGACGGACAGCTCCTCCGGCATGAACCCGAGCCGCTTGCACAGATCGTAGCCGGATACGGGATGGACCTCGATCACCTGCCTCTCTTCCGGGGTAAGCTTCCCGGGCTTGTTCAGGATCAGATCGGGAATGCGCAGCTTCCCGACGTCGTGGACGAGGCCGCCCTGCGCGATCGCCCGCAATTCGCCGGAGGTCAATGCCATCTCCTCGCCCAGCTTCAAGGCGTACAAAGCGACGCGGTAATTGTGGCCGGCCGTGTAGGAGTCGCGCGCTTCCGTCGTCATGACGAGCTCCCTCACGCTCGTAGACATGTACGTGTTGATCCAGTCGCGCGGATTGGCCCGAAACATCAATTTGACCGAGGCCGAAATCGAGCGCGAGCTGACGTATTGGCAGACGATGCCGGTCACCATGACGATGACCGAGGCCAGCAGCAGAAAGTGGTAAAGCCACCAGCTTGCATACCACATCTTCCCCGTCACGATAATGAGCTGGGCGACGACCAGCCAGCCCGAGCTGTACACGACGGCGAGCTGCAACGGAAACCGGGAGGATAAGTAGGTTTTCAAATAACGAAGCATCGTCCATCCGTTCATTCCCGCAATAAAGATCGTCGCGACCCACATCATAGGCTTTTCCTTCAGATGAAAATAATGCGTCACTTCGGGAAAAGCCCATAGAAACGAGCATGCCGCCAGCAGCAGTAGCGTCCAAACGGGAAGCAGCCAGCGCTGCCATTCCGCGAACCACTTAATCAATGGCTTGTCGGCGGACATCGATGACAGCCACAGCCAGACGACCGCCAGCATGATGCTTAGCTGGGCCGCATTGCCGGACATGCCGGAATGGTGCATGAGGAAGCCTGGGGTGGACAAGCCGTGAAGCGTGAACATGGCCGCCAGCGACACATAGGAAAGCGATAGAAAGCTGATCTTGATATTGCGCAGCTGCGTCGCCACGATTCCGACCGCGATCGCAAGGGCAAGCGCAATGAAAGAAACGAGGCTGACGATATAAAAATGCTCCTGCGGCGCGTTAAAGCTTCTGTCCGCCGCCGACGCCTGGAACAGAAAGTAGCCGGCAAGCGGCAAGAGCATCGCGAGAGCCAGCCGTGCGAATACCGTCGTATTGTTATGCAAGCCCTTATCCTCCTACATATGTACGTTGTTAGCGTTAGATCATCTATCGCCGGACGGCGCGTGCAGCGATTGTTGCCAAGGCCGGGAAGCGTGCTTGCAAAGTCGAACGCCATTGCATAATCGCGGCGGAAAAACAAAGTCGATACTTGTTGAATAATCGCTTACATAATAATACCATTCCTTATGCATCCTATACACTACAATTAATATGAATCGACATATTGTGCAAGTCCTATTTTTTATTTTATTTTCGTTTAAGGTTTTTTTATTTACGTTTTGTTATAGTATTGAAATAGTATTGAAACCTGACAAACCGAAGGGAGTTTAAGGAATGAATAACAACGAGTCGCAGTCCAACAAAGACGCAGAAAAAGATTTGGCTGCGAATGAAGATCGCCAGGAAAAAGAAGAACGCTACGCGTACGACAACGACGAGCAGCGGGACGACTCTTTGAAGGAGGAGAACGCGGCCATCGAGAAGGAGCTCGAAGCCGAGGCCGGCGGCGCTCTGCCGGAGGATGCCAACGAGGAAATTCGCGCGGTCTCCGGGGAAGGTCGGAACGAGGCGCCCAAGAGTGGCGCCAACAAGGCATGGATCGCCGTCTCCGCCGTGCTGGCCGTCCTGCTCGTCGTCGTGCTGATCAAGCCTCCGTTCGGCGGCACCAACGAGGCGGTCGCGACCGTTAACGGCGTTGAGATTACGAAGGACAAGCTGTACAGCAAGCTGGTCGAAGCCGGCGGACCCCAGACGCTGGAGAACGTCATTACGGAAGAGCTGATCAATCAGGAGGCCAAGGCGAATAACGTCACGGTTACCGATGCGGACGTCGATGCCGAAATCGAGCTTATCAAGAAAAACTTCGGCGACGACGAGACGTTCAACAGCACGCTCGCCCAGTACGGCATGACGCTGGAGAGCCTCCGGAACGATACGAAGATCAACTTGACGATCCGCAAAATTTTGGAGCCGAAGACGGAAGTGACCGACGAGGAAATCCAGCAGTTCTACGACGAGAACAAGGAAACGCTCGGCACGCCGGAGCAAATTCAGGCTTCGCATATTTTGGTCGCGACGAAGGAAGAGGCGGAGGCGATTCTGGCCGAGCTGAAGCAAGGCGGCGACTTCGCGGCGATCGCGAAGGAGAAATCGACCGATCCCGGCTCCAAAGATAACGGCGGCGATCTCGGCTTCTTCGGAAAAGGCAAGATGGTTCCCGAATTCGAGGAAGCGGCATTCGCTTTGAAGGTGAACGAGCTTAGCGGCGTCGTGCAATCCGAGCACGGCTTCCATATCATTAAGAAAACGGCCGAGAAGGCGGCTGTCGTGCCGACCCTCGAAGAGAAGAAGGAAGAAATCCGGAATCAGCTGGTCGCATCGGAAGCGAACGGGCTCTCCGAAGCTTGGCTGACCGAAATTCGCGACAAAGCGAAAATCACGAACACGCTCTCGCCGGAGACGACCGAAGAGCCGGCTGCAGGCGACGACGCAGCCGCAACGGACGCGGCGGAATAACAAACGCAAAAGGGACCGTGCTCTATGCGATCGAATCGATCGCGTAAGACGCGGTCCCTTTGTCTTCGCCGGCCGCCCCTCGCCTGGAGGGGAAGCGGGGAGCGCCGCCGAAGATACGATATTCTATTCTATGAATCTCGAAAGTTGACGTTATTTGATAGACGGGATTCGGCCATTTTGAAAGAGGCAAGCTGCCTGATCCGCCCTCTCCGGCTATTGCCGGGGAGCGCAAAACGACGCCGAGGGCGCATGTGCCGAAGTCGGCCGCGAATGGCGCGCCGCTTGCGGGACGGATCGCTTGTGGTATGATGTTGGAAGAAAAAGTTCATCTTATCCAGTCGATTTGGAGGGAATGTTAGTGAGCCAGTATGGAGTTAGAAGCTACCAAGAGGCCTACGAGATGTATGAATTAACGGAACCGGGTACGAACTCGCGCGTGCTCGTCTGCCCGGAGCGCGGCGGGATCGTCACCTCGTGCCGACTGCGCGGAATCGAGCTGTTCTATTTGGATCAAGCGACCTTCGAGCATCCTGCCGCGAACATCCGCGGCGGCAACCCGATCCTGTTCCCGATCTGCGGGCAGCTGGACGGGCAGTCCTACGAGTGGAACGGCCGATCGTACAAGATGGCGAACCACGGAGTGGCGCGCACCTCCGCCTGGGAGGTCGTCGGCACGTCGGCAGACGGGGAAGCTTCCGTTACGATCCGCCTGACAAGCGACGAGCGGACGCTTGAGTCATTCCCGTTCGCGTTCGAGCTGCTGTTCACCTACGCGCTGAAGGACGGCGAGCTGCATACGCGCCAGACGTACCGCAATTTGAGCGAATCCGGGGCGATGCCGTTCTACGCCGGCTTCCACCCTTATTTCGCCATCGACGGAGACAAAAAAATCGCATACGAATCGGATGCGACCAAGTATCTCGACTATAACGACAACGTCGTAAAACCGTTCGAGGGGAGCGTCGATCTGGAGGAACTCGTGGAGTCCGTCTGCCTGCTCGATCCGAAGAAGGCCGAAATTTCGTTCCCCGGCGCGGCCGGCGCGCGCGTGCGGATGACGTACGACGGCATTTTCAAATACGTGGTGCTCTGGTCGGTGAAGGACCGCCCGTTCGTGTGCGTCGAGCCTTGGATGGCCATGACCGGCGAGCTTAACCGCCAGGAAGAGCTCGTCATGCTCGAAGCCGGCGGCGAGCTTCGCGCGAATCTGACGATCGGCTGCGACAAATAAGGCAAGGAACGCCGGCGGGCCGCCTCTCCTGCCCTGCGCAGCGACAGGCGGCCCGCCGCCGCTTAATACCCTTCGCCTTGCCCGCCCGTCACGATCGCGATGCCGGAGCTCGCGCCGATCCGGTTCGCTCCGGCGGCGATCATTTGCAGCGCCGTCTCGCGGTCGCGCACGCCGCCCGACGCCTTCACGCCGAGCTCCGGCCCGACGATCCGGCGCATAAGCGCGATATCCTCGACCGTCGCGCCGCCCTTGCCGAAGCCCGTCGACGTCTTCACGAAGTCGGCTCCGGCTTTTTTGCACAGCTCGCATGCCGTCTCCTTCTCCTCGTCCGTCAGGAGGCCCGTTTCCAGGATGACCTTCAGCACCGCTTGTCCCTTCACCGCCGCGGCCACGCCTTCCACGTCGCGACGCACCCCTTCGGGATCGCCCGACTTCAGCAGTCCGATGTTGAGCACCATATCGACCTCGGTCGCGCCGTCCTTGACCGCGAATTCGGCCTCCGCCGCCTTCGCCGCCGTCGTCGTCGCGCCTAGCGGGAAGCCGACCACCGTCGTAATGCCGACGCCAGAGCCTGCCAGCTCTTCGGCCGCCGTCTTCACCCACCCCGCGTTCACGCATACGGTCGCGAATTTGTACTGCTTCGCTTCGCGGCAAATTTGCAGCACCTCGTCCTTCGTCGCGTCCGCCTTCAATATCGTATGGTCGATCATCGCCGCCAGCTCCGCAGGCGAATAATTCGTGCTATAGCTCATATCCCATTCCTCCGCTTCGTCGCTTGCCGGTTCGTATCGTCTTCCCTATCCTGTCCAATTCGGGAATCGGGATACGCCCATTCCCTAACATTATACGAAGCTTTGACAGAAACGACAACGCCGCCTCCCGGCAGCCGCGGCCGTTTTACTTTTGCGCTTTCGTTACGCTATGATGGATATGCCAATCGATAACAGGAGGGACATCCGGCATGGAAAATATGTTAAGCAAAATAAACGAAGCCGCGGCTTACATACGCTCGCGGCTGCAGGCGCAGCCGCAAATCGGCCTCATCCTAGGCTCCGGACTCGGCGTCATGGCGGACGAGGTCGCGGACCCGGTCGTCATCCCTTACGGGGACATCCCCCACTTCCCCGTCTCTACCGTGGAAGGCCACTCCGGCGAGCTCGTCGTCGGCCGGCTTGAGGGCAAGACCGTGCTCGTCATGAAAGGCCGTTTTCATTATTATGAAGGGTACTCGATGAAGGAGGTCGTCTTCCCCGTCTACGTCATGAAGAAGCTCGGCATCGGAACGCTGCTCGTCACGAACGCGGCCGGCGGCATGAACCGCTCCTTCGCGGCCGGCGACCTGATGCTCATCCGAGACCATATCAACAACACGGGCAGCAATCCGCTCATGGGCGCCAATCTCCCCGAGCTCGGGCCGCGCTTCCCCGACATGTCGCAGGCGTACGACCGCGAGCTTCGCTCCATTGTGGCCGCCCGGGCGGAGGAGCTCGGCATCAAGCTGCAGCAGGGCGTCTACGTCAGCATATCCGGGCCGACCTACTGCACGCCGGCCGAGCTGACGATGATGGCCGGCTGGGGCGCCGACGCCGTCGGCATGTCGACCGTGCCAGAAGTGATCGCGGCCAACTATGCCGGCATGCGCGTCGTCGGCATTACGTGCATTACCGATATGGCGATCGGCGACGAGCTGGAGCCGCTGACGCACGAGCAGGTCGTCCGGGTAGCCGAAGAAGCCCGGCCGAAGTTCATCGCCCTGGTGAAGGCTTCCGTACGTACGATGCCCGCCTGATCCGTGAAATTTGTCGAACGCCTCCCCGCCCCGCGGCGGGAGGCGTATTTTTTTGGCGTTTACAATAAATTTGAAAATTCAAAAAGGTTTTCCATGGGAAAATGTAGAATAAATAACGTCGGCTTGACGCAAAACAAATGGAGAGAGGAATGGCACTCATGCGAAACAAACGACAGTGGATCACCTCGGCGCTGCTGGCGCCCGCCCTGCTGCTAGGCTCCTTAAGCAACGCGGCTGCCGCGACCGACGCGGAGGCGCCGGCCGGCAAGCACTTCACCCTGCTGCATACGAACGACATCCACGCGCGGGCCGTGGAATCGACGAGCGGCGAGATGGGGCTCGCGAAAGTGGCCGGCATCATCGACAGCTACAAAAGCAAAAATCCGAACACCCTCGTGCTCGACGGCGGCGACGCCGTGCACGGCACGACCTTCGCGACGCTCGTGAACGGCGAGAGCATCACGGAAGTCATGAACGAAATGGGCTACGACGCGATCGCTCCCGGCAATCATGAATTCAATTACGGCTCCGCCCGGCTGCTCGAGCTGGCGGACATGCTGAAGTTCCCGATGATCAGCGCGAACGTGCATGGCGAAGGCGGAAGCCGCTTGTTCGATCCGTATCTCATCAAGGAGATCGACGGGGTAAAAATCGGCATTTTCGGCTTAACGACGCCGGAGACCGCCTATAAGACCCATCCGAAAAACGTCGAAGGCATTACCTTCGCCGATCCGGCGGAGGAAGCGCAGCTTATCGTGGACGAACTGGAGGATAAAACCGACGTCATTATCGCGCTCGGCCATATCGGCCAGGACAAGTCGAGCGTCGATACGAGCCTCGGCATCGTCAAGGAAGTGGCCGGCATCGACATCTTCGTCGACGGGCACAGCCATACCGTGCTGGAGGACGGCCTTCTCGCGGATAACGATACGCTCATCGTCAGCGCGGGCGAATATACGAAGTACGTCGGCGTCGTCGACTTCTGGGTGGACGGCGGCAAGGTCGTGAAGAAGCAAGCGACGCTGATCAATCAGGAGGAAGCGAAGGATATCGCGCCGAATGCGGACGTTGCCGCGCTTGTCGGATCGATTCAGAAGAGCCAGGAGGCGATTCTGGCCGAGGAAGTCGGCGAATCGGCCGTCCTGCTCGAAGGAGCCCGCGAGAAGGTTCGCGCCGGCGAGACGAATCTCGGCAACCTGCTGGCCGACGCGCTGCTCGACGTGACCGGCGCCGACGTCGCGCTGACGAACGGCGGGGGCATCCGCGATTCGATCGACGAAGGCGTCATTACGAAGGGCGAAGTCATTACGGTGCTGCCGTTCGGCAACCAGATCGTGACCGTGGAAGTAACCGGAGCGAATATTAAGGCCGCGCTGGAGAACGGCGTCTCCGATTACCCGAACGCGAAGGGCGCCTTCCCTCAAGTCGCCGGCATCGCCTTCAAGATCGATCCGTCCGCCCCTGCGGGAGAGCGGGTACACTCCGTGCTCGTCGGCGGCAAAGCGCTCGAGCCGGACGCCAAGTACATGCTCGCGACTAACGACTTCCTGGCGGCGGGCGGCGACGAATATACGATGTTCGGCCAATATCCTCAAGCCGGCATGTACGGCTCGCTCGACGAGGCGCTCATCGCGTACATTCAAAAGCTCGGCAAGGCCGACGCGAAGGTCGAAGGACGCATTACGGAGGGAGCGAAGCCCGAGACTCCCGTGACGGAGCCGCAGCCGGAGCCCGAGCCGCAGCCTCAACCTGAACCGAAACCGGAACCAAAGCCGGAGCCGAAGCCTTCTCCGAAGCCGGAACCCGCCCCTGCCGTCCATATCGTGAAGAAGGGCGACACGCTGTGGGGCATCGCGAAGAAATACGGAACGACGTGGCAGAAGCTTCGCGACCTTAATCAATTGAAAAATCCCGACCTGATCTTCCCGGGTCAAAAGATCAAGCTATCGGCCTAGACCGTCTTAGGCGAAGCAAGAAGAGCAGTCTCATGGGGGTGCCATCCCCCCTTCGGACTGCTCTTCTTTCCGTTTCGATAGAAGGTTGAGCGGATGATTCACGTTGCACAAAAGAAGGGACATCCGTCCTCCTGTTATCCTTTGATAGGGAAACGAACTTACCTGCAAATGTGCATCTTCTTCTCTTGCTATCGATCTCAAAGTGGAATACATGCAAAAGCGCACCTATTCTTCCCATCATTTTCGCTAAAGTCACAACAAGCGGACATTCCCTGCAGTTTTGCAGGCCTTCACTAACCAACCAACCTTTTTAATTGAATAAGCCTGCACATTTGCACGCTTCCCCTCTGCTCGCGCATCCAAATCAGCTCGGGCGCGGCCATTGAAGGTCGCACCCGTGCGATTCCCGAGCAGGGACGCTAAGATCGGCAAGCCCGCCCGTCAACCGCGCGGCGCCGGCCGCTTAGCGCTCGATCAGCTTGAAATCGTCGTAATGGAAGCCCGGCGCGACGACGCACGACACGAGCACCGGCTCGTCTCCGAGCGGTCGGGCCATCTGCCATTCGTTCGCCGGAACCAGTGCCTGCGGCCGATGGCCGGCCTGCACGTCCGGCCCGACGACGATTTCCTTCCTCGTGTCCGGCGCAGAATCCGTGCCGCCCAGCGTCAGCAGCAGCGGACTGCCGGAATGCCACAGCCAGAGCTCGTCCGAATAGACGGTATGCCAGTCCGAGAACTCCTCCGGGTGAAGGAGAAAATAAATCGATGAGGCGGCGAATCGCGGTCCCGAGTACGGGGCTCCCAGCACCTCCCGCGGAATTTCAAACCCCGCCTTCCAAATTTCCTTGTACCACCCGCCCTCGACATGCGGCTTCAGATCAAGCGCGTGCACGAGCGGAGACAGCTGCTTCTGCAAAACTCCCATCCCGTTAACCTTCTTTCTCTCTTTTATGCGAGCATAGAATAAATAAAAAGAATGACTTATTTTATAACGCTTTTCAAGGGACGTCAATTCAGTAAACAGGTGGGAATAGCCGGGAAATTAACCGACAGGGCTTACGCCATTCACAATTATAAGTTATACTTATATTATCAAACGGAATGGAGGTGGACGGATGAATCTTAACGCATGCGCGCAAGGCCGGCAGTGCCGCAGCCGATTTATGAACCTGCTCGTTATCGTTCCGCTGCTGCTCGCGGCGCTGTTCGCCTACCAGGCGGGCAATTCGTTCGAGCAGACGGCCGGCGCCAGCCGGTTCCATGCCGCCGTCCGGTCGGCGTACTCCTATTCGGATCGGCGCAATGCCAAGCGCAAGACGCCGCTGCCCGATAATGCGATAATTCACGCGTTCGTTCATGCGCTCTATCTGCGCCGTTTGTTCGCCACCTCGCTGCTGCAAGCTTTGCGCACAACCGTCCCGCAGAGACTGCGCGAGCAGGTCATGGCCCCCATTAAGTTCACCTCCCGGTTCGTGGCATAAGTCCCTTCATTTGTACGAATAATACAACAAATGAGGAGGCCTGACCCCATGAATATCAGAGAATCCGATTTGCCCGGCATCGGCCGCAAATATCAAGTCATGACAAGAAGCGGCGAGAAATTCGTCATCGTCATCCACGACGACGGCCGCCGCGAAATGTACCACTTCGACTACGACGATCCCGACGACAGCATCTCCATGGTATCGCTTGAGGACGACGAAGCCAGACAGGTGGCCGCCATCATCGGCGGCATGACCTATAAGCCGAAAGCGCTCGAAACGATCGAGGTGGCGCTCGACGATTTGACGATCGAATGGTACAAGATCGAGCCGAACGCCGCGTGCATCGGCAAGACGATCGGCCAGGCGGATATCCGCCAGACGACCGGCACGACGATCATCGCCGCGGTCGAGAAGGAAGCCAAGCATATCAATCCCGGACCCGACTACGTGTTCAAGGCGGACACGACGCTAATCGTTGCAGGCGAACGCCGGCACCTGAAGCTGCTTAAGCTCATGCTTCAAAACGGGAGACAATAACGATGGATCACCTGGTGCTGGAAATCGGTCTCGCCGTCATTCTCATCGCCCTTGTCGGGCTGCTGGCAGCAAAAATTCGTTTCTCCGTCATCCCGTTCTACATCTTGATCGGCATGGCCGTCGGCCCTCATGCGCTGCATGTCGGCATCCTGGACTTCCGGTTCATTCACAGCTCGGAGCTGATCGAGTTCATGGGACGGCTCGGCGTGCTGTTCCTGCTCTTCTATCTGGGCCTGGAATTCTCGGTCGGCCGGCTGATCAAGTCGGGCCGCAATATCGCGGTAGGCGGAACGATCTATATTCTCATTAATTTTACGCTAGGCTTGCTATTCGGCTTCGCGAACGGCTTCCCCGTTGCGGAAACGCTCGTCATGGCCGGCATTACGACCATCTCGTCGAGCGCGATCGTCGCGAAGGTGCTCGTCGATCTGAAGCGGACCGCGAATCCGGAGACGGAGATGATACTCGGCATTATTATGTACGAGGATATTTTCCTCGCCGTCTATTTATCCGTCCTGTCCGGTCTCGTGCTAAGCGACTCGTCCTCCGTGGGCGGCGTCCTTCTATCCGCTTCCTACTCGCTCGGCTTCATGCTCCTGTTCCTTATCGTCGGCCGCAAGGCCGCCCCCCTCCTGAATAAGCTGTTCGACATCCGTTCGAACGAGCTGTTCCTGCTGCTAGTATTCGGTCTGCTGTTCTTCGTGGCGGGCTTCTCGGAGACGCTCCATGTCGCGGAGGCGATCGGGGCGCTGCTGTTCGGGCTCGTGCTTGCCGAGACGAACCATATGAAGCGAATCGAGCATATGATTTTGCCGTTCCGGGATTTCTTCGGTGCGCTGTTCTTCTTCAGCTTCGGGCTGACGATCGACCCGTTCGCCCTCGGCGGAGCCGTCTGGCTGGCGATCGGAGCCGTCGCCTTGACGCTGGTCGGCAACTTCGTCGCCGGGATGCTCGCCGGAAAGAGCGCGGGCCTTGCGCCCAAGTCGTCCTCGAATATCGGGCTGACGATCGTCTCGAGGGGCGAGTTCTCGATCATCGTGGCGAATCTCGGCGCGGCGGCCGCGCTGGAGGCCATCCTGCAGCCGTTCGCCGCCCTGTACGTGCTCATCCTCGCCATACTCGGGCCGCTGCTGACGAAGGAGTCGAAGCTGATCTTTAAGGGCCTTAACAAAGTGTTCCGCTGGGAGAAGCCGAAGCTTCCCAAAGAGCCCGTTCCGGCGAAGGAATCGGCGGGCAGCTGACGCGGATTCAACTAATACAGCTGTTTCATTCCGCCTGCCGCCAAGCGGCAGCCATCCAGCCTGACGCGGTCTCCTGCCCGGAGCCGCGCCGGGCTTTTTTTATGCCCGCGCACGCTCCTGCCGGCTTTGCCGACGCGCAAGCGGTCGCTTATAATCGAACCAAGACGAAACAAAGACGGAAAGGAAGCATTCATTTATGGGTGTAAAGCTGTTATACATCGAAGACGACAAGGAAATCGGGAGCTTCGTGAGAAGCCATTTGGAACGGCACGGATACGAGGTCGAGTGGCTGACGAGCGGCGAGACCGCGGTCCAAGCCGCAGCGGGCTGCAGGCTGGCCATCCTCGACGTCATGCTGCCGGGACTCGACGGCTTCACCGTCGGCCAGCGGCTGAAGAGGTCGGAGCCGTCGCTCCCGATCCTCATGCTGTCCGCGCGCGCTTCCATCGACGACAAGCTGCAGGGGCTGCAGTTCGCGGACGATTATTTGACCAAACCCTTCCATCCGGACGAGCTGACGGCCCGCATCGAGGTGCTGCTGCGCCGAACGGCCGCCGCCGGCACGGAGCCGGTCGCGATCAAGCATTTGCTCGTCTACGAGCAGGAGAACCGCGTCGTTGTCCGCGATTCGGGCGAAGAGATTACGCTGACCGGGAAGCAATTTCATATTTTCAGCTATATGCTGCGCCATCTGGGGCAGATTTTGACGAAGGAGCAAATTTATGAAGCGGTCTGGGGCGAATCGTACATCGAAGGAGACAAGACGCTGATGGTCCATATTCGTTATTTGCGCGAGAAAATCGAGCGGGATCCGTCGTCGCCGGAAGTCGTCGAGACGGTGCGCGGCATCGGCTACCGGGTGCGGCCGTGAAGAAGCTGCTCGGCCGCTCGCGCGTCGTCCGCTTCCGCCAGACGCTGCTTTCCCGCTACATGCTCATCATTTTGTTCGCGTTCCTGTTCATCCCGATCATCTTCCCCCTTGCTTCCGTCGTGTACATGGTCATAGAGGAGCAATCGGGCAACGGAAACGACGATTATTTAAAATACGGCAATTCCGCCGCGCTCGAATCGATGTGGCACCGGGAAGCGTCCCTGCTTGACGAGGGCGCGCCCGAGCAAGTCGACCGGAAGCTGCGGGAGATGAAGGGGCGCTACCCCGAAGGCTCCTTCTTCTGGGTGGACATGGCGGGCGCTACGCGGCTTCAGCTCCCCCCGCAGGAAGGGCTGCCCGATCGCTGGACCCACACGGACGCGATCCGGTATATGAAGGCGAACATCGACGGCGATCCGTTCACGGTCGTCGCCTTCCTCGGCCCGGACGATGCCGGATCGGGCTTCATGGTCATGCAGCTTCCGCGCTCGCTGCTGCAGCTGTCCACGCCGATCGGTTCGGGGACGCCCTACTACATCGGCTTCCTCTTCGTGATGTTCGCCTTCTTCATCCTGCTGTCGCTGCTCTTCTTCCGGCATATCCGCCGCCGGCTTCTCCGGCTGCAAAGCGCCATGACCATGCGCGGCAACGACGGGCTGCCGATGCCGATCGTGCTGACGAAGTACGATGAAATCGGCCAGCTCGAGGCCGCCTTCAACGAAATGACGGAGCAGCTGCGCGGCAGCAAGGAACGGGAGCGCGCCGAGGAGGAGCTGCGCAAACGGCTCATCGCGAACCTGTCGCATGATCTGCGGACCCCGCTTACCGTCATGAACAGTCATGTCTACTCGCTGCGCGGCGAGCCGCTAAGCGCCCAAGGACAATCGTCCGTGAAGCAGCTGGAGCAAAAAATCGGCAGCCTCGGCAGCCTGATCGACAATTTGCTGACCTACACCTTGATGACGAGCGGCAAGTATCCGCTGAGGCTGGATCGGCTCGACGTGCTGCGGCTCGTCAGAGAAAGCGCCGCCGCCTGGTACCCGCTGTGGGAGCAGGAAGGCATCGAACCGGACATCAACCTGCCTGACGAGCCGCTGTTCTGGCGCGTAGATAAGGAAGGCTTCCGGCGCGTGCTCGACAATCTGTACCAGAACATCGTCCGGCATGCCCGCAGCGGCCAATATATCGGCATCTCCGTCGAACAAGGCGCTAGAGGCCGAACAATTGTCATCAGCGACCGAGGCGCGGGCATGACCGGCGAGTCGGCAGGCAAAGGCGCCGGGATCGGCCTTGCCATCGTCGACTACCTGCTCTCCGAAATGAAGCTAGAGCGGCGGACGGAAAGCACCGAGGGCGGTACGCGCATCCTTATCGGCTCGCGCGCGGAGGAGCAGCATTTTTTAAACGAAATTTAAACTTGGTCCGACTTCGCTTTAACCTTCGCCCGTTAAAGTAGACGTTGAGGTGATCAACGTGAGTGAATGGGTTATCGAAACGAAGGGGCTGAGCAAGCGCTACAGAGGGCGCTACGCCGTCAGCAACCTGAATTTGAAAATCGCAAAAGGAGACATTTACGGCTTCCTCGGACCGAACGGCGCCGGCAAAACGACGACGATCCGGATGCTGCTCGGCCTGATCAAGCCGACGAACGGCTCCGTTCATGTTTTCGGGCGGCCGCTGCATAAGGAACGGCTGAAGGTGCTGCGCAAGGTGGGCTCGCTGGTCGAGTATCCGTCGTATTACGGCCACCTGAGCGCGATCGACAACCTTGAGGCGATCCGCCGCATTCTGGACGCGCCCGCCGCCAGAATCGGCGAGGTGCTGGATATCGTCGGCCTCGCCAAGGAGGCCCGCCGGCCGGTCAAGGGCTACTCCCTCGGCATGAAGCAGCGGCTTGGCATCGCGAGCGCGCTGCTCGGCAATCCGGAGCTGCTCGTGCTGGACGAACCGACGAACGGGCTCGACCCTTCCGGCATTCAGGAAATCCGGGAGCTGATCAAGCAAATGCCGAAGCAGCACGGCATTACGGTGCTCATCTCCAGCCACCTGCTGAACGAGGTCGAGCTGACGGCCGGCACGGTCGGCATTATCCGCCACGGGGAGCTGGTGTTCCAGGATACGATCGAGCGGCTGCAGCGGCAGGCCAAAAGCCAAATCTCGCTCGTCGTATCCGAGCCGGAGCAGGCGGCGGCGATGATGCGGGAGCAAGGCTTGAACGTCCGGCTGTCGGAGCCCGGCATCCTGCTCGAGGATGCCTCCGATCCCGCGATCGCCGGCGTCGTCAAGCGGCTGGTCGAGCGCAGCCATGGCGTCTACCGGGTCGAGGAGAAGCGCAAATCGCTGGAGCAGCTCTATCTGCAGATCGTCGGGGAAGGTGGCCGGCCATGATGCTCAAAGCGCTTTCCGCCGATTTGCTCAAAATCCGGGGCAAAGGCATCTGGTTTCTCGTCGCGCTCGGCCCCGTCGGGGTCATCGCGATGCAGGCGCTCAATTACGGACTCCGCTACGATTATTTGACGAAGCAGTACGCGGGGCGGCTGTGGGAAACGCTGCTCGATAATATCCTGATGTTCGTGCCGATCGCGCTTTATCTCGGCGTGACGCTCGTCTCCTCCCTGCTGGCGAACGTAGAGCACGGGACGAACGCCTGGAAGCAGCTGCTGGCGCTTCCGATTTCGCGAAACGCCGTATTCGGCGCCAAATTCGCGCTCAGCGTTCTGCTGCTCGCCGTCTCCTGCTGTCTGCTGGCCGTCGGTACGATAGCGCTCGGGTTGCTGCTCAAGTTCGGCACGGACATTCCGTATCTGGCGATTTTGCGGCTCAGCTTCCTGCCGTTCCTCGCCTCCTTCCCGGCGCTGGCGCTGATGCTGTGGCTGTGCATGACGATGAAGAACCAGGCGCTGCCCGTCACGCTCGGCGTCATGGCGGGCGTCGTCTCCGTCTTTTCCCCCAATCTGTCCGAATGGTTTCCGCTCAACTGGCCGATATTCGGCTACGAGGGACCGCGCCAGGAGCTGTTCGCGGGGGCCGGCTTGCTGTGCGGCGCGCTGATTCTGCTCGTCGGAGCGATTCATTTCAACAAGAAGGATGTGGATTAAGATGACAGGCTTCCTTCGGCTCCTCGCTGCGGAGAGACTGAAACTGTCCAAGTCGTTCATTTGGCTCCTCGTGCCGATCAGCCCGCTGGTGTCGCTCGCGATCGGCCTGCTCGTCTCGCTGGACAACGTCGACGGGACTTGGAAATACGGGAGCTACGCCATTCTGGCTTCGTCGATGGCCTCGTTTCACGCGATGCTGTTTCTGCCGATCCTGACCGGCATCTTCACCGCTTTCGTCTGCCGGTACGAGCATGGCGGCGGCGGGTGGAAAATGCTGCTCGCCCTGCCGGTCTCGCGTACCGCTTTGTTCTTCGCGAAATTCACGGTCGTTGCGTCTCTGATCCTGGTTACGCAGCTGCTCTTTCTGGCGGCCGTCGTCTATTCGGCGCATTACCAAGGCATCGATGGGGCCATCCCTTGGCGGATGCTGCTCACCGGAGTCGGCGGCGGCTTCCTCGCCTGCCTGCCGCTGGCCGCGCTCCAGCTGCTCGTCTCCGTCGGCTGGAGCAGCTTCGCGGCTCCGCTCGCGATCAACGTCGCCCTGACGGTGCCGAACATGCTCGTCATTAACTCGGCGACGTACGGCCCGTTCTATCCGTGGGCGCAGCCGATGCTCGCCATGCTCTGGTACAGCGACCAGGATTTCGGCGGCTTCTCGCTGCCGCTCGAGAATATCTTCATGACCGTGGCGGGAAGCTTCGCGCTCTTCCTCGCGGCCGGACTGATTTATTTCAACCGCAAGGAGATATAAGGTAACAAAAAAGGACGGTCCCCAAGTCGTTGATGCGACTTGGGGACCGTCCCGCCGGTTTCGGCGCTTTGGAGCCCGGAACGGGCGCTGTTGTTGGCATCAGGTCTGAATTTTAGATCTGATTGGGGGTTTGGCGCCGGTTATGGCGGATCAGGTCTAGTTTTTAGACCTGATCGGGTCTTGGCGGCGCTTGCGCGCCCGGGACGGGCGCTCCCCCGCTACCGCCCGCCGAACTGCGCATGGTGCAGACGGCTGTATACGCCGCCCGCCCCGACCAATTCCTCGTGGCGGCCTTCCTCCGTAATGCCGTTCTCGGTAACGACAACGATGCGGTCGGCGTTCTTGATCGTCGCGAGCCGGTGCGCGATAACAAGCGTCGTCCGTCCGACGGACAGCTCGGCGAGCGATTGCTGGATCGCCGCTTCCGTCTCGGTGTCCAGCGCGGACGTCGCCTCGTCGAGAATGAGGATCGGCGGGTTCTTCAGGAACATCCGCGCGATCGCAAGCCGCTGCTTCTGCCCGCCGGACAGCTTCACGCCGCGCTCGCCGACGACCGTCTCGAGCCCGTCCGGCTGCGCGAGGATGAACTCCTCGAGCCGCGCGCGGCGGGCCGCGGCCCAAATATCGTCATCCGACGCGCCGAGCTTGCCGTAGACGATATTTTCCCGGATCGTCCCCGCGAACAGGAATACGTCCTGCTGCACGATGCCGATCTGCTTTCGCAGCGATTCGAGCTTCAGGTCGCGGATATCGTAGCCGTCGACCGAAATGCTGCCGCCCTCGATTTCGTAGAACCTCGGCAGCAGGCTGCACAGCGTCGTCTTGCCGGCGCCGGAAGGTCCGACGAAGGCGATGGTCTCCCCCGCCCGAATCGTCAGGTCGATGTTCTGCAATACTTTCGCTTCGCCTTCGTAGCCGAACGAAACGTCCCGGTACCGAATATCGCCGCGAAGACGGTCGACGGCGACCGCGCCCGGCGAATCCGCAACGTCGGGCTCCGTCTCCATCAGCTGCACATAGCGCTTGAAGCCGGCGATTCCTTTCGGATAGCTTTCGATAACGGCGTTAATTTTCTCGATCGGCTTGAAGAAAATGTTCGTCAGCAGCACGAAAGCGACGAACTGGCCGTAATCGAGCTCGCCCTTGATGACGAACCAGGTGCCCGCGATGAGCACGAACACGGATACAAGCCGCATCAGCATGTACGTAATCGACGAGTTAAGGCCGATCAGCTTGTACGAGTATACTTTCGCGTCACGAAACCGAAGGTTGTCTGCCTTGAACAGCTTCCGCTCGTGATTCTCGTTCGAGAACGCCTGCACGACGCGGATGCCGCCGACCGTATCCTCGACGCGGGCGTTGAAGTTCGCCATGTGCGAGAACAGCGTATCGACCGCCTTGGTCATTCGACCGTTAAAGTACAGGACGAGCCAAATAATAATCGGCACGATGATGAACGTCAGCACGGCCAGCTCCAAATTAATGTAAGCCATAATGCCGAAGGCGCCAACCAGCGTCATCGCCGCGATGAACATATCTTCGGGCCCGTGGTGGGCGACCTCTCCGATCTCGAACAGATCGTTCGTCAGGCGCGAGATCAGGTGGCCGGTCTTCGTGTTGTCGAAGAAA
This sequence comes from Paenibacillus arenilitoris, assembly GCF_014705655.1. GTDB lineage: Bacteria > Bacillota > Bacilli > Paenibacillales > Paenibacillaceae > Pristimantibacillus > Pristimantibacillus arenilitoris. The sequence goes on along the minus strand of NZ_JACXIY010000048.1, from coordinate 21,103 downwards.
CGGAAGCTGAGCTTCTGGACGTGATCGAACAGCTTTTTGCGCATATCCGTCTCGATGTTGATGCCAAGCATGTGCCCCCAGTAGGTCACGATAAACTGCAAAAACGTATTGATGACGTAAATGACAAGCAGCACCGCGCAGGCCGTCAGAATGAGCCCCCAATCCCCGCCCGGCAGCAGCGTGTCAATGACGTAGCTCACCGCAAGCGGAAAGCCCAGCTCGAGAATCGCGAGCAGCACCGCGCAGCAGAAATCAAGAAGAAACAGCTTTTTGTACGGCCTATAATACGAAAAAAATCGACGAAGCATCGGAAACTCCTTTTCTCTCTTTAGTTGATAACCATTATCAATTTCATCTTATAAAATCGCCCCCTGACTGTCAATCCATGTTTACCGTTCAAAATCGATCCGTTCGTGGTGCGTGTATACGTTCATTTCGCCGCCTCGGATGAATCCGACGCACGTAATGCCGAGGTCTTCCGCGAGCCGCAGCGCGAGATCCGTCGGCGCCGACTTGCTGAGCAGGATGCCGCAGCCGATCTTGGCCGCCTTCAGCACGACCTCCGAAGAGAGGCGGCCGCTGAACGCGATCGCCTTGTCCGAGACGCGCAGGTTGTTCAGAAGACAGTAGCCGAACAGCTTGTCGAGCGCGTTATGGCGCCCGATGTCCGTCCGCGCCGCCAGCAGGCCGCCTTCCGAGCCGATCGCCGCGTTATGCACGCCGCCCGTGCTGCGGAAATCGTCCGAGCCTTCCTGCAGCTGCCGCATCAGGCGGATGCACGAGGCAGCCGGCATGCGGGTCCGGGTCATGACGGTTCGCGCGGTCAGCATGTCGTTATGGAAATAAAACTGCCTGCTCTTGCCGCAGCAGGAACCGATAAAACGCTTCGAATAATCGCTCCGGTTCGCGGTCAGGCTCCCCTTCAGCTCGACGTAGGCAAAGCCCGTGTCCTCATGAATATCGAGCGATGCGATTTGTCCGGGGGAACGAATGACGCCTTCGGAAGCCAGGAAGCCAATCACCAGCTCCCTCAGGTCGGACGGGGAGCAGACGATCGTCGCAAACTCCTCTCCGCCGACCTTCAGCGTAAGCGGAAGCTCCGTCGCGATCGTATCCCACATCTCCCTCGGCCCGTCGCCGTCGTATTTGATGATTTTCCGAGTCGTCGTGTTTGAAAGCTCCATCTTGCCTACCCTCCTTCTACCGCAGGGAAAATACGCCGTTAGGGCGCATTGGCACTCGAATGCCGGCACCGCTGCCGCAAGCTGCGACGCTGCCTGATCCGATGACCGCTGACTTGAGTGGATTTACGACGCGAACGGCGCCTGCGCCGGATTAAGCGGCACGGACAGACCGCGCCTCCCCGCGCCGCTCTACCGCCCGGCCGCCGCCACCCTACGCCGGAGGCTCCGACTCCAGCTCGTCGATCCGCTTCTCCACGTATCGCGTATCCTTCAAGGCGTGGTACGTGTCGGCCCGCTCCACCACGACCGGGGAATTATACTCGGGTATGCCCGCATACGGCTCATACACCCCTTTGGCGAACAAGCCGTTTCCTTCCGGCCAAAAGACGCCGATGTTGCCCTTCGCCATTTCGCCGACCTTCACCCTGCCGTGAAAAACGCCGCTCCGGTTATAGACGATGACGGCGTCGCCCTCGGCGAGCCGCAGTCCCTCCGCGTCTTCCCCGTTCATCAGCACGTCGTAGCGCCCGGCTCCGTTGAACGCGTCCCGCTCGCCGTATATCATCGAATTGAACTGCTTGCCCCTGCGCGTCGTCGCGTAAAAATGCCCTTCCGGCTTGCGCAGCTCCGGCAGCTCGACCGCGATCAGTTGGCCTCGCCCGTCGCTCGTCGGACAGACGCCGCCTTCGCAAAGCCAAGCCCCGCCCCATTGGAAGACGTCGCCTTGGTTTTGCAGCAGCTCGATGCCGTCGTAGTAGGGCGCCGCGCGGGCAATCTCCCTCCGGACGGCCGCTGCATCCTCGAAGGCGATCGCTTCCCGCAGCTCCGGCCTCACGCGCGCCGCAAGGTCCGCATAGATTTGCCACTCCGCCCTTGCTTCCTCGATCCGCGGCCCGTCTATCGCGGGCGAGAAGTAAACCATCCGCTCGGTGGACGTCGACGTCCCGCCGCCGGGCTGCTCGTAGCGCGTCATGGCGGGCAGGACGATCACCTCCTCCTTCGCGTCGAGCAGCGTCGAGCTGTTCAGAATAATGTCCTGATGCACCCGTAGCTCGACGGCCTCCAAGCAGCCTTTTACGAACTCCGGCTCCGGCATCGTCTCCAGGAAGTTGCCGCCCGACGTGTAGAACAGCTTCAGCTTCCGTTCATGGCGGGCCGGAAGAAGCGCGTTCTCGAGCGACACGCCGACAATGTCGCCCTGCCACTCCGGCAGCTTGAAGCCCCACTCCCGCTCGATCCGCTTCACGTCCGCTCCCTTGAATTCGCCGCCCGGCAAGCTGAACGGATCCGCCCCCATCTCGCCCGAGCCCTGTACGCCGCTATGCCCGCGAATCGGCATCAAGCCGCAATGCTCGCGTCCGAGGAAGCCCCTCATCAGGGCGAGATTCGCGACCTGGGAAATGTTGTCCGTGCCGAAGCGGTGCTGCGTTAGCCCCATGCTCCAGACGAATACGCCGGACCGCGCGGCGGCCAGCAGCTCCGCGAACGCCCTCATCCGGGCTTGCGTCAGCCCCGACGACCGCTCGAGCAGCTCCCAGCTCTGCTTGGCCGCATGCGCTTTCAGCTCTTCGTAGCCGTTCACGTGCTCCCTTACAAAAGCGTGGTCGATCGCCGAGCCCGGCCGGACTTCCTCCATCTCGAACCAGTGCTTCATGACGCCGTGCATGAAGGCGATGTCGCCGCCGATGTTCACCTGGTAGAAGTCGTCGGCCAGCTTCGTGCCGAACAGCGCCGATTCCGGGATCGACGGAATCCAGTACCCTTCCATCGCGGGCTCGCGGTAAGGATTAATGACGATAATTTTCGTCCCTTGGCGCTTCGCCGCGTACATGTATTTGGTCGAGACGGGCTGATTGTTCGCCGCCACGCTTCCCCAGAACACGAGCACGTCCGTGCCGATCCAGTCCTTGTAGCTGCATGTCGACGCGCCGACGCCGATCGACCGCTTCAGGGCCGTTTTGGAAGGGGAATGGCAAATCCGGGAAGCGTTGTCGATGTTGTTCGTCCCGATCAGCCGCGCCGCCTTCGCCGCCACGTAATAGGACTCGTTCGTGATGCCGCGGGCGGTCAGGTAGAACGCCAGCTGCTTCGGATCGATCGACCGCGCTTTAGCCGCAATGCGCTCCATCGCTTCTTCCCAGGACAGCCTCCGGAAGCTGCGCTCCCCTTTGCCGCGGATGAGCGGATAAGGGATGCGGCCGAGCTTGCGCAGCGCCGAGCTATCCAGCTTGCGGAGCTCGTCGATGTCGTCGTGAAGAACGGAAGACTGAATGGCGGGCATCGTGTTGAGGCGCAGCACATTGAGCCGCGTCGTGCACAGGTGCGGCCCTTCAAGTGTGCGGTCGTACAGCCCGGACACGCCGAGGGCGCAGCCGTCGCACACGCCCTGCGTCAATATCCGGTAAGCGTAGGGCAGATTGTCGCGATTGGTCCAGACCGTCTTCAGCGTATCGCGAATATGATGCGGCTTGATCCGTCCGAGCCCGAACGGCGCTTTGCTTACCCACAGCTTCGGGTCCGGCCGCTTCGGCAGCTTGATCGGTCCGCTATGCTTTGTTCTCGTCATGAATCGTTCACCCCGTTAATCGTCATGATTAATCACAAAAGGCCTCATGCCGTAAATAGTCTATGAGGCTGCCTCATCATCCGCCTTTCGCGCCGTCTAAGCTTTTCCTCGACCCGCTCGCAGCCGATTCGGGTAAGCGCATACATAGTAACCTATTCAAAAAATCGCTGTGCAATCCTAATTTGGCCGAGACCAAAAAGCATGGAGAGCCCGCCACGATTAGGCGAGCCTAGCTCCCGGCTTCCAGCTTCGGTGAGCGGCGAAGACGGAGCTTCGACCGCCTGCGCGACCTGTCACCCGTTCGCGGGCCGGGTCAACTCGCGCCGTCAAGCCTTACACCTGCAGCACCTGCAGCTCCTGGACCGCCGCCTGCGCGCCCCTGTCTCCCATTCGCGAGTCAGGTCATCGCTTGCCGCCTACCTATACCGGCAGCACCTGCACCGCCGCCTGCTTGCCGCTGAGCTGGATGCCCGACTGCTTCTTCCCGCTTCCCGCCAAGTCTCCGAGCATCCGCTCCAGCAGCGCCTTCGCCTGCTGTCCTTCTTTCCCTTGGATTCGAACGACCAGCTGCACGCCGTTCCCGGAGGCCAGAAGCTTCGCAGCCTGACGGAGCTTCGTATCGTAATCATGCTCTTCGATATGCGGCGTCAACCGAAGCTCCTTCACTTTCGCCGGCTGCTCCTTCGCTCGCTCGTCACGCTTCTCCCTGCTCGCCTGCTGCTTGGCCTGCCCTCTGCCGACCAGCCTGCACGGCGGCGGGCTGCTCATGAGCGAAGTGCAGACAAGATCCGCCTTCAGCTCGCGCGCGAACGCAAGCGCCTCCTCCCGGGAGACGATCCCGAGGTCCTCGCCGTTCAAGCCGGTCAGCCTCACCTCCGACGCGCGTATCTTCTCGTTCATGACGATCATGCTTCCGTCTTCCCGCCTCTCATGCGAACGGGCAGCAGCCTGCCCATCGCAGACCGCCGCCGTCCCTTTTTTCCTCTATTATACTCTTTCTTCACGCATCCAGCGCGGTTTGATTGCGAACAGCCGATCCGCATCCCTCCGGAAGCCCCGCCTCTCCGGCCCGCTCCGCCTTGCGCAGAAGCTTCCGCCTCCGCCAGCGCAGCAGCGACAGCACCCCTCGCAAATACTCATCCAGAATCATGCAGGCTTGAACTACCCCTTTTTAAAATCAATATTGATTTTAAAAAGGGGATTCCTAAGAACTTCACCCTAACGGGCAAATCGTGGATTAGGCTATCCCCGTAGTCCCTACGGTTAGAAGCCGGATGGCTTCGTTTCTCAGATTGATGCTTGCGTTCAGATCGCGATGGTGATGACTGCCGCAGCTTGGACACTCCCACTCACGCAAGTTGAGATTCTTCACGTCTTTGTTCTTCGTTCCGCAACAGGAGCATAATTGACTGCTCGCAAAGCTGCGTGCTACGGCAATCACCTGTTTGCCATACCAGCTTGCTTTGTACGCAAGCATCGCTCGAAATTGCGACCACGATACTTCACGGATCGCTTGGGCAAGGTTTGCGTTTTTCAAAAGGTTTTTTACCGCTAAATCCTCGATCCCGATGATGTCGTGGTTTTTGACGATCCCGGTAGAGATTTTATGCAAGTAGTCGTTTCGTGCGTTAGCGATGCGCTCATGAATTCGGGCAATCCGAATCCGCTGCTTATGCCAATTGGAAGAACCTTTTGTTCGTCTGGCAAGCCTTCGCTGTTCGTTTGCTAACTTCTGTTCTAATCGCTTAAACCACTTCGGATTCTGATGGACGGTTCCGTCACTGACAACAGCAAAATCCTTTAACCCAACATCAATTCCGCATGCGGATCGGGTTTCAGGCAAAGCTTGCACTTCGGTTTCTGCCAACAGTGAAACGAAGTATTTACCGCTTGGATGAAGGCGAACCGTAGCATTCAGGATTCTTCCCTCAACCTCACGACTTTTGGAAAAACGAACCAAACCGAGCTTCGGCAGCTTGATATGGTTGCCCGACACCGCGATATTGCCATTCGTTTGTTTGGTCGTATACGATTGCACAGCATTCTTTTTGCTTTTGAAGCGTGGTTTGCCCGTTTGCTTCTTATAGTAGCGGGTATAGGAATCATTTAGATTTTCAATCGACTTTTGCAAGGCTATGCTATCCGCTTCTTTAAGAAAAGGATAATGCCGTTTTAACTCCCGAACGCCTTTGATGGCTTCATATTTGTTAAAAAACTCATCCGTGTTGCTTGTGCTTTGTTCGGATAGATACGAAACTTGTAGGCTTTATGGACGAGCATTGGTATCACCTCCTCACCAAAATTATAGCACATATGTTCGCATTCATATACCAAAAAGATATCGATTCATCTCCCGCTTACTTCGTTGAAGAGGGAGTCTTCTCGACTAAGATGATAAATGTCGACCAAGCCCCAATCCAGCTCAATATCGGCGTAATAGGCAAGCCCGGTCGCGATCAGCCACATCGAGAACACGGAGATCCACATCGTGAACCAGGTGTCTCCGACCGCGTTCAACGCGTTGCTAAGCGCCATATTGACCATTTTGCCCGGCTGCAGCAGCAGATTGAGGCCCAGCAGGGATACGTCAAGTGAGACGATGTCCGCATTGTCCGCGAACAAGCCGAGCAGCTGCCGGCCGAATGCGAAGATGAGCAGCGCATTGACAGTAACAACGGCCAGACCGATCCACATCGCCCGGTACGCCGTACCGTACGCCTCCTTCGCCCTTCCCGCCCCGAACAGATGCGCGATCTGGATTTGCACCGCGAGCGCAACCGAATAACCGAGTAGGAAGCAGAACGATTCGAGCGTGTTCATGTAAGTCCGGGCTGCCAGCTCGCCCGTGCCGATCATGGCGATCCAGGTGAAGATGAGCAGCTGCGTGAATACCCAGCAGGACATATTGACGCCGAGCGACCAGCCGATCCGCAAAATTTCTCCGAACAGCTTCCGGTTGAACAGCTTCAAGTCGCCAAGGCCGATCGCCCGCTCGAACGAACCGAGATACATAATGAACAGCACGATCGTCGCGAGAAGACGGCAGATGACTGTCGAGACGGCAACGCCCATGAGACCCATTTCGGAAACCCGAACGCCCCTCCCGCATTAGCCACGCTATGCGGCCATTTCCGAAATAAGAAGTTCAATCGTCTTTTCAAATTATGAATACTCCCACCACTTACCGAAGCTGTCGCTTCGGCTGAAGTGTGGGATTCTGATGTATCATCCTAACTTCATGAACCAATGTCGATTATACGTGATAGCCGCAGCTTTTGACCGCAGCAATTTATTTCCTATGGGCTTGCATGCATACGATTGAAACAAAAAATCCCCGACCGCAAAGGTCAGGGATCCGCTCATGCCCATCATTATGGAATTCGGGTTTCAGGTTCGTTCGCATTCGGGAATTCCGCCTGAAACGCGGCTAACGCTCGCTTATCCGAACGCTTAGATACGGTAAACAAACATAGGAACCACACGACAATGACTAAATATAAGCTCGAAATAATCCAAAGCATGGCTTAACCTCCATCGGCAAATCGTTGACTAGCATCAACATTGCCATTTCTCGTTCGATTTATGCGTCTGTCTATATTATACAGATTTCGACATATTTTCACAACGATTAGTTCTATGAATCTAATCTTTTTTTATACCTATTGACTCACCTGACTGTGACTGTCGAACTGCAATCGAACGCAAAGAATCCCCGGTCTTGTTGGACCAGGGATTCATTCTTCTCGATATATTAAGTCTTTATAACCATTCGCTATTCGGAGGGCAAACCCCCGCCCTTTCTCCCTCGCGTTTTCCATAGTCTCATAAGCCCGAGCACAACCAGGCAGACCAGCAGCCCCACGCATCCTCCCGCAAAATCGAGCACGACATCCGTCGCGTTCCCCGTCCGGTTCGCGGAGCTGAGCTGGTTCCATTCGTCCAAAGCGGGCACGGCCGTCGCAACAAGCAAAGTGACGAAGACGGCAGCCAAGACGCGGCGCGGAAACAACGAACGTATGAACATGAACAAGAGGCCGGCAAACGTCGCATACACGAATAAATGAGCCCCCTTGCGGAACAGAAATTCAACGAACAGATACGGCGACGTATGGGCATGTATCGTAGTCCACCGGTAGGTTATCGTGATGTCCGGCAGCAGCCTGACGAGATCGTGGTAACCAATACGGGTTATTAATAGCGGCAAAATGGTCTGCTGCTCGTATGACTGCGACGATAGCGCAAAGATAAGGATGAGCCAGGCCGCGAGCAATATTCCCCAGATCAGGGTAGATAACCGAACAACCGATTGTTTCAAGACCGGGAACACCTCCTTCGGAAACCCTGCCCTTCTATCATACTTGAAAATACAAGGGCGGACAAAATGAGGAAGTCCTATAAAATGAAAACACCAGCCCTCCGCATTTGGATTGGCTGGTGATTTCCTTCGATTAGCAGATCGACTAACGGCTAAGGAGAGTTATAAATCTTGCGACATCCGTATCATATCAACGACTTGGATCCCGTTTTCGAATATCGGCTCGTTGTAGTGCCTAATGAAAAAGTCCCGATCGACGCCCGTAATTCGGAAGCCGCATTTCTGATATAGCGCGAGCTGGCCAATGCCCGAATTGCCGGTCCCGACTTCGATCGTTTTGAAGCCGAGCGACTTGGCTTCCAGTACCGCATGATTCACCATCCGCTTGCCGATTCCTTGGCCTTGCCGGCTTTCCTCGACCGCTACATTGACTAATTCTACCGTTCCGGGCCTTGTCGGCAGCAATACGTAAACGCCAACGATGTGCCCGTCCTCTTCGGCGATGAAGCAATGACCTCTATTTATATATTCTTCGACTAGCTCGCGGGAAGGGTCGGCCAATAACAGCAGCTCCATCGGCGGTTGTTCGCCGGAATTCAGCTTCCTTATATCCATCCTTACCTCCTACAACAACGTCCTCCGAAGCTCCGCGCCGGATTTCGGCGACAGATAGGCGAACGGGATGTCGAATACCGTCTTCGCGCCGGACTGTCCTTCGCGGGCGAGCTTGTAGGCCGCGCGCGCATAAGCGACGAGTACGCTGGCCGTGAACTCGGGGTTGCTGTCGAGCTTCAGGCCGAATTCGATGATTTGCGTGCTGCTCTCGCCCGTTCTGCCGCTGCGCAGCACCAAGCCGCCGTGCGGCATCGCCCGATGCTCCGCCTTCATCGTCGCTTCGTCGATGAAATGAACGGTCGTGTCGTAATCGGCAAAATAGTTCGGCATCGTGCGGATCTCTTCCGCGATCGCCGCCTGGTCGGCGCCTTCCTCCGCAACGACGTAGCATTCGCGGATATGCTTCTCGCGCGTCGATAGCTCCGGATTTTCCCCGTTACGGACGCGCTCGACCGCTTGGTCGCTCGGAATCGTATACTGCACGCCATGCTTCACGCCGCTTACGCGGCGGATCGCGTCGGAGTGGCCTTGGCTTACGCCCTTGCCCCAGAACGTATACTCCTTCCCTTCCGGAAGGATCGATTCCGCCAGCAGCCGGTTCAACGAGAACAAGCCCGGGTCCCAGCCCGTCGAAATGACGCTCACCTTGCCGTTGCCGCTCGCCGCTTGATCCACCTGATCGAAATATTCGGGAATGCGCGCGTGCGTATCGAAGCTGTCCACCGTATGAAACATCCTCGCGAACGCCGGTCCCTGATCCGGCAAATCCGTCGCCGAGCCCCCGCACAAAATCATAACGTCGATATCGTTCGCGAAGCGCTCCGCGTCTTCGATCGAATACGCCTTCGTCTCGGAAGGAATCGCAGACGGTTCCCTGCGAGTAAATATGGCGTCAAGCCTCATATCCGGATTTTGCCTAATCGCGAGCTCTACGCCGCGTCCTAAATTGCCGTAACCTACGATACCGATGCGAATCTGTTCCGTCATGCTGCCGCCACCTTTTTCCTATAAATTAATCGTTCCGTTAGATCCAGCCTCTTGCTTCCATTGCGGCCGCAATCCGCTTGATCGAGATCATGTACGCCGCCGTGCGCAGGTCCGTCTTATGCTCCTTGGCCAGGTCGCGAACCGCCACATAGGATTGGATCATGTTCGTCTCCAGCTTCTCCAGCACCTCGGCCTCGCTCCAGTAGTAATTCATCAGGTTCTGCACCCATTCAAAATAAGACACCGTCACGCCGCCGGCATTCGCGAGCACGTCCGGAATGACGGTCACGCCTTTCTTCGCCAGCACGCGGTCCGCCTCCGGCGTCGTCGGACCGTTGGCCGCTTCCGCGACGATCCTCGCTTTGACGCGATCCGCGTTAGCGGCCGTAATGACGTTCTCGAGCGCAGCCGGAACGAGCACGTCCACGTCCAGTTCAAGCAAAGCTTCGTTCGTAATCGCGCAGGACTCGCCGTATTCGCGAATCGAGCCCGAATCCTTCAGTGCCGATACCCGCTCGATGTCGAGGCCGTTCGGATCGTAGATGCCGCCCTTCGAATCGCTGACCGCCACGATTTTGCAGCCCGCTTCGCTTAGCAGCCTCGCCGCGATTCGGCCCGCGTTGCCGAAGCCCTGAATGGCCGCGGTCGCGTTCAGAACCGGCAGATTCAAATCATTAAGAGCGGCCAAAATCGTATAAACGCATCCTTGCGCCGTCGCCTCGTTGCGCCCCTTCGACCCGCCGATGATGAGCGGCTTGCCCGTAATGACGCCCGGCGAGTTCGCGCCCTTCAGCCGGCTGAATGTATCCATCATCCAGCCCATGATCTGCGGCGTCGTATAGACGTCCGGGGCCGGGATATCTTTGTCCGGACCTACGAAATCCGAGATCGCTTCCATGAACGCGCGGCTGATGCGCTCGATCTCCCCTTTGCTGTGCCGGCGCGGATCGCAAATGACGCCGCCCTTGCCGCCGCCGTAAGGAAGCCCGACGACCCCGCACTTAAAGCTCATCCACATCGAGAGCGCCTTCACCTCGTCGAGCGTCACGTCGGGATGGAAGCGAATGCCGCCCTTCGTCGGGCCGATCGCGTCGTTGTGCTGGGAGCGGTAGCCTTCGAACACGCGGAACGAGCCGTCGTCCATGCGAACGGAGAAGCTGACCGACAGCACGCGTTTCGGCGTCTTCAATATTTGCGTAACATGCTCCGGAAGCTGCAGGCGCGCCGCCGCGGCGTCAACCTGCTGCTGGGCGATTTTGTACGGATTTAACGTTTCTTCGACTACACTGACCGACATCTTACCTTCATTCCTTCACCATAGAGTCCGACTCTCTCTATTTCCAAAAAGCCGCTTTCATGATTTTACCTGTTTCATTGCGAGATTAAAAGAATTATTTCGCTATAAAATGCAAATTTTTATCGTCATAATCCATTGTCATGTTAGGTTTCATTTGTTTGTAGGTAGTATGACGTCCGAGGTGAATAAAGGTGCCGCATTTATGCGGATTGCACAAAACAAGTGTAAACGGCTGACGCTACGCACGAACCGCTAGCTGCATCTTGTGCAGCTCGGTTCTGTGCCGTCCTTTGGCGGCATAAGCTCGTTTCGCGATGAAATATAAACTCATTTATAAGTGCAAAACTTATAAACGAAAAAGGAACCCGGCCGTCTCGGATCAAGACGCGGATTCCTATTGTGCTGCGTTGCATTTTGTGCAGAATGGCGGCGCTACGCCTGCAGCTGAGGCTGTGCCTGCTTGCGCTCGACGCTGATCCACACCAGGCCCGCGGCCATGCAAGCCGCGCCGCACAGCTGCAGCAGCGTGATCGTCTCGTCGAACATGAAGTAGCCGGCCGCGACCGCGGCCGCCGGAACGGCATAGCGGAAAAAGTTCGAACGGGTCGCGCCGACCTTGAACATGCTGGCATTCCATACGAGGAAAGCGACCACCGTGCAGATCAGCACGTTGTAAGCAATCGAGGCGTACTGCCCCGCGCCGAGCCCCGCCCAATCCGTCTGGCCCCATGCGCCTCCGGCCGTCAGCGGCAGCATGAACAGCGAGCCGAAGGCGATCGTCCAGGTGCTTACCCGGAGCGCCGAATATTGCTTCATCAGCGACATCGTGCTCAGGTTGAACAACGCGCCGATGATGCTTACGCCGAGCGCCATCGCGTTGCCCAGCATATTCTCGGGCGACAGATTGAAGCCCTCCTGCCCGCCGAGAATGACGAAGCATACGCCGACCATGGACACCGCCCCGCCGACCACGAGCCGGACCGTAATCGATTCGCGAAGGAACAGCGGCGCGAACAAGGCGGCGAAGATCGGCCAAGGCGCCACGTTCAGCAGCGATGCGTTCGCGAGCGTCGTAAATTTGATGGAGTACATGACTGTAATTTCAAGCAGCGTGATGCCGACAAGCCCGATCAGCGCTAGCCTCGGAACAAGCCGCCACGGAATGCCGACGCTCCCTTCCTTGCGCCACAGCAGCAAGAAGAAGAACGGGACGGCCAGCCCGAACCTCAGCACCGAAAATACGATCGGATGAAAAGATTCCATCGCGAGGCGCGAAATGCCGAAATTCGCACCCCAAATAACGGCAACCAAAACAAGGCCGCCGTAGTTCAACCATTTGCCGTTCATTTTCTCCGCTCCATCCTGTCCGTTTCTCTATTCAATACGTCCCGTCCATCATATCATGATCGCCGATGCCATGTAATCGCATTTTTTGGCTAAAATGCTGGCAACAGCCTTCATGACGCAACCTGCTTTTCAATTGATTGAATATGAAAGCGCTGTACATTACGATTAATTCAGTTGCCGGGAACGAATACTAAAATCCGGCAAACCTTGCATTGGGGGTACGAACATGAGCAAACTGGCATCAGAACAGGCGTCGCCCGGCGGCGTCAAAGTATCTGTCCAACGTTTCGGTCGGTTCCTCAGCGGAATGGTCATGCCGAATATCGGCGCTTTCATCGCTTGGGGACTTATTACGGCTTTATTCATTCCAACCGGCTGGATTCCGAATGAAAGTCTCGCATCGCTCGTAGGTCCGATGATCACCTACCTGCTGCCGATTCTGATCGGCTACACCGGCGGTCAAATGATTCACGGCGTGCGGGGCGGCGTTATCGGCGCGGTCGTGACGATCGGCGTTATCGTCGGCTCGGACATTCCGATGTTCCTCGGCGCGATGATCGTCGGACCGTTCTCCGCGTGGGTGCTGAAGAAGTTCGACAAATCGTTAGAAGGCAAAATTCCGGCCGGCTTCGAAATGTTGATCAACAACTTCTCTTCGGGCATCATCGGCGGCGCGCTGGCGCTTCTCGCTTTCAAAGGGGTCGGCCCGGTCGTCGAAACGTTCAGCAAGCTGCTGGCGGACGGCGTGCAATTCCTGATCGACAGCGGCCTGCTGCCGCTCGCGCACATTCTGATCGAGCCCGCGAAGGTGCTGTTCCTGAACAACGCGATCAACCACGGCATTCTCGGACCGCTCGCGCTCGATCAAGCCTCGAAAGCCGGGCAATCGATTATTTACATGCTCGAATCGAACCCCGGTCCTGGCCTGGGCATTTTGCTGGCCTACTGGCTGGTAGGCAAAGGTTCGGTCAAACAATCGGCGCCCGGCGCGGTGGTCATCCACTTCTTCGGCGGGATCCATGAAATTTATTTCCCGTACATCCTGATGAACCCGCGGCTCATTCTGGCCGCGATCGCGGGCGGCATCGCCGGTACGTTCACCTTCTCGATCTTCGGAGCGGGCCTTGTGGCCGCGCCGTCGCCGGGCAGCATTATCGCCTACATTACTATGACGCCGAAAGGCGGTCTGCTTCCGATGCTGGCCGGCGTGGCGGTCGCGGCGATCGTATCGTTCCTCGTCGCCGCGCTACAGCTCAAAACGAGCAAGCAGGCCGAAGGCGAAGGCGACGAGCTCGAGCGCGCTTCGCAGAAGATGCAGCAAATGAAGGCCGAAGCCAAAGGCACGGCGCCGCAGCCGATCGCGCAGGCTGCCCAAAAAACAAAAGACCAAGTGAACAAAATCGTGTTCTCCTGCGACGCGGGCATGGGCTCGAGCGCGATGGGCGCTTCCATCATGCGCAAGAAGATCAATGCCGCCGGGCTTCCGATCACGGTCGTCAATACGGCGATCAACGATATTCCGGGCGACGCCGACATCGTCATCACCCACAAGACGCTGACCGACCGTGCCCGCCGGAAGGCGCCGGACGCGGAACATATTTCGATCGACAATTTCCTGAAGAGCCCCGAGTACGATACGCTCGTGGACAGACTGAAGGACTAATCCGTTAACGCCCTGCTTAACGCTGACAGAGCTCTGTCGGCGTTACGTTCATTCCATCGGCAAGGAGGTTGGTCGCCATCGCGATCAGAGCGTCAACCAGGCAGCGCCGCATTATGGAATTGCTGCTCGACCGGAAGCGGGAAATTACCGCGGCCGACATCGCCGAAGTCGTCGGCGCGAGCGCGAGAACGGTCCACCGCGAGCTGCGGGACATCGAGCGGATGCTCGAGGCCGGCGGCATCAAGCTCCGCAAAACCGCCGGCCTCGGCATCAAGGTCGAGGCGGCGCCCGAGACGCTGGAGCGGTTCAGGGCGGAGATCCGCCGCAACGACCCGCTCGAATATACGGCGGAGGAACGCAAGGTGCTCATATTGTGCCGTCTGCTCGAATACGGGGAGCCCGCGAAGCTGTTCGCCCTCGCCAGCGAGCTGCGCGTCACAATGCCTACGATCGGCCACGATCTGGATGAGCTCGAGGAGATCATCGCGAAGCAAGGCCTGGTTCTTATCCGCAGAAGAGGCTACGGCGTCGAAATCGACGGCCCCGAGACCGCCAAACGCGGCATGATCAGCCTGCTCGCCTACAGCCATTTGGACGACTCCGACGTGTTCGGGCAGTACAAGGACCAGGCGATCGTCCATCCGGTAACGGCGCGGCTGCTCGGCATGGTCGGCAAAGAAAGCTTCATGAAGCTCGAGCAAGCGATGTGGGAGCTGGGCGACGAATGGCAAACCGGCCTATCCGAAACCGCCTATACGAGGCTGCTCGTCAAGCTGTCGGTAGCGTTCACGCGCATCGCGCAAGGTCATCTCATTCCGCAAGGCGGCACGGATGCGGAGGCCGGGAGAAGTGACGACGCCTTTTTGAACCGGCTGCTCGCCGCATTGGATATGCAGCTCCCCGCCGCAGAGAAACGCTATGTCGCGGACCTGCTCGCCCAGGCGGAGAAGCCCGAGGAAGCGCTGCTCGCATCGCAGGACGATCGCGGCGCGATCGAGACCGTGACGGAGCTGATCCGCTACGTGCAGAACGGTCTTCATATGCCGCTGCTGCAGGACCGGTCGCTCGCCGAAGGCTTGATCAGGCATATCAAGCCCGCCTTCCGGCGGATCAGGGACGGCATCGCGATACGCAATCCGATGCTGGCGCCGATCAAGAAGGATTACGGCGCGCTATTCGCCCTCGTCCGCCGAGGCGTGAACGAGCTCGTGCGCGACATGAAGGTGCCGGACGAGGAAATCGGCTATATCGTCATGCATTTCGGCGCCTCCTTGGAACGATTGGGGCAATATCCGAGAAAAATAAAGGCGGTTCTCGTCTGCACGAGCGGCATCGGCTCCTCCAAGCTGCTGGCGGTCCGCATCGCGAAGGAGCTCCCCCAGATCGAGCTGATCGGCCATTACTCCTGGTACGAAGCGGCGAGGATGCCCGCCAGCCGATACGATCTGATTATCTCGACGGTCGACCTGCCGCTCGGGCCGGATCAATATGTAAAGCTGAGTCCGCTTCTTACCCGGGAGGAGACGAACACGCTTCGCTCCTTCATCGAAAGCACGACGCTCAAGAAGCTTAGGTCCGCCGATGATGCCGGAGCCGACCGCGACGGAGAATCGCCGATGAACCGTTTGATGCAGCTGCAGCTTTACAGCGCGGACGTGCTGCGGCTGCTCGATGGATTCCGCGCGCATGATTTGACGGTCGGCGTTGGCGAAGCTGCTAGGCTTGAGAGCCTGCTTCCGCGAATGATCGGCTTGCTCGGCCGGCCGGATGCCGACGAGAACGGCGGCAAAATCGCCTCTCAGCTCATCGCCCGGGAAAGACAAGGCAGCCTGGTCATTCCGGATTCGGAGCTGGCGCTTATTCATTCCCGCAGCGAATGGATCCGGGAACCGCTTCTTGCGCTATACCGGTTCGACGTACCTGTTAGCCTTAGCGAGGACGAATCCGCCAAAGCGAGACAGGTGCTCATGATGCTGGGACCGGCGAAGCCGGGCAAGTACAGCCTTGAAATTTTGAGCGAAATCAGCGCAATGCTGCTGCTTCCGGACATGATCGAAGTGCTTTCGAACGGAGACGAAGCCGGCATGAAGACGTTCATCTCGCGCAAGCTGGAGCACTATATAAAAACAAAACTGGACTGGAGAGGTTAAACCATGTCGATTTTGGCCAAAGAGAAAATCAAGCTGAACGTAAAAGTGAACGATAAATACGAAGCGATCCGCATGGCCGGACAGCTGCTCGTCGACGCGGGCCACGTACCTGCGGAATACATCGGCAAAATGATCGAGCGCGAGGACGCCCTGTCCACCTATATCGGCGGAGGCCTTGCGATGCCGCACGGCACGAACGATTCCAAAGCGATGATCCGCTCGACCGGACTCGCGATTCTGATCGTCCCGGACGGCGTCGACTTCGGCGGCGACGAGCCGGCCAAGCTGATTATCGGACTCGCCGCGGTCGGCGACGATCATTTGAACATTTTGACGAACGTGGCGATGCTCGTATCCGAAGAGGAGGACATGCAGCGCATCCTGAACGCCGCCTCGGAGGAAGAGCTTATTTCTATCTTCGAAGCGGGGATGCGGGAATGAAGGCCGTTCACTTCGGGGCTGGCAATATCGGCCGCGGCTTTATCGGGCTGCTTCTGCACAACGCCGGCTACGACATCACATTCGTCGACGTGAATGACGCGCTCGTCTCGCAGCTGCGCGCCAAGGGGCAATACACCGTCAAGCTTGCGAACGAACAAGCCGACACGTTCCTCGTCGACCGCGTCACCGCGATCGACGGCAAGAACATTGAGCTCGTCGCCGAGGCCATCGCCGAAGCCGATCTCGTCACGACCGCGGTCGGCGTGAACGTCTTGAAGTCTATCGCGGGCGCCATCGCCAAAGGAATCGGGCTGCGGGCGTCCGGCAGCAGGCAGCCGCTCCATGTCATCGCGTGCGAGAACGCCATCGGCGGCAGCACGATGCTGAAGCGGCATGTCTGGGAGCATCTGTCCCCGGACGTCCAGGCGCAAGTGGAAAAAACGGTCGCCTTCCCGGACGCCGCGGTCGATCGCATCGTCCCGCTGCAGCAGCATGAAGACCCGCTGCTCGTGACGGTCGAGCCGTTCTACGAATGGACCGTAGACCGCTCCGCCGTCCTGCCGGGGCACTTCGAAATCGAAGGCGTTCATTACGTCGAGCAACTCGAGCCGTACATCGAGCGGAAGCTGTTCACCGTCAATACGGGCCACTGCTGCGCCGCTTACCACGGCTACTTGAAGGGCTGCGCGACCATTCAGGAAGCGATGAAGGATCCGGATATCGTCGCCGAGGTCAGGGGCGCGCTGAAGGAGTCGGGCGCCGCGCTGATCGCGGCCTATCGATTCGATGAAGCCGGGCACGCGCATTACATCAAAACGATTTTGGATCGGTTCGTCAACCCTTACCTGACCGATGAAGTCGTTCGCGTCGGACGGTCGCCGATCCGCAAGCTGTCGCCGAACGACCGCCTCGTCCGGCCGGCCTTGCTGGCGCAGAAGTTCGGGGCGGAAGTTACGCATCTCGCCGCCGCCATGGCCGCGGCCCTCCGCTTCGATCCCGCGGACGATCCGGAAGCCGCCGAGCTTCAGCAAGCGATCCGGGAGCTCGGCGTCGACTGGGCGATTACGAAATATACGGGCTTGGACGGGCAAAGCGCTCTCCATAAGCAAGTCGCGGAGCAGTACGAGAAGCTGGGCAGGCTTCACCCGCAGGGAAAGGAATGATCGAACGATGACACGAACATTGACAGGCATAGGCGCATCCCCGGGCATCGCCATCGCGCGCGCCTTCACCCTCTCCTCCGAGCGCTATCTCCCGGAGAAGACGGCGATTGCCGACGCCAAGCGGGAGATCGGGCGATTCCGCGAAGCGGTCGCCGTCGCGGGGAGTGAAATCGAAGCGATCCGGGCTTCGGCGGAGGCGAAGCTTGGCGCCGGGAAGGCGGAAATTTTCGAGGGGCATCTGATGATTCTCGAGGATCCGGACTTCATCGACGCGATCGAGGACAAAATCGGAGAGGAAGCGATCAACGCCGAATTCGCGCTGCACGAGGTGTCGCAATCCTTTGTAGAGCTGCTGCAGTCGATGGAAGACGAGCTGCTTCGCGGACGTGCGGTCGACATCGAGGATGTATCGAGCCGAATCATGAGCCGTTTGCGCGGCGTACCGCATTCGGATCTGGCGAACCTGACCGAGGAATGCGTCATCATCGCTCGGGATTTGACCCCGTCGGACACGGCGCAGCTCAATCTGGACGTCGTGCGCGGCTTTATTACGGAAGTCGGCAGCCGCACGTCCCATTCCGCGATTATGGCCCGTTCGCTCGAAATTCCGGCCATCGTCGGGGCGGGCGCTTCCGTTCGCGATATTCCGGGGCGTACGCTCGTCGTCATGGACGCAAACGAGGGCCTTATTCTATTTAATCCGAACGACGAACAGCTCGAAGCTTACCGGGAGAAAAAGAGGACGGACGACCTTCGCAGAGCCGAGCTTGCGCAGCTGAAGGACCGGCCTACCGTATCGCGGGACGGCAAGCGGGTCGAGCTGGCGGCCAATATCGGCAAGCTGGAGGACATCCAGCGCGCGCTGGACAGCGGCGCCGAAGGGATCGGCCTGTTCCGCACGGAGTTTCTGTATATGGGGCGCGGCACCCTGCCGTCCGAAGAGGAGCAGTTCGCCAGCTATAAATACGCGCTTGAAAAAATGAACCCGAAGCCGGTCGTCATCCGGACGCTCGACATCGGCGGCGACAAAGAGCTCCCGTACATGGAGCTCCCGAAGGAGGCGAACCCGTTCCTCGGCCAGCGCGCGCTGCGCCTATGCCTGGACCGGCCGGACCTGTTCCGCACGCAGCTGCGGGCGCTGCTGCGCGCCAGCGCGTACGGCAATTTAAAAATCATGTTCCCGATGATCGCGGTGCTCGAGGAGCTGCTCGATGCGAAGAAGCTGCTGGAAGAAGAGCGCGCGAAGCTGCTGGCCGAAGGGGTCCGGGTATCGGATAAAATCGAGATCGGCATGATGGTCGAAGTTCCGTCCGCCGCCGTGTCCGCCGACCTGTTCGCCCCGGAAGTCGATTTTTTCAGCATCGGTACTAACGATCTCATCCAATACACGATGGCGGCCGACCGTATGAACGAGACCGTCTCCTATTTGTATCAGCCTTGGCACCCTTCCCTGCTGCGCCTCATCCGGCTCGTGATCCAGGCGGCGGAGAAGGAAGGCAAGTGGGTCGGCATGTGCGGCGAGATGGCGGGCGATCCGAACGCGATTCCGCTCCTGCTTGGCCTCGGCCTCCACGAATTCAGCATGAGCGCGGGCTCGATCCTCTCCTCGCGGGAGCTGATCGGCCAATTGAACCGGGCGGAATGGTCCGATCACGCAATCCGGGCGCTCGGCATGCGCGGCACGCGGGAAATTACGCAATACGTACAATCCATCAGAAACGGAGTGACCGGCTAATGGTTAGTCAAACGTTCACCATCCTTAATCCGACGGGCTTTCACGTCCGTCCGACCAAAACGTTCGTCCAGACGGCCAGCGCCTTCCCTTGCAAGATTAACGTCATTAACAAAGGCAAGAAGGTGAACGGCAAAAGCTCCCTCAGCATGCTGACGCTCGGCATCGCCGCAAACGAGGAAGTGACGCTCGAGATCGACGGCGAGCAGGAGCAGCAGGCGCTAGAGACGCTCGGCAAATTGCTGACGGAAATTCACGAATAAGCTGATACGCGGAAAAACCCTCCAGCCTGCCGCTAAGGCAGACTTGGAGGGTTTTTGCTTTTAGACCGCCGGCACGGCAGACGTTTCTTCGCCGCGGCCCTTCTCTCTGCGATGAGAAACCGCGAAGTAGACGTACGAAAGAACGGCGAACAAAATCGCGATTCCCGCGAGCACCGCCATATAGCCGCCTACCCGTCCGAAGTCCCCGCCCGATATGATGTCTCGCAGACCGGCGACCGCATACGTCATCGGCAGGAGAGGCGACAGCTTCTGCAGCCAGCCCGGCACGAGCTCGATCGGGAATGTGCCGGCGGAGCTTGTCAGCTGAAGAATAAGCAGGATGACCGCGATAAACCGTCCCGGATTGTTCATCGATGCGACGAGAAATTGAATGATCATCATGAACGTGATGCTGACGAGAATCGAAAAGGCGATGAACAGACCTACGCTGCGCACCTCAAGCTTCAACAGATACAAGAGCGCCGCGTCCGCGATCAAGGCCTGGATCGTGCCGATGAGCGCGAGCGTGAGCGCCTTGCTCCAGAACCAGCTCCAGCCGCTGGACGGCCGGACGGCCGGCTCGCGGACCGAGTAGATGATCGTCAGCAGCATCGCCCCGACATAGAGGCCGAGCGACAGGAAGTACGGGGCGAGACCCGTGCCGTAGTTGACGACCTCCGTCACCTTCTCCACGTCCAGCCGGACCGGATCGGCGAACATGTCGATCATCGCGTCGGTCGGCTTCAATCCGGACGTCTGCTCCGATGCTGCCCCGAGCTTGCCGGACAGCTCCTGCGAGCCGTCTTCCAGCTTAAGCAGCCCGGTCGCCACTTCCCGCGCGCCGTCCTCCAGCTTCGCCGAGCCGTCCGCGAACGAGCCCGCGCTTGCGGACAGCCGCGTCAGCCCGGACGACAACCTGCCGGCGCCGTCGTCCACCTGCTTGGCCCCTTCCGCGAGCTTCGCTCCGCCCGCGCCGGCTTCCGCTAATTTCGCGCCGAACTGCTCCATGCCGTCCGCAAACGCCGTCGCCCCGGCCGTCAGCCGCTCGCCGCCTTCGCCGAGCTTCCGGGCGCCTGCCGCCGCTTCCCGCAGCTTGGCGTCAAATGCCGCCACGCCGTCCGACACCTTCGTCAGGCCGCCGTTCAACTCGGCGGCTCCGCCGCTCAGCTTCTCCTGGCCGGCCGCCGATTGCGCAGCGCCCGCGGCAAGCTCCTCGCTCGCCTTCAGCATGGCGGCGAATTGCTCGCTCTGCGCCAGCTGCGGATTCGCCTCCGCCAGCTGGGCCAGGCCGCTCGCCAGCCGCGCGGCCCCTTGCTCCAGCCGCGCCTCGCCCGCGGCCGACTGCGCGAGCCCGTCCGCGAGCTGCCCCGCGGCCTGCCT
>NZ_JACXIY010000047.1 GCF_014705655.1 Paenibacillus arenilitoris | reverse complement strand
GGCCATGGCCGCGCCGAGGGCGGCGGCGTACGCCTCGGGCGCGTAGGCGCGGAGGGCCGGATCGTCGGCGACATGCACGACGTCCGCCCCCCGCGCGAGCAGCGCGGCGGCTTCCTCCGCCGCGCCGCCGGAGCAGGCGAGGACGGCATGGACGGCGCCGTCCTCGCCCGCGAGCCGCCGCGCCGCGCCGAGCGCTTCCAGCGCCACGCGGCGGAGGGCGCCGTCTCGGCTCTCGGCAAACACCAGTATCGTTTTGGACATCGGTTGTGCAGCTCCTCTCTCTATTAACGGTTAAGCAGGCTAACGATTAATCGGCTGAACGATAGGGCGGCGAATGACGGGCAGGCGCGAATGCATCTGCATCCGGGCATGAAGGCGGAGCTGCCCGAGCGCTTGCGCGGATAGCGGCTACAGCAGCAGCTTCGCTTCCGTCCGGAGAAGCTCCGCGAGCGCGGCCGCTTGTTTGTCCGGCGAGCCGGGAATGCGCTTGCCCGCGGCGCGGGGCGGCGGCGGCAGCAGCCGCGTGCGGACGGTGAGCGGGGCCGCCCCGGCGTCCGGCCCGCCATCGGCCGCAAGCTCCTGAACCGTAACGGTGCGAAGCGGCTTGCGCTTCGCCTTCATAATGTTCGGCAGCGACGGGTAACGCGGCTCGTTCAGCCCTTGCTGCGCCGTAACGAGCGCGGGAAGGGGAACGGACACGGTCTCCGCGTCGCCTTCGACGTCACGCTCGACGAGCGCGTAGCGCTCCGCCGCCGTCCGGGCGGCGGCTCCGGCTGCAGGCAGCGCGTTCAGCTCCGCGGCCGTGAGCAGCTCCACCTTGACCGCGGCCGAAGCGTGCGGCAAGCCGAGCCGTTCCGCGAGCTGGAGGGCGACGCTGCCCGCGCCGCTGTCGACCGCGAACAAGCCCGCCAGCAGCAGGTCGGGCGCGAGCGGCCGGACGACCGCCGCGAGCGCGGCGGCGACGGCGGAGCCGTCGTCCGGCAGCCCGCCGCTATCCAGCCGGATCGCCTCGTCCGCTCCGATCGCGAGCGCGGTGCGCAGCGCCTCCTGCGCGCGCTCGGGGCCGCACGTGACGGCGATGACCTCGCCGCCGTGCCGCTCCCGCTGCCGGATCGCTTCCTCGAGCGCGTACTCGTCGTACGGGTTGATGACGAACTTGGCGTCCCGCTCGTCCACGCCCTCCGGCGTCACGACGATTTTCTCCTCGGTATCGAACGTTTGCTTGAGAAGCACCACGAATTTCGGCATTGAGCTCCCTCGCTTATTCCGGTATTTGAATGGCCGTATGACGACTGTCCATCAGTGCTACGATATGAGCGGAGCGGGCCGAATAGACCGTCCGGATTCGCCGGGGGCGCGGCATGTTCAGGACGGGAGGCTCATATACATGGAGCACCGCGGCTATTTTTGAAAGCGCTTTAATGCTTGTCCGAATACTTCGCGCGCGGTCGGCTGCAAGAGGCCGGGCGTACAAGGGGGCGAGGCAAATGGCATCGGTTTGGGCACGGGCGTTCCTGTCGCCGGAGCAGTTGACGTATTGGGGAAAATGGCTGCTGTTCGCAGCCGCGGTGCTGCTTGCGGGATGGATGTTCGCGGCCGTCGTGCGAAGGCGCGTCTCGTATATCCGGCTCGGCGCGCCGGCCGCGTTCACGCGCTACCGGCGGAGCGGCGAAGGGAGCAAGGGCGGGTTCGGCGCCCACGTCTTCGGCCATCGCCGGCTGCTGAACGACATTCGGAGCGGCATCATGCATTTGATTTATTTTTACGGCTTTATCGTGCTCCAATTCGGCGCGGCGGATCTGATCTGGAAAGGATTGAACGGAGGCGTTCCGCTGCCGCTGCCTTACTACGGCTGGTTTGCCTGGTCGCAGGAGATGACGGTCGCGCTCGTGCTGGCGGCCGTCCTGTACGGGGCGTTCCGCCGCTACGGCGAGCGGCTTCCGCGGCTGAAGCGCGGCTGGAAGCCCTCTCTTGTCATGTGGTTTATCGGCTCGCTGATGCTCACCGTCCTGTTCGCCCTGGCGTTCGAGCGGCTGGCGGCGGAGCCGGGCGCCGGGCATGTGGTCGCGTCCCGGTTCGCGCCGGTCAGCGAGCCTCTCGCCAGGCTGCTGGAGTCGGCGGGAGTTGCGCCGCAGAGCGTGGCGGCAAGCGCGGGCACCGAAATTTTCTGGTGGCTGCATCTTCTCGTGCTCTTGGGCTTCCTCGTGTACGTGCCGCAGTCGAAGCACTTTCACCTGCTGACCGCGCCGGTCAATTTGTGGTTTCGGCGCAGCGAGCCGCCCGGGCGGCTGACGCCGCTCGATCTGGAGGACGAGGAAGCCGAGTCGTTCGGAGCGGGGAAGATCGAGCATTTTACGCAGAAGCAGATGCTCGACCTGTACGCCTGCGTCGAATGCGGGCGCTGCACGAACGTGTGCCCGGCCTCCGGCACCGGGAAGCTGCTGTCGCCGATGCATCTCATCGTCAAGCTTCGCGATCACTTGACCGAGAAGGGCGCGGCGGTCACATCGAAGTCGCCGTGGCTCCCCGCCGGCTTGTGGCAGAAGGGGCGCGAGCCGTCCGCGCACGTGATGGGGGCGCTGCTGCCGGATTGGGAGGGCGCCGCCACCGCCGGGAAGGGAACGACGATCGTGCCGACGATGGCCGCGCAGGCGGCGGCATGGACCGTCCGGGCGGGGACGAAGCCCGAGGAGGTCGGCCTTGTCGGCGAGGTCATGACGGAGGAGGAGCTGTGGGCGTGCACGACGTGCCGCAATTGCGAGGAGCAGTGTCCGGTCGGCAACGAGCACGTGGACAAAATCATCGACATGCGCCGGTATCTCGTCCTCATGGAAGGCAAGCTTCCGGCGGACGGCCAGCGCGCGCTGCAGAACATCGAGCGGCAGAGCAACCCCTGGGGGCTGCCGCGCGCCGAACGCGCCGCCTGGATGGCCGAATGCGAGAGCAAGACCGGCATCCGAGTGCCGACGATGACGGAGCTGAAGCGGCGGGGGGACGAGGCGGACGTCCTGCTGTGGGCGGGCTCGATGGGCGCCTACGACATGCGGAGCCGCCGCGTTCTGTACGCCCTGGTGCGGCTGCTCGACAAGGCGGGCGTCCGCTTCGCGACGCTCGGCGCGGAGGAGCGGAGCTCGGGGGATACGGCGAGACGGATCGGGAACGAGCTGCTGTTCCAGGAGCTGTGCCGCGAAAATATCGAGACGCTGGCCAAATACGGCGTGAAACGGATCGTAACCGCCTGCCCGCATACGTACAACACGTTCAAAAACGAATACCCCGACTTCGGCTTAAGCCCGGACGTCGTCGTGGAGCATCACACCGAGCTGCTCGCGCGGCTGCTCGCGGAGGGGGCGCTGCGGCCGTCGCACGCGGTCGACGAGCGCGTAACCGTACACGATTCCTGCTACCTCGGCCGGTACAACGGCACGTACGAAGCGCCTCGCAGCCTGCTCCGCGCCATACCGGGCGTCACGATCGAGGAGATGGAGCGCTCGCGCGCGAACGGGATGTGCTGCGGCGCCGGCGGCGGCCTCATGTGGATGGAGGAGCATTCGGGCACGCGCGTCAATCACGCCCGGGCCGCCCAGGCGCTCGAGGTGAAGCCGACGGTCATCAGCTCGGCCTGCCCGTACTGCCTGACGATGATGGAGGACGGCCTCAAGGCGTTGTCGGCGGACGAGAAGGTCATTGCCCGCGACGTGGCGGAGCTGCTGGCCGATAGCGTGTTCGGCGAGTGAGGCGGGAGAGGGGACGGGAGTCGGGATACGGGTTACGAGGATGCGGGCCGGATGGGACGCGCTTTATTGTCGAAGGAACGCCGCTCGGCCGGCCGGCAAACCGGATTTCGAAAAAATCGCATTGCCGCGGCTCCGCTCCGGTCGCTTACATAGGAAAGGAGCCGGCTTATCACTTTGATTAGGAGGTTGCCTATGACGATTCAAGGGTCGCGGAGAAGCGCAAGCTTGATCCGAAGAGCGGCCGTCATCGGCTCGGGCGTGATGGGGGCGGGCATTGCCGCCCATCTGGCCAATGCGGGCATGCGCGTGCTGCTGCTTGACGTTGTGCCGCAGGCTTTGACGGCGGAGGAGGAGAAGCAGGGGCTGACGCTGGCCGATGCCCGGGTACGCAACCGGCTGGCCGCCGCGGCGGTCGGCCGCATGGGCAAGGCGCAGCCCGCGCAGCTCTATGATCCGGCCTGGACGGCGCGGATCATGCCGGGCAATCTGGCCGATCACGCGGCCGAGCTCGGGGAGGCCGACTGGATTGTCGAGGCCGTCGTCGAGCGGCTGGACGTCAAGCGCGAGGTGTTCGCGGCGGTAGACGCGCACCGGCGGCCGGATACGATCGTGACGACCAATACGTCCGGCCTGTCGGCCGCTTCCATGGCGGAGGGACGAAGCGAGTCGTTCCGGCGGCATTTTGCGGTGACGCATTTCTTCAACCCGCCGCGGTATATGAAGCTGGTGGAGATCGTTCCGACCGCGGATACGGCTCCCGAAGTCGTGAGCCTGCTGCGCGAAGCGTGCGAGAAGCGGCTCGGCAAGGGCGTCGTCATCGCCAAGGATACGCCGAATTTTATCGCGAACCGGATCGGCACCTTCGGGATGCTGGTCACGCTCGAGGATACGCTGGGCTACGGACTTACGGTAGAGGAGGCGGATGCGCTGACCGGTCCCGCCATGGGCAGGCCGAAGACGGCGACGTTCCGCATGCTCGATCTCGTCGGGCTGGATACGCTGCTGCATGTCGTGGACAACGTGCGGGAGCGGAGCGAGAATCCCGGGGAGCGGGCGGTATTTGCCAGGCCGGCGGTGCTTGAGAGGCTGGTCGCGGGCGGACGGACGGGCGAGAAGGCGGGAGCGGGCTTTTACCGGAAAATCAAAGGGAAAAACGGCAGCGAAATCGAGTCGCTTCGGCTCGATACGCTCGAATACGGGCCTAGACGGCCGGTAAGCTCGCCGGTCATCGATGCGGCCAAAGCCGCGAAAGGCACGGCGGCGAAGGCGAAGGCGCTCCTGCTCACCGATCCGCGCGACCGATATGCTCGGTTTGCCTGGTCGACGATCAAGAAGACACTGCTCTATTCCGCCGAGCAGGTCGGCGTCATCGCCGATTCGATTACCGACATCGACCGCGCCATGCGCTGGGGCTTCAATTGGGAGCTCGGGCCGTTCGAGCTGTGGGACGCGATCGGGCTAAGGCGATCGGTGCAGCAAATGAAAGAGGAAGGCGAGACCGTTCCCGAATGGGTCGAGGCTCTGCTGGCGGACGGCCGCGAGAGCTTCTACAAGACGGACGGGGAGCGCCGGCTCTATGCGGCAGGGAGCGGCTACGAGCGGGAAGAGCAGGAGGCGGACGCGATTGCCCTGGCAGCGCTCAAAGCGTCCGGGAAGACGGTGCTGTCTACGGCGGGGGCCAGCTTGATCGACATCGGCGACGACGTCGTCTGCCTGGAATTCCACTCCCCGAACAACGCGATCGGAGGCGATATTTTATCGGCGATTCGCCGGAGCGTGAAGGAGGTTGAGCAAAACTGGCGGGGGCTCGTGCTTGCGAACGAGGGCCGCAACTTCTGCGTCGGGGCGAACCTGATGCTGCTGCTGATGGAGGCGCAGAGCGGGGAGTGGGAAGAGGTCGAGGACATCATCCGCTTCTTCCAGGCCAGCATGCTGGACCTGAAACGGCTGGAGCGGCCGGTCGTCGCGGCTCCGCACCGGATGACGCTCGGCGGCGGGGTGGAGGCGTGCCTGCCCGCGGATCAAATTATTTTCTCGCCGGAGACGTATTTCGGCCTCGTCGAGACGGGGGTCGGCCTTATTCCCGCGGGCGGGGGCTGCAAGGAAGCGACCGCGATGGCGGCCGAGCGGGCGCTCGCTCCGGGCGGCGGGAAGCAGGCGGGCGACGGCGACGTGCAGCCGCAATTGAACGCGCTGTTCGAGACGATCGCGCTGGCCAAAACGTCCTCGAGCGGCTACGAGGTCGGCCGGCTTGGGCTCATGCGGCCGCAGGACCGCGTCATTATGCGGCAGGAGGCGCGCATCGCCGAAGCGAAGCGGGCGGTGCTCGAGCTGGACCGAGCGGGCTACGCGCCGCCTCCGGAGAAGCGCGTTCGCGTTGCCGGGCGCGAGGGCAAGGCGGTGCTCAAGGTCGCGGTGCAGGCGATGCGGCTCGGCGGCCACATCAGCGAGCATGACGCGCTCATCGCCGGCAAGCTCGCGCATGTGCTGGCCGGCGGCGACGTGCGGCCGGGCGCGGAAGTAAGCGAGCAATATTTGCTCGATTTGGAATGCGAAGCGTTCCTCAGCCTGTGCGGCGAGGCGAAGACGCAGCAGCGGATGAGCCACATGCTGGCAACAGGCAAGCCGCTGCGCAATTAGCGGCTTGCGTGCCATTGGCGCGTGCCGTGGTTGTAAAATTTTTGCGGATTTTGGTCGGATGGGCGAAATTAACGTCGCGAAAAGCGCCAAGGCGGAGGAGTATGCACACGGAACAACTGCAGCCAGATCAACAAGCGCTGTGAAAGAGAGCGGCTGGGGAAACGGAAACCGTCAATTACCGCAGCGCGATTGAGCGGCTAGGGGAGACGGGAACCGTCAATAACCGCTATGCCCGGCAATGACAGTCAAAGGAGGGGACGCAATGTCGACAGCATCATCATCGCCGTTTGCCGATCACGACCGCGATGCCGTCATCGTATCCGCCGTGCGGACGGCGGTAGGCAAGGCGGCGAAGGGAAGCCTCGCGGAGACGAGGGCGGAGGATCTCGGCCGCGCCGTGCTGAAGGGGGCGCTGGACCGGGCGCCCGGCCTATCGAAGGACCAGGTCGAGGACGTCATCCTCGGCTGCGCCATGCCCGAGGGCGAGCAAGGGCTGAACTTCGCCCGCACCATCTCGCTCTACGCGGGACTGCCGGTGACGACGCCGGCCGTTACGATCAACCGCTTCTGCGCGTCCGGTCTGCAGGCGATCGCCTATGCGGCCGAGCGGATCCGGCTCGGCGAGGCGGACATTATCGCCGCGGGGGGCGTCGAGAGCATGAGCCACGTGCCGATGACCGGCTTCAAGCTGTCGCCGCATCCGGCCATCGTCGACGCGATGCCCGAGGTCTATATGGGAATGGGGCATACGGCGGAGGAGGTGGCGAGGCGGTTCGGCGTGACGCGCGAAATGCAGGACGCCTTCGCGGCGTCGAGCCATCGCAAGGCGGCCGCGGCGATCGAGGAAGGCCGGTTCAAAGCCGAGATCGTGCCGATGACGGTCAGCCGGTCGGGCGTGAACGACGCCGGGCGGCCATGGGAGAAGGTGTTCACCTTCGACGCGGATGAGGGCGTCCGGCCCGAGACGTCGGTGCAGACGCTGGCGCCGCTTAAGCCGTCGTTCGCCCGCGAGGGGACGGTGACGGCCGGCAACAGCTCGCAAATGAGCGACGGCGCGGCGGCCGTCATCGTCATGAGCCGCGCCCGCGCGAAGGAGCTCGGACTGCGGCCGCTCGCGGCGTTCCGCGGCTACAGCGTGGCGGGCGTCGCGCCCGAGGTGATGGGCATCGGCCCGATCGAGGCGGTGCCGAAGGCGCTGAAGAAGGCGGGCATCGCCCTCGGGCAGGTCGATCTGTTCGAGCTGAACGAAGCGTTCGCCGCGCAGTGCGTGCCGATCGTCGACCGGCTCGGCCTCGATCCGGAGCGGGTCAACGTGAACGGCGGCGCGATCGCGCTCGGCCATCCGCTCGGCTGTACGGGCACGAAGCTGACCGTGTCGCTCGCTCACGAGCTGGGAAGGCGCGGCGGCGGCATCGGCGTCGTGACGATGTGCGTCGGCGGCGGCATGGGCGCGGCGGGCGTCATCGAGGTGTACGGTCTACAGTAATCGGCGCGTAAGGAAAGGATTGGCGCGGCGGGAGCGGGCTTGCGTTTAGGCAAAGCGCTCCGGCTTCATTTGCGGCCGGAGGAAGCTGGTCATTGCAAGGATGATTCGATTGGGTCAAAGTCAATGGACGGAAGGGAGTGCTGCGGCATGACGGAGGCGATACGTTTTGGCGGGCGGTTCGTCGTAGAGGACAGCGCGCCGGAATCGGTCGTAACGCCGGAGGATTTCACGGAGGAGCAGCGGATGATGGCGGAGGCCGCGGAGCAGTTCATGGAAGCGGAAATTACGCCGCGCGACGCGGAGATCGAAGCGCTGAATTACGAATTGACCGTGGCGCTCATGCGCAAGGCGGGAGAGCTCGGCCTGCTCGGCGCGGACGTGCCGGAGGCGTACGGCGGCCTCGGGCTCGACAAGGTCAGCACGACGCTGCTGGCGGAGACGATGGCACGCGCGTCGTCGTTCGCCCTATCGGTGGGCGCGCATACGGGCATCGGGACGCTGCCGATCGTCTTCTTCGGCACGCGCGAGCAGAAGCGGGCATACTTGCCCGACCTGGCCTCGGGCCGGCGAATTGCCGCCTACTGCTTGACCGAGCCGGCTTCCGGCTCCGACGCGCTCGGGGCGAAGACGACGGCGAGGCTGTCGGCGGACGGCAAGCATTATGTGCTGAACGGCTCGAAGCTGTACATTACGAACGCCGGCTTTGCCGATCTGTTCGTCGTATACGCGAAGGTCGACGGGGAGCGCTTCACCGCTTTTATTGTCGAGCGGGGCATGCCGGGGTTCAGCGTCGGGCCGGAGGAGCATAAGATGGGCATCAAGGGCTCCTCGACGTGCCCTTTATATTTTGAGGACGTGTCGGTTCCGATCAAAAATGTGCTGGGAGAGGTCGGCAAGGGGCATCATATCGCGTTTAACATTTTGAATATCGGACGCTTCAAGCTCGGGGCGGGCTGCCTCGGCTCGGCGAAGGAGGCGATCGAGCTGGCCTCGTCCTACGCGAATACGCGGAAGCAGTTCGGGCGCGCCATCTCCTCGTATCCGCTCATCGGCGCCAAGCTGGCCGACATGAACATCCGCACGTTCGTGCTCGAGAGCATGGTGTACCGGACGGCGGGCTGGATCGACGCGATGCTTCGCGACACGGAGGAGAAAGGAACGGCGGGGGACGGCATGCAAATCGCGAGGGCGATTGGCGAGTACGCGCTCGAATGCTCGATCGTGAAGGTGTTCGCTTCCGAAGCGCTCGATTTCGTGGCGGACGAAGCGGTGCAAATTCACGGCGGCTACGGCTATATTCGCGAGTACAAGGTGGAGCGGATTTACCGGGATTCGCGGATTAACCGCATTTTTGAAGGGACGAACGAAATCAACCGCATGCTTATTCCGGGCACCTTGATGAAAAAAGCGCTCAAAGGCGAGCTGCCGCTGCTGCCCAAGGCGAAGGCGCTGCAGGCCGAGCTGATGCAGCCGATGCCGCTCCCTTCATTCGACGCGCCGCTCGCGAAGGAAGCCTACCGGGTAGGCCAAGCGAAGAAGGCGTTCCTCGCTGCCGGCGGCCTCGCGGTTCAGAAGCTCGGTCCGCGGCTCGAGCAGGAGCAGGAGGTGCTGTGCGCGCTGGCCGATCAGATGATTCAAATTTTCGCGATGGAGAGCGCGCTGCTGCGCACGCAAAAAATAGCGAAAGGAGCTTCTTCCGACAAGACGGAGCAGGCCATCGCGATGACGGCCGTGTTCGTGCAGGAGGCGTCGGAGCGGGTGGAATCGTTGGCGAAGCTCGCGCTTGCCGCGCTGGAGACGGGCGACGGGCTGCAAATGCAGCTGTCCGTATTGAAAAAGCTGATGCGCGCTCCGCTGACCGATACGGTAGCCTTGAAGCGGGCCATTGCCGCGCGCGTCATTCGAAGCGAGCATTACGTCGTGTGAAAGGGGAGTGCCGGATATGGATTCGCTTAGACCGCAAGACCCGCTTTTGCCCGGACAGCCGTCGGACGGCGATCCGCAGGACGACGCAAGCGCCGCAGCGGAGCCTGCCGCTCCGCAGGCCGCAGCGGAGCCTGCCGCTCCGCAGGCCGCAGCGGAGCCTGCCGCTCCGCAGGCCGAGGCACCGCCGCAAGCGCTTGATGCCGAGGCGGAAGCCGTAACGCATGCCGTTCCGCCTGACGATTCTCCCGCCGCGGAGCCTGCCGCTCCGCAGGCCGAGGCACCGCCGCAAGCGCTTGACGCCGAGGCGGAAGCCGTAACGCATGCCGTTCCGCCTGACGATTCTCCCGCAGCGGAGCCTGCCGCTCCGCAGGCCGAGGCATCGCCGCAAGCGCTTGACGCCGAGGCGGAAGCCGTAACGCATGCCGTTCCGCCTGACGACTCTCCCGCCGCGGAGCCTGCCGCTTCGCGGGCCGAGTCGCCGCCGCAAGCGCTTGATGCCGAGGCTGCAACGGAGGACGTCCCGTCCTCCGGCTCTCCCGATGCGGAGCTGCCGCGGCCATGGCTGAAGCATTATCCGAAGGAAATACCCGCCTCGCTGGACTATCCCGACCAAAGCATCGTGCAGTTTTTGCTCGATGCCGTTAACCGTTACCCGAACCATATTGCTTTGCATTTCATGGGCAAAACGATGACCTACCGCGAGCTGCATGCCGATGCCGTCCGTCTGGCTGCCGGACTTCTCTCGCTCGGCATCGCCCGGGGCGACCGGGTCGCGGTCATGCTGCCGAACTGCCCGCAGGCGGTCGTCTCGTACTACGGCGTGCTGCTCGCCGGGGCGATCGTCGTGCAGACGAATCCGCTGTACGTCGAGCGGGAGCTGGAGCTTCAATTGGCGGACAGCGGAGCGGTCGCGATCATTACGGTCGACCTGCTCTACGCCAGGCTGGCCAACGTGCGGGGCGAGCGGCCGGAGAGCGGTCCGCTGCCGCAGCTTCGCCATGCCGTCGTGACGTCCATTAAGGATGGGCTGCCTTTTCCGAAAAACATGCTGTACCCGCTCAAGCAGCGCAAGGAGGGCTTCCGCGCGGACATTCCTTACGGCAGCTCGGGCGTCGTCGCCTACAAACGGCTGCTCGCGGGAGCGAAGCCGGAGAGCGCCGCGCTGCCAAGGGCTGCATCGGGCTCGGATCTGGCCGCCCTGCAATATACGGGCGGGACGACGGGCACGCCGAAGGGCGTCATGCTGACGCACCGCAACCTGACGGCCAATACGATGCAAACCTCGGCATGGTGCTACAAGGCGCGGGACGGGAAGGAGAAGTTTCTTGCCGCGCTGCCCCTGTTTCACGTGTTCGGATTAACGGTATTAATGAATATGTCCGTATCGCGCGCGGGCACGCTTGTACTGCTGCCGCGCTTCGAGACGGCAACGGTGCTCCGGACGATCAACAAGCAGCATCCGACGATCTTCCCTGGAGCGCCGACAATGTACGTCGCGCTGATCAACCATAAGGATGCGGCCAGCAACGACTTGTCCTCCATTAACGTGTGCATCAGCGGCTCCGCCGCGCTTCCGCTCGAGGTGCAGGAGCGGTTCGAGGCAATGACCGGCGGCAGGCTGATCGAGGGCTACGGCTTGACGGAGGCGTCGCCGGTCACGCACGCCAACCCGATCTGGGGCAAGCGCAAAATCGGCACGATCGGACTGCCTTTTCCCGATACGGACGCCGCCGTCATCGATCCGGCTACGGGCCGGCATCTGCCGGTCGGCGAGCTCGGCGAGCTGGCCATTCGGGGGCCGCAGGTGATGAAGGGATACTGGAACAAGCCGGTCGAGACGGACCTTGTGCTGAAGGGCGGCTGGCTTCGTACGGGCGATCTGGCGACGATGGACGAGGACGGCTTTTTTACGATCATGGACCGAATCAAGGACGTCATTATCGCCGGAGGCTTCAATATTTATCCTCGCGAGGTGGAGGAGGTGCTGTTCGAGCATCCGGCCGTGCGGGAAGCGGCCGTCCTCGGCGTGAAGGATGCGTACCGCGGCGAGACGGTCAAAGCGTACATCGTATTGAAGGAGGGATGGCAAGTATCGCCGAGCCAGCTGGACCGCTGGTGCAGGGAGCGGATCGCCGCCTACAAGGTGCCCCATCACTATGCCTTTAGGGAAACGCTTCCAAAGACAATGGTCGGCAAGGTGCTGCGGCGCAAGCTGCAGGAAGAAGAGGAAGCGGCGGCCGGAGGCGATGCGCCCGGCAAAACGTAAAGGAGGGTGGGCGGCATGGACGAGGAATGGTTGGTTCGGCAGGCGGATCAGGCCGGGCACCTGACGAGGCTGGCCGAGCGCGCGCAGTCGACCTTCTGGGGGCTTCTCGGCTGCGAGGTCGTGCGGGCTGACGCGGGCAAGGCGACGATCTGCCTGGACGCGACGGACCGGCATCTGAATCTGCTCGGGCTCGTGCACGGCGGTGTGATCATGTCGCTGCTCGATAACGCGATGGGGCTCGTCGTTATGCTGGCGGAGACGGGCGAACGCGCGGTGACGGCGAATCTGAACACGCAATTTTTGACGAGCAGCAGGGGCGGGTCGCTTATTTGCGAAGCGGAGCTCGTGCACAGGACGGAGCGCACGCTGACGCTGCAGGCGCAGGTGAAGGACGACGGGGGCAAGCTGCTCGCGTGGGGCAGCGGCGCTTACCGCGTTTTGTGAGTCTCGACCTAAGTCAAGTTGCTTGGCCGATTTGAATTCGTTATAATAAAACCTAATATATGGAAAGAATTGCGGCTTGGAAACAAGCTAACATTCGTTCGAATTATTCCGATAAATCTATTAGGGGAAGGAGGCGGAATCATGGTTCAAGGCTGGGTGACGGTGCTCGTATTGGCGTTCGGCATCGCGGTCGCCGTAATCGGCGTGGTCGCTTATTTAAAAATGTTTCGTAAAGGCAGATCCGCTCCCGAGACCCGCCCGAAGGCCGATGGTTCGCCTCCTCATCCGTCGTACGCGGCGGGAAACCAGGAGAACGGCTATCAATCGGAGCCCAGAAGCGAACAAGCCTCGCCTCGGGATTAGGAAATGTTAACTTTCATAATTGGCTTTCAACTGTTATAATAGTAAGAAAAATAAAAACATTGTGACTTTTTGGCCATGGAGATGCCTGCACCGAACGGGGGGTTCTTGAGGTGCAATTACCGCTTGCGGTCTCGTATATTGCTGTTTGGGACGACCATCCAACGTGAAGGGGAGGAGATTTCATGGCGAAGCACAGCCAAAATGAAGTCAAGGAAAGCCTGAAGGAACTGACGAGAATTTTTCAACCCAAGGACCCGCGCAAGTTCGTGAAAGATTACATTCGAAAGTATCGGATTACCGGTGGCTACGAGGATGAGCTTACTACGCTGGTGGAGAACGAATTAGGCAGGATGAACTCCTCGGTCGGCTGAACCGAATACAAGCGATAACCCGGCTTTGCCGCATGCGCCCCGCGCAGCGGCAGAGCCTTTTTGTTATTGCCTGGCGCCATCGGATGCTCTTGACCGGTACCTGCTCCGCCGCACAAATTCGTCAAACTCGTTCTGCATGCCCATCCTTCCGCGTGAATAAGTATAAGCATAGACAAATCTGACTGCATGCGCGCGGCGGGAACCGGACCCGCATGCGCTTACATAGCCGGATTTTGCTAAAGCATAGCCGAAGTCAATGCGAACGGTGCAGCTTGGGATACAAAAAACGATAGGAGGTTATCGCACAGATGGCGGTGGAGCTTAAGACGAAGGAACATATTCGCGGCATCCGCAAGGCGGGACGCATTGTCGCGGCATGCCACCAAGCGTTATCGAAACGGATAGCGCCGGGCGTCACCACATTGGAGATTGACCGTTTTGTCGAGCGCTTCATGCTGGAGCGAGGGGCCACGCCGGCTCAGAAAGGATACAAAGGCTATCCTTACGCCACGTGCGCTTCGGTCAACGAAGTCGTCTGCCACGGCTTTCCGGACTCGGTTCCGCTGGAGACGGGGGATATCGTAACGATCGACATGGTGGCCGACTTGGACGGCTGGAAGTCCGATTCCGCCTGGACGTACGCCATCGGCAAGACGACGGCCTCCATCCAGAAGCTGCTGCTGACGGCGGAGCAGGCGCTAATTGACGGCATTAAGCAGGCGGTGCCCGGCAACCGGCTCGGCGACATCGGCTATGCCGTCCAGTCGAGGGCGGAGCGGGCGGGCTTCTCGGTCGTGACCTCCTTCGTTGGCCACGGCATCGGCAAGCATATGCATGAATATCCGGAAATTATGCATGTCGGCATCCCCGGCCAGGGCATTACGCTCGAGGAGGGTATGGTCATTACGATCGAGCCGATCGTTACGGCCGGCCAGCCGGACGTCTATATCACGCAGGACGGCTGGACGGCAAGGACGCGGGACGGCGCTTGGGCGGCCCAGTTCGAGCATACGGTCGCGATTACGAAGGAAGGACCGGTCGTGCTGACGCGCTGGGAGTAAGTCGTCGTAAATGCCGTTAAAGATGAAGCGGATGAAATAAAAATTTATCTGAAATGAACAAGAAACAGCGGCAGACGAAGGCTTGAAAATCAAGTCTCGGACTGCCGCTGTTTTATTCGACCGACGTCTTCGTCAGGTCGAATTCCGACTTCCGTCCGGGCTTAATTCAACAGTTGCTTCAGGACGAAAGCTTTTGATTCCTTAGTAATGGAAAGCCACTCCGCCTTCCGCTCCGGTCCGATCACGACCCACTCGCGCATCGTGCGGCCCCGTCCCATCACGCAAGGCTCTCCCCGGCCGTCTGCAATCAAAGCGGCCACCTTCGACTCCGGCAGCTTTACGATTAATCGTTCTTTGGCGGAGAAGGCGAACATCTTGCCGCCGATCCTCAATTCTCCGGAGGCGCCGAAACGCTTCATTCCGCCCTCGACTGTAGCACGCACCTCCGGATCTTCGCAAAGGATGCGCACGATTTCTTCGTAATGGGACGATCCGCTCATCGCTTATCCCACCGGACGCACTTCGACGGCGCCCCGCCCGGCTGCCGGAGCAAGCGCCGCCCAGCGCGCAGCTTCTTCGGCGTCCGCAACGTCAAGGATGAAATATCCGCTAAGCGGATGCAGGGCATCCGTTCCATAAGCGCCTTCGCCCGAGTGGACTTGTCCATCGATAAGACGCACCGTTCTGGCCGTCTGCGGAGGCTGCAGCACGTTTCCCGGATAGAAGAGAACGCCAGCGTCCTTCATCGATTGGATGAAAGACATCCAACCCGACCAATATTGCTCCTTATGCGCTTCATCGGTTCTCGCTGCAAAGTCTTCCTTCGATTCGTAAGTCAGCATGATGAATTTCATTGTTAATCCCCCTCATTAGTAGTTGGTGCAGCAAAAGTATCGGGCCCCGGCTCAATCCCGAGCAAGACAAGCTTCAAGCGCGCCGTGTAATAGTTCCATCCGGCCAGGTGCTTGTGACTGCGGGGATCCGGCAGCCCGGAATGCTTCAAGACAAGCAGCGTTCCGTTGTCCTGCTTGTACAAGAGAACCTCAACGGTGCTGGATCCCGGCGGGATCGTATCCGAACCGATCCATCCCCAGGTGAAAAGGATTCTTTCATTCGGCTCCACTTCCACGTAATGTCCGGCAACCATGTCCCTCCCGTTGAAATCGATCCGCAAGGAGCCGCCTAACTTAGGTTCTAGCAGCACTTGACTGCCCATCCACCGGACCATCTTTTGCGGATCGGTAAAGTACGGGAACAAGGTCTCCGGCCGGCATTCGATGTAGATCTCCTTCATTACCATAAATGGTTCCTGCTTTTCAATTCTCACGCTGCCGCTCCTCTTCTTCGGCCGCCGCTTTCAACCGCAGCAGCGCGTCGTCCCAGACTCCGTCGATATAGGCCTTAATGTCAGTCAGACCCTCCCTCCTCAAACGATAAAATCTTTTCGTGCCTTCGCGCCGCACGGCCACCAGCCCGGAGTCGTACAGAACCTTGAGGTGCTGCGAAACGGCTGGTGCCGTAATGTCAAAGTGCGTCTCGATGGCGCTCGAGGTTAATTCCTGCTCATGCACCAGAGCAAGAATTTCCCGGCGCCGGGGTTCTGCCAATGCTTGGATGGTTTGCTGTATCATGCCTATAATGTAGCACGCACTTAATTAAGTGTAAACTTATTTTTCGTTCTGCTATACGGGATATCTTCCAGCGGAAAAAGCCTCATATCCGGGTATGAGGCTTCAAATGAAAAAAATCTGCGAAAATACAAACGGCGAGCGGCAACCGATCTTGCAGCCGGCGAGCGCCGAGGCGACCTACGGCCAAGCTCCCCGCTCGCCGCTAGTCGCCAATGCTTGCCAGCGTGTCTTTCAGTCCCTCGAGGACGGAATACCGGGGCGTCCAGTTCAGTGAGGCCGCGGCGGCCCGGTTGCTTAAGACGCTGTGGACAATATCGCCGGGCTGGGCGGGCTTATACTCGGGCGTTACCGTTCGGCCGGATAAACGGCAAAGCATATGAAGCAGCTCGTTGACCGAGGTCGACCGGTTGCAGCTGACGTTCAGCGTTTGCCGGCTTCCTGCGGTCAAGGCGGCGGCGTTTGCGCTGACAATGTCTTGGACGTAGATGAAGTCCCTCGTTTGGTTGCCGCTTCCGTAAATAACCGGCGTCTCGCCTCTCGCGAGCTTGTTCAGAAAAATCGAAATGACGCCGCCTTCCCCGGTTGGGTCCTGCCGCGGCCCGTACACGTTGGCGTAGCGCAGGATGGTATAGTCCAGTCCGTACAGGCTGGAGTAGGCTTCGATATAATGCTCCGGCGAATGCTTCGAAATGCCGTAGAAGGAAAGCGGCTTAACTGGATGGTTCTCGTCGACGGGCAAGTAGAGCGGCGTGCCGTAGACGGCGGCGGAGGAAGCGTAGATGATCTTGCGCGTTCCGTGGTTCCGGCAGTGAAGCAGGAGGGCGAGCGTGCCCAAAATGTTCGTGGCCGCGTCGGTAAGCGGCTGCTTGAGCGAAGTCGAGACGTCGATTTGGGCGGCGTGATGGCAGACGACTTCGGGCTTCCACGCCTTGAACAGGTCGCCGACCTGCGGGCTTAACAGATCGGCCTGAAGAAGGCGGGCCTGTGGGGGAATACGCCGCGCGTCGCCATGGCTCAAATTGTCCAGAACCGTTACTTCGTGTCCGGCCCGGACGAATCGCTCGGCAATATGCGAGGCGATGAAGCCCGCGCCGCCGGTGATGAGGATCCGCATCGTCACATTTTGCTCCGATAGTACGCTTTTAAATTTTTGACTGTGCCGTTCCAGCTGAAGTGCTTGACGACCCGCGCCCGTCCGCCCTTGGCGAGCTTCGCCGCCAGCGCCGCGTCCTTCATGATGCGCGCCATCGCCTCGGCGAAGGCGGACGGTTTCTTGTACGCCTTGACGAGCAAGCCGCTGCTCTCGTGCTTCACGACCTCGAGGATGCCGCCGCGCGCCGAAGCGACGAGCGGGATGCCGGAGGCCATCGCCTCCGAATTGACGCAGGCGAAGCCTTCCTTGAATTCGGTCGGGCATACGAAAATATCCGCCAGATGGTAGACTTCATGGACTTTATCCGGGGATATGTACCCGGTGAAATGAATGGGCACATTGAGCTCTTTGGCAAGCAGCCTCACTTTTCGTATATACGGCGTTTCCTTCTTCACGCCCGGCCAGGAGGCGCCCACGGCGACGATCGTGACCTTCGGATTATCCTTGCGAAGCTCCGCGGCCGCCTTCACCAGCGTGTGAAGCCCTTTGCGCGGGATGATCCTTCCGACGAAGAGCAGGTTGTAGGAGTCCGCCACGCCGTATTTTTTGCGGATTTTGGCTTTGTAGGCTTTGGACTGCGGCTTGAATTTGGCCGTATCGACGCCGAGCAGGATCGGCTTGAATTTGGCCGCGTGCGCGGGATATTTCGCTTTGAACGTATCGGCCAGGGCGGAGACGACGCAGGTGACGCCGTTCGCATGCTGAAGCACTTCGTTCCCCCTCTTGCTGGATAGCTGGGAGAGAAAGTGCAGGGAGTGAAGCGACAGAATGATCGGCGTTTTGGGGAACGCCTTGCGGATCGCGGGCAGAAAAGCAGGCCGGTTATCGATCTGGACGATATCGAACTTCTGCTTGGCCAGCTTCGCCATGACCGCGTCAATATACTTCGTCCCGCTCGGGTAGGGGAAGCGGACGTAGGCCGGCTTCTTGCCTGCAGCGGCGCTCGATGCGGGCAGCTTCGGGTGCGTGCAGCTGACCAGGGTGACCTGCTCCGTTCTGGCCATTCTCGTAAAAATGTTATCCATAACCGCTTCGACCGATCCGCCCTTGATCGGCGGGAGCGGCAATTTGTCCGGCGCAATGGCTAATATCTTCATCGAATACATCCTTTCGGCTATGAGGCGATCCATGTACGCGATATTGTATGTACGGCTATCCGCCATGAAACGGCAATCACCTAATCGGAGCGGGAAGATGCCGATTGGCCCAGGGGCTTGGAGAACGATGGACAGGAGCGGAGGGAGAGGCTCGTAATTTTTTCGTAATAGTTTTCTAAGGCTTTCGCAAGAGGTTCGTTCTTGTACGGTTAGCAAAGTTCGTTATGATGGTTGGCGAGAACGGCGATCAACGATAACGAATTTGGGAGGATACGAACATGAAAAAAGGAATTTGGGCGGTACTGCTGCTCGGGAGCATGCTGGCGCTTAGCGCGTGCAACGCGAACGGGAACGAGACGGGCGGGGAGAACATGAACGGAGGGAATGATGCCCAGTCCGAGATGAACGGGAACATGGCCGAAGACGCGATGGGCGGCGAGGACATGGCAGGCAACGAGATGGAAGAGGACGGGATGATG
Organism: Paenibacillus arenilitoris; assembly: GCF_014705655.1. Taxonomy (GTDB): domain Bacteria; phylum Bacillota; class Bacilli; order Paenibacillales; family Paenibacillaceae; genus Pristimantibacillus; species Pristimantibacillus arenilitoris. Next base: position 20,892 of record NZ_JACXIY010000047.1, on the reverse strand, counting down.
GAGGAGGATATGAAGGAAGAGACAATGGACGAAGAAGGCAAGATGGATGCGGGAATGGAAGATGGAGCGAAGAAGGACGGTATGATGGAAGAGGACGGTATGATGGAAGAGGGAGGAATGATGGGCGAGAAAGGGATGAAGGAAGAAGGAAAGTAACGTAGGCAATGAAAGCTGTCGACTTCTTATGTGTGCGCAGCAGGCAGGGCGGGGAGAACGTGCAGCGCAGCCGGATCGCCGATTTCTGCCAGATCGCAATGAAATCCCTCCGCCTGGCGGGGGGATTTATTGCGACAGTCGTAAGCGCGCGGCAACCGAGGTATAATGATGGTAATAGACGGGAAGCGGTAACAACAGCAAGGAGGGGCATGCGTTGAGCGCCAAAATTATCGTAGCCGACGATGAACGGAATATAACGGACGTATGCCGGCGTTATTTGGAGCGCGAGGGCTGGTCGGTCTGGGTGGCGGCGGACGGCGAGGAAGCGCTGCGGCTGTGGGAGGAGCATCGGCCGGACCTGCTCGTGCTCGACCTGATGATGCCGAAGCTCGGCGGGCTCGACGTATGCGACCGGATTCGCCAATCGGAGGAGACGCCAATCATTATGCTGACGGCGCGCGGCGAGGAGGCCGACCGGCTGCTCGGCTTGACGATGGGCGCCGACGATTACATGACGAAGCCGTTCAGTCCGCGGGAGCTCGTGCTGCGGGTCAAAAATATTTTGAGAAGAGCGGGCGCGCAGGCCGGCGCGTTCGCCAAGGAGCAGCCGTCTTCGGCGGACGGCGGCGAAGCGCGTAAGCCGATTCTTCTGGACGGATTGGCGATTTATCCCGAAGAGAGGCGGGTCATCGTCGGCGAAGAAGAGGCGGATCTGACCGCCAAGGAGTTCGACCTGCTCCATCTGCTGGCGTTATACCCGGGCAAAGTGTTCTCGCGCAGCCAGCTGCTGAACCAAATATGGGACGTCGCCTACGACGGCGATACGACGACCGTGACGGTGCATATTCGCAGGCTGCGGGAGAAGATCGAGCCTAATCCGTCCGAGCCGAGCTGGATCCGAACGGTGTGGGGAATCGGCTACAAGCTGGACGGCAAGGGTGCGGGCGGATGAAGCTGCGCACGTACTTGCTGCTGGCGAATGCGATCAGCATCGCTTTTATTATCATTTTGCTCCTGGCGTTCTACCGGTTTATGTTCCTGACCAAGGAGCAATTCCTATGGCTGACGGCGGCGACGCTGGGGGCGGGCGCGGTGTCGGCGCTGCTGCACTTCCTGCTGCTGAGGCCGCTTGCGGCATCGGTTCGGCGCGTGGGCGAAGGGGCGGAGCGCATTGCTTCGGGCGATCTGCAGGCGCGCATCGAGCAGGCGGGCTTGCAGGAATTCAAGCAGCTGGCCGAGCGGTTCAACCATATGGGGAGCAGCCTGGAGGAGAGCTTCCGCCAAGTGAAGGCGGCCGAATCGGCGCAGCGGGAGCTCGTCGCGAACATGGCGCATGATCTGCGGACGCCGCTTGCGTCGGTGCAGTCGTACGTGGAGGCGCTGGAGGACGGCGTCATCCAGGACGAGGAGACGTTCCGCGCCTATCTGGCCACTATTCGTTCAGAGGCCGTCAGGCTCGGCGAATTGATCCAGGATTTGTTCGAGCTGTCGACGCTTGACGCGGCGAAGAGAGAGCCGGAGGAGCTTCGGCGGTCGATTGCGGAGGATGTGCTCGTCGAGCTGCTGCCGCGGTTCGCGATGCCGCTCGAGGCGAAGGCGCTGCGCCTTCGGGTGGAGCTTCCCGAGCGGGCTTTGCGGCTGCGGATTGCGCCCCGGCATTTGCAGCGGATTCTGCAAAACCTGATCGAGAACGCAGTCAGGCATTCCCCGCGGGAAGGCGTCATTACAATAGCGGCGGAGCCATTGAACGGCGCGGATAGTGTCGTGAGGTTCGCCGTCGCGGATGAAGGCGAAGGCGTCCCGGCAGAGGAGAGGGAGCGGATCTTCGAGCGGTTCTACCGCTCCGACCGTTCCCGAAGCCGCGAAGGCGGCGGCGCGGGACTGGGCTTGTCGATCGCGAAGCGGCTCGTCGAGCAGTACGGCGGGCGGATCGGCGTCCGGGACGCCGGTCGGCGGGGGAGCGAGTTTTGGTTCACCCTGCCGGCGGCCGATCGCGCGGAGCTTGAAGGGAAGAAGGAGACAAGGGAGGCGGCTGAGGAATGAGCGGGTTGCTGGATCGCTTGCGCAAGGGGTATGGGAAGAAGCTTGTCTCGCTGCATGCGTGGAACGGATGGATCGTCGTTGTGCTCGCGCTCACGGGGCTTATCCTCGTCGGCGGGTTCTGGCGCGGCTTCCTGGGCGAGGGGCGGGTCTGGATCAAGTGGCTGCATATCGTCGTCGGCCTGGCGTCGATCCTTCCGGTCATCTATTATTTGCTGCTTGCGGGCAAGCATTGGAAGCAGCTGAAGCAGAAGCCGTGGCAGCGGTTCAATGTGCTCGTCGTGCTCGGGCTGCTGCTCGGCTGGTTCGTCTCCGGCGCGCTGCTGTGGCTGTTCAAGCTGGTCGGCCCGGGCGTCTCGAACGCCGCACTCGTCGCGCATGATTTGCTCACCTGGATCGGCCTGCCGTATATTATCTACCACTCGCTCACGCGGGTGAAGTGGCTGAAGGAGTCGAGCCGCCGCACGATCAAGAACGACGACCGGGCCGCGGCGGACGGCCTTCATCCCGCGGCGCCGCAGCCGGTATATACACGCCGAGCGTTCATACGCGGGGCGATCGGCATCGGCCTGGCGGCGACGCTCGGGCCGTCCTTCCTGAAGTGGCTCGGCAGCTCGCTCGGAAGCGTCGGCGGGAGCCAGACGATCGACAAGCTGATCGAGGAGAACGCCAACACGCTCGTGCCCGATCCGGTGCCGCTGCCGGCGTCGTCGCCGCCGATGGGCGGCGGGGCGCAGGGACATTTTCGCGTGTATACGGTGACGCCGATTCCGGCCTTCTCGAACGAGAATTGGTCGTTCACGATCGACGGGCTTGTCGAGAAGAGCTCGAAGTGGAACTGGGAGCAGTTTGTGGCGCTGAAGCGGACGGTGCAGGTGAGCGATTTTCACTGCGTGACGGGCTGGTCGGTGTATAAAAACACATGGGAGGGCATTCCGCTCAAGACGCTGCTGAAGGAAGCCGGGGTGAAGCCGAACGCGAAGACGGTGAAGTTCTACTCAGGTGACGGGGTGTACACCGACACGCTGACGCTGGAGCAGGCCGACATGGACGACGTCATGGTCGCGGTCATGCATGACGGCAAGCCGATTCCGAGCGACCTCGGCGGACCGGTGCGGCTCGTCGTGCCGAAGATGTACGCGTACAAATCGGTGAAGTGGCTGAACCGGATCGAGCTGATCGAAGGCGAGCATGTCGGCTACTGGGAAGAGCGCGGTTACTCGAACGACGCTTGGGTGTGATGGAAGCGGCATCGCGCTGAAGCTGCCGCTAAGGACGAGATCAGGGCGAGACTGCAAACCGGAGCTTACCATGCACCTGCCCTCCGAGAGGGGGCGAAATCGAAACGGTATGCGGAAGCTGACGGGAGCCGATTTCGTAAGGGAAAACGGATTGACGCCGGAGAAGAAGCTGTGGTGCGGGGCTGTGACGTCCGCTTCCGGCCCGGCCTATACTGGATTTCATCCAGTGTAGAAGCAGCAATGCGAGCGGATTGGCGGCTATAGTGGATTTCATCCAGCGAAAAAGGCTGCTTATCCTGGTATGAGGCCTTATACGCGTAAAGTTACTGCGAAAAATACAGGATAGGCTGGGAATCGTGCGAGATGCGCAAAAGTTACTGTACGAAATCCAATATAGATTGATCGTAGACGCAGGCATTAGACCGCGTCGATCGTGGATTTGGGGGCTGCGACAGGTTGCCGGAAGGCAGGCTGCCGCAGCTCTCTTTTGTCTTTTCGTCAAACCGCTCGCAGCAAGAGGTCGGGGGAAAGTCGTGTGAGGAGCCCTCGTCGGAACGGCTAGGCGAAGCCTCAGCACGATCCATCATGCAAGATTCGTTCCGCAACCACTCCTTTGTTTGTCCTTCAACTATGCTCGCCTATATAATAGGGATTAGGGTTGAACGTACAATTAAACGCGAGTATGGCCATAGAGAGGACGGAGAGCTGAATGAACAATATCGTATCGTTAAAATGGGTGCTGGCCCGCATGTACGAGCCGGACATCGTCATCGTCGATTGCCGCTTCCTGATGGGCAAGCCGGATGCGGGACGCGAGCTGTACGAGGCTTCGCACATTCCGGGAGCGGTCTATCTGGATCTGGAGAAGGATCTGTCTGCGCCGGTGGACGAGCATGGCGGACGCCACCCGCTGCCGGATATTTTCGAGTTGACGGTGGCGTTCAGCCGCGCCGGCATCGGCAATGAGTCGCGCGTCGTCGCATATGACGATCAGGGCGGCGCGATGGCTTCCCGCCTGTGGTGGCTGCTCAAGTACCTTGGCCACGAGCAGGTCTATGTGATGGACGAAGGCTTCACGGCTTGGACGAACGCGGGGTTCCCGGTCTCGGCGGAGCAGAAGGTGATCGTCCCGGCCAAGTTCCTGGCCACGGTCCAGCATAACATGCTGGTGGAGATGGATGAAGTGAAGGAGCGGCTCGGCGACGAACGCGTGACGCTGATCGACTCGCGCGAAGCGCCGCGCTATCGGGGCGAGGTGGAGCCGCTCGACAAGGTGGCGGGCCATATCCCGGGCGCGATCAACCGCTTTTGGAAGGACGGCCTGACGGAATCGGGCGCCTGGAAGAACGAAGCTGCGCAAGTCGAGCGCTTCGCCGACCTGGACCGCGACCGCGAGCTCATCGTCTACTGCGGCTCGGGCGTAACGGCGACGCCGAACGTGATTGCGCTTCAGGAAGCGGGGTTTAGCAAGGTTCGGCTATATGCGGGGAGCTGGAGCGATTGGATTAGCTATGAGGGGAACGCGGTGGCAACGGGGGAAGAGTAAGAGCCGAGAGGTCGTGTCGGACGCGGGTTTTGGGGCTGTGACAGGTTAGGAGGAAATGACCTGTCGCAGCCCTCCTTGGGCTTTTCTGTCAACAGCCTGCAAACAAGAACTCGACGAAAGCAGTTACAGAAACCCCGGAGCCAACCACAGTACGGCAGTCGGATCAGGATGCCCATCAGTCCAGCAACCGCCGGAGCCGAACGCAGGAACAGCAAGAGCAAGCATAGATTCAGCCACAGCATGGGTACTCGCTTGGCTTCTCTTGCTTGCTCTTGAATTATTATTCAGCCACTCCTCCTGCATGGCAGCGCTTTTGTTCCTGTTTGAGGTTAATAGTGGGCAAGATGGACAAAACCTCTGTCAAGATAGTAGACACATAATTTAACGATTTATTGCATTAAAGTAATATTGGTATTCAAAATCAGATGGTGTGTTGTACCCAATCGATGAATGAATACGTTCATTGTTGTAAAATACTTCAATGTACTCGAATATGCTTTTCTTGGCTTCCGCACGGGTTTCGTACTTGTTTAGATAGATGAGTTCTTTTTTTATGATGCTATGAAAAGATTCGATGCAGGCATTGACGTAGCAGTTGCCTTTGCGGCTCATGCTCCCGATCATGGAATAGAGCTTGAGCTGTTTCTGGTAATCGTGAGAGGCATACTGGCTTCCGCGGTCGGAATGGTGCAGCACCTCACCATTGGGCCGCTGACGGCCGTGAGCCTGCCTGAGCGCTTGCAGTACCAGTTCCTTCGTCATGCGGTCGCTCATGTGCCAGCCGATGATCTTACGGGAGTACAGATCCATCACGCTGGCAAGGTACAACCAGCCTTCTTCGGTCGCTACGTAGGTGATGTCCGTTACCCATTTTTCATTGGGCTTACGGGCCTTAATTTCTTGTTTCAGCACATCTTCTCCAGTCGGTACTCGGAGCGGTGTTCGTGGATGAAAGCAAATTTTACCGACGGTCTTTCGCGAAGAAGTGCATCGCCTTTTTTAAGATTTCGTTCTCCTCTTGTAGATCGCGAATTTGCTTTTGTAGTTCTCTGAATCGATGATCTTCGGACTTAAACGCTTGCGCCGCAACGATCTCCGGCTCACTGCCATACTTCTTCATCTATCCGTACAACGTGTTGTCGTTCACCTTCAGTTCGCGGGCGACTTCCGCCACCGGCTTACCGCTTTCTTTAATATGCTAAACCGCCTGTTTCTTAAACGCTTCGTCATACACAGGTTTTTTCATGTGACACAGTCTCCTCTTCTCTGCTGTTGATTCTAGTATAAACTGTGTCTACTATTCAGTCTAACTTCAAAATGAGTTTCAATTGTATGCCAAAAATCTGGTTGTCAATCACCTGTGGATAGAGGGGCAGCGCCGAAAAACAGGGAAGTGTCACGCCATACCAAGGACGCTGACTGTCACGAAGCAAGGAACGGCAGAGAACAAACCGGGGAGCATCTTGGCGGCAACAAGCTTGAAGAAGGTTCTTGGCCTTTCAGCAGACTGACGCAACGTTAGCAAGACGACTCCAAAAAACGGAGAACTCGCTGAGTCAGTCCCTTTTGCCGCTGTTCGCTAAGCGAAACATCTGACGCGGCGGTTTTTCCTGCGTGGACAAAAACTGTGGCTGCAGTTGTAACCTCACCAACGTTTTCCCGAAATACCTATTGTTATCGCGAATAATCACCAGACAATGTTAGCCATTATGCTTCGCAAAAGCTCAATACAAAATGGATGTGTTGTGGGCGTTTTGAAGTAGCTAAAATAATTATAAACGGGCATAATTTGAATTAAGTCACATATACCATTATGGCTGCTCCAAGGACAATAACGGACTTTTTTATTGACACGTTGTCAGAAGGAACTTTAGTGGTGGATATAGAAATATTTATTAATCAACCGTATGCAGCAGATTGAACCATTTAATAAGGGGTGAGTTAGTTGAGTACACTTGAACAACAACTAAACGAACAGAAGAGAAAAGTTGATTTTAATACATTTGATATAAGCGTAAAGGAAATTATCAGTATGGTTGGTGATGGCTTGATTGACATTGCTCCAGACTACCAGAGGCAATTTCGCTGGGAGCCAGAGAGACAATCCAGTCTTATAGAATCTATATTTCTTGGGGTGCCGATACCGAGTATATTCATGGCAACAAATCCAGATGGAAGCTGGGAGCTTATTGATGGAGTACAACGAATAAGTTCGATAATTCACTTTGCTGCGGAAGATGAGACAAGAGAAAAACTGAACCTAAAAGATTCCTTGGTTATTTCGGGACTTAAAAAGTTTTCTGAACTTAACGGTAAAAAATTTAGCGATTTAAGCAAGGCAATACAGTTAGCATTCGCTCTGAAACCTTTGAAAGTGACTACACTCAGTGATAAAAGCGATTTAGATGTGCGGTTTGACCTTTTTGAACGACTTAATACAGGTGGAATTAAATTGTCAGATCAAGAAATACGAAGCTGTATCTTCAGAGGGAAGTTTAATGACTTTTTAAAAGAGTTGGCTGGTAATGAGGACTTTAAACGAGTTGTTCGATTGCCCGATCCCAAAGAGAATGACGGAACAAGAGAGGAAATGGTTTTAAGGTTCTTTGCCTATTTAAATAATTACAGTGCTTTTGATCATAGTGTGGTTGATTTCTTAAACAGCTATATGAAGGGTGCCACAAAGAAGTTTAAATACAGTGAGAATGAAGATGTCTTCAAAAAGGTTTTTTATGCTCTTAATAAGGCTCTGCCTAATGGGATACGGAGAGGAAGAAGCACGACACCATTCAATCTATATGAGGCAGTTACAGTTGGGGCTGCATTAGCATTAAAGAATACCGGAACGATTCAAACCGATGGAATTGAAGAGTGGATCAAAAATGATGAGTTGACAGAGTTGACATCAGGTGCCACTAATTCAAGACCAAGAGTGAAAAGTCGAATTGAGTACTGCCAAGAGAAATTTGAGGGTAGGTAATGTTCCAACACGTTCAGAGAGAATCAGCCGCTCGATTAGTTCAAGTTAGGGAATATTTGAATCATATAAAGAGTTATGGGACAGAGCACACGCTTACTATAGAACCTTCTTACGTTTTAGCTCAGCGCGGGCTCTTCTTCGTTTACCTTTATGGAGTTGTGGAATATACTGTGAAGAATACAGTGTCAACATGTATCAACGAGATTAATAATCAGAGTTATAAATATATAGATTTAAAACCACTTTTGTTTAGTCTGATACTTGATGGGGATTTTAATGCTTTATTCCAAATAGGATCAGACAAAAAGTGGGAAAAGAGATGGAAAATTCTTTCAAGCATTTCATCTGAGGAGATAGTTAACATAAGTAATAACCTCATGCCTACAGATGGGAAAAATATTAGGTATGCTCAACTTCAAAGCATTTGGAAGAGTTTCTGTATTGAAAAACCAATACTACCAAGAGTAGATTCTGGTGGTATTTTGAATGAAATAGTAGAGAAACGAAACAAAATCGCCCATGGAGAAGAGACGCCTGAAGAAGTGGGCAGGAGATTTTCATTTGATGATTTAGAAAGAAGATTTGAAGTAATAAGTGAACTTTGTTCATATATTATTGCTGTTTTTGAAGATTACTTGGTCGAAAAGAAATATATCAGAGAACAGTAGTGTCAACAACATGCCAACAGGCTGCAAACAACAATGTTGTAGCCTACTTAGGTCCCTCCGGGTGCTACCTTGTGATCGTTGCACATGGTCACTGACATATCATCGGGGGCATTCCCGCCGCGCTGATCGGAACCCCTACTTTTTCGGCTTGGAACTATTTAAGCATAGGGGTTCGTGGAGGAGTAAGAAGCTGGAGCGATTGGATTACGTATGAGGGGAATCCAATTGCGACGGGGGATGAGGAGAAGGATTAGGCTGGAATATAGTATAAAATTGAAGTACATCGCTCATGTGGCGATGTACTTCTTTTCGTTGGGCATAGAGTGTCGAAGTAAACGCGAAAAATCAACACGCTTTCTCTGAAAGTACTTTTAGGAAACCCAGAATTGAAAGTAAGATCGATTAACATCGATTCAACAACCGTTGTACAAAAAGGGAGAAGATCAGAATTTCACACTGTGCTTCTTACAAATTATGCTATAATAAGACAAGCACATAGAACGGCTTGCAAGGGTGGTCGGCTACCTCTCAGTGAAGGGAGGGATGCCCATGGAGGTTAAAGATGCTTTGACGTTGATGATCGGTTTTGGTGCGCTTATTGTAGCGCTGCTGACGCTGATTGTTGCCATCGTCGCAGCAATTAACCAAAAGAAATAGACCGCCCCCCTGCAAGGTCAGCGGTCTATTTCTGATCGCAATACCGAAGCCGACCGCCTTTGAAGCGGTTTACTGTGCCAAGGAGTCGTGTTGGTCGCACGGCTCCTTCTTTAGTTTTATTATAACTATCCCTGTTTATACGTGCAACAAGGAGATTATATGAGCGTTGCTCAAAATGAATAATTTGAAAAGAGGCGGTATCGTTGAGAGCGTTCATTGTTACAGGATCATCACGCGGATTAGGTCTGGAGATTTGCAAACAACTGATGAAACCCGACCATTTGATCATTTGCATAGCCAGGAATTATAATGATTCGTTGGACGAACTTGCCGCTCAACAGGGCTGTACCATACATTTCGAGAAATTTGATTTACAAAATACAGAGGAGATTCCAGCTTTCATTCATGGAATACTGAACTGGATTCCGGATGAAGGACTAGAGTCGATTACATTGATTAATAATGGAGCTCAAGTGACTCCGCTTGGTCCTGTAGATGGCTTCTCGGCTGAAGAAGCTGTAAGAAATGTGCACATCAACTTGTTGGCACCGATCGTATTGACCCAGTCTTTATTGCAACAAACGGAAAAGTGGAATATTCATAGGACCATTGTCAACATTTCTTCGGGTTCAGCTAAACAGCCGGCAGCGGGGATGAGTATCTATTGCGCTACCAAAGCGGCGTTAAATATGTTCACCTCTTGCATACAGCTTGAAAAACATAAAGCGTTAACGATATATACGGTTGATCCGGGGATGATTGACACCGATATGCAGGCTGTAGCTCGCAACGAAGCACGGCTACCCATCGCTTCCTTTTTCAGGGAAGCCAGGGAAAACGGTACATTAAAGCAGGCACGGGATGTTGCGAAAAAAATTGTAAAAAGAGTATTGACTCCATAGGGAGTTAAATCGAAGCTACCGGTCAACCGGTTAATTATGCTGGAGTCAGGAGTTTTCTAATTGTTCTTTTATTTGGTTAACTTTCAATTGCCCTTCCGATTCTAACGCTTCAAAAGCTTGATCTAACGTCAAATCTCCATGAATGACTTGCTCGAATAGAGTTTGACCATATTCTTTAAACCCATTAACAATATCATAGTGGACTTTTTCATAAGGATTAACATAATATTTCTTCGGTTTTAATGAAAATAACGGTTTCAAGTCTTGTCCAGTAATTGGAGCCAATAATTCAACATTAGCAGGAATTCCATAATTCATAATCGTGTTCTGGTTTTTTTTATAATATTCGATGTCACTCACAATAAACTTAATAAATTTCCAAGCCTCATCTTTATGTAAAGAACCAAGAGAGAGCCCATATATTTCGTTGATCTGGTAGTAGTCTGAGGAGCTAGAATCTACTGAACTTACCGGCACGGTAACCATTCCCCATTGAATGGGTTTCATTCCGTATTGTTGGACAACGTTATCAAAATTATAAGCGGTTGTTTGTCCAGATAATTCCATTGCTGATCTGCCGGTTATAATGGGTGAGTGTTGGAAGGTATCGCTGCTTCCTTCCTCGGCGGCTAATATTTTCCCGCTTCGGAAAGCTTCAATGATGTATTCGCCAATCGCTTTCCATTCATTCGTATTTATTGTAAGTTCGAGCGTATTTGGGTCTATAAATGCAAGTCCTTCTGTTTGTCCTGCTCTTAGAAAACTTGCAAATGCTATATGCTCATAGTAGTTTGTACTGTAACCGTATATTCTCTCGCCTTGAGAGTCTGTTTCAGGAAACAACTGTGCAAGATTGAATAGTTCCTTCCAAGTCATACCGTCGAAGGGATAAGGGATTTTGTATGTATCAAATAATGATTTATTGAAATAAATAACATGGCTTTGAAATGCTGGGGCGAGACCAAACAGTTTTTCATCGCTTTTAGACCTAATCATGGTAGTTGTGATTTCATTGATATTCATTTCTTTTTGCTCGCTGCTTGTAAAATAGGGAGTAAGTTCAGATAAGTAACCCAGGCTCGAAATTTTTTCGTATTCCTGTAGATTCCTCATAAAAATAATATCTAACGAAGAGTCATCATTCTCTTCTACCTGTCGTTTCTCGATTACTTTAATCTTGATATGAGGATACCTGGCTTCAAATGCAAGACCCACTCGTTCATAAAACATTTTCTCCGATGGATAGTTAATCGTAAGGGTTATCGGTTGCTGTTTCTCAGACTGCTGACATCCTGCTAGTAGATTGACAAATATAAGGGCAACCCCCATCAAACAAAACTTCTTGTTCATTCAATCCTCCAAAACATTACCTGTATTTATATGTAAAAACAGGCGGGGCTAACCCCGCCATCTAAATTACCAAGTGGACGAAGAATAAATCTGATCGCTCTTTGTACCATCCGTGTAATATGAGCGAGATGCTACATTGAGAGTATGGCTTTTGGCGCTGTCTAGTCCTTGTTTTATCCACTCAGCGCTAGGATTTCCTGACACGACATCATCAGAAACCGTTTTTGTTCCAGTTTTGAGCACCGCATTCAAATTGATTTTTTTAAATCAAGATGAAGACTTTGTGTGTATGCCTCTGCTGTCACGGTTGACCCGCCTAAAGAAGATAACATAGAGTTAACCGAGGCAGTGGGATCGACAGCAGCAAATGCAGGCATAATTGCAAAACTACTAGCAAGAGTCAACGCCATGGATGTCAAAACAAGTTTTTTCTTCACTCTAAAACACTCCTCAAACAATTTATATGTATAACGGGCGCGCTCCGTTGATACTTAAAGAACTATTCCTTTGCTAATTCCGAAGCCTTAGCCTGAATAGAGTTCAGAACTTCTTCAGTTGAAACAGACTCTGTTAACAAACGCTGCAACCCTTCTTCCCCTATTTGCAAATATTCATAAGGAAGCATCTCTTTCTTTTGAGGTTTTAGCTTAAACAATGCTTCTTTAAATGGATTTGTATGACTGCTATGCTTTGTATCTGCTCCGTAATGTCCCGAGAGACGGTCTAATTCAATCGATTTGCCTGACATTAAAAAGTTCAGCCATTCTTTAGCGGCATCATGATGAGGAGACGTTGCCGATATCGCATAAAAACCGTCCGCATACATTTGCTTCGTAGCTCGGTTTCCGTCTTCTGCTACTGGCGCAGTAACGATTCCCCAATCAAAGGTTGGATTTTTCCTGCTTAACTCGATATACTGTCTATTAGTAATAAGCGACATTGCCGTATTTCCTTCCAAAAACGTGGATAAGAAATAATCTCCTGTTTTTATTACGTCTGTCGTTAATGCCATATGTACGCGTTCCCATATCTTGCTCCAAGGTTCGGTATTATATGAAATAGATAGAGGGTTAGCCCGATAAATAGAAAGATTATTGGTTTGACCAATTTCCCAAATAAGTTCAAATCCGCTTTCCATCGGTACCGTTAACCCGAATCCTTGGAACTGCATAGCTAAATCAATAAATTCGTTCCATGTCAAATAGTCATCTGGATAGGGAATCTTATATTGGTCGAATATTTTTTTATTGAATATTATGGATCGCCCTTCTACTCCGGGAGGAATTCCATAGACTTCTCCTTTTCCGTACAATTTCGATAATTCAATTGCGGTTTTATCAAAGGATTCCATAGATAGGTCAGACTTCCAAGCCGGACTATCTAAATGCACGAGTTTATCTCTTTCTACAAATTGTTCTAACTGCAATCCAGGAGCATAGATAATGTCGAAGTTATTTCCTTTCATCCATTCGTCAATATCTATGGTTCCTTTTATTAATTCAGACGTTGGCACAATTTCATATGTTAAGTTCGAAAATTTGGCATCATTCTCTATTAAACTGGCATATCGATTTTTAAAATTTTGTTCCGAGAAATAAGCGATGCGGATGGGGGTATCCAATTCCAATAATTCTTTTTCTTCACTATTCGTACAAGAGGCTAATAACATTACGATTAGCAGTAATAATAACGCTCGGTTCAACAATAAAAACACTTCATAAACCTCCAATATTCTTTTTAACTCCAATATTTACTCTCTTTGATAAAAACTGACAATAAGTGTATTTTAAAGTCCATCGCAGCTAGATTCAAGAGTTTGAGCACGAAAAAGCGATTGGTATTTTCCGAAGCTACTTTTGCGTGAACTGTAACCATTACGCGGGCCGTGACGCAGGGCTGGCATTTCGAAGCCGCTATATAAGGTTGATAGAAACCCTCATGCAGGTAAAATAAACCTTGCAGAGTATGATAATAGTTCTCAATGGAAGCGAAGGCGCAGCTCCAGGAGAAATTCGGAAGTCAATCGGCGGCCTCATTGTCCCTGGAGGTGCTTGCCGGCCTGGAGGCCGATCATCTGTTTATTGTGAACACAAGCGAGGAGAGCAGGGACGATCTGCTCGCTAATCCGCTGTGGGCAGGCATTCCGGCCGTAGCGAACGGCAACTTCTATGACTTCGACAATCGGCGAAGCTGGCTGTATACCGGCACCATTGCCAACAGCAAAATGATCGACGATGTGCTTGAACGCATGCTTGGCAAGGCCTGAGTTCCGCTAGAGACTGATTGAAAGATTAAACTTAATCGTGAAGGTTTCGACTGCGATAACAACATTGAACAGACGAAAGATTCCCACTTGCATGAAAGTGGTACGATTAGTAAGAATAAACCACTTTGAGAGGGAGTGCGGCTGGTGAAGCTTAATCATGTGAACCTTACGGTAACGGACGTTGCGGCGGCTCGGGCGTTTTTGCAGAAATACTTCGGATTAAAAGTCGGGGGAGAACGCGGGAATGCATTCGCAGCGCTGTTTGATGACGATGGGCTCGTGCTCACTTTAATGAAAGGCACCCAAGTCAGCTATCCGGCTACGTTTCATATCGGTTTTGTGCAGGAGAGCGAAGAGAAGGTGAATGAGATCAATCAACGCTTGAAGGACGATGGCTTCGACGTCGCGCCGCCGCAAAGGGCGCATGGCTGGACATTCTATGTTGAGGCTCCGGGCGGTTTTACGGTAGAGGTTCTGGCTTAAATAAGAACAGCCTAACTGTGCAGATAACGGAGTATGGTGTCATTAATATGAAGTTTCTCGCACAAGGAGGTATCATGAATATGAATGAAATAAGAGAGCTGGCACCGGAACAACGCGAAGAACTGCTCCGGGCATTGAAGATACGTTTCGAGAAAAACATGAACCGCCATGAAGGCATGGAATGGGCTAATGTGCAGGAAAGGCTGGAAGCCAGTACGGATAAACTGTGGTCGCTCCATGAAATGGAAAGTACCGGCGGCGAACCGGATGTCGTTCGTCTGGATGAAGAGACGGGCGAATATCTTTATTATGACTGTTCGGCGGAAAGTCCCAAAGGCCGCAGAAGCGTTTGTTACGACGGCGAAGCCCTTGAGTCAAGGAAAGAACATAAACCGAAAACCAGCGCTATCGAGATGGCGGCTGCCATGGGCATCGAGCTGTTGACGGAAGAACAGTATCGGGAGCTGCAGAAACTTGGTAAATTCGATACGAAAACATCGAGTTGGGTGAAAACGCCCCCCGAGATTAGAGAACTCGGCGGCGCTATCTTTGGCGACTTCCGCTACGGCAAGGTGTTCGTGTATCATAACGGCGCGGAATCCTATTATGGTGCCAGGGGGTTCCGCGGCTCGCTCAGGGTCTGAAAAATAGCGGATCATCTAAGTTTGACGCTCATGCTAGGGAGCTGGCATGGGCTTATTTTCGCGGTCTAACGATGTGTAATGAATCGAGCAAGGGAGGTTGTATTCGACGGATGATTTGATTGAGATTTCGAAGCGCGGTGAGCTGACGGTGCAATGAAGCGCAATTTTAAATACTAATCCAGAGCCGATTCCCACCGGCAGTCGGTTTTTTGTGCTCAAAATACAGGTGGAGAACGGTGTAAAGTTGATTTAAGAAATTCATTGCCTATATCCCGTGTAATTCCAATGATATCCTAACCTTAGATCAGATGCGCACCTGATGAATACTAAATGAAAAATGGAAAGGGAGATACAACGATGGGCAAGGACCATATTCTTAAATCTATGCTCTCCGACAAGGTAAGCATGACGCCGAACGGATTTATCGCCGATCAATTGACACCGGAACAGTTTGTAGCTTGCCACGAGATGTTCTTTGACAAGATCTTGGAAATTCATTCCTCCGATATAACGGGGGTAGAGGGCTATGGCGAGTTTGACGAGGAATGCAAACCGGAATATGGCACCTGTGAGGAGTTTGTGATCGAGACATTCGCAGAACATCAAGAGGGGTACTGGTATAATTGGAAGGAGATGTTCGAGACAACCGTGCTTGAGCGTGAGTTTTTCGAACAATACATGCACGAAATGAAGGAGAGAATTTCCTATTGCGAAGGAAAACGTTATTTGGTGAATAACAATACGTTTTTCGAGATTATGATCACGGACGGCAAGACGACGGCCGGGTTCCCTGATTGGAGCAGATCCGGCGTCTGCGATTTCCTCATCGACTTTGCCATAATGGATTTGAATAAGCCGTATTTGCGCATTCCGGAATTGTTGTTTGAGTACTGCAAGAAAAGAAGCATCGTCATACCGGATTTCCAGGAGAGATTTTTATGTATGGCTTATTATAAAGGGATCGATGTCTTGCGTTGGCATGCATCGATTGACGACACGGAGTCCTGCGCGTCCATCATGAAATCCGTCAGCGAACTGAAAAATCGCATATACGCCTTGTAGATGGTGATACGATGAAATATGAGAATGCCGGTGATATCATCCCAAAGGAACTTTTGAAGGAAATCCAGAAATACGCGGCAGGAAAACTTCTTTATATCCCCTCCGGGGAGGGGAAAAGGGCTTGGGGCGAAACGTCCGGCTTCCGCCATCAACTGCAGCAGCGCAATCGCATGATTCGCAATAAATACGCTCATGGGCTCACGGTTTCGGAGCTTGCGGACGAATATTTCTTATCCTTGGATTCCATTAAGAAAATCATTTATTCGAAAAATCACGATAAGGCTCTAACCTATTCTCCGACACTAGAATCAGCTGTACATTATGCGAGTGCCGGGATGATCGAAGAGTGGGTTCAATGCTACTTGCTGCTTACTCGGGAAGCTGCTCCCACTGCAAACGATCTCTTGAAGAAAGATTCTCTCTATTTCGGAGTCGTTAAGTTTCCATTGCGCCTCATCCAGCGCGAAGATTGCGATATCGGGGACAGTTTTGCAGGCGAAAGTGATATTGAGACATCCCCGCCAACACCGCTTCTTATTCAATATGACGAAGGAAAGTTTTATTGCATCGCGCAGCTGGAGTTGTTGGCTTTATTAAAACAGCGCAAAATAAACGCTTATCCCACCATCATCGTTTTGAGAGGAAATGCCGAGTATAAAAGATTCATGAAATACTATGGACATGTATTTATTTATGTTGATAAAGCATGATTAATGGCCATCCGATAAGGATGGCCATTAGCTTTGCCGTTACAGGCAGCGCGGTCTTATCAGAAGGCGCCGAAGCGGCTGCCTGCGGCCACGCCCTTGGGGGATATGCGTTCAATCTCTGCCAGATCGTCGGCTGTCAGCTTCACTTGCAGCGCGCCAAGGTTCTCTTGCACGCGGTCCAATCGTTTCGTTCCCGGAATCGGCACGATCTGCTCGCCTTGCGCCAGGAGCCAGGCTAGACTCAATTGGGCCGGGGGGCAGCCTCTTTGGGAAGCCATTTGCTCAATCAGCGAGACGACTTCAACGTTCTTGGCGAAGTTCTCGCCTTGGAACCGCGGGAAATAGCGCCGATAGTCGTCTTCCGGCAAATCCTCGAATTTCTTGATCTGACCGGTCAGGAAGCCGCGGCCAAGCGGGCTGTAAGGGACTAGGCCGATACGAAGCTCCTTGAGAACCGGGAGCACTTCATCCTCCACTTCCCGGCTCCAAAGCGAATATTCGGTTTCGACCGCGGTAATCGGATGAACCGCATGAGCTCTTCGGATCATATCGGCCGGCGCCTCCGACAAACCGATGTATCGGATCTTTCCTTGCTTGACGAGATCGGCCATCGTTCCGACCGTTTCTTCGATGGGGGTGGGGGTCGGGGCGATGCTGGTAATAGAGATCGATGTAATCCAGTCCCAGGCTATAGAGACTGGCATCAACGGATTTCTTGATGTAGGCGGGATCTCCTTTCGGACCTTGACCGTGCGTGATTCCGAATTTGGTGGCGATAACGGCCTCGTCGCGCCGGCCTTTAAGCGCGCGTCCGACAAGCCTCTCGTTTCCCCCGAACCGCCCGAGCAGGTACTCCGTCCCGTAAAGGTCGGCCGTATCGAACATCGTCACGCCCGCATCCAGCGCTCCCTGAATCGTACGAACGGATTCATCGTTGTCAGGCATCATCATCGTTCCGAGGCCGATGGCCGACACTTCGAGTCCTTCGTTCCCTAGTTTTCTTAATTGCAGCATAGGGTTCCCTCATTTCCGGCTTTAGGATCGTTCGAGCATGAGCCCATTCTAATCGATCCTTGCCGAGACAGCCACACAACGCTTTTGCTAGTAAAAATATTAACGGCCAGCATCCGGATCCTCTGTAACCGGTGTGTAAACGCAGATGTGAATATCCGGCCGGCCGGACAGATTCACCAACGAATGGATATCATAAGGAACGGGTTGACGGACACCTGGTAGCTGTAAAATAATCCGGTTTACTTTTTTGGTCTGAATGTCGTACTGTCTCCAAATTCGTTCGAACTCGGCGCTGCTCCGGATAAGCTTCTCCACCGTCGCCTCGTACCAAGGATCATCCCGGTGCTTATCGTAGTAAGTTCGGAACACGGCCACCGAATACCTCGAGAATTGTTCTATATTCACGATGCGACGGCGCATTTCCGTATCTTCAAACAACAACCGGATGAAATAACGTTCTTGGACGGGAATGGAAGCGAAGTCGGCAAACATCTCTTGGGCTGCCTTGTTCCAAGCGAGAACTTCGCTCCTCTCGTTGGTGATATGGGAAGGGTAAGCCAGTTGATCGATAATCTTCTGCATCTGCGGATTCATGGCGGCCGGGCCCGCAAGAGGTAGCTCGGATGCATGAGGATTCCATAGCTGATATAAGTGACTCTTCTCGGCAGGAGATAATCGGAGCGCTTGGGCGATGCTGTCGATCACGTCTTTGGATGGGATTAAATCCCGTCCTTGTTCCAGCCACGTATAGTAGGTGACGCTAACGCCTGCCAGTACGGCGACTTCCTCGCGCCGCAGTCCGGGCGTTTTCCTTGGCCCGTTGGCGAACGTTAGACCCGCATCCTCCGGCGAAAGACGTTCCCTGCGCGATTTGAGAAACGCGCCCATAGCTTTTGCTTTGCTGTTCGTAACCGTCACAGACGATCCCCCCCTGAAGGTTGATAACAAATCATCGCTGTAGAATGACGATAACATTTTACTAGCTAACCTATCGCTTGTCTAACCAACTGGAAGCCTCTACCTTTCAATGCATTCTGAATAAAAGAAATAATTCCAGCAAATGGTCTTCGTATTCAAGCGCGAATATGATATATGATGGTTCAAAATTAAACAATAATTCATTTACTGATTATGCAGTAATGCCTTCATTCAATTTAAAAGTAAATGAAATAGTTGAATTGAATTTTGTTTATGATAGAGGCCGGCTGGGCTGGCGAGGATCTTTTTGTAGTAGGGCTCCCGCCAACCAAACGCGGAAAACGTACGCTAAGCATAAATTAGGGAAACATTGCGTACTGAAATTGCGATGAGAATTACTGGATACACGAATGAAATTGGAAATCAACTGAAGCAGTAAGCACTAACCGATCTTGACTGAGATAACACATGTTAAGCCATTAGCTAGCGGCTTCCCATCGTGTGTTGTTTCCTTCTATCTATTTCGGCAATTTAAAAACCTATTGATAGGCCCTGTACCAGCGAAACTGACACAGACTGCACATTCTCTGTTTATTCGTCATTTTCTGCATATCCACACAGTAGGTAAGAACCATTTACCCAAGAGTAAATATAAGGTATTACGGTAAACATGTTCATAATTAAACCAAAAATGGGAGAATTATGTCTGAAGTTGAAAGCAGGTTTATCCTTAATGTTGATATTGTCTCTATTCTTAGGTTTATCAAGTTCTGTATTTGCAGAGGAAATTGTAACACAGACGTCTAATGAAAAAATTGAAAGTGTGCAGTATTTTACTCAGAAGGAAAACCAAGTGTATTCTGTCCAAATAAACGAGGAGCTGAAAGGTAATATAAATGATGTGCTAAAATCTAATCCAGAAGTAGCCACAGAACTTAATACTCAAATTATCAATAATGAAATTTCCCCAATGTCAATTGTACGAAATCCAGGTTGGACCTATTACCTTATACGTGAGGACTTTGAATATACTGGTCAATCCAATTTTGTTATGGATGTTGGTCCTCGTACTAATGAAACTTTCTTGATAAGTGTTGCAAAAGGTAAAACTCTAACTAAAACAAGTTCCACAACAGTTACGGGAAGTTTGACGATTGGAGGAGAAGCTGGACTTCAATCACCGATAGCTAAAGTAATTAGTTTACAATTCACCGGATCAGTGACGGGAACCATACAAAGAACATGGGGAACAACTATAAGTTTTACTGGTCCAGCGGAATCTAGCAGTTATAATTCAAGAAACTATTATGGTGGAATACAGTATGATAGTTTAAGAGCATATGTAGATATTACCAAAGTGTACCAAGCGTTCGACGCGCAAGGTAACAACAGGGGGTATGTATATGACACGCCAGTAAACGTATATGTGGATGCTGTTAAAGTACCAAAGGCTATTGAATGGAGTGTTGATGTTAAGTACTAATAGGGAGTTGTTATGAATTTGCGTTTTCTTTCCTTTGTGTCTATCATTTCTCTCTTCATTATTGTAGGTTGTAGTAATCGATCTTCTGAAATTTTACAGACTACTAACTTTCAACTAGACCAATCCAATATTAATTTAGTGGAAGTCAAATTGAAATCAGTTATAATGGAAGAGGACGCAAGGACATATACTGGCGTAGAGTATGGGATTGTAGCGACGTTAAATAATATTCCAAAAGAGTCCATCGACCAAATTGGATTTAGTATTCTGTTTAAAGGTGAAACAAAAGAAATTTATGGACAAAGTGGTACGGGGGCTGTGAAGGGTTATTCTATAATCGAGGAAGAACACTCCAGTCTAAAGATATTTGTACCTATTATTCAATTTGCCAGCCATTTAAATTTATCAGATCAAGAGTATCTAACAAGCACCATAGGTAAAGAGGAAATACAGGTACAAGTGTATTTTAAAGATGAACCTATGTTCTTTCTTGAAATTTCAGAGTAAATAAATAAGACAATCGTTTCTTCATTTATGGGAGGAACGATTGTCTTATTTTATTCAGGGATACCGCCAACAAAACCTTACTGGGTGTTTTGTAGTTCCGGGTTCGATTCGTGTCCAATTCTCTTTCGGAACGAGGTATTCATCGAAGTCTTTATACTGACGACTGCCGACAATGGATACGTCACCGGAACGACGGCCAGCGATTACTTGGCAGAACGTAAGCTTAGCGTACGTTTCCGCGTTTGTTGGCGGTACCCGATATAGA
>NZ_JACXIY010000046.1 GCF_014705655.1 Paenibacillus arenilitoris | reverse complement strand
ACGACGGCCAGCGATTACTTGGCAGAACGTAAGCTTAGCGTACGTTTCCGCGTTTGTTGGCGGTACCCGATATAGATTTTTTTTTTTGCAGCACGCTAAAATAGAAGTGAGGTGATGGCATGCAAATTGATTCAATGTTGCTCGATACCAAGGTGGATCCGTTTGACTCCATTGACCATTACTTCGAGCCGAAGGCCAACGGTGTCCGTTTGCAGCTGATCCGAAAGGGGGAAGGCAGCTACTATTTACGCGACATGGCACCGATCTAACCGGTCGTTTACCTGAGCTCGATGATATGCGGCTCCAAGACGATGTAGTGCTCGACGGAGAAGTCGTTTGTTATGATCCGAATCCGCTTGCTGAAGATTTTGAGGCGATCCTGGGCCGTATTAATACGAGCAAGCCCCGTCATGTGAAAGCAGCTGCGATGCAGAATCCATGTACGTTTATTGTTTTCGACGTGCTGAGCTATCGCGGAAAAACCATGGTGGATTTTCCGCTATACGGGGTAGAGACAGCAAATTAACGAAAACGTACGCTAACAATTGTGTTGCATCGTAATCCGGTCATAATTAGTTAAATTGTGTTGCGTTAGGCCATTCGTCACTCCAAAACTGGTTGATATTTCCTAAGTGTGCCATCGACAGTGCTTGACTTTATGAGCTTTCTGAATTCAGGTTCAATAAAGGCGGTAGGATAAACAATTTTACAACTCTATGATAACTATTCATTTCAGAATTGCTATCATGGGGTAGAGGTGTATGCATATGGCGAAAATACTGATTATAGATGATGAGAAGGCGATTAACGATTTGATTGCCGTAAATTTAAAGATGGTCGGGCATGAGTATGTCCAATTGTACAGCGGGGATCAAGTTCTACAAACTTTAAATGAGACGCGAATCGATTTAGTTATTCTGGACGTGATGCTGCCCGGCAGAGACGGCTTTGAAATCGTGCAGGATATTGTGAAACGGGGCGTACCGGTTATGTTCTTAACGGCAAGAAATACGGTTTCGGATAAAGTGCATGGCCTGGAGATCGGAGCGGAAGATTATATCGTCAAGCCCTTTGAAGCCGTGGAGCTCATCGCTCGTATCCATGTCATTTTAAGAAGAAACCAGAAGGCCCCAAACGAATTCAGGCTGGATGACACCATCGTAGATTTGGATAAGCATATGGTGACCGTTCATGGACAAGAAATCGAAATAACGAATAAGGAATTCCAATTATTGGACCTTCTTGTACAAAATAAAAATATCGCGCTATCCCGCGAGAAAATTATTGAGCAGACATGGGGTTTCGATTTTTATGGAGATACGAGAACCGTTGACGTGCATATTCAGAAGCTGAGAAAGAAGCTGAATTGGGAGACCCGGATCAAAACGGTTTATAAATACGGTTACAGGCTTGAGGTGTAGAGGTGAGATTCTGGCAGAAAACGTATCTGTGCGTATTGTTTGTATTTCTGATCGCCTTCGACCTTGGCGCCTATGGACTTCTGAAAAAGAGCTACGAGCTGAACGAACAGCTGGATATCTCAAGAGGCGTGAGCGTATACGGGAGCATCGAACAATCGTTAAGCTATATCCTTCGCGTATATACTGAACGTACTGGCAGTACCAACTATGAAACGGTAATTGCCGGTTTCGCAGCAAATTATTACAAACAGGATATCCTTTTGGAGGTTTACCAAGCGGATCGATTGATCTTTTCCAATGCCTATCAATTTGCAGGGGACCGGCCTGAGCTGCATGGGGATCCATATCAATCCGTATACAGAAAGATGAACGATGAGCTATGGCTGTTTATCGGCGGGAAAATGGAGTTCCAGCATTTAAAACTCGTTATCTCTAGAAATTCCGATTATTTACAGGATTATTATGTTACGTTACGGCAGTATTTCATTACATTAAGTGTTGTCATTTCTTTGATTTTATCGGCAGCGCTTATTGTTCTATTATTTCAATTAACCGCACCCTTCCGCAGGTTAAACAAAGGCGTAAAGGCGATTGCCGCGGGAGCGTATGATCAACGAGTGAAAGCGGGAGGGAACGACGAATTCGGGGAATTGGCGCAAGATTTCAACCGAATGGCCGATGCGGTTTCCAACCATATTGAAACAATCAAAAAGGCGAGCGAAGACAAGGAAATATTCATCAACAACCTCACTCATGAACTAAAAACACCCATTACGGCTATCAAGGGATATAGCGAGTTTTTGAATCATGCCAATTATAATGAGGAAGAACGAAAAATGGCGGTCCGATACATTCATGAGCATATTGCGCGGCTGGACGTCCTCTCGGGAAAAATGATGCAATTGTTATATTTGAAGAGTGAAGAGGTCGTCTTAGGGCCTGTTCCTATCGAGAATCTGTTTTCATACGTGGCAAACATGGAGCGGCATCGGCTAGAGGCGAAGCAAATGACGATAAGAATGGAGTGCTCGGCCGACAAAGTCAATGGGGATCAAGAATTATTGCAGTCCTTGTTCATTAATTTAGTCGAAAACAGCATAAAAGCTTCCTCGTTCGGGGGGGAGATCCAATTGAGAAGCTACCATTACGGCGAAGGCGTTGTGCTTGAAGTGTTGGATTATGGAAGAGGCATACCCGAGAAGGACATTGCGAAAATTACAGAAGCGTTCTATGTAGTAGACCGATCCCGTTCAAAAGAACTGGGTGGAATTGGGCTTGGCTTGTCCATCTGCAATCAGATTGCCCGGCTCCATCATGCAAGCCTGCAAATCGATTCCAAAGAAAATGAATATACAAGGGTCTCCGTTTATTTTACAACTCCGTTACAACTTGAAGATTAGTTCATAACGCGGCTCTATTATAGTTGGTTTGTAGCTACGAACAACTAAAAAATATTGGAGGCCATGAAGATGAAAAAAAAGATTACCGCAACTGTACTGACTGTAGGAGCAGCATTCGCTTTGATTGCAGGAAACGGCATTATGACGACTTATGCGGCTACAAGTGAAGAGGCTCAACAGGTGGAGGTCATCGGCCAACATCAGCAGCCTGAAATTGCCGGCCCAGGTTCAGTGCCGGGGATTCAAATCAAAGATGTGCCGGTGAACGAAAAGGTAGCGGTTGTGAATGCCGAGAAAGCGATTCAAGAAAAATTCAAGGTTTCCTTAAGCGGCATGAATATTACCTATACTTTGAGCACCCGAGCAGACAGGGAAGGAACGTTCTATTTTGTAACCTTTGAAGATCAAACATACAATTATTCCGACGAGGAGCTCCTCAAAGCGAAGCGGGACTTAAAGGAAGGTAAAGATATCGGCATCGAGATGAACGATATTTACACCGCATTTGTAAACGCCGAAACCGGAGAAATCGATTCGGTTGAGAAAAATCCAACGGCACCGGAAGGAGCCAATTAAATCGACATGAAGCCTTGGGTCGTATAAGCTTATACGACCCGAGGTGTTTTATTATTGATAAATCAATCTGTCCGAGATGGAGGGAGGCCATAAGGTATGAGGAGTTTTCATCGTTATTCAATTGTATTTTTCAATGCTTCATACATCTTGGCTGCATATTCGTCGACTTCGTCACGCGACATGCGCAAGCGATTCACGGAAGAACCATAACCGATTTCCTTCTTCCCCTCTTGCAATCCTTTAAATATGCCGTCCGCGAAGGCATCCAAAGGTTCTCCATGCGTGTGCAGCCCCGATCCGCCCAAATCGGTATTCACTGCCGGCGGCGCGACTTCAATGACTGCTAACGATTGCCGCGTCTTCTTTGGCTGCAAAATACGGAGCGAACAGCGACCCAATCCATATACTGCTTAATGCCGCTTATGGGCATATGCGTGTTTTTTAAACAAATAACGGTTTCGAGGAGAGCCATTTGGTCTTCCGAAAATAACCGCCTGCCGGCTTCGTCGCGCTCGATCAGCGGGAGCAGTCCTTTTTTTTCATAATAACGTTCGTTGATTCCGTCGACAGGTATAGGATACGACTTAAACCATGGTTTAAGTCAAGATTGATTTTTGTCTGTCAAAAGCAAACCATGCACAAGTGGCTTCTTCATGCCGGTTGTGCTATTTTATGGTGAGTTTAAGCTGTGAAGGAGGGGGATGCTTGAATGGATTTTTCCGAGGGACCGGGAGCAGGCGGCTCACGCATGAAGGCGCCTATCTCCGACCGAATCAAAATCCCGCCGGGATTTTGGGACGGATTGCGCCAACTGGGGATTGCTCCCCGTGACGCAGCCCGCAAAGCACGGCTGCCGCTCGCCGTTGTAGCCGAGCCGGCCGTCACCGCCGCTCAATATTTCGCGATCTGGCAGGCGTATTCCGATCTCGCCGGCGACATGGCGGAGGGGATCATCAAGCTTGCGACCGCCTTCGAAACCGCAAAATACCCGCCGACCGTCTTGGCGACTTATCACGCGCGCGACTATCGCGACGCTTTGAAACGAATGGCCCGTTACAAGGTACTGTGCCCGCCCGAAAGCTTGCGGATGACCGAGGAGGGCGATCGTTGCGTCATCGATCTGGATTGGCTGGATGCCGGGCAGCCGGTGCCACCGATGCTGGTCGGCATTACGCTGGCTTTCCTGTTGGAGCTTGGGCGCCGGGGCACAGGGCAGCCGTTAACGGCGCGGCTCGTCGAATTCTCGCATGACATGGGCAACGTACGGACGCTGGAAGCGTACTTCGGCTGCCGTGTCCTAATCGGCGCGGCGCATAACCGGTTGACGCTGCATCGAAGCGATCTGGACCGTCCCTTCCTCTCGTACAACGAGGAGCTGCTGGCTATTCTGACGCCCGCGCTGGATCGATCGCTCGACGAGCTGCATCGCGATCGTTCCATGACCGAGACGGTCAAATGGATCATGAAGCGCAGCCTCGCGGGAGGGCGGCCCGACATTCAGGCCGTCGCGAAGGAGCTCGGCATGAGCGACCGCACGCTCCAGCGCCGGCTGACGGAAGAGAATACGAGCTTCAAGCAGCTGCTGACGCAGGCGAGACATGAGCTGGCGCGGGAGTATTTGGCGGACCTGTCGCTCGATATTAAAGAAGTGGCTTTCTTGCTCGGCTATGAGGACCAGAACTCGTTCTACCGCTCCTTCCGCTTCTGGGAAGGCGTCACGCCTTCCCATTGGCGCACGGAACATGTTGGCGCAAGCCCGGCCAATCGTTCATGAGGTTTATCATTTGGCGCGTTAAGCAAGAACGTTGGCGCAGCAGGCTAGTTACCCGGCGGGCCGGGCAAGGTAATATAATCCCTATCCGGAGCACAAGAAAAGGAGAACGACAGGATGGATATGGGATTAAAAGATAAAACGGCTTTGGTTACGGGCTCGACGAAGGGCATTGGGAAAGCCATTGCCATAGAACTTGCCAAAGAAGGCGTTCATGTCCTTATTAACGGACGCGATCATGAAGAAGCGGAACGGACCGTACTTGAATTAAAGTCGGCTTTCCCGGCTACCGATCCCCGGAATGCCGCGGCCGATCTGGCGGATGCCGAGCAAAGAAAAGCCTTATTCGAACGATACCCCGATATTGATCTTCTCGTTAACAATATGGGCATTTATGAAGTGATGCGGTACGAGGACGTCGACGATGAAGGATGGGAGACGTATTTCCGCACGAACGTTCTGGCCGCGAACGCATTATGCAAATTTTATTTGCCTACCATGCTGCAAAACGGTTTTGGACGCATCCTCTTTATCGCGAGCGAAGAAGCGGTTATGCCTTCAGGGCTGATGCCGCAGTATGCGATGACCAAATCGATGCTGTTATCCTTATCGAAAAGCCTGTCCAAATTAACGACAGGAACGGAAGTGACGGTCAATGCGATTATGCCGGGCCCGACGCTCTCGGAGAACGTGCAGCGAATCATCGAGGGGATGTACCCCGACGAAGGCATGACGTTTGCGGATAAAGAGAAAGCCTTCATGGCGTCAAACCTGCCGCAATCCGAGTTGCAGCGATTTATCAGGCCTAACGAGATCGGCAGGCTGGCCGCATTCGTGTGCAGTCCTTACGCAGCCGCGTTCAAAGGTTCCCCGATCCGCATGGATGGGGGCATGGTGCCGACGATTTTTTGACCTCGAACCGACAGCGCATTTCGTTGCTCGCGATTGGGATAGCTCACTTTGAATTTCAAAAACTGAAACTAAATGCGATAGAAGGGGCTTCGTAGACGATTAGTTTCAAATTTTGAAACTAAGTCGGCTAATATCGTAAGGTATCAGGCGAATGGAGCCGTTTAAACTCAAGTATTTAAACTAAATAAGGTGGGCGTGAAGTATAGAGCGGTTTAGTTTCATTTTTTGAAATTAGTATCGCCGTCTCATGGCATCGAAGCCAACAGGGCTATCTCTCAGGCCGGTTCATGGTCTGTTGAGACAGCCCCTTTGTCTTATCCGTTTTTGACCGGAATCACTTCGCCAAAAAAGACGATGAACGGCTCGCCTCCTCTGCTTTGGCGTATTTCGCGGCATTTTCCAACAAAATCATCCTTACAGTTAACAAGAATAATGCGCATATCCGCGCGATTGAGATCAAGTTATAAGGCAGAAAGGCCGAGCAGCCGCCCGTACTAGGCGGCTGCTCGGCATCGAAAAAAATAGTTGCAATAACATTCTATTTGACGTATAGTGAAATTAGTTGCAATAGCATTCTATTGGTGGGGGTGAAAACCATGAGCGAGCATTGGAAGCCGAATGGCGGCGGCAGGACGGAATCCCACGGGCAATACATATCGGCGATTTATCGCCATATGCAAATATTGATTTCCGCCGAGCTTGCGCCGTATCGGATCGGAAGCGGGCAGTACATTTTTCTGATGGCCATTGCGTATGGGCAGCCCACGACGCAGAAGGCGCTGAGCGAGCGGCTGCTCATCGACAAGACGACGACCGCCAAGGCGATCGCCAAGCTGGAAGCGGAAGGGTATGTGCGCAGGGAGCCCGATCCGGCCGATAACCGCTACCATCTGCTTTATTTGACGGAAGCGGGACGCGAGACGGCGCCGAAGGTGCAGGAAGCGCTGGATCGTATCAAGGGCATAACCGGCAAGGGCATGACCGACGAGGAGTATGACTCGCTGCTGCGGCTGCTGAAGATCGTGCTTCGCAATTTGAGCGAGCGGGAGGAAGGGCCGAAATAAGCGGGAGTAGCTGCCGTGTCGCGAGACCAACACAATAGAGGAGGATGAAAAAGATGATTGCCCATCCGTTTATCGTCGTGGATAACTGCAAGGACGAAATCAGGTATTACCAGAGCGTGTTTGGCGGAGAGATCGTCATTCTTCGCAAGCAAGGGGAAGACGTGCTCAATGCGGATCTGCATGTAGAGGGAGCCATTCTTAAGTTCGCCGATGCGAAAGCGGCGCAGCCCGCAGGGAAAGGCGACTATGTGAGAGTTTTTTTGAAAATCGGGACGGAGGAGACGTTCCGCGCGATTTTCGGCGAATTCGCGGCCGGCGGTACGGTGAATACCGACGTGTACGAAGCGCCCTTCGACGGATTGCTGGCGATCGTGACCGACCGCAACGGCGTTTGCTGGGTGTTGTCTTACTATCGCGCCTAATGCGCGCAAAAAAGAACCTTCCAACCACGAATAAAGTGGAATGGAAGGTTCTTTTTTTTCGGTTGGCGTTTCTAGATTGCGGAACCTGTCTTGTCTTGGCGAAATTTACAATATAATAACAGTTCCGTTAACACTCTATTAATATTTAAAAGTTACTTTTGAAAAGTAATATAAAGGTAATATAGGGGGAAGATCATGTTGAAAATGTGGAGCAAATTAGCCGGGGTAACGGCGTTGACCCTTGGGCTCACAAGCCTTGCGCCCGCCGTCAGCGCCTTGGAGATGCCTACCGACGAGCTTACGCTCACGAAAATCGGCGGTTACAGCACGGGGGCGGAGCTTGACGAGGCTGGCGCCGAAATCGTCAGCTACGACGCGGAGAGCCGCAAGGTGTATTTGATCAACGGCGCCGCCAGTTCCTTTGAAATCGTCGATCTGTCGGGATTGGAGAGCGGCGTGCCGAACCAAGCGCTCGAAGCCAGCGAGAAAATTTCGATCGCCGACCATAGCCCGAGTCCAGGTTTGTTCGGCGACGTCACGAGCATTGCGGTCCATCCGGAGCTGGATTTGATTGCGGCCGCCGTGCCGAATTCCGTAAAAACCGATAACGGGAGCGTCGTTTTTTTCAGCAAATCGGGCGAATACCTCGGTTATGTCGAAGTCGGCGCGCTGCCGGATATGATCACCTTTACAAATACGTCAACCGGCAGCGGACGGTTCCTCGTCGCCAACGAAGGCGAACCTGCCGACGACAATTATAACATTGATCCGGAAGGCTCCGTGTCGATCATCGATCTGTTCGACGAAAGCACGGGAGACAGTGTGCAGATTGGAACGGGAGACATCCACGCCGTCGTAACGAGCGCCAACTTCAACGATCTCCCTTCGACGGACGCGATCGACGGCAATGTCCGCTACGGCGCTTTGACCGGCTATATCCCGAGAGAAGAGCTGACCCTTGCGGATTGGGCAAAAGATTTCGAGCCGGAATATATTACGGTGGCCGAAGACGGCGAAACCGCGTATGTCGGTCTTCAGGAGAATAACGCCATCGCCGTGCTCGATTTGGACAGCAAAACCTTTACGAGCGTATACGGTCTGGGCTTTAAAAATTACATGCTCGATTTCAACAAGCTGGACCCGTCGGACCGTGATCCGGAGGAGGACGCTTCCGAAATCAATATTCAAAGCGGCTACCCCGTTCTGGGCGCCTACATGCCGGACGGCATGGCGCTGAAGACGATCAACGGCAAGACGTACCTGTTCACGGCCAATGAAGGGGACGCCCGCGAATGGGGAGACGGAACCCTCGATGAAGAGAATGAGCCGAATCTCGCAACCGATGAAGTTCGATTCAAAGACATCTATAGCGATGAGGGTCCGGAAGAGGGCAACGTCATGGAGCTGGACGCTCAGTATTATCCCGGCACAACGCAGGAAGAGCTTGATGCGTTGGATCTCGGAGCGCTGTCGGCGGATGCCAAGCTGGGCCGCTTGCAGCTGATGAATTCGGTGTCGGACGCCGTGTACAAGGACCCCGATACGGGTACGACGCATTTCGGCGCGCTGTACGCGTATGGTGGCCGCTCGTTCTCGATTTGGGACGTCAGCAAACTCGGCGAACAGGGTCAGCAAGTATTCGACAGCCGCGACGATTTCGAACAAGCGGCCAAAGCCTTCGTTCCCGAACTGTTCAACAGCGATCATGCGGAGAACGTCTTCGACGACCGCAGTCCTTCCAAAGGCCCCGAGCCGGAATATGTAGAGCTGGGCGCCATCGGAGACCAAACGTATTCGTTCGTCGGCTTGGAAAGGCAAAGCGCACTGATGGTGTACAATGTAACGAATCCCGAAGCGCCGAAGTTTGTCAACTTCGTGAATATGAGGGATCTTGAAGAAGACGGAGGAGGCGACCTCGGTCCGGAAGGCCTGAAATTCGTCTCCGCCGACCATAGCCCGACTGGCAAGCCGCTGCTGCTGACCGGCAATGAAGTATCGGG
The DNA here is from genome assembly GCF_014705655.1 of Paenibacillus arenilitoris. Classification (GTDB taxonomy): domain Bacteria; phylum Bacillota; class Bacilli; order Paenibacillales; family Paenibacillaceae; genus Pristimantibacillus; species Pristimantibacillus arenilitoris. Next base: position 3,879 of record NZ_JACXIY010000046.1, on the reverse strand, counting down.
AACGCTGGCGGTGTTCGAAATTTCGATCACGGATGAACTTGCCGCATTCGCTGTGGAAGCTTCCCAAGATGCCGATACCTACGCGATCTCCGAAGAAGGCGGCATTGTGAGAATGACCGTTAACCCGGGCGTATCCGGCTGGCGCACGTTTGGCGCGTCCGTCACGGCGGTATTGGGCCACGCAGGTTCGGAAACCGTGGTGTTCAAGCATAGCAGAGGCAGCGAACAAGTGGGCATAAGCGCCATTCGGGGCGATTTCGATGTCCAGACGCTTGCGGCGGAAGCGCAATTCAACGTGAGAGCCGGCGATAAAGTGGAAGTGTATGTCGTTGACGAGCTTTCCAACGATCCTGACCAACAGCCTATCGTGCTGCACTAAAGGATAGGAGCGCAACCGATGAATAAAAAATGGAAAAAACTTATACTGAGCGCGATGATTGCGACGGCCATCGTACCGGCGGCGACCGTTGTCCCCGCGAGCGGCAATGTCGCTTTGGCCGCCGCGCCGACCTTAAGCTTGAATAAAACAAGCGTAATGAAAGGCGCCGAATTGACGGCTTCCGGCATGTTCGAGCCTTCCTCCTGGATTACGCTCCGGGCGATCGACGGCGAAGGCAAGCTCGCCGCTTTCGACGCGGTACGGACCGATGCGGGAGGCCGATACAGCTTCACGTTCACCGTCCCGTCCAATACCGTTACCGGCGCCATGACGGTTTATGCCGGATCCGGCGATCAAGTCGTCCAGGCGACGGTACAGGTGAGCTCCCCGGACGGCGGTCCGTCGAACCCGCCGCCCGTGACGCCGACGCCGCAGCCTACGCCGGAACCGACGCCCGAGCCTGAAGCTCCGGTCTTTAACGATGTATCGGATCACTGGGCGTCGGATGCCATTGGCAAGCTGGCGAAAGCGGGCATTCTGGAAGGGATGCCGGACGGCAGCTTCAAGCCGGATAATCGGATGTCCAGAGCGGAATATATGGCCGTCCTGTACAGACTGCTCGGTCTGGAGGATGCAGGCAGTTCGCCGGCATTTACGGACGTGCCGAATGATGTCTGGTACAGTACGTATGTAAAAAGCTTGAGCGCGATGAACATCGTATCCGGCTACCCGGACGGAAGCTTCCGCCCGGATAAGGAAATGACGCGCGAGGAGGCTTTCGTCCTGCTGTATCGCGCGGTGAAGGATAAGCTGCAGCCCGTGACGACAAGCGCTCCGGCGTATACGGACAGCGCAGATGTATCGGATTGGGCGAGAGAGGCGATCGAAGCGCTGACCCGGGCGGGTATTCTGCAAGGAACGCCTGATGGAAAAGTCAATCCGAAGAAAACGATCACGCGAGCGGAAATCGCGAAGATCGTCGCTCCTTTCGTGGATTAGCATCTTCACGCAACGAATTACAGTGCCGATCGAAGAAGGTTGAACGGCCGAGGCGATCGAGAAGTCGTCTCCGATAAGAAGAAAGACCGGGCGAGCGGCGGCTCTCCCGGTCTTTCTTCTTATTCGTTTGAATCGCCTGCCAGCCTGTGCAGCAGCACGACCGCTTCCGCCCGCGTCGTAACCTTCTGCGGCTGGAACAGGTTGCCCTCAAGCCCTTGAACGAGGCCGGCTTCGCGAGCGGCTTCGATTAGCGGCTTGGCCCAATCGGCGATGTCGCCGTCGTCCGCGAACGCCGTCCGTTCGGCTTCGGAGGCGATCAGCCTTGCGGCTCGCGCTATCATGATGGCTGTCTCCATGCGGCTAATGCTCGCGCCCGGACGGAAGGTGCCGTCCGGATAGCCGCTAACGATGCCCGCTTGGACAGCCGATGCGATGGCGCCGCCTGCCCAGCCGGGGATGCTTGCGGCGTCCTTGAACGTCAGATCGCTTCCGGTTGGCCAATGCAGCACGTTGCTCAGCATAACGGCGAATTCCGCCCGCGTGACCGGATTGTCCGGAAGAAAGGTGCCGTCCGGATAGCCGCTCACCCAGCCCTTCGCGACGCTTTCCGTTATTTCGTCCTCCGCCCAATGTCCCGCAATGTCGGCGAACGTCTTCTCCGGCTCGGCTGCCGGCATGACGGCAAACAGCGTAAAGTGATCCGTCTCTCCCGTGACGCCGCCGCCCTCGAGCTTGCTCTCGATTTCTATCCATTGTTCGGCGGTTTCGTCGTAGTAGAATAAGGCCGGCCGTTCCATCTCCTTGAGCGCGTCGCTTGTCAATTGGACGCGCAGCTGAACGGGAACCGCGAGATGGCCCGATACGTCTTTCGTTAAGTCGAACGCATCGCTAAGCAGCCGCTGGCCGAAGCCGAGCAACCGCTTCGCGTCGCCGGTCGCGTTCCGCATCGTGATGGTCATCGCTTGCTTCACCGCATCGGCCGGAATGTGCAGCGTCATGCCGTCCAAAGTGAGCGTATAGGCTTGACCGGGGACGACGTAAGACAACTTGCCGCGGGGCGGTTCGTTCGTTCCCGGCGATGGGCTCGGCGGAGGCGAAGTCTCGATATTCGTCACGGCAATCGTGGCAACCGCGGCATTCCCGAGCCCATCCTCCGCATAGACGGTGTATGTGCCGTTCTCGGCTGCTTGGAACGTTCCTCCGGCAATCGCCGTCCCTCCGCTTGCGAAGTAGGATGGGACTTGAGCGCCTTCGGCCCACTTGAGCGCCGCGACGCCGCTTCCGGTATCGTCCGTCGTTACCGTGACGGTAACCGCATCGCGTGTAGGCGCCGTCGTCGACGGCGTCAGTCCGATCGTAGGGACCGTGCCGTCGATGAGAATGCCGGTCATGCTAGGTGGGCCGGGCAGATCAAGCGATACCGCTTCGCCGAGCGCCGTAATCGCGGCCGGGGCCGGGGCTTCGATCGCGCTGCCGAGCGTTAGGCCGTTCATGTCCAAGTCGCCCGATTGGATCATATAGATGAATGTCAGCCGCTCGGGCTGCCCGTCCGGCTTGCCGGCATATAAGGCAGACCTGTCGGCGCTTCCCGGATCGGCGCCAATCTGAAACGGAAGCGACGGCGTTCCGGTTACGTCGACGGGGTGATCATACGCGACCGTGAACAGAAGCTGATCGCCGATGCCGTAATGGCCGTTGTCCGGCGCCTGGATGACCGCCGGCTCAGGCGTCGGCACGTCAATCGCAAGGCGGTAGACGCCCTCCCATAGGCGGCCGGCTCCCTCGACCCGAATGTCGACCGGATTGCGGCCAAGCCCCAGCGCGACGCTTCCGTCGGCCTCGCCGTCTATGGTGACGGAAGCTCCCGCGTCGGACGCCGATGTCACGATCGTCGCCTCGGCTGCGGGCGCGCTCAGCGTCGCGACGTAGACGCCGATATTTTGGTCGAAGCCGCGATCCATCGTAACGGCGGCTCCCGCCGCGGTCACCGTCCCGCGGAAGCGGGCTGGCCGCTGCTCTCCGTATTCCAGAAGGACTGCGACACCGAACCGCCATTGTTAACGCCGATTAATCCGCCGGTATCAGACGTGCCGCTAACGGCGGCGGCGGAATACGATTCGGCAACCGTAGACGCCGGCAGATTCAACGTACCGACCAATCCGCCAATCTCGCTATTGCCGGTTACGGCGCCCTGCACGGCGATCCCGCTAACCGAGACATTGTCCGCGAATCCGATTAATCCGCCTACGTTGTCTTTGCCCGTAACCTCGGCGTCAACCAAGGCTACATCGGCCACCGTTGCGCCCGATGTATTCGGCGCGCAGCCCGCCGGGCTCCGTGAGGATTGGTAGTGAGAATGTCGAAAAATGGGCAAAATTGTCTATTCATTCGCTATTGTAAAACGGATCTCTCCGTCTATATAGACGGTACTCAAGATTCATAGTTGAATGCATAGCCTATCTACGGTCTTCATTGGTGTCTTGTTAATTTCATTAATAAAG
>NZ_JACXIY010000045.1 GCF_014705655.1 Paenibacillus arenilitoris | reverse complement strand
CAATCCACTCACTTTTCTGCAGCAATTAGAGGCTCAGTGGGATCAAGTTACAGTTGTTCGTTGATTGTGCCGTCGTAGAAAAAAAAAACCGGACTCGTCTCGTCCGGGTTGTCTAGGCCAGCTTGCGCTTCACGATTCGGTTGCGTCCGCTGTATTTGGCTTCGTACAGCGCGGCGTCGGCCTGCGAGAGAAGCTCCCGCAAGAAAGCCTTCGGGTCGTCGAGGGCGGCCGGCTCGAAATGCTCGATGGAGATGACCCCCATGCTGATCGTTACGCTTAGCGATTGTTCGCCGGCTCCCGTGTTCACCTCATTCCGCTCGACCGCTTCCATGACCATTTCCGCCATCAGGTCGGCCTGCTCACGATTCGTATGCGGCAAATACACGGTAAACTCCTCCCCGCCGTACCGCGCCAATACGTCGGTCAGGCGGAGCGTCCTTCGAACGACGTCGGCCGTGCTGCACAGCACCTCGTCGCCGATCAAATGGCCGTACTTGTCGTTGATCGACTTGAAATAGTCGAGATCGAACAGGAAGATGGAGAACGGAATGCCGTAGCGGATGTTCGCCACGACCTCCTGCTCCAGCTTCTGCAGCAAATACCTGCGGTTATAGCAGCCGGTCAGGCCGTCGGTAATCGCCATCTGCTCGAGCTTCTTGTTCGCTTGGAACAGCTCGTCCTGCATAAGGAGCAGGTCGCGGTTCCGGTCCTGGAGCTGCTCGTTCTGGCTGTTGGTCGCTTCGACGAGCAGCCGCAGCTCCGTCACGTCCTGGAAGGTGATCACCCTTCCGACGGGCGTTTTCTTATGATTCAAAATCGGCGCGGACTGGACGATAACATGCCGGTACCGGTCGAGATCGAGCGTAAGCTCGAACTCCAGCCGCTCGTTCGGGCGCTGCCGCTGCGCTTCGAAGAAGGCGGCCAGCTCCCTCGCCGTCTCGCCCTTGAAATGCGACGCGATGACGGACGAGTTGAACTTGTCGCCGATCCGCAGCCGGATGACCGGCTTGATCACCTTGTTCACTTCGATGATCGTATCGTTCTCGTCCAGCACGATAATGCCCATCGACATCGTATTCATGACGTCGCGTTGAACCGTTTGAATAATGTCGAACACCTTGTTGCGGCCGATCGCGTGCACCAAATAGACGGCGGCAAAGGCCATGCCGACGGAGACGAGCGGAATATAACGGCCCAGGTAGTCGATGACGAGCACGTTGATGCACAAATCCGCGATGGAGAACAGCAGGAGCGTGAACATGCCGGTCATCGCCGTCCTGATCAGGGTCCTCTGCCTGTCCGACACGTCGGTGCGGAGCCTGTGCGCCATAATGGCAACGGATACAATCATGTACAGCAGCAGCTGCGCGATCATGATCCAGTACAACGGACCGTGCTGAAGCTGCTTCATGGAATCGGCCTGCTCCCCGATTGAAATAAACAGGCCGTTCGGATTGATTGCGGCGGCAGCCACCGACGCGAGCGCCGGCATCGACAAAACGAACAACCGGCTCTTTCGTATGACATACGACTGGCCGGTGAGAAATACGATAAAGACGAACCACCCTATTCCCAGCAAGGAAAGATCGATATAGGATACGGTCAGGTAGAAGAGTTTGTACGAATTCGAGGACGCCGTTTGCGAAATGAACTGCGTTAGGGGCCATATCATAAAGACGATGTGCAGCAGCAGGTATATGCGATGCAGTACCGTTACGGAACTTGAAGCAAACACGTAGAAAAACAAGCCGAGCAGCACTAGAAACATACTAAAGTCCAGCCAGATCATCCATTCCAATACGGTTCACCCATTCGTTTGATCGCCATCTTCTTCCATTGTAGCAAATGTTGTATGCATCGACAATTGCCTATTTCGTCCCGGGGGTTTATTTTTCGGCGGGCCTCGGCCATCGATCGGACAGCATCCGCTCAAGCGAAGGCGATATCGACAGGAAGCTTGCGAACTGCTCGTACTGCTCCCATTTTTTCGTCGAAAAGCCTGGCTGTCCGTTCTTCACCGCGCGGATCAGCAAATTTTTGGGCGTATGCTCGGGGTCTACGAACTCCAGCATCTGCACCTTGTAGCCGAGCGCCTCCAGCAGCGTTCCTCTGGCGGCGTCGGTCGCAAGCGCGGCGAACCGCTCCTTCAGCAGGCCCTGCGACAAAATCGGCGAAAGCGCGTCGCCGCCGATTTGCCTGAACAGCTCGTGCTGGCAGCAGGGTACCGACATAATGACCGACGCTCCCCAATTGACCGCCTTCGCCAGGGCGGCGTCGGTAGCCGTGTCGCACGCATGGAGCGTAACGACCATATCGGCGGCCTGCAGCTCCTCGTAATCGGCAATGTCGCCGACGAGAAACCGGAGCCGGTCATACCCCAGCTTGACCGCAAGCTCCGTGCAGAAGGCGATGACGTCCGCCTTCAAATCAAGGCCGATGACGCGGATTTGACGCTTCTGCTCCACCGCGAGCAGATGGTACAGCGCAAACGTCAAATACGACTTCCCGCAGCCGAAGTCTACGACCGTCAGCTCGCGGTCGCGGGGCAAATACGCCAGCACGTCGCCGACCATCTCCAGGAAACGGTTGATTTGACGGTACTTGTCCTGCTTCTTCGCATGCACGCGCCCCTCCGGGGTCATGATGCCGAGCTCGACCAGGAACGGCGCCGCGCTTCCTTCCGCAAGCACGCGCTGCTTCTCCCGGTTGTGCTCGAGCGTCGCCGGGCGCGCGCCACCGGTAGGCGGCTTCGTCAGGACGGCTGCTTTGCCTTTCTTATTGAACAGCAGCTGCACGTCCGCTTCGGGCGTTTTAATGAGCGCCTGCCGGTACGTTGCAGATAACAGGTCGACGATCCGGGCGGCCGCTTCGGCTTCCGCCACGTTGTCATGGGTGACCTTGCTGGCAAAGTGATACTCGAATTGATAATGCAGCCCGTTCTTCAGCCGGACGGGACGGATGACGGTTTTCGGGGACGCGCCGCCGTCCTTCCGCTTGAGCTGGCTCAGCGTGGCCTGAAGCAGCTCCCCGCCTTTGATCCAATTGTCTATGTCTTGCTGCCATTGCTCCGACATGATGCCTATTCCACTCCCGCTTCCTCATATTTCAATAACAGAGCCGCAAGCCCTTGCTCGATCTCCTCGCGGGGCAACCCGCCCGCCTCAAGCTTCTCGTCGCTCTGCAGCAGCAGCCGCCGGTAAATCCCGGCCGCCGCTTCGGGCCGCAGCGCCTCGTCGTCCAGCAGCTCGTGCATAATGTTCTCCGTCTGATCGAATCGCCCTTCGGCTTCGTGCCATTCCATCAGCAGCCGCTTGGTCGACGAAGGAAGCTCGTACGGGCTCAGCTTCTCCAGCAGCTCGCCGATATGCGCCTTCGGATCCGCAAGCGGCGACCCTTCTCCGAGAAGCGACAGGCGGATGAACAGCTGAAGCGCCTTCAAAGCGGCCGCGTAGCTCTCGTCCTCGCGCCGGAGGTCGCCCTGCAGCCTCGCTTCCTGCAGGACGAGCACGGCGATGGCCGCCAGCATATCCGTATCGACGACGCCGTTCGTCGTCATCATTTTCATCAAGTCCTCGTCGGATAACGAACGGACGAGCTTGCTGCTCAGGCGGAACCGGCTCTCGAGCAGATCGTCGATCAGAAGCAGCGCCTCCTCCTGCTTCCGGTCCCGCCTTAATTGCATGATTTGGCCGATCGCCTCGGTCATCTGCTCAATCATCCGCATGAAATAATCGCGCTGAAACAATAGGCTCCCCTCCCGTCGTTCGTTTCATGGACAACCGCCGCTTCCCGTGCCAGCGGGTTACCCGCGTACCTTTTTAACGAAACGGAGGATCGTCTCCGCCATTTCCTTCGGCCGCTCGATCATGCCCATATGGCCGGCGCCGCCGAGCTCCACTCGCTCCGTCGCCCCGTTGCCCGCGGCAAACGTGCTTTCCTTCGAGATCAGCCGATCCTTCTCCCCTGCGACGAGCAGCACCGGCAGCGTCGAGCGTTCGATGACATGCGAGCGGTCCGGTCGCGCCTTCATGCCCTTGGCCGTCCCGATCGCGCCTTGAAGGGACGTGCCGATGCCGATCCGGATCGCGCGCTCCACCTCATCCTTCATCGAATCCAGATGCTCCTCCGCGAACAGCTTCGGCACGAGGCCGCGAACGAACGCTTCCACCCCGTCCGCCTGCAGCGCGGCAACGGCCTTGTCGCGGTTTTGCCTCGCCGCGTCTCCGTCCGGAAGCGGCGTGGAATGAATGAGCCCGAAGCCGGACAGCTTCTTGTCGTACTTCTCGGCGAGCGCCAGCGTAATATAGCCGCCGAGCGAATGCCCCAGCAGGACCGCGTTATGAATTTGGAGCTGGATGAGCATGGATGCGACATCCTCCGAATACAATTCCATCGTGTAGAAGTCGTCCTCCGGCGCCGAGCTCAGCCCGTGGCCTCTTACGTCAGGCGCGATGACGCGGACCGACCGCTCCAGCTCGTCCAACACGGGCTCCCAATAGGAAGAGCATCCGCAGTATCCGTGCAGCAGGACGACGGTGCTCTCGATTCCGTCCGCCGCGCCGCCGTCCTCCGGATGGGAATCGTAATAGGCGAGCTGCACGCCGTTGTTCACAAACAGCCTGCGCTGCGCGATGGATTGGATGTTGCTCTCTTCTCTGCTCATTTGAAGCACTCTCCTTCGATTATATGATCCGAAATCGCGAAAGCGCGGCCGATTCCCCGCTGCTCTCCCGCATGGCAGCCCCACGCCTCGCGAACGGCGGCCGCCACTTCCCTCGCCATCCGCATCACGAGGTAGAGGGAGGTCGTTTGCAGCTTCCAGTACGCTTTCGGCCCGTTCATATTGACGACGCCCGCGATGCTGTAATGGCCGACTGCCGGCAGCCGCCTTCCGATTGCCTTGCCCGGTTGGATGGCGCCTCTCGCCAGGATGTAGCTCCCGACCGATTCCGGCTTGCCGAGGCAAGCGTCGACCGCGATCACGACCGCGTCTTCCGGCAGCCTCCGGGCCGCCTGCTCCACGGCATGCGCATCGCACGGCTGCGCAAGCGTGCCGATGACGTTCGGCCATCCGAGCTCCTCCAGCATCGTGCCCACCAGAGGCCCGAACGAGTCGCCGGTCGAACGGTCGCTTCCGATGCAAACAAATACGATGCGGCCGCGGTCCGCATGGGATTCCGCCACCGCATCCAAAAACCGCGCCAATTGACTCTTCTCCTGCTTCTCCGTCGCTCCTGCACCTGCCTATTTCGTAAAAGTTAGCGTATTAGCGTAATTGTTCGACTTACCGTCAATTGTATCGAATTTCAGGTCCGTGTTCAATTTGCGGGCATTGTCCTTTGAAACATGGTACAATGGCTTAACGAATCGGAACGAAATCCGTAATAGGAGGCGCACATGAACAATTTGCAGATTCAAACCGAAGAGAACATCGCTTTCATGATCGAGGAAATCAAGACGAAGCTGAAGATGGCTTCAGCGGCAGCGATGCAGCCGTCGCATTTCAAGCTGGAACAGTACGAGGACATCAAGGATTTGTACGAGGTCGTTGCGTCCAAAGAAAAATTCAGTATCAGCGAGGTCGAAGCGCTCGTGTCGGAGCTGGGCAGGCTCCGCTCGCAGGGATAACGATTTTTAAAGCCAAATTATTCCAGTATTCGACATTTCTTCTCATAAATTTCGGTCCGGAGGACTCTTGCGCCGTGCCGCGACAATGGCCGCAACAAAAGAACCGGGCTTCCGCATTGCTGCGGCGGCCCGGTTCTTGCTCTTTATTCCTGCTCTTCTTCCTTCGGCTCGGCGCCCGTGATCGACAGCTTGATCGATACGTCCTTCAGCTCGCCCTTCAGGAAATGCGCGATCCGCTCCAGCTTATCGGCAAGCTCGGGGCCGCTCAGCGTCGTATTCAAATGATAATCGAAGCTGTCCGACGGCAGCCTGCGGTCGCCGAAGGCGCCCTGCCCCCTCCAGCCCCGCTCGGCGGCGCCGCTCGATTGGGCCAGCAATTGCTCTTGAACCGGGTAAAATTTGTCTGACTTATTCACAACTCTTTCATAAATCCGCAGCTTCTTCAGCAGCATGTAATATTGCGCCGAATGCTTGAAGTTCCAAGCTTCGCGAATATCCTTAAGCGTGTAGTCCATCTTCCAGCGCTTCAGCCTCTCGACCTGTTCATCGGTGCTCAGCTGCAGGAACTCGTCCAGCGGCAGCATTTTTTCGGACATGTGTACCCCTCCGATAACAAAATTGAAAATGAACGCAAAGTATAAGCAGAAACGAAATAATGCTCTTATATTTGCAAAATCGCATTAATATTCATATAAAAAATACCATAAATTTCGGCTGTTTACAAATTAATATAATTTCACATTTGGACATTGCACCGTCTGCGCAAAAAAAGAGAACCACCCGTTCGCGCCGCAAAAAACGCTTTAGGTGGCTCTGCTTTTTCGTTATGCGCGCTGAAGTCCGATCGAAGTCAGGAACCGCTCGAACGCTGCGATGCCGTCTTCCGTGCGTTTGTACACGCCCGCGTCCTTCAATACTTCCAGAAACTTGCCGCCCGTCTCCGCTTGAACGATCGCCATCGCCTGCTCGGGCGAACAGGAGGCGCCGTACCGTCCGACGAGCGACAGCAGCCACTCCGAGTGTTTATGCAGCGGATGCGACGACTCGCGCAGCTCCGCTTCGGAAGCCGGCTGCTCGCCGGTCAAATAAGCGGCGATCTGCTCGAGCTCATCCTTCAGGCGTCCCGGCAGCACGGCCAGACCCATAACCTCGATGAGGCCGATGTTCTCTTTCTTGATATGATGCAAATGCCGGTGAGGATGGAAGATGCCGTCCGGATGCTCCTCGCTCGTGCGGTTGTTGCGCAGCACGAGGTCGATTTCGTATTCGCCGTTATCCCTCAGCCTCGCGATCGGCGTGATCGTGTTATGCGGCGTGCGCGTCCCGTCCGCCTGCTCCGTGAACGCAAGCACTTCGGCCGATTCGTCGCTGTATCCGCGCCATTCGTCAAGCAGCCGGCAAGCCGCCTTGTGGACATCGGCCTTCGAGGTGCCGTTCACGCGGACGACCGACATCGGCCAGTCGACGATGCCGAAGCGCACGCCCGGAAGCCCGGGATCCGCGAACGCTTGACCCGTCGGCGCCGTCTCCATCGGGAATACGTGGCGCCCGCCCTGGAAGTGGTCGTGGCTCAGGATGGAGCCTCCGACGATCGGCAGGTCGGCGTTCGAGCCGATAAAGTAATGCGGGAATTGCTCCACGAAGTCAAGCAGCCTCGCGAACGATTTGTGCGAGATCGCCATCGGCTCGTGCGCGCCTTTGAAAATGATGCTGTGCTCGTTGTAATAAACGTACGGCGAATACTGGAAGAACCAAGGCTCCCCCTGCAGCGTAAGCGGCAGCACCCGGAGATTTTGGCGCGCCGGATGATCGGGGCGTCCGGCGTAGCCGACGTTCTCCGCGCAGAGGAGGCACTTCGGATAATGCGCCTGCGGCAGCGCCTTGAGCATCGCGATTTCCTTAGGGTCCTTCTCCGGCTTCGACAGATTGATCGTTATTTCCAGCTTGCCGAACGGCGTCTCGTGAAGCCAATATTGGTTTTTGCGGATCCGGTCCATCCGGATGTAATTGGAATCGATATTCAGCCGGTAGAATGCGTCGGTGGCGGCTTTCAAGCCCTCTTCCCGCGCCGTGCGCCGGAACGAGGCGTTCAGCTCGGACGGACGCGGCATGAGCAGCCCCATAATGCGGGCGTCGAGCAGGTCGCGGTACGTCGTCGTGTTATCCGGGATGAGGCCGATGGCGTAACCGTAATCGAGGAGAGGCTCGAGCAGTTCCGCCGCGCTTTCGAGCCTCTCCTCGGGCGCGCCCGCCTCGCCCGGCTCCGTGAACCGGAACAGATCGAGCAGCGCGTTACGCGCCGCATATACATCGAGCTCCTCCATGAATCCGCGCTGCAGCGCGAATTGCAGCAGCCGCTCGATCAGCGGCAGAGCCTCGCTTGCCGTAGTCGCCTGTTGTTGTTGTGCCACTGGTAATTGCTCCTTTCGCTTATGCGGCGCCGTTACTTGTCGTTATATCCGGCTGGGTTGGCTTCATGCCAGTTCCAGGCGCTTCGGATAATGTCCTCCAGCTTGTCGCGCTTCGGATTCCAGCCAAGCTCCTTGCGCGCCCGATCCGACGAAGCGACGAGCACGGCCGGATCGCCCGCGCGGCGCGCTTCGACGACGGCCGGGATTTCTTTGCCCGTTACGGCGCGCGCGATGTCGATCACCTGCTTCACCGAGAAGCCGGTGCCGTTGCCGAGGTTGTAGACCGCGCTGTCCGCGCCGGTCCGCAGGCGGTCGACCGCCAGGACATGCGCGTCGGCAAGATCGCTGACGTGAATGTAATCGCGAATGCAGGTGCCGTCCGGCGTGTCGTAATCGTCGCCGAATACCGAAATGTGGGGACGCTGGCCGAGCGCCGCTTGCAGCACGATCGGGATCAGATGCGTTTCCGGGTTGTGATCCTCGCCGATTTTGCCGCTCTCGTGCGCGCCCGCGGCGTTAAAGTAGCGCAGCGAGACGAATTTGACGCCGTGCGCGACGTCGAACCATTTCATCATTTTCTCCATCGCCAGCTTCGTTTCGCCGTATGCGTTCGTAGGAAGCGTGCGGTCGAATTCGTCGATCGGCACGTTCTCCGGCTCGCCGTACGTTGCCGCCGTGGACGAGAAGACGATTTTGCGGACGCCGTGCTCGTTCATCTTCTCGAGCAGGCATAGCGTGCCGAACACATTGTTATGATAATATTTGCCCGGGTCCTTCATGCTTTCGCCGACCAGCGAATTGGCCGCGAAATGAATGACCGCGTCGATTTTGTTCTCTCTGAACACGGTATCCAGAAAAGCCGCGTCGCGAAGATCGCCCTCGTACAGCTTTCCTCCGAGCAGCGCCTCCCGGTGCCCTTGCTGCAAATTGTCGATCACGACGATTTCTTCGCCGCGCTCAAGCAGTGCCGCGACCGCATGCGAGCCGATGTAGCCCGCTCCTCCCGTTACAAGTACCGCCATGTTGAATTCTCCTCTCCTATCGATTGTTTATAGTTGAATGATTAGACAAGCCGCTCCACGCCGTTACCGATCGAGCATACGTAGAAATCGGCCGTGAGTCCCGTCGCTTCTTTATATTTGCGTCCGACCTCTTCCTTGAACGCCTCGATGCTGTCTTCATGAACGAGCGACACGGTGCACCCGCCAAAGCCTGCCCCCGTCATCCGCGAGCCAAGCACGCCCGGCACTTCGCGCGCCGCCGCCACCATCGCGTCGAGCTCGTCGCCCGTCACCTCGTAGAGGTCGCGCAGCGAGTCATGGGAGCCGTTCATCAGCTTGCCGAACCGCGCAAGGTCGTTGCCTTTGAGCGCTTCGATCGACTGCAGGACGCGGTCGATTTCTTCGACGACGTGCTGCGCCCGCTTGCGGACCGTTTCGTCCTTGATCAGATGCTTGGCGGAGTTGAACTTCTCCAGGTTGATCTGGCCGAGCAGCTGTAAATCCGGGAACGCGGACCGCAGATCGGCAACCGCCTGCTCGCATTGGCTGCGGCGCTCGTTGTACTTCGAGTCGACCAGTCCGCGGCGTTTGTTCGTGTTGCCGATGATCAGCTTGTAGCGGCCGGGCTCAAACGGCACCAGTTCGTACTCCAGCGTGTCGCACATGAGCAGAATCGCATGGTCCTTCTTGCCGTTCGCGACCGCGAACTGGTCCATGATGCCGCACTTCACGCCGTTGAACTCGTTCTCCGATTTTTGCGCGAGCAGGGCGATCTTCACCGTGTCGATCGGCAGGCCTTCGAGCGTTTGCAGCGCGTAAGCCGTAACGACCTCGATGGAGGCGGAGGACGATAGGCCCGCGCCGTTCGGAATTTCGCCGTGATACAGCAGGTCGTAGCCGTTCTTGAACGCAACCCCGGCTTGCTGCAGCACGTAGACGACGCCCTTTGGATAGTTCATCCAGTCGTCGGCGTCGTTGTAGACGATCGCGTCGATCGGGAATTGCTTGCTCGACGGGAAGTTGGTCGTCGCGAGGCCGAGCTTGCCGTCCGGACGCTTGCGGATGAGAAGCGTCGTCCCGAACGTCAGCGCGGCCGGAAAGACGTAGCCTCCGTTATAGTCCGTATGCTCGCCGATCAGATTGACGCGGCCCGGTGCATGGAATACGGCAATATCGCCGGCCTCTCCGCCGTATTGCTGTATAAACCGCCGGGTTAGCGCCTCGAGGTTTGCCATTTGCGATCACTTTCCTTTTTTAACAATATAGTGTGGTTTGCTTTTTCTTTTTTCAGTATAAGGGAAGCCGCATCGAAACGAAATGGCGCTAAGTGCTTATTATATGGATTTATGTGACTTCTCATCCTCGGACTGGACATGCTATGATTAGGAAAACCGTTTGATTCCTTCGAATCCCATCAAATTTGAAGCAGGTGTAAAGTACAATGCAGCAGGATATGTATACCGTTGCCTCCAATCCGGTCATCGGCGAGGGCGACGTCGGCGCGCTCGACGTGCTGTTCGCCGGTGAGAGCCAGACGAAGCCGCATCACCGGCTGGGTCCTAAGGTCTATGATTTCTACCTTATGCATATCGTTTTGGGCGGCAAAGGCACCTTCCAATGCGAAGGCAGCGTCCATGAGCTTCACGCCGGACATACGTTCCTGATCGAGCCCGAACAGCTGATCAGCTACGAATCCGACGGCGACGAGCCTTGGCTTTACCGCTGGGTCGCCTTTCACGGCGCACAGGCAGCCCCGCTGGCGAAGGCGGCGGGGTTCACCCGCGAGCGGCAGGTCGCGCTGCTGGCGGATCCGCGCAGGGCTGCCGTCTTGTTCCGGCGGATTTACGACACGTTCCGAAGCGGCGGATCGGCAGCCGACATGAAGGCGGCCGGTTATCTCCATCTGCTCATGGCCGAATACAAGACGCTGCTCCATCCGGATGGGGGAGATTCGCCTCGGGCCGGTCAAGCCGAAGGCGACAGGCTGCTCCGGCAGGTGGTGCATTACTTGTCGACGCAATACGCCCATCCCGTGTCCATCGAACAGATGGCGGAATCGCTCGGCTACAACCGCGCCTACCTGTCGCGCTTGTTCAAGCAGCGGACCGGCGTCTCGCCGGTGACGTTCCTGCTCAAGCTGCGCATCGATACGGCCCGCCGCATGCTCCGCGAGCGCCCCGAGCTCACGATCGAGCAGGTCGCCGCTTCCGTCGGACTGCAGGATGCCTTGTACTTCTCCAAGCAGTTCCGCAAGCTGCACGGGCAATCGCCGACCGCTTACCGCGAAGCGATGAGAAGCTTGGGGAACATGGAATAGCTTCGCCCTCGCGGTTGCCCGAAAGTTACCTCGAATCCTCCCCGCCCGCTTCAAGCTTCATAATCGGAAAAGCGGGCAATACTACGTGTGGGAGTGATCGCGATGACCGAGCTGTACGCCGGCCGCTTATTTTGGCCGGGAACGCTGAGCCATGTGCAACAATACGAACCTTTGCGGCAAAACAAAAAAACGCAAATCGCGGTCATCGGCGGCGGGATGTCGGGTACGACCTGCTGCCTTACGTTCGCCCGCAGCGGTCTCCCGGTCGTCCTGCTCGAGAGGGACCGTGTCGCCGGCGGCACCACCTTGGCCAGCACCGGAATGCTGCAATACGTCAACGACGTCATGCTAATCGACTTGATCAACCAAATCGGGGAGCGGGACGCCGTTGCGCTGTACCGGTCATGCCGGGACAGCGTGAACAAGCTGGCCTCGATGGCGTCCGCCCTTACGCCGGACGTCGATCTCAGACGCAGAAGCAGCTTGTACTACGCTTCGACCGGGAAGGAGCTGCCGAAGCTGAAGGCGGAATACGAAGCGCTTCGATCGTACGGCTTCGACGTCGAATTTTGGACCTCGGAGACGATCGCCAACCATTTTCCGTTCCGCAAGCCCGGGGCGATCGTCACGCACGGCGATGCCGAGCTCAATCCGTACAAGTTCGTCAACGCCGCTGCCGGCGAAGCCTCCCGCTGCGGCGCCGAAATCCATGAACGCACCGGCATCGTCTCGCACGAGACGCGCCCGGACGGACGTCACGTGCTGCGGACGGCGGAAGGCTTCGAGGTCGAAGCCGAGCACGTCGTCTACGCGGTCGGTTACGAGCCGGGCGAATTGCGCGGCAATCCGGTAATGGCCAACCTGAACCGGACGTTCGTCATCGTTACGGATCCGCAGCCCGACCTGCAAAGCTGGCATCAGCGCTTCCTTATATGGGAGACGGCGCGCCCATACCTGTACATGCGCACGACCGCCGATAACCGGGTCATCATCGGCGGGCTCGACGAGCCGCCCTCGCATCCGGTGCAAAGCGGGCACGCGCTCGGCTCCCGAAGCGGGAAGCTGCTGCAGCGCCTTCGATCGTTGTTCCCCGGGCTAAGCGCGTCGGCCGAATACGAATGGAGCGCGACCTTCGGCGAATCGCGGGACAGCCTCCCGTTCATCGGAGAGGATCCCGCTTGGAAGAACGTCTACTATTGCTTAGGCTACGGCGGCAACGGCACGGTGTACGGCATGCTTGCCGCCGACATGTTGCGGGATCTGATCGCAGGCGGCACGCATCCGCTCGAACGCGTCATCGGAGTCGGCCGCCGCTGGCCGGCGGGGGCGAAATAATACGACAAGAGCGAGAAAGCCTAAACGGCTGACGCCGTCTTTTTGACGGCAAAAAAAGCCCCACCGGCGACCCGTTCCCACGAGGCAGCCGAAGTGGGGCTTTTTCTTGTGCCGCGCAAGGGCGGCAGACGAGGCTCGGCTAGGCTCCCGTCGCGATCGTCTTGGCATCGCATTGGCGGAAGATCCCCTCGGCTTCGCTCAGACGCGACAGATCCGGACCGTCCGTATCGAGCAGCGTTTTGCTCTCGTCGTTCCGGGCGATGACGATGACCGAGCCGCTTCGCAGCTCCTCGTAGCAGAGCTGGGCTTCCTCCTCGCCGAGCCCTAGCGATTGCAGCACGCCGCGGAAGCCGTAATCGTCGTCGGTCAGCGCGGCCGCGGCGAGCGGATAAGTGCCGCCGATCAGAGCCGCCGTGCCGTAGCCGGAAATGCCGTAAGCGGCGGCCGCGCCGAGACCGCCGAAGCCTGCCGCGGCCATCGTGTTCAGGTTGCCTATGCCGCGGGTTCCGTCCGACGTTTCCGCCAATTCGCGCAGCTCGTCGGCGTGCACCCCGCTCTCCGCCTCGATGCGTCTGGAATGCTCGGAATCCTTAGCAAGCACCTGCAGCTCTCCTTGGACGAATCCGGCTTGCTCCAATTGCCGAACCGCCTCGATCGCTTGCCTCTCCGTTTCGAATACGCCGATCTTTTTTGCCATTGCTGTTCCTCCTGAAAGCTTTTGCCCGGGCAAAAGCGGTTTCGTTAGAGCGGCTGTCCCGCGCTCGCGGTCGGCCGTCTGAGATGGTTCCGGCCTTCTTGGTATGCCCTAAAGCTGTCGGAATAAGTCGTTTATTGCTTAGGTTGTGCAATCTTGCCGCTTCAGGTTATGATGAAGGAATAGATGTTGGACATTACGGACAAAGCAGGAGGCAAAGCGATGATCCATCGGATGCTTCGCTATCCCTCAGAATGGGAATGGCATGTGCTGCAGCTGGAGGAGCGGCAGGCCGTTCGTCAGGAGGCGCTGCCAAGCCGGAAAGCTTCCCGGAAGCCCGCCGCTTCCCCGCGCGGGGAGCAGAAGGCGGTCAGCGCCGCAGAACGGCTGGAGCTGGAGGCGGCCCGGGAGCAGGCGGACGAAATGAAAAAGGCGTTCCCGGCATGCGCTTCCTGGATCGACGAATGCGCGGGCAGGCGGACGAATCAAATATCGATCGGAGACAATCCGGCGGAGGGTCGACTGCTGTACGGCACGCTGATGTTTCAATTATCCGAATCGCAATCGGACGTGCAGCCCTTTCACTTCTGGGTGTCGCAGAAGCGGCTGCTTACGATGCATGACGACATTCGCCTTCCGCTGCGCCTGCAATCCGGCGAGCATGAAGCGAAGCTCGCCGGCTGCGGCACGGCGCCGGAAGCGCTCTTCGTCATGCTCGGCATCGTGCTGGAGACGTTCCATGAAGGGCTCGACGGCTTCGAGACCCGGCTGGGCGAGCTGGAAGCCTCGATGCGGCAAGCGAACAAAACGGTGCTGATCGACGTCATTTTCGAAAGGCGTTACGATCTGCTTCATTGGAGCCATTTGTTCATCCCGGTGAGGGAGCTGCACGGCGCGGCCAAGGAAGCGTTCATGGAGGAGCTGACGGAAACCGAAAGCTTCAAGCGGATTACGCATAAGCTTGAGCGAATCGATGCGCTCCTGAAGCATTACGCGCTGGAGATCGATACGTTAATTTCGATGGACGATGCCATATCGAGCTTCCGCGGCAACGATATTATGAAGACGCTGACGATCTTT
This sequence comes from Paenibacillus arenilitoris, assembly GCF_014705655.1. Classification (GTDB taxonomy): domain Bacteria; phylum Bacillota; class Bacilli; order Paenibacillales; family Paenibacillaceae; genus Pristimantibacillus; species Pristimantibacillus arenilitoris. The sequence continues at coordinate 46,243 of NZ_JACXIY010000045.1, read as the reverse complement.
ACGGTGCTGTTCCTGCCCGCTACGATCGGGGGCACGATTTGGGGTACCAACTTCAACCATTTGCCGTGGAAGGACGTCAAGTGGGGATTCGCCGGAATGATTACGTCGATCGCGATCGTAACGTCCGTCATTTATGCTTGGCTGTGGAAGAAAGGCTGGACCGGCGATCTGCTGCACGGGCGCAGGCCGAGCGAGATCGCCTCGGAAGGTCCGCCTTCGCGGGCGCGGCGGGCCGGCGGGAAGAGACGGGCCGAGCGGACGGCCCCTCTGGCCGCGAAGCCCGAAGCTGCGGACGGCGACAAGCCCCTTCCCAGCCGCAAGCGCCGTTAGGCGATTGGATCCGGTCAGGCGCTCGCACCTGCGCGCCCATCGCAAATAAGAGCGAGCGGCCATGATTCGGTCATGGCCGCTCGCTCTTTTGCTTTTCTTTTTTGAACATCGCCACGATCGTAAGAAGCAGCAGCGGGAAGGCGAACGCCGCCGTCCCCCACACCGGATGGACGACCGCGACGATGCCGACCCACTCCATCGCGCTGTCGAAATTAACGAGGCCAAGCAGAAAGCCGATCAGGGCAAAGGGCATCACGAGCGTCCGATGGTCCTTGAATCGAAACAGCTGGCTGACGTACAAGCTTACGACGAATAACGTAATCGTCGTTTTCATGTAGGAGCCCAGAATGAGCGCCATGCCGATGACCGATTCGATCCGCTGCACGATTTCCTGAAATTCGACGACCCTTGCCAGCGAGAATAGAACGTAAGTCCTCTCTCCCGCGAACGGCCCGAATATCATGATGGAGCATATCGCGGACAAGCACAACGTGAAAATATTGAACACCAGCACGGCCATCATCGTCTTCGGCAGCTTGCCGGACGACTCCTTCTTCACGAACGGCAGCAGCATCGCGAACAAAAAAACTTCGACGTACGGGAAGCCGAACGTGAAGTACGCGCCGTGCAGCACCGGTTTGATGCCCTCCGGCATAATCGGGAAAAGCAAGGTCGGATCGTAGTCGGGTATGCCGAGCATAAATACGAAAACGATCGTATACGCGGTCATCGCCGTAATGAGCGTAAACATTCTGGCCATCACTTCGATTCCGGCGAAAGCGGTCGCGGCCGAGACGGCCATGAGCAGGAACGTAAAGGCGTAGATCGGCGTTTCCCTGAGCATGGAGCTGATCATGAACAGCCCGACGTCCACGACGATGGCCGACTGCATATGCAGAAAAAACGACACGGTCAAGATCGAGAGGATCGCGGTGAGCGTCGTCCCGATCAGCTTGCGGCTGTATTCCACGTACGTTAAATCGGGATAGCGGCGGTAAAGGAACAAAATGCAGGCCAGAATGCCTATCCCGAGCGACCCCGACAGAAGAAGCGACAACCACGCGCCATTAAGCGCCTTGCCTATCAGCGGCCCGGGAACGTTGATGATCGAAGAACCCGTCATAAAGACGTAGAACAGCAATCCCATTTGGAAATGATTGACGTTTTGCTTCGCTATTCCGCTCTCGTTCATTCAACCGCTGCCCTCCGTCAATTTCGCACGTTTAGAAAATCGTCGATCGCTTTGGCCGCCCGTCCAAAGACAAAATCAAACAAATCGTAGGAGTCCGTCCAATCCTTGGCCATGACGTAATCCATGCCCAAATAGAAGGAAACGAGCAGAAGCAAGATATAGGCGGCCCGCTCTCCCTTGCTCCTCTTGTTGTTCAAATGAAACCGTTCAAACAGAAGCATCCCCGCAAACGCGCTGCAAAGGACGACGATTCTCTCCGCCATGCCCATACACCTTTGCCATTCGTTTTTAATCAGTATGGTCCCACCCGCAATGGGATATACAAATCTTGGCATCCGGAAGTTAAAAAAGCCGCTCTTCCGGTATCGGTTCGATCCGGCAGGCGGCTTCCTTTCTTGTATAGGTCATTATAGGGTTACAGCTTGACGGGCAGTCCCGTGCGGGCCGACTCGTTCGCGGCCATCGTTACCCGATGCGTCCGCCAAGCATCCCCGTAATCGGAACGGATGCGCGACGCATCCCCCGTCCGAACCGCGTGGAGGAACGCGTCGTTCTCCAGCTCGTACGGGTTCGCGCGGTTCGCGTACTCCGTCCGGCGTCCCGGTTCGATGTTCGTGAGGCCGCCGTGTCCAAGCTCGAGCACGCCTCCGTCCGTGTAGAGATGCAGCCCGGTCCGGTCGCCGGCCGGAATCGCGCATGTATTGCTGATCGTCGCGACGGCGCCGGACGCCAGCTTAAGCGTGACCGTGCCGAAGGCGGGAACGGTTATCCCCTCATGCTCGCTATCGATTCTCGGTCCGGTGTAGGCTGCATATACTTCGCTGACTTCCCCTGCCGTGTACCGGAGCAGGTCGACGATATGCGTCGTCTGTTCCACGAACTGTCCGCCGGAGCCCTCCATTTTGCGCCACCAGCTGACGCCCGGCATCGAGCCCATCCAGTAGCCGAGCGCCATGCCGACCGTTCGCTCGCGCAGCAGCTCCTTCGCGCGGTCCGTTCCTTCCATGTAGCGGAAATGATAGCCGACGGACGTAATGAGGCGTTTCTCTTCGATGCCTTTCAAAATAGCGGACGGCGCTTGCTCGTCCACGCCGATCGGCTTCTCCACCAAGAACGGGATGCCGCGGTCGATGAGGGAGGCCTCGATCTCGCCGTGCGCGAACGGAGGCACGCAAACATAGACCGCGTCCAGCTTGCGGTCGTCCAGCATGTCCGAGACGGATTCGTAGCCGCGGGCGTCGTCGAACTTCCGGGCCGCATCCTCCGCCTTCTGCCGGCTCGTCGCCGTGAACGCCCTTACGTTCACGCCTTCGAGCTGCGCGAGCTTCTGCGCATGCATCATGCCGAACCAGCCCGTGCCAATGATTCCTACCTGAAGCGTCATGAATGATTCCACCTTTTTCGTTTGACTTAAGCCGATTATACTTGCGATGGAGAGCAAAAGTCCATTTCTTATCCGCAGGTACCCATTCGCCGGCTCCGTCATACTATACAACATCGATAGAATCGGGGCGCATGAACGGAGGGATGCTATGGGAACGACGTTGCATAACAGGCAAGGGCCGCAGGAGCTGGATCTTCGGACCGCCTTGTTTTTGGCCGCGGTATGCGGACAAACGTACATGCAGTTCAATAACAAGGACGGCTTGTTTCTCGTACCGAAACCGTACCGGCTGGCGAGCGGCTTTACGGCGAAGGCTTACGACGACAGCGAGGAACGGTTCGGCTTCGCCCTTACCTCGGATCGCGCTTCCGTGCTCGCCTTCCGGGGAAGCGGCTCCGCGGTCGATTGGGTATCCGATTTCATCGCGCAGCAAACGACGTACCGGCCGGTCAAAAACGCCGGCCTCACCCATAAGGGCTTTACCGACATCTACATGTCGGCGCGCGGCCAAATCATGAATATCGCAAAGCAGCTTCCGGGAGATAAGCCTCTGTTCGTCACCGGCCACAGCCTCGGCGGCGCGCTCGCGACGCTGGCGGCGCTCGATCTGGCGTCCAATTCCGCGTTCAAAGAGCCGATTGTCTACACGTTCGGCGCGCCGAGAGTCGGCGATCCGAAGTTCGTGACCGCCTATAACGGGACCGTCGGCACCCATTGGCGCTTTCAGAACGAGTTCGACATCGTGCCACATCTGCCGACGCTCGTCTACCAATCGCCGGACACGAACCAGACGTACTATTACATGCATGTAAAAGGCGAGGTGAAGCGATCCTTCCGGATGGGCTCCATTGCGGGCAACCATTTATTGTCAAGCTATTTCGCCGATCTCGCCCGCGAGGAACCCGCCTTCGCCATGAGCGTCTGCGCCGAGCCTCCCGGCTGGTGTCCGGCCGATGAAGCCCAAGCATAAACGGCTGCCGCTATAGATAAAAAGAGGCATCCCCTTCTGAAGCGAAGACGCGCTTCGCTGGCATGAAGGAGATGCCCTCGTTATGCAGGCAATACATATAACAGGATCGCAAAGAAATGGACGATGGAACCGCCCAGCACGAACAGATGCCAGACCGCGTGATGGTACGGAAAGCTGCGCCACATGTAGAAGATCGTGCCGAACGTGTACAGCAGCCCTCCCGTGACGAGCAACTGCACCCCTCCCGGCGCCAGATGCGCCGTCAACGGCTTCCATGCAAAGACGATAATCCAGCCCATCGCGATATAGACGATCGTGGATGTGAACAAAAATCGCGAAGCAAAAAAGGATTTGAAGACGACGCCGACCGCCGCCGCGCCCCAAACGATGCCGAACAGTACCCAGCCCAGCCTGCCCTGGACGATATGGAACAATATCGGCGTATACGTTCCCGCGATAAACACGTATATGAACGAATGGTCGAGCGATTCGAACACCCGCTTCGCCTTCCCTTCCGGAAAGCTGTGCACGAGCGTCGAAGCCGCATATAGCAGCAGCATGGCCGTGCCGTATATCGTAAAGCTGACGACATGGAACGCCGTCCCCTTCGCCGCCGCGAAGACGACGAGCAGCACAAGAGCCGCCACGCTCAGCGCCGCGCCGATGCCATGCGTGATCGCGTTGGCCAATTCTTCCCGTCTCGTGTACGTATGGGTATTCGCCATAAGAGAAAGCACCTCCCGGTCCGCGGGACGGCCGCGCCGCCCGCTTTCTCCCATCATAATCGAATCAGCCCCACCCTTTCAACCACTCGCGCACCCGGGTTACCGTCTTATCCAGATTGCATACCTTCTCCTGATCCGTAAAAGGATGCGTATGGCGGAAGTAATCGGCGTGGCCGCCTACCGTCGGAATGCCCTCCACGTAGCCCGGCGCGAATTTCATGCGGTTCCATCTCGGCATCTGGTATCCGGTTCTCGTCCAGCCGCCCCAGGTGCCGATCCGGCTGATCGGGTCGTTCAGCTTGCCCAGGCTGTCGATGGAATGGAAATAGCTGACGCGTTCCTGCAGCTTCGGTTCGATCGGCGTCTTCGGCGCCCCGACCTGCACGACGCGGAATTCGCCGATTTCATCCCGCTCGTAAAGAAGCTTCGCCGCTTGGTAGGCTGCCGCTCCGCCGCCGCTGTGTCCAATAAGCAGCATCCGGTCGCCGGTGAGCGTTTCCTTGATTTTGCCAAGCGCGTTCAGTCCCCCGATCCTGCCTGCCGACAGCCGGTTGGACAAGTCGCTTCGCACCTCCAGCACTTGTCTGACGAGGCTCCGGCTTGCGTCTCCGTAAGGAAACAGCACATGCACCACCGGATCGTAACCGTCGGACCGGAACAGCTTTTCAAGCTTTATTTTGCATTCGGTAAATATGCTGTTGGATGTTGCCACACCGGCTAACAAATAGATGTTCAATCGTGATGATTTGGTCGCCGTCATAACGTTATCCCTCCGATGAATATAGATGTACCTTCATTATGTGGGAGGACATCCGAATTCATTCTTGTATATAAATGTTATTTCCGCGTAAATGGACCCGTAAGCCTGCCGCTTGGACGACCTGCCTGAGCGGAAGCGCGCGGACCGTCCGGTAAATGCGGCGACCGCCGCTCGTAGTGGTGCCCGTCCATATATTACGGCGGACGACCTTGATCGGTGCCGACATCCGGTATCGTCCGTTCTTCTGCGCCGACACGGCAGCCAGACCCGGTCGCCCATCCGGCGCAAAGGAGATGCCGAGCATCATCATGCGGGTATAAAAAAGCTCGTCCGCGTACAGGACGCCGCCCTCCTTGAAGACGCGGCCCCGGTAAGTAAACCGCTGGGCCACGTAACTCCCCGCCAGCGCAGCCGGAACCGGTCGGTCAAGGAAATGCTCCGATGCGGTCGCCAAGCGGTAGGCGGCCAGCAGCTCCGGTTCGCCGGTCAGCGAATAATCGTTGATGCGGCGCGCTTCGTTCGGTTCCGCAACGTTGTTCACGTTGAAGTAATAGACCGCCTTGACGCGCGGATAGCGATGCTCCAGATGCCTGTACAGCCGCGAAAGGCGAACGGCGGCGAAGCGGGTGTCGTGCACCCCGTCCGTCGTGTTGAAATGGGTCACGCCGAATTCGGACAGTTGGATCGGCTTCGTCCGGCTGAACCGATTATAGACGTAGTTAAGCAGATCCAGCGGGTCTTCGTCGGAGGCCCTGAAGCTTCGCAGCCCGTCATGATACTTTACGTTGTAGACGTTCACGCCGACCCAATCCACGTACGCGTCGCCCGGGTAGAACTTCTCGATCGTGCCTTCCGGCATCGCCAGAACCGTCCATACCATGGCTACGTTCGGGGCACGCTCGGCGAATATCCGATGCACCGCCCGCCACGTTTCTTTGTATTTGTCCGGATTGCCGCCGTAATTCGTCCATGTGCCGTTCATCTCCGAGGCGAACCTGAGAAAGATCGGAACGCCCGACCGCCCCGCCTGCTCGGCGAACTGACGGAGATACGCGTCGTCCTTCACCTGCGCAAGCCCCCCGTTCGGCTCCCACGCGATATGCGGGAAGGCGCCCGCCGCCTTCACTTCCTCCACCCAGTCGGCCGGATAAGGCATGCCGTAGCCGACATACTTGAAGAAGCTCGCATGCTTGCGGCCGGTCTTCTCGTTAAACGCCTGCATGCTGCGACCGATCGTATTGTCCTGCAGCACGTAGGCGCCGAGATAGACGCCGGACTCGGGCTCGGCCTTCGCCAGCTTGTACGCCGAGCCTTCCGGGACGTAATGGATCGTCCAATCCTGCTTGGGCGCGGCGGGTATCGATGCGGCGGCGCTTCCCGCTTGCGCAAGCGACAGGAGCAGAGCCGTCCCCGCCAGGAGAAAGGCCGCCAACCGCTTCAAGCCGTCGCGCCGAACGCTTCTCCTTCTGCCAAAGCGAATCATCGCTCTCACTCTCCTCGCGGTGCTTTTCCCTCAGCATTTGCTATCCCGCGGCAGGCTATTCCGGGCTATGGAAACAGGGCGCCAAGCTGTTGCCAGCCGGCGCCCTGATTTGCTGCGATGTAGTAGGGGATCGTCTCCGCCTTAAGGTTATACACCCATTTTTTTACGTTGATTGTTAACCTTCTTCGTGTTCTGGCTCTTCAATTCGTGCGTACCCGTAGAAAAATGCTTCTGACCCGGCAAGCCGCTTCCGGCCTGCTGCTGCTTCTTCTGGGCGAGCAGTTGCTTCGCCTTCTCCGCTTGGGTCAGCTTCTTCTGCTGCTGGACGGATTCGTTTTGTTCATTTGTAGACATATAGGTTCACCTCGCTTTATGCGCCGCATCATCTTTATTCTACTACAGTTACATATCTGGTAAAAGAGCCTTTGCTCAGCTTCGCGCACGCGGCGCGATGCCATCCCGCCCGCTCCAGCTGACGGCCGGCCGGTTCGGTCGTCACGACGACCGCCCGCCGCGCGAGTCTCCTCGCGGCCTCCAGCATCGCCAGCTGCTCGTCCTCCGGCAGCACCGAGCATAAGTTATAGGGCAAATCGACGATCGCCGCGTCGTAACTCCCTTCGGCTTGTCTCATATCGCCGAGCTTTACGCGGGCCGGGTAGCCGAAATGCGAGAGATTGACGCGCGCTCCCCGCACGGCGAGCGGATTTGCGTCAAGACCCTCGATGTCGATTCCCATCGACTTCGCTTCGATCAGCGCCGTTCCCATGCCGCAGCAGGGATCGATCATCCGCATCGTCCCGGACTCGGGCCCCGACGCCAAATTAACGATTGCCCTGGCGGCGCGCGTCGGCAGCGCAGTCGAATAATTTTGCGGCTTGCGCTGATGCTTCAGCCAGACCGCCCCGTTCTCCTCGCACGGACCGAAATACAAGCGGCCATCCAGCTTCGCCAGGCCGAACAGGAGCTCCGGCCGGCGCATGTCCGCTTGCCCTCGAATGGCCGCGCCCGCCGTCCGCTCCAGCTGCCGGCGCTCGTCGAAGTCCGGCTGCTCGTCCCCTGCCGTGAACAGCACCTTGAAGGTTTTCCCGCGCAGGTCGACCGACGGCAGCTTCTCCGTAAGCTCGTCCATGCTTGCCGCTTCCAGCATGACGCCGATGCGCCGTTTCACGAACGGGCTCCGGTCGACGTGCACGTCGGCTCCGCTTCGCGCGATGCCCCCGCTGACCGGCGCGCCGAGCAGAGTCTTCAGCTCCAGCGCGCAAAGCTCGGCCTCGTCCTCGTGGCACGCATACGTATAAATATACATGGAAAGCCTCACATTCCTTGCCGTATTGTTATTCGCCCGGCCGCTCCGGCGCCGCTCCCTCCGGCTCCGTTCGCGCCGGGGCGGCAGACGGCATGCCGAACAGCTCGGCCTCCGACTCGAGCTCCGCCACACGCTTCTCCAGCGCCTTCACCGTCCGGAGAAGCCGGATTTGGCGGATCAAGCCGAGCAGAAGCGCCGTCAAGCCGCCCAGCAGCGTCGATGCCAATATAACGAGAATAAGCGGCAGCGTCGCTCTCGTGAAGAGGAAGTTCACCTCGACCTGTTCCACGTTGATGACCGCGAAAATCGCGATGAGCAGCGCGAACACCAAAGCCGATAGAAGCACGCCTTGTCCCTTCATGTCCAGATCCCCCTTTGACAACGATCATACCACAAACCGGACGCGTTATTCGCTCGCCCACACTTGTCTTTCCGCCGTAACCGTCTGTCCCGTCTCGATGGCTCGTCCCATCATCAACGCCAAATAATGATCCTGGGCCGCCTCGGCCAAGCTGTAGAACGAGGGGCCGCTGCCGGCTGCGTAGGCGCCCATGTTGAGGAGACTCGTCGCGATCGCGATCTCGTCGTCGCTTAGGCTGGCAGGCGCGACCGGATTCCGGTACAACCAATCCCCGTCCGCCGCTATGCCTCGATGGTAATAGCCTTCCAGGTTGCCGTTATGACCGGTGTCTATCCTGCGAAGCTCCGTGTGAATCGGCGTATCGAACCGCTTCAAGTAGCTGAGCTGCGCGTCGACGATTTCGCCTTTGCTGCCCCTCACGAGGATGCGGCTCCGCCTGATCCATGAGAAATATTGGTCGCGCGTGAAATCGTATACGGCCAGCTTATCGCCGAAGCGAAGCGTCGCCAGCTGCTGATCCGTACCGATCAGCGCTTCTTCCTTCGGGTCCCCCTGCCGGTCCGGTCCCTTCATGATCGTCGATGCGAACCGCTGCCCGCTGATGACGGCCGGCTCGAAGCCGGCGCCGAGCAAATGCCTGATCAAGCTGATGCCGTGATAATCATGGGCGGCGGACACTTGAACATGCGACACGTCTCCCAGCAGGCCGGAGCGTGCAATTTGGATGCGGGCGGCATGCATCGGCTGGTAGATGTATTGCTCGGCGACCTGTATCTTGGCCGCTTTGGGCAGCGAGCGGTATAAGGCGGCAAGCGCCTCAAGATCCGCCGCCGGAGGCGTCTCGGCCAGCACGGGGACTTCGCGCCCTGCCAGCTCGCGGATTAGCTCCGGGGCAGCCGTCCTCGGCACCGACAAGACGGCAAAGCCGAACCGTTCCGCTTCCGAGGTGAACTGTTCGATCGTGCGGACGGTCCGAACGCCCCATTCGGCCTCTATCGCCCTGCCCTTCTCTTGATCCCGCACGAGCATCGCATGAACGCGGAATCGGTCAGGCAGCGCCCTTGCAATCCGCAAATAAAATTCGGCGCGCCAGCCGCCGCCGATTATCCCGAACGTTATTATGGACAAAAGTTATCCAACCTCCTCTTTCGAAAGAAAAAAAGATCTCCGCTTGAGAGATCTTGATTAGGCCGTCCGGAACGATCCGGCCGGTTGCAGCTCTTCGCCTGCGCCCGTATAGGACCGCAGTTTGCCGTTGTACACCAATTCCAGCATCGACGTATTTTCCAAATCGCCCGGCGTCACGAACAACGGCGGTTTGTTCACGAGGCTGACGCCGCCCTGCTCGAATACCGAGGCGACGAATTGGGAGCAGAAGTACGCGTACTCTCTCTCTATTTCGATATTGAACATGACGCCCAGCAAGCCGAACAAATTGTATTTGTACAAATCTTGATTTTGCTCCATATGGTAAATCCGCTTGCGAATGTTCATGTATGCGGTCTGGCTGACCTCGCATTTGTACACCGCGCAGGTCGAATGCTTAAAAAACTCGCTGCGAACGTTCTCCTTCACGAATCCGGCGATGAACGGATTGTTCGGGCTCTTTCTTCCAAAGCTGTATACTTCCGTCAGATCGCGGTCGAAAGCGATAGAGGCATGGTTCAATCTATCTTTCGTATATAGTTGAATCGTTCTCGAGAACAACGTACCCGTATGAGTCAATAGCACGTAGATTTCCATGTTTTTATTCATTCCGTATACCTCCACATTAAAGAGCTATCATCTGGTATTAACTTTAATGCAGGAGAACAAATTTCTAAACCTGCTCAGGTAATAGACGCCCCCTCGACCTAAGTCCAGTTTTGAAGCAACAGCGACCCATCTCCATTTTACTGGATTTTCGGTTTTTCCTCAATAATGAGTTCGCCGTCATTTATGGATTGATCTCGAAAAAATGTTAACTTTTTCATGCCGGTTCCGTGCTATATTAGGATAGGACCAGCACTTCCCGTCTTATACTACCATATGCCCGAATCGGCTCATTAGTATAGACGGATCATCCTATTCTTTTGTTGCGGAGGACTCAAATGATGGAATGGTACAATCGCTATAAGCCGCAGCTCGCGCTCGTATACGAGGAGGCCGGTCGGCGGATCGCGTCGTTCCCCGCTCCGCTTGGCGCGGCCGGTCTGGCGTACGCGGACAAGTTCGATCCGGTCAAGCAGGACAACGGCAAGGATTACATTTGCTGCCTGCTGCCGTTCTGGATGAAGGAAGCGGCGGGAATCGGCGATGGAGAGTGCCGGAGTCTGGCGTTAGCTAATGTATATGGAATGCTTTATTTTTTTATTCAGGACGACGTGATGGACGGCGCCCCGTCCGCGGACTGGAAGAAGCAGCTCGCGCTCGGCAACCTGCTGCTCCTCGAGATGCTCGCCGTGCTTCGCGGACTGTTCCCGTCGGAATCGCCGTTCTGGGGCTACTACCATCGCTATGTGAACACATGGGCGGATAGCGTGATGAACGAGGCCGCGGCCGATTATTTCATGTCGGATCCGCTCCGAACGGCGGGCAAAGCGGGACCGGTGAAGATCGCGAGCACGGGCGCCCTGCTCCTGGCGGGACGGCAGAAGGCGATCGGACGGATGGAGCAAGCCGTCGATCTCGTCTTGACGACGCTTCAAATGTCAGACGATTGGGCGGACTGGAAAACGGATTTGGAGGAAGGCAGCTACAACGGGCTGCTCGCCCTGCTCGCGGCAAGCCGGAATTCGGAGGAGCGGCTGACCGAGCGGCAGGCCGAGAACGCGATTTACGTGCGCGGCGGCCTGAAGCCGTACGTGCAGGTCGCGCGCGACAACCATCGGAGGCTGGTTGAATTGGAAATTCACGCTGCCGAGCTGATAGACTTCCATTCATTCCTTCTACGTCATTTGAACCATACGGAAGAGACTATAGAATCAAATAGAGTTTCACTGCTTCAGGGCGGATTTAACTATTTTTTGTCGAAAAATTAGTAGAATAGTATGGATTATGTCGAACGGACATGATACACTGGGAATATGGTAATCTTATACATATTCGGAAGGGTGATTGCAATGTCCGCAAAACAAACATTGAAAGATCAAATCATTCAAAAAGCTTGGGAAGACGCCGAATTCAAGAAGAAGCTCATCGCCAATCCGAAAGAAGCCGTCAAAGAGGCGTTCGGCGTTGACGTGCCGGATGCCGTCGAAGTCGAAGTCGTGGAAGAATCGGCCGACAAGTACTACCTGGTCCTTCCTCCGAATCCTGCCGACGTGAAGGCCGCTGCCGATTCCGAAGCAGCTATGTGGGAATAATGATAAAGCGCCGAATCACTCGGGCAGAGTGACCGGCGCTATTCTTTTGCCGCAGCGGGAAAATGAATGGTAGCTTCCGTTCCGACGCCCTTCTGGCTTCTAAACTCGATTTTTCCCTGCATAACTTCGATAATTCGAAATGTTACCATCAAACCTAGCCCGGTGCCTTTCGATTTTTTGGAATAATACGGCTCTCCGAGTCTTTTTAAGTCCGTCTCGTTCATTCCCTCGCCATTGTCTTTTATTCGAATGACCACGTGCTTGGAATCATTCTCCAAATACGCCTGAATAAAGATAACGCCTTCTTTATTTAGAGCCTCAATACTGTTCTTTATAATATTGATTAAGGCTTGTTTCAGCTTCGACGAATTGCCTCTCACGTACAAGTCGGGGGCAAGCTCCACGTTGATAACGCCGCCTTGCATCGTGGCTAAGGGGATTAATATCCCTTCAATTTGATGAAGCTCCTCCTTAACATTCAATATCGTCGTATGTTCAAGCTGCGGCTTAGCGAAGGTTAGAAAATCCGTAATAATCTCGGAGGCTCGGTCCAATTCGTCTATCGCCAGCATCATGAAGCTTTTGTCCTTATCGATCTTTGTTTTATCGCGCAGCAGTTGAAGGAAGCCTCTCGTCACCTGCAGCGGATTCCTCACTTCATGCGCAACGGACGCCGCCAATTGGCTTATGATCTCCATCTTTTCGGAGCGCTGAAGCTCGTTATTAAACACTTCAAGCTGCTTCGAATATTTCAAGACCTGCTCGTAATTGTGCAATATTCTTCTTGCCAGAATGATAACGAGCGCTGCGATAAAGCAAATAATGCCCCACTTCCAAAAAAACAGGTTGTAATTCATGCTTTGTTTGAAGTACCATACCACTTCCGATACTCCGACTAAGGCGAAAATGCCAAAACCGGAGGTTAAAATAATCGCTTCCCGATTTTTTTGCAGACAGTACCGAATGAGCAAAATAAAGATCAATATATTGCCGATAACAACAGAACCGCCAAAGGTGAGGGTGGTTACGGATGTGTACAGACTTCCGACGGCCAACGGCGTAAACGATGCAATTAGCAGTAATAGGCTTACGGTTGATATCGTAATAAGAAGCTTTCTAATTCTGGTAATCAGTTTGTAAGGCCCTGCTCCGAATATGCGTTCAAAAAAGAAATATATGGATGGCATCAACAAATTGGAGGCAACATCGAACAAATAATAAAGGGTGAAGCCGTAATCCCTATAGACGGTATGCAAATAAGGCGAATACGTCAAAATCATGAGCCCTATGGAGAAAATGACGATGCTAAGCGGCCTCCAACCGGCAATATAAGACTTATTCAAAAAAAACAGGCTAAAAAACATGGAGAATGAAACAAAAATGAGTGCCGCGCCTAAAACAACGTCTAACATATCGTGTTTCAAATAACCTTTGCTAAGGGTCTGATTTTCACCCAACAGCATTTTCTGCTTCAACCCGAGCCAATGAGAGTCCGTTTCCAATAAAACATAAACGGTATGACCCGACTCGCTCGCATCCAAGGGCAATAATATTTCGTTTTTATTGTAAGGATAACTGCGATGAGACTCGTACACGACCCGGTTATCGATATAGATCGTGACGTCCTTGCCGGTCAGCTTGCTGATTAATAGCGTCGGCCTGGCAAACTCGAATGCCGGAAGCCGGAATCTTAACCATGCCGCCTTAATCGCTTCCGGCTTCTCGGGCAGATCGTCTCCATAGGTGAAGGTCTGCCACTCGCTTTCATCGGTTCCGGCAATCATATCCTGCAAGGTGCTGCTTGGGTCATCCTCCCACTTCATCTCCCAATCCGTTACTTCAATCATCGGAGTGTTCGTTAAAGCGTTCGCAGGAGAAGCCAAAACGGGGAGCACCACGAAAAGCGACAGTACGAGGACGATCGCGAGCTTGCGTAAAGCGTTCATTCAGCACCTCAGTGTCATGAAAATGTACATCCGTCGATTTCACTATATTTCGACAATCTTCGATGAATTTCCTTCTAACATTTTCCTATTTCCCGAAATTATTTACTGACCAAATCGACAAAAGTTTGCAAGTATTTCCCGCAATCATCGGATTTTGTCTTTATTTAAAGTATACCAGTTCCCGCCGTTTTTGGTTCGTCACTTTTTCGACAAAAATAAGGCCGTTCCCAAAATCGCGAAGATCTTGGGAACGGCCTTAGGTTGTGCGTTATATCATATCAGCTTCTTCTTAATCGCAACATGTCGAAGCATCAAGTAGTTGAGCGCGGCCGTCAGCGCGGCGACGATCACGGACAGCGAAAGCGCGAGCGGCATAGGCGCGCGATCGGCCTCGAACGCCGTCTGCAGCAGCTGGCCCATCCAATCCGAATACAGCACGACCTCCATCGCCATTGCCGGAAGGAGCGCGAGCGCGGACAGGACGATCGCAACCCGCCAATGGAACCGGTAGAAGCCGGAGCCGATCAGCCAGCCGCTCCCGAAGTAGGCGAAGAACAGCAGGAAGGATTCGACGAATATCCATCCGTATTGACGGGTCGTCTCGAACAAATGCGGATTTTTGAGCGCGAGCGGCCAGCCGTTCATCTCGTAGACGGCCCGCTCGATCGGATAGCCGACCGTCAGGAGGATCGAGGAGACAATGGCGAATATCGCAATTACGAGCATGACCCCGCCGATGAAATGCCGCCGCGTGATGCCGTTGGCAACGAAGCTGGCCAGCGAGAGCGGCGTCATCATGATCCCGACGACCATCAGGAAAATTTTCGGCGAGCTGCCCGCCCCCTCCCAAATGCTTTGACCGTCGATGTCCCCTCCGGCGGTACCGTTCATGCGGAGAATGAAGCCGATGCCTACATAAATCACGATAAACACCAACCAGTACGTCGCAAGCACCCACCGGTAGGTATACATGAGATTGCCGGCCACGATCAGCGCCGGATGCTTTCTCGATCTGGTCATTGCTTATCCCCCCGCTTCTTCGTTAAATGAACGAATAAGTCCTGCAGCGATACCGGCCCGAACTCGAGCCCTTCCGACTGCGCCGCTTTCCGTTTTTCCTCCGTCAGCGCGCCGAACACCGTGACCGACTTCGTCCTGCCGAGCTTCTGCTCGCCGAGTACCGTCAAGCCTTCCGCGATTCGGTCGACGGCCTCCGCCGGCCCGGTGATCGCCGCGCCGCGCGACCGCAGAGCCTCCGTCTCTTCATGAAACAGCAGCTTGCCCTCGTCGAGCACGAGCACTTCCTCGAACAGCGAGCCGACCTCTTCGATCAGATGCGTGGACAAAATAAACGTGCGCGGATTTTCCATGTAATCGTTCAGCAGCTCCTCGTAAAAAGCGTATCGCGACGGAGCGTCCATGCCGAGGTATGCCTCGTCGAAAATCGTGACCGGCGCGCGGCTGGCCAGTCCCAGCGTGACGCCGAGCGCCGATTTCATCCCGCGCGAAAGCGCCATGACCCGCTTCTTCACGGGAAGGTTGAAGAGCCGGATCAGCTTATCCGCGTAATCGTCGTCCCAATTCGGCCAGCAGCTCGCGGCCAGCTTCAGCGCGTCGCGCACCTTGACGCCGTCGGTCATATGCCCGCTCTCCTGGATGAAGCAGACTTGCTCCACGATGCGCGCGTTCTCGAACGGCGCTTCTCCGCCGATCGCCACGCTGCCGCCTGTATGCTTCCGGAAGGAAGCGAGGATCGACAGCAGGCTCGTTTTGCCGGAGCCGTTCCGACCGAGGAGCCCGTATATTTTGCCGCCCTGCAGCTTAAACGAAACATCCCGAAGCGCCGCAAATTTGCCGTAGTCGAGTCTCAGCCCGTTCACTTCAATGCCTAGCGTCATACGTCTTCTCTCCCCTTCGCTTGTTCGATTCGTCCGATAATTTCCTCGATCGGCACGCCGATCTTCGCGGCTTCCGCCAGCATCCGATCGACGACCTCCTCGAAGAAGCGCTCTCTCCGCTGCGCGAGCAGCGTCTGTCTCGCCTCCGCGCTCACAAACATGCCAATTCCCCTCTTCTTATACAAAATGCCTTCATCCGTCAGCAATTGAAAGCCCTTCGCCGCCGTAGCCGGATTAATCCGGTAGAAGGAGGCGTATTGATTCGTGGACATGACCTGCTCATCCTCGCGGAGTACGCCGCTAACAACATCTTCTTTAATCTGGTCGGCAATTTGCTGGTAAATGGGACTGCGGTCGTCAAACACTTCATCACCTCTTCACTCATTCGGTTAATTACTTATGTAACTAACCATACAACCATACGAATGCGATGTCAAGGACGATAGCCGTTTTTTGGCAAAAAAAAAACCGCATGCGACGTTAAGTCGCTGCGGACAAGTGTAAACGGCTGACGCTACGCGCGAACCGCTAACTGCATCTTGCGCAGCTCGGTTCTGTGCCGTCCTTTGGCGGCATAAGCTCGTTTCGCGATGAAAGATAAGCTCATTTATTAGTGAAAACTTATAGATGCTTATGTTTCAAACAAACCGCCTGCCGTTTCCGGCGGGCGGCTTGTCGGATTACAAAGCTGCCAAATGCTCGGCAAGCTGATCGAACGTGCCTCCGTACCCCTGCTCCATCGACTCGAAGCCCGCTCGGAACACACGCGTCTCTTCCTCCGAAGCGTTGACGGGAATCGCGCTTATGGTGACCGTCGTTTTGCCGTCTTGTTCTTCAAGTGTTACCGTATTTAAAATTTCGAGCGGCCATGGATCGTCGAACGGCGGACGGACGATGCCGCCTTCCGGGTCGGAGAAGGAGTTGACATAAACGAGCCGCTCCGGCGCGGTGATCTCCCGATACGCGAACCGGCCCCATGTTTCGTCCCCTTCAGGGGTTCGCATGATATAGTGGAACAGGCCTCCCGGCCGCAGATCGAGCTTAACGACGGTTATCGTAAGTCCCTTCGGTCCCCACCAGCGCTGCAGATGCTCCGGTTCGGTCCATGCTTTAAACACGAGCTCGCGCGGGGCATCGAGCTCGCGCGTAATGACGAATTCGTTATTCGCCGCCTTTGTTGCGTCAACGTTATCGGTCATGTTCAATCCTCCAAATGTAGGGAATGGAATTAGGTTCCCTAAAGTTTAGTCCTTCGATTCAAGCTTGCTCTAAATATACTTCAACAGGAATATTCCTGTCAAGGTATATTTAGTGAAAACGATAGCCCCTGAACTCGTCGTTCAGGGGCTATCGCCTGTCGCAAGCTTGCCGATTCGCCACGCTCAGCTCCGTCCGAGACGCTCGATCGGTTATTTGCGCAGCGTCAGCGACTGAAAGTGAGGAGCCCTCTCTCCCATCGGCACCGTATGGAAGTTGACGACCTCGAAATGCCTTTCCGCCGCCTTAACGATCGCCGAATCGCGGTACATTGCGAAGAAGCGCTTCGGCTCGTAAAAGTCTTCCTCCCAAATCCCTTCCGAATCGCGACCGCCGTATAGGCCGCAGAAGAATAAACCGCCCGGCCTCAGCACTTTGCGGATCCCTTCGAACACGACGGTCAGATCGGCCTTCGGCACATGCAGCAAACAGTTCAGCGCATATACGGCTTCGAACGAGGACGGCGGGAATTCAAGCGCGTAGAAGTCCATGCTGCGCGCGTCCAGCCCCTTCGCGAGGCAGCGCGCGACCATTTCTACCGAGAAATCCGTCGCCACGACCGAGAGGCCATTCTCGGCGAAATACAAGCTGTCCCGTCCCGTTCCGGCCCCGATCTCCAGCAGCGACTTCTTTCCTTCCTGCTTCACGAGGCTGAGGAAGGCTTCGCGCTCCGCTTCTTTCCAAGGAGCGAGGTCGCTTTTGTCCCTCTCTTCGGCATACTGGTCGTAGCTCTGCCGCAAGACATGTTTGTTCAACATCGGCAATCTCCTTCTTTGCGTTAAGGTTGAGGCATTCTTCCGAACTTTCCTTACCACTCATTCTATCATACCCTATCTTCTGCTAATATATGAGAATGTATAAATCGAATCCGATCGGAGAGAACGACATCCATGACTAGACGGAACAACGCGCGAAGGCTCAAACTGGCGGTCTCCATTCTCTTATCGCTCGGCTTGATCGCAGCAGCCGTGCTCATTCCCTTTCCCTATTATCTCTACCAGCCGGGCACCGTCGAGAAGCTGTCGGATTATGTGCTCGTCGAGAACGGCAAGCCGTCCGCAAACGACAGCTTTAACCTGACAACCGTCTATTCGATCAAGGTGAACAACGCCTTGACGCTGCTCTATGGTTTAATCAGCAAGGACACCGAGATTCATAGAGCGGATCAAATCAGAGGCGCGCTGACGGACGGCGAGTACTTGTCGCTGTTGAAGCATATGATGGGCAGCTCGCAGAACAATGCGATGTCGGCAGCCTTGCGCGCGGCCGGCATGCCGGCGCAAGCCGTCTACACGGGCGTATTCGTGCGGTCGCTTGCCGAAGGTTCCAAGGCGGCAGGGGTTATCGCGCCGGGCGACGTGATCGTGGAAGCGGACGGCAAGCCCGTTACGCGGCTGAGCGAATTGTCCGAATTGATCGGGGACGGGCGGCGCGTTCCGCTGACGGTCGAGTTGTCCGAGAGCGTCGCCGCTGACGGCAAGGGGACGACCATGCCGCGGATCGGCATCGTGACGGAGGATCAATATACGATCGAGACGCCGGTGAAGATCGAATACGCGGCATCGGACATCGGCAGCCCTTCGGCCGGGTTCATGTTCGCGCTGGAAATTTTGGACCAGCTGACGGACGGGGAGTTGACTCGCGGGAAGTTCGTGGCGGGCACCGGCACGATCGATGCCGAAGGCAACGTCGGCCAGATCGGAGGCATTCGCGACAAGCTGATCGCCGCCGAGCGCGCAGGGGTCGAGCTGTTCTTTTGCCCGGCGGACGTGAAGGCTTCCGACCGCAACGAGAAGGATATCCGGGACGAGGCGAAGCGGCGGGGGGACGACATCACGATCGTCCCGGTCCGCACGCCGGCCGAAGCCGCGGCTTATTTGGAGAGGCTGGAGGGCTAGGGGCGGCGAGAGCTGGCGTTCTTGAATACGGGGCTTGTCGCCTTTGTGAAATAATGCTTCGGAGACCGAGGGATACGCCTTTAGATGACCGCTAACCAAGGTTGCGTACGAATACGGCATTACTCCATTCCCTTGACGTATGGCTGGTTGAAAGCTATTATCGCATTAACAACATGTATATGGAAGAATGGCCGATCAGGTGAAGCACACCGCTTTTTCCGCGAATTTATCCGTGGGTAGGCGGTGTTTTTTTATTTTCAGGAGAGGGATGGGACGTTAATGAAGGAAAAGGCTGCAATTGCCGGTTACGCGGAAAAAGATGATGTTGAGGTACTGTACCGGCTATGGGTTAGTGGGCATATGGAACGGCGGGTCGCGAACAGCGAATGCAGAAGGAGGCTCGAGGAGCGGGATGACCATGGCGAGCGGCTGTTTGCCATGGACGTGTGGTGGCCGGTAGTCGGAAGCTTCGACGATCTGCATCCCGAATACGAGGTGAACGACTACCGGGACGGGAGCCGGTTTCTCGACTTTGCTTATTTGCGTCCGCCATACCGAATATCGATCGAGATTGACGGTTTCGGGACGCATCAGCGAAATGCTTCGAGGCGTTCGTTCGGCGACGACCGCTTTCGGCAAAACCAGCTCGTGCTGGACGGCTGGACGGTCGTGCGGTTCGCCTTCGACGACGTTCGGGAGAAGCCTCGCCAGTGCCAGCAGTTTCTTCAGCAGCTGCTCGGCAAGCTATACGGCCTCGGGGGGTCGGAGGGGCTGCAGCTGAAGCTGGCGCTAAGGGAGCGGGAGCTGCTGCGCTGGGCGCAGCGCCGCGGGCCGCTCTTCGCTTTCGGCCCGAAGGATGCCACTGCTCTGCTTGCGGTCAGCCGCTGTACGGCGCTCAAGACGTTATATGCCCTGCTGGATAAGGGCTTGCTCGAGCAAGCCTCGGGCGGGCAGCGCCTATTTACTTATCGCCTCACCTCGAAGGCTGCCGGCTTAATCTTATGAGGGCGCCGGTAGACTAGGAGCCTATTCGAGGTAGTGGGGGGATCAGATCTAATTTTTAGATCTGATTGCGAGAATCCGGCGGATCCGAGGCTATTTTGCGGAGACGCGAGGGGATCAGGTCTATTTTTTAGACCTGATCGTTAGCTGTTGATCAATCCCAGCTGGCGCATCATCCCGTGAATGATCATTGCGCCTTGGGCGCGGTTCGATACGGTGTCCGGCGAGAAGGTGCCGCTCGAGGTACCGCGCACAATGCCATGCTTGACGGCATAGGCGACCGCTTCCCTCGCCCAAGCGGCAATGCTCGCTTCGTCTTCGAAGCCGCCGAGCCGGGAGTTGATTTCCTCGTTGGCAAGCGGCTCGATTTGGCCGGTAAATTTGAGCGCGTTGTACAGCATCGTCACCATTTCCTGACGGCTTAACGATTTCCCGGGCTGGAAACGGCCATCCTCGTAGCCGTTAGCCAGGCCAAGCCCGTAAGCGGTCATGATGGCGTCATAATGCCATTGCCCGGGCGTCACGTCCGCAAAAGCGGCGCCATCGCCTTGCGCCGGCTGAATCCCGAGCGACTGGATCATCATCGTAATGAACTGCGCCCGCGTCACTTCGCTTTTCGGCATGAAGCGATCCTCGCTCACGCCCCGCAGCACGAACTTATTGCTTAACGCCCGGATCGCATCCGCTGCGTAAGGGACTTCTCCCCCGTCCTCGAACGCTTGCGCATGGCGCCAAACGGTTAACACTGCGCTGCCTTTCAGCCAAAATTCCGCGTTTGCGCCATCCGCGCCAGCGCCGAACAAGGTCGGAACCGGCCGAGGTACGGCCTCACCCGATTCGTCTAAAGCAATGCCGGCCAGTTCGTATGCGGGCACTTGGCCAGCGCCGGCCGGCAGCTTCATCGCGTACCTGGCGTATCCGCCGCCGAAGCGGGCGCCGAAGCGGCTGCCGTCCGGTCTTACCGCGTTCAGTTCTACTCGGATGAGGCCGGCGCCAACGTCTGCCGCACCGTGTTCCTGCGCCATGCCGTTGCCATTGCGATCCTCTTGCACGGCAAGCGCGATCTCGATCGAATCCGCATCCGGTTCGACCTGACGGGCAAGCTCGGCCAGCGGCAGCCGAAGGAGGCCTTGCGGCGATTGAAATTCGAGCACAGCCTGCGGATTACCGGCTGACAGCTCCGTAATGGACGCCGGGACGCTAAGCACCGTCTTCGCCGCCTCATTCGGCAACGTCCCGATGACGACGGATGATGGACGTGACGCAAGCGCGAGAAGCGCGTCAACGCCCTTCCGGCTAATAGCGACCGACAACGTCCCGTCTGCCGATACCGATGCCTGCGCATCCTGCAATAGCACTCTGCCCGCCTGTCCGCCAATGGCTTCATCAAGCAGCGCGTCGCCCGGAGCCGTTACGGTCCCGTCCGAACCGCCGCCTCCTCCCCCATTGCCTCTGTCGCCTCCGCTGTCAGCCGTTCGGCTGACGGTAAGCGAATAGCTTCTAAACTGGCCGTCGTCTGCCTCTACTGCAACCGTAATAACCGTATCCGTCCCGGCCGCAAGGGAAATAGGCGCGGATGTTCCGCCGCTGTCAACCTCTTCGCCGTTTACCCGGATCACCGATCCGGCAGCTCGCGCCGTCGGCGTTACGGCGATCTGACTTACCTCGTTCGACACTTGAGCCGTATAGCTATTCCTTTGCGGATCGAACTCGGTGTCAAGCTCACCGGCGGACAGCGTCAGATCCGCAAGCTGATTGAGCAAAAACTCGAATTTTTGCAGCCGGTTGCTGTCGCGGTCCGCTGCGAAGACGTTGCCGCTTGGATCGATCGCGATTTTGTACAGGTATTCGAATTCGCCTTCGCCCGTTCCTTCTCCGCCCAAAATATCGATGATCTCGCCGAGCTTCCTATTTTCTTCTATATCGCGGACTGCCAGTTTATAGACGATGCCCTGTGAAGCAACCGTTACATAAAGGTTCCCGGCGGCATCCACCGCGAGATCGGTATAATCGCCGGAGCCGCCCGACACGGCATCCCAATTCGCGCTAATAGGCTCGCCGTCGTCCAGGCCGTACGCCGCGATCGTATGCTTATTCGTGGCGTACAGAATCCCCTCGTTACGATCGATGGCGATGCTTTCCAGATTCCAGCTGCCTCCGTCGATGAAGGTCTCCATGTCCGGTTCGTCCGGATCGTAAGTCGCCTGATCCAGCTTCAGAACGGAGCTGCCGCTAGTCGCGTACAAAATGCCGTCGCGATCGATCGCGATATCTGCGACTCCCCAGATGCCGCTGTACAGTTCATCCGCCGTGCCGGTCGAACGGTTAAAGCGATAGAGGGAGCCGCCGCTCGTTATATACACGAGTCCGGCGGCATCGACCGCGACGCCGGACGGCTCGAAGCCGTCGCCGCCGACCTGCTCGGCGATGAACCGCAGGTCGTTGTCAAACAGCTGTATGCGCTCGTTTCCCCGGTCGGCTGCAAGCACGTTGCCTTCGCGGTCGATCGCGATATTTCCCGGCTCCAAGAAGTAGCCCGGCTGATCGCCGCTTTTGCCCCATTCGTCCAAAAGACCAAGATCGGCGCCAAATTTCTGGATGCTTGCTTTATTCGTATCCGCAGCATAAACGCCGCCGTCGAAGACCGCCAAATCCGATAGGCTGCTAAACTGCGCGCTGCCGTAGCCGTTCTCCCCGACCGCGGCCGCACTCCAATCGGCGTCGAACCGGATGAGACGGCTTGCCGATTCGTCGGCCGCATATAAATAGCCGTCGGCGCCCGCCGCTATGCCTGTCAGCGACTCCACCTCAGTCGGCACCGGCCCGTCCGGCCCGGGAAGAATGATGTCCGTCTCCTTCCACTCATCTGTCAGCTGGCCGGTTCCGTCCAGCTTCACGATCCTCTCTTCCTCTTCGATAACGAACAGATTCCCGTCCCCGTCGACGGCAACGTCGATCGGCTCGACGAAAGCGCGATCCGCTTCCTCGGGTACCGCATAGGCCCCCCATTCTCCGATGCCGCCTGCGTTATCGAGCACCCACACGGAACCGCGTTCGGGATCCGCCGCATAGACCGAACCCGTAACGGAGTCGGCCGCGAGGCCGGAAATGTAATCGAATTGCTCGGCCCCGTTCCATTCGCCGACGACCTTCGGCCATTGGCCGCCCGAAACATCCAGCTTGTAGATCATCTTATCGTTCATGCTCTGAAGGCTCTGGCTGTATACATAGACAAAGCCGTCCGCGTCGACGGCGAGACGCCTGGGCGATATCCCGACGGGATCCTGATCCTCCTCGAACCCGACCGCGTCCCAGCTTGCGAGCAGTTCCCCTTCCGGGGAATAAACCTCGACTCCGTGCGACATGGCCACGTACAGCTTGCCCGCGCCGTCCGCGGCAATATCCTGAATGTATTCGAAGAAATATTGCTTCTCCGGCGTCATCCGCTCGAAGCGGTATCCTCCGCCGCCTTCCGCCGATACGCTCGGCGCCGCTAGCACCGCTCCGCCGTATGCAAGCACACACGCGGCCAGCGCAAGGCAGGTTATCCTGTTTAACGATCGCATCAATTTCAACCCGGTCACATCCCTTTCTATCGACAATTGCTATAATCGACATCCAGTTTAGCAAGCCGAATCGCGATTAACGATTGACGAAAGTTAACTTTCTCTCGATTTTGACGAAAAAAGTAGCCTATAATAGAAAAAAAGCGATCATTGTCGAAAATAACGGAGGACGTTATGAATCCAGCTCACGATGATATCCTGTTACGAACAAAAACCGTTCCGCCCGTCTTGCGGAAAAAGCTCGTGCGCCGAAGCCGCCTGAACGAACAGCTCGACAATGGCGCGCTTCGCCGTTTGACGGCCGTATGCGCGCCTGCCGGCTTCGGCAAAACGACGCTGCTCGGCGAGTGGGCCCGGGAGCGCGGCCAAGCGGTCGCCTGGCTGTCTTTGGACGAGAGGGACAACGACATCGTACGATTCTGGCGATATGTCACCCAATCGGTCATCGAAGCCTGCCCCCGGCTGGCCGACCGCTGCTCGCAGCTGCTTCCGATGCTTAAGGCGACAGCGGCCGACACGTTCATCGACGCGCTGATCAACGAGCTTTATCGTTATCCGGAGCCGATCGTCCTCGCATGGGACGATTACCAGTTCATACGGCTTCCGGAGCTTCATGCCCACGCCGCCTACTTCGTCGACAATCTGCCGGAGCATGCGCATCTCGTGATCGCAAGCCGCTCGGAGCTGCCGTTGCCGACGGTGAAATGGGCCGCCAGGGACGAGCTGACGCTGCTTGACGTCCGCCAGCTGCAATTCACGCTGGGCGAAACCGCGGATTACTACGGCAAGACGACCGAGCTGTCCGTGACGCCATCGCAAATCGCCGCGCTTCATAAGCGATCGGAGGGCTGGGTGACGGCGCTGCAGCTATTCTCCATCTCCCTGCAAGGCGAGCCCGATTACGACCGCCTCATCGACAGCTTCTCCGGCGGCCATCGCTTCGTCGCCGATTACTTATTTCAAGAGGTGTTCGCCGGACTTCCGGAACAAACGGCCCGATTTCTGCTGCATACCTCGATGCTCGCCCGCCTGAACGCCCGGATATGCGACGAGCTCTTGCGCAACAACGACAGCGAGGCGATGCTGGAGCAGCTCAAAGCGCGCAATTTGTTTCTCATCGCGCTGGACGAGCATAACGGCTGGTTCCGCTACCATCATCTTTTCGCGGATTTTTTGCAAAATCGGATGCGGCGGCAGGACGAGGAGCAATGGCTGGCCGCCAACCGCGCGGCCAGCGCGATTTTTGCCGAGCTCGGCTACGTCGTCGAAGCCATTGACCACGCCATCGTTTCGCGGGACGCCGCCTTCGCCGAACGGCTGCTCGAGCGGCATGCTCCCGCCTTGCTCACGCAAGGGGAATTCGCGACGCTGCAGCGCTGGCTGGACAGCTTCCCGGAGGAGCGGACCGGGCGCCTCCCGGAGACGTCGCTCCTGCACGCGTTCGTCCTTGTCGTGACCGGCCATTCCGGCCGGGCGGAGGAACTGCTCGCCGGCATCGAGCAGTACGGCAGGGGGCTTCCTCCCGGCGAGCGGAGGCAGCAAATCCAGAGCGGCTTGCTGTTCGTCAAATCCAATCTGCTGTTTACGACCGGCAAGTTCGAGCAGTGGCTTTCTTTTGCCAGCGGCGGACTCGACCAAATGCTGCCTCGGGATTCGATCTACTACAATTTCAATTACAATGTGACGGAGCCGCTCGTGAGAAGGACCGACTTCGGAATGAACGGCACGCTTACGACCGACACGGAGAGCATCGCCCGCCTTTTCACGAGCACGCTGAACGCTCATAACTGGAACGAATCCCTCATCAATCTGTATGTCATGCAGTCCCTTGGCGAGGGGTACTACGAATGGAACAGGCTGGACCACGCGGCGGCGCTTCTTCCCGTCGTCGACCGCGCCTCGCGCGCGAACCGGACGCCGGGCTTGTTCGTGCCGAACCGGATCGCGCAGTCGCTGATCCACATGGCGCAGGGCAAGCCCTATCTGGCCCATGACGCCATCGACGAAGCGCTGCACAAAGCGACGAACGAGCGGATGAGCCCGCATTGGAAGCGGGCGCTGCATGCTTGCAAAATCCGTCTATGCCTCATGGAAGGCAACGTACAGTATGCGAAGAAGCTTCTCCCCTTGCTTTCGGTCACCGCGAAGGACCGGCCGGTCTTCTCCAAATATTATGAATATGTCGCGCTGATCCGGCTGCTTGGCGCACAGCGCAAGGAGATCGAATCGCTGCGGCTGCTGTCGCTGCTGAAGGCCCAAGCCGTCAGAGAGAACCACGTCGTCAGCATTGTCGAGCTTACAATCGTGGAAGCCTGCCTCGAAGAGCAGCTTGGACGCCGAACCGCCGCGCTCGTGCTGCTGGAGGAAGCGCTCGCGATGACGGAACCGTTCGGCTATTTACGCAGCTACTTGGACGAAGGGGAATCGCTCGGACAGCTGCTGCGCAAATACGGTCAGCTCATGCAAAGCGACGACGCGCAGGCGCGCAGGAGGGCCGTATCCGGCGAGTATGTAACGAGGCTGCTGGCGCTGTTCCCGGACAAGCCCGATGCGGCGGCCAAGCCTCCTTCCGCAGCGGAAGAACTTAACCGAACCGAGCTGCAGCTGCTTCGGCTCATCCGGCAAGGCGCCGCGAACAAGGACATCGCGGCCAAGCTGTCGCTGACGGAAGGGACGGTAAAGGTGTATTTGTCGCGCATCTACGCGAAGCTGAACGTTTCGTCGCGGACGCAGGCGCTTATGGCCGCTCAGCAGCTGCGGCTGCTGGACGAGAGCTGACGAAGCGAAGATTATAAAAATCTTCCAAATCCCCTCCCCGCTTCCGAAATTTAGTATAATGAAAGTAATTTCTAATCGTAAAAGGGTGATGACATGTCAGATTTCAATGACCGCGACGACCTCGCCGAACGGCGGCGCAACAAGCTGAAGGTGCTGCATTTCGATAAGGACGGCAAGGACATCGTAGAATCGGAGAAGCCCGACGAGACGTTCGCCGATGTCGGCGGACTGGAGGACGTGAAGAAAAAAATCCGGATGAATTTCATTTTGCCGCTGAAGCAGCCCGAGTTGTTCGCCGCGTACGGCAAAGAGGCCGGCGGAAGCCTGCTGCTGTACGGCCCTCCCGGCTGCGGCAAAACGTTCCTCGCCCGGGCGGTAGCGGGCGAAATCGACGCGAACTTCATGCATATCGAGCTGCAAGCGATACTGGGCATGTACGTCGGGCAGAGCGAGAACAATTTGCACGATATTTTCGAGAAGGCCCGCGAGAATAAGCCTTGCGTCATTTTTATCGACGAGCTCGACGCCATGGGCGGCAGCCGCAACCAGATGCGCCAGCATCACGACCGTATTCTCGTCAACCAGCTGCTGATGGAGCTCGACGGGCTGCGGACGTTCAACGACCAAGTATTCGTCATCGGCGCGACGAACACGCCATGGTACTTGGACTCGGCGCTTCGCAGGCCGGGCCGGTTCAATCATATGATTTTCGTACCGCCGCCGGAGGAGGCCGAGCGCGCCGCGATTCTGCAGCTGAAGCTGGCGGGTAAACCGCTCGCTTCCCTCGAACTGAACCGGATCGCTCGCGAGACGAAGCATTTTTCGGGCGCCGATCTGGAGCAGATCGTGAAGGACGCGGTGGAAGGGGCGCTCGAGCGGACGCTCGAGACGGGCGACATCCAGCCGATCCGGCAGGACGATTTGAAGAAGGCGGCGAAGTCGCGCAAAGCGACGACGCTGGACTGGTTCGCGACGGCCAAAAACTACGCGACGTTCAGCGACGTCAACCAAGACTATCAAATCGTGCTGGACTATATGAAAGCGAACGGATTGAAATAAGCGGATAGAGCGAGGTGAGGGGAGCCCGAACATGATCGATGCCAACTTGAGCAGCAGCCGATACGCCAGAATCCATCAGCTTATGGAATGGCGAAAGTACAAGGAAGCGGCCGATGAGGCGATGCAGCTCATCCGCGAGGAGCCCGAGGACCCGGACGCCTATGCGATGCTTGCCCACGTCAGCCTCCGGATGGAAAACTACGAGCATGCCCTTCGCTGGTCGGACGAAGCGCTGAAGCGCGACCCGGAGAACGGGATCGCCTGGTTCGTCCGCACGACGGCCTATTACGATACCGAGAATTGGAAAGCGGCGAAGCAGGCGCTTGAAGAAGCGATGCGGATCGATCCGTACGAGCCTCACTATTATTTTTTGCAGGCCAATCTGAGCAACAAAAGCGGCAAGTTCGACGAGGCGAAGGCTTACATGCTGCAGGCGCTTGATATTACGCCGGAGAATCCGTTATTCCTCTCGACCCTCAGTTACAACGAAGCGCTGCTGCGCAATTTGGACGAATCGAGGGCGCTTGCCGCCAAAGCCCTTCGCCTGGAGGTGGAGTCCGAGATCGTATACTTGCACCTGGCTTGGGCGGCGGAGCGGCGCAATGATTACGAGGATTATTTGCTCATGCTGAAGAACGCAATCCGGCTCGATCCGGAGAACAAGCAGATCCGGGACGAATTTCTCGTCGCGCTGCAGAAGAACTACCTGATTTACCGGATTCTGCTGACGCCGGGCAATCTGGCGAAGAAGATGAAGCCTTGGCAAATTCTCGTCAGCTGGCTCGTTCTTTGGATCTTGTTCAAGCCGCTCGTGCTCGTCTTCATCGTGCTGTACGTCGCGACGCACTGGATTACGAAGCTGCTCGTGCATGTGAAGGTGTTCGGCTGGACGAGAAGAAGATAGCGGCTGCGACAGGGCTTAGCGCAATAAAAATAAGGACATCGCCCACTAGGCTGCGACCGTATGACGGACGCGGTTCGCCTGGCGGCTGCGGTGTCCTTTTTACTCGGCTGTCTGCTGCTTCGCAAAAAATACGCTTCCGAGCGATTCCCACCCGAAAGCGTGCCTTTATTTCAGCTTCTGCTCCAGCGTCAGCTTCTCGATCGCCTTCTGTATCCGGCTTTGCCTCGTCTCGGCCTTCTTCGCTGATTCGATCCAATCGACGTATTCCTTCTGGCACGAATACGAGAACTTATGGAACGCCGCTTCCGCCTTCGGATGCCCGGCCAACTGCCCGGCGAAGTCGTCCGGAACGCGCACGATCCGCGCCTCTTCGTCCCGCTCCATCGTAACCGTTACCCGGTCGCCCGCTTCGGCGCCGATCGCATCGCGAATCGCTTGGTTGACGACCATGAAATGCTCCCCGTTGCCGTTCGGCATCAACGTCCCTTTGTACGAAACGCCGTTGATCGTCCCTTTCACGGCTATGCGCGCTTTGCTTCCGAACAGCTTCTCCGCGTCGAACGGGACCGTCATATAGGTCCATGCCCCTACCGCTTCCGGCCTGACAAGGACGGCCTCGAATTTCTGCTCCGTCATTTAAACCAGCCTTTCTCCTTGAACCTCGTAATCGCTTCGATCCGGTTGCTGACGTCCAGCTTGTCGAGAATGACCGAAATGTAATTGCGGACCGTTCCCGTCGTAATGAACAGCTCGCTTGCGATTTCCTTCGTGTTTTTGCCGTCCGCGACCAGCCCCAGCACTTCCTTCTCCCGCTCGGTCAGCGGATTCTCCTGCCCGTAAGCTTCGTCCACGAGCTCGGAGGCGAAGATGCGCCTGCCGGCCATGACGCTGCGGATCGAATTCGCGAGCTCCTCGCTCGGGCTGTCCTTGAGCAAATAGCCGCGTACGCCGGCCTTGAGCGCCCTCTCGAAGTAGCCGGAACGGGCAAAGGTCGTCAGAATGATGACCTTCGTGCCGAGCCCCTTCAGCTCCTCCGCCGCGTCCAGCCCGGTCTTCGCCGGCATTTCGATATCCATGATGCACACATCCGGTTTATGCTGATGAACGAGCGAGATCGCGTCCTCCCCGTTGCTTGCCCGGCCGACGACCTTCATGTCCTCCTCCAAATCAAGCAAGGACGCAAGGGCGCCCAGCAGCATGCGCTGATCCTCGGCAATGACGATTCGAATCATATTCCGACTCCCTCCCCGCTGGCTTCATTCAACCTGCCTGATTACTTTGGGCACCCGGATCGTAAGAACGGCGCCATCGCTTGATCCGGCCTCGAGACTCCCGTTCACGAATTCCAGACGCTCCTTCATCCCTTGAAGCCCATGCCCTCTTCCGGTTTTGCTGCGTTCCTTGAATCCGACGCCGTTGTCCTTCACGCGAAGCACCACCTCCGTGCGGGACGACTCGATACTCACCGAGCATGCGGAGGCGGCGCTATGCTTCACGACGTTCGTGACCGCTTCCTTCAAGCACATGCTGAGCACGTTCTCCGCAATGAGCGTCGTATCCTTCAGCGCCGATTCGCCCTCGAACTCGAATTCGATTTGCGCCGCCTTCAACATTTGCCTGACCCGGAACAGCTCATCCTCGAGCTTCGCGCCCCGCATCTGTGTAACCATTTCCCTTACTTCCTTGAGCGCCGTTCTTGCCGTCTGATGGACGTCGTTTATTTCGGCGAGCGCCTGGGCAGGGTTCGTACTCATCAGCTTCCCCGCCAGATCGCTCTTTAAACCGATCAGCGACAATTTCTGGCCGAGCGTATCGTGCAGGTCTCGCGAAATGCGCTGCCTCTCCTCGAGCTTCACCAGCTCCGATATCCGCTTGTTCGCGTTCTCGAGCTGACCTTCAAGCTGCCCCTGCCTGATTCGGTTGTACGTATTGAAAGGCAGCAGGATCACGACGATCAGACTGATCAGGATGAACGGAAACTGCGTGAAAAACAGCTTGTTCTGCGTTGCGAAGCCGTAATTGACCGTGACGAACGTGCTTGTGATATGGATCGCGTACAGCGTGAAGAAGCCGGCGCGATTCTGAATATTTCCGATAAAGAAAGCGAGAAAAATCGAAAAATAGACATAACTGAACAGCAGCGTCATCGCGATCGAGATGACAATCTGGCCGCTGGTCCAGAAGTAGACGAGCCAGCCCTTGGCGCCGAAGGACAGCCGGTAGCAGACGAAGAACAAAATGATCATGACGATGCCGGATGCCGCTTCGTAAGTCGAGGACGATTGAAAGATGAAATAAAACGGCAGGATGCAGAAGACGATCCACACGTAAGGAAGCAGACCGGTGTTTTTATGAAAAATCTGATACCACTTGTTCATGCCGTCCACCTAATTCCCCATTCGTCTTCATATACTGCCTATTCTAGCACAATCGGCGCCGAACGTAATCATTTGCCCTGCAGGCTGGGCCGGGCGGAGCTCAGCTTCTTCTCGTCCGCCTTCCCGGCCTTCCGCATGCGCGTCTTGACGGCCTTGAAGCTGACGAACTTCTTCGCTTCCTCGTCCCACAGCCGGAACCGCAGCGACGCCAAGCTTTCCCTTATGTTGATCGTCGTCGCCTTGTGCAGCGGCGGCGTCGCGTTGTGGGCATCCTCCAAATAGTAATTCGGCACCTTCGGGCTCAGGTGATGGACATGGTGAAAGCCGATGTTTCCGGTAATCCATTGCAGAACCTTCGGCAATTTATAATACGAGCTTCCGTCCACGGCCGCATTCACGTAGCTCCACTCGTCATCGTGTTCGAAATAGGAATCCTCGAATTGATGCTGAACGTAGAACAGCCAGACGCCGAGCAGCCCCGATACGAAAAAGATCGGTCCCTGGACCATCGCGAACGCCTGCCAGCCGATAGCCCAGCATAGCAGCGCGTAAAGCGCCACGAGCAATGCGTTCGTCAAGTAAGTGTTCAGCTTCTCCTTCCGCTTCGCGCCTTTGCGATTGAACCGGTATTGGATGAGGAACACGTAGATCGGGCCAAGTCCGAACATGACGAGCGGCTGGCGGTAGATGCGGTAAGCCAAACGGCTGATGAACGATGCGGACGCGTATTCCTCCACCGTCAGGATCCACAGATCGCCGACGCCTCTCTTGTCGAGATTGCTGCTCGTCGCATGGTGAATGGCATGCGCGTTTTTCCATTGCAAATACGGCACGAGCGTCAGAACGCCGGTTATCGTGCCGACGATATCGTTCGCCTTCTTGCTTTGGAAGAACGAGCCGTGACAGCAGTCATGAAAAATAATGAATGTTCGAATGACGAACCCGGATGCGACGATGCAAATTGCCAGCGTCAGCCAGTAGGAGACCGATAAGCTCGCATAAGCGGCATACCAGAGCAGGACTAGGGGAATAAGCGTATTCGCCATTTGCCTGACGCTCGTTTTTACGTTCGTTTTCTCGAATGGGGCAACCGTTTTTCTCAATTGGGCGTGCTTCGGCTCTGTCATGGTCCTATTTCCTCCTCAAGTGGACGCCGCAAGCATGCTTTCGGACGTCGGAAGCGCTAATCTTCCCTAATTGTAAAGATTGGCGCCGGTCCGCTGAAGTCATAAACGTCAGTGAGGGGACATGACAAACGTCATGGTTGCCGGATTTTTTTGTCATTCGTCGAACATGCATTGGCGCAGCCATGCCGGTAACGCAAAAAAACAGGTCAATATATAGACCTGTTGAAAGAGCGGCAGTTGGTTGGCCGTATTAGCGGGTTCTTCGTAATCAGCGTAACATCGGCGTAAGACGCCGAATCGCACCTATTTTTTCGGGGCGAACGACAGCCCATTTTCCTTGAGCGCTTCGTTAAGTATGCGAATTCCTTTGGGCCCCATGCCGTGCAGCTTCAAAATATCCGCTTCCATCACTTTCGTAAGCTGCTCAAGCCTGTAAATCCCGGCTTCCGCGAGCGCTTGCGTCGCGGGGCGGCTAATTTTGGGCAGATCGCTGCCAGTCGTCGGTTTCGCGGAACGGTCCATCATGAACGCCTCCTAGTCCTCGATAGAAGTACAACAAGGCACGCCTCCCCGGTAGAGAAACGTGCCTTGCGTTGCTTACAGGGCCTTGTGGTTAAATCGCCCAATTCCCTTTGCGGAAGATCGGAACGACCGTGCCGTCGTCCTTAATGCCGTCGATATCCATCTCGGCCGAGCCGATCATGAAGTCGTTGTGCGTAATGCTCGCGTTAACGCCCTTTGCCTCCAGCTCCTCCGGCGACATCGTCTTGCCGCCCTCGATGTTGAAGGCGTAGCCGCTGCCGATCGCCAGATGGTTCGACGCATTCTCGTCGAACAGCGTATTGTAGAACAAAATGTTCGATTGCGAGATTGGCGATTCGTGCGGAACGAGCGCAACCTCTCCGAGGTAATGCGAGCCTTCGTCCGTATCGACCAGCTTCTGCAAAATGTCCTGCCCTTCCTCCGCTTCCACCTTCACGATGCGCCCGTTCTCGAACGTCAGCTTGAAGCGGTCGATGATGTTGCCGCCGTAGCTGAGCGGCTTCGTGCTCGAGACGTAGCCGCTCGTGCCGGTCTTCAGCGGAACGGTGAACACTTCCTCCGTCGGCATGTTGGCCATGAACGGGACGTCGTTCTGGTTCGTGCTGCCCGCCGCGACCCATACATGGCCCTCCGGCAGTTCGATCGTCAGGTCGGTGCCCGGCGCCGTGTAATGCAGCTTCCGGAACCGGTTCTCGTTCAGCTTCTCGCCCTTCGTATGTAACGTCGCGTTATGCTCATCCCATGCCTTGACCGGATCTTCGTTATGCAGCCTGACGGAATCGAAGATCGCCTTCCACAGCCGCTCGACCGCCTCCGCTTCCGAAGCGTGCGGGAACACCTTCTTCGCCCAATCCTTGCCGGCGGCCGCCACGACCGTCCAGCTGACCTTGTCGGACTGAATCGCCCGGCGGAACTCCTTCAGCCCTTCGCCCGAAGCCTTCTGGAAGTTCGCGATCCGCTGCGGATCGATGCCCTTCAGCAGGTCGGGGGTTGAGGAGGTGATCGAGATAAACGCCGCGCCATTCTCGACGAGCGCGTTACGCATCGCCGTCTCCCAGGCCGGCAAGCGGGTGAAGACGTCGTCGGCCGCTTTCTCGTACTTCAAACGGCCAAGCTCGTCGTCCGACCAATCCACGTGCACGTTGCTCGCGCCGGCTTCGTACGCCTTGCGTGCGATCTGCCTGACGAGCTGCGCTTGATCGATCGGCGCTCTTGCAAGGAATACCTCCTGTCCTTGCTGCACGTTCACGCCGACCCGAACGATCAATTCGGCGTATTTATCGAGTAGCTGTTCAAATTGACTCATCGCGCCTAATCTCCTTCCTTCTATACGATCGATAAAATTGATATGGCTATGGGTTAAATTGTATCGAATTCCCGAGCTCGGAGTCAAATGAAACGCCGATGTCCGGCACCGCCGCGCCCATTCAATGCTCGCCTTCGTGCAGCGCTGCCGATGCCGCCGCTTCGGCCCGCACCATTGCCCGCAGCTCCTCCGGCTCCAGCACTTCGATGCGCCGGCCGAAGCTAAGCACGATTTCGCAGGCCGACTCCAGCGTCTCGAACTCGGCCTCCGCGACCATCCAGCCGCCATCCGCCGGCATGGGTTCGGCCAGACGGACGAACCGCTCCTTCGCGAGGCGCCCCGCCGTCGCTTCCCGCACCTTCACCTTGGCCGGGTATTTCGGCAGCCGCCGCTTGAATTCGCTGATGGATTGCTCCCAGCAGGCGGCCAGGTCGAATCCGGGCCGCCGCTCGAACCGCTCCGCCAGCGTCTCCGCCGCGGTTAGCCGGGAGATGCGGTACGTCCGCAGCTCGCCCTCCGACTCCGCGACCAAGTACCAGACGCTGCGCTTCGCCACCAAGCCGAGCGGATGAACGACGCGCTCCGCGGGACCGTCCTCCCTGCCGTAAGCGATCCGCAGCTTCCTCTCCTCCCACACCGCCTCCTGTACGACCGAGAGGAGCGGCGCCGTTTCGTTCGAACGATGCCAGCCCGCCCCGTCGATATGAATCTTCTGCCTCGCCAGCGCCGCATCCTTGCTCGCCTCGTCGGGAGAAGCGGCGAGCAGCTTCTGAACCGCCGCTTCGAAATGCTTCTCGATGCCGAGGTCGCCCAGCAAGCCCGATTGGCTCGCCACCAGCACCGATGCAAGCTCCTCCGCGCGCATCCCCGTCAAGTTCGTCCGGTAGCCTTCGGAGAGCGCCCAGCCCCCGCGCTGCCCCCGCTCCGCGTACACCGGAACGCCCGCGCCGCTCAGCGAGTCCATGTCGCGCAGAATCGTCCGCTCGGATACCTCCAGCTTCTCCGCCAGCTCCTTCGCCGTCAGCTTGCCGTAATTTTGCATAAGCAACACGATCGATAGTAACCGGCCCGCCCGCATGCGGCGCCACCGCCTTTCTTATTCATCCGCTAAGATCCATTCTTATTTTTTATTATAGCATTGATATATGACAAAGGTTGTCGTATTTCGTTTGGTACGCTGACGGTGAATAAAACGATGGAATGGAGCGATCAAGATGAAACCATTGGCAGGCAAAATAGCGGTCGTCGCGGGTGCGACGCGCGGAGCGGGACGCGGAATCGCGGCCAGTCTCGGCGAGGCGGGAGCGACGGTCTACTGCACGGGAAGAAGCGTGCGCGGACAAGCGTCCGACTTGAACCGTTCGGAGACGATCGAGGAGACGGCCGAGCTGGTCTCGTCGCTAGGCGGATTGGGCATACCGGTCAGAGCGGACCATACGGTCCCGGAGGACGTCGAGGCTTTGTTCGAGCGGATCAAAGACGAGCAAGATGGCCGCCTCGATCTGCTCGTCAACAACATTTGGGGCGGCGAGCAGCTGACGGAGTGGGAGAAGCCGTTCTGGGAGCATTCGCTGCGGAAGGGCTTATTGATGCAGGAGCGGGCCGTGAAGGCGCATCTAATAACGAGCCACTACGGGGCGCCGCTTATGGTGAAGAGAAAGACGGGTCTCATCGTCGAGGTGACGGACGGGATCGATTACCGCTACCGGGGCAGCTTGTTCTACAGCTTGGCCAAAATATCGCCGATCCATCTGGCCGAGGCGATGGCCGCCGACCTTAAACCGCACGGCGTCGCGGCGGTTGCCGTGACGCCCGGCTTTCTCCGTTCCGAGGAGATGCTGAAGCACTTCGGCGTAACGAAGGACAACTGGATGGATGCCGTTCATGGCGGCAAGCCGCAAGCCGAGCATTTCGGCCAGTCGGAGACGCCTTACTTCGTCGGACGTGGCATCGCAGCGCTCGCCGCCGTCAGGAACTTACCGGAGCGCTCCGGGCGCGTATTCCCGAGCTGGCAGCTGTCCGACGAATTCGGCATAACCGATATCGACGGGCGGCGGCCGCACTGGGGCAATTACGCCAAGGCGAACGGCTTCCTGTAAGGAAAGCGCGCAGCCGCGATCGGTTAACCGTTCACGACTTCGCCGCCGTTCACATGCAAAATTTGCCCGGTCATATAGCTTGAATCGTCCGAGGCC
Source organism: Paenibacillus arenilitoris (assembly GCF_014705655.1). Taxonomy (GTDB): domain Bacteria; phylum Bacillota; class Bacilli; order Paenibacillales; family Paenibacillaceae; genus Pristimantibacillus; species Pristimantibacillus arenilitoris. The sequence continues at coordinate 10,531 of NZ_JACXIY010000045.1, read as the reverse complement.
AGATACACGTAAGCCGACGCCAGCTCATGCGGCTGGCCCGGGCGCTGCATCGGCGTGTCCGAGCCGAATTCTGCGACGGCCTTCTCGTCGAAGGTGGACGGGATGAGCGGCGTCCAGATCGGTCCCGGCGCGACGCCGTTCACCCGGATACCTTGGCCCGCCACATTGACGGCCAGCGACCGGGTGAACGATACGATCGCTCCCTTGGTCGCGGAATAGTCGATCAGCGTCGGATTGCCCCGGTACGCCGTAATCGACGCCGTATTGATAATAGCGGACTTCTTCTTGAGATGCGGCATGGCGGCGATCGTCAGATAGAACATGCCAAAGACGTTCGTGCGGAACGTGGCCTGCAGCTGCTCCGCCGTAATGTCCTCGAGCTTCTGCCTTACATGCTGCTCGGCGGCGTTGTTCACGAGGACGTCCAGCTTGCCGAGCGACTTCACGGCCTGATCCACGGCGCTTCGGCAAAAGCCCTCGTCGCCGATGTCGCCCGCGACGAGCAGGCATTTCGCGCCGGCCTTCTCGACCGCGGCCTTCGCCGTCTTCGCGTCCTCGTGCTCGTTCAGATAGACGATCGCGACGTCCGCGCCTTCCTTCGCGAAGGCGACCGCCACCGCGCGGCCGATGCCGCTGTCTCCGCCCGTGATCAGCGCCGTCTTCCCTTTCAGCTTGCCCGCGGGGCGATAGGCGTCCGTTTCGAATACGGGGAGCGGCTTCATCTCGGATTCGATGCCCGGCTGGCGGTTCTGATGCTGCGGCGGGTTGATTTGCTTTTTCGAGGATGAGGTCACGTCAATTCAGCTCCTTCATGTTTTTTCCGTAGAAGATTTCGTCCATTTCCGTTTTCAATCTTCTCGTAATTTCCTCTTGCTCTTGCCCGGTCAGCGAATCCTTCGTGTAGCCGAACAAATAATTGTTCAGATCGAACTGCTTCAGCTTGCACTTGGTGTGAAACACGTTCTCTTGGTAAATGTTCACGTCGATCATGTCATACAACTCGGCTTCTTCCCTCGGTATGTAGTTCTGGATCGAATTGATGTCATGGTCGATGAACAGTTTATACCCGTTAATGTCGCGCGTGAATCCGCGCACCCGGTAATCGATCGTCATAATATCGGTATCGAACGAGTGGATCAAATAGTTGAGCGCCTTGAGCGGGGATATTTCGCCGCAGGTCGATACGTCGATGTCCGCCCGGAACGTGCTGATCCCTTCGTTCGGATGGTATTCCGGGTACGTATGCACCGTAATATGGCTTTTGTCCAAATGCATGACGACCGCCTCCGACTCCGGAAGCGGGCCCGGCGATTCCTCGAACGACTCCGTCGGCGCCGTATCGACCGGCCCTTCCGACACGAGCAGCGTGACGCTGGCGCCCTGCGGGATGTAATCCTGCTTGGCGATGTTCAGGACATGCGCGCCGATAATATCCGACACCGTGCTCAATATTTTCGTCAGCCTGTCCGAATTGTACTGCTCGTCAATGTAAGCGATGTAAGCTTCGCGCTCCTCCCTCGTCCGCGTGTAGCAAATATCGTACATGTTGAAGCTTAACGATTTGGTCAGGTTATTGAAGCCATGCAGCTGAATCCGCTGCTCCGGCGTTAGCTTCACTCGAATCCCCCCTGTTCAACTACTACTATTTCCTAAAAAAAACAAAGCATTCCCTTCCGTCAGACGCACCGGATTCGAAATGCTTCGCCGATATTGACTGACCGATTGGTCAGTGATATGATGATCGGCATGAGGAGGGAAGCCGTTGACATCGCAACTTTCGGATAAACGAACGGAGAAGGGCGGCCAGACGCGCGCCCGCATCGAGGAGGCCGCCATCGCGATCATCGCGGCGGAAGGCGTTCGGATGCTGTCCGCGGCCAAGCTGGCGAGCGCGTCGGGCGTAAGCAAAAGCAATATTTTTCACCATTACGCTACGATCGAAGACATTCGCACCGGGGTGCTCCGGCGAATCTTCGAAGCGATGCTTGCCCCTTTGCATGCCGAGTATCGGGATCCGGCGCATTTCCTGACCGCCGTAGGCGGATTCGTCACGGGCGCGCGCGAGGAAGAGGTCGCCGTGTTCAAAGCGTTCTTCTCCTATTACCACGAGGGGATGTTCCATGAAACGTACCGCGGGCTTCTGGTGAGCTGCGCGGACGAGATGCACGGTCTGCTCTGCCGTCAACTGGAGAAGCTCGCTTCGCCGCGCGTCTCCCCTGAGACGATCGACAGTCTGGCGTCCGTCCTGCTGTCGACGATCGACGGCATGGGGCTGCACGTATTGCTGCACGGCGAAGCCGCGCGCTTCGAGCACGCTTGGCGCATGCAAGCGCAGATGATCGTCCGGCTGCTCGACAACGAATAAATGCCCGTTTGTCCAGCGGGCATTTTTATTCGCCTTATAACTGACCGATCGATCAGTCAATTTCTAAACGATGAGGAGGAATCGAAAACGATGAAAACCGTGAACATCCCGCCCTATTTGTATGAGCTTTTCGGCAGGCGCACGAGCGTCCTTGAGCTGTCCGTCACCTTGTTCTTCAGCGCTGCGATGAGCGCGGCGATGCTCGCTTATTCCGCCAAGGAGTGGCTGACGCTCGCCGGCTGGAAAGTCGCGGCGCTCGCGCTGCTGCTGCTCGATATTAACGGGGGAGTCATCGCCAATTTTACCGCATCCACGAATCGGTATTACCGGGCAAGCCCGGGCGCCCGTTACCTGTTCATCCTCGTGCACGTCCAGCCGCTTCTGCTTGCCTGGCTGCTCGGCGAAGGCTGGTCCGCCTGCCTGTTCGTTTGGCTGTATGCGGCCGCCAGCGCCCTCATCGTCAATGCTTGCGCGCGGCATTACGCGCAGCGCACGATTGGGGCGGCTCTGCTTTGCGCCGGCATCGGCTTTTTCCTGCTGCAGTACGCCGGGTCCCTTCCGAAGCTGCTGCTCGCAACGCTCTTATTTTATCTCGTCAAAGTCGCCTTCGCCTTCGCCGTCGATCACGATCCCGGGCGGGAGGACCGCGAGGCGGCAAAATGACGTATAAGCGAAAAAGGCCGCCGGCCTCGTACGCGACGAAGCGGCAGCCTTCCTGCTATTTATAAATGAGCCAATAAGTTCGCGCGCACGTCCGACAGCTTCATGTCCCGCATCAGCTTGCCGTTCTCGAACACGACCTCGAGCCGGTCCTCCTCCTTGCGCCGCTCGTATTCCGCGACGCCGAGGTTATCCGTATAGACCAGCTTCCCGTTCTCCTCCGTGACGAGGACGAGGCCGGTTTGCGATTTTTTGACGCCGCTGTCCGTCTTCGGATCCTTGTAAATTTTGCGTTCTTCGCCGTTCACGATCGTGAACGTCGATTTCAGGGCGAACCCGAACGTATCGCGCGTATTGTACTGGTACGTGAACGAGCCGATGCCGTATACCATATTCGTCGAAGCGAAGCCTTTGGCCTCGAGCTTCTCGCAAATTTCGCGGCAGCGCGCGATCGTGATCGCGTCGCCGTAGATGGCGCCGATGTGGCTGTCCAGCTGCCTGTAGCCCTTCTCCGTCACCGTGCCGCCGAAGATGTCCCATAGCAGCTCGATGACGCCCTTGCGCTCGAATTCGCTCTCCCCGTCCGGATCGCCGCAAATGATATTAACCGGGTCGCCGCTGTCCGGTCGGATGACGACTCGGCCATCCCTGCTCAGGATGTCGTCCTTCAGCCCCCGGATCACCACGTCCAGCACGCTCCACAAATCCCACGTGTCCGATACGATCGAGACGAAGCCGCTCGGGTATATTTCTTTGATGAGGTATCGGTACGAAGCCATTTCATCCCGTCCGTGCGCGCACATGACGCTGTGCTCCGTCGCCGGAATCGAGGTGCCGACCAGCTCGCGTTCCATATTGGCGTTGTAGTAATTTTCCAAATAGAGAATAGCCGGGATCGTATCCGTACCGGTAAACGAAATCAAATGCCCCGCGCTGCTGCCGAGCGCCGCCTCCAGCGCGCCCATGCCGCGCATCGAGAAATCATGCCCTTGGAACGGCACGCCCGATACGTCTCCGTTTGTTTTGCGCGCATAGTCCTCCAATATTTTGCGGTATTCGAAGGCGAGCGTGGCGCTCGTCGCCGGCATCCACAGCTGGCACGACATGAGCGTCTCTAAATAATTGGTCAGCCAGAAAAACCGCGGCAGCGTATTTTCGATCGTCAGCATCGGCACCCGAACCGGTACGAGCGTGCCTTCCTTGATCGCTTTGATTTTGATCGGCAAATAGCCGAGCTCGTGCAGCTCTTCGATATGCGAAGCGTCCGGATCCGCCTCGCCGAGCGCGTGGCGGATTACTCTCCTGTACTCTTCGGCGACCTCCTCCTTCGTTCGTGCGAAGAAATGCTCATTAAAGTAGTCGATCACATACTGCTTGACGAACGATTGGAAGCCGAAGGCGACGACTTCGTTAATGCCTTCGAGGCGGCTCGTGCGGGCCGTCCAGGTCGAATAGACCAGCTCCGTCCCTTTCGGATATTGATTTTTGTGGCTGACCTTATAGAAATCGCACAGCAGCGTTGCCGGGTAAACGAATCGTTCGCTCATCTCACAAACCTCCCATTTCGTATACGTGAATGTCATCATGGCCGCCCGGCTCCAGTATCGTATCTGTTGTGTACACGCGGTCGATTAGTCCCGAACCGAGCAGCTTTCCTTTGTAAATCGATTTCTCGCAGTGCGCGACCAGCAAATAAATATTCGTTGCCCCGAGCGCCTTCAGCTTCTCCGCGCTCCTCAGGAAGGTGCCGCCGTACGAGCACAAGTCATCGACGATGATCGCTTTGAAGGCGCCCGCCGGCAGCTGCCCGACGACCTCCAGGCTTTTGATGTCGCCGGTCCGGAAATCCCTCTCCTTGAAGCCGACGAGCTGCTTGTAGCCCGTCACCTTGCTGTAGCGCTTCTGCGCGCCCGCGTCCGGGAAGAACAAATAATCCTGCTCCGGATCGAACCCGATCTCGGCCGCGACCTGCCCGATCAGCTGCAGCGTCGGATATTTCGTCAGACTCCGGTCGATCAGCGCCGGCGTAACGTCGGAATGCGGCTCGATGACCGTCACGGATTCGAACCGGAGCGAATTGATGAACGCCGCCGCCGCCTTAAGCGTGAATACGGACGTGCCCTCTACCCGGTCCATCCGGCTGTACGGCATATACGCGATCGTCAGCGAGCAATTGGCTCCGCGAGCATCCAGATAGCTCTTCACGAACATGAGCCTGATCAGATCGCCGTCGTCCTCGTACTTCCAATAGATCGCGTTGAAATCCGTCATATGCGTTAAAATTTGTTCGCCGTCGACCAGCGTCTCCCCGTTCGGAAACGTTTTAAAGCTCAGCTCCTTGCCGTTCAGCTTCATCATGGCCGTCTCTCCTCTCCCCTATTAGCCGTATATCGACAATGAAGGCTCGTCATCCGTGAACCGGTACAGCTGCGCCGCCCGCTGCGAATATTGGTTGGACGACAACGGCTCGCCCTTCTCGTCCTTGACCTCTTCGAGAATCGCGCTGCGGCTCTTCGTCGATGTCAGCTTGCGGATAAAATTCGGCTCCTCGTAATCCGGCACGACCGTCCGGATCACCTGGTACAGCTCGCTTAACGTGAACGCTTCCGGCAGAAATTCCTTGGCGATCTTCGTCGTCATCATTTTGCGGCGAACGACCTGCAGGGCGTCGCTCAAAATTTGCCTGTGGTCGAAGGCCAGCTCCAGCCGCAGCGCTTCTTCGACCGGGAACAGCCGAACGTCCATCGCGTCCACCGCCGCGGCCCGATGCGCAAGCTGCCGCTCGTTCACGAGCGCCAGAAACGCGTGCGAGATCATCCATCCGCGCGGATCGCGGCCGGGAGCGCTGTACGCGTTGAAATACTCCAGCTTCACGTGATCCACCGCCGTCTCCTCCTTCAGCTCCCGAAGCGCGCAATCGTATACCGATTCCGTTTCCTTCGTAAAGCCGCCCGGCAGCGCCCACTGTCCCTCGAACGGCCATATTTTGCGCTGGATCAGCAGCACCTGCAGCTCGCGCGTCGGCAAAGCCTTCTTCTTCGTCCGCTTTCCGGACGACACGATCGTGAAGATCACGATATCCGCGGGCGCCCCGTCAGGCGTCCGGTATCGACTCGCGGAATAGTTCGATTCGTTCTCGATCATCGTTTCGGTTCACCTGCTAATTTTATTTTGTCGATTTGATATTATCATAATGACATTATCAAAGGTCGATGTCAATCCCTTTTGTCAAAAATAGGCTTGCGGAGAGGCGGCAGTCACTCTTCACATCGCCGACCGCTGGCTCTTGCCGCTCTGCTGCCTTGGCAGGCGGACGCTGCGAAGGTGACCCGGCAAGCGCCGGCCCGGCACGAAAAAAAGCGGCTGTTCGCCGCTTCTCCAATTGCAGGCTGTTGCTGCCATGCACGCCCCGTTCAGCCAGATCCCCGGGTCGCATGTACGTCATCCAGCCAAAAGGCAGGCTTTCCTTCATTGAAGCCGCTTTTTGGCTCGCCTATTCGACCCGCTGCTTGATTTGCCTGTATTTCATCCAGCCAAAAGCAGCCTTTCCTTTCACTCTACTTGATTTGAATGTACTTTTTCCATCCAAAATGCTCGAAAATTGGCTCCGAACGTCCTTTTTCGTCTGTTTGGTTGGATAATATCCAGTCAAATCATAAACTCCGCCTCTAAGCATGCTTTTGACTGGATCCTATCCACGCTAATCCGCAGCCGCAGCCAAATCCGCCGGATAGACAAGGCCGAGCTGTTTTCTGGCTTCGTCCATAATTTCCAGCGTCTTCAGCGTATTCTCGAACGTATTGACCGACGACTCCGTCCGCCCCGCCCGGATCAGTTCGATAAACTCCGCCGCTTCGTAATACATCGTCTTCGGATTCGTCGGCTGCGAGAGATCCTCGGCCTCACCGTTTCGATACCGCAACTCGATTTTGCCGGGCTCGCTGATCTTGTCGATGACGATGCTTCCGCCCTCGCCCTGAATTTCGGAAGGCAGCGAAGAGTCGGTAATTTTCGAGTACATGACGACCGCATCCATTGTCGGATACTGCAGCACGATGCTGCCTTCGCCGTCGACGCCGGACTCCAGCATGACCCCCGTCGCTTTGACGGCTTCCGGCTTTCCGAACAGCGCCACGAGCGGATAGAGGCCGTACACGCCGAGATCCATCAGCGCCCCGTTCGAGAACACGGGATTGAACGCGTTAAGCACCGTCCCCGCCTTGTAAGCGTCGTAGCGGGAGGAGTATTGGCAGTAGCTCGCAAAATAACGGCGAACCGTCCCCAGCTTCGCGACGTTATCCCGTATCGCCTTAAAACCGGGCAGCAGCGTCGACTTCATCGCCTCCATCAGCAGCACGCCGTTGCTTCGCGCAGCCTCGATCATCCGCCGGGCTTCTTGTACGTTCGAAGCGAGCGGCTTCTCGCATAGCACGTGCACCCCCCGATTCATACACGCCACCGCATGCACCGCGTGATAAGCGTTGGGGCTTGCGATATAGACGGCGTCGATCTCGCCGCTGCCGGCCATCGCGTCCACATCGGTGAAAACCGCCGCGATCCCGTGCTTCTCCGCGAATGCGCGTCCCGTTTCTTCCGAGCGCGAATACACCGCCGCCAATTGGAATCCTTCGACCTCCCGCGCGGCGTCGATAAACGCCTCCGTAATCCAGTTCGTCCCGATCAATCCGAATCTTATCATGGCTTGCAGCTCCTCGTTGTGCTAATTTCGCTTCCAAAAAAAAGTGTCCAAAGTCTCCTCCTATTATAGCCTCGCAAGGAAACTTCTGTCCAAATCGGCCGCCCCGCGCCTTTGACAAAATCCAGCTTTTGTATTAAGATGCCAACAACCATCATCCAAAAGGAGGCACGATCATGGACGCTATCTATTTCATCGTACCCGCCCTGTTAGCTTACATTTGCATAATGGTTATGTTTATCCGGCAGGCCACGCCCCGCAACCGGCTTTTGTTCGGCGTAACGCTTCCCTCGGACGCGCTGCTCGACCCTTCGATCGCGAAGCTCCGGACCGAGTATAAGAAGACCTATGCCTGGTACGGCGTCGTTTCGTTATTGGCGATTGCTCCGTTTTTTGCGCTCGCCGATTACTTCTCCATGGCGCTTATCTATATGTTCATTTGGTTCGCGGCTTTTATTTACACCTCCAAGCTCCCGTTCAACCGCATACACCGCCAGGCCGCCGCGCTCAAGCGGGAGAAGGATTGGTTCGTCGGCGAAAAAAGGCTCGTCCAGATGGATGCCAAGCTGCGGCACCACAAACAAGCGAAGGCTTTATCGCCCTACTGGTTTCTCATTCCCGCCCTCATGTCCGTCACGCTTATCGTCGCATCGTTTACCAACGCCAATGTTCTTCTCAAAATGACCGGTTTCGCTTCGCTCGCCATGACCGCCGTATTGTTCGCCATCTCCCATGCGTTCCGCCAATTGGATTCGAAAATATACGGCGGCAACCCCGACGTCAATGCGGCGATCAACCGCGCCAGCCGGCGATATTGGTCCATTCTGTGGCTTGGCATGGCTATTTTTGAAAGCCTTAACGCGATGGTGGCCTATGCGATATTGAACAGCGGAAGCGCCTCCGACTTCACGTTGTGGCTGATCGGAGGCGTAATGGTATCGCTGGTGCCGCTCGGCGCCGTCTTCTTCGTCCATAACAAAGTTCGCGCCCTGGAAGAGAGCCTTGCCGCGAGCGACGGTCAAGGGATGATCGCCGACGACGATGCTTACTGGATTAACGGATCCACCTACTACAATCCGGATGACCAATCGGTCATGGTTCCTAAACGCGTCGGCATCGGTACGACCTTCAACATGGCCACCCGCGCGGGCAAATGGTTCCGGTACGGCAGCGTCGTGCTCGCCTTCGCGATCATCCTGCCGCTCGCCGCGTTCGCCGTGCAGTCCGACCATACGGCGCCCGTGCTCCATATTGGGAAGAGCGGCATCGTCGCGATCGATTACCCTTTGCACGACTACAGCTTCGAGATCGGCGAGGTACGCGAATTGTCGCTGGTGGATTCCATCCCGAGCGGCTTTCGTACGAACGGAACGGCTACGGCCGAGTATGCCCGCGGCAGCTTCAACCTCGAGAAGCTCGGGAACGCCAAGCTGTATGTATTCAAAAAATCGCCGCCGTACATTTTGGCGAAGCTGGACGGCCAGTACGTTATTTTCAACGACAAGAATGCGGTTAACACAAAGGCGATTTTCGATGAACTGAAAGCTTTACGAGACGCACCCGAACCGAGCGCCTAAACGCTTGTCCCGTAAATGAACCGCTCCAGGGCGTCTATCGTTTCGGTGCCTAGCGGTTCCGAATTGTCGTAGGACAGCACGGACTCTGCCGGAAGGGGCCAGCTCAGCTCTCGCTTCCCAAGCGATCGGCTGAAATCGTTCCAATGGTCCAGCTTCCATTGATCGAGCTCCGAACCTCTTCCGACAATTCGTTCGAAATACAGACGCTCAACCTGCAACGAGACGAAAATAACCTTCACGTCCACGTCTCCCAAAGAGACTCCGATGGAAGCGAGCTCGCGCTCGATCCACTCCGGGGCCTCCGTTTCTTTCGTGAACGGACCAATAACGAAGGCGTCGTTGCCGATGCCGATATTCTCAAGCGCGGCATCCATCGTAATGCGATAACCCAGGTCGCGGCACAGCTTCTTGTACTCGGCCGAATCGCGATCGCTCGGATCGAGTCCGGCCTGCGTCATCAGCGCGACCGCCGCCGGCCGCAGCAGCGTATCCATATCGAAGAGCGCCGCGCCGCTTCTCCGGGCAACTGCTTTCGCCAGCGTCGTCTTGCCCGCGCCGGCTCCCCCCAAGAAAAACACTAATTTCCGCAACCATCTCGCCTCCCTCCTCTATCGTAAGCCCCTTCCGCCGATTATACAAGATCGTAGCCGCATGCATCGATCGCCTCACTGAGCTCCCACGTCGGATTTCCGTTGTACGAAATGCAGCGTAACTGCATGGACACTACGCCGAATAACGCAAAAAAAGCATCCTGCTTCGCAAGATGCTTTAGTGAATGAATGGAGCGGAAGACGGGAATCGAACCCGCGACCCTCGCCTTGGCAAGGCGATGCTCTACCGCTGAGCCACTTCCGCAAATATAAAGGTTGGCTGGGGATCTAGGATTCGAACCTAGGCATGACGGAGTCAAAGTCCGTTGCCTTACCGCTTGGCTAATCCCCAACGACGTTGTTAGCCATACCGTAAAGAAATGGCGGAGCTGACGGGATTCGAACCCGCGGTCTCCTGCGTGACAGGCAGGCATGTTAGGCCTCTACACCACAGCTCCGTATGTAATGCAATTACCGTCAGCATGAATCATTTGCACGCTGAAAACTGGATACGAAAGTGTGTGCTGAAATGCTTAGTTTCTGATATTTCTTTAGGGTAAGCCCTCGACCGATTAGTATTCGTCAGCTGCACGCATTGCTGCGCTTCCACCCCGAACCTATCAACCTCGTCGTCTTCAAGGGG
>NZ_JACXIY010000044.1 GCF_014705655.1 Paenibacillus arenilitoris | reverse complement strand
GCCGGCGAAATCGATCGCGGCAAAGCCGGCGAAATCGATCGCGGCAAAGCCGGCGAAATCGATCGCGGCAAAGCCGGCGAAATCGACCGCGGCAAAGCCGGCGAAATCGATCGCGGCAAAGCCGGCGAAATCGATCGCGGCAATGGCGAGAACAAAGGCATCGGCGGCCAAAAGTCGGAGAATAAAGGATTTGGCGGCAACGGCGCCGGCGGCTCCGAGAATCAAAGCCACGGCGGCCAAGGCGGCAATTCGTCCGGCAACCAAAGCCATGGCGGCGGCAAATCGGAGAACGCCCCTCCTCCGGGCGGAAGCCGGTAATTGCGCGTAATCGAATCAACATCTGGCGAAGAGGACCTCGAGCGGGGTCCTCTTTGTCGTTCCTTGCGAAAAGAGGTGAAATAACCGCGCTTTGATCTAAAAAAACCGGCATACGAGAAAAAATCCGCCATGCTACGATATTTACGTTAGCATTCGTCCTCCCCTTCGATCATGACGACGAAGCGGCGGGACCAAAAGGAGCTTCGAACCGAAATGATCAACAATCCGATCTTGCCCGGCTTTAATCCGGACGCCTCCATTCTCCGCGTCGGCGACGATTATTACATTGCGACGTCCACGTTCGAATGGTTCCCCGGCGTTCAGCTCTACCATTCGAAGGATTTGGCGCATTGGGAGCTGCTCCCGCACGCGCTTCAGCGGACCTCGCAGCTCGATCTGCGCGGCAATCCGAGCTCCGGCGGCGTTTGGGCGCCCGCGTTATCCTACCATGACGGTACGTATTATTTGCTATTCACCGACGTTAAGGGACGCAAGGGCGTCTACAAGGATTTGCATAACTACGTCGTAACGGCGGACAGCATGCTCGGCCCGTGGTCCGAGCCCGTCTACTTGAACGGAAGCGGCTTCGACCCGTACTTGTTCCACGACGATGACGGCACGAAGTGGCTGCTGAACATGCAGTGGGATTTCCGCGACGGCCGCAGCCGGTTCGGCGGCATCGTCATGCAGCAATACGATCCCATCGAGAAGCGGCTGATCGGCCCGGTCAAAACGATTTACGAGGGGACGGAGCTCGGCGTAACCGAAGGACCGCAGCTGCTGAGGCGCGGCGGCTATTACTATCTGCTCGTGGCCGAAGGCGGCACGGGCATCAACCATGCGGCTACGCTCGCCCGCTCGCGGAGCATCGGCGGCCCGTACGAAACCGACCCGGCCTATCCGGTCATGACGACGCGCGGCGCGCCGGGCCATCCGCTGCAGAACGCGGGGCACGGCATGCTTGTCGAGACGCAGAAGGGCGAATGGTACATGTGCCATATTTGCAGCCGCCCCTTCCCCGGCACGAAGCTGAATCCGCTCGGCCGCGAGACGTCGCTGCAGCGCTGCGTCTGGACGGAGGACGGCTGGCTGCGGCTCGCCCATGAAGGAAGGCTGCCGGCGCTGACGGTGCCCGCGCCGGATCTGGAGCAGCATCCGTTCCCGGCGAAGCAGGCCAAGGACGATTTCAACGCGCCCGCGCTCGGCCGCGAATACCAGACGCTGCGCGTGCCGGCGGAGGATGCGTGGCTCAGCCTGACCGAGAGGCCCGGCTTCCTGCGGCTGCGCGGCCGCGAGTCGCTGCATTCATGGCACCGGCAGAGCATGGTGGCGCGCCGGCTGCAGCATTTCCGCTGCACGGCGGAGACCCGCATGGAGTACGAGCCGGAGCATTTTATGCAGATGGCCGGGCTTGCGTTCTATTACGACGAATCGGATTACTACTATTTGCGGGTGACGCAAGACGGCGAGAGAGGCCGCAAGCTGGGCGTCCTGTCCTCGGCAAGCGGCAAATACGGCGAGCATAGGGAGCAAGAGCTGAGCGTCGACGGCTGGCCGGCCTACTATTTGCGCGCCGTCGTGCGCGAACGGTCGCTCCGGTTCTACGCTTCGCCGGACGGCGGGCGGTGGCAGGCGGTCGGCGGGGAATTCGACCTCGGCGTCCTGTCCGACGAGCACGGCGGCAAGCTCGGCTTCACGGGGACGATGATCGGCTTGTGCGCGCAGGACTTGAACGGTACGGGGAAGCATGCCGATTTCGACTATTTCGCGTATAGCGCCGATTAAAGTTCATTCCGGCGCATCGGTGCGCATGGAGCCGGGCAGACGCCGCCGAGGCGGGCGCCGTATCGTCGTTTTGCCTCCGGGCGCAGAAGGCCGCTTTTCTTAAATTAGCGTCATATCCGTCTTAAAAAACTTCATTCTAACCGATCCTGAATGATGTTAATCTTATTCCAAGGAAAAGAGCCCGGACGAGATGATGCGCACATCTTGCCGAGGCGTTCCTCATTACCAAGCAGACAGCAATAGGGAGGTCCAAAGCATGATGGCAAAAAAACCGATGCTTACGTTCATTACGGCAATGACGGCTATGACGATGGCGCTTACCGCATGCGGCGGAAACGACGCCAATAACGGGGGCAACGGCGCAGGGGCGGCGAGCAATTCCCCGGATAACGGGGCGGGAGAGGACGCGCCGAAGGAAGTCACCTTCTCGATCGCATACGCGACCGGAGACCCGGCGACCAAAAAAGCGATCGAAACGACGATCGACGCGTTCACGGCCAAAAATCCGCATATCAAAATCGTGAACTACAGCGAAACGACGTCCTCGGCGTACCTGGATTGGCTAAAGACAAAAGACGCGGTAGGCCAATTCCCGGATCTGGTCGAGATGCGCGACACGAAGGTGTTCGCCGACGCGGGCAAAATCGTCGAGCTGCCGGAGGATCTCCACGGCTTGTTCAAGCTGTTGCCGGAATACGACGGCAAAATCTATAATGCGCCTCTGACGGGAAATGCTCCTCAAGGCGTTATTTACAGCAAAAAGGCTTACGCCGACGCGGGCATCGCGGAGCCCCCGAAGACGTACGACGAGTTTCTGGCCGCCCAAGAGAAGCTCGCGGCTAGCGGCATCTCCCCGATCGTCGTCGGCGGCAAGGACATTTTCCATATGGGCTTCTGGACGAACTACTTCTTCGAGAACGAAGTGTACGCGGCGGATCCGGATTGGAACTCGAAGCGCACGGCGAAGACGGCAAGCTTCACGGATGCCAATATGGTGAAGGCGGTAACCGATTACAAGGAGCTGTTCTCGAAGTACGTGGACAAAGGGTGGCTCAGCACGGCCGACAACCAGACGGCTTCCATTCTCGTGACGGGCAAAGCGGCTCAGCTGTATTCCGGCCCGTGGATGTTCGGCCAGATCACGGAAGCGGATCCGAGCTTCGAATTCGGCTTCTACGCGCTGCCTAACCGCGAAGGCAAGACGGTCATTAACGGCCTGCCAAGCTTGGCCGGCTGGTCGCTGTCGGCGGAAGCGGCGAAGGATGCGGACAAAGTGGAGGCCATGAAGGCATTCATCAAGTTCTTCTTCGAACCTGCCCAGTACGGGCCGTACCTTGCGACCGTCAACGGCATCCCGACGACGACCGCCGAGGTGACGTACGAAACGGGCGAGCAAATGAAAGAGGTTCTCCGCCTCATGAGCGACGATTCCGTCGTCAAATCGCTCGGCCTTGCCAACTGGTACGGCGAGAACGCGATTCCGCCGCAATTCCGCAACTGGTTCTACAAGCTGCTTCAGGAGCTCGTGCTGAAGGACGGCGACGTGACCGAGTATATGAAGCAGGCCGACGCCGAATACGACAACAACGTGAAGGCGAACCAGCAGTAACGAAGCATGCGATGACGCAATGATAACCTAAGAGCGACCTCTGCCGACGCGGAGGTTCTCTTTTTCTCAAACTCTTTGCAGGAAGTAGGAGAAAGCCATGATGGCCAACATAAAGAAAAAGAAATGGACGAATTACGCTTTTTGGTTTCTGCTGCCGGCTCTTCTCGTCTATACGGGATTCGTCATCGTGCCGACGCTGAGCAGCGTCTATCTCAGCTTTACGTCCTGGGACGGGATCAGCGACGACATCCGGTTCATCGGACTCGATAATTTCATCGAGATCGCGAAGAGCCCGCGCGTCCATAACGCCTTGAAGAACACGATGATCTTCGCGGTCGCGCTGGTCGTTCTGGAGAACGTCGTCGCGCTCGCGCTCGCCGTACTGGTCGATCAGGTCAGATGGTTCCGCAACTTGTTTCGCAGCATCTTTTATTTCCCGGTCCTGATGAGCGGGATTATTATGGGCTTTATTTGGATGATTATTCTCAACTACAACTTTGGCGTCATGAACCAATTGCTGGATATGACAGGTCTCGGCTCGTTGAAGACGGACTGGCTGGGCGATCCCGATTACGCCCTTATCTCGATCATCCTCTCCACCGTATGGAAGGCGGCCGGTTACTATATGATTATTTATTTGGCAGGCCTGCAGGGCATCCCTCAGGAGCTGAACGAAGCGGCGAGCATCGACGGCGCGAACCGCTGGCAGCAATTCCGCCACATTACGTTTCCGCTGCTCGCGGGGGCCACGACGGTATGCGTCATGCTGTCGATGATCGGCTCGCTGAAGATTTTCGACCAAATCGCGGTCATGACGGACGGCGGACCGGGCTTTGCGACGGAAACGCTGACGTACATCATCTATAAGGTCGGCTTCGGCGAATTAAGGCAAGGCTTCGGCACGGCGCTCGCCATCGTGCTGTTCGCGCTCACCTTGATCATCTCCCTGATTCAGATCAAATTGCTTCGCAAGAGAGAGGTGCAGATGTAGGATGAAACAAGAAATCAAGGCGGGCGAAATCGTCGTCTTCGCCGCCACGCTGCTCCTTGCGGTCGTCTTCGCGTTTCCGATCTATTTCAATATCATGTCCGCGTTCAAAAGCAATCCCGAAATTATGCGCGACGCCATCGCCTTCCCGAAGGAGCTCTACGTCGAAAGCTTCAAGTACCTCCTGACCGAGACGAAATATCCGGAAGCGATGCTGAACAGCGCCATCCTGACGGTAAGCTCGATCGCCGTCATGGTGCTCGTCATCCCGATGGCGGCCTATGCGATCGAGAGGACGAACGCGAGATGGACGAACGGCATCTTCACGTACTTCCTGTTCGGCATGATGATTCCGTTCCAGGTGTACATGATTCCGTTGTTCAAGCAGCTCAAGCTGATCGGCTTGTTCGGCACCCTCACGGGTCCGATCCTGATCTACATCGCCGGCTCCGTCGGCTTCGGCGTGCTGCTCTACACCAGCTTCCTGAAGGGCGTGCCGCGGGAGATCGAGGAGTCGGCCGAAATCGACGGCTGCACGAGAACGGGGATTTTCTGGAAAATCGTATTTCCGCTGCTCGGCCCGGTTACGGCCAGCATGGTCGTGCTGCAGGGACTCGGCATCTGGAACGATTTCCTCATGCCGATGATGGTGCTGCCTACCGGCCAAGCGAAGACGATGATCGTGGAGCTGTTCTACTACGTCGGCGAGTTCTCCTCGCGCTGGGACATGATCTTTGCCGGCACGACGATGTCGCTCGTTCCCGTCCTGATCGCCTTCCTGTCGCTGCAGAAGTACTTCGTGAAAGGCGTGTCGTCGGGAGCCATCAAGGGCTAGCGGCTTTGCCCGGCGGCGCAATTCAATAACCGATGGCCGAGGCTATCCCGAGAA
Organism: Paenibacillus arenilitoris; assembly: GCF_014705655.1. Lineage (GTDB taxonomy): Bacteria > Bacillota > Bacilli > Paenibacillales > Paenibacillaceae > Pristimantibacillus > Pristimantibacillus arenilitoris. Next base: position 55,259 of record NZ_JACXIY010000044.1, on the reverse strand, counting down.
TCGCGGCGAGATTCGAGGGGTAGCCGTTCGCGTTATGCCGCGATATGGTATCATTAGGCGGTAAAGGATGGATAGAAGGGGAGCTGCGGCTTGAAAGCTTGGATGCCTAGATGGAACAGCGTATTCGTGAAATTTTCCGCGGCTTTTATTATCGTGGGGCTCATCCCGCTGTTCGCGCTCAGTTATTTCTCCGTGCAGACGTTCTCCGGCCACGTCCAGCGGTACACGACGGACAATTTGCGCCAAATGGTGCTGTACGTCAGCTACAACCTGAATTCGGCGTTCAACAATTACAACGAAATTTCGATGCTCATGTACACCGGAAGATACGATGCGTTTCGCTCGGACTCGACCGACAACCAGACCCGGAACGTCAACGAGCTGGAGCAGATAAACGCCGTGCCGATCGATACGTACCTGAAGATGGTCATGTACAGCGACCGGTACATCAACGCCGCATATTTTGTCAGGAAGATGGACGGCAAGCTTTATTATCAGGCGAAGGAAAACAAAGTGATTATGGCGGAGAAGCTTCCGGTCGCGGACTGGCTGGCCGCCATGAAGGATCATCCGACGGATCTGCTCGTCTACCCGACGCACGCCGACAGCTACGTATTCGACTCGGACGAGCGGGTCATTACGATCGGCCGAAACCTGATCGATACGTCGGGCACGTTAACGCGGGAGCCGAAGATCGTCGGCACGCTGTTCTTCGACGTCGACGTAAGCCTGGCCGACCCGTTCCTGCGGGAGCTGAAGCTTGGCGGCAAGGACGAATTGTACGTCGTCGACGGACAGAACCGCCTCTATTTCAGCAATCGCGAGCTGCCCTCGATCCGCGAAAGCGACGTGCGCGCTTCGGATGCGGGATATCTCGTGCTTGGCGAGGAAATCCCGTTCCTGGACGGCGAGATCGTCGTCAAGTTCGCGAGCGACGAGCTGTTCCGCCAGCTGGAGACGACGAGCACGGCCGTATATGTCGCGATCGGCATATGCGCGTTCGTCCTGATCGTCATGGGAACGTGGTTCTCGCGCAAGCTGGCCGCTCCGATCAGGGGCCTCATCCGGCAAATGTCGAAGGTGGAATCCGGCAACCTCGACATTCAGGTCGAAGTGAAAAGCAACGACGAGATGGGGCGGCTCGCCCACGGCTTCAACCGGATGGTCGAGCGGCTGAAGGCGTTCATCAATGAAGCCTACGTCGCCGAAATCAAGCAGAAGCAGACGGAGCTGAACGCGCTCAAAAGCCAGATCCGGCCCCATTATTTGTATAACACGCTGGAAGTGATCCGGATGAACGCCGTTCATAGCGACGCGGTCGAGGTCGGCGACATGATTTTGTCGTTGTCGAACCAATTGAAATACGTGATCGATTACGGCGAGGAGCTCGTCGCGATCCGCAGGGAGCTTGAGCATCTGAAAGATTATTTCTACATTATCGAGGTCAGGTTCGAGAACCGGTTCGAGCTCGTATGCGATATCGCGGATACGGTAAATCCGGATTGGCCGATATTGAAGCTGTCGCTGCAGCCGATCGTCGAGAACGCGATCCAGCACGGCCTGCGTCCGAAGGGGAAGGGCACGGTGAAAGTTTCGTTCGAAACGGACGGGGACAAGCTCGCGGTAACGGTGTACGACGACGGGATCGGGATGGAGAAGGGCGAGCTCGACCGCCTGAACGCGGCACTTGAAGATCCGGGGGCGCCTTCGAAGAGCGTCGGCCTGAAGAACGTCCACGAGCGGATCAAATCGGTCTGCGGAGAAGGGTACGGCGTATCCGTCAGCAGTCGGAAGCATATCGGGACATCCGTCTTGCTGTTATTTTCCATTAGGGAGGGGTTGCCGCATGATCCGAGTCGTGCTGGCCGATGACGAACCGATCATAATCAAAGGGCTGCGGAAGCTGATCGACTGGGAAGCGTTCGGAATGGAAATCGTCGGGCAGGCCGATGACGGGAATGAACTGATGCAGCGGATCGAGGAGCTGGATCCCGCCATCGTCATTAGCGACATCAGCATGCCGCACCGGTCGGGCATCGATATCATCAAGGAAATCAAGGAGCGCGGGCTGCCGGTCAAAGTCATCTTCATCAGCGCTTACCAGGAATTTTCTTACGCGAGAGACGCGGTCGCATACGGGGCCGTCGACTATTTGGTGAAGCCGGTCGTCAAGCGGCAGCTGGAGAACGTGCTGGAGAAGGCGCTCTCCCTCATCTCCCTTCATCACGAGGAGGAGAAGCGGAAAGGGAAGCTGCGGCTGCTCGAGCGAAAATCCCGTCACGAAGAGCTGCAGGACGCGCTGATCCAGATGACGGACGGCAATTTGGCGCCGCAATCGAAGGCTTACCGCGACATGGAAGCGAAGCTTCCCGGTCCGTACTATTCGGTGGCGCTTATCGAAATCGACCGGCTGAAGGACGGGCAAGACCGTTGGAACGAGAAGGAGAGGAAGCTGATCGAATTCGCGATCGGCAACGTCCTACAGGAAGCGATTACGGATGCGGGGATCGGCTTCGCCTTCGTGAAGCGGGGCATGCACGTCGTCGCGGCCAGTCACGACGACCCCGAGGGCGCTTGCGCGCTGGCGGAGGACGCGAGAAGCAAAATCGAAACGTTCCTGAAGCTGAAAGCGTCGGTTGCCGTTAGCCGGGCCGTCGGCGAGCTGGCGAAGCTCGCCGAGGCGTACCGGGAAGCCGAGCATGCGCTGCAGATGAAATTTTTCGTCGGCGGGGGCCGCGTGCTGCGCTACGTTCCGCCCGCCCGGGATCAGTCCTTCAGCCAGGAGCTGTACGAGCGGCAATGGGCTGTCATCCGCTGCATGACGACAAGGACGTGGGAGGAGGCTGGCGATTCGCTGCGGCAATGGCTGGAGATCGTCCGCAAGGAGACGTACGGCAACCGCTCGCTCGCGGTATCGGCCTGCTTCTCCTCCGTCGTGTTCATCTTCCAGGAGCTGGCCAAGTCCGGGCTGCAGCCGACGAAGCACGCCATGAACAAGAGCGAGCTGCAAAGCTTGCTCGCTTCCTTCGAATCGTTCGACGAGATGGGCGGGGCGATCATGGACATGTTCCGCCGCGTGCATGAAGAAATCGGCGCCGAATCGGGCAACAAGGACAAGCTCGTGCTGGCCAAGGTGAAGCAGTATATCGACGAGCATTACGCCGAGGATTTGACGCTGGAGACGATGGCGGGCATGGTGTACATGAATCCTTATTACTTCAGCAGCTTCTTCAAGAAGCATACGAAGCAGAACTTCAAGCCATACGTAACGGAGGTCAGGATGAACCATGCGGCCCGGCTGCTGGCGCATACGGATTTGATGATCTACGAGGTGGCCGAGAAGGTCGGCTACAACAACGCGCGCCATTTCAGCGACATGTTCAAGAAGCAGTACGGGCAGCTGCCGAACGATTACCGGCAGGCGTCGAGGAATAACGGGTAGGAGCGGTAGAGCGGCAGAGCCCCGGCAGCCCGGGAGGAGCAGGGCGTTTCTGCCTTCTCATGATGCGTAACGGACAGGAGCGCCGCTATTTTAACGGAAATCGCTTTTTTGAAAACGTAACGGACCTGAGCGACCTTATTCCGCCGAATGGGGGATTGAAAGAAGAACTTTCGTGCCAATAGCGTCTCTCTGGTCCGTTAAAATGGAAAAGTTGTCTGTTTCATCGAAATAAGCGCATCCATGTCCGTTAGAGGCCGGCTTCATATTTGTTCAAGCGAATCAAGCTCCCTGTATTTGCCGGGAGTTATTTTCGTATAGTTTCGAAATGCGCGAATAAAGCTGTTTTCATTCTGGTATCCGACCATCAGGGCGATTTCAAACACTTTCAAATCCGTAGTCTTAAGGAGCCCTTTCGCTTTCTCCAACCGCATCTTCGTAAGGTAATCAAATACCGTTTGGCCGCTTTCCTGTTTGAACCATTGATTGGCGGAGTAGATGCTGGCACCGACGGAATCGGCAATTTCTTTGACTCCAATATTGTCATTGTAATGACGCTCCATATAATCAACCATTCTGCTTACCATTACGGACGGTTTACTCGTTAATTTTTGTTCAACTTTCCGGTTAATTTCATCCATAAGGCTAAGGAAGTGTTGGCGGATATCGTCGGCATGCATGGTTGACAAACCGGAATACATCGCAAACCCGTCATCCCCGTTTTTTATTGCGAGCTGCTCAAGATTCAATTGGACATGCTCCAATACGCCGAGTAATTCGGAAGGCGAATAGTTGCGCGAGGCGATCACATCGAACAGCTCGGAAAGCACCGATTTTGCAGCATCGAGATTACCGGCCGCAAGTTGAGCAATCATATCGTCGGACCACCGGTCATTCAAGCGGCCGGCATCTTCATAACCATGGTCCGCAAACAGATGAACCTTGCCGTAACCATCAAAAAAACGGCATTGAACCGCGCTGAGCGATTGGCGGTATCCCGCTTGCAATTTGGCATAATCGGTTACCGGTTGACTAATGCCAATCGTTACGGATAGCTTCAATAATCTATCGACTTCCGACTGTAATTTCCTTAAGCTTTCGATCGTTGCCGCAAGCGTATCCTGCTCATTGTCGAGCGGCTGCAGCAGGATAATAAATCCTTCATCCCCGTGTTCCATAATGACAAGCCGATCAGTCTTGGACAGCATCTCCTCGGACATATTCTGCATCGCAAATTTGAATAACCGGACATCGCTTTCTCCAAGATGCTTCGACCATTCCTCATATTGATCGATACTCATATTTGCCGTAATAAAGCAGTCGTTACTCCAATCCGGAAAATGGAGTTCCCATCGATGGCGCATTTCGGATAGGCTGATTTTGTTAAAGAAAATACTTTCAATCAACCTTCTTCTGGATTCGGGCACGCTTTCCCGAATTTGTCGGGTCATCATCGTATGATCCTCAAGCATCTTGGACGCAAATCTCTCAATATCCAATAGATCGGCTTTCCTGTAATCGGTTTTATATTTACCAAGAAGCTGCTGCATCCGTCTCAAAGGTTTAAACGCTTTCTGGTTATAATAAGCGATGGAAATGATACCGATTGCAACAAACAACAAAGATAACGTCCACACAATGGTACGGATGATGCCGATGTTTTCGAGCAATAGATCGGAGGGAATATACGATACATACTTCCACCCGGTGTATCGGGAAGTTAAGTAAAAAAACATGATCTTTTGGCCGTCCATTTTTTTCTCGGCATAACCCTGTTGCTCGAACTGAGACAGAATGGAACGATCGGGATCCGAAATGGCATGCGGAGCTGAAAAGGCATAAACCAAATCTTGCTTATCATCCGTGATCATCAGGCTCTTTTGAATGGAATCGGACAGCTTCGGGCGCAAGCCGGCAAACAAAACGTCGGGTTTCAGATCGATGACAACCATGCCGGCCTTTTTCCCGTTGATGACAATGGACCGGTATAACGTTACGCGACTGGAGCCGGAATCGGTGTGTCCGTTCACGATTGCCATTTTATCGACGGTTTCCGTATCGTGCAGCCAGCTGGTATCGGCCAAATACGCAGGATCGGAGACGTACCCGCCATCGCTGCTTACGATTTTCCGGTTTGAGCTATCGTAAACGTAGATGGCCTTAAAATTTTCCGAAACTTTAAAGGAGCTCAAATAAGCGATCAGATTCGTCGTATTGGAATGGGAGACGTTCTCGTTTTTCAAAAAATCGTTCGTAAAGGGGTTAAACAAAATTTCAATGGCAATGCGGTCGGCTTTTTTAATTAATTTCTCGATTTGGTCTTGATTGATCATTAATGATTGCATCTCGGGCTGATTAATTTCGCTTTTCAAAACGTTTTTGGAGACATTGTATGAGATCAGACCCGTGGCAGTGACCGTTACGAATAGGGTAAGCGTTATAAGAATAGCCAGCCGCGAGTGGGTATGGGTCAGGCTGTATTTCGTCCAAAGCCGGATTCGATTCATTTGTGGCTCACATCCATTTTTAAAATTGTGTTTAGTATAGCAACCCCTTCGCGAGCTATGCAATAAATATCGGCATGAAGAGGAAATGCGGATATATGCTCAAAACGAAATGATCAACAAATTAGCAAAAGATGAGATTTATCGCTGTTTTTTTATATTTTGGCATGGAATTTGAGAAATGGAAGATTGCCTGAGGGACGGATCCATCTTAGCATGAAGGAGCAGCAAACATTCAAATTCGTTCTGAAAGGGGTATCACATGAGAAAAAGAGTTCGAAACGTTCAAAGTGTCGGAATGGCTATTGTTTTATTAACAGGATTGCTTATCGGCTGCGGCAAGTCCAATGCCGTGAATGAGACCGGCGATCAAACCGGGGAAGCGGGCGCAAACAACAAAGGAGAACAAGTTGAATCGTTCCGATTCTTGAAGGCGCCGATTTCGATCGAGATTCCCGGGCAGCATCCCTACTATGACTATGTAATAAGTAAAACAGGAATTGACGCGAAGCTGGAGACGTTCCCGTGGAATGATTATACGCAGCGTCTGCAAACCATTATTGCATCGGGCGATATTCCCGAATTGTTCAGACCGGCCGGAACGATCGATCAGACTCTGATTACGCAAGGAGGCGCATTGGCGCTGGACGACCTGCTTCAGGAATACGCCCCGAATCTGTGGAAGAAATTTCCCGAGGAGGTATGGAACAAAGTCAGAGCCGCGTCGGATGACGGCAAAATTTATTACATTCCGAAGTATGACAGCGATATGCCGGGAAGATCGATCATTATGAGAAAAGACTGGCTGGAAAACGTCGGAATGGAAGTGCCGACGACATTGGAGGAGTATGTCGAGGTGCTGAAGGCTTTCCGGGATAAAGACCCGAATCAGAACGGCCAGAAGGATGAATTGCCGACAAGCGGACGGGAAGGCGCGCGTTGGATGGATTCGATGTTCGGCATGTACGGGGTTGCCATGTTTGAAGGTTATCCGGAATGGCAGGTCGTGGACGGCCAAATGATGTATGCCGGAATTACGCCCAATATGAAAGAGGCGCTGGCCTTCCTGCACATGCTTTACAAAGAGAAGCTGCTCGACAATGAAACGTTCCTGAACAAAAGCGATACGTGGAACGCAAAGATTCAGAGCGACAAGGTAGGCGTATGGTTCCACATTCCTTACCAGGCCAATACGGTATTTGACAATCTTAAAAAGGTGAATCCGAACGCCGAGCTTATCGGAGCGCCGCTTCCGAAGGTTGAAGGCTACGATGGTTTCATTTCCCAGAAGCCGCTCGCTTTCATTGACTATATGATTCCGAAAGCGGCTGCCGAATACGCGCCAACGATCTTGAAGTATTTGGATTGGTGGTATAGCGAAGAAGCGGAAACGTTTATGATCTACGGGCTGGAGAACGATACTTGGGTGAAGGAAGACGGCAAAATTAAATATTTGCCCGAGAAGGACACGCAGGAGAAGATGACGCTGCGCGGAAATGGCACGATGAGCGCATTGTCGTATTACGACACGGACTTTTTCGAGAAAACATCCGAGTTGCTGCATGGCGAATTCACCAATGTGATTCAACAAATGTGGGAAACGGCAAGACCTTTCTCCCGTTTTATCGAAAGTGACGGAATGCCGAATTCCGTATACAATGGCTTCGGAGATATTGGTTCTCATAAGATTTATCAGGAATATGCCGCTAAATTCATCATCGGAGAGCTTCCGATCGAGAAGTTCGACGAATATGTGGAATTATGGAAAAAGTCCGGCGGCGATGAAGTGACGAAAAAAGTAAACGAATGGTATCAAAAGTCAAATCAATAACGGTATGGGAATGAAGCGAAGTCATGGTGAAGCGGCTATCGAAAACCAATAAGACAGCCGCTTCCTTTATACGAGGAGGTTACGCCTTGTCAACAAGTATACCTACAGGATCTGCGCGTGCCGAATCCCGGTCAAGCTGGACAACCAGGCTGGGCAATAATATGAGAAAGCATTGGATCCTCTATGTTATGGCTTTCCCGGGCCTGCTTTGGTTTCTCCTGTTTCGTTATGTACCGGTTCTCGGCTCGGTTATCGCTTTTCAGGATTTTCAGATCTTCAACGGAATAGGGGACAGTCCTTGGGTTGGATTCAAGCATTTCGAATATATCTTTACGTATTCGAATTTGATCGATGTGCTTCGGAATACGCTGCTAATCAGTTTGTATCAGCTTGTATTCGGTTTTCCGGCTCCGGTCATACTCGCATTGATGTTAAATGAAGTACGAAAGAAATGGTTTAAACGATCGCTGCAGACCTTGTTTTATTTGCCCCACTTTATTTCATGGGTCATCATTGGCGGCATTTTCTTCGAATTGCTGTCTCTGGATGGCATCGTAAATGGTCTGGTGCGACAATTTGGCGGAGAACCGATTTTATTTATGCAGCAGCCGGAATATTTCAGATCGATCGTCGTGTTATCTTCCATCTGGAAAGAAGTCGGCTGGAGCGCGATTATCTATCTTGCCGCGTTGACCGGCATTAATCCGAGCCTATACGAAGCGGCGACCGTCGACGGAGCCGGGAAATGGCGACAATTAACAAGCATTACGCTGCCGTCTTTGCTTCCTACGATTATGATTTTGTTATTGCTCAGGATCGGTAATTTCCTTGAGCTCGGATTCGAGCAAATTTACGTGTTTCTAACCCCGCTGACATTCTCTGTCGGCGATATTCTGGATACCTATGTGTTCCGTGCGGGCGTGTTGGAAGGAAACTACAGCGTAACTACTGCTGTCGGTTTGTTCAAATCGGTGGTCGGATTTACGATGTTATGGGTTGGCAACTATATTTCCAGAAAATCGACGGGTGAGAGCCTGTACTGACCCAATGCCTCATCAGTTCGATATAGGCTTGTCGCATGAAGGGAGTCCTGGATTAAGATGAAAAACCGAACAATTGGGGAAATCGCTGCCGGTTACTCCAACCATATTCTATTAACGCTAGCCGCATTAACGATGATTTTGCCTTTTATCAATGTAATAGCCATATCATTCAGCATGCCTTGGGCGGTCAGTGCCAATAAGGTATCGTTCTGGCCGGTGGATTTTACGATGGAGTCCTACAACTATTTGTTAAGCAAGTCTGATCTATGGAGAGCGATGGGGGTTAACGTATTCGTTACGGTTGCCGGAACGGCGTTCAGCATGTTGACGACAGTGATGCTGGCGTATTCTTTATCGAGGCCGGAGTTTTTGATCCGCAAACCGGTTGTGCTCGGCATTATTTTCACCATGATTTTCCAACCTCCTATGATTCCTTATTTTTTGACGATCAAAAATTTGGGGCTGCTCGATACCGTGTGGGCGATGATCATTCCGTCCGGAATCAGTGCGTTTAATTTAATTATTTTGCGTACGTTCTTCATCCAATTGTCCGGCGAAATTATTGAGGCGGCAAAAATAGACGGCTGCAGCGATTTCAGGGCGATGTGGAATATCGTTATGCCCTTGTCCAAACCGGCGCTTGCAACCGTAGGTTTATTCTATGCGGTAACCTATTGGAACGTATTCTATCATGCCGTGCTCTTCATCCGCAGCAGCGATTTATATCCGCTGCAAGTCAAAATGAGAGAATATATTTCGGATACGGAAAACATAATTAGCGGGATTAACCAGACAGGATTGCCCTATAATCCGGATACGCTAAAAATGGCCGTCCTGGTATTTGCCACCATTCCGATCATTGCCGTATATCCTTTCCTGCAAAAGTATTTTGTTCACGGCATGACGATTGGATCGGTAAAAGAGTAAGGCGAATTATCGGAATAATCCAAAAAATTACCGGAGTGTGAGGACATGATAGATGCCGCAGCGATAGCCGCCAAACATCCGATAGAAAGGAGGATGCCTTCGCCGGATTTTTTCCAGGGCGCGCTATTAGGAAATGGAGGGCTAGGAGCCGTCGTCACCACGAGGCCCGATGCCGTTCTGATTCATTTTGGCCATAACCATGTATGGGACATCCGCTTGGCGGAGAACAACAGGGAAAGTATCGGTACGTTTCAAGAGATATTCGAGAAAGTGCAAGCTATTGGGCATCATTACGAATCGTTGCAGGAAGACCCCTGGTTTCGTGATTACCTGTTCAAGATGAGAGAAAATTACGGCAAGCCTTATCCAAGTCCGATGCCATGCGGATCGGTATTATTCGGATTTGACCGGCGTCATGTTGAAGTTCTGGGACATCGGGTCGATATATCAACCGGCTTGTGCGAGGTGGAATTACTCGTCCGCAATGAAAGAAGGATTGTGCAAATCGTACTGGAGCCGGAGCTTGACCGGTTATGGCTAAGATCGACCGATCTCAACGGCGAATGGGTGCCGTCCCCCTTCGATCGGATGAAGCTGATTCCGGATCCGGATAGATCCAGAGACATCCCGATGCCCGAGCTGATGCCGGCCGCCAATCAGTCGTTATCCTTTCGGCAGGTGCTGCCTTATGGGGAGAATTGGGCCGAGAAGCGCAGGAAGGAGAGAGACAAAGCTTTTCGATTGAGCGTCCGTTTGGCTGATTCCGTACCGTTTGGGGATATCGTTTATACAGCAGCAGGAAATGCGGAAGGCATTAAAGATCCGATCAAGCTGGCGCATTCGCAGGAAATTTCGATCGAGGCCCGTATTCGGGACCATGACAAGTTTATGGCCTGCATTCAACTGGATGAAGGATATGCCGACCGGCTGTCTCCAATCGTTCCTGAATTGCCTTCGCCAAATGAAGCGAACTATGAGGATGCGGTCAAGAAAACCGCGCAGCAGCTTGCCGACTATTGGCGCAAGTCGGGGGTATCTTTGGAAGATCCGCTATTGGAGCGAATCTGGTATTGGAATTTGTATTTTCTGAATTGCTCCGTCAAGGCCGGGGCGCAATGTCCGGGCTTGTTCGCCAATTGGAGCTACAAATCGATCGGTACGGCATGGCACGGCGATTACCACATGAATTACAACACGCAGCAGCCGTTTTGGGTGACCTTTTCCAGCAATCATATCGATAAGCATCTGCCTTATGTGGACATGATCGATCATCTTCTGCCTGTCAGCAAGCAGTGGGCACGGGAGTATTACAAGCTTCGGGGCGCTTGCTTCCCGCATTCCGCTTATCCGGTTGAGATGACGATGATGCCATATCCGCTTCCGACGTGGGGATGGGAAATTTGCGAGACGCCATGGTCGGTGCAGAGCTTGTGGTGGCATTATCTTTATACGATGGATGAACAGTTTTTGCGAGATCGGGCATTCGGTCCTATGAGAGAAGCGGTTCTATTTTTGGTTGATTATATGAATCGGCCGGAAGCGTCGGGAGATCGCTGGGGGGATGGCAAGCTCCATATCTTTCCGACGGTGTCGCCCGAGCTGTACGGTCTTCGGCCCGGCTTTGACAAGAACGCGGATTGCATCGTGGATCTTGCCCTGACCAAGTTTGTATTTCAAGCGTTCTTGCAAGCGTGCGAAGTTTTGAAAATTCAGGAAGAAAACGATCATCTGTTATCCGATATCCGGGATGCGCTTCTGCGGTTTCCGAATTACCCCGTGACCGAATCGAGGCAAGGGAAGGTGTTTGTTTCCGTTCCGGGCGAGGATCCCGAAATCGTGTACAACACGCCTAACAGTTTGGCGACCGTCTTCCCCGGCGAAGATCACGGCTTGCATTCCGATGAGGAGACCTATCATCTTGCATGCACGACGTACCGCAATCTTCGGACGGAAGGCGGCAATGAATTGGTTTTCCATAATTTGCAGGCCGCCCGGCTTGGTATTCTGGATCTTGAGCGATTCAAGCGCCAAATTGAATATTGTTTGCTGCCGAACGGAACGTGTACCGACCTGCTGCTGCAGACGGGCGGCCGTTATTATGATACCGGACCTTTCGACTTTATGGCGCGGATGGGCATATGGTTCGAGAATTTCGCGCTTCCGGCAGTTATTAACGAATGCTTGCTGCAAAGCTACAATGGCGTGATAAGACTGTTTTGCAATTGGCCTCAAGGAAAACGGGCTTCTTTCCATACGCTGAGAGCGGTAGGCGGTTTCCTGGTCAGCGCGGCCTTTGACGGAGAGCGGGTAGAATGGATAGAAGTGATTAGCGAGGCGGGTTCGCGATTGCAAATCTATAATCCGTGGGACGGCAGTCTGATAGGTATAAGGGAAAAGGAACGGCAGCGAGTCAGCGGGCGACTCATCGAGTTGGAGACCGGCAAAGGCGAGACTTTACGATTGGTTAGGGAGGATACTTATCATGACGCGAAATGTTGAAACTGGGGTTCAGATGGGCTGGACGCTTGCATCGCAAGATTCCCGGATTTGTTTCGAGGTTCATTTAGATCGAGATGGCAGGCTTTACTTTGAAGTCAAAAGAGGGGATCAATCATTTCTTGAACGATCCCCATTAGGGATCGAGACCGATTATGAAAGCTTTGTTGACGGCTTATCCTTTCGGAGCGCCTCGACCGGCAAAGTGGATGAGACGTATACATTGCCGCATGGCAAGCAATCGCAATACCGCAATCAAGCGAATGAATTGACGCTTGTTTTCGACAAGAACGGGCATGAGCTGCAGCTGGTTTGCCGCGTCTATAATGAGGGGATTGCCTTTCGCTACCGGCTGCCCGCCGCGAGAGAACATAAGGTGAATGCCGAACGGACCGGCTTTATCCTTCCACAAGACCCGTTAGTGAATATATGGGCGTCGAAGTTTATGGAATGCTACGAGCGTACGTACGATTTATGCATGCCGGAGCTTATGAATGAAGCGGCCTATGCGATGCCGATGCTCTTTCAGGTTGGAGAGGCCGGTTGGATGCTGCTAACGGAGGGAGCCGTTTACGGCGATTATTGCGCATCGCATTTGAAAGTGAATAGATCGCGCGAGCGTACGCTTGATTTGGCTTTCGCTCCCGACCAGGAAGGGCCGAATTCGGCAAACGGTCCCTTCGCAACGCCTTGGAGAGCGGCCATCATCGGCGGAGAGCTTGCGTCGATTGTCGAGTCGACGATGATTTTTCATCTGAATCCCCCTGCGGAAGCGAAGGACTTCTCTTGGGTCAAGCCGGGACGTTCCAGCTGGTCGTGGCATCCGGACAGCGACTCTCCGAAAGACCATGAGAAGCAGATCCAATTTATTGATTTCGCGTCGGAAATGGGCTGGGAATATTCCCTTGTAGACGGCGGTTGGGATTCGGAGGAGAGCACGGTCAACGCGCAGGAGCTCATTCGATACGCGGAAACGAAAGGAGTCGGGATCTGGTTATGGTCCCACTATAAGGCTCTGACAGAAGAGGATGAAGCCAGAAGGAAGATGGCTTTATGGGCGGAGTGGGGGGCGCGCGGAATTAAGGTTGACTTCTTCGACAGCGATTCCCAGGAGAGAATCAAAGCGTATGACCTTATCGCGCGAATCGCCATGGAGTATAAGCTGATGATCAATTATCACGGCGCCACCAAGCCTTCGGGCGAACAGCGGCGTTGGCCGCATGTGCTTACCCGTGAAGGTATTTTCGGAGCGGAATATTGGAAGAATCCTTTAGCCGAGGGACCGAATGCGGTCCATAACTGCACGGTACCGTTCACGCGCAACGTCGTTGGTTCGATGGACTATACGCCGGTTACGTTCTCAAGGCTGACTCGCACCGGACATGGCCATCAGCTGGCGTTGCCGGTCATATTCGAGTCAGGCATGCAGTGCTTCGCAGACTCGATCGAAGCCTATGAAGAAAGCGCCGGAAACCGTTTTTTGCGGCAAGTGCCGGCCGCTTGGGATCAGACTCTCCTGCTGGAGGGCTACCCGGGGCGCTTCGTGACGATGGCCAGACGCAGCGGACAGGTTTGGTATGTCGGTTCGATATGCGCAGCGGGGGGAAGGACAGCGCATGTTCCGCTGCATTTTCTAGATTCCGATGTCGTCTATGAGGCGGAAATATACGAAGAAGTCATTACCGCTAACGATCATTACAGGTTCATGCATTCGACCGATATGAACGTCCGTACGGAAACCGTAACGAATCGCGATCAGCTTGACCTTCTTTTAAAATTTAATGGCGGATGCGCCATCCGGCTAACGAAGAAAACAACGTAAAACCAAAAGTCGGAAATGCACATCATATCGATTTTACACAAATCAATATCGTATTTTGACATGTACATTGCAGCTTGGCAAGCCTATGATTAATCCATCGAAGGGCAAGGGAGGAGAGGCGCGAGCGGCACAAAACTTCATTCAATTACGGAATTTTCTGGGAGAGCATCCTGTTTTGGATTGAAAAAAACGAGAAAAGTTGTAAATATCGGAAAAGCCGCAATGGTTCGCGATATCCGTGATACTGAGAGCGGACATCCGCAAAAGTGTTTTTGCAGTCTCCAGTCTGCAACGCTGCAGATAGGCGTAGGGGGTAACGCCGCGTTCCTGTTTAAAAATCCGGATAAAGTGATCCGGCGTGAGAGAGTAGCTGCGGGCAAGTTCGCTGATGTCATATTGCTCTTGAGGATGTTGTTGAAACATGCGGCATAGCTCCTCGATTTTTATCGAGTATGCGCTTGCCGGTGCCGGCGGTTTATCCCGATATTCCGAAAGAAGGGCTTCCAGCCATATCTTCATTTGTGACGAATGATTGCTTTCTTTCGCCAGACGAAAGCGATGGAAAAGCTCCAGTACAAAATGATATTGGTCAAAATGCCGATGCTCCGGCAAGTCGCGCAAACTATCCGGATTTCGCAACGTAAAATCTATATAACGAACATCAAGAATGGCAAGATCATCTTGATAGGCATCGACCTCCTTCTCGTAATTAATAAGGAAGACATCGCCTACATTTAACTTGTAACCGTTCTTGCCAAGCATGATATGACCGGTTCCGCCCCATACGCTCCATAAAGTAAACCCGGGATGACCCCCGGCGGGGACATTCCATCTCCATTCCGGAACGCGGTGCTGACCGTAATGCAAGGATGCGATGTCCATCTGCTTCACCTCGTTGCTGAGTATCGATTTTTCATAAGTTGAATGATTGCATTTCTTTCCCGCTTTGTCAAGAACGCAATACTTAATCAAATTTAATCCGGGTGTCACTTCACCCGTCAACGAACATGGGAGGGGTTTTCTAATGAGAACTTATCGTTTCAATCAGTTGGCCGACGTTACGGAAGGACATATTCTGAAAAATATTATGCCGGGGGAGCACCTCACGTACGGCGGGCTTGCCTTCGAGAAGCCTGGCGCGCGCGCTCATACGAACGACGGCCCTGGCGGCATCGACTATCACGTGCACGAAGATTGCGAAGCTTTCCTCATTCTCCAAGGCAAAGGCGAGGTTGAAATCGACAAGACGCACTTTTATCCCGTAAAGACGGGCGATGTCGTCATTATTGAGCCGGGAGAGGACCATCATCTCATTTCAAGCGTCGAAGATCCCATTGTCGTCTTATGGTGCCATGCCGGACCGACCCGTAACAAAAATCAAATCTAAAGAAGCGAAGAGAGGATGAGCGGCATGAAGGCGGTTCTGGTCGGATTAGGAAATTTTGGTTCAGGGTGGTATAAGAGATTGAGACGTCATGCTGGCGTGCAGGCGGTATGCGTTGTTGAAGCGAACGCCCAGCTGCGTGAAACGATCGATCCGGAAACCCCATTTTATTCGTCTCTGGAAGATGCGATCATTAGCGAGCGTCCCGATTTCGTCATCAATGTTACGCCGCCTCACATTCACACTGCCATTAACGAGATCGCGTTCGCGCATGGTCTGCCGGTGCTCTGCGAGAAGCCGATTTCAAACGACATCAAGGATGCGCAATATATAGTCGGCCAGGCCGAACGGAAACACATCCCATTCATGATATCCGAGAATTACCGTTTCTTCGCTCCGGTGCTGAAAGCAAAGGAGCTTCTGGACAGCGGCGTCATCGGGAAGATGTCATCGGTGCACATCGAATTCGACCGCTATCATGTCGTGCCCGTTCCTTATTTCGGCCGGCTGGCTAACGGGCTGCTGGAAGATGTCACGATTCATCATTTCGATATGATCCGTTATTTTACCGGTCAGGAAGCGGTTAAAGTGTTCGCCAAGAACAGCAATCCGCCCGGAAGCTGGACGGAGTCGACGACGATCCATCTTACCGCTTGGATGGAGCTTGACGGCGGGACGGTCGTGGATTACCACGGCAACATGATGGCCAAGGGAAAACAGACCGAATGGTATGGAGATTGGCGTTTCGAAGGCGCGGAGGGGGCGATTTCGATAACAAGCAATCGAGTTAAGCTCATGCGGGATGGGATGCCCGATGAAGTATATACCTTCGAAGGAGTAGGAGACCTGTTGTCGCTCGATGAATTTCTGGCTGCGTTGAAGCAGCAGCGCGAGCCAAAACCAAGCGGAAGGGATTATTTGAAGTCGCAAAGCTTGGTGCATGCCGCAGCCGTTTCGTCGAGAAAAGGCATCACGCTTACCGTAGAAGAAGCGCTGAGAGAGGCGTAACGACAACTTGGGTTCCAGCTTTGTCCATCTTCTGAAGGAGGTCAACATGCTGACATTAGACGAAATAAAGAAATTCGGTTCATGTGTTAGACTTTCAGACTATACGACAGCTTCGGAAAATGAATTGGTTGTAGAAAAATCGTGGACGGATCATCTGCTGCAAGCGAGAGTGGTGAACCGCTCCAACCGGCCGAAGCAATTGAAAGAAGTGGTGCTGTTCGCCGGTAATACGGCATACAGTCCCGACACTCCCTTCTACGGAGAAGGCTATCAGATGCTAACCCAATATGGGGGGACGCTCTCGTCTCCCTCTCCTATCGGGGCTTATGGAACCGATTGGGATTTCTTCCGTTTGCCAAGGACGCCGTTTCATAAGAACGTATGGTCCGTATATAATCTGTTCCTGCTGTCACCCGAGAAGCAGGGGCATCAGCTTCTGGCTTTCACGTCTTGCCGCCGGTTCTCCGGTGAGTTTCGGTTCAGAGGCTCTTACCTGGAAGTGATTATGGACATGGAAGACTTGACGTTGGAAGCTGGCGGTTCGTGGGATTTAGAGGAATTCGTATGTTCCTCCGGTCCCGATCATAACCTTCTGCTGGAGGATTTGGCCGGACACCTGAACCGGAATCATCCACGCCTTCATTATCCGGAAATTCCGACCGGCTGGTGCTCCTACTATTGTCTGCGTCCGATGACGGCGGAAGGGTTCTACGACAATGCGCGGGCGATGAAGCAGCGTATTCCCGAGCTGCGACGGATTCAAATTGACGGTGGATATGCGGCAGCCGACGGCGATTTCTTAATTCCAAATCCAGCGCTCGGAGCCGATGTCCAAACGATCAGCGACGGCATTCGCGCCTACGGCATGGAAGCCGCCGGTTATCTTTCACCGTTCATCGTTGAACCCGGTTCTGTATTGCTGCGGGAGCACCCGGATTGGCTGGTCCAAGACGAAGAGGGAAAACCGTATAACGGAATCGGACAAAAAAAGAAATCGCCAGACAAACAATGGTATATGCTGGATACGACACATCCTGAAGCGCTGAATTATTTGCGTTCCTCCGTCAAGACGATGCACGACGATTGGGGCTGGCGTTATTTCAAATTGGATTTCTTGCAATACGGCGGGCTGCCGGGGAAGCGTTATGATCAAAACGCAACCCGCATCGAGGCATTCCGTCGCGGTATAAAGGCCATTGTCGACGAAGTCGGACATGACAGCTTCATTCTCGGCTGTAACGCGCCATTCTGGCCGCTGCTTGGTCTTGTTCACGGCAACCGGATTACGAATGATATCGCAAGGGATTGGAAGCATGTGAGCGGCAATGCGAAGGAGCAGTTCCGTCGCAACTGGCAAAATGACACCCTGTGGTACAACGACCCGGACGTCATCGTACTCGAGAGAGTGACCTTTAAATCCCGGACGATAAGCGGGGAGATTGCAGAGACATCCTCGGTCATCTCCGACCAGGAGTTTGAATTCCATAAAGCGGTTATTTTAGCGTCCGGCGGTATGATTGTCAGCGGCGACTTGATCCCTTCTATGTCCGAGAACAATATGAATGTGTTAAGAAAGCTGCTTCCTCCGACGGGCAAAGCGGCCCGTTTCGACGATAATAACCATATCATCGGGCGAATTGATTTGGGGAACCGGCAGGCGATCTGTGTGTTTAACTTTGACGATGTACCGAAGGACTTCGATTTCGTGTTGGAGGGAAGTCATCTCCTTTATGATTATTGGACGGATGAGGAAATCGGAGTATACACGGATAAGGTTCAACTGAGAGGCCTGGATGCGCACTGCGCCAAAGTGCTTTACTTCAAAACCGAAGCGGAATAAGTAAAATCGTAACATCGTTATGTCAGTGAGAGAGTTCATTCATAGGAGATCCTGCAGCTATTGGAGGAATAAAAAGCCGCTTAAAAATAGCGGTTTTTTATGCTTTCTATTTCGAATGGAGGGATGATTATGAGAAAGAAAAGCTACTTCGTAAAACTGCTTTCCTTCAACATCGCACTGGTCATCGTTGCCATTTCGTTTCTCGGTTATATTGCCTACTATAAGACCTCCAGCTTAATGAACGAGAAGATCGATAAAATAAACGCACAGCTGTTACAACAGACGCAGCTGCAGCTGGAAAATTCGTTGCAAACCGTTGAAAGCGCCATCATCCAATTCACTCGGCTGCCGAGCTTTACAGCCGTATTGGACGAAGACCTCACGATGATCAGCTATGACAATTATGTAAAAGTTAACGACATCGTGTCGGAGATCAGCTCATTATATTCGCATTCCTCGATTATTAACAGTCTGGAAATTGTTAATTTGGAAAAAGGATGGGTTTTACAAAACGGAGGAGCTCTCTCGATAACCGAGGCATACACCGATGAAGAGATGGTTCGGCTTAGGCGATTCGCCTCAGGCTCGACATGGAGTAAAACAGCGGATTCCGAGTTTTTCCAATATACATTGAAGGTGCCTTCTTCAGCCTTTGACCGGGATCAGGGAATCGTGACCATTAAAATTTCGAGCAGTGATCTTTTTCGCGAGCTGATACGAAGTAAAGACTTGGGCCAAATGACGCTGATTGACGACAAGGGCAAAGCGATTCGGAACATCACGCAGTATGCTCTTCGCAAGCAAGACGTGAATCGTATTGTCCGAACGTTACAATCGCAAGTGAAGCAATATCCGCACGGCAATTTCTCAGCCAGAATCAACGGTTCCGATTATTCGTTCATTTATCGGCATTCCGAGAAATACGAATGGACTTATTTGTCGATGGTATCGACCCTGGAGACCGCGCAAAGCTCCCGATTTATCGGTCTGTTTATTTTTTTTACCGGTTTTGTCGTGAGCGGCGTATTTTTCGTGCTTTCCTTATACGGGACCCGAAGATTATATACGCCTATCCAACAGTTGTACCAAATGGTCTCCATGAACTCAGCGGATAAATGGAATGGCCAGCCGCAAAGCAACGAAATGGATTTTATTCATAACCGGATGCAGGTTTTTTTTCAGGACAGCCAGAAACTTAGGGGCCAATTGTATATGCAAACGAATCAGCTGAATGATTTTTTTGCTTATCAATTGTTTCGAGGTGAAGTGAAGCCTCAGGAAATTGAAAATAACTTCAGGCGTGATACGGACTGGAACCAATTTTGTGTGCTCGCCGTTCAAATCGATACATTAAAGAATAGCGGTTATTTGGAAAAGGACCGCGATCTTTTATTATTTGCGATAAAAAATATGCTGGGCGAAACCGCCGCGGAATGGATCGTGCTGAATCCCGTCATTATCAATCGTACGCAGGTCGTTCTGCTCGGCTCAGCGCATCGAAATATTGACGCTTTCAAGGAGGAGCTATATTTACTTTCGCGTACGATCCAGGAAGCTGTAAAGCAGTTTCTGCGTCTTCACGTAAGCATAGGGATCAGCGATCCGTTCAATCAGCCGGCGGAAGCTTCTTCGGCTTACGACGAGGCGGCGGATGCGTTAAAGTCAAGGTTCATGCACGGCAGGGAGGCCATCCTGTATGCTTCGGATTTTGATGCGAACGAATTGGGCAATACGGTGAAATACCCCGGTTTTATGGTGAAAGAATTAATCGATGCGATCAAATTCGGTGATGCGGAGCAATCGAAGCGTACGCTGCATAACATCATTTCGGAAATGTGCTCCGGACACTATCGCTATCGGGATTGCTCCATGTTTATCTTTCTGTTGCTGATGGATTTGATCAAGATTTCCCATCAAGCGGAGGAAAGGTATACAGCCTTGGTCGAAGAAATACCGATTTTTCAAAAGCTGGACCGGCTGCTGCAAACTTCCGTTAATGAATTGGAGGATTGGATTTACGAGCATATCGTTGAACCGATCTTGGAGGAGATGCTGGCCCGCAGTGAATCCCGGCAGATGAGTATCATCAGAACACTCATTCAAATCATCCATGACGAATTCGATCCGGAGCTGACGCTGGAAGCCTGCGCGGCCCGTCTTCATTATAACCCGAACTATTTGGGGCAAATTTTCCGAAAAGAAAAGGGGATCAGCTTCAGTGATTATTTATCTCAAAACAGGCTGAATATGGCGAGAAAACTGCTGGCCGAGACCGAAGATCAAATTCAGGAGATCGCAGAAAAGCTGCGGTTCAGCAATTCTCAAAATTTCATTCGATATTTTAAGAAGCTGGAAGGGATCACGCCTAAGCAGTATCGAGATAATCGGATAAAGCATAGCGGTTGAGAATCCGGATAATCATTTCGTTACTGCGCTGGAGATTACCCGCGAAAACAGGGGACACGGAATGATCAGAAGAGAACAGTCGGGCGGATTATTTACAGAAGCAACCCCGCTCCGGTACCTTAACGGTAACAAACACGTGATGGGAGGTATCTTCTTGAAAGCGTTGCCAGATCCGGCGTCTAATCATCATCATCATCTTATCGTCACCCGGAAGTCGGAAGGGGTATGGGTCAAGATCCTGAAGGAAGTTAGAAGGGACTACTGGTTATATCTTATGCTATTGCCGGGCGTGCTCTATTTTCTGATTTTCCGTTATGCCCCGATGTGGGGGCTGGTCATTGCGTTTCAGAATTATATGCCGTTTCTCGGAATCGCAAAAAGCGAGTGGGTAGGCTTCGCTCATTTTCATGCGTTGTTCACGAGTCCCGATTTCTGGATGCTGCTGCGAAATACGATGATCCTGGCGGCTTACAACATTTTTCTATTCTTTCCGTTGCCTATCATTATTGCGCTAATGCTGAATGAAGTCCGGCATGAAGTGTATAAGAAGATCGTCGTTTCGCTAATTTACGTTCCGCATTTTCTTTCATGGGTTATCGTTGTAAGCTTTTTCTATTTTTTCTTTTCGATTCAGAACGGTATCGTCAATGAGATTTTGCAGTCGCTTGGTTTCCAGAAGGTGCATTTTCTGGACAGCGCACGCTGGTTTAGGCCGATGATCACCTTGGAAATCATCTGGAAGGAAACGGGATGGGGAACGATTATTTTTATGGCGGCGCTGGCCGGCGTCAATCCCCAGCTGTATGAAGCGGCCCGAATGGACGGAGCGAACCGCTGGCGGCAGCTTTATCATATTACGCTGCCTTCGATACGAAGCACGATAATCATCCTGCTGATTTTGCGGCTGGGTTCGTTTCTGGATTCCGGCTTCGAGCAAATCTATCTGATGCTTAATACGCTGAACCGCGAAGTCGGGGAGGTGTTCGACACCTATGTGTACACGGTGGGGATCCTGGGCGGCCAATTCGGCTTCAGTACGGCGGTCGATATGTTCAAGTCGGTGGTCGGACTCCTTCTGGTATTGATCACGAACCGGCTGGCCAAAAAATTCGGGGAAGAAGGCATTTACTAAAGAATGACGAGAAAAGAGGTGAAAACATGGATAGGAACAGATCATGGGGCAGCAAGCTGTTCGACAGCGCCAATTATTTTCTTTTGTTTCTAATGGCCTTGATTACGGTCGTTCCCTTTCTGCTCAACGTGACCGGCTCGTTCGAAGCTCCTGAGGAAGCGCTCCGGAAAAGCTTTGTGATTTTCCCGAAGACGTTTTCGCTCGCGGCTTACCGGTACATTTTCAGCACAAATACTATTCCGCACTCGTTACTCGTCACCATATTCATCACGGTTGCGGGAACGGCCATTAACATCGCGCTTACCTCGCTGATGGCTTTTCCTTTGGCCAACAAACGGCTGCGGGTACGAAAGCCGGTCATGCTAATGGTCATATTCTCCATGCTGTTCAGCGGAGGAATGATTCCGACCTATCTGGTCGTGAAAAGCCTGGGGCTGCTCGACACATTCGGCGCCCTGCTGTTTCCCGGAGCCATCAGC
Source organism: Paenibacillus arenilitoris (assembly GCF_014705655.1). GTDB lineage: Bacteria > Bacillota > Bacilli > Paenibacillales > Paenibacillaceae > Pristimantibacillus > Pristimantibacillus arenilitoris. The sequence continues at coordinate 32,948 of NZ_JACXIY010000044.1, read as the reverse complement.
GCATTCTTTCTGATTATATTGAAGAACTTTTTTATCCAGCTGCCGGATGAACTGGAGGATTCGGCTCGGATCGACGGCTGCAACGACCTGCAGATCTTGTATCGGATCGTGATTCCGCTGTCGATGCCGGCGATTGCGACATTAACGTTGTTTTATGCGGTCGGGCATTGGAATCAATTTCTAAACGCCCTTCTCTATATCAATGATTCCAGCAAGTTTCCGATCCAGGTATGGCTGCGTCAAATCGTCCTTCTGTCGCAAACCGGCATAGGCGATTCCGCAAACAACTTCGAGGGGGTGATTCCGCCGGGTAAAACGATCCAAATGGGCGTGACGGTCGTATCGACTGTTCCGATCTTGCTCGTCTATCCTTTCTTGCAAAAGCATTTTGCGAAAGGCGTGCTGCTCGGGTCCGTGAAAGAATAGGGAAAGCTCGAGACCGAAAAAAAATACAATAAAAATATGGAGGTCATAGGTTCATGGGAAAAGAGTTTAAGCGAATGGTACCGGCGCTATCGATGCTGCTTATCGCGGCATTGACCGGATGCGCCGGAGGCAGCAATAAACCGTCCGAAACAGTTAGTACGGATTCGGCAGCGCCGCTTCGAATCCAAATGATGAGCCAATTTGAATCTGCGGAACCCCCGACAGCGGACAACCCCATTGTGAAATACATCGAACAGCAGACGAATACGAAGCTCGATATCACATGGGTGCTGAATTCCAATTATACGGACAAATTGAACGTGACGATGGCATCAGGGGACCTGCCGCAGGCGATGCTAGTCGTTAAACCGCAGGATACGGTCATCGTGAGCGCCGCGCAGAGCGGGTTCTTCTGGGATGTCGAGCCCTATTTGAAGGATTATCCGAACCTGAGCAAATTAGATCAAGATACGCTGAACAATACCCGGATCGATGGTAAAATATACGGTCTTTACCGGGGCCGTTATCCGGAAAGGGTCGTCCTGTATTACCGGAAGGACTGGCTGGACAATGCCGGGATCAAAGAACCGCCTAAAACCGTGGACGATTATTACAACGTGCTGAAAGCGTTTGCATCTAACGATCCGGATAAAAACGGGAAGCAGGACACGTGGGGCATTACCGAAAATAAAGATTTAAGTACGTATACATTTCCAATCCTGTTCGGCGCGCCGAACGGATGGGGTTATATCAATAACGAGGTCATCCCCGATTTCATGACCAACGAATATATGGACTATTTGAAATTCATGAAAAAGCTGTACGACGAGAAGATTCTCAATCAGGACTTTGCCACTGTGCCGGGCGCCAAAGTATCGGAGGATTGGACCAATGGAAAAATCGGCATCAGAGGGAACATCGTTGAAGCTTACCGCGGCGAAACGTTCGTCGGCCTTGGCAAAACGCTGCCGGGCGCGGACGTTCATATCATTCCGGCGCTTGTATCGACGACCGGCGAGAAGCGGGTTGCCAAAGGCAGCGGGTTCCTGGGCATGTATATGTTCCCGAAGTCGAGCGTCAAGACAGAAGAGGATTTGAAGAAGATTCTAAGCTTCTTTGACAAGATGGCCGACGACAAGATGGTGAAAACGGTCATGCTTGGCGTTGACGGGGTTCATTACAAGGAAGAGAACGGGGTTCAAAATATTTTAGACGAAACCAAATACAACAAGGAAGTCGTGCCGGTCCAACACCTTGCGATGCGCATGGACCTTGTCAACAACGGAACGCCGCTAGCGAAAGAGGCTGCGGATACGCTTGAAGAGATCAAGCAGTACGGCGTTGCGGACGTATCGCACGGACTCATCCTCAGCGTCGAAAGCAAGAAGAAGCTGTCGACGAACGAGAAAATCATCGACGACGCGAAAATCAAGTTCATCATGGGCGTAATCGACGAAGCGGGCTGGGGCAAAGAGCTTGAGAAATGGAAGCAGTCGGGCGGCGCCGACGTTATCAAGGAATATACCGAGCTGTACAACAAATACAAGAAATAACGATGATTTGAAAAAAGGGAATTCTGGAGCGTGATTTCATTTATGAATTATCGAGAGCTTGTGTCGCGCGGAGATTTGCATTACGAGCACACGGTCAAACGAAGCGAAGGAGGACTTCCGATCGGAAACGGAAGGATGGGAAGCCTGCTTTGGACATCGCCGTCGGCCGTGAAATTGCAGGTCAATCGCGTCGATGTGTATGCGAATGACCGATCCACGAACAGCTTCAATCAAAGGCATTTGGATTACGCCTACGCCTGCGGTTTCGTCGACATCGATTTTGTGGATTACGGAGACGACGCGTTTCAGGACGGATCGGTACGCCAGCATTTAAGCTTATACGATGCGACGGCCGCCATTCGCGGCAGCGGAGTCGGTCTCGAGGCATTTGCTTATGACCACAGCGATGTATTTGCCTTCAAGGTCGAGGATGGAAGGAAGAGCCCGCAAGGCATCAACATCAAGCTGAAGATGCTTCGGCCGGCGGAAGTGGCAACGAAGAATCATACGGCGGTCTCCAAGCTCGTCATGCACAAGGACGTCATGATCTTAATACAGGAATTCAGGGAAGGCAGTTATTACTGTTCTTCGGCGGTCGCGGTCGGTATATCCGGCCGCGAAGGTGTCATCCGGATGAACGATGAGCTAGGCGGAAGGGCGCCGGTCGCCGATTTTAGAGTAAATAAAGTTCTCGGTCAGCCGAATGAAACGGAAATGCGCCTATGCGTCAAACCGGAAACGGGAAGCTTCGAAATCTTCGTCGCGAGCAGCGCCGCCTTTGATGAAAACGAGGACGTTGCCGCTTCGGCAGTAAAGCAATTGGAGGCGGCAAGAAATGCAGGCTATGATCGCTTGCTGCAGGAGCATCAGCTTTGGTGGAACGAGTTCTGGCAGAAATCCTACATTCGCTTAAGCAGCGAGGATGGCAGCGCCGAATTAGTGGAGAAGCATTATACGTATTATGTCTATCTCATGGCGTCTAACTCCCGGGGCGGAAAGTATCCGCCCAACTTCGGCGGTATGCTGCTGAGCCCGCGCGGAGATTTCAGACACTGGGGAGCGATGCAGTGGTGGAGCAATCTCAGGTTGTATTACAATGCGGTGCCGGCAACAGGTCACTATGAATTGATGCAGCCTTATTTCGATATGTATTCGGGCATGTACGATTCATGCGCCAAAGCGGCGGAACAGCAGTGGGGGAGCAAGGGGATCTATATCCCCGAAACCGTTTGGTTTAACGGCGTGGAGGAGCTGCCCGAAACTATTGCCGCCGAGATGAGAGAACTGTACTTGCTGCGCAAGCCTTGGGAGGAACGATCTGAATTATTCAAGCAATATGCGCATAACAAGCATCCGCATGAGAGTCGCTGGAACTGGAAGGGACGCGAAGAATGGATGGACGGAAGCCTGGTCTATTCCGATAAGGGCTGGGGCCCCTTCGGGTCCACGACCCACATGTTTTGGAACATCGCCGGCATCGCCTATCACTATTGGAATTATTATGAATTCACGAGAGACCGGACATGGTTGAAGGATCGGGCATACCCGATGATCAAAGGGGCGGCGGAATTCCTTCGCCATTATCCGCACTTACGCATGGAGGATGACGGCAAATACCATATGCACAACACCATTAGCGGTGAGAAATACATTGGAGGCAAGGATACGATTCAAGTGATGTCAGCGCTTCACGGAATCTTTCCGGTGCTGCTGAAGGCCGCCAGTATCTTGGATGCGGATCAGGACATGCGTCCGCTGTGGGAGGCGTTTTACCGCAACCTGGCTCCGCTTCCGCGAAGCGATCATCCGGAGGCGATCTACCGAACGAAAGAAAATGAGGATCCCGTATGGGTCGGCGCGATCGGGCGGGTGCTTGACGATAGGCAGGATATCGCTACCGATCCGATGCGGGATTTCATTCTCTGCTCCCTTGAGACCGCGAGCGAAAATCCCGATTGGTTCAAGACGGGCAAAGCCACCTTGGCCTATCAGCAGGAAATGCTGGGAGGCGACTGGGGCAGAGCTGCTACCGAGATGTCGTCCGTTGCCGTAATGCTCGCCGGAATGGGCGAGGCCGAAGGTTTTAAACAAGCCGTGTTGGCCCAGCTCGAATGCGTGAATGCCGATCGTGAATATTGCTACTATGCGGATACGGGGAAAATCAACTATTACGACAACCGGCTGACGGTACGGGAGGGCGTCAACGCCATCAGCGCGCAGAGGCTCGGAAATGCGGCGCACGGCCTGCAGCTTGCGCTCTGCCAAAGTGGGCCTGGCGCTCCCGGCAAAGAGCCGGTAATTAACGTCTTCCCGGCTGTCCCCGGCGGCTGGGACGCGGAATTTTCGCTCTGGTGTCATGGAGGTTTTAAGGTGACGTCCGCGATCCGCAAAGGCGTAATCGCAACGTTAAGCATTGTATCCACGCTCGGAGGGATTTGCAGACTGCGCAACCCATGGGGGGAGCGGCAAGTGTCCGTGAAGCAGGGAGACCGCGAATCGCAAATATGCAGCGGATCATGGTTTGAATTTGAAACCGCGGCAGGCGAGGCGTTCACCTTAGTCGAGATGAAAAGCGAGGCAGAGGGATGAACAAATTAAAAATCATGATGAGGGGGAAAAACGGATGTTGAAAAAAATGATGGCTCTTTCTATGAGTGTAATCGTTGTGCTGACGGCCTCCGCATGCAGCGGAGCGCAGACGGCCGACACTTCCGGCAATACGGATGCATCCAACAATAGCCCCGCAACGGATGCCCCCAAAACCGACCCCGAAGATGCGCCGGTAACGATCCGATTCGCGACGTGGGATACGGCCAGTTCATTGGAAACGTATAAAGCTGTCGTGGACGGTTTCCAGGCTAAATATCCGAACATTAAGGTTCAGGTGGAGTCCGTACCGGATAGCTACGAGCAGAAAATATTCACGTCGCTTGCCGCCGGCAACGCTCCGGACGTCTTCTTATGGTGGAACTATCCCCAGCTTGTGGCCCGAGGGGCCGTCGAGCCCTTAGACTCCTATATTCAAAGCGGCGAGATAGACCCCGATCAATATTACCCCGAGATATTTAACGCTTCCAAGGTGAACGGCGTTCTTTATTCCATTCCCAATATCCCAACCACCAGAGCGATATTTTACAACAAAACGTTATTCGACAAAGCCGGCGTTCCTTATCCGAAAGACGATTGGACGTATGATGATTTTTTGAGCGCCGCGCAGAAGCTTACTGGCGACGGGGTATACGGCTTCGTCACCGAGGCCAAAAATACGTACACGCTTCAGCAGTTTGTATGGACCAACGGAGGCAAGTTCATCAGCGAAGACGGTAAAACGGTCGACGGTATTATGAATTCGCCGCAAACGGCGGAAGCGCTTCAGTGGTATGCCGATCTGGTCAATAAATACAAAGTATCGCCGTCCCCTTCGGCTTCGACCACGATGGGCGGAGGAACCGAGATGTTCAAAACGGGCAAGGTGGCCATGTTTGAAAGCGGATTATGGCCATTGAACGATTATAGGAAGATGAGCAATTTCAGCTTCGGCACCGCGATGATGCCCCGTAAGAACGGTAAGCTTGTCGGTATTCTGCATACGAGCGGATTCGTCGTTTCCAAAACGTCCAAGCACAAGGATGCGGCTTTCAAATTCGCCCAATATATGGGCAGCAAGGAAGGACAGACGAATTTCGTCAAGCTTGGCTTCGGCCTTCCGGAGATGCCGGCGATCGCTCAAGATTTGAAGACGGCCGAGGATCCGTATTTCAGACCGTTCCTTGAAATGATTAAGTATGCAACGGTAACGCCTTCCTATTACGCCACGCCGGAGTGGAGCAAGATCGACGAGAAGCTCGTCTATGCCATGGAAGCGACGATATTAGGAAAGATGACTGCGCAGGAGGCTTTGAATAATGCGGTAAAAGAAATCAATACGACGTTGCAGGTCGGCAAATAATTTAAATAATTTGACATAAAGCGGTGATTGGATGAAACGAATGAACAAAATGACTCGACAGTTCGAGGGTTACAGCTTTATCGGGTTGTGGATCATCGGATTTATGGCCTTTTCTCTCGGTCCGTTACTTTTTTCGTTGATCATCAGTTTCTTTAAGTGGAGCTTGCTCGATAAGCCCGTTTTTATCGGATTGAAAAACTATATCGATATGTTCAAGCTGGATCCGTTATTTTGGAAATCGCTAAAGGTAACGTTCACTTATGCCGTTGTTTCGGTTCCTTTGGGACTGATTGTGTCTCTGCTTTTGGCGATACTGCTCAATCTGAAATTAAAGGGCATGGGTATCTTTCGGACTTTGTTTTATTTGCCTTCCGTCATTACAGGGGTTGCGGCGGCCGTTTTGTGGATGTGGGTGCTGCAGCCGGACTTCGGGATTTTGAATTATTTTTTATCGTTTCTCGGCATTCAAGGTCCGGATTGGCTCGGAGACCCGAATTGGGCGCTTACTTCCTTAATTATGATGAGCGTGTGGGGCTCCGGAGGGGGGATCGTCATCTTTTTGGCCGGATTGCAAAACATACCGCAGCTGCTGTACGACGTTTCCAGCATAGACGGCGCTACGAAGTTCAGGCAGTTCCGGGCGATTACCATACCGATGATTACGCCTTCGATTTTTTTTAACTTGATCATGGGGGTTATCGGCGCATTTCGAACCTTTACGCAAGGCTATGTGATGACCAATGGCGGTCCGCTGAATTCCACTTATTTCTATGCGCTTTATATTTACAATAAGGCGTTCCAGGATCTGCAAATGGGATATGCCGCCGCTTTGTCATGGATTCTATTCATCATTATTGCGGTTTTGACATTGTTGGTGTTTAAAACGTCCAGCTCGTGGGTGTACTACGAGACCGAGAGAAAGGGTTAGGGGGATTAGGATGAATATCTTCGGTAAAAGCGTAACCTATGCTTTCTTGATTATTTCCTCGTTCGTGTTCATTATCCCTTTCATCTGGATGGTGTCGACCTCGCTTAAGGAACCGGGAGCGATATTCGCATTCCCGCCCCAGTGGATACCTGACCCGTTCCTATTCCAAAATTACAAGTCGGCCTGGACGATTGCTCCGTTTCAGCAATTTCTCGAAAATACGGTAACGATTGTCGTCTTGACGACGATCGGGACGGTAATTTCCTCCTCCATTGTCGCTTTCGGGTTCGCGCGTCTCGTATTTAGAGGGAGAAACGTCTGGTTCGCCATTCTGCTCGCTTCTATGATGATCCCTTATGAAGTGACGATCATTCCGCTTTATGTGGAATTCAAATTGCTGGGCTGGATCGATACGCTGCGCTGCTTGATCGTGCCCTCCTTCTTCGGCGCGGCCTTCAATATTTTCCTGCTTCGGCAGTATTTCTTGACGATTCCCTATGATCTTGACGAGGCTGCGATTATCGACGGATGCAGCACTTTCCAGGTCTATTGGCGTATTATGCTGCCGATTGTCGCTCCCGCTCTAGTAACGGTTGCTATTTTTCAAGTGATGAATGCATGGACTGATTTTATGGGGCCGCTTATTTTCTTAAACGACCAACGAAATTATACGCTTACGCTGGGACTTAATCTGTTCCGGAACAGTTATTTGACCGAATGGAACAACTTGATGGCTATCGCGAGTTTAGTGACCGTCGTGCCGCTTATCATTTTCTTCATAGGCCAAAAATATTTGATCGGCGGCATTGCCGCGAGCGGAATTAAAGGATAGAAAATCTAAGGCGCGTACAACGATTAAATCGCGAGCCAAGCAGCCAGTCGCCGAAAATCAATCGGCGACTGCTGTATTTTACGAGATGTTTTTTTTTTATTGCACGGCGCTACTCAAACGTCACTTCCCGGGCATGCTCGTTCACATCAATCGACGGATGCGAGGCGTCCGTGACCGCCTCCCCGTTCACCCGCAAGCTGCGTATCGCGACGCCGGAGACGGGCCGCTCCGCGCTGTAGCCGTAAATGCGCGACGGATTCGCGCCGCGGCCGTCGTATGAGATGTTTTGCAGGACGACGTTCTCGATCCGGCTGCCGGGGACGGGGTTGTAGTCCTTGTTCCAGACGACGCGGAAGTCGAACAGGCGGCCGAGCTCGAAAGGCTCCACGCGGATGTTTTCATAGACGACGTTGCGGACGGTGTTCAGGTCGCCCGCGTTGATCGCCATGGCGCCTTGGTAGTTGTCCTGCGGTTCGTGGTGCTCGAGAAGGTCGAGATTCTCGAAGCGGATGTTCGCGATCGTATCGCCGCCGCCGCGGTAGTCGCCGTGCGTGCCGATCATGAGCGGATGCGCGACGTCGGCCCAGAAGATCGAATTGCGCACCGTCACGCCGCGCGTATCGCCCCGGTAGTCCCAGCGGCTGCCGTAGATGGCGATGCAGTCGTCCGAGGTGCGGAGGAACGCGTCGTCGACGTCGACTTCGCGGCTTGCCATCATATCGATGCCGTCGCTCCAGCCTTTGCAGCTGAACGATTTGAAGTTGCGAATCCGGATGTGCTCCGATTGGCCGATATAGATGCTGTAATGCGGCGGATTGAGCACCGTGACGCCTTCGACCTCGATGCGGCTGGAGAACAGAATGCGCACGCCCCGGAACGCCGAGAAACGGTGAAATTCGGCCAGGTACAAAATGCCGCGGCCGCGGATGGCGACGTCGCGGACCCGGTCGCACACCATCGAGCCGGCGACGGCCGCCCCGCCTGCGAGGTAGACCGTCTTGCCGGACGGTATGCGCAGCAGCGTCTCCTCGATATAATGCATGCCCGGCAAAAAATACAACGTATGCGGCTCTTCCCCGCCTTCGCCGGACGGTGTGCAGAGCGGCCGCAGCAGATGCTCCGTGCGGTGAATGCCGGGCTTAACGGCCAGAACGCCCGGCTCGTCCGGCCGGGGCGCTCCTTCTTCCGGCGGATTCGCGAACAGGTGCAGGTTGGAGAAGCGCTCGCCGTTGATTTCGACGGACAGCTTGCACGGCTCGTCCAGCACGAAGCGGAGCGTATTGCCCTCTCGCTCGAAGGGGATGCCGCGGGATAACGGACGAATGACGGCGGATTCGATGCTGCCGCCGTGCCAGTCGACTTCGATCTCGGCGACGCCGTCTATATCGAACGCGGCCATCGAAGCTTCGCGCACGTCATGCATGTCGACCTGAACCTCGAACAGCTGCAGCGCTTGCCACCGCCCGCCGGGAACGCGGACGCGCACGGCAAAGTCTTCGCGAATCGGAATTCCTTTCAGCTCCGGGTAAACGTTGATGGTCATGATGCAGCCTCCAATAACGATGAGATCGGGAATATGGATCTATAGCTACTGTAAGGCATGACGGGGCATTTCCTCAATAGGGACAGGCCGATCCGTTAAAAATATGCCATAAGTTCTTAAGAACTGCCCCTTCCCAGCCGTAAACGGCCGACGCTCGCATGAACCGCCGCACAAGTTAGTTTTATGCACGATTCCCTTAGTTTCTTCCATCGCGCGGTCGTGAGGGCGCTTTTATAATCGGTGTAGCGGAACGAGCGGCTACGTCATGTAGGCCGCCCGGTATTCGCTCGGCGTCAGGCTCGTTTCCTTGCGGAAAAACTTGGCGAAGTGGCTCGTTTCCTTAAAGCCGGTCCGATCCGCGATTTCCTTGACGCTGAGCGAGGTCGTCGCGAGCAGCTGCTTGGCCCGGTCGGCGCGTTTGCGGTTCACGTATTTCAGCGGCGGCACGCCGAAATGCTTTTTGAAATAGGCGATGAAATAGTTGGGATGCAGATGGACCTCCTCCGCCATCCGATCGACGCTAATGGCCGTATGAAGCCGGCTGTCCACGAAATGCTGAATGACGTTCAGCCGGTTCATATCCTCGCTCCGGTGCTGCAGCACGCGGATCGGAACGCTGCCGAGGAAGAGGCAGACGATGTCCAGCAGCAGCGCTTTCTCGCGCAGCCGGGCGATGACGGAATGCTGGGCGTGCCAGCCGATCATCTCCTCGAACAGGAGGGCCATCCGGCCGGCGTCGTCCGCGTCGATGCACAGCGGCACGCCGATCCATTGAAACAGGTCGAACGGTCCCGCCGTTACGGTGAAATGGCACCAATATTTCAGGTATGGCCGGTTGTTCAAGGCGGAGAAGGATACCTTCGCATGCGAAGGAGCAAGGAACAGCTGGCCGGGACGCGGATAATAATCGTCGCCGCCGACCCGGATCCAGCCTTCCCCGTCGACGACGAAATACAGCTTGTTGTGATCGGGGACGGAGTCCGTCTCGCCCCAGCCGTTCGACACCTGCGTCTTCGCGGCGACGATGAGCTCGATCTGCAGCTTCTGAAGCAGATCGGATAATGCGCTTTGTTCGTTTGGTTTGGTCACTCGCGGCCTCCTGCATCCGATGGATTTTTCGCATCTACGTTACATCGTAATGGAACGCATGGCCGATGGAAAGACAATTTCGGGAAATGGGGAATGGAAAATGACGACGAAGCAAGAGAACCGGATTTGGTACAAGCAGCCTGCCGCCGCATGGGAGGAAGCGCTGCCGGTAGGCAACGGCAAGCTTGGCGCCATGGTATTCGGCCATCCGGCAAGGGAGAGAATCGCGCTGAACGAGGACAGCGTGTGGTACGGAGGTCCTCGAGATAGGAACAACCCGGACGCGCTTCCGAATTTGGGGCGGATCCGCGAGCTGCTGAAGGAAGGGCGGCTGAAGGAAGCGGAGGAGCTGTCGGTCATGGCATTGTCCGGCGTGCCGGAGACGCAGCGGCACTATATGCCGCTCGGCGATTTGCTGCTGAGCTTCCGCTACGGGACAGCCGAAGAGGCGAGCGATTATACGCGCGAGCTGGATTTGGCCGGCGGCGTGGCAAGCGTGAGCTATACGAAAGGAGAGGCGCGCTACAGCAGGGAGACATTCGCAAGCTTTCCGGACGAGGCGCTCGTCACGCGGCTGACGGCGGACAGGCCGGGCAGCGTCAGCTTTACGGCCCGGCTCGCGCGCGGAAGGAACCGCTACTACGACGAGATCGCGAAGGCGGACGGCAGCGCGATCGTCATGCGCGGCAACTGCGGCGGCGCGGGCGGCTCGGACTTCCGCGCCGTCCTGCGCGCGGTCGCGGAAGGCGGCACGGTATCGATCGTCGGCGAGCATCTCGTCGTGGAAGGAGCGGACAGCGTGACGCTGCTGCTGACGGCCGCGACGAGCTTCCGTCACGCGGATCCCGAGCAATATGCCGTGCAAGCGGGCCTTAAGGCGGCAGAATCGGACTACGAGTCGATGAAGCTCCGCCATATTCGGGATTTCGCCGCACTCGCGGAACGCGCGTCGCTGCGTCTCGGCGAGGAGAGCGGCGAGGCCGGCCTGCCGACGGACGAGCGGCTGAAGCGCGTGCAGGAAGGCGCGCGGGACGCCGGACTTATCGCCCTCTATTATCAATACGGCCGTTATTTGCTCATCTCGAGCAGCAGGCCGGGCTCGCTTGCCGCCAATCTTCAAGGCATATGGAACGAGCACATGCTGCCGCCGTGGGACAGCAAGTACACGATCAACATTAACGCGCAAATGAATTATTGGCCGGCTGAGCCGGGCAATCTGGCCGAGTGCCACGAGCCGCTGTTCGATCTGATCGAGCGGATGCGCGAGCCGGGAAGGAAGACCGCCAGGGCAATGTACGATTGCGGCGGATTCGTCGCCCACCACAATACCGACATATGGGGGGATACGGCGCCGCAGGATCTTTATTTGCCGGCTACGTACTGGCCGATGGGCGCCGCATGGCTCTGCCTTCACTTGTGGGAGCATTACGAATACGGCCTTGACCGCGACTTCCTGGAGCGGGCTTATCCGACGATGAAGGAAGCGGCCCGGTTCTTCACCGATTACTTGTCGGAGACGGAGGACGGCCTGCTCGTGACGAATCCGTCCGTCTCGCCGGAGAATACGTACGTCCTGCCAAACGGGGAGTCGGGGACGCTGTGCATCGGTCCGGCGATGGACGGGCAAATATTGCATGAGCTGTTCACGGCCTGCTCGGAGGCGGCGGAGCGGCTCGGGATCGACGAAGCCGAGCGGCGGCAGTGGAGGAGCTGCAGGGAGCGGCTTCCGCAGCCGGCGATCGGCAAGCACGGGCAGCTGCTGGAGTGGATGGAGGATTACGACGAGGCGGAGCCCGGTCACCGCCACATCTCGCATCTGTTCGCGCTGCATCCCGGCAAGCGGTTCACGGTGCGGTCGACGCCGGAATGGGCGGCCGCGGCCCGCGTGACGCTGGAGCGGCGCCTCGCTAACGGCGGCGGGCATACCGGCTGGAGCCGGGCCTGGATCATCAACTTCTGGGCAAGGCTCGAGGACGGCGAGAAGGCGTTCGAGAACGTCCAGGCGCTGCTAGGCCACTCCACGCTGCCGAACCTGCTGGACAACCACCCGCCGTTCCAGATCGACGGCAACTTCGGCGGCGCGGCCGGCATCTCGGAGATGCTGCTGCAAAGCCATGCCGGCGAAATCCATCTGCTGCCGGCGCTGCCGTCCGCGTGGGCCGAGGGCGAAATCAGGGGCGTTCGGACGCGAGGCGGCTTCGAGGCCGATATTCGCTGGTCGCGGGGCAAGCTGCAGGAAGCTCGCATCCGGGCGAGCGTCGACAACGACTGCACGCTGCGCGCGGGCCTGCCCGTGACGATAACGGAGGCAGGGGGCGGCGAGATTGAAGCGGCCGCCGCCCAAGCGGAGACCGTACTCTGGCCGGCCCGCGCGGGACGCGAGTATATCGTGAGGCCGCTATAGCGGCTTGCACGCAAGGAAAGGGCGCGGCGGACGGGATCCGGCGCGCCTTTTCGGATGTCCCTTCGATTTGATATAGTAGGAGTGGGACTGCAACGAACGAGGAGGCGGCGGCATTGAACGGAAAGAAAACGATAAAGGTCGCGCTTGTGCAAATGAACTGCGAAAAAGCGGAGATCGACCGCAATCTCGGCCTGATGCGGGACTATATTTCGGCCGGACGAGCCGCCGGGGCGGACATCGTCTGTTTTCCCGAAATGAACGTGACCGGCTACATCGATCCCGGCCAATATCCGGATGCCGTCCTGTCGCTGGAGCATCCGGCGATCGAGCGGGTCGTCTCGCTGAGCGGCGAATATGCGACAAGCGTCATCGCCGGCTTCGTGGAAGCCAATCCGGGCGGTAAGCCCTATATTAACCAGTTCGTGGCGAGCGACGGGAAGCTGCTGGGCTTCTACCGGAAGAAAACGATTAAAGAAGGGGAAGAGAACTGGTTCGCTCCCGGCGACGGGCGGCAGCCGGTGTTTACGGTGTCCGGGCTGGCGTTCGGCCTCGCGATCTGCGCCGATATCGACGATCCGGCCATTTTCGCGCAATACGCCGGGATGAGCGCCGCAGCCGTCTTTGAATGCGCCGCCCCCGGACTGTACGGGGAGCAGGAGACGCGCAACTGGTCGTCCGGCCACGCGTGGTGGAGGGACAATTGCTGGGAGAAGCTGGGGAAGTACGCCGCGGAAGGGGCGCTGTACATCGGCGTTGCCACGCAAGCCGGGCGCACGAAGGACGAGGATTTTCCCGGCGGAGGCTATCTGTTCGGTCCGCGCGGGGAACGCTTGGCCGAATCGGGCGATTGGGCCGAAGGCGTGCTGTACGCGGAAATTCCAATTCAAGAAGGAACGGGTGATCCGGAGCATGTATGAACTGAAAACGAAAGAAACCGATCATAGCGTCTTGGAGTTTATCGAAAACGTCGACAATCCGAAAAAACGCGAGGACGCGTACCGGCTGCTGGATATTTTTACGGAAACGACCGGCTACGAAGCCAAAATGTGGGGGCCGAGCATTATCGGCTTCGGTTCCTACCACTACAAATACGCGACGGGTCACGAGGGCGATGCGGCGCTCGTCGGCTTCTCGCCGAGAAAAGGGAAGATCAGTCTGTATTTCGCGCCCGGCGACGAGAAGCGGGAGGAGCTGCTTGCGCGCTTCGGCAAGCATACGACGGGCAAGGCGTGCGTTTACATCAATAAAGTGGCGGACATCGACGTCGGCGTGTTGAACGAGATGATCGTCCAATCGATCGCCTTCTTGCGCAAGACCTATCCGGAGCAGTGACCTTACCGAGGTTGAAGACAAGCCCTCGTCTTCAGCCGTTTTTCATTTGCGCGCGCAGCTGGAATAGGGCGCGGGCTAGGCGAGGAGCAGCATCCCGATGCCGCATGATGCGGCATCGGGAGCGCTGCTCTTTCTTTATCCGGGAGGATCGGGCCGCGTTCCATTGTTTCCCACCCTTCCTTTATGGGATAATGAGGGACGTAACGACATTCGGTATGGGAGATCAATCATCGATGAACAAGTCAAGCATGAAGAAAAAAGCGGATCTCGCGCTCGTCTTCTCGGGGATCGGCATTTTGGCGGCCTTCCCGTTTCACGATACGTTCGCCGGCGGGCTGCTGTTCTCGCTGTTCAGCGCGGCGACGATCGGCGGCTTGGCGGATTCGTTCGCCGTCAGCGCCTTGTTCGGCGATCCGCTGCGGATCAAGTGGCCGTCCTGGATGGGGACGAACATTATCGCCCGCAACCGGGAGCGCCTCATCGGCGAGCTGGTGGCGATGGTGCAGAACGAGCTGCTGACCGTGGACAATATAAAGGAAAAGCTGGACGATTACAATATCGCGGACGTGATCGTGACGTATTTGAAGCGGCACGGCGGCGAGGAGGCGGTAGACGATATTTTGCAGCAGCTGGCGGGCGACGTCATGAAGACGATCGACCTGCGGGAGCTGGCCCGGACGGTGCAGGCGTTCCTGCTCGAGCATGCCGATTCGGTCAAGGTGTCGGATATCGCGGCCGATATCGGCGATTGGACGCTTCGCAACCGTTACGACGACCGGATCATCGCCTTCCTCGTCCCCGAGCTCGTCAAGATCGTCCGGTCCGCCCCGTTCCGCGGCATCGTCGCCCAAATCGTCGATTCGGCCATCCGCGCGTACGAAGGCGATCAATTCCGGAGGAAGCTGATCGACGCATCGGCCGGGCTCGACGGTCCGACGATCAGCGCGAAGCTGCAGGAGTGGCTCGTGCGCTTCCTCCTCCAGCTGGAATCGGGCGAGCATCCGCAGCGTCGGCAAATGAAGCGCTACTTCGAGCGGTTTATCGAACGGCTGCGAAGCGACGAGGCGCTGCGGAGCCGGATCGAAGCGGGCAAGGCGAAGGCGCTTCAATCGGTGAAGGACGAAATCGACCTGGAAGGCTATATTCACAAAGGGCTGGAGAAGCTTCGCGGCGCGGCCGCGTCCGCCGCGGAGGGCGAGCCGGCGAAATACCCGTGGATTCGGGAACGGGTAGGGCAAGGCGTGCGTTATTTGGCGGAGAACGCGGAGCTGCGAAGCCGGCTCGACGGGTACGTGAAGACGACGCTGCTCAAGTGGCTGGAGCAGAAGCATTCGTACATCGGCGGCGTCGTCGAGGGCAAGCTGCGCTCGTTCTCGCTCGAGCAGCTCATCGCGCTCGCGAAGGAGAAGGCGGGGCGCGATCTGCAATACATTCGCATTAACGGAATCGGGGTCGGGGCGCTCGTCGGCGTCGTCCTGCACCTGGCGACCTTCTGGATCGGGGGCTAGCGAGAGATGGAGATGAGAAAAAAAGCGAACCGCAGCCTTCTGCTGCTTGCCCTGCTGTTCATCGGCGCCGCCTGCTGCCTGTACGCTTACCCGGACGCCTGGTGGGCGCGCATGCTGCTCTACGCGTCCGAGGCGGGGCTGGTCGGCGCGCTCGCCGATCTGTTCGCCGTTACCGTCCTGTTCCGGCATCCGTTCGGCTGGAAGTGGATCCCGCATACGGCGATCATTCCGAGAAACCGCGACAAGCTGATCGACGGCGTCGCGCATATGGTCGAGAAGCAGCTGCTGAGCGAGGACATGCTGAAGGAGAAGGTCGGCCAAATTTCGCTCGTGGAGATCGCCATCGCCTGGATCGACCGGCGTCCCGCCGGGGCGGTGGCGGATCAGGTTTGGACGCTGCTGTCCGGCCTGCTGGCGAAGCTCGATCTGAACGGAATCGCGGTCCGGCTCGACGAGCAGGCGCGCAAGGGGATTCGCCGAATCAACCTGTCTCCTTACGCGGGCAAAGCGCTGCGATGGGTCATGGACAATGGCGACTTCCAAAGCTGGATCGGCCAGCTGGTCGAATATGCGGCGGCGCGGGCTTCCGGGGAGGAGACGCTCGCCGCGATCCGCGGCCTGCTGGCGAAGGAGAAGGAGAAGTTCGTCAATCAGGGCGGCATTTTCTCCAAGTGGCTCAAGAAAATGGCCGTCGAAATCGCCGAGTCGACGAACGCGCTCAACCTGGACGACGCGGCGAACGCGCTTTACAACGACCTGCACAAGCTGCTGGACGATCTGCGCAGCCCGCAGCACGAGCTTCGGCAGCTGCTGGAGCGGATGACGTACGAGCTGGCCGATCAGCTCGAGCACCGCGAGGACGTCGCCGCCGCGGTAAGCGCGTGGCGGGACGAGGTGATCGGCCAAATCTCGCTGCTCCCTTCGATCGAAGCCATTCTCGGCCGGTTCCGGCAGCTGCTGTCGCAACGTCCGGACATGCCGCAAGCGGCCGAAGAGACGGCCGATGACCGGCCGCCGGATTTGAAGGCGCTCATTAACCGGTTCATCGCCGGCTACTGGGAATGGTTCAAGACGAACGAGGAGACGAAGCGCTGGCTCGAGCGGTACGCGCAAGCGTTCGTCCGCCACATCATCGAGACGGAGCATGCGGTCATCGGGCATATCGTCCGCACGACGCTGGACCGCTTCACCGAACAGCGGCTCGTGCAGTTCATCGAGAGCAAGGTGGAGACCGACCTGCAGCGCATCCGGCTGAACGGGGCTTACATCGGGGCGGCGCTCGGGGCCGCTTTCTATGTCCTGCTGTACGGCATCTACGAGCCGCTGCTTCAGAGGCTTTAAAGGATAACCCGCTTTAACGTTCCTCGCCGGAGGAACGTTATTTTTTTGCGCTCCATCGGGGCGCGCAGGGTATATATCCCCTCAGGTGGGTAAAAATCGTAGTAATCATTTGACGTTTTTACGGGAGGAGAGGAAGAGGGTGGAGGCTTTTTTGCAGGAGCTGAAGCGGTCGCTCGGAAGCAACGACGATTTATTCGAAATGCAGTACGTCTTCCTGGGCCAAGTGGTTACGCTGCTTGGCTACACGACGTTGACCGACATTTCGATGACCGTATCGTCGCTGCAACAGCAGGAGCATAACGCCCGGGGATCCAGAGTCGGCGAGGAAGCTTTCTGGCATACGATCGGCTCCGTGCATCCGTTAAGCGTCCGGCTCGCGGTATCGGCCGTTCTTGACGGGCAGGTCGTGCTTCTCATCGAAGGCCGCACCGCCATGATCGTGGTCGACGCCGTGCAGCGGGAGCTGACCCGCGCCATCGAGGCTCCGTCCAACGAAAGCGTGCTGCAAGGGCCGATCGGCTCGTTCAACGAAGATTTGGACACGAACCTCGGCCTTCTCCGCAAGCAGGCATGTACCGACAGCATGCGGGTTTTGAATTACTCCGCCGGCGTCGCGCAGCGAAAGCGGCTGTCGCTTATCTACGACGCCCGCCACGCGGACGCCGATATGGTCGGCAAGATGATTGCGCAGATCGAGGCCAATTTGGACCGGGAGATCGCGACGACCCAAACGCTGTCAAGGATGCTGGGATTTACGAAGTGGCAGGCAATCTCCAAGTTCAATACGACGGAGCTGCCGCAGGAGGCGGTCAGCGCGATGACGAAGGGAAAGGTCGTGATTTTGGTCGACAGGCTGCCGATCGCGTACGTGCTCCCCAACCTGCTGTGGGACATGTTCGCGCTGGAGAACGACCGGAACTACACGGTTCCGATCATGATCATCATCCGGACGATCCGCGTCATCGGCGTGCTGCTTACGCTGCTCGCGCCGGCGTTCTACGTCGCGCTCGTCGCGGTCAATCCCGAGGTGCTGCGGATCGAGATGGCCCTCTCCGTGGCCGTAAGCCGGGAGGGCGTCCCTTATCCGGCCATCGTGGAGATGCTGCTGATGCTCGTCATTCTGGAGCTCATCATCGAAGCGAGCGCGAGGCTGCCAAAGAGCATCGGCCCGACGCTGACGATGGTGGGCGGCATCATTATCGGACAAGCGGTCGTAACGGCGAGGCTTGTCAGCAACATGCTCATCATCATTCTGGCCGCGACGACGATCGCCAATTCGACGGTCGTCGGCTTCCAGAACTCGCTGTCGATCCGGATGTTCAAGTACGTGACCGTCATTCTCGCTGCCATGTTCGGCGTGCTCGGCATCATGGCGGGCATGGTGCTGCTGTGCTCGTACTTGGCCAGCCTGCACACGTTCGGCGTATCGTACATCAACCTAAGCTTTAAGGGTGAAATCAAACATGGGTAAAAGCGATAAAAGCCTGCATATCGTGCTTCTCTATTGTTTGACGCAGCTCGGGGTCATCTACTTCGTCTACCCGGAGGATATTATCGCAAGCGCGGAGGAGGGGCACTGGCTGCCCGTCGTTCTCGGCATATTTGTCAATCTTATTGTAACGGCCGCGTACATGAAGGGGCTTCGTTATTTTCCGAAACAGGATTTGATCGGCATTCTTACGGGCGTCGGGAAGACGGCGGCGGTGCTGTTCCTGCTGCCGATTACCGTCTATTTGTTCATGGTGAACCTGATCACGGTCCGCGCGTTCGCGGAAATCATTACGATCGTCTTTTTGTCCAATACGCCGCTCTGGTCCATCATCGCCCTGCTGCTTGCGATTTCCGGCCTCATCGCCATGAACGGGGCGTTCTCCATTATGCGTACGGGCGTGCTGCTCGGTCTGTTGTTTCTACCGCTAATGGCGTTCGTCATCTTCATGTCGTTTCAGAACGCGGACTGGCGCTATGTCTTCCCGCTGCTCGACGACAATTTGGGATTTCTGACGCACAAATCGTATTTGGAGAGCTTGTTCGCGTTCGCGACCAGCTTCCTGTTCCTGGGCTTCGTCCAGCCCGAGTTCAAGTATTCGCCCAAAAAGGTGCTGCTCGGGATCGTTGCCCTGATCCCGTTCTACCTGCTGGCCGTCTACATTCCGCTGCTTACGTTCGGCCGAGCGACGGCGTCGACGTTCAAATTCCCGTTCGTCATGGTCGTCAGCACGATCCAAATCAACTGGCTCATGTTCGACCGCGTCACGATGTTCCTGCTGCTCAGCCTGATCTCATTCACGATGCTGTTCATCGCCTTGCTGATCTGGCAGACGGGAGTTATCGTGGGACGCACGATCCCGAAGGTCAAAATGTCGTATATCGTGACCGCCCTGTCGGTCGTTACCTTCATCGGCTGCGTCATGGTCCGGAATTGGGAGGATATCGAGGAGCTGTTCTTATGCAACGCGGTACTTCGGCTGTACGTGTGGCTAATCGTCCCGTTCGCCGTTTATTTGCTCGGACTTCGCGAGAAAAGGAGAAGCGGCTATGGGAATCGCTAAGCGGCTCGTTCTCGGCTTCGCGGCCGTATGCCTTGCCATCCCGCTCGCCGGGTGCTGGGACAATACCGATATCAATCACCGCGTGCTGCCGGTCGTCATGGGCGTCTCCAAGAAGGAAGGCGTGTTTCGCGTCTTTTTGCAAATTCCGGAGCCCGGCATGAACAGGCTGAGAATCCGAATCGTGTCGGAAACCGGGAATACGATTACCCATGCCGTGGACAAGATCAGCACGAACATGGAGGAGCACGTCGATCTGCTCCACGTGAAGATCATCTTGCTGGACAAAAATTACGCGCGGGAAGGGGTGAACGATTCGATCACCGACTTCATGAGGGCCAGAGAAATCTCTTCGAAGGCTCTCGTCACGATATGCGACGAGGAGCTGCCGGTTTTCTTCGCCAACGTCAAGCGGGCGATGGAGCAGAGAGGGTCGACGCTTTACGACTTTTTCGAAAAAAACGCCGGCTGGAACCCGCAGATCGCGCTGACCCGGGTGTGGCAGGTCTATCGCAGCATCCATTCCTATACGCGGGACGTCGCCATTCCGATCGTCCGCTCAGGGAAGTCGCTCATGATCGAGCACCGGGGATCGGCCGTTATTAAGAACGGACGGATGGTCGGGCGCCTGAACGGCGACGAGACGCTGCTGTTCAACGCGTTCAGCGGCGAGAGCACGCAGGGCAGAATCGAGGTGATGAAGAGCGCCAGCGTGCTGATCGTCAGCAACACGCTGCACAACCGGATCGGTTTGAGGGGGAGGACGCCTTACATGACGAGCGTACTTAAGCTGCAGGTCGTGCTGTTGGAAACGAGGGGCAACCCGACGAACGAAGTCATTATGAACGAATTGGACGAGCTTCTTACGAAACGGTTTATGACGATGTTCCAAAAAATCCAGAGCAAGCAGGCGGATATATTGGGGATCGGGCAATTCTACAGGATGATTATTCCGAGAGAGCGGCTGGCGAATTGGCGGGAGGACTATTATCCGCGGCTGGAGATGAACCTTCGCGTGCAGACGAACATTCAGAACACGGGATTTTTGAACAGTCCGTAGATTTGTTCTTTATAAAGAATGGTTGGCATGCTATAGTTAAGGGGCTACTTGATGCAGAAATGAGGAGGTTCTAAGCCAAGATGCTTCTGAAATTAGGGTTAGCCGCGCTGATCGTCCTGCAGCTGTCCGCCCTTAGCGGCTATGCGGAGCCGGCTATTTATTCGACCGGCGCCGGCGAGGCGGTCCCCTCCGCGCAGGCGCGCTACGAGATCGAGCTGTCGCGGTGGGGGATTTATAAAGACGGCACGCATCCCGTTGAAACGACGAAAGGCATCAACAACGCCCTGAAGTGGGCGGCCCAAAACGGCAAGACGGTCGTCTCGCTTCCGTCCGGCACGTACCTGGTCGACAAGAACAGCCGAATCGACATGGTCGGCGACATGACGTTCGAGCTTCCGCCGGACGCGATCCTCCGGAAGGAGACGAACGGCAAGGAAAAGTACGAGCTCATGTACCTCGGCTACGGCGTGAATAACGTCACTTTGCGGGGAGGCGTCTATGAAGGAGACCGGGAGACGCACGACTATAAGAGGAAGGACAATCCGCACACGTCCGGTACGCATGAACACGGGTCTGGCATCGTGACGGAGGGCGCCTCGAACGTGACGATCGAAGGCGTGAAGGCCGCCGAGTTCACGGGCGACGGGCTTTTTATCGGCGGTCACGGCACGATGGTCAAGGATCTGTACGAGAACGGCTTCGTGCAGGGGGAGCTTAACGCGAAAGGGATCAACATTTCGAACCCGAAAAAAATCCGGACGAGAAATCCCGTCGTCCTGAATAACGAAATGTTCAAGACCGAGCGTTATTTCGAATTGTCCAACGCGGCGAAGCTTCCCGGCACCTTCGATATTTATTTCTATCGATCGAACGGAAGATTTCTGGAGAAGCAGGCAGGCAGGAAGATGAGGGACATCATCCCGATTCCGGACGGCGCGGCCCAGTTCCACCTCGTCTTCGATCAAGCCGCGAGGAAGGGCGCCTACGTCGAGGTTTGGAACCGCGTCGTATCGGAGAACGTGATCGTGCGAAGCTCGGAGTTCGCCTTCAACCGGAGGCAGGGCATTACGGTGGCGGGCGGCGACAACATCGTAATCGAGAACAATTCGCTTCACGACATCAAAGGCACGGCGCCGCAGTCCGGCATCGACCTCGAGGGAGGCTTCGGGGAGAACGGGCATCGGAACAGCAATATTACGATTAGAGGCAACAAGTTTTACAATAACGCGGCTTACGACCTTATCCTGTACGACGGGCGCGATGCGGTCGTCGAAGACAACCATTTCGCCTCCAAGGGGGCAATCGGCCTGAGCGTATCCGAGCCATTCACGGGGGCGACGGTGCGGAACAACCACTTCGACGGCACGAGACTGTACGCTGCACACGACGCCACGTTTCTGAATAACCGAATGAACGATTCCTACACGACGCTCAGCGGGCCTAATATTAAAATCGACGGTATGTCGTTCACCGATTCCAAGTTCTCGATCAGCGCCAAAACGGCGTTCGGCGTCAGCGCGTCGAATATTACGATCGAGAATACGAAGAAGAGCGATACGGGCCTTGTGGTATGGGGAAAGCCGGTTCATCTGAAGAACGTGACGATAACCGGCGAACCGGCGCTTCGCGCGGTCACCGGCGGCGCGGCCGAGGGGAGCATTTTCGACAATTTGAAGGTCGTCGGCTTCAATTCGAATTACGGCTTGGCGCTGCCGCCCGGCACGTACAACAACTGCGAATTCGAAGGCGCCGAAGGCGGCAAGTTCGGCGCGATCGCGGCCGAGCTGGCAGGCAAGTACGTCTTCAACGGCTGCGTCTTCAAATCGCCGTCGTCCGTGGGCATCAATCTGCTCGGGAATAATCCGAAGCTCGATCTGACGGTGCGCGACTCGACGTTCGAGCTGCTCGGCAATACGCAAGCGATCAGCGTGCAGGCGGCGAGAAGCGTCGTGCTGGAGAACAATACGATTACCGCGGTCAAGCTGACGAACGCCGCCACCGAGCTGATCAAGCTGAACGACGTCTGGAAGAAGAAGGAGAAGAACGACATCTTGAAGGCCGTCATTCGCGGCAATACGATCACGGCCAATATCGCCGCCGTCGGCATATCGACGGTCAATGCCGGCGTCGGGGCTCCGGCGTTCACGGTGGAGAACAATACGCTGGTCAAAGCGAAGCTTGCCTTGAAGGGGAACGATATCGCCAAGAACAATACGGCGAAATAAAACATTCGGCAAGATGTTACGAGCGCCGGGTTTCTTCTGGAGAAGAATCCCGGCGCTACTTTGCATGCCCGAAATTAGAGTTGGACCGGTGCAATGGGTTATAATGGCAAGAGAGCGTCCGGTCCATAGCCAGGCGCCTCCTTCCATTATCGCAGATAGGATGATTCGTTATGCTTCAGCTAGTCGTACGAAGTATCCGGGATTTTCGCGCTACGTACAAAAAGCATCTTCTGTTCGAATATATGTTCATGCTGCTGACGAGCTTCGTCATCATTCCGATCATAACGTACATGTTCAACCGGATCATTCTTGTGCTGGGGTCCGGCTCGCTGCTGAACGGCGAGGTGTACCGCATCGGGCTTACGTATACGGGGGTGCTGGGACTCGTCGCGATTTGCCTGGTGGCCGTCCTCGTCCTGTTCATCGAATTCGGCGTCATCATTACGATCGCGCAGCAGCATTATTTCGGCAAGGACGTGCTCATCTCGGACGCGATCATGACGGCGCTGCGCCAAACGCCGAAGCTGTTCGGCTTCGGCATTATCCAGCTGCTGTTCTTTCTGCTCTTCCTGCTGCCGTTTATCGATTCGCCGATGTCCTCGTCGCTCTACGGCCTGTTCAACGTGCCGATCTTCGTGAACAGCAGGCTGCCGGGCACGCCGGGGCTGCTGCTGGCGCTGTATGGGCTCGTCTTCGCGGTCTCGGTCTATACGATTCTGCGCTGGATCTTCGTCCTTCATTTCATTATGCTCGAAGGCGAGTCGATCCGCTCGGCGATCCGGAGCAGCCTCGCCTTGACGAAGGGACGGCGGCTGACGATCTTTATTACCTTGTTCCTGCTCAACGCCGTCATCTTCGCGGCGGGCTTCCTTGCCATCTCGTCGGTATCCTACTTGCCGTCGTGGCTCGACATGAACGTGCTTAAGGCGTTCACGGACCATTACTCGCTCACGCTGTCCACCGTGCTGACGTATATGTTCACGCTGCTGCTCGTTCCGGTCAACGTTATTTTTCTGACCCGCCTCTATTACGGCTTCAGGCGCATGCGAGGCGTCATGCCGCAGGACCGGCTGCGCCTGCATCGGAGCCGGCTTCTCGGGCCGCTGGAGCGGCGCGTCCTCGATTTCTTGAGAAGCCGCGCCCGCAAGCGCGCGCTGTACGCGCTCATAGCGGCCGTCTATCTGTCGCTCGCGCTCATCGTCAGCTACGCGGCGAACGATACGCTCGTGTACGCCAAGTGGAGCGTGCTCATCTCCGCCCACCGCGGCGACACGCTCGAGGCGCCGGAAAATTCGCTGCTTGCCGTCCAGCATGCGATCGATAAAGGGCTGCCCGCCGTCGAGATCGACGTCCAGCTGACGAAGGACGGCGTCGCGGTGCTGAACCACGACTACAATTTGATGCGGGTCGCGGGCGTCGCCAAGCGGGTAAGCGAGCTCACTTACGAGGAGCTCGCTCGGCTGCGGCTGAACTCCCCGTCAGGCTTAGACGGAGAGCCGCAGCGCATTCCGATGCTGGCGGAGGCGCTGGCGGCGGCGCATGGCAAGACGAAGCTGATCGTCGACCTGAAGCCTTACGGGCCCGGCGACGAGCTGGCGCGCGAGGTCGTGAGGCTGATCGAGCAGTTCGACATGGCGCAGGACTGTTACATTCAATCGTTCGACCGGGCGTCGCTGCAGCAGATCCGGCTGCTGAATCCGGACATCAAGATCGGCCAGATCCTCTATTTTGCCGTCGGCGACTTGTCGCAGCTCGACGTCGATTTCTACACGATCGAGAAGGTGATGCTGACGGAGCAATTCGTGGAGCGGTCGCATAAGAACGGGCGCGAGGTATGGGTGTGGACGGTGAACAGCGAGCGCGTCCTGAAGGAAGTGCTGAAGTTTGAAATCGACGGCATCATTACCGATTTTCCCGAGCGCGCGCAAAGCATGGTCGAGCTCGATCTGTAGCCAATTCACTCGGAAGGGGCGGATGCGCGTGTCGCAGATCGTCAAGTACAAAGCTTATATCGGATCGCTCCCGCCTGGGAAGCTGACCAAGGAGCAGCTCCTGGTCGACGAGCTGCTCCTTGAAGAAGGGGAAGGGCTGGCCGTCTATTACGTGCCTTACGAATACGTGAACGAGCGGGCGAAGGTGATGCTGATCGGCATTACGCCGGGCTTCACCCAGATGGAGGTGGCGATCCGCAGCGCGAGGGACGACCTGCTGCGCGGCGTGCCGCCGGAGCGCATCGACGAGAACGCGAAGCGGCTCGCCAGCTTTGCCGGCTCGATGCGGGTCAACCTGATCCGGATGCTGGACCAGATCGGCTTGCCCGAGGCGATCGGGATCCGCGGCAGCGCGTCGTTGTTCGAAGGGAACAAGGCGCTGCTTCATACGACTTCCGCGATTCGTTATCCGGTGTTCAAGAACGGCCGGAACTATACCGGCCATAGCCCGGACATGATGAAGTCGGCGCTTTTGCGGTCCTATACGGAATCGATTCTTCTGCCGGAGCTGACGGCGGTGAAGGACGCGCTCGTCATCCCGCTCGGCATATCCGTATCCGGCGTGATCCGGGCATTTGTCGAGCGGGGACGGCTGAACGGGGAGAGGTGCCTGTTCGACATGCCGCATCCTTCGGGCGCGAACGGCCACCGGGGCAAGCAATTCGATGCGGCCAAGGCCAAGATGCGCGAGCAGGTGAAGCGATGGTTTGACCGTTAGCCGGCACAGACAAGAACAAGGAGTGGGATGCGTTGCACAGCAAAAAGGTTCGATACATGACCGCTTTCGCCGCCGTCATCTGCCTCGCATGGCTGGTTGGCTTCGGCTGGACGGTCAAGGATTATTTGATCGGCTCGGGTCGAGGCGTGAGCCTGGCGGCGCCCGCGGAGCAACCCGCGCCCGAAGGGCAGGCGGGCAAAGTCGTCGCATTGGGCGACTCGCTGACGAGAGGGACCGGCGACGACGAAGGGAAGGGCTACGCCGGCTATCTTGCGGACGAGCTGAAGGAGGAGGGCTTCAGGGCTTCGATGGTCAACTTGGGCATTAAAGGGCTGACGTCCGCCGGACTTCTGGAGCAGCTCGGGCAGAAGGAAATCGCGAGGCAGGTCGGACAAGCCGATATCGTCCTGCTGACGATCGGCGGCAACGACTTGTTTCTCGGCGGCCAGACGCTGTCGGATTTGTCGGCGGCGAGCCTGGCCAAGCTCGAGGACGCCTTCGCGGCTAACCTGGCGTCGATCTTGGAGACGATCCGCTCGGCCAATCCGGCCGCGACCGTCTATCTGCTCGGCTTGTACGATCCGTTCCGCGAGCTGGAGGACGGGGCGGAGACGTCGCGCGCCGTCCGGAGCTGGAACGCCAGGACGATGGAAACGATATCGGCCTACGACGATATGGTGTTCGTGCCGACGTACGACCTGTTCCAACGGAATACGGCCGATTATTTGTTCACCGATCGATTTCATCCGAACGGGCGCGGCTACCGGCTGATGGCCGGCCGCCTGGCCGCGCTCATCGCCGAAGAGGGAGGGGCGCCATGAGCGACGTTACGTTGTCGGTCCGCGGGCTGCGCAAAGTTATCGGCAGGAGGGTCATCATTAAAGATTTGAGCTTCGAGCTGACGCGCGGCGAAGTATTCGGCTTCCTCGGCCCGAACGGGGCGGGCAAGACGACGACGATCCGCATGCTTGTCGGGCTCATTAAACCGACTGCCGGCACGATCCGCATATGCGGGCTGGATATCGCGAGGCAGTTCACGAAAGCGATGAGCCGTATGGGCTGCATCGTCGAGAACCCGGAGCTGTACCCTTTCTTGAGCGGGATGGACAATTTGCGGCATTTCGCCGTCATGCTGCGCGGCATAACGCGGGAGCGGATCGACGAGGTCGTCCGGCTCGTCGGCCTGGAGGAGCGGATCGGGGATAAGGTGGGCACCTACTCCCTCGGCATGCGCCAGCGTCTCGGCATCGCGCAGGCGCTGCTCGGCAAGCCGGACGTCCTCATTCTCGACGAGCCGACGAACGGGCTGGACCCGTCCGGCATCCGCGAGATGCGCGCGTTCATTCGTTCCCTGGCGGAGAAGGAAGGGTTGACCGTCCTCGTCTCCAGCCATTTGCTGCACGAAATTCAATTGATGTGCGACCGGGTCGCGATTATGGCCAAAGGCGAAATCATCCGCGTGGACACCGTCCAGGAGCTGCTCGCGAGCGAAGAGAGAATGGTGTGGCGGCTGCGCCCGCTGCCTCTCGGGCGGCTGATCTTGAGCGACCTGACGGAGGTGCTGAGCGCGGACGAAGTGACGGTAACGACCGTCTATTCGGAGCGGCATGCGGGGGAGTGGAGCCGGCGCCTGATCGAAGCGGGCGTGAGCGTAATGGAGATGAACCGCAAGCTGCCC
This sequence comes from Paenibacillus arenilitoris, assembly GCF_014705655.1. GTDB lineage: Bacteria > Bacillota > Bacilli > Paenibacillales > Paenibacillaceae > Pristimantibacillus > Pristimantibacillus arenilitoris. The sequence goes on along the minus strand of NZ_JACXIY010000044.1, from coordinate 5,822 downwards.
GCACTTGAAGACCTATTCCTCGAGCTGACGGGAGGGGAATCGATTGATTAATCTCGTGCATAACGAAATGATGAAGCTGCTCGGCAAGCGGCGTTTCCTCATCATCGGGATCATTATCGTCGTTCTGCTCGCCCTGTTCGCTTACGCGCAGGCAAGGCAGTCGGAAGCGGTCAAGGAGAGGCTCGGCGAGGTCGATTGGCGCACGGAGCTGCAGCAACAAATCGTCGATTGGCAGAATCGGCTGAGCAGCGCGGGCCAGTGGCGGGAGCAGCTGGAAATCCAGATCGACCAGTACCAATATTATTTGGACCACGACGTCAACCCTTCGGAGCCCGGCGCTCCATCTTTCATGAGAGGCTTCACGGAAAATTCGGCCGAGCTGTTCCTGCCGCTGCTCGTCATGATCGTCGCCGTCGACCTTGTCTCGTCGGAGCGGAGCATGGGCACGATCAAGCTGCTGCTGACGCGGCCGGTCAGCCGCTCCGCCGTGCTGCTCAGCAAATATATCGCGCTTGTCCTGTCGGTGTCGATCGTCATCTTCCTGTTCGCCTTGCTGTCGTATCTCATATCCGCGCTTATGTTCGGCAACAAGGGCTGGACGGCCCCGGTGCTGACCGGGTTCGAGGTGCGGGGCGGCGAGCTCGACGCATCCGGGGTCCGGCTCGTCTCGCAGTGGCAGTACCTGCTGCAGCAGTTCGGGCTGGCTTGGTTCATCTCGCTCGTCGTCGGTACGCTGTCCTTCATGCTGTCCATCCTGATGAGAAGCAGCGCCGCCGGCATGGGGACGATGCTGGCCTGCCTGATCTCGGGCGCGATTCTGAGCAACATGGTGTCGTCCTGGGATTCGGCTAAATATTTGTTCATGGTCAACCTCGGCCTCATGGACTACATGAGCGGCTCGCCGCCGCCGATCGAAGGCATGACGCTCGGCTTCTCGCTGACCGTGCTGGCCGTCTGGATGGCCGCCGCGCTCGCGGCGTCGTTCGCCGTGTTCACCCGCAAGGACATCTACTGAAGGGAGGGAGGCGGGCACGGCTCGTCTTGTCCTAAAACGGCACGCCCCGCATATGTATGGAAGGGAAGAGGAGCGTGATGCCAATGGATAAGACGATTGGACGGTATTTCAAGAAAAAACAGAAGCTGAAGGAGCTTGAGCAGGAGCTCGCCGAGCTGCGCGAGGAAATTATGGGCTACTGCGAGGAGCAGGGGGTGAGCGAGCTGGACGCCGAGAGCCACAAGGTGAAGATCGTCGTCCAGGAACGGAAGGAATACGACGACGGCAAGCTGTACGAGGCGCTTCCCGATCCGGACGTCTGGCGGCTGCTGTCGCGCGCCGACGCCTCCAAGGTCGCGAGCCTGATCAAGCTGAACGTCATTACGGAGGACAGCATCAAGGACGCTTACACGCTGAAGACGGTGAAGCTGCTTCAGGTGGATAAGAAGTGACCGGCAGCGGCGACGCGCGGTGCGACGCAGCGGTGCTGCCCGGCACTGCGGCGGCGCAGGGGGCGCAGCCTTGGGCTGCCGTGGCGCAGCCGGCGATGCGGCGCACCGTGTCGAGCGCTGCCCGATGTTGCTGAGCGGCTGCGCTGAAACTCAGCGCGGCGCTCTGAGCGAGGCTCAGTCGCTGCCTGGCAATGGCTGCTGGCGTTCCGCCGGGCTTGCTCTCCATCTAGCAGCTGCGTAAATAGCGGTAATATATGGCCTTATTTGGACGGAACGACGGCGGTTATGGCTAATAAGGGAAATTTATGGCCTTATTCGTACAATTTCAGGCCGGCGCGGACGATTTGGTGCGAAATAAGACCATTTTATTCCCTTATTAAGGCGTTGGAGGCTGATTTTCGCTCAGATAGCGGAATATTTTACCCTTATCGAATAGGAACAGCCGGTTGCCTTGTGGCGACTGGCTTGTTTGCGTTCGTTTGTTTTATTTATAATAGTTGGAAAGTATGTCCAACAATTTAGTCTTCGTGTCAGGAGGATACTCGAGTGAACTATATTTGCCGCATTGAATTGGAAGACATTAAACCGGCCATTTGGCGCCGCTTTTCGTTTCATCCGGACATAACGTTCCATCAGCTGCACGAAACGATCCAGGAGGTAATGGGATGGTATAACAGCCATCTCTACGAATTTGAAATCAATGGCCACAGAATCGAAATGCCGGATGAGACGGGATACGCCTTCTCGGATGAAGTCGGATTAAATGCGCGGGAAGAAATCGTCAGCTCGCACTTAAATAAGAAAAATACCGTCTTTACGTATATGTACGACTTCGGAGACGGCTGGAGCCATCGGATCAAGCTGGAGCAAATCGATGTTCAGTCGGACGAGCTTACGGCTGCCTGTTTAGATGGAGAGCGGGCTTGTCCGGTCGAAGACGTCGGCGGTCCTTGGGGGCATCAGAACTTGCTGGAGATTTTGGCAAATCCGCGGCATCCGGAGTACGAGGAAATGCGGGAATGGGCCGGAGGAAGCTACGATCCCGAATTTTTTGACCGCGATATGGTGAACGAGGGCTTGCGCCAGTCGGCGAGAGCGCTAAGTCCGAAGCTTGGCGGAACGAAGGCGGCAAACCCTAAAGCCGCAAGCGAAAAAAAAGCAAAGCTCACGAAGCGGGAGCTTGCCAAGCATTTGAAGGGGCTGAGCAACGAGCAGCTGATCGAGCTGGTGAAGGAATGTTTCGGTCATTCCAAAGACGCGGAGCATTCCATTACGGTAAAAATTTTGGGGGGCGATGCGACGGTCGATTCCCTGTTCGCGGAATATCGACAAAAGATCGAGCATCTGTTTTTTCCAACGCGCGGAAAAGCCAATCTGCATGTGGAGGATGCCAAAAAGGCGATTGCCGAGTTCGAGAAGCTGACGGGCAGCGAGAAGCGCGCCGCGGAACTTAGGCTGCTGTATATCGAGAACGGAATGGATTTTGCCATTTTGCATGATTATATGGACGGGCGATTGCTTGCCGGTCTGACCTCCGTATATGCCGAGGTCATTAGAGCGGTCATCCGGGATAAAAACGGTAAGCTTCATAAGGAGATGAAGACGCCGCTCGTTAAGATTGTCAGGAAAGCAAGCCGCATCCATGACATGCTGCATGCGACCTTGCAGCAATTATTCATGCAAGCGGGGTATGACGATCGCGGGATAACTAGCCGTTAAAATGAATCGCTGCACGGCAGGTCGGCTATCGGATAATGCAAGGTTCATCGAGCGACCAGCCAACCGATGACATCGCTGCTTGTCTGGCCGCGTCGTGAGCCAGCCTGTGAAAAGGATTGTTTCTTTTATGCTTGCGGATGTACCTGATCTGCACGCCAACCTCTGGAAAGCGCCTGTTGAGCTTTGCCAGCGCTGCCGTTAATTCGGCTACTGCTTGCCCGTCATGCGGATTCGAGTAGCGGTCTTGCGCCAATATGCGGGAAATGCGGCTGCAATCGGTAAAAATAACGGCGGCTTTTGGTTGCTGCTCCGGGAGCGCCGCAAGCGTATCCAGACTAAGCGCGATCGCCAGGATTTCACCGTAATTCGAGCCCCGATCCCGCTCGATCGGCAGCTTCTTGGCGGTTACTTTAACCGTTCGGTTAAAGACCGCACAGCAAGCGACGCCGTAATCATGGCGCGAGGCGAAGCCGGCATAATCGCAATAGAGAAACATCGTTCCTTTGTTGACCATATAAGGTCTAAAACTTGGATTCGAGCATGCCCGGTCAATCCATAGATTCAGCGGCCTATTCACGCGTTGGTCATCTCCTTTTATGAAGGCGGTTATGGGGGCGGCGGGATATGCGATCAGCATAAACCGAACGGGCGAAATTTAAACCTATGCGGTACATGCACGACTAGGCAGTCACCCACATACAATAAAGAACAGACTTCAATGTTCGCCTGGGCCTACGGCGCGGATTATGCTTTTTTGGCCTAAGGCAATACAACGTGGGGGTGTACGGTTCAATGCCTGGTTTGTTCTCCGCGATAGCGCTGTTCATTAAACAGCTGACCTTGCTCGTCTCTTACGTCAAAAACAACGCGTTTCCCCAGCCGCTTCAAGAGGAAGAGGAAACGAAGCACCTGCAGTTGATGGCCGAAGGCAATCAGCGTTCCCGTAACCTGTTGATCGAACATAATCTTCGACTGGTCGCCCATATCGTCAAAAAGTTCGACAACACCGGCGAAGATTTGGAGGATTTAATTAGTATCGGCACGATCGGGCTCATCAAAGCGATCGAAAGCTTCCAAACGGGCAAAGGCACGAAGCTCGCGACGTTCGCGGCCCGCTGCATCGAGAACGAAATACTTATGCATCTGCGTTCGTTAAAGAAAACCCGCAAGGACGTATCGCTCCACGATCCGATCGGCACGGACAAGGAAGGCAATGAAATTACGCTGATCGATATTCTCGGCACGGAAGCCGACGATATCGTGGATAAGGTGCAGCTCAAGATTGAGAAGTCGAAGATATACAAGAACCTCGACATCCTTGATGACCGCGAGAAGGAGGTCGTCATCGGCCGCTTCGGCCTCGAGCACGGCGGAGACGAGCGGACGCAGCGGGAGATCGCGAAGGAACTCGGCATATCGCGGAGTTATGTATCGCGGATTGAGAAGCGGGCTTTGATGAAGTTGTATCATGAGTTTTATAAGGCGAAGCGTTAGATAGACGTAATTACATTTGGATAAGCACCTTACCGAACGAGGTCGATGGTAAGGTGCTTTTTCGCATTTGAATCGTCGGACTAGTTTATGATTTGAACTTTATCTATCTATAACTATACTAGCAAAACTAGTGAAGCTAAGATCGATGCCGATGACCATGTAGGCGGCTTTGTTCACAATGGCACCATCCTGCTCCACCTTAATGAGCGGAACCATTTATTCAAAGGCGTATTATATTTAAAGTCGAGGGAGTGGGGGATGAACATAAAATATGCTCCACTGTCCCAACTTCCAGCACAGCTACAATTCTCTCTTGCGGATCTATCTTAAGTGTTATACATGGATGTAATAAGGGCAACAATTATTCTTAAATTGTTATAGAAACTAGAGCTATTGAAGTCAGCAAAATTTATACCAGTTATCTTTTTCAGCTGGAGTATATAAGCAAAAATTCTGTAAATGTTCATGGAAATATTCATGCGAAAGAACAATTGCGTGCTGAAATTCTTCATTAAAAACGTAAGTTTCTTGCGGGAATGAATAAAAGTTAAGCATAAACTCTTTAAATGTCATTTTATGAACGTAGTCTCTTCCTAATATATGCAATTCTTTACTCATTTCAGGTACATCCCAGAAAACATAAACATCTCCTGTAAAAGGAGGATTCGTATTTATTTGCTCGATTGTCAGTACTACAGGTCCACCAATCATACAATCCCAAAGCATATATCCGAATTCTCTCTTATAATCTATATATGATCCTGACTCTATGTCACAAAACGCTTCTTCAAACTGTTCTTTTAATAATTTCGATTCCGTTTTGGGAATACGTATGAATTTATTCGTAATCTCTAACGCTGTAAAAGTTAGAAGTTTCAATGACAGACTCCTTCCTCGGTTTTCGCACAAGTAATGAGTGGTGAATGCCAACAGATCATTTTAGAACAAAAGGGTATAGCTAAAGCTATACCCTTACATATAAATTACCTCGCCAGTAGGTTCCAAGTACGACCGTCGTCACATCGCCCTCAAGCAGATCACCATCGTCTGTACTCCCTACCGATTATAACATACTTTCTCTTAAGCCCCGAAATTGGATTTGAGTCTAGGTTACTTAACGTAGTAAGCTAGACGAAGAATCAATGGAGGGGATTTTTTATGCA
>NZ_JACXIY010000043.1 GCF_014705655.1 Paenibacillus arenilitoris | reverse complement strand
TATCGCTTTTCCATTAATCCATGCGGATTAACGGGGCAGTTTCACTCGTTGTTCAGTTTTCAAAGAACAAGCTTTTCTATCGCGTCAACCGCTTTACGTCAGCGGCGACAAGAAATAATATATCACAGGGGCCCAATTGAATGCAACCCCTATTTTGAAGTTTTTTTCGATCGATATTTCACTTGTAATTCCGGGCGCTCAGCGCGTAACGGGAAAGCTCTTTGGGCGAAGCGATGCGCGCGTACATGCGAAAGATGATTTTGTATCTTCTCGTAATCGCTTGTTTGATGTCCCCGTCCAATCTGGAATCGCTCAAATCAAGCAGCATTTCATCCAATTCTTTGCGAAGGACGTAGTCGAGCTCTTTGCATTCTTTGTCGTTGAACAGGATTCCGAGCATAGCCGTGTGTGACCTCCTTTTAATGTAAAGCGCAACCAACCGTCCTAAAAGGAACAAAAAAGCAACGTCTTACACGAGGTGTAAGACACTGCTTTATTGTTATGCTCAAATATTGGTAAATTTATTACAACAAAACCAACCACGCCGTAATTGTGCTTTCGATCACGGCGGCCAGCAGCAGCGATACCGTCAATATAACCATGACGGGCACCGTTCGGATCACGAACGATTCAAGCTCCCGTCCGATTCCCGCCGCCTTCGTCCGCGCAAACATGACCGATCCTAAGCCTTTGAACGCCAGTATGCCGAATCGCATGCCGTAAGCGCATGCCACGACAATGGCCGGAATTTCGATGATGCCGTGCGGAAGAAGCCCTTTAACGACCAATTCCGCCACATACGCTCCCCCGTACTGTTCGCCGTACGCGCCCAGCAGGAAACCGACGATCATTCCGTTTACGACGAGGAACAAAAGGGGAAGAATGCCGAATAATGCGCCCAAATACATGACAAATATCGACTTGATCGCATTGTTCAGAAAGATGACGATCAGCATCGTCAATGTCGGGTTGTCCGACTCTTCGACGATGTTTTTAAGACTACTTAAGCCTTCCAGCTGTCCCGAAAGGAATTCGCGAAAAGCGGGATTGGTCCCGCCGACGACCATGCCCGCGAAAAACAAAATGAAACCGAATGCGATGTACCCGTTCATCTGCTTGAAATGATCCGCGATAGTACGCCATTTGAACATCGTTCCCGCCTCCTGCATTCAAGTTGACAACTTGTACGAATATCTTGCTTGTACGAGCATAGGATTGTAGTAGAACAAGCTTCCATTAGAGAGGAGAGCCCTTCCCTATGAACGTCTTTTATGTATTGAACGGACGAAAGATGAAACGGTATTTCTTAATCGCCATCGCGGTCGTCTTCTCGATCGGCATCATCTATGCCGAACGGGACAACATCACGGTGTTCGCCCCGCAGCAGCCGGCCGCGATCTACAGCGTGCCGACGGAGAAGAAGGTCGTCGCCCTGACGTTCGACATCAGCTGGGGTGAGAAAAGGACGGAGCCGATCCTTAACGTGCTCAAAGAAAAAGGAATTAAGCAGGCCACCTTCTTCCTATCGTCTCCGTGGAGCCAATCCCATCCCGAAATCGTCAAAAAAATTCAGGATGCCGGCTTTGAAATCGGAAGCCACGGCCACAAGCACGACAACTACAGCAAGCTAAGCGACGAAGAGATTCGCAAGCAGATCATGACCGCGCATACGATTTTGTCCGACGTCACCGGCAAGCAGCCGAACCTGATCCGCCTCCCGAACGGCGACTTCGACAAGCGCGTGCTGCGGATCGCCGAGGAATTGAAGTACAAAGTTATCCAGTGGGATACGGATTCCCTCGATTGGATGAATATCGGTACCGACAAAATCATCAACCGCGTCGTCTCGCGCGCTCATCCCGGCGATATCATCCTGTTCCATGCAAGCGATTCCGTCAAGCAGACGCATGAAGCGCTTCCGGTCATCATCGATCAGCTCCGGGGCGGCGGTTACGATTTCGTAACGGTGACCGATCTGATCACCCAAACGGAAGTCGACGGCAAAACCGTGCAGGACAAGGCGACCTCAGCCTTCCCGCAGCTGGATGCCGCCGCAATGGAATAAAACGTTAGGCAACCGGCTTTGCAGCGACTGCTGCTTGGTCGGTTTCTTTTTTGAGCAACCGGTGCATCATCATAATTTGGTAGGCATTGCAAACAAACAACGGGACAATCATAAAGATGATGGCGTACATGTTGGTGTCCCCTTTGATGGCAGGCCACGCTTCGATAAACGTCACGACGACCATGAGGAACATGGTCGGGATAAGCGCGGTTTTGTTCGTCTGCTTGATTTTGAACCAGGTTACCGCCCCGGACAACAATAACAGCGCGACAGGCAGCAGCCAGAAAAACCAGTTGTTGAGGTTCTTCTCGTACAAAATATAGCCTAAACCTCCAGCGGCGAAAACGGTCGTATAGCCTTGCAAAGCGTTCCATAAGTATTTTTTGCCGAAGACGCTCAGCGCGATGTAGTTCAACGTTAAATAGGCGAAAAAACCCATTTGGCTGAAGGCTCCGATCATCAGGCCGACCATCGCCATCATCAATGCGTTAAAACCGGCGGCCTCGAAGCCCAAAAATCCGAATTCCGGATCCAGCCACTGCATGATCGCGCCCGTGACGACGCATACGATCGCGCCGGCGGCCATGCTGCTCCAAAATAGGAAAAACCATTTTTTCAAATTCACGGTTACTATCCTCCTGAAAATTTGTGTATCGCTGCCAATTGACATCGGCGTTAAGCTTGCTTTTCGCATTACCCTTTATTTTACCACGTTCACAACAAAAAGCTAACGGCCGTCCATGATAATCCGGTGAACAATGCGCATAATAAGCGCATCGAGTACTGACTTAGAAGGGAGCAGCAACTATGCGCAAAAAATGGGCTTTATTGTCGGTCATCTCCGCCATGGCATTCCTATTGGCAAGCTGCGGCGCCGAGCCGTCCGGAGGAAACGAGCAGGTAAGCTACAAGGACTTGAAATCCATGGTCATCGATATATTGAAAACGGAAGACGCGCAAAAGGCGCTGCAGGAATCCGCGCAGTCCCTTTCGGGCTATAACGCCCAAGGCACCAAGCTGCTGTCGGTCCAGGACCAGGAGGAAGTCCGCTTGGCCGTCAAGGACGTGCTCGTCTCTCCGCAATACGACAAAGTCATTAAACGGTTGATGGTCGATACCCGGTTCGCCGGCGAATTCGCCAAATCGGTCAACAAGCAAAACAAAGAGATCCATAAAGAGCTGATCAAGGATCCGACGTACCAAGCCGACTTGGTCAAAGTGCTGAAGAACCCCGAAATGGACAAAATGATTCTCGAGGTGCTGCAAAGCACGCAGTACCGCAAAGAAGTGATGTCGCTCATGCAGGAATCGATGCAAAATCCGCTGTTCCGCCTCGAGCTGCTCGATTTGATGAAGGCGGCGGTGCAGGAAGAGCTGAAGCCGAAGCCCGACGAGAAGGTTCAGAAGCAGAAGAAGGAAGAGGAAGGCGGGGCCCAGGAGGAAGAGCAAGCGGCCGAAGAAGAAGGCCAAAGCGAGGAAGCGAGCGCGGAGGAAGAGGATCAGCAGCAAGAGGACTCCGGCATGTAAAAAAAGCCCGAACGATTCGGCGGCGCAGGCAAACGAATGCCTCGCCGAACCTCGTTCGGGCTTTGTTGTTCCTGAAGCCGGCTTGGCCGGGCGGCCGGTTACTTCTCCAGCTTGCCGAGAACGCTGTCCGCAAGCTCCATGTACAGCTTGCCCGTCTCGGAATCCGCCTTGTATACCGACGGTGAGAAGTCCGGCTCGGACGGATGGTTATCCGGCGCGCCGAGCGGAATTTGCGCAAGCAGGTCGGCGTGGAGCGTCTCTGCCAGCCGGGCGCCTCCGCCCCGCCCGAATACGTACTCCTTCTCGCCGGTCGTCGGCGATTCGTAATACGACATATTCTCGACGACGCCGATGATCTCGTGCTCGGTCTTGATCGCCATCGCCCCCGCCCTTGCCGCCACGAACGCGGCCGTCGCGTGCGGGGTCGTGACGATGATCTCCTTGCTCTGCGGAATGATCTGATGCACGTCGAGCGCGACGTCGCCCGTTCCGGGCGGCAGGTCAAGGAGCACGTAATCGAGCTCGCCCCATTCGATTTCCTGGAAGAAGTTGCGGAGCATCTTCCCGAGCATCGGGCCGCGCCAGACGATCGGGCTGTTGTCTTCGACGAAGAAGCCCATCGACATCACCTTGACACCGAATTTCTCAATCGGGATGACCCGCTCGTTCTCCACGTTCGGACGTTCCTCGATGCCCATCATGTCGGGCACGCTGAAGCCGTAAATATCGGCGTCGATGATCCCGACGCGCTTGCCCCTGCGGGCTAAGGCGACCGCCAAATTAACGGTCACCGTCGACTTGCCGACGCCGCCCTTGCCGCTGGCGACGGCGATGAACTGCACCCCGCTGCGAGGATCGAGCAGCGGGCTGGCCAGATTGGCCCCGTGGCCCTGTACGGGCGCGGGGCCCGCGGCTTTGTCGGCGCCGGCGCTGGCGGGCGCCGCCTGAGGCGCGGCCTCGTCCCGAAACCGGCAGTGCACGGTTTCGGCGCCGATGCGCGCCAATGCCTCGCGGAGCGAGGCTTCAAGCGCGGGCCGCAGCGCCGCGCCTGCCCCAAGGACCGTCAGCGATACTTGACGGTCCCGGACCATCACGTCGCGGAACGAGATTTGTTCCGCGGTATATTGGGCCGTCACGGTCTGGACGGCTTCGATTGCTTGTTCGCGTGTCAGCATTGCACGTGTCCCACCTTTATGTAATGACGATTGCTTCATAGTCATTATAACACACGAAGCATGCAAGCCCATCATCAATTGCGCACGGAGCCGAGTCCGGTTTGGTTTATCCCTATTCCCTCGTCGCCGGAGCGTCCGTCTCCTCCTGCAGCGCGCCTCCGCTCAGCTTCTCGCCCGAGCTGTACCTCAGGATGCCTTCGTAGATGGACGCGGCCACCTGCCGCTGGTACTCGGCATCCGCAAGCCGCTGCGCTTCGCCCGGATTCGACAGGAAGCCGACCTCGACAAGCGCGGTCGGAATATCCTTGATCGCCTTCAGGACGTAAACGTCCTTCTGCGTGGCGGCCACCCGCGTCGTGTTTTCCAAATTCCGCTTAATCTCGTCCTGGATGAAGGTGGCAAGGGCGCGATTGTCCGGATGATTGCCCGGATGGTAGAACGTCTGGGCGCCCGACCACTTCGCCGACGGAATGCTGTTCATGTGGATGCTGATGACGGCCGCGGGTTTGCTTTCCTTAATAAGCGAGACGCGCTTCAATAAGTCCTCCGTCTTCCGTTTGCTGTAGGCGCGCGCGTCGCCCGTAGCCAGATCGTAATCGCCTTCCCGGGTCATGACGACGATCGCGCCCGCTTGCTGCAAATAATCGCGCAAATAAAGCGCGATCGCGAGGTTCAAATCCTTCTCGATCGTGCCTTCCTTGCTGACCGCGCCGCCGTCCACGCCGCCGTGCCCCGCGTCGATCGCGATCGTCTTCCCCGACAGCGGCAGCGTCCAATACGACCATGTGCTGCTCGCCGGCATCGTCTGCGTGAGCAGCAGGCCGGTCAGCGCGATAACCAACAGGCCCATTCCGATGCGTATTACCCCTTTATACGTCATCCATACGACGACATGCCGACCGATCCGGCGCATAAAAAAACCACCTCGTCCCCATCAAATGAATAAGCGGCATCGTTGCTCCATGCCTGGCGTCTTGCTCTCACTCATTTATATGGGACGAGATGGTCGTTTATGAGACAAACCTTTCGGTTGCCGTGCCGCTTAGCCTACGGGCTGGCTGGACATGCCTTCGATCAAGATTTTGGCGACTTCCGGACGGGAGAACTCCGGAGGCGGGCATACGCCATCGCGCAGGAGCGCGCGAACCTTCGTGCCGGACAGGGTCAAGTGGTCCTCTTTGCCGTGCGGGCAAGTTTTCGACGTGCCCATGTTGCCGCATTTCGTGCAGAAGAAGCTGTGCTCGAAGTAAAGCGGCGTAATGCCGAGATCTTCGGCCGGGATCGACTTGAGCAATTCCTGCGCTTCGTACGTGCCGTAGTAGTCGCCTACGCCCGCGTGATCGCGGCCTACGATAAAGTGCGAGCAGCCGTAGTTTTTGCGGACGAGCGCGTGGAAGATCGCTTCGCGCGGACCGGCATAACGCATGGCCGCCGGGAATACGCCGAGGAATACCCGGTCGCTCGGATAATAATTTTCAAGCAGCGCCAGGTAGCTCTTCATCCGCACGTTCGCCGGAACGTCGTCGGACTTCGTCTCGCCGACGAGCGGATTCAGGAATAGCGCATCCACGATCTCCATCGCCGTTTTTTGGATGTATTCGTGCGCGCGATGTACCGGATTGCGCGTTTGGAAGCCGACGACCGTCTTCCAGCCCTTCTCCGCGAAGATGCGGCGGGTTTCCGACGGGTCGAAATAAAACTCTTCGAATTTCTCCGGCTTCGGCCGGTTGAGTACGGTGATAGCTCCGCCTACATAAGTATTCGGACGCTCGAACAGCTTCTTGACGCCCGGATGCTCCAGTTCGTCCGTCTTAAATACGTTAACCGCTTCGTGCTTCTTGTCCGCGACGAAGATGCTGTCGATATCGATGACGGCGTATACGACGCCGTCTTCGCCGATCAGCGCCGCGCGTTCGCCGGCCGCGAGCTGGGCAGCCTTCGCTTCATCGACGGCAAGCGTAATCGGAATGCTCCATACAAGGCCGTTCGACAGACGCATCTTGTCGACGACCGAACGGTAGTCCGCTTCGTTCATGAAGCCCGTAAGCGGGGAGAATGCGCCGACGCCGATCAGGTCGAGGTCGGAGATCGTCCATGTGTTGATCGTAATGGATTTTAAAGTTTTCGCTTCCGCAAGTAACGCTTCACGCTGCGCGCCCGTCGCAAGCCGATTCACGAGCTCGCCGCCGTGAGGTAATATTTGACTCATGTTGTGCCTTGCCTCCTTAATTGTGTAAGCCTGAAATCATTATTTATGCAAGCCGCATTCCGTTTTCTCTTGACCGGACCAGCGTCCGGCGCGAGGGTCTTCGCCAGGCATAACTTGGCGCGTGCAATGCTCGCAGCCGATGCTCGGATAGTTCTGGTCATGCAGCGGGTTGTAGATCACGTCGTTCTCGCGGATGTAGTTCCATACGTCTTCGGTCGTCCAATGCGCGATCGGATTGAACTTTACGAGTCCGAACTTTGTATCGTATTCGATTTTTTTCGAGTTTGCGCGGGTTGGCGCCTGATCGCGGCGAATGCCGGTAATCCAAGCCTCATACTTCGACAAAATGTTCGTCAGCGGCTTTACTTTGCGGATATTGCAGCAAGCGTTCGCGTCGGTCTTCCAAAGCTCTTCGCCGAATTGCGCGGCCTGCTCTTCAGGCGTAATTTCCGGCTTCACTTCGACGAAAGGAATGCCCGGGTAACGCTCGGCCATACGGTCGCGCGTCTCGTACGTTTCCTTGAAGTGGAAATCGGTATCCAAATAGAAAATATCCGTTTTCGGGCTAATTTTTTGCAGCATATCGACAAGCACGACGTCTTCCGCTCCGAAGCTGCAAGCGAACGTAATGTTCGGGAAAGTTTCTACCGCGAACGCAATAACTTCTTCCGGTGTCGCGTTCTCGAGCTCAACCGCCTTTTGCGCGATAAGCGCCTCTTTTTCAAAAAGATTCATCGTTCTAGCCTCCGTCTTTAATTCCAAGTAATTTAGTCTGTATTATCAGTATACGACCTATCCGGGTAATGATCAACCATAAGTTTTCTCCAATATGATATAAAGTTTGGATTGGATTGTTGCCCAGAAATGAAAAAATGCCCTCCCCGACGAACGGAGAAGGCATTCGGCAAATCCATATTAACGTTTCGAGAACTGAGGCGCGCGACGAGCCGCTTTGAGACCGTATTTCTTACGTTCCTTCATGCGTGGGTCGCGAGTCAGGAAGCCGGCACGCTTCAAAGCCGGACGGAACTCAGGGTCTGCCTTAAGCAGAGCGCGGGAGATCCCGTGGCGGATCGCGCCCGCTTGACCGGACATGCCTCCGCCGTTAGCGATGACAAGCACGTCGTACTTCGACAGCGTGTCTGTCAGGTTCAGCGGTTGCTTAACGATCAGCTTGAGCGTTTCCAGACCGAAATATTCGTTCAAATCGCGTTTATTAACAATGATTCGTCCTTCACCCGGCACAAGACGTACACGTGCAACAGAGTGTTTACGACGACCGGTTCCATAGTATTGCACTTGAGCCATGAAACTTGTCCTCCTCTTTATTACCCGCGAAGTTCGTAAACTTCAGGGTTTTGGGCTTGATGTGGATGTTCCGCACCTGCGTAAACTTTAAGCTTGAGCTTCATCTTGTCGCCAAGACGGTTCTTAGGCAACATGCCGTGTACAGCAAGCTCGATAACGCGCTCTGGCTTGTTCTTGATCATCTCATGTGCAGGCGTTACTTTCAGGCCGCCTGGGTACATCGAGTGACGGTAGTACATTTTGTCCGACAGCTTCTTGCCTGTCAGATGGATTTTCTCGGCGTTGATCACGATGACGAAATCGCCCGTATCAACATGTGGGGTAAAGGTCGGTTTGTGCTTGCCGCGGATCAGGGAAGCAACTTCGCTAGCCAGACGGCCAAGCGTTTTGCCTTCCGCATCGACGACATACCATTTACGCTCAACTTCGTTTGGCTTAGCCATATAGGTGGTACGCATGGATGATCCTCCTTAATTCGTGTCCGTTAATCGTTTCTATAACAACGTAAACGTTGGTTTGTTAGTCATTGTTAGTTGTTACTGGTTATTCAAATTGGCGGCGATCTTAGTCGGGGCTGTGGGAGAGCCACTAAGAAGGCACAAGTTATATTCTACTATAAAGTATAGGCAAGCGCAAGTGATTTATCGCGATTTTTCCCGTATTTATAAGGAATATTCGACGTTCATCAGCATTAAACCATGCGCCATCGCGGTTGGCCCGGCAAGCGAGCGGCTGCGCCCTTCCAGAATCGTTTTGATTTCGTCCGGCGCAAGCTTACCCTGCCCTACCCATAGTAACGTGCCCATAATGACGCGAACCATATTGTAGAGGAAGCCGTTGCCCGTCACGTACATGTGAAGAATCGGGCCTTCCTGGACGAAATCCGCTTCGTAGACCGTGCGCACGTGATGGGGCTTCGTCGAGTGGATCGAGGTGAAGGAGGTGAAGTCATGCTTGCCGATCAAATGCCGCAGCCCTTCCCGCATCGCTTCGACATTAAGCGGAGCCGGATGATGAAAGCGGTATTGGCGGCCGAACACGTCCGGAAATTTGCCCATGTCGATTGTATAGCGATACGTCTTGCGCTTCGCCGATCTTCTGGCGTGAAAATGCTCCGGCACGTCATGCGCTTCGATAATGACGATGTCCTTCGGCAGCCGCGTATTCAAGGCGACCGCCCATCTCTCCGTCGGAATCGACGATTTCGTGTAAAAGTTGAACACCTGTCCCTGCGCATGCACGCCGGCATCCGTACGGCCGGAACCGATAATGATGATCGTCTCCCCCGACAGCTTCTTTATCGCCTTTTCGATCTCGCCTTGGACCGTCCTGCCATAGGGCTGCGTTTGAAATCCGTTGAACGCCGTGCCGTCATAGCTGACTTTGACGCAAAGGTTGCGCATTCCTCACCACCCCCCTTCATGTTCTCGAGCTCGCGGCGCCCGCGCCTTGAACCAAATAAAAAAAGGTGGCCTCGAGGGTCCACCCTTTTCTCTCTCGCATAAAGCCTGGACAAGACTTTAACGCTTTGTGGCAGGCTTATACGCTGCTCGTACGACGTCACTTACGCGCGGTCAACCAGTTCCAGGTAAACCATAGGCGCAGCGTCGCCGCGGCGAGGACCCAGCTTCAGAATGCGCGTGTATCCGCCAGCACGCTCCGAGTAACGGGTAGCCAGTTCGGAGAACAGCTTCTGAATCGCGTCCTGACCTCCGTCGACGGATTCGCGGCGAACGTAAGCCGCTACTTGACGACGAGCATGCAGATCGCCTTGCTTCGCTTTCGTGATCAGCTTCTCGGCGATCGAACGGACTTCTTTCGCTTTAGCCTCCGTCGTTTGGATACGCTCATAAAGGAACAAGTCGGTAACGAGGTCGCGGAACAATGCTTTCCGCGCGCTTGCGTCACGTCCCAATTTTTGATATGCCATCTTGTTTTCCCCTCCCTTGCTCGTTTGTCTATTCTAGCTGATCCTACTCTTCCATGCGTAGGCCCAAACCGAGCTCTTCAAGCTTTTCTTGAACTTCCTCGAGCGATTTACGGCCCAGATTGCGGACCTTCATCATATCCTCTTCGGATTTCGTGATCAGCTCTTGTACGGTGTTAATGCCCGCGCGCTTCAAGCAGTTGTAGGAACGTACGGAAAGATCGAGCTCCTCGATAGTCATCTCCAGAACTTTTTCTTTCTTATCTTCTTCCTTCTCAACCATTATTTCCGCGTCTTTGGCTTCATCGGTTAATCCAACGAACAAGTCCAAATGCTCGGTCAAAATTTTAGCGCCGAGGCTTACCGCCTCTTCCGGTCGAATGCTGCCGTCCGTCCAAACCTCAAGCGTAAGCTTGTCGTAGTTCGTAACTTGACCGACGCGGGTATTTTCTACGCTGTAGTTAACGCGAGTAATTGGCGTGTAGATCGAATCAACGGGTATTACCCCAATCGGTTGTTCGTCCTTCTTGTTGCGGTCCGCTTGCACGTAACCGCGTCCCCGATTAGCAAAAACCCGCATATGGAGCCGCGCGCCGGAGGCCAAGGTTGCGATGTGAAGATCAGGGCTTAAAAT
Source organism: Paenibacillus arenilitoris (assembly GCF_014705655.1). Classification (GTDB taxonomy): domain Bacteria; phylum Bacillota; class Bacilli; order Paenibacillales; family Paenibacillaceae; genus Pristimantibacillus; species Pristimantibacillus arenilitoris. The sequence goes on along the minus strand of NZ_JACXIY010000043.1, from coordinate 54,513 downwards.
CTCGACATCGCTGTCTGCTCGAATGTCGCCCGCTGTAATATTCCCTTCGCCTTCCGCGTCGATTTCCAACACCTTTTCTTCATCGGAGTGGATTTTAAGCGACAGGCCCTTCAGGTTCAGAATGATTTCGGTCACGTCCTCAATCACTCCGGGAACCGTAGAGAATTCATGAAGTACTCCGTCGATTTGAACCGAGGTTACTGCTGCACCCGGCAAAGACGACAACAAAATTCGGCGAAGCGAATTTCCAAGCGTCGTGCCGTATCCACGTTCCAGCGGCTCGACGACGAAACGTCCGTAAGTTCCTTCGTCATTCAGTTCTACGGTTTCGATTTTCGGCTTTTCGATCTCAATCACTAATAGTACCCTCCTTCAAACGTCGCTCCGTGCCTACCGTTATTTTAAGTCAAATCCTGTAGTATGCCAAACCTTCACAACCATTATTCACAAGTTGCTGTTATTTGATACCACCAAGAATCTAACTATACGCGACGACGTTTCGGAGGACGGCATCCGTTGTGAGGAACCGGCGTAACGTCTTTAATGAGGTTAACTTCCAACCCGGCAGCTTGCAGCGAACGAATCGCGGCTTCGCGGCCTGCGCCTGGACCTTTAACCATCACTTCTACCGTTCTCATGCCATGCTCCATCGCGGCTTTCGCGGCGGATTCGGCAGCCATTTGAGCTGCGAACGGCGTGCTCTTGCGGGAACCTTTGAAGCCGAGGTTGCCGGAGCTAGCCCAGGAGATTGCATTGCCGTGCGGATCCGTGATCGTAACGATCGTATTGTTGAACGTCGAGCGGATATGCGCAACGCCAGTGTCGATGTTTTTCCGGTCGCGACGTTTCGTACGAACGACTTTTTTTGGTTTAGCCATTGTCCATTATCCTCCCTTCTTATTTCTTCTTGTTCGCTACAGTCCGACGAGGACCTTTGCGCGTACGGGCATTCGTTTTCGTGCGTTGACCGCGGACAGGCAGGCCGCGACGATGACGAAGACCGCGGTAGCAGCCGATCTCGGTCAGGCGCTTGATGTTAAGCGAAATTTCGCGGCGAAGGTCGCCTTCTACTTTTACCGTCTTGTCGATCGCTTCGCGAAGACGGCCAAGTTCGTCCTCCGTCAGGTCGCGAACGCGAGTATCAAAGTTAACGTCGGCAGCTTTCAGAAGCTTTTGCGACGTCGTTTTGCCGATGCCGAAAATGTACGTCAGGGCGATTTCGACGCGTTTGTCACGCGGCAAGTCTACACCAGCTATACGTGCCATAGGCTATATTTCCCTCCTTTTATCCTTGTTTTTGTTTGTGTTTCGGATTTTCACAAATCACCATTACGTTGCCTTTGCGACGAATGACTTTGCATTTTTCGCAGATCGGCTTAACCGAAGGTCTAACCTTCATTGTGATTACCTCCCGAATCTTTCGCAAGCAAGCCCCGAAGGACTACTTCCGATAGGTGATGCGCCCTCTGGATAGATCATAAGGCGATAACTGTATAACCACTTTGTCTCCGGTCAGGATGCGGATGAAGTGCATTCTGAGCTTACCGGAAACGTGTGCGAGAATTTGATGACCGTTCTCCAGCTCCACCTTGAACATGGCATTGGGCAGCGGCTCGATTACCGTGCCTTCGACCTCAATGACGTCTTCCTTCGCCACCGTCATTCTCCTTTCGCATACGCAAACTTCTGTATAACATAACGCAACTTGGCGTTGGTCACTCTGCCTGTTTCAAGCAAGCTGCTTGATACCTCTTGACTAATGGCAGGCTGTAACTCGAGATGCAGAACGTTCTTTTTCTTCGGCTGGTCGAACCGGCGCTTGCCACCGTCCGCAATCAGAACGAATTTCTCGTCCACGATGGCGACGATTACGGCATAGCTCTCCTCGTCCTTGCCGCGAAGCACTTTGACGAACTGACCAATTTGGGGACGAGCATCCATCATCAAGCTTCCGTCTGCTCCGGCAAAATGGTCAATATTTCAAAGCCGTCCTCCGTCACGGCCACCGTGTGCTCGAAGTGAGCGCACCATGAACCGTCTTCCGTTACGACCGTCCAATTATCTTCGAGCGTTCGGACATATCGTTCGCCGATGTTGACCATCGGCTCGATTGCAAGCACCATTCCGGCTTTGAGACGCGGTCCGCGGTCCGGTATGCCGTAGTTCGGTATTTGCGGCTCTTCGTGAAGATCCGCGCCGATTCCGTGCCCTACGTATTCCCGTACGACGGAGAATCCTGCGTCTTCGATCACCTTCTGAATGGCGTGCGATATCGTGTACAGCCTGACGTCGGGCTTGATGAGCCGAAGACCCGCGTAGAGCGAAGCCTCCGTTACGTCCAGCAGCCGTTGTACTTCAGGGGTTACCGCTCCGGCCGCGTAGGTCCAAGCGGAGTCGCCGTGATAGCCTTCGTACTGCGCGCCGATATCGATGCTGATAATATCGCCTTCGTTCAACTTGCGTGACCCGGGGAAGCCGTGCACGAGCTCGTCATTGACAGAAGCGCATATGCTGGAAGGAAAACCATTGTAACCTTTGAAGGAAGGAACCGCACCTTGACTTCTAATGTAATCGTCGGCGATTTGGTCAAGCTCACGGGTCGTGATGCCTGGTTTCACAGCCTTCGCCATTAGCCGGTGCGTCTCCGCAACGATGCGTCCTGCTTCCCTCATATATCGCAGCTCCGAATCGGATTTGCAAATAATCATTACAATGAACCTCGCAATTGGGATACGATGTCTGCTGTTACCACATCAATGTCCTTCTCGCCGTCGACTTCACGCAGGAGACCTTTTGCACTGTAATAATCAAGAAGAGGGGCCGTTTTGGACGTGTACTCATCCAAACGCGTGCCGACCTTCTCTTCCGTATCGTCGGAACGCTGATACAGCTCTCCGCCGTCCTTGTCGCAGATACCTTCAACCTTAGGCGGATTGAAGAGAACGTGGTACGTCGCTCCGCAAGATTTGCAGATGCGCCGGCCCGTCAAGCGGGCGAGCAGCAATCCGCGGTCGACCTTCAAGTTCACGACGTGATCGATGCTGCGGCCAAGCTCCGTCAGCATGCCGTCAAGCGCTTCGGCTTGCTGCAGCGTACGAGGGAAACCGTCGAGCAAAAAGCCCTTTTTGCAGTCGTCCAGTTCCAGACGCTCTTTGACGATTCCGTTCGTAATCTCATCGGGAACAAGCAAGCCTTGATCGACATACTCCTTCGCCTTAAGACCGAGCGCGGTTCCTTGTTTCATGGCGAGGCGGAACGCGTCGCCAGTGGAAATGTGCGGAATTCCTAACTCTGCTACGATCCGTTCGGCCTGCGTACCTTTGCCGGCTCCCGGAGGACCCATAAATAAAATGTTCATTGCCGAGTTCCTCGCTTTAAGCACAATAGGCTCGGGCGGGCCTAGCGCGCCACCACTTGAACGACGTACGCGTAAAGCCCGGTCAGAACCTATTGTTATTTATTGATAAACCCTTTGTAATGGCGTTTGATCAACTGGCTCTCGATTTGCTTCATCGTATCAAGGGCAACCCCGATAACGATCAAGAGCGAGGTGCCGCCTAGCTGCACTGAGCGCGGTAATCCGGCCAGCGCTCCGAAGAACACTGGAAGAACGGAGATCAGCGCCAGGAAGATCGCACCCGTCAGCGTGATGCGCGACATAACGCGCGTCAAGTACGACGAGGTCGGCTTGCCCGGACGAATGCCAGGGATGTATCCGCCGTTCTTCTTCATCTGATCCGCCATTTGAACCGGATTAATTTGCACGAAGGTATAGAAGAAGGTAAAGCCGATAATTAACAGCACGTACAATACCATACCAAGCGGTCTGTCATAGTTCATGTTGTTAATAATCCACTCTGCCCAAGGCTGCGTAGACCAGAATTGAGCAATCGTAATCGGGAACATGATCAGCGATACCGCGAAGATGACCGGAATAACGCCTGCGCCGTTCACTTTCATCGGAATGTGCGTCGATTGTCCGCCGTACATTTTCCGTCCGACTACGCGTTTCGCGTATTGAACCGGAATTTTACGAATACCTTGCTGCACGAAGATAACGCCGACGATAATCGCGATGATCGCGACTACGATCAGAACCATCTTGACGATGTTCAAGAACAGTTGGTCTTGCACGTCCACGAACTGATCTTCGTAGATCGTCCGGATGTGTCCAGGGATGCCGGCCGCGATCGCCGCGAAAATGAGAATCGAAATCCCGTTGCCGATTCCTCTTTCCGTGATTTGCTCGCCTAGCCACATCAAGAATGCCGTACCGGCCGTCAGGATGATCGCGATCAGCAAGTAATCGACGAAGGTCGCCCCAACAATCATTTCATAACCGTATTGGCGGTTAAAGCCGATCGCTGTCGCGAAGCCCTGAATCAAGCCGAGTACGATCGTGCCGTAACGGGTGATTTGCGCGAGCTTGCGCTTGCCGTTCTCGCCTTCCTTCGCCCACTCCGCGAATCTCGGAATAACGTCCATCGACAGGAGCTGCACGATGATCGATGCCGTGATATAAGGCGTAATCCCGATTGCGAAGATGGAGAATTGGAACAAAGCACCGCCGGAAAACGTGTTAAGCAAGCCGAACAGATCCGCACCGGCTGCATCAACCTGCTTAAACACATCTTTGTTTACATCGGGTACCGGAATGAAGGACCCGATGCGGTAAATCAACAAGATGAAAAGGGTAAACAGGATCCTTGTACGAAGATCCGCCACTTTCCAAATATTGGATACGGTCTTGAACAATTAGATCACCTCGGTTTTACCGCCGGCAGCCTGGATTTTCTCTACCGCAGATTGAGAGAACTTGCTTGCTTTTACAGTAAGCGAAACGTTAATTTCGCCGTTGCCCAAAATCTTGATTCCTGCAAGCGGGTTCTTAACGATCCCCTTCTCGATCAGGACTTCTGGAGTGACTTCAGCACCTGCTGCAAAGCTGTTTAGCTCTTCAATATTGACAATAGCGTATTCTGTACGGAAACGGTTGTTAAAGCCGCGTTTCGGCACTCGACGATACAGAGGGTTTTGTCCGCCCTCGAAGCCGGGACGAACGCCGCCGCCGGAACGAGCGTTTTGACCTTTATGACCTTTACCGGCCGTCTTGCCGTTACCGGAACCGATACCGCGGCCTTTGCGCTTCGGCGCTTGGGTCGACCCCGGAGCTGGAGCTAGCTCATGCAATTTCATCGTTCGTGCACCTCCTTATTTATTTCTGCAAATCAAAATCTATTCTTAAACTTCCTCAACTTTAATCAGGTGGCTAACTGAGTTAACCATACCGCGGATAGCCGGGCTATCGTTCAAAACAACGGACTGGCGAATCTTCTTAAGACCGAAGGCTGCAACCGTTGCACGTTGTTTTTCATTGCGGCCGATCAAACTGCGAACGAGGGTGATTTGCAATTTTGCCATCTTAGTTCCCTCCTTAACGTAGCAGCTCTTCGACTGTTTTTCCACGCAGCTTCGCAACGTCTTCCGCGCGTTTCAGGCGGGAGAGACCTTCAAGCGTTGCGTTAACCATGTTCATGGAGTTCGAAGAACCTAGGGATTTCGTCAAAATGTCGCCAACGCCGGCAAGTTCGAGAACCGCGCGAACCGGGCCGCCGGCGATAACGCCGGTACCTTCGGATGCCGGCTTCAGAAGAACTTCTCCTGCGCCGAAATGTCCGAGTACAAGGTGTGGGATAGTCGTGCCTACGAGAGGAACGTGGATCAGGTTTTTCTTGGCATCTTCAATACCTTTGCGAATCGCGTCAGGTACTTCGCCCGCTTTACCGATCCCTGCGCCAACGTAGCCTTTGCCGTCGCCGACTACTACAAGCGCGCTAAAGCTGAAACGGCGTCCGCCTTTTACAACTTTCGCAACGCGGTTGATATGAACAACTTTTTCAGTCAGTTCTAACGTATTAGGATCTACACGCAAGTCATTTAACCTCCTTATAAGTAAAGTCGATTAGAATTCAAGACCAGCTTCGCGTGCTGCTGTAGCAAGCGCCTGAATTCTGCCGTGATACAAGTAACCGCCGCGGTCGAATACGACTTCGGTTACTCCTTTCGCTTGAGCGCGCTTCGCGATCAATTCGCCGACTTTAGCAGCCGCCTCGACGTTGCCGCCGTTGCCGATTGCTTCAACCAGTTCTTTGTCCTGAGTGGATGCCGATGCCAGCGTTACGCCTGCTACGTCATCGATCAATTGCGCGTACATGTGCTTGGAGGAACGGAATACGGACAGACGCGGACGCGCTGCGGTACCGTTAATTTTTTTACGAACACGAAGATGTCTTTTCAGACGGGCCTTGTTTTTATCGCCTTTCGTAATCATGCCAGGTTCACTCCTTTCTCACTGCCTTAGGAAGCTATCTTAAGCAAACGGACCGTTTGCTTATTTTTTCTTGCCGGCTTTACCTTCTTTGCGGATGATGCGCTCGCCTTCGTACTTGATGCCTTTGCCTTTGTAAGGCTCGGGTTCGCGTACGGAACGGATTTGAGCGGCAACGGCGCCAACGCGTTCTTTGTCGATGCCGCGAACGGTGATCTTCGTGTTCGCCGGAACGTCGAACTCGATGCCGCTCTCCGGAGTGATTTCAACCGGGTGGGAGTAACCGACGTTGAGAACGATTTTGTCACCCTGTTTGTTAGCACGGTAACCTACGCCAACCAGCTCAAGGTTTTTCGAGAAACCTTCGGTTACGCCGCTCACCATGTTCGCGATGATGCTGCGCGTCGTTCCGTGCAAGGAACGATGCAATTTATTATCGGAAGGACGTTCGACCAAGATTTCGTTCTCCGCTACGTTCACCTTCATGTCTTTGTGAATTTCGCGGGAAAGCGTACCTTTCGGTCCTTTTACGGTAATGACTGTGTTGTCCAAGTTAATGCTTACGCCGTTAGGCACTTGGATGACTTTGCGACCAATACGGGACATTGTTACACCTCCTGACTCTGTGACTTGTTTCTTACCAAACGTAGCAAACGACTTCGCCGCCGGATTTAACCTGACGGGCTTCTTTATCGGTCATAACGCCTTTGGACGTGGAAATAATCGCGATTCCCAGGCCGCCCAGTACGCGAGGAACTTCCGTTGCTTGCGTGTAAACGCGAAGACCTGGCTTGGAGATCCGCTTCAAGCCTGTGATGACGCGCTCTTGGTTAGGGCCGTATTTCAAGAAAATACGGATGATCCCTTGTTTGTTGTCCTCGATATATTCAGCATCGCGGATGAAACCCTCGCGCTTCAAAATTTCAGCGATTTGCTTCTTGATTTTCGAAGCGGGCATTTCCACGGTTTCGTGACGAACGACATTCGCATTGCGAATGCGCGTCAGCATATCTGCAATCGGATCAGACATAACCATTTGTGTTAACCTCCTTCCCGAACTAGGCTGATTACCAGCTTGCTTTTTTAACGCCAGGAATCTGGCCCTTGTATGCTAACTCGCGGAAACAAATCCGGCAAATTTTAAACTTTTGCAAAACAGAATGCGGACGGCCGCAACGCTCACAGCGTGTGTATGCACGCACTTTGAATTTCGGTTCGCGTTGTTGCTTCACTTTCATCGAAGTTTTTGCCACTGGGTATTACACCTCCTAAAAGTGGATTACTTCGCGAACGGCATGCCCATTTGGGTCAGCAGCTCACGAGATTCTTCGTCCGTTTTTGCCGTCGTGACGATGACGATATCCATACCGCGCACTTTGTCGACTTTATCGTACTCGATCTCCGGGAAAATCAATTGCTCTTTCAAGCCAAGCGTGTAGTTGCCGCGACCGTCGAATGCTTTGGTCGAAACGCCGCGGAAGTCACGTACGCGCGGAAGAGAAATGTTGAACAGCTTGTCAAGGAAGTGGTACATACGCTCGCCGCGCAGTGTAACTTTAACCCCGATCGGCATGTTCTCACGAAGCTTGAAGCCCGCGATGGACTTCTTCGCACGAGTTACGACTGGCTTTTGACCGGAAATGATGCGAAGTTCTTCAACAGCTACATCAAGGATTTTCGAATTGGAAACCGCTTCGCCTACCCCCATGTTGATAACGACCTTCTCGATCTTCGGCACTTGCATAACGGACGTATAGTTAAACTTCTGCATCAGAGCAGGAGTAATTTCGTTTAGAAAACGACCTTTCAATCTTGCTGCCATTGTTCATGGACCTCCTTTCCTACCGTAACGATTAGTCGATTACTTCTCCGGAACGTTTTGCGATCCGAACTTTCTTGCCGTTGTCCAGCACTTTGTATCCGATACGCGTTACTTTACCGCTCTTCGGATCGATGTGCATAACGTTCGACACGTGAATCGGAGCTTCTTGCTCGATGATGCCGCCTTGCGGGTTCGCTTGGGAAGGGCGGGAATGCTTCTTCACCATGTTGACGCCTTCGACAAGAACGCGGTTTTCACGAGGGTACGCAGCGATAACGCGGCCTTTTTTACCTTTGTCTTTGCCGGTAATGACGATGACCGTGTCGTCTTTCTTCACGTGCAATTTATTGTTGTGCGATTCAAGAATTTTTTTGAGCCTTGGCATGAGTTACACCTCCTGCACGCTTGTGCTTTCAAGCTTATATAGAGTTTCTTTATTAGATAACTTCCGGCGCAAGCGATACGATTTTCATGAAATCTTTATCGCGAAGCTCGCGGGCAACAGGTCCGAAAATACGAGTACCGCGCGGGCTCTTGTCTTCCTTAACGATTACCGCGGCATTCTCGTCGAATGCGATGTAGGAACCGTCTTTGCGGCGAACCGAACGCTTCGTACGAACGATAACCGCTTTAACAACGTCACCCTTTTTGACAACGCCGCCTGGTGTTGCTTGTTTGACGGAACAAACGATCAAGTCGCCGATATGGCCAACGCGGCGTCCCGTACCGCCAAGCACGCGGATACACATCAATTCTTTAGCACCGGAGTTGTCGGCAACCGCCAAGCGCGAAAATGGTTGAATCATTTTAACGTCCTCCTTTCGGAAAATGCTTAGGCGCTACAAACGCTCATTATAATACAACCGCCACTTCAACAACTTCTACGAGTCTGAAGCGCTTGTCTTTGGAAAGCGGACGAGTTTCCATGATTTTCACGGTGTCGCCAATTTTCGCTTGGTTGTTTTCGTCGTGCGCTTTAAATTTCTTCGTATATTTAATGCGTTTATGGTACAAGTCGTGTTTTTTGTAAGTCTCAACCGCAACCACGATTGTTTTGTCCATTTTGTCGCTTACGACTTTGCCGATTTGAACTTTGCGGGCATTGCGTTCGCTCATGTTTTTCCTCCTTCCTTCAGCCGTATCGATACGGTGCTGCAAGGTGATTTATTAGCTGCTGATCCCGAGTTCTCTTTCACGCAAAACGGTTTTAGCACGAGCTATTTCCTTACGCACGTCACGGATCCGAGTCGGGTTATCCAGTTGGCCGGTAGCCAATTGGAAACGAAGGTTGAAAAGCTCTTCTTTAAAACCGGAAATTTGTTGTTCGATCTCAGCAGAGGTTAGGTTGCGAAATTCACTAGCTTTCATTTGCTTCACCACCCACTTCTTCGCGTTTCACAAACTTAGTTTTAACCGGCAGTTTGTGAGCTGCAAGGCGCATTGCTTCGCGAGCGATTTCTTCGGAAACACCCGCCAGCTCAAACATGACTTTACCTGGTTTAACAACCGCTACCCACTTCTCGACGTTACCTTTACCGCTACCCATCCGGACTTCAAGAGGCTTCTGGGTGATTGGCTTAGCCGGGAAAATTTTGATCCAAACTTTACCGCCCCGTTTGATGTAACGAGTCATCGCGATACGAGCCGCTTCGATCTGGCGGTTCGTGATCCAAGATGGCTCTAGAGCTTGGAGGCCGTATTCGCCGAAGGAAACGGTAGTGCCGCCTTTGGCGCGACCTTTCATATGACCGCGCTGCTGCTTGCGGTGTTTGACACGTTTAGGTACCAACATGATTAGTTGCCTCCTTCCACTGGAGCTGCTTTCTTCTTAGTCGGAAGGACTTCACCGCGATAGATCCATACTTTTACGCCGATGCGGCCGTAAGTCGTATGTGCTTCAGCTGTGCCGTAGTCGATGTCTGCGCGCAGTGTGTGAAGCGGAACCGTTCCTTCGCTGTAACCTTCCGAACGCGCGATTTCCGCGCCGCCGAGACGTCCGCTAACCGCGGTTTTGATCCCTTTGGCACCGGCACGCATCGAGCGTTGAATCGCTTGTTTCAGCGCGCGGCGGAAAGATACGCGGCGCTCAAGCTGTTGCGCAATGCTTTCGGCTACGAGAATAGCGTCCAGGTCTGCTTGTTTGATTTCCGAAATGTTGATGTGTACTTTTTTGCCTTTAGTGATTTTGCCAAGCTCCGTACGAAGGTTTTCCACCTCGGAACCGCCTTTGCCGATAACCATGCCCGGCTTCGCGGTTTGGATCGTTACGTTGACGCGGTTAGCCGCGCGCTCGATCTCGATATGGGAAACTGCTGCGTCTTTCAGCTTGTTTTTCAGGTATTCACGAATCTTTACGTCTTCCAGAAGAAGATCGCCGAAGTCTTTGCCAGCGTACCATTTGGATTCCCAATCACGGATGACGCCGATACGAAGACCGACTGGATTTACCTTTTGACCCACACGTTATCCCTCCTTATTTTTCAGATACCACCAAGGTGATGTGGCTGGTTCTTTTATTAATCCGGCTTGCACGACCCATCGCGCGAGGGCGGAAACGTTTCATCGTCGGTCCTTGGTTGACGAAGGCTTGCGAGATGAACAATTTGTTCACGTCCAGCTGATAGTTGTGCTCAGCGTTAGCAATTGCAGAGTTAAGCAGCTTCTCCAAAATTGGGGATGCCGACTTAGGCGTGTGGCGCAAAATCGCGATTGCGTCGCCAACTTGCTTGCCGCGAATCAAATCGGCGACGAGCTGGGCTTTACGAGGCGCAATGCGAACGAATTTAGCGTGCGCTTTAGCTTCTGGCATGTGGGAACCTCCTCTCGATCATTTAAAGAAATGAAAGGGCAAATTAACGTCTGCCCGTTTTTTTGTCATCGCCTGCGTGGCCTTTGTACGTACGAGTCGGTGCGAATTCACCGAGCTTGTGTCCGACCATATCTTCCGTTACATATACCGGCACGTGCTTGCGTCCGTCATATACGGCAAACGTATGTCCGATGAATTGCGGGAAAATGGTCGAGCGGCGGGACCAGGTTTTGATAACGACTTTCTTGTTGGTTTCGTTCAAATCCTCGACTTTTTTAAGCAGGTAACCGTCGATAAACGGACCTTTCTTCAAACTGCGACCCATTCGAGTTCCTCCCTTCGCGAGAGCGTGATTGCGATAATCACGCGGTATGAATCAAGCGGTTATTACTTCGTGCGACGACGAATAATATATTGGCTCGATGCTTTTTTCTTCTTGCGCGTTTTGTAACCGAGCGTCGGTTTGCCCCATGGGGACATAGGCGACTTGCGTCCGATCGGAGCGCGGCCTTCGCCACCGCCGTGCGGGTGATCGTTCGGGTTCATGACGACGCCGCGAACTTCAGGGCGCTTGCCAAGCCAACGGGAACGGCCGGCTTTACCGATTTTCACGAGCTCGTGATCCTCGTTGCCGACGGAACCTACCGTTGCGCGGCAAGTATTCAGGATGCGGCGAACTTCGCCGGAGCTGAGACGAATCGAAACGTAAGTTTCTTCTTTACCAAGAAGCTGAGCTTCCGTACCTGCAGCGCGCACCAATTGGCCGCCTTTGCCAGGCTTCAATTCGATGTTGTGGATAACCGTACCGACTGGAATGTTCGCCAGCGGCAGCGCGTTACCGATTTTGATGTCGGCATCCGGTCCGGATACGACTTGATCTCCGACTTTAAGGCCCTTCGGAGCGATGATGTAAGCTTTCTCACCGTCAACGTAGTGGATCAAAGCGATGTTGGACGTACGGTTCGGATCGTATTCGATCGAAGCCACGTTGCCAACGATACCGTCCTTCGTACGTTTGAAGTCGATGATGCGGTATTTGCGTTTGTGTCCGCCGCCTTGGTGACGAACCGTGATTTTACCTTGGTTGTTGCGTCCAGCTTTTTTGAAAAGCGGAGCAAGCAACGATTTCTCCGGCGTGCTTGTCGTGATCTCTTCAAAAGTCGATACGGACATCGCACGACGTGCTGGAGATGTCGGTTTGTACTTTTTGATTGGCACTTCGATTCCCTCCTTTTCTATACAGACGTTTCAAAGAACTCGAGTTCTTTGCTGTCGTCGCTCAATTGAACGATCGCTTTTTTCCAATCCGGTCTGTAGCCGTTGTATTTACCGTAACGCTTCGGTTTACCCGCTACGCGCATCGTGTTAACGCCGGTTACTTTTACTTTGAAAATTTGCTCGATTGCGTTCTTGATTTCGGTTTTGTTCGAACGAATGTCGACTTCAAACACGTAACGTTTGTTAGCCATGAAATCGCTCGTACGTTCCGTAATAACCGGGCGCTTGATAATATCGCGTGGATTTTTCATTACGCAAGCACCTCCTGTACTTTCTCTACCGCTTCTTTGGTGATGATCAGTTTGTCATGCACCAATACATCCAGAACATTAATGCCGTCAGCCGCGACGAATTTAACACCTGGGATGTTACGAGCGGATAATGCTACGTTATCCTCATAGTTGGCCGTTACGACGAGCGCCTTGCGGTCAACTTTGAGGTTATTCAGAATCGTTGCGAATTCTTTCGTCTTAGGAGCCGCGAAAGTCAGTTGATCAAGAACGATGATTTCGCTGGCGATCACTTTCGAAGACAATGCGGATTTAATCGCAAGACGGCGAACTTTCTTAGGAAGCTTGAAGCCGTACGTGCGTGGAGTCGGTCCGAATACGGTACCGCCGCCAACCCATTGCGGAGAGCGGATGCTGCCCTGACGAGCACGGCCGGTGCCTTTTTGTTTCCAAGGCTTGCGACCGCCGCCGCGCACTTCGGAGCGCCCTTTTGTTTTGTGCGTGCCTTGACGTTCAGCAGCTTGCTGAAGAACGACTGCACTGTGCATAACGTGAGTGTTAGGCGTCACGCCGAATACCGACTCCGCCAATTCCACTTCGCCAACTTGAGTGCCGCTCACGTTGAATACTGTTACTTTAGGCATTTCTTGTTCCTCCTTTCTGTGAGAGCCATTAGTTCTTAACGGTTTGTTTTACTTTAACGAATCCGTTCTTCGGACCAGGGATCGATCCTTTTACGAGGATTACGTTGCGTTCTGCGTCTACGCGGATAACCTCAAGCTTCTGGATGGTTACCGTTTCGGTACCCATATGTCCTGGCAAGTGCTTGCCTTTCGGTACGCGGTTCGCCTGGATGGAACCCATCGAACCCGGTCCGCGATGGTAGCGGGAACCGTGGGACATAGGGCCCGTGCTTTGTCCCCAACGCTTGATAACGCCGGCAAAGCCTTTACCTTTCGAAATACCCGTTACGTCAACGAATTCGCCGGCTGCGAATAGATCAGCCTTCACTTGTTGGCCAACTTCATAATCAGCCATATTAATGCCGCGAATTTCACGAACGTAGCGCTTAGGAGTCGCCCCAGCTTTTTTTGCGTGGCCGATCTCTGGCTTGATCGATCTTTTCTCTTTCTTATCGGAGAAACCGAGTTGAACGGCTTCGTAGCCATCGTTCTCTTGGTCTTTCTTCTGAAGTACTACGCAAGGACCTGCTTCGATAACCGTTACCGGAACGACGTTACCGTCTGCGGTGAACACTTGAGTCATACCAAGTTTTTTCCCTAAGATACCTTTCATGTTGACACCTCATTCCCTTTCTATAATCACGTATGCTGATCTTACAGTTTGATTTCGATATCTACACCGGATGGCAGATCGAGGCGCATCAAAGCATCAACCGTTTGCGGCGTTGGGTTCACAATGTCGATCAAGCGCTTGTGCGTGCGCATTTCGAATTGCTCCCGGGAATCCTTGTACTTGTGCACCGCGCGGAGAATGGTGATGATTTGCTTTTCCGTCGGCAACGGAATCGGCCCGGATACGCCTGCACCGGAACGTTTTGCAGTTTCAACGATTTTCTCTGCGGATTGGTCAAGAATTCTGTGATCGTATGCTTTCAAGCGGATACGAATCTTTTGCTTTGCCATATAAGTCCCTCCTTCTATCGCCCAATTTATTATCGGACATACTCCGTGAGAAAAACCCTGGCACATGCCCCATGGCAAAGGGGCCGGGTGTGTCGGCAACCTCTCACATCATCGCAACGTCAGACCAACAGTCAATATTATACCGAAATAAGTAGGCAAATGCAACAAGAATATTGCGCATTCTTTTTGCAAGATTCCCGTTGAACGTTCTATCGCTGCGCTCCGCATAAATCACGGTTTCAAAAGCAGCACGTAAACTCTCAGACTCGATCAAAGCTCTGCTTCACTCTACTCTCAACTTCCATCCTTCCAACAAAACGCGCAAGGAGAAAAAATAATATCTGCGGTTACTCGCTCCACCGCAGCATTTATAATGAGGAAATACGCTGCAGCTTCCCGCTCATTGTTCCGTACCGCTATAACGCCCATTATGTCCTTTCTTTCGTACGTTTAAAATCGGTGAAAAAAATCGACGCCAAATACATCCAATACGACGATCTACTAATTAAAGGAAATGATGCTACGTTTGTCGAATTGTATGGCGTTCGAGCAGAGACGAAAGTGAGGTTAGGCAGAATGAAGACGAATATTTACCTGGTCAGGCATGCGGAGTCGCCGTTTGAGCATGGCCAGGAGAGAATACGCGGGCTATCGGAAGAAGGGTTCGCCGCTGCTAGGCAGGTAGCCGAAAGATTGAAGGGCGTAGACGTTCATTACACGGCTTCTAGTCCTTACGCCAGGGCGAAGCAGACGATTCAATTCCTGGCGGAGGCGAAATCTTTGGATATCGAAGAATACGAAGAGCTCGTCGAACGTCCGATCAAAGGCTTGGATTACAAAGCGCCGTGGGAAGAGTTGCTGGCAGCAATCCGGATTTCCTTCGACGACAAGGATTACGCGCTGGAAGGCGGCGAAACGACGCGGCAAGCCCGAAACAGGGCAGTGCCGGTGATCGAGAAGCTCCTCGAGAATTACCGGGGACACAATATCGTTATCGGCACGCACGGCAATATCATGACGATCATCATGAATCATTATGATGACCGGTACGGCTTCGACTTCTGGCATCAAACGTCGAAGCCGGACATTTATAAACTCGCCTTCGACGGCAACCGGCTTGATCACGTTGAACGTTTATGGGGTTAAAAAACCGAACAGTTGGTTAAATTTCGCACATTAGTCACTTCATTCAGTTTGAGCCGGCTATCTAGTTTCAATAATTGAAATTAATCGCTGCGAGCGGATACTCTTCCGATCGATAATTTCAAGTTTTGAAATTAATAAACCAATGATAAGTTTTCTTTGGCTATATGATGCGGTTTAATTTCGAACTTTGAAACTAAACGGCTACGTACGCTGTTTGACAGACATTAAGTTTCAGAAATTGATACTAAGGTTTGAAAATCAACCCGCGCACCGATCCTATTAGCCGCTGCGCGGTTACAAGGGCTTCAAAGCAGGCGCAAGCGCCCGCCTTCCTCGAAGTGGGGCTCCGTTGGCAAACATTACCCCAGCACGATGCGGTCGTCCGCCAGCTTACTGCCGCTGATCCGTTCGAACTCGCCTAGCAGCTGCTCGACGGTCAGATCCTTTTTGCGCGACTCGGGAATATCCAAAATAATTCGGCCCTTGTCCATCATAATGAGACGGTTGCCTAGCCGGATCGCCTGCTCCATGTTGTGCGTGACCATGAGCGTCGTCAACTTCATCTCGCGGACGATGCTTTCCGTAATCGTCGTGATGAGTTCAGCACGCGCTGGATCAAGCGCTGCCGTATGCTCGTCAAGCAGAAGGATTTGCGGCCTCGTGAACGTAGCCATCAACAGGCTGAGCGCCTGCCTCTCCCCGCCGGACAGCAAACCAACCTTTGCGTTCAGCCGGTTCTCGAGTCCGATTCCCAGTCGGTGCAGTTCATTCTTAAATAGCTCCCGCTTGGCACGCGTCACGCCAAAGGAAAAACCGCGCCCCTTGCCCCTTGTATACGCCATCGCCATGTTCTCCTGTATCGTCATGCGCGGCGCAGTTCCGGCCATCGGATCCTGAAACACGCGTCCGATCCACTTGCTGCGCTTGTATTCGGTCAGCTCGCTTACATCCTGGCCTTCGATGAAAATCTTGCCGGCATCGGATTTCATAACCCCAGAAATAATATTCATAAGCGTCGACTTGCCGGCACCGTTGCTTCCGATAACGGTAACGAAATCACCCGGCTTCAGATGAAGGTTCGCGTTCATGAGCGCGATCTTCTCGTCCACCGTTCCCGGGTTAAACAATTTGGACACGCCGTCGATCTTAAGCATTATCGTTCACCTCCGCCTGTTTGGCGAACGCCAGCAAGCACTTCCGCCGTTCGTTTCCTTGCCGTCGTCTTCAGATTAATCGCCCGCCGCACAGTCGGCACGACAAGCGCGCACGTAATAATGATGGCCGTAATCAGCTTCATGTCCTGCGCTTCCATGCCCGGTACTCGCAGCGCAAGCGCATAGATGACGCGATAAATAATCGCGCCGAGAATAACGGCAAGCGTCGCCCTGAATATCGACTTCGCCCCGAAAATCGCTTCTCCGATAATAACCGAAGCGAGGCCAATAACGATCATCCCTATCCCCATGCTGTTATCGGCGAATTTCTGATGATGCGCAATTAGCGCGCCGGAGCAAGCGACAAGAGCATTGGACAATGCGACTCCTACAATCTTCGTAACGTCCGTATTGGCCCCGAAGCTGCGGATCATGCGGCTATTATCGCCCGTAGCACGCAAGCTTAAGCCAATATCGGTCTTGAAAAATAAATCCAGCAATATTTTTACGGCAATAGCCAAAACGATCGCGATCGCAATGACCGGGATTTGATCGAACGCGTTCATTTGATTTCGCAAGGACAAGTTCGGTTTCCCCATGATCCGCAAATTGATGGAATAGAGAGCAATCATCATAATAATACCCGATAGCAGACCGTTCACTTTCCCCTTCGTGTGAAGCAGTCCCGTACATAACCCTGCAGCCGCGCCGCCCAGAAATGCGCAAATGACTGCAAGCCATGGCTGCGTGCCATTAATCGTCATGACCGTCGCGATCGCCGCTCCCGTCGTAAAGCTTCCGTCCACCGTCAAGTCCGGAAAATCCAAAATCCGGAACGTAATATAGACACCGAGCGCCATGAGCGCATACAGCAATCCGGATTCGACGGCTCCTTGCATCGATGCAAGCATCAAACAAATCCTCCTTCATGAATAGCAATGGGGTGGACCAGGTTACCCGATCACCCCAAAGCTGTCAGCTAAATATGCGGTTGTGAGCAAGCCGTTATTCAATAATGTTGTTTTCCGGATCCTTCACGTATGCCTTCATCGCGTCGGTGACCGTAATGCCCTGTTCAACAGCGGCTTTCAGGTTGAAAATGAAGTCGAGCTTCTGCGGAACCGTTACATCCATTTCGCCAGGGTTTTTGCCGTTCAAAATTTCGACGGCCATTTGACCCGCCTCGTAGCCATGATCGTAATACTTGAAGCCTACCGTAGCGAAGGCGCCTTTCTCTACGCTATCGCGATCCGCCGAGAAGAAAGGAATGTCATTCTCGTTCGCAACTTCGATAATGCTGTCCACGCCGCCGACGACCATGTTGTCGAGCGTAATGTAGATCGCATCAACGCGGCCTACGAGCGATTGGGCAGCCGTTTGAATGTCGGAGCTGTTCGCGACTGGCGCCTTGACCAACTCGATGTTATGTTTGGCCAGCGCTTCTTCGGCAATGCCGCTCATGACAACCGTATTCGCTTCTCCTTCATTAATAACGAGACCAATCTTCTTCACGTCAGGGAACTCTTTCGCAATGAAATCCATCGTTTGCACGACCGCATCCGGGTTCGTATCCGCCGCTCCCGTTACGTTACCGCCCGGCGCTTCAAGCTGAGGTACAATGCCAGCGTCTACCGGATCGGTAACGGCCGCGAATAGAACCGGCTTGTCTTTCACTTCGTCTACCAAGCTTTGCGTCGTAGGCGTAGCAATTCCGAATGCCAGGTCTGCGTCGGAGGATGCAATGTTCTGTGCGATCGTTTGCACGTTCGCCGCTTCACCTTGCGCATTGTTGTAGTCAACCGTCAGGTTTTTGCCTTCTTCGAAGCCCGCGTCCTTCAGCGCCGCAAGGAAGCCCTCGCGCGTCGCGTCCAGCGATGGATGCTCAACGATTTGGGAAATCGCGATCGTGTACGTTTTTTCCTCTTCTACAGGCGCGTTGCTCGCGCCCTGCTCCTCGTTGCCCGTTGCCGCTTTGCCTCCGTTACCCCCGCATGCCGCCGTAACGGTCATCAAGGATGCCAGTGCCAGTCCAAGCCAAAATCTTTTTTTCATCCGGTTAACCCTCCAAATTCGATTTGATTTCTTTTTCACACTCCATCGCATGCGCATCAAAGCTTTATCGCTTTTAGTCACTAAAGTTTAAGAGTAATCGCGATTATTTTGCTTCTGTAGCGATAAAACGACTTTTATAATGTATAAGATTTATCTTAAATGTTGGTTGGTAGGCTCGTCAATGTAAACTTATATGTTAATATAAGTAAGTTCCCGGCCCGCGCGAAAACAAAGAAACCCCCACCGAAGTGGGGGTTTCCTCATGCATGCGGCTATTGCCGCACGGCATTATTTTTGGATCGTTGCTACGGCGCCAGCGCCTACCGTACGGCCGCCTTCACGGATGGAGAAGCGAGTTCCTTCTTCAACCGCGATTGGAGCAATCAGCTCAACCGTAACCGTGATGTTGTCACCAGGCATAACCATTTCAGTACCTTCCGGCAGGTTGATGATACCCGTAACGTCAGTAGTACGGAAGTAGAACTGTGGACGGTAGCCCGTGAAGAAAGGCTTGTGACGGCCACCCTCTTCTTTCGTCAGAACGTAGATTTGAGCCGTGAAGTTCGTGTGCGGCTTAACCGAACCCGGTTTAGCCAAAACTTGGCCGCGCTCGATGTCTTTACGGTCTACGCCGCGAAGCAATGCGCCAACGTTGTCGCCTGCTTGAGCGGAGTCAAGCAATTTACGGAACATTTCAACGCCCGTAACGACCGATTTGCGAGTTTCTTCTTGAAGGCCGATGATTTCAACTTCATCGCCAACTTTGATAACACCGCGCTCTACGCGACCAGTTGCAACCGTACCGCGGCCAGTGATCGTGAATACGTCCTCGACAGGCATAAGGAAAGGCTTAGCCGTGTCGCGCTCAGGAGTTGGGATGTACGTGTCGATTTGCTCGAACAGCTCAACGATTTTGTCAGCCCAAGGACCATCTGGGTTAGCAAGCGCTTCGCGCGCTGCGCCGCGGATGATTGGCGTGTCGTCGCCTGGGAACTCGTACTCGGAAAGAAGATCGCGAACTTCCATTTCAACAAGCTCAAGAAGCTCTTCGTCTTCAACCATGTCGCATTTGTTCAGGAATACGACGATGTAAGGAACGCCTACCTGACGGGAGAGCAGGATGTGCTCGCGCGTTTGCGGCATTGGGCCGTCGGAAGCGGATACGACCAAGATCGCTCCGTCCATTTGAGCAGCGCCGGTGATCATGTTTTTAACGTAGTCGGCGTGACCCGGGCAGTCAACGTGAGCGTAGTGACGGTTAGGCGTCTCATACTCAACGTGAGCTGTCGAGATCGTGATACCGCGCTCGCGCTCTTCCGGAGCTTTATCGATTTGGTCGAATGCTACTGCAGCACCGCCGTATTTTTTGGAAAGTACAGTCGTGATCGCAGCAGTCAAAGTTGTTTTACCGTGGTCGACGTGACCGATAGTACCAATGTTAACGTGCGGTTTAGTACGTTCAAATTTAGCCTTAGCCATTGAACTTAATCCTCCTCGTATACCATTAATTTTTTATGTGTAGGCCGGCACCTAGTGTGCAAGCAAACCTGATGACGGCCAAAAAACTTTTTTTTCTAGCGCAGCGGCGATTATTCGCCTTTGTGCTTAGCGATGATCTCGTCGGCGATCGATTTAGGAACTTCTTCGTAATGAGAAAGCTCCATCGAGAATACGCCGCGTCCTTGCGTACCGGAACGGAGAGTCGTGGAGTAACCGAACATCTCGGAGAGAGGTACCTTAGCACGGATAATTTGCGCACCGGCGCGAGTATCCATACCTTCGATACGACCCCGACGGGAGTTCAGCATGCCCATAACGTCGCCCATGTACTCTTCGGGAACGGTAACTTCGACTTTCATGATCGGCTCGAGCAAGACAGGCTTACACTTGTCTTTGGCTGCTTTAAGCGCCAGGGAACCGGCAATCTTAAACGCCATCTCCGAGGAGTCAACGTCATGGTACGATCCGTCAACAACGGTTGCCTTGATGTCGACGAGCGGGAAGCCGGCGAGTACGCCGTTCTTCATCGACTCTTCAATACCCGCTTGGATAGGAGCTATGAACTCGCGCGGAATTGCGCCACCGACAATTTTGCTTTCGAATGTGAAGCCTTGACCTGCCTCTTGCGGTTCGAACTCAACCCAACAATGACCGAACTGACCTTTACCGCCGGACTGACGAACGAACTTACCTTCGACCTTCGCCGCTTGACGGAACGTTTCGCGGTAAGCAACTTGCGGTTTACCGACATTCGTCTCGACTTTGAACTCGCGAAGCATACGGTCAACGAGAATTTCCAGGTGAAGCTCACCCATACCGGAAATGATCGTTTGATTCGTTTCTTCGTCCGTGTGTGCACGGAAGGTAGGATCTTCCTCAGCAAGCTTGGAGATCGCGATGCCGAGCTTGTCTTGGTCCGCTTTCGTTTTTGGTTCGATCGCGACCGAGATAACCGGATCAGGGAAGTTCATGGACTCGAGCACGATAACATGCTTCTCGTCGCAAAGCGTGTCGCCTGTGATTGTATCTTTAAGACCAACCGCAGCAGCAATATCGCCGGAATAAACTTCCGAAATCTCTTGACGGCTGTTCGCGTGCATCTGAAGAATCCGTCCGATACGCTCGCGCTTGCCCTTCGTTGCGTTAAGGACATACGAGCCGGACTTAAGGATACCGGAGTATACGCGGAAGAACGTCAGTTTACCGACATAAGGGTCAGTCATGATTTTGAACGCCAAAGCCGCAAACGGCTCCGAGTCGGAAGATGGACGTACGCCTTCTTCTCCGTCTTCAAGCGTACCTTTGATAGCCGGTACGTCAAGCGGGGAAGGAAGGTAGTCGACTACCGCGTCAAGCATCATTTGAACGCCTTTGTTGCGGTACGAGGAACCGGCGATTACAGGGAAGATTTTAACTTCGCAAACGCCTTTGCGGAGTGCCGCTTTGATCTCCGGAACAGTGAGTTCTTCACCTTCCAGATACTTCATCGTCAGCTCTTCATCAAGCTCTGCCACTTTCTCGACCAGCTCCATGCGGAGCTCTTCCACTTGATCTGCGTATTCCGCAGGAATTTCGACTTTCTCGGGATCTCTTCCGAGATCGTCTTTGTACACGTACGCTACACGCTCAACGATGTCGATTACGCCTTGGAAATCAGCCTCGGCGCCGATTGGAATTTGAATCGCAACCGCATTGGCTTGGAGACGCTCGCGCATGTCTTTTACGACATTTAGGAAGTCCGCGCCAATAATGTCCATTTTGTTGATGTAAGCGATACGAGGTACGCCGTAACGGTCGGCCTGACGCCATACCGTCTCGGATTGCGGCTCAACGCCTTCTTTAGCACTGAAAACGCCAACTGCCCCATCCAATACGCGCAGGGAACGTTCAACTTCTACCGTGAAGTCAACGTGGCCCGGGGTGTCGATAATATTGATGCGGTTGCCCTTCCATTGAGCGGTCGTCGCGGCAGACGTAATCGTGATGCCGCGCTCTTGTTCCTGTTCCATCCAGTCCATCGTCGCAGCGCCTTCGTGCACCTCGCCGATTTTGTGGGTACGGCCCGTATAGAACAAGATCCGTTCAGTAGTCGTTGTTTTACCAGCGTCAATATGCGCCATAATCCCGATGTTACGCGTATTTTGCAAGGAGAACTCTCTTGACATGAATATGTCTCCCTTCGATTGTGAAGATCCTACCAGCGGTAATGAGCGAACGCTTTGTTCGCTTCAGCCATCTTGTGCGTATCTTCGCGTTTCTTAACCGATGCGCCAGTGTTATTGGAAGCATCCAGGATTTCGGCAGCAAGACGCTCTTCCATCGTCTTCTCGCCGCGGTTGCGCGAGTAGTTCACGAGCCAACGAAGACCGAGAGCCGTACGGCGCTCCGGTTTAACTTCGATCGGCACTTGGTAGTTAGCGCCGCCGACACGGCGTGCTTTAACCTCGAGAACCGGCATAATGTTTTTCAAAGCTGCTTCAAAAACCTCCATCGGATCTTTACCCGAGCGCTCTTGAATCAGTTTGAAAGCATCGTATAACAGCGTTTGTGCAACACCTCTTTTACCGTCGATCATGATACGGTTGATAAGGCGCGTTACCAGTTTGCTATTGTAAACCGGATCCGGAAGCACATCGCGTTTCGTTACAGGACCTTTGCGTGGCATGAGAAAGTCCCCCTTTCTTCTATTATTAGCCATTACTGGCATAGCGATAACCCTATGGGGTTATTCGGCTTATTTTTTAACTTTAGGACGCTTTGTTCCGTATTTGGAACGAGCCTGGTTACGGTTGTTCACGCCTGCAGTGTCAAGCGCGCCGCGAACGATATGGTAACGTACACCCGGAAGGTCTTTTACCCGTCCGCCGCGGATCAATACGACGCTGTGCTCTTGCAGGTTGTGACCGATACCCGGAATGTACGCCGTTACCTCAACGCGGTTCGTCAAGCGTACGCGAGCGTATTTGCGAAGCGCGGAGTTCGGCTTCTTAGGAGTCATCGTACCTACACGAGTGCACACACCGCGTTTTTGAGGAGCGCTAATGTCCGTAGCCTCACGTTTCAGAGCGTTGAAACCTCTTTGCAATGCCGGCGATTTCGATTTCACTACTTTCGCTTGGCGGCCTTTGCGAACCAGCTGGTTAATTGTTGGCATGTTGCCACCCCCTTCCTTTATTTCAATGTCTTTATTAAGGTAGACATTTTACCAAAAGTTAAGCCCACAGACCCAGGCGGTTCATAAAAGAACAAACAAAAGTTTCCGCCAGTCAATCTTCTTAAAACAATCAACTAGCAAAAACGGTCATTCCCTTATTCTTCTTCAGGTACGAGCGCTGCCATGGCGGCACCGACATCGATTCCGCAGGTTTCCCCGAGGAGCTCCATCGTATCGACCCATTGGTAGGGGACGCCTCCCTGCTCGCACAAATGAACGATCTTCTCTTTCATCTGCGGATCTGCATCTCGCGCGACATAGACTAGGGTTGCTCTATTCTGCTCGAGCATCTTCGTCGTCTGCTTCGCGCCGACTTTGAATTGCATGATATCACCTCTTAAAGCGATCACACAACTAGGCACACTTCGATATATTAACACCTTGGTTAGGCCGATGTCAAGAAACTTTAAGCATATTCGATTGCAAACATTTGGTTAATGCCAATGAACGAATAACAGGCGAAAGAGCGGCCGCCAGGCCGCATCCTTTATGGCTGCGAATGAACGGTTCGCTCTTTCGTCGCATTCTTGTATCTCTTGCGCAGGATATCCTGCGGAAACTATTCGATCGCTACGGCTTCCGATTCCGCCTCGAGATTCTCAAGCTCGGCAGCCTCGTCTTCGATGCCCGCAAAGCGGATATTCCGGTAACGCGTCATGCCGGTTCCGGCCGGAATCAGCTTGCCGATAATGACGTTCTCCTTAAGACCGAGCAGCTGGTCGACCTTGCCCTTAATCGCGGCATCGGTCAATACGCGCGTCGTCTCTTGGAACGAAGCCGCCGACAGGAAGGAATCCGTCTCGAGCGACGCCTTCGTAATACCGAGCAATACGGGCTTGGCGACGGCCGGCTCTTCGCCGGCGAAGATCGCTTCGCGGTTTTGCGCTTCGTACTCGTGAATGTCGACGAATGCGCCCGGCAGAAGCGAAGTGCCGCCTGCGTCTACGATGCGGATCTTCCGGAGCATCTGCTTGATCATGACCTCAACGTGCTTGTCGTTGATTTCTACCCCTTGGTTCCGGTAAACGCGCTGAACTTCCTGCAGGATATAGTTTTGAACGCCGCGGATGCCCTTGATGCGCAGCATATCCTTAGGGTCGATCGAGCCGTCCGTCAGCTCGTCTCCGGCTTCGATATGCTGGCCTTCGGTTACGCGGATGCGCGAGCCGTACGTGACGGCATATACTTTCGATTCCGCTTCGCCTTGCACTTCGATCTCGCGGCGATCCTTCGCTTCGCGAATTTCCTTGACGACGCCGTCAAGCTCGGAAATGATCGCTTGGCCTTTCGGATTGCGCGCCTCGAACAGCTCCTGGATACGCGGCAAACCTTGCGTGATGTCGTCACCCGCTACGCCGCCCGTATGGAACGTACGCATCGTCAGCTGCGTTCCCGGCTCGCCGATCGATTGCGCCGCGATAATGCCTACCGCTTCGCCGATTTCGACATGCTTGCCGGTCGCCAGGTTGCGGCCGTAGCAAATTTTGCAGACGCCGTGACGCGCACGGCAGCTGAGCACGGAACGGATCTGAAGCTTCTCGACGCCCGCCTCGATGATCGCGTCCGCCTTGTTCGCGTCGATCAAGTCGTTTCGGTTCACGATGATCTCGCCCGACTGCGGATGGCGTACGGTCTCAAACGCATAGCGCCCTTCGATCCGATCGTACAGATCCTCGATAACCTCTTTGCCGTCCTGAATCTTGCTGACGGTGAAGCCTTTGTCGGTACCGCAGTCGTCTTCGCGGACGATAACGTCCTGCGCGACGTCGACGAGACGGCGGGTCAAGTAACCCGAATCGGCGGTACGAAGCGCCGTATCGGCCAGACCTTTCCGCGCGCCGTGCGTCGAGATAAAGTACTCGAGGACCGTTAGGCCTTCGCGGAAGTTCGACTTGATCGGCAACTCGATGATCCGTCCGGACGGGTTCGCCATCAGGCCGCGCATGCCGCCAAGCTGCGTAATCTGCGATTTGTTACCCCGCGCTTTGGAGTCGACCATAAGCATGATATTGTTGTAACGATCCATCGACTTCATGAGAATGTCGGTGATTTCGTCTTTACATTTGCTCCAGATGCCGATGATGCGGTCATAGCGCTCTTCGTTCGTAATCAGACCGCGGCGGTATTGGTTCATGACGGTCGCGACCTTCTCGTCGGACTGCTTCATGATTTCCGCTTTTTCCTTCGGAATGATAACGTCGGCTACGCCGATCGTAATGCCGGCCTTCGTGGAATAGGTGAAGCCAAGCTGCTTGATCTTGTCGAGAATGACGGCCGTATGCGTCGTATGGTATTGACGGAAGCATTCGGCGATAATCAAAGCGAGGTAGTCCTTGCCTACCGCGCCAGGCGTTGCGAGCTCTTCCATGAACTTCGGAAGGTCGGAGCCTTTCTCGTACACGAAATATTTGTCAGGCGTGCCGTGCAGCAAATTCGCTTTGGTCGCTTCGTTAATGAACGGGAAGTCGGTAGGGAAAATCTCGTTGAAGATAACCTTGCCGACCGTCGTGACCAGAAGCGATTTCTGCTGCTGCTCGGTGAAGCTTGCTTTGTTCAATACGCGCGCCGGAATAAAGATTCTGGCGTGCAGAGATACGATTCCGCGCTGGTAGGCCGAAATCGCTTCGTTCACGGTGCCGAACACGGAACCGCTGCCCTTCGACTCTTTGTTGTCCATCGTCAGGTAGAAGCTTCCGAGCACCATGTCCTGCGACGGCGTAACGACCGGCTTGCCGTCCTTCGGGTTCAAGATGTTGCCCGACGCAAGCATGAGCAGGCGGGCTTCCGCCTGCGCTTCCGCAGATAGCGGTACGTGAACGGCCATCTGGTCGCCGTCGAAGTCGGCGTTGTAAGCCGTACAGACGAGCGGATGAAGTTTGATGGCGCGTCCTTCGACCAGAATCGGCTCGAACGCTTGGATGCCGAGACGGTGAAGCGTGGGGGCACGGTTAAGCAGCACCGGATGCTCCTTGATGACTTCCTCGAGTACGTCCCAAACTTCCGGACTTACGCGCTCGACCTTGCGCTTCGCGCTCTTGATGTTATGCGCGAGGCCTTTGTTCACAAGCTCCTTCATAACGAACGGCTTGAACAGCTCGAGCGCCATTTCCTTCGGAAGGCCGCACTGGAACATCTTCAGGTTCGGGCCTACTACGATAACGGAACGGCCGGAGTAGTCAACCCGCTTGCCGAGCAGGTTTTGACGGAAGCGGCCTTGCTTGCCCTTCAGCATGTGGCTGAGCGATTTGAGCGGACGGTTGCCCGGTCCCGTTACCGGACGGCCGCGGCGGCCGTTGTCGATCAGGGCGTCTACCGCTTCCTGCAGCATGCGCTTCTCGTTCTGCACGATAATGTCGGGCGCGCCGAGATCCAGCAGACGCTTCAGACGGTTGTTCCGATTTATGACGCGGCGGTACAGGTCGTTAAGGTCGGACGTCGCGAAACGGCCGCCGTCGAGCTGCACCATCGGACGAAGCTCCGGCGGAATAACCGGAAGCACGTCGAGAATCATCCACTCCGGCTCGTTGCCGGAATTGCGGAACGCTTCGATCACTTCCAGGCGCTTGATCGCGCGATTGCGGCGTTGGCCTTGCGCCGTGCGAAGCTCTTCTTTCAGCGTATCGAGTTCCTTCTCCACGTCGATGTCCTGAAGCAGCTTCTTGACCGCTTCGGCGCCCATGCCGGCTTGGAAGCCGTAGCCGTATTTTTCGCGGTAGCTGCGGTATTCCTTCTCGGACAACAGCTGTTTTTTCTCGAGCGGCGTGTCGCCTGGATCCGTTACGACATAGGATGCAAAATAAATGATCTCCTCGAGCGAACGAGGGGACATGTCAAGCGCGAGACCCATGCGGCTCGGAATCCCTTTGAAATACCAAATATGCGATACGGGAGCGGCGAGCTCGATATGGCCCATGCGCTCGCGGCGCACTTTCGCGCGGGTTACTTCGACGCCGCAGCGGTCGCAGACGACCCCTTTGTAACGAACGCGCTTGTACTTGCCGCAATGGCATTCCCAGTCTTTCGTAGGTCCGAAAATTTTCTCGCAGAAGAGTCCTTCCTTCTCCGGCTTTAAGGTCCTATAGTTGATCGTTTCCGGTTTTTTCACTTCTCCGCGGGACCACGAGCGAATTTTATCCGGCGAAGCCAGACCGATTTTCATATACTCGAAGTTGTTCACGTCCAACAAGGAGCAACCCTCCTCCGTCATGTATGACTGTGTCTCTTAATAGCCGGATTCCGTCCAAGGCGCGTGACCGAAGACGGAATCCGTCATGCCTGTTTATTCGGCGCCTACTTCCGCGCCTTCCAAGTTGAGGTTGAGCTTGTCGCCCGTCGCCTCGTCGTCGTCGTCCATTTCCTTCATTTCGATCTCTTCCTCGTTCTCGGTCAGGATCTTGACGTCCATGCCCAAGCTCTGAAGCTCTTTGATCAAAACTTTGAACGATTCCGGAACGCCCGGCTCCGGCACGTTCTCGCCCTTGACGATCGATTCGTACGTCTTGACGCGTCCGACCACGTCGTCGGATTTCACGGTCAAAATCTCCTGCAGCGTGTACGCGGCGCCGTAAGCCTCGAGCGCCCACACCTCCATCTCGCCGAAGCGCTGTCCGCCGAACTGGGCTTTACCGCCGAGCGGCTGCTGCGTAACGAGCGAGTATGGACCCGTGGAACGGGCATGGATCTTGTCGTCGACCATGTGCGCCAGCTTGATCATGTACATGACGCCTACGGTCACTTCACGTTCGAACGTCTCACCCGTGCGACCGTCGTACAGGATCGTTTTGCCGTTGCGCTGCATGCCGGCTTCTTCCATCGTATCGAAAACGTCATTCTCGCGCGCGCCGTCGAATACCGGCGTAGCGGCATGAATGCCGAGATGCTTGCACGCCATGCCGAGGTGAACCTCGAGCGCCTGGCCGATATTCATCCGCGAAGGAACGCCGAGCGGGTTAAGAACGACTTCGACCGGCGTGCCGTCCGGCAGGAACGGCATATCCTCTTCCGGCATGATGCGGGCGATGACCCCTTTGTTGCCGTGACGTCCCGCCATTTTGTCGCCTT
The DNA here is from genome assembly GCF_014705655.1 of Paenibacillus arenilitoris. Taxonomy (GTDB): domain Bacteria; phylum Bacillota; class Bacilli; order Paenibacillales; family Paenibacillaceae; genus Pristimantibacillus; species Pristimantibacillus arenilitoris. The sequence continues at coordinate 26,273 of NZ_JACXIY010000043.1, read as the reverse complement.
CGGAAATTTTCCGCTTCTGCGCGATATAGGCACGAACGAGCTGATTGACGCCCGGCGGCAATTCGTCGCCGTTCTCGCGGGTGAACACCTTCACGTCCACGACGATGCCGTCCGTACCGTGCGGCACGCGAAGCGACGTATCGCGGACCTCGCGAGCCTTCTCGCCGAAGATCGCATGAAGCAATCTTTCTTCCGCCGTAAGCTCCGTTACGCCCTTCGGCGTAACCTTGCCGACCAGAATGTCGCCCGCGCTTATCTCCGCGCCAACGCGGATAATGCCGCGCTCGTCGAGGTTGCGGAGCGCTTCCTCGCCGACGTTCGGGATATCGCGCGTAATTTCTTCCGGTCCGAGCTTCGTATCGCGAGCTTCGGACTCATATTCTTCAATGTGAATCGATGTGTACACATCTTCCTTCACTAACTTCTCGCTAAGCAAGATCGCATCCTCGTAGTTGTAGCCTTCCCACGTCATGAAGGCAACGACGACATTGCGTCCCAGAGCCAATTCGCCCATCTCCGTCGAAGGGCCGTCGGCGAGAATGTCGCCTTTCTTAATGACGTCGCCCTTGCGGACAAGCGGACGCTGATTGATGCAAGTGCCTTGGTTGGAGCGCATAAACTTATGAAGCTTATGCTTCACCAAATCGCCCGTAACCGGCTTGCCGTCGATCGTCTCGACGCGACGCAGCCAAATTTCGTTCGCGGACGCGCGTTCGATGACGCCGTCATACTTGGAAACGACGCATACGCCCGAGTCCTTCGCCGCCTTATGCTCCATACCCGTTCCGACGAATGGAGCCTTCGGAATGAGCAGAGGCACAGCTTGCCGCTGCATGTTCGATCCCATAAGCGCGCGGTTGGAGTCGTCGTTCTCAAGGAACGGAATGAGCGCCGTAGCGACTGATACGACCTGCTTCGGCGATACGTCCATATAATCGACGCGCTCGCTCGGCATCGTCAGAATGTTGTCCGCTTGCTTATTGTAACGAACGATCGTGTTCGCTTCCGCAAACGAATTGTCCTGATTCAGCTTCGCGTTCGCCTGCGCGATGACGTAGTTGTCTTCCTCGTCGGCGGTCATATACGAGATTTGATCCGTCACGACGCCCGTCTTCGGATCGACCCAACGGTAAGGCGCTTCAATGAAGCCGTACTCGTTGATGCGGGCGAACGAGGACAAGGAGTTGATGAGTCCGATGTTCGGACCTTCCGGCGTCTCGATCGGACACATCCGCCCATAGTGGGAGTGATGGACGTCGCGAACCTCGAAGCCCGCGCGTTCCCGCGTCAAACCGCCCGGGCCGAGCGCCGACAGACGACGTTTATGCGTCAGCTCGGCAAGCGGATTCGTTTGGTCCATGAACTGGGAAAGCTGCGAGGAACCGAAAAACTCTTTAATCGACGCGATAACCGGTCGAATGTTAATTAATGCTTGAGGCGTTATCGCATTCGCATCCTGAATGGACATCCGCTCGCGAACGACGCGTTCCATGCGGGACAGACCGATGCGGAACTGGTTCTGCAGCAGCTCGCCAACCGAACGAAGGCGGCGGTTGCCGAGATGGTCGATATCGTCCGTGCTGCCTACGCCGTGCAGCAGGTTAATAAAGTAATTGATGGAAGCGATGATGTCCGCCGGCGTAATATGCTTGACGGATTTATCGATGCTCCCGTTCGCGATGACTTTAATGACCTTGCTCTCGTCGTAAGGCGAGAATACGCTGATCGCTTGCAGTGGAATACTATCGGCATCAAGAACGCCGTTCGCGACATGGTAAGTCTTGAACCCTACGTCCTTCTCGAGCTTATCCAAAATCTCATCGAGAAGGCGGCGGTCGATCATTTGACCGGTTTCGGCGATAATCTCGCCCGTCGCCGGATCGATCAGATTCTCAGCAAGCCGCTGATTGAACAGGCGGTTCTTGATGTGAAGCTTTTTGTTTATTTTGTAACGGCCTACGTTGGCCAGATCATATCGTTTCGGATCGAAGAATCGCGCGACCAGCAAGCTCTTCGCGTTATCGAGGGTCGGCGGCTCGCCCGGACGAAGGCGCTCGTAAATTTCGATCAGCGCTTTCTCGGTGGAATCCGTGTTATCCTTGTCTAACGTGTTGCGAATATACTCGTCATGGCCGAGCAAATCTAAAATTTCCGCGTCAGTTCCGAATCCAAGCGCACGCAAAAGCACCGTTACCGGTATTTTCCGGGTCCGGTCGATACGAACGTAGATGATGTCCTTGGCATCGGTCTCGAGCTCCAGCCAAGCGCCGCGGTTAGGAATAACCGTCGCCGTGTAGTTTTTCTTCCCGTTCTTATCAACCTTCGTGCTGAAGTACACACTCGGGGATCGAACCAATTGGCTGACGATGACACGTTCGGCTCCGTTAATAATAAACGTGCCCGTCTCGGTCATTAGCGGGAAGTCGCCCATGAAAACTTCTTGTTCCTTTACTTCGCCGGTCTCCTTATTGAAAAGCCTGACCTTCACGCGTAAAGGAGCTGCGTACGTCACGTCGCGCTCTTTCGATTCATCGACCGAATATTTCGGTTCGCCCAAGCTATAGTCGATAAACTCAAGCGATAGATTGCCCGTAAAGTCCGAAATCGGAGAAATGTCCTGGAACAGCTCGATCAAGTCGCTGTCCAAAAATTTCTCATACGATTTTTGTTGGATTTCAATCAGGTTCGGGACTTCCAGCACCTCGTTGATCCTGGCGTAGCTTCTGCGCGCGCGCCGACCATACTGAACAAGTTGTCCTGCCAACTTAACCTCACCCCTCATGTCTGTATCACAGCATCGATACTTACTGCGTCACCATAGTCGGAACCAGCCGCCTATCTTGTCAAATAAAGAAAAGCCCTTATCGAATAGCTTCGAAAAAAGAGCAGGTTCCGGCAGTTAACCGATCGCAGCGCGGACGCGATAGTCTCATATCAAGTAATTTTGCCCAAAACGTAAACATTATACGTCAAATGCGATTATTTTATGCATTCCGCGCACTAAAATCGCACTTGACATTTTAGTTGACTAAAGAGATTGAGCCCAATTTAATGCTGACATTTTATAATACTACCACATCTGAAAAGTCAAGTCAATAAATTTTACCGCATTTTCACACAAGTTTTCGCTTAGACCATTATTCTTTCAACTACTCTTTTATAGCTCTAAAAATACGGTAGCCTTTATCCTTCGTAACCTCTTCTACTTCGCCGAACAGCGATTCCAGCTTCGCTTCCGCCGACGGCGCTCCCTGCTTCTTCTGAATGACGACCCAAATGCTGCCGCCTTGCTCCAGCAGTTCGTACCCTTCCTCGAAAATCCGGTGTACGACGGCTTTCCCGGCGCGGATCGGCGGATTCGTCAGGATCGCATCGAACCTTTGCGAACGAACCGCCTCGAACAAATCGCTTTGCAAAACGGTTACGTTCCCGATTCCGTTCAGCTTCGCGTTCTCGCGCGACAGCTCGACCGCACGCTCGTTGATATCGATCATCGTCACATGTCCGGAGCTCGCCAGCTTCGCCGCCGTCAAGCCGATCGGACCGTAGCCGCAGCCGACGTCGAGCACCTTCGCGCCTGGCTCAAGCTCGAGCGAGTCTATTAATACCCGGCTTCCGTAATCGACGCCCGACTTGGAGAACACGCCGGCATCCGTCGTCAGCCGAAAGGAAAAACCTCTGAGCGTCACCTCATGGACATGGCGGTTACTCTTCGCGTCCGGGCTCTGGGCGTAATAATGATTCGACAAAAGATCACTCTCCCGCCAATAAAGTTAGTCTCGAACATGCAACGAACCCCTTGAAACCTGACGGATTCAAGGGGCTCGCCAGCCGTATCCACGCTATGCGCAAATGAACGGCTTTCTTATTTCAAGCGATATTACTTAACTTCAACAGCAGCGCCGGCTTCTTCAAGCTTAGCTTTGACGGCGTCAGCTTCGTCTTGAGCGACTTTTTCTTTGATCGCTTTAGGCGCGCTGTCAACCAGGTCTTTCGCTTCTTTCAGGCCAAGACCCGTGATTTCGCGAACGACTTTGATTACGTTGATTTTGGAAGCGCCAGCGCTTGTAAGGATAACGTCGAATTCCGTTTGAGCAGCCGCTTCTGCAGCGCCGCCGCCGCCAACTACTGCTACTGGAGCTGCAGCCGTTACGCCGAATTCTTCTTCGATTGCTTTAACGAGATCGTTCAGTTCAAGAACGGTCATAACTTTAATGGCTTCTAAGATTTGCTCTTTAGACATGGTTATACCTCCGAATGTTTGGGTTTATTTTTTTGGCATTGCTTATGCGGCCGGCCGATGCCGGTCCGTCATGACATGAACGCGAGCGAGCTCGCGATTAAGCTTCTTTCTGCTCGCCGACTGCTTTAACCGCAAGTGCGAAGTTGCGCATTGGAGCTTGCAATACGGATAGGAGCATCGAGAGCAAACCTTCGCGGGAAGGAAGCTCCGCAAGGGCTTTAACTTCTTCCATGCTTACGACTTTGCCTTCAACGATACCGCCTTTCAATTTCAGGGCGTCGTTTTTCTTAGCGAAATCGTTCAGGATTTTCGCCGGAGCGACAGCGTCGTCCTTGCCGAATGCAATAGCCGTTGGACCGGTCAAAATGTCGTTAAGCGCGACATAGTCCGTTCCTTCGTTTGCGCGACGAACGAGCGAGTTTTTCAAAACTTGGAAGTCAACACCCGCTTCACGAAGTTGTTTCCGAAGTTCAGTTACTTGCGCAACGTTCAATCCGCGGTAGTCGGCAACAACCGTGCTGGAGCTCGCTGCGATTTTAGCTGCGATTTCTTGTACCGCTTGTTGTTTCTCTTGGATGATATTTGCGTTAGCCAAACTGTACACCTCCCGTAATAGTATACATTCCGTTAATACGACGGGCTTTCCACGCCTCGATGCATGAGAAAGGCCTTCGCAGACGAAGCGAAGGCCATGATGTCGTTATCGCGCATCAACCCAATAGGATCGAATGTTGCTTTCAAACGTTTTATCATAACACCTCGGTAGGAAATTAAGCCTGCTGGCACCTACTGTCTACGGTATGCTTATTCGAATGTCGGTTCCGGTTTCTTAGCGGTATACCGCCGTGGAGACGCGAGCGCCAGGGCCCATCGTCGAAGAAACGGAAATGTTTTTCAGGTAAACCCCTTTAGCCGCGGCCGGTTTTGCCCGGTTGAGCGCGTCTACCAATGCTTTGAGGTTCTCGTTCAGCTTCTCGGCGTCGAACGATACTTTTCCGATTGGCGCGTGGATTTGACCTGCTTTGTCAAGGCGGTATTCGATTTTACCGGCTTTGATTTCTTGAACGGCTTTCGCAACGTCGAACGTTACCGTGCCGGCTTTCGGGTTAGGCATCAAGCCCTTACCGCCGAGAATCCGTCCAAGCTTACCAACTTCGGCCATCATGTCCGGCGTCGCTACGCAGACGTCGAATTCGAACCATCCTTGTTGGATTTTGTTGATCATGTCCGCATCGCCGACATAGTCAGCGCCTGCAGCTTCCGCTTCTTTCACTTTTTCGCCTTTCGCGAAAACGAGAACGCGTTTTGTCTTACCCGTACCGTGCGGCAATACGACTACTCCGCGAACGGCTTGGTCTTGCTTACGAGGGTCTACGCCCAAACGCACCGCAGCTTCGACGGACTCGTCGAATTTCGCGGTAGCCGCCTTCTTCACAAGCTCGATCGCTTCCAAAGGCTCGTATGTCGCTTCGCCGTCGATCAGCTTGGCGGCTTCCAAATACTTCTTGCCGTGTTTAGCCATTGTTAGTTCCTCCTCATGTGGTTATAGCGGAAATCCTCCTAAGGGATGATCCTCCCACCCGCAAAGCCGATGCTTTGCAAAGCGAACTGCCTTCCGGCAGGTTCCGCGCGCCGTCCCCGAAGGACGAGCGGCATTAGTCGACGATCGTTACGCCCATGCTGCGAGCCGTGCCTTCAACCATGCGCATTGCCGCTTCCACGGACGCTGCGTTAAGATCCGGCATTTTTTGCTCGGCGATTTCGCGAACTTTGTCGCGTTTAACCGTAGCGACCTTCTTCTTGTTCGGTTCGCCCGAACCCTTCTCGATACCTGCCGCTACGCGGAGCAACACTGCCGCCGGCGGCGTCTTGGTCTCGAAAGTGAAAGAACGGTCTTCGAATACCGTAATGACGACTGGAATAATCAAGCCTGCTTGATCCGCGGTACGAGCGTTGAACTCTTTACAGAACGCCATGATGTTAACGCCTGCTTGACCGAGTGCCGGACCGATTGGCGGCGCCGGGTTGGCTTTGCCCGCAGGAACCTGCAATTTAACCATCTTGATAACCTTTTTTGCCATGCATGACACCTCCTTACTTGGTAATCCGCGCGTAAACCGCACACGCCGTCTTGCAAGGCTCGGCCGTTACGCTTCTTGAAGCATTCACCGGAATGATCCGTTGATTTTGGAAACCGGATGCTATATCTTCTCCACTTGAGTGTAGTCCAGCTCAAGCGGGGTCTCCCTGCCAAACATGTTCACATGAACTTTCAGCTTCGCCTTGTCGAGCAGAATTTCTTCTACCGAACCTACGAAATCAGCAAATGGACCTACTTTGACGCGGACGGTTTCCTTGAGCTCGAATTCGATCTTCGGCTTAGGCTCTTCCATGCCCATGTGTTTCAAAATCTGATCCACTTCATCAGGCATTAGAGGAGTCGGCTTCGAACCAGACCCGGTTGACCCTACGAATCCCGTTACGCCGGGCGTATTGCGAACAACGTACCACGAATCGTCGGTTTGAACCATTTCCACCAGAACGTAGCCGGGGTAGACCTTGCGCTGGACGGTCTTCTTCTTGCCGTCCTTCTCTACCACTTCATCTTCCATCGGAACAAGGACGCGGAAAATTTTATCTTCCATGCCCATCGATTCAACCCGGCGCTCCAAATTGGCTTTTACCTTGTTCTCATAGCCGGAGTAAGTATGCACGACGTACCATCTTTTTTCCATCACAAATCCACCATTGGTCCCTTCTTAAACAATGAGTTCAACCAGAGACGAGATCCCGATGTCAAGAAGCCAGAAGTAAATCGTCACAAACGTGATCGTAAGCAAAACGACGATCGAGTAGCTTGTCAACTCTTTACGATTCGGCCAGCGGACCTTCTTCAGTTCCGCCCAGCTGTCGGCAAAAAAACCAAACGTCGTACCGAAGCCTTGCTTCAGTTTAGCCAAAAATGCCACGGTCACACCTCCAATTGACTATCTCGTCTCGCGATGAGGAGTCTGCTCGTTACAGAACTTGCAAAACTTCTTCAACTCGATGCGGTCGGGGTGATTGCGTTTGTTCTTGGTGCTCGCATAGTTCCTCTGTTTGCAGTTTGTGCATGCCAACGTGATAATTACCCGCATTGAATTACACCTCCCGAACTGCTGCAAAATACGAATCATGAAGCGCTATGATGCGGGGCATCGTCGCTTCAAAAGCCCAAAACGAAAAAAACCTCGATTTCAGGCCTACCTAAACACTTTATCATAGCGCAATTTTGATGTCAATGTAAAAGATAGGCTGTAACGCCTGCGAATCATTGGCAGCAAAACCGACACCGGGCTCGTTCTATCAGTATAGTCTAGTCGAGCTCTTTTAAAACAAAAAAGGACGTCGATTCCATTTCCGAAACCGCCAAATGGAAGACAGCCCTTCTTTATGATGAATGTATAGCCCTTTGTTATCCGCCGATGTCCCGGACTTCCAAATAGCGTTCGAGCTTGCGCTTCACGCGCTGCAGCGCGTTATCGATCGACTTCACATGCCTGTCCAGGTCGACGGCGATCTCCTGATAGGATCTTCCGTCCAAATACAGCATAAGTACTTTGCGTTCCAGATCGCTAAGGATTTCGGACATCTTGTCTTCCAGGCCGACGAATTCTTCTTGATTGATGATCAGCTCTTCCGGGTCGGAAACCCTCGTGCCGCAAATGACGTCCAGAAGCGTGCGGTCCGAATCTTCATCATAAATGGGCTTATCGAGCGATACGTAGGAATTGAGCGGAATATGTTTTTGGCGCGTAGCTGTTTTGATGGCGGTTATGATCTGCCTCGTGATGCACAATTCCGCAAAGGCCTTGAAGCTGGCAAGCTTGTCCCCCTTGAAATCGCGTATCGCTTTGTATAAGCCGATCATTCCCTCTTGGACGATGTCTTCACGATCCGCGCCGATAAGAAAGTAGGAGCGAGCCTTCGCCCTCACGAAATTCTTATACTTATTGATCAAATATTCCAGCGCAATGCTGTCGCCGTTGCGGACCGCTTCCACGATTTCCTCGTCCGTACTGCTGTCATACTCGAGCGTACTCCATTCTTTGAGGTCGATGCTCACGAACTATCCCTCCGGCCTGCAAGGCGTACACCGCTAGATTATAGAATCTCAACGTTCAAGAAACATAGAGCCAGTATACATGATGCAACCTTACACCGTCAACCGACGGGGCCGCCCAAAGCCATCGATTTAATGGTGAATTTGTAACATTGTGGGATAGCCTTCCCCCGTTATTTCTCGCCGCGCCTAAGGCGCTCGAGCTGGCTGCGCACCTCGAGGCTGAGGATGCCGTCGAGCGAATTGCGCCGTCCGGGCTTCTCTTCGCGCAGCGATTGCTCGATGTTTTTGCGGTTCTGCCCGATGTCGATCAGAAGCTCCCGCGCGGAGACGCGAAGCGCGCCCTTGCCGAACGCGACATGCTGCTCGACCAAATCGGAGGTCGCCACGTAGATGTTCCTTCGCCTCGCGAACAGCTCCGAGCATAGGCGCTCGATGCACTCGTCGGCCGTTTCCTTCTCCTTCGTATAGACGATCGTCAGCTTGTGCTGCCGGTACGTCTTTCCGAGACCGGGCACCTGATGCGCGTCGAAAATGACGTATACCTGCATGCCCGTAAAGCCCTGGTAGTCCGCCAGCATGTCCAGCAGCTTGTCCCTCGCTTCTTCCAGGTCATGCTCCTTCAGCTTCTCGAGTACCGGCCACGCGCCGATCATGTTGTATCCGTCGACTAACAAAATATCGTCGCGCCGGTTCATGCCTTATTCGCTCCGGCGCTGCCGGACGACCTCGTACATCAGCACGCCTGCCGCAACGGACGCGTTAAGCGAATTCAATTGCCCGAGCATCGGCAGCTTTACGAGAAAATCGCATTTCTCCTTGATCAGCCTTCCCATCCCTTTGCTCTCGTTGCCGATCACGATCGCCAGCGGCATGTCGAATTTCGTCTTGTAGACGTCCTGCGCCGCGCTCACGTCGGTACCGGCGACCCATACGCCCGCTTCTTTCAGCTTATCGATCGTCTGCGCGAGATTCGTCACGCGCGCGACCGGTACATGCTCAGCCGCGCCTGCCGACGTCTTCAGCACCGTGGCGGTCAGACCGGCCGAACGGCGCTTCGGAATAATGACGCCGTGGGCGCCCGTGCATTCCGCCGTACGCAGAATCGAGCCCAAATTATGCGGATCCTCGATTTCGTCCAGCAGCAGAATAAACGGCGCCTCCCCGCGTTCGGCCGCGCGCGCGAGCAGATCCTCCGGCTCGGCGTAGGCAAAAGCGGCCGCCTGCGCGACGACGCCTTGATGCGCGATCCCGGGAGCCAGGCCGTCAAGCTTGCGCTTATCGACGAATTGAACGACGATGCCGTTCTTCTTCGCTTCCGCCACGATCGGCTGGGTCAAGCTTTTTTGCGATCCTTCGGCGATCCATATTTTATTCAGTTCACGACCGGAACGCAGCGCCTCGAGCACGGGATGCTTGCCGGCGATGATTTCCTCCTGGTTCGTTAGTTCGGTCATCGGTTATCCTCCTATATGGCGGCGGGAAGGGATCAGGAAGATCCTTCCTCGCCAAGCCCAATCCTAAGCAGTTCGTGCAATCGGCCGGTTCGTCCTTCGTAATATAAATATCCGACCAGGCTTTCGAGCGCCGTCGCGAGCCGGTAGTCGGCCGGATCCGCGTTCTTTGGGGGATTGCCCGACTTGGCGTTGCGTCCCCGCCGGACGACGTCCGCCTCCTCCTCCGTCAAATGGGGCTGCCAGCGCTCCAGCACCGCGCGCTGCCCTTTGGCGGACACGTATCTGGTCGCCTCGCGGTGCAGATGATTCGATTTCTGGTTCGGGAGCGAGATCAGGTACTGTCTGACCAGCAGCTCGTATACCGCGTCTCCGATATAAGCGAGGACGACGGGATTCATCAGCTGCGGCGGCTTGGCCGGCAAATGAAACAGCAGCGCGCTTCCTTCTTCCCGCCCGTTCATTTGCGCCGCCAACGGATACCTTGCGGCGTATCCTCCAGGACGATGTTTTTTTCCGTTAACAAGTCGCGGATTTCATCGGCTCTTGCCCAGTTTTTCGATTTGCGCGCTTCCGTTCTTTCGACGATGAGCTGTTCGATGTCCGCGTCGAGCAGACCGGCATCCGCCTGCGGAACAGGCAGCAAGCCGAGCACGGCGTCCATCCGCTCAAGCAAGGCCAACAGCGCGCGAAGTCCTGCCGCGGACGCGTCCGGACGGTTCATGTACTGGTTCGCCTCCGTTACGAGGTCGAACAGGGCGGTAATGGCGTCCGGCGTATTGAAATCGTCGCTCATCTTTGTATGGAACTGGTCGAGAATCGCATCCAGCCGCGCGGCAAGCCCGGCGTCGACCTGGGCCTCCGAAGTCCGCGATCCCGTCTCCGCCGAGAGACGATGCTTCAGGTTGGCCGCGCAATTGGCGATCCGCTCCACGCTGTTCTCCGCCTGCGCGATCGTCTCGTCGCTGAAATTAATGGGGCTGCGGTAGTGGGCGGAAAGCATGAAATAGCGGATGGCGGCCGGCTTAACCTTCTTCACCAGCTCGTGCACCGTAATGCCGTTGCCGAGCGATTTCGACATTTTCTCGTTATTGATGTGAATATAGCCGTTATGCATCCAGTAGTTCGCCAGCGGCTTGCCCGTAAGCGCCTCGGACTGCGCCACCTCGCACTCGTGGTGCGGGAACTGCAGGTCGTGGCCGCCGCCGTGGATATCGATCGTGTCGCCGAGATAATCGCGGGCCATCGCCGAGCATTCGATATGCCAGCCCGGACGTCCTTCGCCGAACGGGCTCTCCCACTTGATCTCGCCGGGCTTGGCGCCCTTCCATAGCACGAAATCCTGCGGGTTCTCCTTCCGCTCGCTCGTCTCGACCCGGATGCCGAACTGCAGCTCATCGAGGTTCTGATGGGACAGCTTGCCGTATTCGGCAAAAGCCGAGGTGCGGAAATAGACATCCCCCTCGCTCGCATAGGCATAGCCTTTGTCGATCAAGCTTTGAATAAACGCGACGATCTGCGGAATGTGGTCCGTCACGCGCGGATTGATCGTCGCCTTGCGGATGCCGAGCGCCTCGATATCCTCATAGAACGCGGCGATGAACCTCTCCGCCACCTCCGGCACCGTCGTGCCGAGCTGCTCCGCCTTGTTGATCAGCTTGTCGTCCACGTCGGTGAAGTTGACGACGTATTGCACCTCGTTCCCGATATCCTCCAAATAGCGGCGGACGACGTCGAAAAAAATTGCGGGACGCGCGTTGCCGATATGGATATAATCGTAGACGGTCGGCCCGCATACGTACATTTTCACCTTGCCCGCTTCCAGCGGCTCGAACGTCTCTTTCTTGCGCGTTAACGTATTGTATATCGTTACGGTCATTTTCTCAATTCTCCTTCTGCTACAGGTTCCCGAGCCTTATGCAGCTCCAGCTCGGCCTTCAAATCGTCGATTTCCTTCTGCATCGCGCGGAACATTTCGATCACCGGATCGGGCAGCTGCGTATGGTCGAGCCGGTCCCCCACGCGCTGGCCGTCCCGCTTCACGACGCGTCCCGGGTTGCCGACGACCGTGCAATTCGCCGGCACCTCGCGCAGCACGACCGCGTTCGAGCCGATGTTCGAATAGTCGCCCACGCTGAAGGAGCCGAGCACCTTCGCGCCCGAACCGATGACGACGTTGTTGCCGATCGTCGGATGGCGCTTGCCCTTCTCCTTGCCCGTTCCCCCAAGCGTCACCCCTTGATAGATGACGACGTCGTCCCCGATTTCGCATGTCTCCCCTATAACGACGCCCATTCCGTGGTCGATGAACAGCCTGTCGCCGATCCGGGCGCCGGGATGAATCTCGATGCCCGTCATGAAGCGGCTGACCTGCGAGATGATACGGGCGAGCGTGAACCATCCCCTGCGGTATAGCGGATGAGCAATGCGGTGAGCCCATATGGCGTGCAGGCCCGAATACGTGAAGACGACCTCGAAGCGGCTGCGGGCAGCCGGATCGTTCTCGAATACCGCTTGAATGTCCGATCGAAAATGGCGAAACATAGTCAAGACTCCTTTTTACTTGCGCTATAATTTCTGATGTATAAAAAAAAGCCCCCGCAGCATCGAATGCTGCAGAGGCGTATTATCACGCGGTTCCACTCTGCTTGAACATGCCTTCCGGCGGCTCGGCCTGAAAGTCGTTCGTCTTAGATGTCTTTAACGCAGACGCTACGTTGCCGCCTACCCCGCTGTCAAGCGGCTCGGAGCAAGGCTCCCAGGTGCATATTTCCGTTCGGCGGACTAGACAACTCCCAGCCCCATCCCTCTCCCCGCTGCGTCTTCCAAGCAGCGCCGATTCGAATGACGGTTGTCCTCTCTGCGAATCCGCTGGCAAACGTACTTCTCCTGATCACGGCCGTTCCACACTAATTAATATTAGTCATAGTATACCGAATAAGCAAAAAGGTGACAAGGGCGTTTCTCGCGCCGCCCGACCCTCCGCCTCCTTCGGATGCCTTCGCCTCGCGGCTTATCCGTTTAAGCGAACGCGCAAGCGGCCGATGACCTTCTCCTTGCCGAGCAGCGCGATCGACTGGTTCAAGTCCGGTCCGTGCGTTTGCCCGGTCAGCGCGGCGCGGATCGGCATGAACAGCTGCTTCCCTTTGAAGCCGGTCGACTTCTGCACGCTCTTGATCATGTCCTTGATCCCGTCTACGTCGAATTCCGTTTCGCCCGCTTCCACCAAGCCAAGGAACGCCCCCAGCACGGCCGGCACCTGCTCTTCGGCCAGAACGGCCGCGGCATCGTCCTCGTCGGCCACCGTCTCGCGGAAGAACAGTTCCGTCAGCGGAACGATCTCCGCCGCGTAGCGCAGCTTATCCTGATGAAGCGCGACGAGATCCGTCGCCCAGGTGCGAACTTCCGCGACGAGATCCTCCGGCAGCCGGCCCGCCTGCTGCAAATGCGGGATGCACAGATCGACCAGTCGGTTCAGATCGGCTTTTTTCAAGTACTCGTTGTTCATCCAGCTCAGCTTCTGCGTATCGAATACGGCCGGGCTCTTGCTGAGGCGGTCCGGATTGAACGCCCCGATCAGCTCGTCGCGCAGGAACATCTCCTGCTCCCCTTCGGGCGACCAGCCGAGCAGGGCGATAAAGTTGAACATCGCTTCCGGCAAATAACCTAGCTCGTCGTATTGCGAGATGAATTGAATGATGGACTCGTCGCGCTTGCTCAGCTTCTTGCGCTGCTCGTTCACGATGAGCGTCATGTGGCCGAACCTCGGCGGCTCCCAGCCGAACGCCTCGTAGATCATAAGCTGGCGCGGCGTGTTGGAGATATGGTCCTCGCCGCGCAGGACGTGGCTGATCTTCATCAAATGGTCGTCAAGCGCGACGGCGAAGTTATACGTCGGAATGCCGTCCTTCTTCACGATGACGAAATCGCCCATCTCGGCCGTATCGAAGCTGATCGCCCCTTTCACCATATCGTCGAACGCGTAGCTGCGCTTCTCCGGCACGCGGAAGCGGATGCTCGGCACGCGGCCTTCCGCTTCGAACGACCGGCGCTGCTCCTCGGTCAGATCGCGGTGACGGCCGGAGTAGCGAGGCGTCTCGCCGCGCCCCAGCTGCTCCTCGCGCTCCCGCTCGAGTTCCTCTTCCGTGCAGTAGCAGCGATAGGCGAGACCGCGGTCCAGCAGGTCCTGCCAATAGTTTTTGTAAATATCGAGACGCTCCGTCTGGCGGTAAGGACCGTAGCCGCCTCCAATGTCGACGCTCTCGTCCCAATCGATGCCGAGCCACTTCAAGTACTTCAGCTGGCTTTCTTCCCCGCCGGCCACGTTGCGCTTCACGTCCGTATCCTCGATCCGGATGATGAACTTTCCGCCGCGGCTTCTCGCGAACAAATAATTGAATAAGGCCGTTCTGGCATTGCCGATATGTAAATGGCCCGTCGGAGACGGCGCATAACGCACGCGAACTTCTGCCGTCATTGATATCCCTCCTTGAAGTTGTGCCAATCAAATCCCGCTTCGAATACGGGCGCTTAATTATATAATCCCGATCATAGCACATCCTTAATTAAGCAAACAACCGATTGCGCCGCAATTCCTTCGCCGCGCCCCGCGAAGCCGAGCGTCTCCGTCGTCGTCGCCTTCACGTTCACCTGGGCAACGTCCGCGCCAAGCGCCTTCGCGATAATTTCCGTCATTTGGGGAATGTAAGGCAGCATCTTGGGCCGCTGCGCGATGATCGTCGAATCGATATTGCCGAGCTTGTAGCCGCGCTCGCGCGCAAGGGACCAAACATGCTCAAGCAGCTTCAAGCTGTCGGCGTCCTTATACTCGGCATCCGTGTCCGGAAAGTGCTTCCCGATATCGCCCAGCGCGAGCGCGCCGAGAATCGCGTCCGATACGGCATGCAGCAGCACGTCCGCGTCGGAATGCCCGAGCAGCCCCTTCTCGTAAGGAATCGTCACCCCTCCGATAATGCAAGGACGCCCTTCCACCAGCTGATGCACGTCAAAGCCTTGTCCAACCCGAATCATACGTCATCCCTCTTCCCCTCTGACCGGCGCCGTGAGAGCAAAAATTCCGCCCACGGCAAATCTTCCGGCGTCGTTATTTTTATATTCGTATAGTCGCCTTCCGCGACGGCTACCTGTACGCCCATGCGCTCGACGGCCATCGCGTCGTCCGTTCCGACGAAGCCTTCCGACTCCGCGCGCGCAAGCGCCTTAAGCAGCAAGACGCGCCGAAAAGCCTGCGGCGTCTGTATCGCCCACAAGCTTCGGCGGTCCGGCGTGGACACGATGATCCCCGCTTCGTTCACTTGCTTGATCGTATCCTTCACCGGCACGGCAAGCACCGCCGCTCCGTTCTTCTCGGCTGCCGCGCAGCAGGCGCGGACCGCTTCCGCCGTCACGAGCGGACGGACGCCGTCATGGACCATCGCCCACTCCGTCGTAAGGGCGGCCAGCCCGCGATGGACCGAATGCTGACGCTCCTTGCCGCCTTCCACGACCGCCGTCACCTTCGTCAGTTTATACTCGCGAACCCATTGCCGGCACCGCTCGACGTCGGCGCTTCCGACGACGAGCGCCGCTTCCTCCACCTCGCCGAGCGACTGGAACAGCTCAAGCGTATGAACGAGTATCGGCTTGTCCGCCAGCCGCAAATATTGCTTGCTTTCCTTCGTGCCCATCCGCGTCCCGCGTCCGGCCGCGACGACCACGACTCCCCAACCTGCTCCCATTCGTTCAACCTGCCTCGCACCGTAATAGTACCATCATACCTTGTTACAGCGCTTTTTCCAACAGCTTCGGCTTGGCAAAGATCATCCGGCCCGCCGACGTCTGCAGGACGCTCGTCACGAGCACCTCCATCGTCGTGCCGATGTATTCCCGGCCGCCTTCCACGACGATCATCGTGCCGTCGTCCAAATAAGCGACGCCTTGGCCATGCTCCTTGCCGTCCTTTATCACTTGAACAATAATTTCTTCACCCGGCAGAACGACCGGCTTCACCGCATTGGCCAAATCATTAATATTCAGCACCGATACGCCTTGCAGCTCGCACACTTTATTCAGGTTGAAGTCGTTGGTGACGACCTTGCCGCGAAGCGCCTTCGCCAGCTTCACCAGCTTGCTGTCCACTTCGCCGATCTCCTCGAAATCGCCTTCGTAGATGAGAACCTTGACGTCGAGCTCCTTTTGGATTTTGTTCAAAATATCGAGCCCGCGGCGCCCTCTGTTGCGCTTGAGCAAATCCGAAGAATCCGCGATATGCTGCAGCTCCTCGAGCACGAATTCGGGAATGACGAGCGTGCCTTCGATAAACCCGGTTTTGCAAATATCCGCGATCCGGCCGTCGATAATGACGCTCGTATCCAAAATTTTATGCTCCTCGTAACCGCTCTTTTCCTCCGCCGCCGGCAAGCTTCTGCGCTTTTCCAGCAGCGCCGCGAACCCCGCCGCGATCTCTTCCTGCTTATGCAGCCCGATCCTCATGCCCACGTAACCGAAAACCAGCATCAACGCCGCGGGAAGCAGACGGCCGATCCCGTCCAGCCCGGCGACGGCCGGATAGAGCAGCACCGCGAGCAGAAGGCCCGAGAGCAGTCCTCCCGCTCCGGCGAGCAGCTGCGGCATCGGCATCCCCGCCGTCTGCTCCGCGCCGCTTTGCATGTATCGAATGATTTTGCCTGCGAGCATCGTCGCAGCGATAACGCCGAAAGCCGCGCCGATGGCTACGTTCATGTAATAAGTGCCGGACCGCTGAAGCATTCCGAAGGAAGAGCCGGACCATACGGCCGCTCCGTTCATCCACCCGTACACTTCACCCCCGGCCATACCGCCGAACAACATCCCTATCAATTGAATTATTCGTCTAACCATTATGGTTCACCTCCACTACAATTATGTTCTAATAATTGTCTTGTTAATCGTGGGGGGCCGTTTTCTTGCAAACATTTATTTTTTTTAATAATTCACATTTTGAAAACGTTCCTTCGGAGCCTTATAATGGGAATTGAGGTTACTACACAAGAGGTTGGTGAAAGAGGTGGAACCGATGAGTGCTCCAACATTGAATCAATTTCAGCAGCAAGTATCGGAATTGCTGCTTAGACACCGGAGCCTGCTGGATGTCATGTCGAAGTTCGGACAATCAGGCGCTTCCGTTAACCGCACGGTCACGAAGGCCGTTACGGATTGCGGCTGCATTGAACTTAATGCCAAGAAGCAGCAATACTCGGACGGGCTGAATCTCGAGGAAGCGAAGGCGACGTTGCAGAGCCATCTAACGGGCACCGTATGCGAGCATTGCCGGGACGCGCTCAAATCCGAGCTTGGCCGCAACCTGTTTTACATGACTGCATTATGTAATCAGCTTAATATTCAACTGGATGAAGTTGTAGCGAACGAATACGACAAATGCACGACGCTTGGATTATTTAACCTGACTTGATGCGGATCGCCGGACTGTCAAGCCGCCGCAGCAGCGACACACAAGTGTAAACGGCTGACGCAACGCACGAACCGCTAGCTGCATCTTACACAGCTCGGTTCTGTGCCGTCCTTTAGTGTCATAAGCTCGTTTCACGATGAAAAAAACCGCTCGATCCATTCCTCCTCGGGGGAGATGAATCGGCGGTTTTTGTTTTAGGCCGTCGTTTCGGATTGCACCGGATCTTCCGGCTGATCCGACGCTTTGCCGCGCTTGCGGCTGCGCTTCTTAAGGCGTCGGTCAACGTTTTTTTTTAGGCCGTACAGCGCGTAAAGCAGCAGCGGCACGAACAAAATTTTGGACAGCTCGTTCTTGAACACGAGTCCGAGAACGATCGCCGCGATAATGACGAGCGGTACGACCCACACCGCGCTCTTCGGTATGCCGACCTTCTTGAAATTCGGATATTTAATGGTGCTAACCATTAGAATGGACAGCAGCAGCGTGCTGGCCAGCAGCACCGATACGTAAATGTCGTCTTTGAATAAAGCAAGCGTCGCCAGCACGCCGCCGGCGGCCGGGATCGGAAGTCCGATAAAATAGCCCGGGGCGCTCGCAATCACATTAAAGCGGGCAAGCCTGAGCGCGCCGCAAATCGGGAACAAGGCCGTTACGATCCACGCGAATGCCGGATTGAGTTCTTGAAAAGCGACCACATACATAATAAAAGCCGGAGCCACGCCAAACGAAATGACATCGGCTAACGAGTCGAGCTCTTTGCCGAATTCGCTTTGGGCGTTCAGCGCCCGGGCAACGCGTCCGTCCACCCCGTCGAGCAGCATCGCGATCAAGACCATCATCGCCGCCGTGTCCGGTTTTTCGTTAAAAACAAGAATGATGGCGATTACTCCTAGGAATAGGTTCCCCACCGTGAGAAGGCTCGGTATCGACTTTGTGATCATCTTTTCCACCTCTTCTCTACTATGCCCCAAAACCTTTAACGAATGTATCGCAACGTCGCAAGGCCACATTCAGTCTATTGTATGGGATTTAAATTTGCCTGTCAATGAACATCTGTTCTTGAATCCGCTTCAGGCCTTCCTTGATCGCGCGCGCCCGCACTTCCCCGATTCCGTCCACTTCGTCGAGCTCCTCGATTGTCGCCATCAGAATATGGGGCAAGCGGCTGAAGCGCTCGACCAGGTTGTTCATGATGATCAGCGGCAGCCTCGGGATTTTGTTGAGCAGCCGGTAGCCGCGCGGCGATACCGATTCGTCGATCATGTTGTTCGTATGCGGATAACCGATCAGACGCACGATCGGAGGGGCGTCGAGCAGCTCGTCGGAGCTGAGCTTCTTCAATCCGGCGCGAATTTCCCTGATTTTCTCGTCCGAGTTTTCCTTCGCGTAATCCTTGAGCAAATACCAGGCGTCCTCTTCCACGCCGCCGACCAGCTCATCCATCTGCATGCTGATCAGTCGGCCTTCCGTCCCGAGCTCGTTGACGTAGCGCTTGATTTCCATCTTGATGCGAAGCACCATTTCGACCCGCTGGATGACGTGGGCCACTTCCTGCAGCGTGACGAGCTCCTCGAATTCGAGCGCGGACAGGTTGGTGAAGGACTGGCTGAGCACGGCCTTATATTTCTCCAGCGTCTGAATCGCTTGGTTCGCCTTGGTCAGAATGACGCCCATATCCTTCAGCGAATAGCGAAGATTGCCTTGATACAGCGTAATGATATTCCGGCGCTGGGAGATCGAGACGACGAGCTTGCCCGTCTGCTTGGCAACCCGCTCCGCCGTACGGTGTCGGATGCCGGTCTCGATCGACGGGATCGAGCTGTTCGGAATCAGCTGAGTATTCGCGTACAAAATCCGTCTCATATCCTCGCTCATAATAATAGCCCCGTCCATCTTGGCAAGTTCATACAAGTAGTTCGGCGAGAAGTCGCAATTGATGGAGAAGCCGCCATCGACGACCTCCATCACTTCCGGGCTGTAGCCGACCACGATGAGCGCCCCCGTCTTGGCGCGAAGCACGTTCTCGAGCCCTTCCCGAAAAGGGGTGCCTGGCGCGACTAATTGCAATAATTGGTTCATGATTTCAATCTGGGTTGGTTCCTTCATCATCTGCCCCCTATCCAAGCGCTGCCTTGAGTGCTTCCGCCACCGTGGTGACGCCGATTATTTCGATGCCCGAAGGCGGCTTCCAGCCCTTCAAGCTTTTCTCCGGCATAATGATCCTCTTGAAGCCGAGCTTCTCCGCTTCCTTCACCCGCTGCTCCGCCCGCGATACGGCGCGCACCTCGCCCGTTAGCCCGACTTCGCCGAAGATGACGTCGTACGGCTTCGTCGGCGCGTCGCGGAAGCTGGAAGCCAGGCTGACCGCCGCCGCCAGATCGACGGCCGGCTCATCCAGCTTGACCCCGCCTGCGACGTTAAGATAGGCGTCCTGCGTCTGAAGGAACATGCCGTTGCGTTTCTCCAGCACCGCGATGATGAGCGCCATCCGGTGATGGTCGATTCCGGCCGCCATCCTTCTCGGCGACGGGAAGTTCGTCGTCGCGACGAGCGCCTGCAGCTCGACCAGAATCGGCCTCGTGCCCTCCATGCTCGCGACGACCGTCGAGCCCGATACGCCGAGCGGGCGCTCGGAGAGGAACAGCTCGGACGGATTGGATACTTCGCGCAGCCCGTCCTCGCCCATTTCGAAAATGCCGATTTCGTTCGTTGAACCGAACCGGTTCTTGACCGCTCTCAGCAGCCGGTATGTATGATGCCGCTCCCCTTCGAAATAGAGGACGCAATCCACCATATGCTCGAGCAATCTCGGCCCCGCGATCGCCCCTTCCTTGGTCACGTGTCCGACAAGCACCGTCGCGATGCCTTTGATTTTGGCGACCCGCATGAAATGCGCCGTGCATTCGCGAACCTGGGACACGCTTCCGGGCGCGGATTGCACGTTCGGATCGTATACGGTCTGAATCGAGTCGATGACGAGGAAATCCGGCTGCACCGATTCGACCGCCTCGTTAATTTGCTCCATATTGGTCTCGCATAATACATAAAGAGTTTCCGTCAGCGCGCCGAGACGGTCTGCCCGAAGCTTCGTCTGGCGCACCGACTCCTCCCCGGAAATATAAAGCACCCGCAGCCCTTTGACCGCGAGGGCGTGGGAGGTTTGCAGCAGGAGCGTCGATTTCCCGATGCCCGGATCCCCGCCGACCAATATGAGCGAGCCGGGCACGACGCCTCCGCCGAGCACCCGGTTCAGCTCCAGCATCTTCGTTTCTATGCGCGGCTCCTGCCCGCTCTCTATATGTATGATGGATTGCGGCTTTTCTTTCGCATGAATCGACGATAATCCGACGCCCTTCGTCTTGACGACCGTCTCCTTTTCTTCCACCATGGAATTCCATGCATGGCAGCCCGGGCATTTGCCGAGCCACTTCGCCGATTCGGTGCCGCATTCCGTGCAGACGAATTTCGATTTGATTTTGGCCATGATATGCTCCTTACCATTGACAATATATAAAGTTTACCATTTAATCTTCATCGTATAAACCCACCTTGTGCACGAATTTGCTCCTGCGCGGCAAGAACGGTTTCGATATTCACATTCGACTCGTTCCTCATCGTTTAATATCGGATTTATCCACAGAATTATTAACATTTTATACACTTTATCCACATACTGTAGACTTGCCCCCAATCGGGATAACAGGGCAGAAAAAGAACCCGTTATCCACAAGTGGATAACGGGTTCTTCGCTAATTTCGGTTATTTCGTCGCCGGCTCTTCGGAAGCGGGCTCGGCTTGCGCCTTCGTGACGACGAGCGCGCCGTCCTTCTCGTCGATGACGAACGAATCGCCCTTGCGGATATTGCCCATCAGCAGCTCCTCGGAGATGCGGTCCTCGATATGCTTCTGGATCGCCCGGCGCAGCGGACGCGCTCCGTATGCCGGATCGAAGCCTTCCTTCGCCAGGAACGCTTTCGCCGAATCGGTGAGCGCGAAGTCCACTTCCTGCTCGCGCAGCCGCTTGCGCAGCTCCTCCGACATCAGCGTGACGATTTGAGCGATATGCTCCTCGCCGAGCGAGTGGAATACGATCGTCTCGTCGATCCGGTTCAGGAACTCCGGACGGAAGCTCTTCTTAAGCTCCGCCATTACTTTGTCCTTCATGACGGCGAAATCGCGTCCCGCATCCTGCGTCGCCGTAAAGCCGAGCGAAGAATTGCGCTTGATTTGATCGGCGCCGACGTTGGACGTCATGATGATCAGCGTGTTGCGGAAGTCGACGACCCGGCCTTTCGAGTCGGTCAAGCGGCCATCCTCGAGCACTTGCAGCAGGATGTTGAACACTTCCGGATGCGCCTTCTCGATTTCGTCGAGCAGCACGACCGAATATGGCTTGCGGCGAACCTTCTCCGTCAGCTGTCCGCCTTCTTCATATCCGACGTAGCCCGGAGGCGCTCCGACCAGACGCGAGGTCGAATGCTTCTCCATGTACTCCGACATATCGATGCGGATCACCGCGTTCTCGTCGCCGAACATCGATTCGGCCAGCGCTCTGGCGAGCTCCGTCTTCCCGACGCCGGTCGGTCCGAGGAAGATGAACGAGCCGATCGGACGTTTCGGATCCTTAAGGCCGGCGCGGGCGCGGCGGATGGCGCGGGCGACCGACTTCACGGCGTCGTCCTGGCCGATGACGCGGTCGTGGAGAATCGACTCCATCTTCAGCAGGCGCTCGGTTTCTTCTTCGGCCAGCTTGCTGACCGGAATTCCGGTCCAGCTTGCCACGACCTGCGCGATATCTTCAGGCGTAACCTCGGAATCGGTGCGGCCCTGCTTTTCTTTCCATTGGTTTTTCGTAACGTCCAGCTCTTCGCGAATCTTCTGCTCGGTATCGCGAAGCGCCGCCGCCTTCTCGAATTCCTGGCTCTGAACCGCCGCGTCCTTCTCCTTGCGGATGTCCTCCAGGCGGCTTTCCAGCTGCTTCAAGTTCGGCGGGATCGTATAGGAATTGAGCCGTACCTTCGATCCGGCCTCGTCGATCAGGTCGATCGCTTTGTCCGGCAGGAACCGGTCCGGTATATAACGGTCCGACAGCTTCACCGCTTGCACGATCGCGTCGTCCGTAATTTTCACTCGGTGATGCGCTTCGTAACGGTCGCGCAGGCCGTACAAAATTTGAATCGCCTCGTCCGTCGAAGGCTGATCCACCGTAATCGGCTGGAACCGGCGCTCGAGGGCCGCGTCCTTCTCGATATATTTCCGGTATTCGTCGAGCGTCGTGGCGCCAATGCACTGCAGCTCGCCGCGCGCCAGCGCCGGCTTCAAAATATTCGAAGCGTCGATCGCGCCTTCCGCGCCGCCCGCGCCGATCAGCGTATGCAGCTCGTCGATGAACAGAATGATGTTGCCCGCTTGACGGATTTCATCCATGATCTTCTTCAGCCGGTCCTCGAATTCGCCGCGGTACTTCGTTCCCGCGACGACGGAACCCATATCGAGCGTCATGACGCGCTTGTCGCGCAGCGTCTCCGGAATTTCGTTGGCGATGATCTTCTGCGCCAAACCTTCGGCGATCGCCGTCTTGCCGACGCCCGGTTCCCCGATAAGGACCGGATTGTTCTTCGTCCGGCGGCTCAGCACCTGGATGACGCGCTCGATTTCCTTGCTGCGGCCGATAACCGGATCGAGGTTGCCTTCTTTCGCGAACGCGGTAAGGTCCCTCGCCAGACCGTCAAGCGTCGGCGTGCTCACGTTCGCTTGCGAGCCGTGGTTGCTCGATACCGCCTCGCTGCTTCCGAGCAGCTGCAGCACTTGCTGGCGTGCCTTGTTCAGGCTGATGCCGAGGTTGTTCAGCACGCGCGCCGCCACGCCTTCCCCTTCACGAATCAGCCCGAGCAGGATATGCTCCGTGCCGACGTACGTATGGCCGAGCTTCCTTGCTTCATCCATGGACAGCTCGATGACTTTTTTGGCGCGAGGCGTATAGGCGATATTGTTCGGCTGCTCTTGGCCGCGTCCGATCAGCGCCTCGACCTCGTCCTGGATTTTCTCGAGACCCAGCCCGAGTCCGATTAGCGCTTTCGCCGCGATGCCTTCCCCTTCGCGTATCAAGCCAAGCAAAATATGCTCCGTGCCGATATTGTTATGTCCGAGCCGAACCGCTTCCTCCTGCGCCAATGCGAGCACCTTCTGCGCCCGTTCTGTAAAACGTCCAAACATCATATTCATGCACCCCCATGATCGGATTCACCGCTTAATTTTTTGCGAATGAGCTCTGCTCTGCGCACGTCCCGCTGCTCCGCGCTCAACTTCTCCTGGAAGGTTTGCTGCAGGAAGCCGGGCTGCGTCATGACGAGCAGTTCGTTAAGAACCTGCGTGCCCGCCACCGGCAAAAGACCGAGATCCGCGCCAAGCCGCACGTCGGACAGCCGCTGCGCCGCTTCTTTGGAATCCATGACGGACGCATAGGACAAAATCCCGAACGACCGTCTGATGCGATCCTCGATCCGCAGCCGCGAATCTTGCATCAAGCGCTTGCGAGCCGCCTTCTCATGCTCGATAATTTGCCGGGCAACGCCGTACAGGTTATCGATGATTTCATTCTCGGATTGGCCCAGCGTCACTTGGTTCGACACCTGGAACAGGTTGCCGAGCGCTTCGCTGCCTTCCCCGTACAAGCCTCTAACCGCCAATCCGACTTGCGTAACCGCCGACAAAATGCGGTTGATTTGACTTGTGAGCACGAGAGCCGGCAAATGCATCATGACCGACGCCCGGATGCCCGTTCCGACATTCGTCGGACAAGTCGTCAAGTAACCGCGCCTCTCGTCGAAGGCGTAATCGGCTTCTTCTTCGAAAATATCGTCAATGCCGCTGGCCAACGCCCAAGCCTCCTGGATTTGAAAACCCGGGTACAAACATTGGATGCGCAAATGGTCTTCTTCGTTAATCATAATGCTGACCGATTCGTTCTCGCTCAGGATAACCGCTCCGCTGCGCGACTCGTTCGCGAGGCTCGGGCTGATCAGATGCTTTTCGACGAGCACCCGCTTATCGAGCTCCGTAAGCTCGGACAACGGGATCGTCTCGAACTCGCCGATGATCGGCGTCAGCTTGCCTGACCGGCTAACCTCCGTCAGCTGCTCCATTACTTCCTTCGCCTGCTGGTTCGTGGACAGCATCGGGAACGGCTGATGGCGCAAGTTGCGGGCGATGCGAATACGGCTGCTGATGACGATTTCGGATTCCGGACCTTCATCCTTCATCCATTCGCTAAGCGCATGCTGCGTAAATCGATGATTCGTCAAAACACCTGGTCACTCCTTCCTTCCCCATCTACAAATCCGCTATTTTGCGCTCCAGCTCGCGAATCCGATCCCGAAGCTGAGCCGCGTTCTCGAATTCTTCGTTCTCGATCTTCGCCTGCAAATCCCGTCTAAGCTGCTCGATTTCCCGCTTGCACTTGATTTGGCCGCCGGAGCGCTTTGGAATTTTGCCGGTATGAACGGTGCCGCTGTGTACCCGCTTGAGCAGAGGATCGAGCTTATCGGCAAAGGCCTGATAGCAATTACTGCAGCCGAAGCGCCCGATCTTGCTGAACTGGGCGTAGGTGAGGCCGCATTCCTCGCATCGCTGGGCCGGCTGCTGCTTCATGCCTCCGCCGATTCCGGCATTGCCGAGCTGCTCGAAATCCAGAAGCCCGGACAATAAGCTATGGATGGAGAAGCTATTGGGAGCTCCGGGAATGCCTTCACCCTTCTCGCGGGCGCAGCTTTCGCAAATATGGAATTCGGTCTTCTCACCGTTAACGATTTTCGTAAAATGAAGCGTGGCCGGCTTCTTACCGCATTCTTGGCAATACAAGCCTGGATCCCTCCTTCCGGTCGCAACGGACCTCGCCGTTATTTCACCAGCAATGAAATGAGCATCGAGCGAAGCAGCCTCGCTCTGATCTCGTCCCTTAGCGGCAGCTTCAGCGCGATCGTCTCCCGATGCACGGCCGCACGCAGCAAGCCCGCCTCCCGCCTCGTGATGAGCTCCGCTTCCTCAAGCTGGTAGATCAATCCTTCCGCCGCGCCTTGATCGACGCGTTCGCCAATCGTCTGCTCGATATGGGATTGAATCGATTTCAATGCCGGAAGATCGATCCGCTGGATGCGGATGTATCCGCCGCCGCCGCGCTTGCTTTCGACCATGTACCCCTTCTCCAAAGTGAATCGGGTACTGATGACGTAATTGATCTGCGACGGCACGCAAGAAAATTTGTCAGCCAAATCGTTGCGCTGAATTTCGACCGCGCCTTCCGGACTGTCCTGGAGCATGTGCTTCAAATACTGTTCGATGAGATCGGATATGTTACGCAAACAACCAACCTCCCTGCTATAAACCGGTAAACCAAAATTGAGCCTTCAAATCAAAAAGGTCGTTAGCCGTTATCGACATATGCGAAATATTCTGATAACTGACTTTGACTTTCTTTGACTTTGATTTATATTATATGCAAAATGTTCAAAAGGTCAAGTGCATCGGACAAACCTTTTTATAATAGCTTGGTGCGGCGGGAAGCCGTTTATACATGAGCCTGGCCTTTTGCCCGTATGAAAAAATGCCCCTCTCCGAGGTCGCTCGTACCTTAGGATGGATCGTTATCGAACCTTGTCTTGCCGAACCACGAGGGATGAAGTCGCCTTCTTCTTCGCATAAACAACAAAAAACCTACCGCATGCATGCGGTAGGTTCCTCGTGCTTGGCGATGGCCTTTCCGCACCGGACGGATAAGCTTCTTGGCGAACGCTTCGAGGTCGGCGTCTGAACCTCTAAGGACGGCCACCTTCGTCGAGTTGCTTCGATCGGAAGGTTCAGACACTCTCCCAACAAGGAGAGGTAGAAGTCGCCATACATACAGAAAAAACCTGTCACAGTAAATTGTGACAGGTCTTCTGTGCTTGGCGACGTCCTACTCTCCCAAGACCCTGCGGTCTAAGTACCATCGGCGCTGGAGGGCTTAACGGTCGTGTTCGGTATGGG
>NZ_JACXIY010000042.1 GCF_014705655.1 Paenibacillus arenilitoris | reverse complement strand
TGCTAGCTACGAGGCGGCTTGGCCCCTACCCCGACCGGACTTTCACCGGCTAGTTGTACCCAGCTTTGCTAGGCGCGCACGGACACGAGAGACGTTATTGGTGCGAAATATTGGATTTCACGCTTCAAATAGGCGGAATAAGGCCGCTCATGTCCGTTACATTTTGGGACAGACCATATTCGGTCAAATAACGGCTCCGGAGTCCGTTAGATCTTCGTTCGTCTAAAAAAGCTATTTCCGCTACCATACTTGTATGGTAGTATGGTAGTGTAAGGCTGAAAGGATGGATGACATGGATTTTGGTGTTCGCTCGCAGCCGGTTTCCGCCCGGGACGCGGTCTACGCACAGCTCAGGGAACAGATTTTAAAGCTTGAGCTGCCGCCGGGCACGCCGCTGTCCGAGAACGAGACGTCCGTCTTGTTCGGCGTCAGCCGGACTCCGGTGAGGGAAAGCTTCCTCCGGCTCGCGCAGGAGGGGCTCGTGCAAGTGCTGCCGCAGCGCGGCACGTTCGTCTCGCTGATCGATACGGCGCTGGTCGAGGAGGCGCGGTTCATGCGGGAGCAGCTGGAGCGGGCGGTGATCCGGCTTGCGTGCGGCGAGTTTCCGCAGGAGGCGCTTACGCGGCTGGAAATGAACATCCGGCAGCAGGAGGTTTGCATCGAGGCGCAGGACGACAAAAGCATGTTCGAGCTCGATGAGTCGTTCCACCGCATTTTGTTCGACGGCTGCGGCAAGCGCAATATTTGGGCCGTCATGCAGCAGATGAACGCCCATTTGAACCGAAGCCGGATGCTCCGGCTCGTCGACGATCACAACTGGGCGCATTTGTACGAGCAGCACCGGCTCATGCTGGAAGCGGTCAAAGCGAAGGACGGAGCGGGCGCCGAGCGGCTCATGACGGAGCATCTCAGCTTGAACATCGCGGATCAGGCGCTGCTCAAGGAGAAATACCCGAATTATTACAAATGACGACGGAGGCTGATGAAACGTGAAAATGACGTTCAGATGGTTCGGCGAGGGGAATGACACCGTTCCGCTCAGCTACATTAAGCAAATTCCGGGAACGGACGGCATCGTCTGGTCGCTGCACGACGTGCCGGCCGGCGAAGAGTGGCCGATGGAGCGCATTCTCGAGGTGAAGGCGCAGGCGGAGAAGGCCGGCCTTCACATCGATGTCGTTGAAAGCGTTAACGTGCATGAGGACATTAAGCTTGGCCTGCCTTCGCGCGAGCGGTACATCGAGAATTACAAAAGGACGATCGAGAAGCTGGGCACCGCCGGGGTCAAAGTCCTTTGCTACAACTTCATGCCGATCTTCGATTGGCTGCGCACCGACCTGCATAAGCCGATGGGCGACGGCGCGACGGCGCTGTTCTATGAGAGCAGTCGGATCTCGGACGTCGATCCCCTCAAGCTGGTCGAGGACATCAACGCGAACTCGGCGCTCACGATGCCGGGCTGGGAGCCGGAACGGCTGCAGCATTTGACGAAGCTGTTCGAGTCTTACCAAGGCGTGACGGAGGAGCATCTGTGGGAGAACCTGAAGTATTTTCTAAGCGAAATCATTCCGGTCGCGGAGCGCAGCGGCATCAGAATGGCGATCCACCCGGACGATCCGCCGTGGCCGGTATTCGGCCTGCCGCGGATTATGACGTGCCAGGATAATTTCAGGCGGTTCCTGAAGCTGTACGACAGCCCGAATAACGGCATTACGCTCTGCAGCGGCTCGCTGGGCGCGAATCCCGAGAACGATATTATCGCCATGATCCATGAATTCGCGGACCGGATCCCGTTCGCTCATATCCGCAACGTCCGCGTCTACGAGAACGGGGACTTCATCGAGACGTCGCACCGCACGCAGGACGGCAGCGTCGATATCGCCGGTATCGTGCAAGCGTACCAAGAGATCGGGTATACGGGCTATGCCAGACCGGATCACGGCCGGCATATTTGGGATGAGCAGTGCAGGCCGGGATACGGTCTCTATGACCGCGCGCTCGGCATCATGTATTTGTGGGGCTTGTGGGACGCGTACGAGCGCGTCTCCGGAAAGGAGGCGGCTAGCCAATGACGCAGCTTCCGATCCACGAATCGCTGGAGGGCAAAGTCGCGGTCGTCACCGGCGGCGCGGGCGTATTATGCCGGGTCATGGCGATTGAGCTTGGCCGTCAGGGCGCCAAGGTGGCGATCCTGAACCGTACGGTGGAGAAAGGCGAAGCCGTCGCGGAGCAAATCCGTTCCGCCGGGGGCGAAGCGATCGCCGTCGCTTGCGACGTCACGAGCGAGGAAAGCACGCGCGCCGCGGGTCTTGCCGTGCTAGAACGGCTTGGGCCGTGCGACATTCTGATCAACGGCGCGGGCGGCAACCACCCAAGCGCGAATACGACGCATGAAACGTTCAAGCCGGAGCACAAGGACGCGGAAGGCGTGACGACGCTGTTCAACCTGAGCATCGACGGCTTCCGGAACGTGATGGACTTGAACTTCGTCGGCACGCTCATTCCGACGCAAATCTTCTCGGAGCAGATGCTTGGCCGCCAAGGCGCCGTCATCATCAATGTATCGTCCATGAGCGCGCCTTCGCCGATGACGAAAGTTCCGGCCTACAGCGCGGCGAAGGCGGCGGTCGAAAATTTCACGAAGTGGCTGGCCGTGCATCTTGCGGAGTCGGGCATTCGGGTGAACGCGATCGCGCCGGGCTTCTTCTTGACCGAGCAGAACCGCAAGCTGCTCACGAACGAGGACGGCAGCCTCACCGAACGTTCGGGCAAAATCCTCTCGCATACGCCGATGCGCCGCTTCGGCAAGCCGGAGGATCTGCTCGGCGCCCTGCTCTGGCTCGTCGACGAGACGAGCGCGGGCTTCGTAACCGGCACGACGGTTCCCGTCGACGGCGGATTTTTGGCTTATTCGGGCGTATAGACAGCGGCTGTTCGTTCCTCTGCCTCCCTGTATGGAAAAGGCTGCATTATGCCAACCTACAGGTGGAAGGGAGGGGAAGCAGCGATGACATCGCCCAAAAACCGCCGTGAGAACGCCTGGAACCAGCGCAAGCAAAATCAGCAGCCGCACGGCAAAGTGAAGTCGTTCGACGAGCTGAGCCAGCCGGACGACGGCTCGAAGGCCAAGGAATAGCGGTTAGCTGCCGCTGCGAATACGGCAAAACCTCCATCCTCTTCTGCCTGCGGGAGCGGATGGAGGTTTATTCGTTCTGCTGCGTTCGGCGATCGGCTTGCCTCCGCCCCGGTTATTCCGTCTGCCTTGGCTCTGGCTGCACTTACCTTGGCTAGTTAGGATGTTTAGTTACTCGAAAAGCTGCGAATGTGCAGCATTGCACCATCGACGAGTCAGCCCGGACGGAGTTCCTGCGATTGTGCAGGCATTCCGGGACTTGAAAGTCCAATCGAGCATTCTGGACGAAAAAAGCTGCACATATGCAGGCACATGCATCACGCGGCTCGTATGGCGGCCAAAAACCTGCACATTTGCAGCAAATTTGCCGGCTATGGCGGGAGGCGGCCGTTTGGGAGACGGCTAATACATTCCTATCCATCACCTGAAGACGTTTCGGATACCGCTCGTTTGCCGCATTCGACAAGCTGGCAGCCGCTTTGAATGCCGCCGCGATTTTATCCGCACCAATAAAGACACAGAGCCCACGCGCTTCACGGCGGCTAACCTTCCGAATAAGCTCCGTCAAACGCCGCAGCCGCGGTGAAATCAAGCGCGGTCAGCCCTCCGGCATGCCACGACGTCATCCGCAGCGTCACCAGCTTATAATCGATCGCGATAAACGGATGATGATTATGGCTCTCCGACAATTCCGCGACGCGGTTCACGAACGCGATGGCGTCCGTGAACGCTTTGAACCGGTATTTTTTGACGATCCACTTGCCGTCTTCAAGCTTCCACCCCTCGATATCGGCGAGACTGCGCCCGATCTGCTCCTCCGACAGCTTCATCCGGTCCTCCTCCTTGTGCTTATCCGTTCATTCGAATTCGTAGAGCTCCTCCGTATTGCATCCGATCGTTCGCGCGATCGCAACGGCCGTCTTCAGCGGCATGATCCGCTTGTTGTCGATATAATCGCCGATCCTCTCCGGCCTCATGCGCAAATCGGCGGCAAGCTTCTCCCGCGACATCCCCCGCTCCGCCAGCCTCTCGGCAAGCAGGCAGCGCCCTATCGTTACCTTCATCGTTAAGCGTCCTCCGTTAAACCAATCTTTATCGTCATTGTTTCCAAATCTGGAAGGTTCTATGAAGGTTTGCTTACTCGACCGTCATCTTAATTTCCTCGTACCTCTCGTCGAACGAGATGCGCAGCGATTTGCCGTCCAAGTACCATAGATTGTCTTCCTCCATATAGAAGGTGACGCCTTCTACGACTTCGCTTACCCCGACGCGCATCGGAGTATCCTTAATGACGCCGAGCGACAGTCCGGGATGAACGCTGCCGCAGCCGCCCAAGCGGACGTACACGCGGACCGAATCCCCGTCCGATAATCCCATCTCCGTCTTGTACCAGCGCGCCGCCGGCTGCTCCACTCTTATTTTCATCGCTGTCAGCTCCTTTGTCTTTGCCTATATATTAATGAACGGGCGATCGACCGTCAATAACGAGCCAAAGTGCCTCTTCCTCGGAACATTGATCTTTGAAGCGGCAAGTACTAGAATGAATTTACTTGCTCGTTGGAGGTTCGAACAAATGAAGCTGTTAATTATTGGGGCAACGGGAAGAGTAGGGCGGCAGGTTCGAACAATCGCGGAGCAGCGCGGCGTGAACGTGCGGCTGTTCGTCCGCTCCGGAGACGGGCGCCATCCCGATCTCGCGGAGGGAGACGTCCGGAACAAGCGGGACGTCCTGGCCGCCATGACCGGGGCGAGCGGCGTCATTAGCTGCTTGAGCACGGAAGACGGAGGCACCCTCATCGAAGGGACGCGGAATATCGCGGAGGCGATGCGCGAGCGAGGGACGACGCGTCTCGTGACGATCGGGACGGCGGGCATTCTCGAAAGCAGCGCGGAGCCCGGCTTGCTCCGCTACCGCTCGTCCGAGAACAGGAGAACGACGACCGCGGCCGCGGCCGAGCACCATCAGGCCTACGAATATTTGAAGGAAAGCGGCCTCGAGTGGACGATCGTTTGCCCGACGAGGCTCGTCGAAGGAGAGCGGACGGGCGTGTACCGGACGCTTGCCGATAAACTGCCGTTCGGGGGGACGACTATTTCCTTTGCCGATACGGCCGAGTTTGCGCTGAACGAATATTTTAGCAGGCAGTTCGTGCATGCAAGGGCGGGCATCGCCTATTGAGAGGTTAACCGCCGCATGGCGGCTGATCGCCGATGCCGCCGGCATCGGAAGAGCGGCCCATCGTTTCCGGCAGGAAACATGGGGCCGCTCTTTTAGATTTCGACCGGACGCAAGCTTAAAGCAAACGTCTCCTTCGCCTCGCCGCTTCCCGTTACGGTCAGCCGGTCGCCCTCTCGCCGCAGGGACGGCGCGGGAAGTTCGTCTTCGCCTCCGATCCGAAGCGAGAAGACGAAGCCCGCTTCCCTCATTTTGCGGAAATCGATCGTTCTCCGCTCTCCCGAATAGACGACGAGGTCGACGCCAAGCTTATCTTCGCCAAGCTCGTTCACTTCCCACTCGAAAGCCCGCTCTTCCGCCGCCTCTTCCCGGAAGGCCGCGAACCAGGCATGCACGTCGATCGATTCCTGGCCGATGATTATTCGCGCCGCGCTTCCGTCCGCAACCGCCCGAACTCCGGCCAGCCGCCCGCCAAGCTCGAGCCTGATCCGGAAATCCGACGCCTCGATCCGCCCGTCGATCCGGTCGAGGCCCGGATGCGTATCGCCGCCGTTCGCGAGAAAGTCGATCCCGAACAGCACATCGCCCCGCCGCTGCCTGCTCTTCAGCACGGCCGAGCAGTAATCGTAGCCGTCGTGCAGGAAACGAAGATGCGCGTAGGCCGGCTCGCCGCCATTGTCCACGTAAGCGAGCAGCGCCCGCTTCTGGTTCCATAATATTTCATGATCGAAGCTGCCGAGCGAATAATGCGGCCGCATCCAGGTCGTCGCCCATTTGGCCGTATCGGCAAGCTCCTCGCCCGCGTAAAGCTGGCGCAACTCCCTCTCCTCCGAAGCGACGAACCATTCCGAATACTCCGGCGGACACGCGATGCCGCTCTTGTACCATTCCGTGTCGTATGGAATATTATCCCAGGGGAAGAAGCTCAGCTTGCCTCCGGTCGCGATCTGCAGAAACGCTTTGCAGGAATCGTTAAGCAGCGTATTGTAGCAGCGGCTATGCGGACCGGACCATTGCTTCGTCCCGGCGTGGAAATGCTCGGCCACCGTCTTCCAGGTCATCCGGAGCAGCTCGCCGCTAATCCGCTTCGCCTCCGCGCTCGCCGTCTCCGCCATGATTTTGGAAAGCTCGAGGATCGCGATCTGCGTATACGTCGGGCTGTTATATTCCTGAAATACTTGCCTCTTCTCCGTATGCTCGTACAGCTTCGTCAGCCTCCGGAGGCCGTATTCCGCATACGCCCGCTGCCCAAGCAGCTCGCCCGCGATCATCGTGACGAATGCGCCCATGATGGCGATATTCGTATAGGAGGGACCGACGTCCCGCTTGATGATCGCGTCGCAAGCGAAGCCGATGGCGCGGACGACCGATTCGCGCAGCTCCGCCGGGAATCTGTGGCCGTGCCGCTTGACGGCCAGCACGAGCTGCTTGCCGATAAAGTCCGCCCAGTTCCAATCCGGCGGCGCCATCCGCTCGAGCGGCTCCTCATAGAACCAGGACCATATGCCGAACGTGTCCCGGCTGCGGTCCCGATCCTGAAGCGACACGATCCGGCCGATCATATCGTATGCCCGCTGCTCGTATTCCGGCAGCTCCGTATCGAGCAGCGCGAGCGCGTAAATCATCGTGTCCCGTGTCGAATGAATGAAATCCGCCTGCTTGATTTGCGTATGGTAGCCGGGACTTGAGAATTTCGACCGCAGCATGCGGAGTTCCCCATTGTAGCGCGGCTCCATCGCGGCCATTTTGCCGATGATCATTCGCTTCGGATCCGGCATTTGCGTTGCCATTGCTTGCTTCACCCTTCCCTTGCCGTCGAGCGGCGCCTTCCTTTATTCGATCGCAAGCGCTTCCGTCAGCAGCTGCATCGTCAAGCCTTGCCCGTACAGCGTCGGATAGGTCTTGATTCGATTGTAGGCCTCCGCCGATTCCATCACCGGCGTGCCGCCCGACACGCCGGCGACTTCGCCGTTCGCGCGGATAAGCGGCAGCAGGCCTTCCACCGTCAGCAGGGCACTCGCGGCGTAGGACGGGTCCACCAAGCCGATTCTCGCCGCCTTGACGAAGCCGCACGCAATGCCCGCGCTGCCCGACGATTCCTTGTAAAAATCCGGCCTGTCCAGCACCGTGTGCCATAAGCCGCCTGCCGCCCGATAGGACAGCAGCCCCTTCGCGAGCGCCGCGTAGCGGCCGTGAAGTTCCTCCGGGATATCGACCAGTCCGCCGATCTCCTCCACGATCTCGGGAACGGCCAGCGCGATCCACGCGTTCGCCCGCGTCCAGCGCACGGCCGACATATGATCGCCCGCTTCGCAGTTCCAGCCGTGGAACAGGACGCCCGTCTCCGGCTCCTGCAGCAAGCGCAGATGAAGCATCGTCTGCCGCAGCGCCTCCGCCGCCGCTGCCCGGTCGCCCGTCAGCCCGGCATGCCGGGCTATAAGCAGGACGGCCATATAGACCGTATCCGCCCATGCCTGCTCGCGGAATTGCACCGACTCCGTCACCGTATGCTCGAGCGCCCCTTCCCGCGTGCGCGGCGCCTCGTTCATCATCCAGCGGACGATTTCCTCCGATTGCTTCAGGTACCTCTCCTCTCGCGTCAGCCGGTACAGCTCGGGGAAAACCGCGAACGGCGCCATCGCGTTGATCACTTTCGCGCCGCCCGCCTTCTCCTTATTCCGCTCCGCCCATTCCCGGACGTAGCGGATGACCGGCTCCGACCCGGTCCGCTTGCCGTACGCCATAATCGAGACGATGCCGACGCCCGGCACCCAGTCCCATTGCTCGATGTCCATCCCCCATCTGCCCTTATGGTCGCCCGTCATATAAGCGAACAACGACTCCAGCTTTGCCTCCAGCAGCCTGTGATCCGTCATAGCTCCACCTCCGAAACGTCGGATTGTCCCGCGGGCTTGTTCCGCTGACGGAATTCGGTCGGCGTCAGCCCCGTCGTCTTCTTGAAGAGGCGGACGAAGCTGTTCACGTTCGTGTAGCCGACCTGCTCGGCGATATCCTTGATCATCGCCTCCGAATCCGTCAGCAGCGCCTTCGCCCGGTTCATCCGGATATCCATCAAATAATCGATAAAATTGCATTCTTCCTGCTCCTTGAACAGCTTGCTCAGATGGGAGACGCTGATATGGAACTCGCTGGCCAGCAGGTTAAGCGATAGGTCGCTGCGCATATAGTGCTGCTCCAAGTACCGCAGCACCTTGTCGATGACGTCGTTCTTCTCCCGCCCGCTGCGCTTCGCCTGAATGCTTGCCATGTAACGCTCTAGCGCCTCCATCGTAAAACGCTCCAGCTGCTCGAGCTGCTCGTACCCGCCGAGCATCTCGTACATGCCCTCCTCGGGGAACAGCTCCGAGGGGTCCACGCCGATCTCCGCCGCGGCGGTCGCCGCCTTCATGAGGCATTGCACGATCAGCTGCCGGATCATCTCCGGCCGGACGTTGTTGTCCGAGAACGCTTCGAACCATTTGGCGACCTGCTGCCGCAGCTTGTCGCGATCGAGAAGCTTCACCGATTGGACCATGCCGTCTGTCATCCCGAACAGCCGGTAGTACTGCGGCGACGGCTCGTTCGTAATGTCTTCCATCGTAATGATCGAATTGCCGCCTAGCACGAGCTTGTAGCCGAGCGCGTCCAGCGATTGCTTATACGACTGGTGAATGTCGCCAAGCCCGCTGACCGCGTTGCCGATGCCGATCGTAATCGTCCGGTTGAAATATTCGCGCGCGAAGTCCTTCATCAAATCCGCCACCGCTTCCGCCCGCATCGCGTGACGCTCGCCGTCGCCCTCGTCCTCGAAGCTCATGACGACGACGCATTTGCCGTTGTCCATCTCGGCGGCGATCCCTTTGCTCTCGGCGTTCATCAGCTCCTCCGCCACATTGCAGAGCGCGTAGGAATACAGCTGCAAATCGCGCGGCGTCGGAATCTCGTTTTTATTATCGAATTCGACGCTCATGACGACGAAATGCCCGCCGTGCAGCGACAAGCCGAGCATATCCATATACGGCTGAAGCGCGGTCGCCGACTTGCGCCTGCTGGTGAGCAGCTCCTTGAGCAGCTGCCACTTGATCATC
Organism: Paenibacillus arenilitoris; assembly: GCF_014705655.1. Taxonomy (GTDB): domain Bacteria; phylum Bacillota; class Bacilli; order Paenibacillales; family Paenibacillaceae; genus Pristimantibacillus; species Pristimantibacillus arenilitoris. The sequence continues at coordinate 57,842 of NZ_JACXIY010000042.1, read as the reverse complement.
GGCTTACTCTCGTTGAACTGCTTGTTCAACAAGTTCCGGTCTTCCAATATATGCTGCACCGTCGATTCGAAATACTGAAACTCATCCGAATACTTCCGGAAGGCGGGACCGCGGGCGTCCTTCTTCAAATGGTTCGTCATCGCCTGAATAAAGCGGTTCACCGGCTTGAAGGTCCATCTCCCCACCACCGTCGCCGAGGCCGTCGCGACAAGGAACAGGACGACCGCCAGCAGGATCAGCCCCTTGCGGATAATCGACAGCGGCCGGATCAATTCCGCCTCCGGCATGACGTGCACGATTTTCCAGTCGGCCTGCTTCGTCCTCGCGTAGAACAACGTCGACTTCGTCTGCTCGACGTCGGCGGAGAAAGCGCCTTCGGCGCCGTTCTCGTCCAGGATTCGGCGAATGTAAGGAAATTCGCTGATATCCTTGCCGAGCTTGCTCTTATCCGCATGCAGCACGACGACGCCGTCGCCGTCGATGATGAACGTCTGCCCCTTCTCCTCCGCAGTCGCGTTCCGGATCAGGTCGTACAGCATTTCTTCCTTCAAATTGACGGCGATGGCGCCCTTGCGAGCGCCGGGCTTATGGATGAGCGGGTAGGTGCGCACCAGCGTCACCACGTTGCGGAATATCGGATCCTCCGCCCGGTTCAGCGTCAGCCTGCGCGTCGTCATCCAGTCCATGTACCCTTCGAATTGCTGGAACTCCGCGATCCATTGGTAGTTTTGCATCAGCTCCTGCTCGGTCAAGTCGTTGCCGGTGACGAGCTTCTGCTTCGGGTACGAATACATGTCGATGGACAAAATGTACCGGTTGCTGTTGATCACGTTGTAAATGTTATTGGAGATGCGCACCTCGTTGTTCAAGCTCTCCGCATCGCCGAGCTCCCGGTCGTAGAAATGGATGACCTCCTCCGAAGCGATGAGCGATACGGCGGAGAAATCGATTTGCCTCAGAACCAGCTCGAGCTTGTCATTGAGCTGCCTGAGCAGCTCCATGTTCGTACTTGCAAGCTGGCCCTTCAGCTGATTGGTGAACAGATAATACGTCAAAAAGATTGAGGAGGAGACGAGAAGGAACAGCACGACCGATAAGATCGTTATCGCTTTCGCCAACCGCTGATTCTGAAGCTGCTTCATCGTCTCCTACCCCCACTGTGATGATTCGTTATTCGAACGACGCTTTATTCTCCTCGTACCAGGCGCCCGCGATTTCCTCCGCCTTCGCGCCGCCGAGGCGCTCCCATTCCTTGCGAATTTCGCCGAGCGCCCACTCGGCCGTATATTTGGGTCCTTGCGTCGTGGCCTTCGCCCGGATCTCGTTCAGGAACGTATCGAACGTCGAACGGATTTCGTTAATTTCGTCGAAGTTCGGCTGGAACGGAATGTCGCGGCGGAATTCGTGCAGCATCGCCGTGTTCAGCGCGTCCGCGCTCAGCTGCGCGATCTGCTGCGACAGCGGGTCGCCGGCCGCCTTCAGCGGCAGGTCCTCGGCCTTCACGTTATCCTGGCGCAGCACCGCGTACTCGGCCGCGTAACGGACCTCCTTCTCGAACTTCGCGCCGTCGAGCTGCTTCGGAACGCCGTCCGCCATCTCGTAATGGACGTCCTCCATGCCGTTCATCAGCGTGAACCAGCCCTTGTCGACGAGCCAGTCGAGGTACCGGACGGCGGTCTCCGGGTCTTTCATATCTTTGCTGAAGGCGATGAAGAACAGCGGCGGCGCTTCCTGATACGTGCCGTAATGGCCGTTTTTCGTCGATACGGCTTCCAGAGGAACGGGCCTTGCATCCGGCACCGTCGTCAGCAAATCGCGGTTGAGCGGCTCGTTGCTCCACTGTCCGAGCAGGATGCCCGCTTTGCCGGTCGTCCATAATTGATTCGAGCGCTGGTTCGTCGTATCGGTCAAATATTCGCGGTCGACGAGCCCGAGGTCGTAGAGCTCCTTCTCCAGCGCGATCGCGTCGGCGTAGCGGTCGAGCGTCGCGCCGAGCTTCATTTTGCCGTCCTCCAGATACCAATGGTTGAACACCGCTCCGTGCAGCGCCGCATAAATATCCGACTTGTTGCCGCCGACGATCGGCGTGCTGTCCGGGTAATGCTCCTTGAACTTCTTCGCGACCTCGACGAGTTCCTCGATCGTGGTCGGCGCCTTCAAATTCAGCTCATCCAGCCAGTCCTGCCGGATCCACATCGCGTGGTTCGCCACCGCCGTAATGGCGCGCTTCGACGCCACCGCGTACATTTCGCCGTTGAAGTTCAGATAAGGGACGAGCTCCGGATTTTGTTCCAAATATTTTTTGTACGAGATGCTGTACTTCTCGATATAGTCGCCGATCGGCTGTATCGCCCCTTGCGAGACGAGTCTGCCGATATAGTTGCGGTCGTATTCCCAGATCAGGTCGGGCGCCTGCCCGGACGCGATCATAATGTTGAGCGTATCCTGCGCCTTGTTGCGCGGCACCGGAGCGAACGTCACCTCGATGCCGGTTTGCTCGCGGATCCAGTCGACCCACCGGTTCTCCTCGTAGGTGCCTTCGTCGCTCGACACTTGGCCTCGGTCGAACATCGATACGCTTAGTTTCTTCGGCGCGCCGCCGCTCTTGTTCCCCGTATCGCCCGTAGTCTGATCGCCCGCCGGCGCGCCGCCGTTGCCGTTTCCGTTTCCGTTGCCGGACCCCGAGCACGCCGTCACCGTCAGCATCATGATCAAGATGAGCAAACCTGCGAGCTTGCCGCCTCTTTGTCGGTTTGTCAACATTTCGTAGACCTCCTTGAACGTTATCGTTATTATATCATCCCGCCTATGAAAGCGGGTTCGATATCGTGCATTGCGTTACCCTTTGACCGAGCCGAGAAGCACGCCTTTAATGAAATGCTTTTGCAAAAAAGGATAGACGCACAGGATCGGCACGATCGCGATGACGATCGCCGCCGCGCGGATACCTTCCGGCGTAATGAGCGTCTGCGTCACGCCTTCCCCGGCGCGCAGCATTTCCGGGCTGATCAGGTCGATCATTTGGTACAGCTTTACCATCAGCGACATTTTGTCGGTGCTGCGGATATAGATCAGCACGTTCATGTAGGAGTTCCACCAGCCTACCGCGTAGAACAGGGTAAGGGCGGCGAGCACCGGCTTCGATAGAGGCAAAATAATTTTCCACAAAATAAGCGCCTCCCCCGCCCCGTCGATCGCGGCCGATTCCTCCAGCTCCTCCGGCAGCCCTTCCAGGAAGGACTTCAAGACGAACATGTTGTAGGCGCTCATGAGCCCCGGCAGCCATAACGCCCAATAGGAATCGACGAGGCCGAGGCCGTTCACGACCAGGAAGCTCGGGATGATCCCGCCGCTGAACAGCATCGTGAACAAGATGGCCATGAGCATCGGATTACGTCCTTTCAGCCGCGTTTTGGACAGCGGATAGGCGGCCATAACCGTAAAAAGCATGTTAAGCGCGGTGCCGACGACGGTGATGACGACCGTGTTCTTCATGGCGACGACAAGCTGGCCGTCCCGCAGCAAATTTCGGTACGCGTCGAGATTGAACTCGATCGGCCACATGAACACTTCCGCCGCGTTGATCGCCCGGCTGCTGCTAAGCGACGTCGCGATAATATTGACGAAAGGAAATAAAGTCGCGTACGCGCACAGCGCCAGCAGCACATAAACAAGCCGCCGCAGCCAGCGGCCCGATTCGCTAGCACGTCGAACCATCGATTGTTCCTCCTCTCCCTGTCGTCACCATAAGCCCCGCTCCCCCATCGCTTTGATGATCCGATTGACGGCCACGACCAGGATAAGCGCGATGACCGACTGGAATAGGCCGAGCGCGGTCGTGTAGCTGTACTGCAGGTTAATGATGCCCCGCGTATACACGTACGTGCTGATGACCTCGGATACGCTCGATACCGCGTTATTGCGAAGCACGAATACTTGCTCGAAGCCGACGTCCATCATTTTGCCGACCTGGAGGATGAGCAGGATGGCGATTGTGCTGCGAATGCCCGGCAGCGTGACGTGCCAAATTTGCCTCGCCTTGCGCGCGCCGTCGATTTTGGCCGCCTCGTACAGCGTCGGGTCGATCGAGGCCATCGCCGCCAAGTAGAGAATCGTGCCGAAGCCCGCTTCCTTCCAGATGCCGGAGGCGATGAAGGAGATCGGCCACCAGAGCGTGTCCGCGAGAAAATAGACCGGCTCGAGACCGAGCAGCTTCAGCACGTAGTTGACGAAGCCGGTCGACGGCGACAGCAGCGCGATGACGATGCTGCCGAGCGCCACCCACGAGATGAAATGCGGGATGTAGAGCAGGTTTTGCAGCGTTCGTTTGTACCATTCCGCGCGCACTTCGTTAAGCAGAAGGGCGAGGAGGATCGGCGCGGGAAACGCGAACACGAGGTGGTACGCGTTCAGCAGCAGCGTATTCCGCAGCACGGCGTAGAAGTCCGCGCCGGAGAACAGCTTGACGAAATTGTCGACGCCGACCCACTCGCTCCCCCATATGCCGTCCGCCAGCCGGTAGTCCTTGAAGGCGATGATCTCGCCGAACATCGGCCCGTATTTGAATAGAAGCAAATAAGCGGCGACCGGTACGAGCATGCCGTACAGGAAGCGATTCCGCGACAGCTCCTTCCAAAAAGACGTCCGCCGGCCGCGCATGACCGGCTGCCCGCTCGCCCGCCCGGTCTGCCTAGCTGGCCCGGCTGGCGCAGCTGGCTGGGCTGATCCGGCTGACCCGGCTGGCTGGCCCGTTTGGCGCATTGTAGTTTCCCCCTTTCTAATGTTGCGGTTGTTGCGGTCCGTGGCCCGCAGACCCAACCTATCACGGCGGGCGGTCGCTGCGAAATCTTCACTTCTTGCGACGGTCTGCATGTTCCGCGAAAGCGGGCATGCATTTTTTGTGATGCTACTCTTTTTCCGCGAAAATGGGGTTTTGTGTGCGCCGGATAAGCCTGCTGGGAAGCAGTTGGGAGGCTCCGCTTGGCATTGCGCGGCAGGATGCGCGGCTGGGCGTGATGAGTCGGGCGGCACTTTGCGGGGTGTGCGGCAGGATGCGCCGCTTGGTTGCGCCCAAGTAACCAGTTAGTCTGGCAAATAAGTGCGAATACGCACTTATGGCGCTCTGGCGGCGTGGAAGATTGGCTCTGAGTTGGCAATAAGTGTAGAATCGCTCTTAGGGTCGAGAGCGCAGGCTTCGGTTGAGGAGGTTTCCCCCAGGTAGCGAGGCCGATGTCCCCTGCCTGCTCAAATAAAAACGGGCCATCCCGTAGGATGTCCCGTTTCGTCTGCCGAATAGGCAGCGCCTAGCCGCGGCTTTGCTCAAGCGCCGCCAGCCCGAGGGCGAGCGCGCCGCATAAGCCGGCGTTATCGCCCAGTCCCGGCGAGACGATGTAATCGTCGATGCCGGCAAGCAGCGGCGCCGCGCTGACGTAGCCGTTCAAGTTGCGGCTTACCTCGGCGCGGATCAGCGGCAGCAGCTGCTTCTGGTGCATGACGCCGCCGCCCATGATGACCCGCTTCGGAGACAACAGCAGGACCGTCGACGTCACGGCCTGTCCGAGATAATACGCCTCGATCGCCCAGGCCGGGTGATCCGGCGCCAGCTCGCTGCCCTTCACGCCCCAGCGCCGCTCGATGGCCGGGCCCGCCGCCATGCCTTCCAGGCAGTCGCCGTGGTACGGGCAATGCCCCTCATAGCGGTCTTCCGGATGGCGCCTCGGCAAAATATGCCCGCCCTCCGGGTGCACCAAGCCGTGAACGAGCTTGCCCTCCGAATAGACGCCGACGCCGATGCCGGTTCCGATCGTAAAATAAACGCAGCTATCCACTCCCTTCGCGGCGCCCCAGACCGCTTCGCCGTAAGCGGCGGCGTTCACGTCCGTATCCCAGCCGAACGGCACGGGAAACGCCCGCTTCAGCGTGTCCAGGAACGGAAAGCCCGACCAGCCGGGCTTCGGCGTCGTCGTTACGCAGCCGTACGTCGCGCTTGCCGGATCGATGTCGATCGGCCCGAACGTGCCGATGCCGATCGCCTCCGCGCCCTTGTCCTTGAAATAAGCGACGACCTGCTCCATGACCCGCTCCGGGCGTTCGGTCGGAAAGCTGATCCGATCCTCGATCGTTCCATTCTCGTTGCCGATGCCGCATACGAACTTCGTGCCGCCCGCTTCGATTGCTCCAATTCTCATCCTCGTTAGCTCCTCTTTCCGAATATCGCTCAAACGGCTGCCCCGCAGGGGCAGCCTTAAGCTCATGCTATAAGTATATCGAGTTCATCGTCCAGATGTCCAATGACCGGATCCTTGCGCCGCCGCTTCCCTCCAGCCGCAAGCCAAGCGAATCCGTCCGGCTCGGATACACCCTCGTCGTCAAGCTTTTCAGCCCGTTCACGTAAGCCTCGATCATGGAACGGTCCAAATAAACATGCAGCCGCAGCGCCTCTCCCGCAAGCTCAAGCGTCCCCGACTGCACGCCGCGCGTGCGCTCCTCCGGCGACAACGTCGCCTTCTCCCGGTCGACGCCAAGCTCGGCGCGCTCTCGGTCGTAATAGAGAAGCGTCTCTTCGTCCCGCGACGGGGATTGCCTAACCCATAAGCCGAGCCGCCTGCCGGGGAGAAGCTCTTCCGCCTCGAACTCGACCTTAATTTCCAGCATGTCGCCCCGCACTTCCGCGAGCGCGCCGTTCGCCTCTTCCACCGTCATATCCCGAAGCGAGCATAGCCGCTCGCCCCGCAGCGACTCCAGCTCCTTGATCGGCTCTACCCCGAGCCGGCCGTCCGGACGAAGGAAGACGCTGACCGGCAGCCCCGCATTATGCGCCCAGCCCGAATCGTATTCCAGCTGAGGAGTCCGCTCGCCCTGCGCGATCGTAAAGACGATATTGCGCCCGGTTCTCGGATCGACCATGCCGCTCGGTCCGGTGAAATGAAAGTCCCCGACGTCGATGAGCCGAGGCTCGTCATGATCCGGCACAAACCGGACCTGCCCGCGGTCAAACTCCCCGATCCAATAAAACACTTCAACATCTGAGCCCGGACCGATCGGGCTGATGAGAAACAGATGCTTCTCGCGGCCGGAAGCATCCTTGCCGAGCGGCAGCAGCACGGGCAGCTCCCACATGTTGCCGAGGTAAGGATAACGGGACGGATCGCTCACATAGAACGGCCCGTGATACGTCCAGTCGGTCATGTTGGCCGACGTATACGCCAGCGCCGTGCCTCCCTGTCCGTCCGTGCCGGAGCCGATCAGCAAATACCACAGCCCGTCTTCCTTCCATACGAACGGATCGCGGAAATCCCCGAACATGCCCTGCCCCTTCTCCTGAACGATCAGAGGCGCCTTGTGCTTCTCCCAAACCGTCAGGTCGCTGTCCCCGTCCTCCCGGAACCGGCTGCGGGCAAGCCCTACTCGCTGGTTCGGCGAAGCGCTGTCGTCGCCGGCCGTGAAGAACAGGGCGGGAACGCCGTGCTCATCGTAAGCGGCGCTGCCCGACCATACGCCGTCAGGATCGACAGCTCCCTTCTCCGGCGCCAGCGCAATCGGCAAATCCCGCCAATGCACCATATCCTCGCTTACCCAGTGTCCCCAGTGAAGTTGCGCAAAGTAAGGGCCCTGCGGGTTGTGCTGGTAGAACAAATGATAGTTTCCTTCAAAATAAATCGGGGCATGCGGCTCGTTCATCCAATGAACGGGCGGGCTGGCGTGGTACTGCGGCCGATGACGGTCCCGCAGGAGCGGCTTCCGGTCCAGCCGGATGTCGGCGGACGGAATTTCCGGCGCGGTGCCGCCATGCGGGAGCAGCGCCTCCTTATAGGCGGAGGCAATCTCGACGACGGTCAGCGCTCGGCTGTAAATGCGCACATCGTCCATCAAGCCGGCGAACATATTATGCCGGAACGCCTCGGCCAGCACCGTCGCCTGATTGTTCTTCCCGATGAGCAAATCCGCGCTATCGCAAGGGCTCATCGCCGTGCCGGCGGGCATCTCCCGCTCGGCCACCTGCTCGCCGTTCAAATAAAGCTTCATCGCGGCTTCTTCCCTGCTGAAGGTAGCGGCGATATGGGACCATCTTCCCTTCTCCAGCGGACGGTCGAGGCACCATAGCTCGTGCCAGCGTCCGCCGGCTCCGAGCTGCAGCGACCAGGAGCCGTGCCTGAACAGGCCGAGCACGTACCCTTCCGCAGCCTCCCGGTCGTGCCGGTTCACGATCGCGGACAGCCGGCCCTCAGCTCCCCACTCATAAGAGCGCGGAGCGACCCAAGCGGAAATCGTAAACGCATCGTCCAGCCTCGGCGCTTCGGCGGCCTTCCGCGTAATCCAGGTCGAATAGCCGTCGAACAGCAGAGCCCCGCCGCATACGCCGGGGCGCCACTGCGGGTCCGCTTTCTCGGTGAATCTGCCCTGAAGCAGCACATAGGACACCTCGTCGGCCAACCCGCCGGCCGCATCGAGCGCCGCGGCGCCGCTCTTCTCGTCCAGCGGCCAGTAGGCGGCAAGGCCGCCGCCGGCCGGCCGGTTCCGCATCTTGTTATCCATCGTTATCTTTCCTCCCCGTTACTCTATCGCTCATTTCGAGCCCCCGCCGCTTCGACGGCTTCAGGCGCGTAAATCGATCTTAGCGGATACAGGCGCAGCGTGCGCAGCAGCGCCTCCCCGCCTATCGCGTACAGCTCGACGCCGTCCCAGCCTGCAGGCGGGAACAGCTGGTCAGTCATAACGAGGCCGCCTTCGTCCGCAAACACTTCCACCGATGAACGGTCCAGCCACAGCTGCAGCTTGATCCGTCCGTCCTCTGCCTTCAAAGGCGCGGCATGCCTGCAGCCGAATTCGGCATGGAAATCGATCACGCCCGAATTCGAGCGGTCGATGAACAGCTCCCCGGCGACGGCGTCGTAGCCGACGACCGTTTCCTTGCCGCCTGCCAGCAGCTTGATGCCGAATTCGGATGCCGTGCCCGGCTCGAAATCCGCTTCGAGCTCGAGCAAGCCTCCCCTATGCGCGCAGAGCAGGCCGGATTCCGGCCCGATGCGCTCATTTTGCCATTCGCTGCCCGACTGGCGCAGCTGCCTGACGCCGTCAACCGGCATCTGCACGAGCCGGACCCCTTCCGTAGTCTGTCTTAACGTCAGCTTGCGCGCCAGCGTCATCGCGCCCCGCCAGCCGGACGTCGGGATCAGATTGGCGTACTTCCAGTTGTTCATCCAGCCGATGAACAGCCGCTCCGATTCCAGTCCCGGCGCATCGGACCAAGACACGCCCGCATAGTTGTCGCGGCCGTGATCGAGCCACAGCACCGTGTCCGCCGGATTGTCGTTCGTAAACGCCACGCCGTCGAATTCGCCGGTAAAATATTGCGTTCGCGACCCTTCCGGGCAACCCGAATCGTCGCCGATGCTCACGATCATGACCCACTTCGAGGCGCCTTCCCCGCCTTCGACGGGCAGCTCGAACAGGTCCGGGCATTCCCATACCCCGTCATGCGAGCCTTCCCGCGCGCCGAACTCGCTCGCGAACGTCCACGCCAACAGATCGGGCGAGCGATAGAGGAACAGCCGGTCGCCCGCCGCCAGTACCATGATCCACTGCTCCGTCCCCGCATGCCAGAACACCTTCGGATCGCGGAAATCCGCGAATCGCTCGTCGGCAAGCACGGGATTGCCCTCGTACGGAATCCACGTGCGCCCGTTGTCCTTGCTGTAGGCGACGCTCTGCCGCTGCTTGGACAAGTCCGAGCCCGGTATCGTCTCCGTCTGCGTGTAGATCGCGACAAGCCCTGCTCTCCCGTCGAAGAAGCCGCTCGTATCGTTCCAGTCGACGACCGCGCTGCCCGAGAAAATCGTCCCGTTATGATCGGGATACAGGGCGATCGGGAAATGCTCCCAATGCGCAAGATCCGTGCTGACCGCATGGCCCCAATGCATCGGCCCCCATACGCTGCTGCCCGGATGATGCTGATAGAACAAATGGTATTCCCCGTCGTAGTACACCATGCCGTTCGGGTCGTTCAGCCAATTGGAGGCCGGCGTAAAATGAAACTGCGGTCGCAGCGGTTGGTCAAAATGATGCTTCATCGGTTTCTCTCTCCTCTTATCCAAAACGTATGACGGCCGGTCCGGACGAGACCGTCAATGACGGCTCCATCCGGCACGGCTTGTATCTTCATTCAATTACTTTTGCGCTGCGTTGTAGCGGTCAAGGGCGGTTTGATACAGCTCCATCAGCTTGCCAAGACCCATATCCTCCACCGTCTTCACGTAGCTGTCCCAAGCTTTGTCGTCCACGCCGTCAACGATGAATTTCGCGCGCTGCGTATTCACGTATTTGATCAGCTCGGGCTCGATTTGGTTGATCGTATCCAGCTCTTCCGGCTCGAAGAAGATCGTCGGATAGTTTTCTTTTTCCATGAACGGCTCGTAGTACTGCTCCAGATCCTTCTTCCGCTGCTGAGCGCGCGGCTCCATGTCGACGATCGTTCTGAAGTGCTCGGCCGTGATGACGCCGGCGCCGTTCGGCGCGACCTTCTGGCGGAATTCGCCCATCGATACGCCTTCCTCGAGCGGCAGGTTCACGAGCTTGCCGTTTGCGTCTTTTTCATAAATAATGCCGATCGGGCCCCAATGGATTTGCGCGGCCATGTAAGGCTCGTACTGCTGGTCGATCCAGCGCATCGTCACTTCCGGATTTTCGTTGTCCTTCGTGATGACGAAGGCGTTTCTGCCCGGGCCTCCGCCATTGCCTCTGCCGATCGTCTGCTTGCCCGTCGGGCCGGTCAGCGGAGGAACAAGCGCATAGTTGGCGGCTTGCGCCGTGCCGACGACCTCCTCGATTTCCCACCAGACGTAGGAGCCGAGCGTCGGATCCGGCGTCTTTCCTTTGGCCAGGTATTGAGGAGCGTCCTGATTGAACGATTCCGGATCGATCAGCCCTTGCTTATACCATTTCTCGTTGAAGTATTTCAGCGCTTCCTTGTATTCCGGCTGCGTAGCGGTAAAGATGACTTTGCCGTCGCGGACGATCCGGTGCTCGAGATTGTCCGGCAGGCCGAACGCGCCGAACAGGCCGGCAATATCCATGCACCACTGCATATGCATGAAGCTGAGCGGAATTTCGTCGGCTTTGCCGTTGCCGTTCGGATCCTTCGTCTTGAATGCGACGAGCGCCTCGGTATACTCGTCCAGCGTTTCCGGGAATTTCAGTCCCAGCTTGTCGAGCCACTGCTTGTTGATGACGTGGAAGAACGGGTTCGTGCCGAGCTCGTTCTCCTCCCAGGTCGGCAGACCGTAAATATGGCCGTCCGGAGCGGTAATCGCCGCTTTGATGTCCGGTCTTTCCTCAAGCAGCTTCTTCAGGTTCGGAGCGTACTGATCGATCAGATCCTCAAGCGGAATAATCGTGCCGTCTTCGCCGTACGTGATCAATTCATAATCGGAAAATTGCGAGGCGTAGAAGGCGTCCGGCAAATCGCCGCTTGCAAGCAGCAGGTTTTTCTTCTCGGCATAATCCGTATCCGGAATGTTGTTCCACTCGATATGAACGTTCGTATCGGCCTCCAGGCGCTTGAAAATTTCCATTTCGTTATACTCGGGAGCAAGCGCGGCTTTCGGGGATACGATCGTCAGCGTCAGCTTCTCGTCGACGATCGGCAGTCCTTCCTCGTTGAAGCCCTCTTCGGCCGGAGCGTTCGTTCCGCCGTTGGCGCCTCCGTTGTTCGCCCCCTCGTTGCCGTTTCCGCCGGAGCAGGCGGAAAGCGCCAGCCCTGCCCCAAGCAGCAGGCTTACTGCGATAGACCCTGACTTTTTCATGTGTAGTGATCCTCCCTTAATTGGTTCTTTCTATTTATCTATCATCATCCGGGCCCGGTCCTCTTCGGACGCGAGACCCGGCGATAACCGCCGTCAAACGGCCGAAGCCGCCATTACCCTTTAATGGAGCCGATCATGACTCCCTTGACGAAATAGCGCTGCAGGAATGGATACAGGATCAGCAGCGGCAGGCTGGCGATAATGATGACGCCGTATTTGATCAGCTCCGTTACCCGAAGCTTGGCGGCATACGATTCGACGTCGATCATCATGCTCGAGTTCACCTGATTCTGGACCAGAATGTTCCTCAGGACGAGCTGGAGCGGAAACTTCGATTCCTCGTTCAAATAAATCATGGCGTCGAAAAACCCGTTCCAGAAGCCTACGACGTGATAGAGCACCATTACGGCGATAATCGGTTTGGACAGCGGCAGCACCATGCCGAGAAAAAACCTCGTGTTCGAGCAGCCGTCGATAAAGGCGGCCTCCCGCATTTCGTCGGGTATCGTGCTTTGGAAGAAGGTACGCACGATAATAATATTGAACACGCCGGCCGCGCCGGGGACGACGAGCGCCCAAATCGTATTGATCATGTTCAGGTCCTTGATCAGCAGGTAGGTCGGAATCAGTCCGCCTCCGAAAAACATCGTGAACATGAAGAACCACATAAATGCGCCGCGTCCGACAAAATCCTTGCGCGCCAGCGGATAAGCGGCCATCAAAGTAATGGAGACGCTGATCGCCGTGCCTACGACGGCGTACAGCAGCGAGTTGCCGTAGCCGACCCAGATGGCCGAATCGGCGAAGATGCGCTCGTAGCCGTCAAGCGTCAAACCCTTCGGCAGCAGCCATATTTCTCCGGAATAGATCAGATTCGGGTCGCTGAAGGATGCGATCAGCACAAAATAAAGCGGATACAAAATCAGCAGCATGCCGATGGTGAGCAGCGTATAGTTGATGATGTCGAATAGGACATCGCCTTTCGTTTTGCGTGCAAGCAGCGAGTTCATCGCCCTTCTCCCCCTTACCACAAGCTCGTTTCCGTCAGCCGTTTGGCAGCCCGGTTCACCGTTACTAGAAGCACTACGTTAATGATCGCATTGAACAAGCCGATCGCGGCGGAGAAGCTGTACTGCGCCTTCTGGATCCCGAGCTCGTACACGTATGTCGGAATAATGTTCGAGGCCGCGTAATTGAGGTCGCTCTGCATCAGGTACGCCTTCTCGAAGCCGACGCTCATGACGTTGCCCAGCGCCAGCACCATCAGAATGATGATCGTCGGCATAATGCTCGGCAAGTCTACGTGCTTCACCCGCTTCCACTTGCTGGCCCCGTCCATGACGGCCGCCTCGTGAAGCTCGGGATTGACGCCCGCCAGCGCCGCCAAATAGATGATCGTGGCAAAGCCCGTTTCCTGCCAGATGCCGGAGAGGACGTACAGCGGACGGAACCAGCCTTCGCTAGCCATGAACAGCACCGGCTCGCCGCCGAAAAACGCAATGATATGGTTCACGATGCCGCTGTTCGGGGACAGGAACACGCCCAGCATCCCGACCAGGACGACCGTAGAAATAAAATGCGGCGCGTAAATGACCGTCTGCACGAATTTCTTGTACCGCTTCGCCAGCATCTGGTTCAGCATCAGCGCCACGATAATCGGAATCGGGAAGCCGAATACCAGGGAATACAGGCTGAGCAAAATCGTATTTTCCATAATCGGCCAAAAGTTGTACGCTTCGAAAAACCGGATAAAATGCTCGAAGCCGACCCATTCGCTGCCCCAGATGCCCTTGCTTGCCCGGAAATCCTTAAAGGCGATTTGCACCCCGTACATCGGGTAATACTTGAACACCAGATAAATGATCACCGCGGGGAGCATGAACAGGTACAGCTCGTAATTTTGCCTGATCTTGACCCGGATTTTACTGCGGCGCGCGGCCGTTCTGCTTTCCTTCTCTTGCCGCTGAAGACCCCCCAGCTCTGCCGTCTTCATCTTTCATTCCACCTTCCGCACTTGCGCAATCGTTTACGTAAACCTTGAATTTGGCCTGATATTGTTTTTTTAAGCCGTAATTGTCATAGCCAACGTTTAGTTAAACGTTTACGTAATCGTTTGTCTAGATTATAAGCGCTTACACTGACGGGCGTCAAGAGCATTTTTTCGACGCTTCCGGTTAGGCGTAATCGTTTGCAAAATCAGGCAAAAAAAATAGTCAGCTCGATTGTCTGACTACGAGTTTGGCCGTCAAACGATGCACTTGACGGGGCAGCGCCGCGTTGTTGATCCGCTCAAGCATGACTTCCGCCGCTTTCACGCCGAGCTCGAAGGCCGGCTGCTCAATGACCGTCAGCGGCGGGGACGTAATGCGCGTCCACTGAAACGCGTCGTACGCGACGACCGCGATTTGGTCCGGCACGGCGATCTTTTTCTCCTGCAAATAAAACATAACGCCCATCGCCATGACGTTGTCCGTCACGAAAATCGCGGTAGGCCGGTGCCTCATCAGCGACTCCGTCAGCTTGTAGCCGCTTCCGAGCGATACTTCTCCCATGCCGATCAGGTCCGGTTCGGCATCCAGGCCCGCTTCGGTCAAAGCTTCGAGATAGCCGGCGAACCGCTCCTCCGTCGTGGTCAGCATATTCGGCCCGGACAAGTAGGCGATTCTTCTGTGCCCTTGGCCGATCAGCATGCTCACCGCTTCCTTGGATACGTTCTTGTTGTCGACGACGACGCAATCCCGCTTCCCGCTGTCATGGGGAACCCGGTCCAAGTACAGGACGGGGTAATCGCCGAACAGGCGCTCGTAATCGGGCTCCCTCCCGGCCGGCGCCATAATGAGGCCGTCGATCATTTGGGAGCCTAACATGCGGATCTCGTCGGCCTCGTATTCCTCCTCCTCGTGCGAATCGGACAGCATGAGATGATACTCTTGCTGCTTCAGCACGCTCTGGATGCCCGCCGCGACCGACATGAAAAAATAATTCGACGTTTCCGAGGCGAGAATCGGAGCAAGAAACGCGATGACGCGCGACTTGCGGCTTCTTAAGGAACGCGCGACGGAATTAATGCGATAGTTCAAATCCTCCATCGCCTCATGCACCTTGCGCTTCGTCTCCTCGGACACGTACCTCGTGCCGTTGATGACATGCGACACCGTCGCCGTCGACACATTGGCCTGCTTGGCCACGTCCTTGATGCTTATATTTTTGCTATCGCCCATTTCCTCACACCCAAGTTATTCGTCTATTGTTGCAAATCGTCTGCGTCGCTTTATACGTAAACGTTTACATAGTCTAACTTTATGTGAATCGGAAAGGTTTGTCAATCGCAAGTTGCGCTAACGGACTCAGCAGCCGCTATTAGGCCGAAAGAGGACGATTTGAATAGGTAACGGACTGGAGCGACCTTATTCCGCCTAATTGGGACAAGAAATAAGGAATAACAAGCCGATAGCGGCTCTCCTGTCCGTTAAAAATGATAAGATAACCGTTTCATCGAAATAAGAGCTCTCATGTCCGTAAAAATTAAAAAGTCCGCGGACTTGTTACTATCGCCTCCGGACCGGCTCGTCTATCCCGGCAATGGCCGGTTAAGGCTGCTGCCGCTTCATCCCGTTCACGTTCATGTCCAGCCTGATCTCCTCCGGCAGCTTCTTCGAGGCGCTCGGCACCTCGCGCTTCTTCACTTCCAGCATTTCCGAGGAGCAAAGCGCCACGCTTACCTGTCCGTTTCTGGCAAAAGCCCGGATCAGAACGGGCTGGCTGTAATTGTTCGTAAACACGAAATCCGGTCCGTACCAGCTGACTGTCGCGTCACGCCCCGGCGGCACGTACGGCACGTGGCGGCTATGCGAATACCGCTCGACGATTTTGAGCCCCGCCCGGTCGACCGCGTTGTATAGCGTCGAGGAGATTTGGCAGATGCCGCCGCCGACATCCTCGTACACTTCGCCCCTTACGATGACGGGCGCGCGCAAATAGCCCTTCTCCTTCGTCCGCTTGCCGACGACCTCGTTGAACGAAAATTTCTCGCCGGGAAATACGACGTAATTGTTGATCGCCTTGGCGGCCAAGGCAATGTTGTACGACCGGTTTTTGTTGCGGCTGTTGTAGTAGGTGACATACTGCCCGATCCGCCTCGCTTTGATCGCGGACAAAATTTCGCTGTCCACCTTCGGATAAGTCGTCAGAAGCGGAACTTCCAGCCTCGTCGCCTCTCCTTCATAGACGAAGCCATACAGCTGCTTCTTCAAGCTTAGGCGGTCGAGCCTGCTGCCGGTCTTCTCCGGCACGATTCTGCCCGCTCCGTCGAGGGTGGCGTTAACCGGCTTGCGCACCGTTTTTTTGTCCACGGCATCCATCAGCTTGTTCAATTTATCGTCGTCCACGAGCGGCACCCCGGGAAGGGGATGAATATAATCCTGATTCCTGAATTCGGCGATCGGTTGTCCCTGCTGCTCGATCGACAACGTATCGGGCCGCTCCGCGGGCTGCATCAGCATTAAAAGGGCCAAAATCCAATCCCAACCCATATTCCGTCAGCTCCTAAATCAAAAAGTAACCGGCTTAGTATGTTTCAAAAACGGCGCGGACATACGCATCCGGAACTGCGGCTTGCGCCATGCTGTATATTAAGACGCCGAGTTAAAAATACTGAATAGAGCTAATTTGCCATTCGGAGGGATCATGATGAACAAAGCAGCGGCAAAGCTGCTTCGCTGGACTGCCGCAACGATCGTTGCCGCGGCATGGCTCGGCCTATGCGGCCTAACGGAGCCGACAGCGGCTGCCGGCAAAAAAATAGACGAGGTCCGCGTGGCGATGTACGTGCGCGCCAGCTCGAAGGCGGAATTCGCCAGCGAGCTGCGCTTCACGAACCGCGAGCTTACGAGCGCCCTTGGCAAGGCCGCTAGGGAAGCAGCCCCGGCTCCCGCACTGCTGCGGGACGTAGAGCTGACGATCGCGGAGGCCGGCGGCGGGTTAGAGCTTTATCGGCTCGAGGAAACCGGCAATCTATGGAAGGAGGAAGGCCGCGAGCGGATCGTGCTGTCCGGCCAAGCCGCCGACCTTCTGCTCCGGTACGCCTCCGCGCTGAGACAGCGGCATTACGGCAAGCTGGTCGCTTGGGAAGAGGCCAAGGAGCTGCTTCCGAGAAAAAGCGTCTTTTCGGTGACGGATATCGAAAGCGGCCTTACGTTCCGGGTACAACGGCGCGCGGGCAGCGACCATGCCGACGTGCAGCCGCTCACGAAGAAGGATACGCAAATCATGAAGCACATTTACCGGGACAAATGGAGCTGGAAGCGGAAGGCGGTGCTCGTCCATTCGGACGGTAAGTGGGTCGCCGCTTCCATGAACGGCATGCCGCATGGCGGAGACGGCATTCCGGACAACGATTTTTCCGGCCACTTCTGCATTCACTTTTATTTGAGCAGCACGCATAAGTCCGACCAGCCCGATCTGGCCCATCAGCTGATGGTGCACAAAGCGGCCGGCGGCCTGCAGCCGTATTTCGACGTGGCTTCGCCGGCCGTGCTGGCCAAGACCGTGGTCGTCGTCATGAACCATCATGACCCGGAGCTGCTCGGCCAGTTGACCGCCGGGCTTCCGACGGAAGAAAGCGACGCGATCGTTCGGGAGATGGTGCGGCTTAGCTCGATTCAGGAGCAGCGACTGAAGAAGGACAGCCGAGAATCCGGAGGCGCCGGCGAGCCGGAGCAGGGCATGGGAACGGACGGGAATTTGTCCGCGGAGGTTGCCGTGCCGGTCGCGATGGAAGCGAGGGATGGCTCGCGGGAGCGCGCCCGCTACTTATTCCAATTGAAGCGCGAGTCCGTCCGGTCTCCTTGGCGGTTTGCGCACGCGTCGATCGGGAACTGACGGGGAGAGCGCTCCCGGTAGAGCCCCCCGGGTTCGGGGCGACGGTGTGGGCATCAGATCTAATTTTTAGACCTGATCTCGCGAATCCGGCGTTTCTGCGGACGCAAGCCGGGGTTTTGTCCGCATCAGATCTAATTTTTAGACCTGTTGCCGCGTTTTGGGCCGGTTTGGGCTGATCAGATCTAATTTTTAGACCTGATTTCGCGAATCCGGCGGTTCTAGGGCGATAAGTCGGGGTTTTGTCCGCATCAGATCTAATTTTTAAACCTGTTGCCGCGTTTTGGGCAGGTTTGGGCCGATCAGGTCTAATTTTTAGACCTGATCTCGCGAATCCGGCGTTTCTGCGGCCGTTCGATCATGCCGACGTACCTACATTGCACTTCGTACAACGGATCGCCGCTACTGTCGAAAGCGTTCCATCTACGCTGCATTTCGTGCAACAGAACCCCCTCATTCTCAGGCCTGACTGGCCGTTCTGCATCGATCGTTCCCCTCGGATCGGCGCCGAGCCTATCGGCGATGCCCGCCCTGAGCGGCAAACCGCACCATCCTCCCTTAATCCGACGTTGGATCCGAAGACCCTATCCTGATTAACCGTCCATATGCACGCCCGACTATTCGTTACAGTCCTATCGGTGCGACCTTCGCACGGAAACCAGGAGTCGAATGGGCGCGGGGCGCTTTCATCATTTTTTCAGCCTATCTGCCTACTTCCATCTATGGCAAGTCTGCCAAAAGATTGATATACTGATTTTGCAAGCGTATCACATAAATGGGGGCAGAGAAAAATGTTTGCGAAGAGACTGAAGCAGCTGCGGAAGAGCAGAAAGTTGACCATGCAGGAAGTGGCCGACTACGTCGGCGTGGCCAAAAGCACCTATGCGGGTTACGAATCGGGATACCGACAGCCGACGATCGAATCGATCCAGACGATTTCCCGAAAATTGCGCACGTCCGCGGACTATCTTCTAGGCCTTACCGATCACCCCGATCCGCCTGCCGAGCTTAATCATAACGCGAAGGAATACTTGAACGTGGAGCAGCTGCATTGGGACGGCGTCCCTCTGGAGAAGGACGATCTCGACCTGATCCGGAGTTTGCTCGAACGCGTGCTTCGGGACCGCGCTTTGCCCAAACAAGAATAACGCTGCCTTTCTTTATTTTCCAGGACCTATACAGGTCGGTTAATGGTCAATCCTGCCATTAACCGGCCTGTTTTTTTATGCTTGCAGCGCCAATTTCCGATTCGACGAAAATTTCGCAAGCGCCGGCCATTCGTTTAGAACCTCCTGCCCGCCGCGTGAATAGGATGGTCAGATTAATGTTTTAGTATAGAGGCAAGTTTTTTGTATCCGCTTTCATATGTTGTATTAGGGGATTCTCCCCAAGCTGATGCCGCAGTCGTTCCGTAGATGTCGTTCAAGTGGATGGCCATTTGAAAATAAGGAGGAATAATGGCATGAACAGATGGTTGAAACTCGTCACCTTGGCCGTTATGCTGCTTGCGCTCGACACTTTTTTCAACTTGTGGCCGGCTCGCGCCGATGCGGGATTTACATCGTATATCACGCGCAGCGGGGACACGTTGATGGAGGGGACGGCCGCGTATCGATTTGTCGGAACGAACCAGCCGCTCTTGAACCGGGCATGGACGGATCCGTCGGAAATCGAGGATGCGATCCGGGCGGCCGCCGGCTCGGGGATTAACGTCATTCGCTTGTATCCGTTCGAAGTGAAGATGAGCAGCGATCCCCTGGGTACTTTCCGGCATGTGATGGGGCCAAACGATTATAATGAAAGCGCATTCATGCTTTTGGATAAAATTGTTCAGCTGGCAAACCAGCACAATATCCGACTCATTATACCGTTCGTGGATAAGTACAACTATATCGGAGGAATTGCCGATTGGGCGGCCTTCCGCGGGAAAACGGCGAATGAATTTTGGAGCGATCCGACCGTGAAGCAGGACTTCAAAAATTTCATGCAATACGTCATTAACCGAACCAATTCGTATACGGGCGTGCCATACAAAAACGATAAAGCCATTCTCGCATGGCAGCTGGGCAACGAGCTTCCTTCCACGGACGGCTGGGTAAGCGAAATGGCGGCGTACGTCAAAAGCCTGGATGCCAACCACCTTCTCGCCGACGGGGGCTACGTTCGGGCGCAAGGCATTAGGCCGAATGCGCTGAACGACAGCAATATCGATATAATCGTTCCGCATATTTACAACTATCACAATGTCGACATGGCTTCGAAGCTCAAGGAATGGAGAGATAAAACAACGGGAAAAAAGGTGTTGATCATCGGCGAATTCGGCGACTATTCCCCCGCGGAAACCGAGCAGCTGCTGGACATCGTTCAGAACAACGGAACTTCGGGCGCCATGTTCTGGGGCGGCATGCACCATCACAAGATGGGCGGCTGGCATTGGCCTCCCGTCGGAGCCTGGGCCTATTCGCGCTATCCCGGCTTCGCTTCCGGCGACTGGGCGAACGAAACGGCCATCATCGACCTGCTGCGCGAGTATGCCTACTCGATGAAAGGATCGACCGTTCCTTCTTGGCCGATACCCGATGCGCCCGTCATGCACCCTGCCGACTCCGTGCATACTCTCTCCTGGAAGGGCGTTTCGGGGGCAAGCGCCTATACCGTCGAACGTTCGACAAGCTCATCCGGTCCATGGACGACGGTAGGCAGCGACGTAACGGACGATGTTTCCGCGCCGCGCCATTATACGTTCGCCGTACCGATATTCGACGATGCGTCCGCCGAGGACGGCACAAGCTATTACTATCGGGTGAAAGCGAAGAACAAGCACGGCTCTTATTCCCCGTATTCCAACGTCGTCGGTCCGATAAAGGCGAGAAGCGGGATCGTCGTCGATGAAGAAAGCGGCGGCTACGCCGAGACCGGAACATGGGGGGCGAGCACGCTTGGCGGCAGCTACGGCGGCGGCTCCCGTTACAGCAGCGCCAATGGAAGCACGGCTACGTGGCGGCCGAACCTTACGGCACCGGGGTACTACAATGTGTATGTAAGCTATCCGTACCATCAAGGCTCAGCTAAGAGCGCGCAATTTACGGTCTATCATAACGGCGTAACGAACACGGTCACCATCAACCAGACGACTATCGCCGGCGGCCGTTGGCGTCTGATCGACACGGTCTATTTCGCCGGCGGACCGGAAGAGTACGTGCGTCTGACGGCAAATGGAGGCGGTTCCAACTTCAGGGCCGATGCGGTCATGTTCGAACCCCGGCAATTTGGCGACACCTTCCAGAACAATAGCTCCGGCAGCTGGAGCCCGCTTAGCGGCAGCTGGTCCTTGGGCGTAGACGTAAGTCACGACAGCGTTCCGATCGTCAACAGCGTGCTGAAGCAATCGGGATCCGGCATTGCGGAAGCCGTTGTCGGATCGACCTACTCCGACGCCACCATCACGACAGCCTTGAAAGCGTACGACAATGATCAAGCGAACGCTTCCGCCGGCTTGGTCGCCCGGGCAAATGCGGATTTCTCCTACATGTACACCTTGCGCATCAATTACGATCTGAATAAAGTCCAGCTGTACAAAAAACTGGGCAATCGCTGGACCAACATCGGGGAAGCGAATATGATCGCCACTCCCGGCACGTGGTATTTGCTCAAGCTGGAGATGAAAGGAAGCTCCTTCAAAGCCTATGTGGACGGCGTAAAAAAAATTAGCGTCAACGACGCCAGCTTGACCAGCGGGTACATCGGCTTGCGGACGTACGATCAGACGGCCGTATTCGATAACCTCCTTGTTTCGACGTATTGACCGTGGCCGAGGAACGGCAAAAAGCGCCGTAAAGGCACAGCCGAAGCTGTGATTCCTTTACGGCGCTTTCCGCGGAGCTTAGAAACGATAAATGCTAGGAATCATACACGTCCATGTCAACGAGCTTGCCGTCAACGTAAGTGAAGTCCATTTTCGATACGCCAAAGCCTGCCATCGTCTCGGAAACTTCCATCACTTCCAGGGAAAGCGACGTCCATTGTTTTTTCTCCATTCGTTCCACCTCCTTTCAAGCGCGGTTCGTATTCCGATTTCTGCCGTTTGAGAAACCGATAGGCGTTTCTAGCTGTATATTTAAGTGCGGCCATCAGTCTCCTCCGGCATCGTGCCGAAGAATACTAGGAATCATAAACATCAAGGTCTACGAGCTTGCCGTCCACATACGTAAAGTCGATTTTCGAAATACCGAAACCAGCCATTGTTTCGGATACTTCCATCACTTCCAGGGAAAGAGTCGTCCATTCTTTTTTCTCCATTGTCTTTCACCTCCTTTCGGGGCGCGGTATTCTATTGCAATCGTTTGAGAAAACGATAGGCAATCAAGCTTCGCATGAGCAGCTTCAAGTGAGGATCGTCGGCCTGCTCCGGACGGAGGGCCGGGCCTACCTTGTCCAGCGATTCCTTCACCTGCATGACGTTCAAGTAGCGGGAAGCCCGATCGTCTTCGCACAGCGTGCGAAGCTCTTCGAGGGTGGATTGCCACCGGGGGATGGTCCGGTGTACCCAATCCATTCCTTGAACGCCACGCGTCCGTTGATTGAGCCGCACTTTGTCCGGCAAACGATTTTCGGTCGCTCTTCGGATAAGAGACCGCCCGAAGCCG
The DNA here is from genome assembly GCF_014705655.1 of Paenibacillus arenilitoris. Classification (GTDB taxonomy): domain Bacteria; phylum Bacillota; class Bacilli; order Paenibacillales; family Paenibacillaceae; genus Pristimantibacillus; species Pristimantibacillus arenilitoris. Next base: position 35,518 of record NZ_JACXIY010000042.1, on the reverse strand, counting down.
TTTTTCACATATTGCTCTACGGGGATCGACAAACAAAATTTGATCAGGCGGACATCGCTGGTCGCATCCCGCTCCCATAGGCCAAGGCGGTAAGACGACTTCGCCGATATGGTGCCCTGCATGTTCAACACCGCTTGATTGCCGAAATAATCCTCGCGCTCGGTCAGCATCCGGTACGTGGACTCCCGCAAGCCGACATCGTAGGGCGACAGCTTCTCGAATACCCCGGAGCTTCTTGCGAAATCGGGCTCTATAATAGAAGGCACGCCAGGCTGAAACGGAGCGCCTTTCTCCGGAAATACCTGCTGTTTGATGGCTCGGACGATCCGTTTCCGGCCGGTACCGAGCTGTCTGCCGTACATCGAAATTTCGCGGTACAGCTGGAGCCATTGGAGCTTCTTCAGCAGCAGGCTGTAATAACCGACGGCGGAACCCCAGGATATGGAGTAATTTCCCCGGGCGCCCGTAAGCAGAACGCCGATTCCTTGACGCGCCGCTTCTTCATGGATGCCTTTTACCCAGAACGCGTTTTCGAAATTTTTGTAAGGCGCTTCCAGGCCGTCCATCCATTCGTCGATCTCGGTAAAAGGACTTTTCCCGTGAAAATCCAAATAGTTGGCGTTCATATTTCCCACATAGTCGACGACGGACTGAATGTACGGACTTTCGTCCGCGAACATGCTTCTAGGCGTCCAATCGATGAAATCCCGCTCGGGGATATAGCTGTACGCCTGCAGGCTCTTGCCTTCCCCCGCGAGCATGCCCGCCGCGAACGCCGACACCGATCCGGAGTCGAGTCCTCCGCTCAGCGTGACGCCCACCTGCTTGAAGGTGCGCAGTCTGGCACGGATCGATTGCTGGAAAATTTCCTTGAAGGCTTCCACGTATTCGTCATCGGAGCCCAAGGTCAGTCTCCGTTCCGGCATTAAGGAACCGTACTTTGCGACCTCAAGCTTCCCCTCTTGCAAAGTAAACGAGTGTGCCGGCGGCAGCTGAGAAATATCCGCATAGTAAGTCGTGTGGACATCGACGGCGTCCAATAGCGTCGGTATCGCCAAAAACTCGGCAAATCTCTCTTCTCCTAAACGCTTGTCTATTCCCGCCAGGGAGAAAAGAGGGTGGATGACGCTGCAGAACGAGAACCGGTTCGAAGCTCGGTGATAATACAGCGTCCTGCTGCCAAGCTGATCTCTAGCGCCATATAGCAGCTTTCTGCTCTCATCCCAGATCACGAAGGCGAAGTCTCCAATCAAATAATTCGGCGTCTCCGAACCCCATTTGCGATAAGCGAGCAGAATAAGCTCGCTATCCGTTAGATCGTTCCTTCTGTCTCGCCCGATCCCGAGCTGTTCGAACAATTGCCCGCGATTGTCAATGATCGCATCGGCGGTAATGACCAGCCCGGATTGCCCGTCCCGATAGGGAAGCCGTTCATGAACCGATTCCGGCGTTATCCATTGCGACCGGCAGCCGAATAGAGCCGTACCGTCTTCCCATGTCTCGAAAGCATTTCCGGGGAAATGCCGGACGGCTTCCATGAAATCCGCAGTGCCATCGGATGGTTGCAGAGGTCTATCGAATTGTATAACTCCGGCCATAACGCTCATGCAATCTCACCCCGCCCGATTCATGCTTCTTTAATGTAACGACTTACGACTTGCTTATCCGTTCATGCCCGTTTGATAGCTCAGCAGCTGCTTGAACTTTCCTTTGGCTTCTTGAGACAGCTGCTTGTAGCCGCCTTGCTGAATGACCTCGCCTTGCTCGATGACAATGACCTGATCCGCATTCCGGATGGTCGACAAGCGGTGGGCAATGACGATAATCGTCATGCTGCCCTTAAGCCGGTCAAGCGCTTCTTGAATTCGCCTCTCGTTCTCGCTGTCCAGCGCGCTGGTCGCTTCGTCCAGCACGAGAATGGACGGACGCTTCAATATCGCTCTTGCGAGTACGATCCGCTGCCTCTCTCCCCCGGACAACCGAATGCCCCGATCGCCGATGACCGTATCCAGACCTTGCGGCAGCATGCGAACGAATTCGTCGGATGCCGAAAATTTCAACGCGTTCCACAGCTCGGCGTCCTCGGCATGAGGGTCTACCAGCTTCAAGTTATCCCGAATGCTCGCATTGAAGAGAAAGGGATCCTGCGCCACGTAGCCGATCGAGCCACGAAGCGCGAGAAGCTGCTTCTCCTCCCGCAGCGTAACGCCGTCGATCAGAACTTGCCCTCGTTCCGGCCCGATAAGCCCCATGAGCATATCGATCAGCGTGCTTTTCCCCGCGCCGGACGAGCCTACGATCGCCGTCATGCGATTCGCGGGAATAAAGACGTTAATATCGCGAAGAGCGAAAGCCGGCTCTTTCGGATCGTACCGGTAATGGACTTGCCTGCATTCGATTCCGTCCTGCAATTGAAACGGCTTTCCTCCGTCCGGCGAGTCCGACAACGTGAGCTCCTGCTCCTGCTCATACTCCTGATGCAGCTTGCGCATCGCTTTGAAAGCGGGCAGATTGGTCGCGAGCTGTTCGAAATTCGACTGAATGCCGATAAACCTCGGCCATAGCCGCGAGAAGATGAGCACGACCAGAATGAGCTGCTCGGCCGGCGTGTGGAACACTTCCAGAGCCAGATAGACGAACCCGGCAATAAGCGTAATGGAAAAGATCCGGTAGATGAACTGGGACAGCGAATTGACGCGTACCAATTGGACGACGTTGCTCTCCAGCTGCTTGCTCATGCCGCCAAACCAATGAATATGCGAGCGTTCCAGCCTGTTGCTCTTTATATCCTTGATGCCGTTGAAATGATCGTTAATTCCCGCAAAATAGCTCTGCGACAGCTCCGACGTCTTATCGCCGATATGCCCCGCCTTCTTGACGAACTTACGCGCGAACAGGGCGAGCATGCCGCCGCTTGCAATCACGACGGCCGTTAGCAGCGGAGACAGCCAGAAGGCCAGTCCGATTTGAATAACCGTAAAAATAATGCCCGTAACCATCTGCAGGAAGAGAGAAGAGCCATAGCTGACCCGTCCGAGCTCGTTCACCATGACATGATGGAAATCCGACTTGCGCTTGCGGAGGAAGAACTCCCATTTCGCCAGAAGCAGCCCCCGATAAGTCTCGGACCGAAGAGAGCGGACGTAGGACTGCAGGATGCGGGAACCCAGCACCATCTGGCTCCGCTGCAGCAGGGCTTGTCCCCCTACGATCAATACGTATATCGCGAGCACGAGCGGCAAGGTGAGCTCGATCGACCAGGAGTCGACGATTTCGAACAACGTTGAGACCAGCGGCACTTCATCCATATTCATTTGAAAAACGCCTATTATGCTAAGCATGGGGACGATCAGATAAATGCCGATGCCGTCCAGACAGCTGATCACGAATGTCGTGAACATATTGAGGTACAGACGGAATCCGGAGTCCCGGTGCATTTTTCGTATAAAATAGAATAAATCCCTCATATGATATACTCCTAATGCGGATTACCGCTCCAGTGGCGACAACACCGCAGCTTCTGTGTCATTCCCGAACACGGCAACGACGGCAAACCTCTCCAGCCTCTCATTGCCGGTTACGTAATACGATCCGCTGCGCAGCCAGGCGTGCGCGATCATTTTGCCGCTATCGTCCCTGCCGCTGCCCAGATAGAGCGTGCTCGCGATTCCTCTTCGCCGCAGCATCTTCATCGCCGCGACGGCTTTGACCATGCACTGGCTTTCCCACCAGGTGACGCGGCTCATCGCATGAACGGCCTTGGCTACTTTGCGCTGCAGCAGATCCTGCTCCGTCGTGCTCGAATAGGAGGTCTCCTTCATATGCGAGCCAAGCGAAGGCGCCACCTTGGCGAACGGAAGCAGCTTAAGCACTCTCGCCCAAGCCAGATAAAAGTAAGCCTCCGCGTACATCCGCTTCAAATCCGCCGGGTAAGCCGCAAACCGTTTTGCTTTTCTCGCCGCTCTTCTGAACAAGTTCATTATTCCTTACCGACTTGGATGAGTCCTTCGGCTTTCAGCTGCTGCAAAAACCGGCGAACTTGCCGCTGGCATTCTTCGGGTTCGATGACGTATTCGGTCACTAATCGATCCACCACGTCTTGAATGGACGCAGGGGACTCGATCAGCTCCCATACCCGTCCCCCGATCTGGCCCAAGTTGTAATACTTGCCGTTCTCGATGCTCAGCATGACCTTCTCGCCGTTCATTTCGCTTACGAGGTAGCCTTGCGACTGGACGACAAGTCCGCTTAAGGCAATCATATCGACGCTCATGAAATAACAACCTCCCTTTTATTGGTCAAACGAATGATTTGATCCACCAGGTCAAAGGCGGAGAAGCCGTCTGCCGGGCGGCGGAGCCGGTACACCGGCAGCTCGGATGCGAGCCGGGCAATCGATTGGAATTGCCATTGCTGTCTGTTCATCAGATGGAGAAGGGAATTCCGGTACGTATGCACGTTCAGCGCATGAAGCCCTTCCAGCCGATTATAAGCTTGAATAGACGGTTCCGGTGCATCCGATTTGACAAGCTCGACGATTCCCGCGAGAGGGAGCGCCTCTCTGCAAAATCGGGACCGTATCGGCACCGCGTATTTGTTAACCCTCTGGTAAATCGATGAATAGTCGCGATCGTGCAAGCCCAGCTGCTCGATACTCTCCTCCCACAGCTTCTGCTGCGGATAGGACGGATGGACGAGCGCCGCATCGTCGGTTAAGGCGACCGCGATAACGTCATCCGTCATCAACGGATATCCCGCGCGAGCGAACGCCGCGGCAAGCGTCGACTTGCCTGCGCCCGATTCTCCTACGATGGCGTAAACCTTCCCGTCAATGACGACGGCGCTCCCGTGCAGCGGCAAAATTCCTCTCTGCATGAGCAGTACCCCCATGCAAGTTCCGAGCAGGAACAGCCGAATCTTCGCCTCGTCCGCTCCCGGATACGGCGTTACCGCAATATGGGTGCCGTCCGCGACGCTGTATACGGCCGTTTCGGGTACATGAAACAGAAATCGGCCGTTATCGACGCGGAAGTTGGCCGTCTCGAACGAATCCCGGACATTGTCCTGCGGCGGATTTAAGTCTATTTCAACATCGACGCTTTGCATTCCGTTTATTTCGAACCCTTCGGGCAGAACCATTTTACTCCTAATGTTCAAACCAAATAATCGATAATCATTCAGCATAAACACCCCATTTAGCAAGCCGGATAACGTTGCTATTCATTATTTCCTATATACTATTCGACCTTAAAATTCAATTTATGTCGCTATTTTCCTAAGAAAATTTTAATTATTTATAATATGCCTCCAGAACCATAGAAACGGCCGGAGCGGGAAATAGAGAAAATGAAGCGGTTTGTACAGCGGCAGCTGCGACATGTCTTTCCCGTTAGGCTCTAAGTGGTTCAATAGATACCTTGCTCGCTGCCTGCCTGTCATGAGCGATAGACTGTACCGGAAATAAGGCCATACGACGCTTTTTTCCGGAACCGGGTTTAATTTGACGATTCTTTTCATAAAAAACAAAGACGTTCTCGCCAGCCTGATCGTCTTCTTATGATTCGTCAGCCCACCCATGGAAGAAGGAATTTTTGAGTTTAGCAGATGTTCGGTCAACAGGAAAGCCTGTCCGGCGAACGATTGTCCGCCGTGCTTCCTGAAGTAAGCAAGCATTTTGTCGCTGTTCAATCGCGGAATTAACCGATCGATATCCACTAGCCAGCGCAGCCTGAACCAGGCATGCCTGGCGCCGTGATCGGCCAGGTAGTAGAGCAGGTCTTCATTCCCTAAGCAGTGAAACGACAGATTCATAATTTCGACCGTATTTTTGCGTTCCCACAGCTGCTGGAACGCATGGGTGCCGCTGGCATATGGATTTAACCGCCAGTGGACTTCGACTTGCACGGCATGCTCTTTATGCCTGAACGAAAGATGATGCGTCTTCCTTTTCCAATCGGGTTTGGATGTTGGCTTATCCTCCGCTTCGTATCCAAGTTGCGCCATCACTTCCTCCGCGTTCTCCACATCTTCGATATCGAGCAGAATATCCAAATCTTTGGAAGTCCGATGCGCCATATCGCCGTAAAGCTGAACGGCCAATACGGGGCCTTTCAGCAACAGGGTTCGTATGCCGCTGCCTGCTAATTTGCCGCAAATCGTATTCATCTCTCTCGTAAGCTGCATCATCTTCAAAACGTTGGCGTTGTAATGGTAGCGGAGCGTCTCCATAACATCGGCAGGAATGCAGGACGAACGGACTTGGCTTAGCTTCAAGTAAACGATAGGATAGACGCGATGATGCAACGTTAATTGTATGAAGGAATCCCACTTCGTCTTTGAAGCATATTCTCGTATTCGATGCTCATCCCATTCCCCGGCCTCGCGCAGAATGATTAACAGAAAGGATAATTCATTCGAAATATCGCTTAAATCGATTTTCTCCGCTTTCATCATGTAAGAACCCCGCTATCGTTAGAATTACAATTGCATGACCGGAATTTGCTGCTTAACGCCTTGATTCAGGCTCGGCCGTCCGACGGAATAATAAACGAACGCGGTCCCGAGCAAATCTTCCTCTTTGAACACGTTGCGTCCGTCGATCAGAATGGCTTGCTTCATGACGGATTGCAGCAGATTCAAATCGACTTCCGCGAATACATCCCATTCCGTCAGCAGACAGAGCGCGTCCGCGTCTTGTGCCGTTTCGAGCGCCTGGCTGCACCATGCGACGCCTTCCTTGCCGTATAGAGCCTTGAAGTTATCCATCGCGATCGGATCGTAAGCCTTCACCTTCACGCCGTTCTCGACCAAATATTGAATGATCTCAAGCGCCGGCGAATCGCGGACGTCGTCGGTATTCGGCTTGAAGGCCAGCCCCCATATCGCGACCGTCTTGCCCCGCAGCTGGCCGTTAAAGATCGTCTCCAGCTTGCGGATCACGTTGAACCGCTGATCCTGGTTCACTTCGACGACCGAGCGGAGCAGCTTGAACTCGTAATCGACGTTGCCGGCGATTTGGATAAGGGCTCTCGTATCCTTCGGAAAGCAGGAGCCGCCATAGCCGATCCCGGCTCTGAGGAACGACTGTCCGATCCGCTTATCGTAGCCCATCCCGTCCGCAACCTTCGTCACGTCCGCCCCTACCTTCTCGCAAATGTTCGCAATCTCGTTGATGAACGATATTTTCGTGGCGAGAAAAGCATTGGACGCGTATTTGATCATTTCCGAGCTGCGGATGTCCGTTACGACGATTTGTTCCGTCAGCGGCCGATGCAGCCGGACCATCGTTTCGGCCGCGCCTTCGGAATCGGCGCCGATGACGATCCGATCCGGATTCATCGTGTCCTTGATGGCGGAGCCTTCGCGCAGAAATTCCGGCAGCGAGATGCTGTCGAACGGCTCGGAGGTGCGGGTGCGGATCAGCTCCCGGATCCGCTCGTTCGTGCCGACCGGCACCGTGCTTTTGATCGCGATGATTTTGTAGCCGTTCATCGCTTCGGCGATATCAAGGGCGGCTTGGTTGATAAAGACCATATTCGCCTCGCCGCTTGGCATCGGCGGCGTTCCGACGGCAAGAATGATAATGTCCGATTGCCGCACCGCTTCGGTCAGATCGGTCGTGAATGCGAGCTTTCCGGCGGAACGGTTCTTGTCCGCCAATTCCTTAAGCCCCGGCTCATAGATCGGAATCTCGCCGGCCTGCAGCATTTCGATCTTCCCTAAATCTTTGTCGACGCAGATGACCTTATTCCCCAGCTCCGCATAGCAGACACCCGATACGAGCCCGACGTAGCCGGTGCCGATAACCGTAATGTTCATTCCCATCACTCCTTCTATTGAAAACCCGTCGCCTACACCGTGCATATTTGCATAATTTCGTCCCAATTGAACGCAAGCCGGACGATGTCTTCTTCGATAAGCTCCGACCCGGTCTGCACCTCGATGATGTCCATTTCCGTCTCCGCGCGCAGGCTGTGCTTGCTTTGCTTCGATATCGTGAGCACGTCTCCGGCCTTGACCGGGAATCGCTTGCCGTTCAAGACCATTTCCCCGTTGCCGGAGACGACCGTCCATACCTCGTCCCGAAGCAGATGATACTGGTAGCTCAAATTATTGCCCGGCCCGACGCAGATCCGCTTGGTCAACACTTCCGTCCCGTCCGGATATTTCAAGTAATCGAGCACCCGGTAACGTCCCCAGCGCCGCTCCTCGTACATCGGACGCTGATCCGAATGCTTCATGACCTCCTTGATCATCGGGCTTGACGCCTTGTCCGAGACGAGAATGCCGTCCGGGCTCGCCGCGACGACGACGTTCGATACATTAAGCAGCGTAATCGGAATATCCAATTCATTGATAATATGCGTATTGGACGAATTGTCCGTAATGATCCCTTTGCCGATCAACGGATTCGCGATTTCCTCCGTCAGCGTATTCCACGTCCCGAGATCCTTCCAATCCCCTTCGTAAGGCAGCGCGACGATCGTGTTCGCTTTCTCGACAACCTCGTAGTCGAAGCTGTTCTTCGGAAGCTTGTCGTACTGCTTCACCATCTCGTCGAATTGGATCGGGTGCCCGTGCGACAGCAAAATATTGATGACGGAATCCAGCTTGAACGCGAACACCCCGCAGTTCCATAGGGCGGCTTGTTCGATCATCGCCTTCGCTTCCTCTTCGCGCGGCTTCTCCCGGAAGCTTTGCACGTTCATATAAGGCGCGTCATGCGCCGTCCCGCTTTGCGGAACGATATACCCGTATTTCTCCGAAGGATAAGTCGGCTTTACGCCCATCAGCGCCAAGTCCGCTCCCGACTCGTTCAAGACGCGGTCGAGTTCCTTGGTCTTGCGGAAGAACGATTCCTCGACGTAAGGGTCGACCGGCATAATGACGACCGTCTCGTTCAAGCTGACGCCTTCGACGGAATACAAATAGGCGGCCGCCAGCGCAATCGCGGGATACGTATCCCTTCTTTCCGGTTCGACGATTACTTCGATCTCGCTGCCCAGCTGGCTATAGATCATTTCGACCTGCGGCTTGCTCGTTGCGATGTAAGCATGCTCGCGAAGCCCGGCGCTTTCGATCTGCCCCCAGACCCGCTGCACCATCGACTCGAGCTTCCCTTCCGAATTTTTAAGCACCTTCAAAAACTGCTTGGAACGGGAATCGTTCGACAGCGGCCATAGGCGTTTGCCCGAGCCCCCCGAGAGTAGAACAATTTTCATGGTTACTCCTCCTATTCACAATTGTTAACTGATTTGCGAAGCATTGGGATTCGTTGGTTAACCTTTATTCTTCACAATCAATTGGGCGGACCTGATGCCGCTTGTCCAGGTATGATAATAGTTGGAGTTCTTGCCGTAAGAATTGTCCAGCAGCGTGTTCGGCTTATCCATCAGGCAGGACAAAATATGGCCGTGAAGCCTTGACGTCTGCACGTTCCGGTAGCCGCTGAAGCGCTTGACCGCCTTATCCACCAAATAATCGGTGTACTTGCCCCAAATCGTCTGCATCGGCAGCGGACCGGCGCCTTTCTTAATCATTCGGACGATGAGATTGATCGATTTCTGCTCCACCTTGCTGTACAGGGAGCCCCAGTCCAAATAATCGCCGCGGCCCGCGGATTCGAGCTGCTCCTGCTCGGCCGTCTTCTCGATATCCGTGCGGAAGAAGCAGAGCAGGTCCTTGTCCGGGCTGTCCTTATGCCGGATCGGCCATAACTGATGAGCCATGTCGGGCGATAAATATACGTTGCACCGATGAAACTTCTCGGTTGCGGCGCTTAAGGACAACGTGTCGCGGACGTAGAGATGAACGTCTTTATGTCTGTTGAATATTTGCGCCGTCCGGTCGAATTCGGACTCTTTCTTGTAAAAGATCGTCTGCGGAAGCATCACGATCCGATGGTTCGGATAGCCGGCAATGATTTTCTCGCGCAGCTTCTGATGCGCCGGATACAGATCGCCGAAATTTCCTCCCCCGTGAAGCACGATAATGTAATCCTTCGGGATGAGAAGCGAATCGGGAAAATCAAGCACGCTGTAGCGCGCATGGACGCGAATGTTGTAGTCCCTGAAGAATGCCTCCGTGCCCTTCATAATGAGCAGGTCGCCCCCGTTGCTGTGAACGGGAATATCGATGTAGTAAATGTCGGAGCCCGGCGGAATGACGTCCGTAATTTGGCGAAGCTTATTTTTCAGCACGTCCATCTGGTGAAGACTCGAGGTACTCTGCATGATAACTCACTCTCTCCTTTATATTTATATAACGATCTCCGTCATCCGCCTTAGAGGCTCCACTCGACGTTCCGTTTGATCTCCTTGGCCGGTACCCCCGCCACGAGCGTATAGGGCGCCACATCCTTCGTGACGACCGAGCCCGCGGCAACGACGGCACCGTCGCCTATCGTAATGCCCTTCAAAATCGTCGATTTGCAGCCGATCCAAACCTTGTTCCCAATGAAGACCGGCTTCGTCGATTCGGTGCCGATAAGCTGATGGTAATCGGTGTCGATGATCGATACGTCCCAGGAAATCGCGCAATGATTGCCGATCTTCACTTGCTCCTTGCACCTGATTTCCGATCTTCGGTTAATGAACGTATGATCGCCGATCTCGATCCTCGCTTTTCCCGATTCCAGATAAAGGCCGATATCTTTATGCAGGATGACGTTTCTCCCGATAATCAATTGGGCATTTTTGGCTTTGGATACGCTGACTCTCCCGCACACCCGAAGCAGGCTGCCTCCTTGATCCAGCCTCGTTCGAAACAATAGGCCGAGCAGAATACGGTATCCGTATCTGACATATTCCTTGAGGCTTCTCTTTCTTGTACCCACGACAACCATTCACCTGCCGATCATTTGTTGCTCAATTCGTAATAATATTTGGGCTTTTCCCCTAGCATGACCTTGTAAATGTCGTAGTTGGTCGCCATGACGCGGTCCAAATATTCCATATACGGCCGGTCGGCGACATTGACAAGGCCCGAGTTATAGCGTTCGCCCCATACGCCTTCCCAGTATCTGCCGAGACCGGCCTGGTCCACGTAATTGAACACGTGGGCGCCCACGATGTAGTCCGTGCTCGCTGCCGCCTCTACGTAATTTCTGTAACGCGTTCCCCTTTGGGACTGATTGACGGCCGAATTCGGCAGGAGCGGATCGAGGCCTTGCTCCGTCGTGCCGAAGCCGAATTCGCTGATCAGAATCGGCTTGCCGCCCGATTTCGCGTATACGTCCTCCAGAAGGCCGGCTTCCATGTTATAGCTGTAGTGGTTGATGCTGATGACATCGACGTACTTCCCTTCGATCTCCGCCATGACGCTCCGAAACTTCTCGTTATGGAACGGCGTCGTCAGCCAGCGGTCGCCGAGAAGCAGATGATTCGGATCGTATTTGCGGTAGAGCCGCGAGACCGTCCCGTAGAACGTTTCCAGATAGTACCGGAAGAAGGCGTTCATATCGCGCCAAGCCGCCGACGTCTTAAGCGGCAGCTCCGCTTCCTTCAAATCTTCGAAGGATTCAAAGCTTGTCTGCCACTCGCTGTTGAATTTGTCGAGGTCCTGATACTTGTCCTTCAGCCGCTTGACCAAGCGTCCCTTGATCGCCGCTTCGCTTGCCTTCAGCTTCGGCACGTGGGAATAAAACTTGTGGTATTCGTACTCGTTGTCGATGAAATACCCGATCAGCATCGGATCGTCCTTATACGGCGCGACGAACCCGGCAAACGACTTATCGAGCTTGGCTACCGCATCGGGGGCGAAAATGTCGAACAGCGAAAGCCCGTCTATCTTCGCCCAGCTCATGCTGGACAGCGGCAGCATCCGCACGTAAGGCAGATTGTTCTCCGCGCCGTATTTGTCCGGCGAGAAGCCTCCCGCGCTGTTGAATCCCCATTTCTTAATGCGCCCGGCCGCTTCCGAATAGATCGCGTGCTCGGTCGGGACCGTGCCCGTTTTGAGGAACTTGTTGGCCAAATAGAACGAAAAGTTAGCGACTCCGTTATAAGCCGTTCTATAATCCTCTAGAATGGACGGTATCGATTCGAACAGTTCCTCCCGCCCTTTGACCATCGTATAGGTTTCGTTCGCCGTCAGTCCGTTCACGCCGAGGCTGAAGAAGAGATTGCCGTCCGGCGTCGTGAGCGCCTTGCGGCTTCCCATCTGCTGAATGGCGAAGAAGCCCTTCTTCTGCAAGCCGTATTTGGCCGCGCTGCCGGCCAGGCCGCCGTACGCATCCCGGTTCGAAGGCGGCGTCAAGCCGTCGTAATAAGCGGCGTCCGTATCGCTGTCCGTCTTCAGCTGCTGTTCGCTTATGACCTTCTCGGGAAAGGAGGCCGATTGAATCTGGCCGAACCGGTCCACCTGGATTTGATCGCTCGCGTTGAGCGTATATTTACGGATCGGACTCGGCTCGAGGCCCTCCTTGACCGCATAGGCTTCCAGCAAGTTATAGCCGGCGAGCTGAAGCGGCTCGGTATAACGCCGGAAGGCGGGACCTTTATTCAAACGGTAATAAATTTGGGCCCCGCTCGAAGAAGTGGCCAGCACCGCTTGCAGCGAATCGCCGTTTCTGGTCGACTGCACCTTCACGGAAGCGGTGTTCCGATTAAGCATGACATCCGAAACCTGAGGCGACCATGCGACCTGTCCGCGCAGCTCGATTTTCAAATACCTCGTGCCCGCCGGCAGCGACGTCGCTTCGTACGTGTATTTCTGCCAATTGGATACGGGATGGCCTACCGCGTAAGCGTCGACGGACAGCTCCGTATAATCCGTCCCGTTATCCGATGCATAGATCCGATGCTTCTCGATCGCATTACCAGCGAAAAAGTAGCTGTTCACCATAAAGGACGTCATATCGTAATCCGTATGGTAGACGATGTGTCCCGGCATCACGGTCGTACGCGCCATCCGGCTCGAATCGTTGCCGAAGTAGTAAGGCGTCTCTTTTGCGACGTAAACGCTCGAGCGGCTGTCAAGCTGCTTGTAATCGTCGAGCGGATCGTACAGGCCGACCGCCCTATCCAGCGAGCCTTCGGGAATGTAACGGTAAGCGGAAACCCGGCTTGCCGCCGATCTGCCCGCAGGCGAATGGCTGACGGCGGTCGTCCTTAGCGACAGTTCGTTCAGCACGATGATCGGCGAGGAATACAGCTTGCGCGTAAGCGACGTTCTCGGATCGCTGCCGTCCGTCGTGTAGTAAACGGTGTCGCCGTCCGTTTCCCTCCGCAGCATGACCATGCTGCCGTAAGGGACCGACCCCGAAGGCAGGTTGGCGGTTACGCCTAATGAACCGTTCAGCACCGCTTTTCCGAGGACGGGCGAACTCGCGATATCGTTGCCGGTAAATTCGATCTTCACATATCGGGCGTCCGAGCGAAAATCGTTCAGCTCGTACACGACAAAATTGACGTTATCCGCATCGTTGAAGCTGCGAGGCTTCACTTGCTCGTATTCGCTGCCGTCGGCCGAGACATAAAAATTCGGCTGATCGTACGGCCCGTTGCCCGATCGATAGTAGGCGTACAAAGAAAAAGTTCTTAGCGGGCCTTCCGTCCGGTAAGTGACGTATTCCTTAGGCGCAAAGCTTCGGGTCACCCGGGTGGGATCGTCGGCACCGTCATACACTTGCAGGGATAGCGTCTCCGATCGCTTGTAGACGTGACTCCAATCCGCAAGATCGTCAACGACTATTTCCGCAATATCGCTGTCTGCATGACCGCGTAACGGGATCAGGGTTATAAGTAAACACAAGATTAGGATCAAATAAAAAATTGCGCGATGGTTTCTCTTTATGTTTGCTACCCACTCCACCACTTTGCTCCTCTCTCGTTTGTCTAGTTATAAGTTCGCAGAACGCCGCTGATTAAGCCGTTATTGTAAATAATTTTGCTAATATTGCGAAAGATCCGATGCTTATCGAAGAAGAAGACGACCGTGAGCACCAGAAACACCGGAACCTTCAATACGGATTTAACGAAAATGCCCGTTTTCCGCTCCGAGCTCACCGCGCTGCTCACGCCCTGCCAATAGATCCGGCGCAGCAGCCATTTGCGGCTGACCCTGCTGCGCGGTATTTTGTGCCGCACCCAGGCATGAGGGGTGTAATAGACGGTATAGCGGCTGCGAATTCGGTCAATGAGCTCGGCTTCCTCGCTCGAGAGCAGGTTGCTTCCCACTCTTCCCAAATCCTCGCGGAACGGCCTCAGCGTATCGAACACGGATTTGCGGAAAGCGACGTTGGCTCCGAACGGGATGGCCGGCTTTTTCATTTCCACGATTTCCTGCGAGTAGTCCAATATGGTATAGAGCGTGCGGTTTTCCGGCAGAAGCCAGGTCGGCTCCGCCCCTTCCCATGCCGGATCGATCTTGCCTCCGACGCAGCCGATCCGGGGATCGGACTCGAATACGGACACAATGCCTTCGATCCAGTTCTTGCAGGCCGCGGCATCGTCGTCCAGGAACAGGATGTAGTCGCCCTTCGCCTCGCGAATCGCGCGATTGCGGGCGACGGAGAGCCCCAGACGTTCCTCGTACACATAAATGATCGGAATGCTTGTCATCTGATTGACCTCTTGAACGACCTGCCTGGTGTTGTCGGTGGACCGGTTGTCGACCACGATGACCTCGTAAGCATCCGTAAAGCTTTGCTGCAGGAGACTGAGCAGCGCTTCCCTCACATCTTCAGCCCTGTTATGCGTGCAAATCGCTACCGTCGCTTTCATGCGTTCACCTCGTACCGTTTTGTTCCGGTGTAGACCTTGATCATTTTCCCGGCGATCCCTTGCCAGTCCAGCTCCGCCAGCTTCTTCGAAATATGCTTCTCGGCCTCGCTCATATTCATGTCTACCGACTTCGCCAGCGCCTTGCGCAATCCGTCCGGGTCGGCGGGATCGTACAAGATTCCGCAACCCTCGGCAACGTATTCGCTAAGCGAACCGAGCCTCGGCGCAACGACCGGCTTATAGTGGGAGAGCGCGAGAATCGCGCTTCCGGAAGTCGTAATCTGGTTATAGGGCAGCACCATGACATCGCCGGCCTTCAAGAAGTCGACCAGCTCGTGATCGTCCACGAAATGCGGATAAACCTTGATTCGGCCGTCGTTGATCGGATCGATGTAATCCAGGCTGTAACCGGCGTCTACTTTCCCCGCTATCAACAGGCCGGCCGACTCGAGCCCCGGCGACAGAAAAGCTTCGACCAGCTTCTCGACGCCTTTGTACGGATTGATCCGGCCGACGAACAGGAACAGGAACTGCTCCGGCGGGATGCCGAACCGCTTGCGGATATCCGTCCCTGTACCGACATAGGCATCCACGTAATGGCCGTGCGGCGTGACGATCAGCTTGTCGGCGCTTACCCCGAACGTCTCGGTCACTTCTTGCTTGACCGATTCGCTCATGACAAAGCCCCTGTTGCAGACGGCTAAAATAAACTTTCGCATGGTGTAATCCCATTTGCTTTTGCCCGTCGAATGCGGCCAAATGTTGTGAACGGTCCAAAACAGCCGTACGCCCCGCGCCTTCAAGAACAGAAGTAGTCCGGCAAATAACAGCGACTTGACGAGCGTTAACGGAAAATTGGACGCCTGATACGAGTAGCTGGGCCAATGCATATGGACGATGTCTCCCTTGGCAGGCTTAAGGGTGTTTTTTTTGTCGTAATGCTCCACCTGCAGACCGTTGTCTTCGATGGACTTCGTCAGCAGCTCGGAGTATTTGTTATGCGGGCTTGCTTTCGGCCACATGTAGACCGTAGGGTTACTCATCCATTCCACCTGCTCTTCCAACTCTTTTCATAATCTTTTTCTCTCTCAAACGGCCGATCAGGAAGCGGAAATCGTCCTTGTCGAACAGCATGCCGGCAAACCGCACCTTGAATGCGACCCGCATCGCGGCTATCGTAATGAGCATCCTCACCAGCGCGCCGACTAACAACGACAAGGCGATTCCGTTCAGCCCGTATAGGGGCGTGAAGATGAAGAATAGCCCGATCGTAATCGCAAGCGCGATAATTTGCCGGATCAGCACGAGGCCGGGACGACCCAGCGCGTTGAACGAAGCGGCCAGAATCCAAGAGCCGCCGCCGAGTATGCATTCGATCGAAAGCAGATAAAAGGCGGTGCTGGCCTCCAAAAATTCCTCGCCGAACAACAGGCCCATCAGAAATCTGCCGATGAACATGCTCGGCACGACCACGATCGTCATCAAAATAAGCGACAGCCGGAAAGCCCGGCCGACCGTCGAAATGATTTTATCCTTGTCCAGCCCCGTCAATTTCGGAAAGATGACGTTCGAGATCGCCATCTGAACCGTGTTGAACACGCGGGACAGCGCGTAAACGACGCTGTACAGACCGAAATCCCGCGGCGTGAGCAGCGATAAGATAATGATTTTGTCAAACTGCGAATACAACGTTCCGAGCAGCTCGACGCCGAACACCCGGCTGCCGTAACCGAACAGCGAACCGGCCGCCGCCTTGTCGACCATGCGCCTGAGCCAATCGATTCTAAGCTCGCCCCTGAGCTGGTACAAGGACCAAATCACGACGAGCAGCGTCGTGATCAGGTAGACGAGCGAGGCGGCGTGAATGCTCAGCACCCCGATCGCAAAGAGCGCGGCGATCCCCGCCAAATTAAAGAGCGGGACGAACAGCCTTACGCCGTTGTACGTTCGGAAGTTATCCGAGCTTTGCGCCAGCGCCGCGATCAGATTGACCGCCAGCAGCAGCGGCAGCGTCAGCACGGTGTACCACTTCGCGGTCTGAATGACCTCCGCGGAATAGTTGCCCAGCCATACCGGGAGATAGATCCATGAAACGACGCCGACAACGATGCTCACCGCGAGCTGGAACAGAAATCCCGCCCTGATGTATTCCGCTCCTTTGCCGGCATTCCGCTTCATGTTGTAAATGAGGGAAGTGGGAAGTCCGAAGCCGACAATTCCGACCAGGAAGGTCGGCCAGAACAAAATCGCCGAAAACTCCCCTTTGCCCTCTACGCCGAACATTCTCGCCGTAACGATGGAGGTGATCGTCGTAATGACCATCACCAAAAAATTGGTCGCGCTCGTTCGCATAATCGTCTGAACGAGGCCGTTCCCGTTTAACAGTTTTCGGATTGCCAATTGTGCCATAGACTACCTTCCCGCGCCGGCCTTCATGTTTTTCCCGGAAAACGTCTTCTCCGATTGTGCATGGCCGGATTGCCCGAGCATGACCGATTGATACAATTCCTTATGCTGTTCAAACAGCGATTGCTTGGTAAATTTGCGGCTGTGCTCCAGGCATTGGTTTTGAATCGTTTGTTTCTCTTCGGCCGAGTAGCGGTAATAGTCCATCAGCTTGTCTTGGATCGCCCCCGAACTGCCCGGCGCGAACAGAAATCCGCGGTTCATGACGACGTCGGGGATTCCGCCTACAGCCGAGGCGTATACGGGCGTCCCGACTTGATAGGATTCGATAATGACCCGCCCGAACGGCTCTTCCCAGATCGAGGGAACGACGGTTACGTCCACCTTGGCCATGAGCTCCCGCGCTTCGGCCGGCTTCACTTTGCCGGTGAACACGATGCGTCCGTCATCACCGCAAGCTGCAGAGAGCTCTTCCTTCAGCTTGCCTTCGCCGCATACATAGAGCCGCTCCACCTTCTCTTTCGGCAGCGAGCGGACGGCATCGACGATTTCGTTGACGCCCTTCTCCTGCTCGATTCTGCCGAAATAACCGACGCGCAGCGGCTTGCGTGCGAAATCCTTCTCGCCCGCGGCGATCTCGCCCTCCACCGCGTTCGGAATGACCAGATGCTCCGCATTCGGGAACAAGCCCGATTCCGTATGCCGGTTTAAAATATGCGAGGATATGCCGACCACCGCGGATACCCGCTTGCTGAACGCAAGGGAAGGCAGCTTGTACAACCTCGCCAATAACGGACTCTCTATAGGCGAGCTGACGGGCGAGATAAGCGAATAATCCCGCAGCGTATGCACGATCGGCACGCCCGCTTTGTGGAAAGCCGACCAGATCCCGGCCCCGAACCCGGACAGATTTTGCGTATGGACGAGATCCGGCCGTATTTGCGTGAGCAGGCGCGATACGGTCCCGATTTGCATCGGATTATACATATCGACAAGCCTGCGGGCTACCTTATGCAGCGTGCCCCGGCCTTCCCCGTCGCCAATCCAATACAAATTGTTGTAGGGGAGGCGATGAACCGTAACCCCGTTAATCCGCTCCGACGAGATGCCGGCGCTACCCTTCTGTCCGCCCGTCGTGAACACATGCACGTCGGCCGCCGAACTAAGCGTCTCGGCCAAAATTTGCGTCGATATTTCCGCGCCGCCGATAATATGCGGAGTGTACAAGCTGTTTACGATTACGATCTTCATGCCTTTCGTCTCCATTCGCTATAGATAGGTCTAACGGGCGGCATCAGGCCTTTTGCCCGAACGGGAGCGCGTACGGGAAGGCCGGTACGCGAGGCTTCCGTTTCGAACCCACCCCCGCGGATGAACCCGAACAACAACCAGAAATCCAGAAAAGCATAGGAATCAAAATTCATAACGAGCGCGATGCATAACGCAAACGCGAATTTCGAATACGGATTTGCCCCGCAGCTGCGAAAAATCGAAACTAGAAACCCTCCGAATAGGATAACCCCGATAAGGCCTTCCTCAGCGAACACCTTCGACACCAGATTTCTCGACGTGGCCGCATCGGGCTTATTAAACACAAGATCGTACACTTCGGTGAACTTCAATCCGCTGCTGAAATGCTGCTGTAGAAGGGAGGCAAATTCCGTATAATAAAAACCGCCGCCTACTCCGAAAATCGGATGTCTGGCAAATTCCAGAAAACCGATGGCCGGAAACACCGTCCGAATAAAAAACGAATTGTCGTTATTGATCAATTGATTGAAATCGAACTGGAACCGCTGCGTAAAATAGCCGCTTATCCTGAACGTTTCGATCAGATAAGGCACGCCTACGACGACGACAAAGGCGCAGACCGCCAGAACGGCCAGCATCTTGCCCCGGTTCTTGTTCGTTGCCAGCACATAAATGACCAGTGCGGTCAGCAGCACCGAATAGGCGTAGGCCGAGAAGGACAGCACCATAAGCGACATCGTGGCGACGAACAGGAGCAGCTGCTTGCGGAAGCCCCGTTTGTACAGGAAAAACATGATCAGCCCGCCGCTCAGCATATGGATCGCCGCCCATGAAGGCTCGCCCGACAGCATCTGAATCCTTCTGAGGTACACCTTTTCCGCGAATAATCCCGTAAATACGCCGGAAAATCCGCTGCGGATAAAGAACGAATCGACGAGCTGCAGAAAACCGGCCGCGAGCGGAGGAATAAAACCGATCGCGATGCTTTTGGCGATGCCCTTCAAAACGTCCGGATCTTTCCTCGCTTGTTCGGCGACATATACCGTTACCCGGTACATCGACAGGCCGAACAGCAGCGTAACAATATGCGACGCGCTGCTGCCGATATCGCCGTTCGTCATGGCCGCGATCAAGGAATGCCCGATGCTGTACATCACGAAGAGGAGAAGAAACACATCCCCTTTCTTGAACCTGAAGTCGGTCAGCAGGAGCAAGACGGATGCAAGGAACATCGGAAACATCGATACCGGCCGGTAGACCGAGAAAGGGATATACGGCAAGCTGTCGTACGTCAAGAGCATCAAGGACAACAGGAATAGCGCAATGACAAGATTTCGGATAACCAACACCTGCTTTGGCGCAATCGCCTTACGATAAAATCAGCTCCAGGTTTTTGCGGGTTACGGAGCTGCTGAAATGACGGGTCACGTAACGGATCGAATTGCGCGAAACTTTTTCGTTAATCTCTTCGTTGTTCAATAACAGGAGCACGTTTTGCACCATCTCCTCATCCGTTTCGCAGACGAACAGATCCTCATGATTGATGGCGTTGATGCCTTCGCTGCCGATCGGATTCGTTACGACCGGAACGCCCCAAGACATCGCCTCGACGATCTTCGTTTTGATTCCCGTGCCGAACAGAAGCGGAGCGATCATTAAGGCGGCATCGCTCACGACCCGCTTCACGTTATCCACTTCGCCGGTTACGACAACTCCGGGATAGTCCTTCTGCAGCCTTAGCACTTCTGCGGTCGGGCTTTTGCCGATGATATAGAACGTTGCGTCGGGCGCCTTGCGCTTTATGCTTGGCCATATCTTCTCGCAGAAAAAAACGACCGCGGAGCTGTTGTGGGGAATGTCCATCTTCCCGACGAAGACGAGCTTGTTCCGGTCGTACAGGCGGGGATTCCCCGCCGCCAATCCCTCCGGGTCGAATCGCATCGGGATGCCGAGACAAGAGCGATGGCTGACGATTTGCCGGAACGTTTCCGCTTCTTTGGGCGATGTGAAGATCAAATGCTGGAAATGGCGGGCTGCATGCTTTTCGTACTTGTGCAGCAGCTTGCTCTCGAACGCGACGAGCCATTTTTGAATGAACTTCAAATTGGCAAACCGCCCCAGCCCGGATGGGAGCTTGTCCGAAAAGCCGCCGAATACGGACGGAATGTACTGAAACCATTGAAGCTGGCGTTCATAGCGCAGCGACAGCAGATCATCGTAGCTGAGCACTCGTTGCCCGGTTCCGTCCGCAACGTACTCCGCGACGCGAACCATATCGTAAAGAATGAAATCCGGCTGCTCTTCCTCGATTAACCGTTTGATCTGTCGATGCGTTCTCCGGGAGTAATAGACCGATACTTGAAGCGGCCACTTCCGCAAGAGCAAGGAATAGACCAGCGCGTTGAACAGCTTTTCGGCCATGCCCGGAAGCTCCAGACATTCAAGCCGGGAAATCGCATCCGGCCGGTCCTTCAAGTACTTCTTGTCGTCGACAAAGGACAAGTTCACGATCTGGCTTTCGGGATAAATGTCTTTGATTTGCTGAATGTATTGCTGAAGCAGGTTTTTTCTGCCGTCCGTATTCGGAAACGGCAGCCTATTCGTAATAAACATGATCTTTTTCATCCGTTTTCCGCCTTAGAAAGCATCTTTTGCCCCAAAGAGCACTCTGAATGTCTTGAGTATGATGATCAAGTCAAACACGACGCTCCGATTTTGAATATATTTCAAGTCCAGTTCGACCATTTCCTTAAAGCTCAATTCATTGCGGCCGCTTACCTGCCATAGACCCGTGCAGCCGGGTTTAACCGTCAAACGCAGCTTGTCGTAGTCGGTATATTCCGCGACTTCCCTGACAAGGGGAGGTCTCGGGCCGACCAGGGACATCTCGCCCCGAAGCACGTTGATCAGCTGCGGAAGCTCGTCAATGCTCGTCTTGCGGATGAACTTCCCGACCTTCGTAATGCGCGGATCGTTCTTCATCTTGAACATGGCGCCCTCGATTTCGTTCTGGGCGAGCAGCTCCTTCAGCTTTTCTTCCGCGTTGCTTACCATGGAGCGGAATTTATACATCCGGAACGGCTTCTCGTTCTTGCCGATTCTCGTTTGATAAAACAAGACGGAGCCTTTCGAATCCTCGACTTTGATCAGAACGGCAATGATAACGAACAACGGGCTGAGCAGAATCAAGCCTAGCAGCGAACCGGTTACGTCAATGGTTCTCTTCAATACCGAATTCAAGGAAAATCGATATTCGCTAGGCGTATTCAGTGCGACTTCTTCGCGGTACTGCGGTTGCATCGTCGTTATTCACCTCCTATTCCGATCAATTGCTTCCCGTGCTCCCTTTCCAACAATTCGCCAAGCTCGGTCAGGAGCTGATGGCGAAGTTCGTTATTCCGGAGCGCAAAATCGACGGTCGTCATAATAAAGCCGAGTCTTTCTCCCACGTCATAGCGCTTGCCTTGGAAATCGTAGGCGTAAACGCCTTGATCCACGTTCAGCTTCTGGATCGCGTCGGTCAGCTGAATTTCTCCGCCGGCGCCGATTTCCTGCTGGCCTAAGTATTCGAATATTTCCGGGGTAAGTACATAGCGGCCCATAATGGCCAAGTTGGACGGAGCTTGTCCCTTCGGCGGTTTCTCCACAAAACGTTTCACTTGATACAGGCGGCCCATCGTCTCGCCGGGATCGACAATTCCGTATCTGTCCGTCTGATCCGCATGAACGGCTTGCACGCCGATAACCGAACGCTGCGTGAGCTCGTACTGCTCGATCAGCTGCCGGGTGCAAGGCGTGCCGGCTTCTACGATATCGTCGCCGAGCAGAACGGCGAACGGCTCGTCCCCGATAAAATTGCGGGCGCACCATACGGCGTGGCCAAGCCCTTTCGCTTCTTTTTGCCTTATATAATGGAGGTTGACATTGGAGGATTTTCTTACTTTTTCCAAAATATCGAGCTTTCCTTTGTTCTCGAGCGTATACTCCAGCTCAAACGCGCTGTCAAAGTGGTCCTCGATCGCTCGCTTGCCTTTGCCCGTCACGACGATGATGTCTTCCACGCCCGATTCGATGGCCTCTTCTACGATGTATTGAATGGTGGGCTTATCAACGATAGGAAGCATTTCTTTCGGCATTGCTTTCGTCGCCGGCAAAAACCGGGTACCGAGTCCCGCAGCAGGAATAATGGCTTTTCTCACTTTTTTCAATTGACTTCACCCTATCCTCTATTTTTTTTTGATCGCATTTTATCGAGACGCTAAAAATGCGAGCTATGCTTTCCTTGTCCCTGAGAGCATAGCTCGGATTTTTAGTAAAAAATCCGAAGAAAAAAGCGTAATAATAAAACTGCCGGGGCATTTAACCCCCCCTCACGTCACGCCCTTGACGATTAACGTCTAAGGTCGATTGACCCACAGCATGACCGAGTGCCTCCGGTGATAGAGGTGCAGGAGACATTACCTTCCGTTCCAACTCAGCTATTGCTTGATGTAATGACGCTAAGCGTTGATGCCGGCTTTGTAGTAATAGGAATAGGAATCCGCTTGTTTGCGGCTAATGTTGTTGAGTACGGCGCCGATCAGATTGGCTTGTACATGCGCGAGGGAGGCCTTCGCTTTGAGCACGACCTCTTTCTTCACCTTCCCCGAGTCGATGACCAGAACGACGCCGTCGCTTTGCGCCGCAACGATTTGAGCGTCCGTAACGGACATGATCGCCGGGGTGTCGATAATGATAAGGTCGTAGGCATGCCTCAACGTCTCAAGCAGGCCGCCCATTTCCTTCGACGACAGCAGCTCCGACGGATTATGAGGCGTCGGGCCCGCGGCGAGAACCGACAGATTGTCCGTACTCGTCCGCTGGATGACCTCCTGCGGCTCCAGCCGGGTGGACAAGACGGTCGTCAAGCCTTTATGGTTGGACACGGAAAAGATGTAGTGCTGCGCCGGTTTTCGCAAATCCGCATCGATCACCAGCACCCGTTTGTTCGCTTGAGCGAATGTGACCGCCATATTGGCGCATGTCGTGCTTTTTCCTTCGCCCGGCTCAGACGAGGAGACCATAATGATTTGCGGTTTATCGTCGTTCGTCGCAAACTCGATGTTCGTCCGCAGCAGACGATACCCTTCGGAGATGGGCGAACCCGGATTTCGTTCCGTAATGAGATTCCATTTACGTGTCAAGCGAGACATTGCTACCCCTCCCTGTTCCTCGCGTCATCGTCGTCGTGGTGCCTCGTTCGGCGGCGTCGCTTTCTTTAAACCTCGGAATCGAGGTCAGCACCGGAACGCCAAGCAGCATCTCGACGTCTTCTTCGTTCTTGACCGTGTCATCCAAATGCTCCAGCAGGAAAGCGAGGCCTATGCCCGCCATCGCGGCCAGTATGAAGGCAACGGCAATGTTCATGATTGGATTCGGCGCCACCGGGCCGCGCTTCTCGGTCGGATCGGCCTGGTCCAATACGGAAACATTGTCGATTTTCATCAGCTCGGGAACCGATTTTTGAAAGACGGTCGCAACGGCGTTGACGATATTGGCCGCCTTCTCGTAGGAGTCCTCTCGTGCGGTAATGGTCATAATTTGCGTTTCGGATACCGAGCCTACGCTAACCTTGCCGCTGAGCTCGCTGTATGAGTTTGCAAGATCCGGATACTCGTTAAGCACTTTTTTCATCATGCTAGGCGTTTTTACGATCTCTTTGTAGGTTTTGATGAGCCCGATCGTGGAGGTAATGGAGCCTGCGTCTATGCTCGGAAGCAGCTCGGCGCTGTCCTTGAAGTCATTGACGATCAGCGTAGCGGAAGCCGTATACTGCGGTTTGATGAATAAGAAGGAGTAAATGCCTACGGCCGAACAAACGACGATAATCATAAGTGCAATTAATAGCAGCCTTCTTTTGACGATATTCCAATATTGTTTTAATTCCAACAAGGTCTCCTCCATTGCTCATTAAATCTTTCTTTTTTTCGACTCGTCCTGAATTATTCCTAATGAATACATATAGATAATTGTTATTCAAAACGAGAACTTCCGGGCATGAGAATGGCATAGAAGCGACCGCCTCCACCCTTTCTCCTTTACCCCGACGCCCCTACCTTCCATTTGTTCATAAATTCCTCTACCGTTCCTCCGTTAATGACATGCTCCACCATGTCTTCCGAGCCAGCCTCGTGACCCAATTTCTTTAGGAGCAGCGACACGACCTTCGCCATGTCTACGGTGTCGTTTCTTGGATAATAGCCGGTGTAAACAAGGAGGTCGGCGAGCGAACCGGCGTTCTGCAGCTTCTCCCCGCCTGCCAGTGAAGGATCTTCGGATAATATTTTCAAAAATTGCTTCAGCCTTACGCGCTTCTGCTCTTGATTCGAAACTTCCATAGACGAAATCCTCCATTTCCAAACTTACAATTTCCGTCCCCTCCGGTAAGTTCAGATTGCTACAAATCGACATTTAACACAACAATAATTAGGAAGTTTTAATATTAGTAAAAAATAATGTTTTTTTTGTGCCAAGCTTCAACTTTGAGATTAGTATGCCATAGATTATCGCAATTCTTGAGGGAATAAAGACATGTTGTCATTTAGCCTTTCCTTCTCATTTTGCAGACGGTTTTCATAAGAATTCGCTCCTAATTTAACCATTTAATATTTATTAACAAATCCGCTTTTGCGTGCGAAAATGATAATTTTGTCAGCTGAAAGCGCTTTATGTACTTTTATGGCCAATCCGCCTCCAGACTCATTCAGTATAGCTATAAACCGATTGCTGCCCTTGTTAAATAAAGGATGTTTCCGTTTCCAATTTTCTTCCGCTTTTCCAGTTATGCAAAAAAATCCATGCCTCGTCCGCCCGAAACGGGACTATTGGCCGATGTCCCGGAAATTGCTGACGCGACCGTGTCATTCGACATTATTTGCATCCGTCGGTAATAATCGCCGCCATTCATGAAAACGGTTTTTTTATATGAAAAAAAATAAAAATCGAGCTTTTTCATCCGAAAAAATAGCGCCGATTTCTAAAAACATCATTATTTCATTCCTTTAAACACGCTGCTGAGCCGAATCGACACCGCCCCTAGTATTTTTTTACCGGACCAAAGGACGAGAGCGGCCGGCGCAATGCGCCGGAGGAGGGGGCTTTTCGCGGGCATGTCCGCGAGCGGTTCGTCCCGGACGGCCGGGACGGCATTATTCTTGAAGTAGTCTTCCCATTCTTCGTCTGGGATCACTCTGCGCGCTTTCCGCGGACGAATGCCTCTTAGTATTGACACGTTCTCGAGAGAAAAGCCGCTTCTGAAGTCGCCGAGCAATATCTGCAAATTCAGCGATCTCTCCCAGGTGGATACCAGGAATCGATCGCCGCATAACTTAGAGTTTTTTTGTACTGCTACTTGACGGCGCAATGACCAAACAATAGGTCTTTATACTTTTGGATCACGGCTCCTCCAGCCAACCATCGCGACGTTGGTACGGCTGGAACAAATGAGTTTGAAACTCACTGATCCGATCCCGTGGGGCATGAAGATCCTCGACGTGTGTTGGGGATGAATAAAGACCGCCTCGTTAAGTTGGCGGTCTTTGTCGCTAACATCATGGTAATTTTTGTTGTCGATCGTCATGCTGAAATGACCAGATTAAAGGTTCACCACCACGAGTCGTTGTGATAAAGAAAATGACAAAGGTTTGTACAAACAATGTGGTGGTTTGAATAATAATCTCTCACTTAACTCTTCTTTTTTGGATATCTTCTAGGAGCAAGTTGACTCACATCCTTCTTCCACCAGAACTGATCTTCGAAATAGATATGACCTGCCCAGTGCTCTGTTGATTCGTGAAAAATCATGTCATCTTCCCTTGTTAAATCCAGACCTGACCAAAACTCACTTACTCGTCCCACCGCCTCTTCTTCTGTTATGTTATAAATTGAAGACATACACAATGCAATTTCCAGACAAAAAATTTCTGTTTCCAAATTAGTTTTAAAATCAAAATTTCCTTTCATTATAGTTCACTCCTATTTTTAAAATAGCCTCTCGGCATTCGCTGAGGCAGATGGGACAAGGGATTCCTCGAACCATCCATTTGCTTACCTCCTACTCCGGTAGCAGGTTTTTTCAATTAATTCCTTATTTCATTCGGGGAAAAATTCAAGAAAATTTTGGTCAAATTTCTAGCGCCTTTACCTCTGACAACATCCCCGGTGTCGGCACCTTCTACGACTTATTCAAACGCCTTTGGCTAGATGCGTCCAAGCACCTGAAGCCTCAGCAGTTGCCGAAGCGAAAACGCAAACCCAAAAAGGAAAAAAGGGCGAAAAAGCTCCGACAACTTCGACTGGACGAATTAAGCGTCTCGTGGAGTGGATTCTGCATCATTCACATCTGGAGACGGCGTTGCCAGCTGATCGTCTGTTTACCTTCTTCCAAGAGCAGATTCTTACCGTATCTGCTCAGCTTGGCTTACTCGTGGATCTCTCTGCGATGACCGTCGCAGGCGATGGGACAGCCCTTGTCACATCGGCGTATCCCCGAAGCAAACCGACTTGCAATTGTCGTGCCCTCGGCAAAGCTGAATGCAGCCATCTTCGTTTTTACTCCCAGCCCGACTGCAACTCGGGATGGGACAGCGCCAGAGAAAAGTACTTCAACGGATACCACCTATACATGATCTCTGCGGCGGACAGTAAACACGATTTCCGCTGTATCCCAGACTGCAGTCTGCCTCGCGGCATGATGCCGTCAGCCTGGTCGTCAGCTCGGCTGAATTCAAGCAACGATTCTCCTTGGGCACAGCAGACAAAATGCTCCTCGATGCTGCACACGATGCTGAGGCGATCTACCAGTTGCTTGACCACCAACACATCGAACCGTTCATCGATCTCAACAACCGGACCAAGAACAACATGGCCACAGCCAGCGACATTCAAATCTCTCCAGAAGGCATTCCGATCTGCCCGAGCGGCAACAAAATGAAGCCGAACGGTTTCGACAAATCTCAGAACCGTCGTAAATGGAGATGCTCGCCTTCCTGCAATTGTTCAAGCACGAAGTACGGCCGAACGTACCATACGCATAGCAGCGATAACCTCCGGTTGTTCCCGAAGACCGTTCGCGGTTCTGAGAAGTGGAAGCTCATCTACAAACGCCGCACATCCGTCGAACGCTCTAACAAGCAGGAGAAGATCGACTACAAACTGGAATCCGGTCGCCACCGTTCCACGATGATGTGGTACATGCGCCTCTACGGCATTATGATCTGCCAGCACATGGATGCCTGGTATGTTTAGCCAGAAAGACGAGTGGGACCAATTGAAGCCTTTAATTTGCCAGAAAGCCGCCTGATTTTTTTCGAAAATGTCCCTACAAAAATTGGCGAAGTCTGCCTATTTTTGAAACTGGTTTTCAACTTCCAAGTTTTCCAGCTCTCTACGCTCTCTCTTCCCAAATTTAGCTCTTCAGCCCAGCTCTAATTCCGAGTGGCTATTTAATAATACCTGGATCCAACATACCCTTCTAAGATTTGATCTGCTAAATCTTGATTGTGGATACTAATCTGTTGACCAGTAAAACTATAGAATTCTCTTTTTGTGGGTACTTTCGTAGTTACTCTTTTTCCATTTAAAACTGATCTCACCCTAGTGTAAGGATTAGTCAAATACATTCCCGATACATAATCATACTCATGATTACAGTCAGAATTCCTGCATTTATAAACGAACTCAGAAAGTTCTTTCAGATTTTTAAAAGTTTTACCGTTATAATCATCAAATACATCTTTATCTACTGCAAATGCCATAACAGCTCCGTTTCCATCGAACTTCCTTTGAACCCATTCTTCAGCTTGATTTGCATTTGTTGTTACATAAAATCCTTGTCCAAAATCAAGATTTACTCTTCCAGCAGTTAGGTCTATACCAGCTAGAATGGAGTCAACTGATTCATTATTTGTAGCGTGATAAAGAATAATATCATCATTTTTTCTTTTCTTGTTTCCTACAGTTTCTGCGGTAGCAATAGAAGTTGCAGCAATTTTAAAACCAACTTCCAGTGCATCTTTTAAATACTTTACCGCTGGTGGAGGAAAGTACCACGGAATAAGTGGTAATCCGCCGCCACTTCCTTCAGCTAATTGTTTATTTCCTGAAGGATCAGTATATCTCAATGGGTTATTGCTTACATACGTATACAAATTCAAACTTAGAGGATTACTAATCTTCCCCTCATACGTATCCTCATTAATAAACCTTGCAATTTTCGGATCGTACCAACGTGCTCTTAAATACTGAAGATCTACACTGTCATCCCAATATTCACCTGAGTAACGGAATGGATTATCAACGGTTTCAGATGCTGTTAATGGTTTGCCCCAAATATCGTAGGTGTATTGATTTTGTAGACTTCCCTGCATATCACGCAATTCAACTACATCACCATGGCCATTCATTAAGAATGAGGAACGACTGGAATTCCCTCCATCAATTTGCTCTAGCAAACCAAGACCATATATATAGGTTGCCTTTTCTGAAACAACTCCATCTTGAACAACACCTTCAGCTACAATCCGGTCATTACTCCAATAGTATCGAATTGTCTCACCATTCTCACTTCGCTCAACCATACGGTCGTCACCGTTATACTTATAGGTAATAACCCCTTCGCTAGTTGTTACTTTCGTAAGACGGTTCCAATCATCATATTCATAGTATGCCTCTTCTAAATCTGGCAAAGCATCCGAGACTATTGTTTCTCTGTTGCCCTTTACATCATACTCATAAGTCTCATTATATTGAGTATTTGTCTCTACACGCCCCAATGCATCGTAACTAAAATCATGTGTCGTCTCGTTCTCTGAACGTTGCGTAATGTTTCCAGTTAAATCGAAGCTGTAGGAATAAGAATTCAAAACCGTTCCATCCTGTTTCTTATGCTGCATTTGGGTCATTAGCAGTCCATCGAATGTGAATTCTGATGATATTCCATTAGCATATTCGATCTTGTCAATTTTATCATTTTTTAAATAAGAATAGGAGGCGCTTTGTTGTGAATCCGCCATCACCGTTTGCATCCGATTGACATTATCATACTTATACGATGTTAAGTGTGAGAAAGGCCCTGCCGTTGAAGTTAAGTTACCACTTCCATCATACGTGTACGAGATCTCTTTATTATCTGGATAAGTCTGTCCAGTTAATTCACCGGTACTTTCATCATACGAGTACGAAGTTGTCCCGGTTTGGTCTGTCATTGATTTCCTCAGACCGTCCACTGTATACGTGTAAGATATCGTCTCACTTGGACTAATGCGGTTTGTCAGTCTATTCCGAGTATCATATGAATAGGTAAACGTAATCCCTTTGCGATCAACAAACTTATTCATATTGCCTGCAGCATCATAATAAATTTTTTTGATCTTACCAAGTTGGTCGGTTTGTGACTGTAAACGACCTAGCTCATCATATCGTTTTAACACTTTACTTCCATCTGGATACACAAGCGCTGTCAAATTTCCGAATTGGTCGTATTGATAAGAGGTGGTTTCTTGTTTCGCATTTGTTACGCTCGTCAATTGACCAAGCGAGTCATATGAATTATTCGTGATATGATTCAATGCATCTTGTGTAGAAATAACCCTCCCAAGTTCGTCATAAGAATACGATTGAGCTGTATAGTATGCTCCATTTTTTTGCAACTGAGTGAATAGCAGTCTTCCAAATTGATCGTACTTGTTTAATGTTGCATTCCCTTCTTCATCAGTTGCAATGTTAGTATATGATAACTCATCATAACTAATAGTGCTGAACGTACCATCAGGATTAGTCGCTTTTACTGACCTGTCCCAGTTATCATATGCATACAAAGTGCGGTTTCCTGTTGATTCTTCTACCCAAATATTCCGATTCAGAGAATCATAACCCGCTTTGGACTTCGAAACATAAATTCCATTTTCATAGATTCCTGCTTCTATTTGAAGTCCGACAGCATTAAATTTTGTAACCGATTTTTTGTTTGCCTCGTTCGTTGTTGTAACTTGGTTATTAATATCATCATATACTACCGAAATAGTAGTCTGATCGGGGTTCGTCACCTGAATAGTCCGACCAAGTTTATCTATGGAATAAGAAGTTAAATTCCCTCTTCCATCTCTAAAACTTTTCATTTCACCGGTTAACGTATCGTATGTCGCTTCGGTATCGCTGGTTTGAGCAACTCCGTCTGCATCCGTATACGAATAAGATGCCTTAACAGGAAATGCCGATAAATTATCATAGGTGAATGTTACCAGTGCAATACGATCTGTGCCATGCTGTTTCGTTTGTTTGATGTTACCGAATGTATCGTAATCATATGTGTTTCTACGCAATAATGTACCCGAAGCATGGTTATCACGCACCACATAGTCGGTGATATCACCTTGCAAATTACGGACTAGCTGAATGTAAAGGCTCTTGCCAACTCCAGCAGGCGTTTTGGAGGATGTTAGCAAATGGGAAGTCCCATCATACTCATAGGTCGACTGATTTCCTAATGGATCCGTTTCGCTAATGAGGTTCCCCCACGTATCATATTGTGCGGAAGTTGTAACTTTTGTAGATTGTCCTGTACCTGATACAAAATAATTTGTTGTCGAAATTGGTAATGGATTACGATTTGCTTCATCATACGTATGTTCCGTAACTCGCTTCAATGCCAGATCTGATGCTTCAATCTTTGTGTTATAGAACATCGGCGCTGTTGTATCGTCAATATAATCTTTCCTATACGTGTAGATAGACTCAACTGGTCCTCGCATAAGTTTCGTCGTAAATGTAAAGTCTTGATTATATGAGCTCCCCATGTCATGCGGATAAAGGAAAGCAGCTCGATTGAATTCTTCTGTAGTGCTATCACTATAGGTGATACTATCCTTTCGAACTGCAATCCGATAAGCTTCATTAACTGAATTGGAACTGGTGTACCGTTTTACTGGTGCCCCCTCATACTCATATATGGTTTTTGCTCCAGTCGGATGCGTTACTCCTGTTAACAGAGCATACGGATTACTTGTAACCGGATTTGAACCTAACAGGTTAAAACTCGCATTTGCAATATGGTAATCGTAAGTCGTCACACGATTCATCGGATCTATGACTTGAGTCAGCAATTCTTTGTTGTTTTGAACAGTTTTCTTATAAACAACTTGTCGATCGCCTAGTGTTAGCGTTACTTGATCAGAAGTATATCCTATAGTAATTTCATTACCAATCGCGTCAGTAATAGAAGTTAGAACTTTACCATACGGGCTCACATTAGCGTACTTGAATTGAGTACGATTGTTGTACGCATCAGATATTTGCAACAATAATCCATCTGAACTGAAATATTGTTTCTCACCTGCACGAAACTTCAAGGCATATGCTGACTGTGTACCGTTAACAGTAACTGTCGTATCTGAAACTAATCGAATATCCTTATAAAGATAACCTTTAAGTGTTTGGTTCTCGACTTTATAAGTCCCGTCTCCTGCAAAATGTACGTAGGTCCCTCTGTCAAACGTTAAGTACGGAATATTCCAAGACCAGCCTTTCCCAATCGGGAACTTCTTCTCTTCTTTCGCATCAACTAAACGGTTAACATAATAATAACTATTTCTCGGCTCTGTATGAATGCTTTTACCTTGAATAGTTCTAGTGATTGCAATTTGCACATCATTTGGATTGCCGCTCGGATACGTTGAGAAATCTGCTGCACCCACTGTTACACTTTGCATCGCAGTATTTGCCTGGTTTTGAGTAGCATACGGTCCTAAGTATCTGCTATACGTTCCATTTCCAATTACATCCACGGAGCTGGATGATGTTTTATAAAGGGTGTAAGAAGTTACTCTATATCTGTCATATGCTGCACAGTCAGATCTATCGATAATGGTCGGGTTGGCCGATAGACTATTCGAGGCAGCGTCTCTTGCAGCTTGTGTATTATAAGAAGACGATCCATGGCCGATGTTCGAATCGCTGACTGTCGTAATAAAACGACCATCGGAACATGCATACTTGTTTGCAACTTGCCTTTGATAGTAAGAAAGATAATAGGTTGTCTTCCAATATCTCTCGCTGCCGCTAATTATGACGTAATAGTCATTGACCGTACTCGATACCGTATCTACGTCCATATCGTAAAATTGTGAGTTATTGGAATCATAAGTGCGTGTAAGCGTAAAGCCGTTCCCATTTCTACCCGGAAGCGATAAGTCTGATTCAGAAACTGAAAGCGAACCTGAAAGCGTCGAAACACTCTCATTCTCCAAACTTACCCGATAAGGCGCCTCTCCAGTTTCCAACTTTAGCATATCCAGATTAGGTACCTCTGGATCAGGAGGAGCGGAAGAAGCACTAAATACGTTGGCTGTCTTCAAATCAAGACTTCCAACATCAGATTTAATTTCGCTTTCTGCTTTTTCAGATTCATTGACTTGTGTTTTTTTGTTTTTTTCTAAAGATCCGCTTAAGGTTGTGCTCTTCCTTTCTTGTTTTTGTTGGCGAATCGCTGTCTCAACTTCCTCTAATGTAAAGCCTTTATCTAGCTGAACTTGAATTTCTGCTACTGAAACTCCCCATTCATTCGCAATTACATCAATATTACGCGTCACGGTCGATTCATTTTCTTGCTGCTTTTCTTTAGATTCGAGTTTATCCAGCTTACGTTGAATACGCTCGGACAACTCACGCTGAGATGCATCTGGACGATTCTGTTCTTGTTCTTCCTCTGCTTGCTTTATAACGTTTTCTGTTTTTTTACCAGTGAGTTCGTACTCTTTTTTCTCTTTCTTCTTTTTTTCTTCCCGCTCTTTCTTAGCTCGCTCTCTTTTCTTCGCTTTGTCTTCCTGCTTGACTATTTCTTGTTTGATCCATTCATTTTCTTCTTCCTCAGACATTAATGTATTGTCTGTTTGGTCTACTTGATGCGTAAATTGAGCTAGACCGTTTCCATACTCAGAGACATCTCCAATTGGCATGGCTGAAGTGTTTAACAGTTCCCGCACTTCCATATTCGAAATTCCTTGAAATGCCTGTAAATACAATGCTGCTATGGCAGAAACATTTGCAGTAGATGAAGAAGTGCCGCTTTTTAAGACTGTCTTCCCATTTGAATCTAAACCCGCGACGTCTACACCAGATGCCATAAGTTCCAGTTCAGTACCAATATTTGAAAAGGAAGCCCGGATATGTTTTTGATCGACCGCTCCTACAGCAATGACAGAATGAAATCTCGCTGGATAATCAATTAAACTATCGCTATCATTACCAGCAGCTGCGACTAAGAGTACACCATTGTCATACGCATACTTCATCGCATCCGCAAGAGCGTTCGAATAAACATCAGCCCCGAAGCTCATGTTTACGATATCCATATTGTTGTCTACAGCCCATTCAATGGCTTCAATAACTTGGCTATAAGTACCTTGTGCATTATCATCTAACACTTTTACGGAGTAGAGTTCTGCTCCCACAGCAATCCCCTGAAATTCCGATGTTTTGCCTGAAATAAGACTGGCAATATAGGTACCATGACCATTATTATCATTGTATTCTTTGGTACCCTCAACAAATGAAGCACCGCCTGCGACATGAATTGAATCATTAGCCGTAATTCCTGTATCAAACACAGCTATTTTTATCCCTGTTCCATCAATACCTTTGGCTTGTGCCTCACGATTTCCAACAGACGCAACATTCTCTTTTGGTTCTGATTCAATAATAGGCTCGCTCGTAACGTCGGTTGTAGGTAGCTGAATCACCGTATCTTCTTCAATGTATTCCACTGTATTAGACTTAATTAGTTGAAGCAACTCAGATTCTGTGAGTTCAACAGAGGCTAAAGGAGCATGCTTATACTTTTTTTTAAGTTTTTTCCCTTTTAGTTCTTTATCTACATTGACTTTGTCGATAAATTTCACGATAAAATCTCTTTTGCCATTATCCTTATCTTTCTTCTCTGCAAACGCAGTTAGATCAAAACTAGTAAATAGCAATACAAATAGAACTATTAATGAAATTACACGTTTATTTTTCAAAAAAAAGTCTCCTTTTGTAGAATTTTTCCCAAGATTAGTCCGTTTCGTCGCTCTGAAAATACACCTTAGGATGATTTAGTTTAATCATCCTAAGGCTTGATGAAAATTAACGTTCTATGTTTCTTCCCTTCTTATTTGAATTAAATTCCCATTGGAATCATACGTATACAAAATCCTTGTACCATCACTATAACTGATTGATTCCAATTGATTTTTTTCGTTATAGCGATAAGTAGCTTTATTAATATAACTGAACTCTACAGCGTCAATATAGATTGTTCCAGCTCCGCCATTTCCTGTTGCTCTAAGCGCAATATTTATAGTAGCGCTTCTTGCTTCTTCAGGCACAATACCTGAAGCTGTTAGAAGTACATACCCTCCGGTTCCTGTTGTTCTTTCTAATGCAATCCCATCTATCCAGTCGCCATTCTCGTCAGCAAAATCAATGTAATATACGAACTTACTGTTTGCTATTGACTCAACATATACATTAGATTTAAACGTGAATGGAAGATTGGGTTGAACCTCTACCTCCTGGCTAACCTTGATTCTGTCTGCATTAGGAATGCCATACCCTTGAACTTTCTGAGCAGTTTGCCCATTAATTACAGGTGCGTGAACTAATTTCAAGTCAGCAACAGCGCCATTTCTTACGCTTGAGCTCCAATATGATCCAACACCATTTAACTGACTATACTCCTCAAAACCGCCATTACTAACCAAGTTCGCACCGAATGTGGCTGCTTTAAAGTCAACTAGTTCTGAATAATTTCCTGCATCATCAAATGCTCTAATTGAGAACTTATACCAACTCCGAGCTAATAGATTATTTGCTGTATAACTACTATTTGTAGTTGTACCCAAAAAATTATCGTTTAGATATATTTCATAACCTAGAACCTCATTATTATCTGTTGACATATCCCAGTTAAACTGAATTTTACTTGATGTATTTTTGATAGTTCTAAATCCTTTTGGTGCCGTAGGCGCTTCAAAGTCTTCCTCTCCGTAGTAGAGCGTTACACCATCTACATAGACCGTTCCTCCACCATTATCTCCGGTGGATCGAAGCGTAAGATTGAGCGTTCC
>NZ_JACXIY010000041.1 GCF_014705655.1 Paenibacillus arenilitoris | reverse complement strand
AGCATCGGAAAGCCGTATGCGGGAAAACCGCACGTACGGTTTGATGAGGAGGGGCTGGTCACCCCAGCCCTTTACTCTACTAGCAGCTTTCTTTTGTATGCATTGATATTGATAATTATTATCAATCAAGATGTTTCCATAATAATGGATGCCGGTTGTTTTGTCAACGAAGGGACGGGAAGGATGGAGGGGACGAAAGCCGGACATTCGAACGGCGGATTCGTCGAAGGCCGCCGCGCATATGCTCATAGAGAAGTGAAGACGGGTAAAGATTAGCAATAGATTAGCGGGAAGCGGAGGCATGGATACTTCGGCATCGACATCGAATGGGCTAAATTGCTGCATATGGTGCCGATGAAAGTACGTGACGCCCAGAGTCCGGGCGATGAAAGCGGTAAAGCCGCTAATAATGAAAAAAGAGGGCATATGCCCTCCAGCTTCTATCGTTCAGCGGGACGAGCCATTCCGTCAACGAACGGTAAAGGCTGTCTGCGCGCCTTAGTTACATCCATTGTTCGCCCCATTTTTGAATGGACTCGATAACGGGTTCCAGCTCCCGTCCTTTAATGGTCAGCTCGTACTCGATCCGTACGGGCATCTCCGGGTAAACCTGTCGTTTAATGATCGCTATATGTTCAAGTTCTTTCATCCGGTCCGTTAGCATTTTGTCGCTCATCTCGGGTATTTGTTCCTTGATCTCTTTGAACCGCTTCGGTCCTCCGAGCAATACCCGTATGATTCGGCCAGTCCATTTCTTGCCAAGGATGTCGGCCGCGGCTTCATACTTTGGGCACATTGTCGAATAATCCAACCGTATCACCCCGCTTTTCGTATTTCTATTGTAGCATATGAACGAACGAAAAGTAAGTTCATTTACTGGGAATAGCGGCTTCCGCGTGCCGCCGGCGATTTACAGCCGAATAATGACGAGCCCCGCGATCGTGAACGCGAAAGCGGTCCATTGCAAGAGCGACAGCTTTTCCTTGTACACGGCGATCGCGCCGGCCGCCACGACCAGGCTGTTCGTCGCAAAGATCGGAGCCGCGATATTCGCCTGGCCCGTCGAGATGGCGACGGCATACAGCTGTAGTCCGCCATACGAGAACAATCCCGCGACAACGCCTAAGCGAAGTCCTATCTTGCGGGCGGAGCGCGTATCCGCAGCCTTGGACGGGAGGAGAAACCAGGCTAGCGATAGGGCGTAGGCGATGAACAAAATCGGCGCGCTCGGCAGCCCGAGCTCGTCCGTTACTTTGAGCCCGCCGTTGCGGATGGCGAACAGCGCGATGGCCGCCCCGACAAGGACGAACCAGCGCTTCTCGGTAATCGTCAGCGGTTCCTTCCGTTTGTGCGCGATAAAAACGACGGCGAGCAGCAGGAGCGTAATGCCGGCCGCTTCGGAAGCGCCGAGCGGCTCGCCGTACCACCACGTCCCGAGGGCGACGACCAGAATGATGTTCATATTCGTAAGCGGCGAGGTTAAGCTTGCGGGGCCGTAATCCAGCGCCTTCATGAACAAGGCGTTGCCCCAGGCGGAGCCGGCCCCGATTATGCCCCCCGC
The DNA here is from genome assembly GCF_014705655.1 of Paenibacillus arenilitoris. GTDB lineage: Bacteria > Bacillota > Bacilli > Paenibacillales > Paenibacillaceae > Pristimantibacillus > Pristimantibacillus arenilitoris. The sequence continues at coordinate 70,935 of NZ_JACXIY010000041.1, read as the reverse complement.
GATCCATACGGCGGGATCGGCCAGGGTCGGCAGCGTGCCTTCAAGCGCCGCATGAACGCCGAACCCAAGCATTCCGGACGCGTATAAGCCCAGCAGCAACATCCTTGTCGAACCGCCGCGCATTTGCGATACTTTCATCCACCAGCCGGCCAGTCCGAACAAGATTGCGCTGCCGATGGCCGTCAAAAGCCACATTTTACCGTCCATCTCCCTAAATTTGTTACACAATTGAAATGCTTCTGTTACCGTCCCATTACATTAGGGGGCTATTATAATAAACAAGACCCCCTTTTTTAATATATATTTTTTGGGACCTGCGGCGTGCAGGTCCGCTTTTTTTTTATAGAGGCAGAACGACCTGCCGGCGCTTCCGGTAATACACCCACTGCTTAAATCCGATTTCCTTCAGCCTGGCGCGCACAAGCTCCCACTCGTCGCCTACCCGCTGAGGCACATGCGCGTCGGAGCCGAACGTGACGTTAACGCCGTAATGAAGCGCCCGCTCCAAAATTTCGTCCGACGGATACCAGCCTCCGACATCCTTCGTGCCGCCCGACGTATTGATCTCGATGGAGACGCCGTTTTCAGCGATGACCCGCAGCGTCTCGTCGATATGCTCATGCGCGGGGATGGCCGAGAAGGCGGGGTAGTAGCCCTTCATTGCATCGATATGGCCGAGAATATCGAACATGCCGCTGCGTGCGGATTCGGATATGAGCTCGTAATAGCTCTTTTTCTCGCCGAGTTGCCGGGCTTCGTCGAGCCCCTTCCAGCGGTTCCGGTTAAAAATGCTGACGCCGCCGACCTGGTGGACGGAGCCGATCAAATAATCGAACGGCACGCCTACGTACGCCTTCCGGTAGCTTTCCGCATACTCCGGAAAGAAGTCCGATTCCATGCCGAGCAGCACCTCGATCCGTCCTTCGTACTTTTGCTTCAGCCGCAGCACTTCGTTCACGTAATTGGCGAATTCGCTTCGCGCCATGGCGATGCCGGGCGACGGCTGGTCTTCCTCGTGGTAGAAGTAGGGGGAATGGTCGGAAATGCCGATCACCTGGAGCCCGGCGTCGATTCCCGCAACAATGTAGTCTTCAATGCTGCCGTCCGCATGCCCGCATCTGAAATGATGGGTATGTAAATCAAATTTCATTCTCTTCCTCTCCTTGTCTGCCGTCTATTTTTTATTCGCTGCTTATGAAATGGTGCTCGGGCATGCCCTTCAAATCGCTGAGAAACTGCTGCATCGCCGTGTTCAAATACCGGCCGGACTTGTATACGACGCCTACCGGATGCGTCGCTTCGAGCTCGTTGACCTTGATCATCTTCAGCGTGCCGAGCCGAAGCTCGTTGGCGATCGACAGCTTCGAGACGACGGCCGCACCAAGGTTAATCTCGACCATCCGCTTCACCTCTTCACTGCTCGACAGCTCCATGACGATGTTGGGCTGGACGTTGTATTTGCGGAACAGCTGATCGACGAATCGGCGTCCGAGCGTATCGGGGGCGAGCATGATCATCGGAATATCCTTTAGCGTGTCCACCGTCGTGTGCGTTAATTTACTCATCGGATGCGCCGGCGATACGACGAGCTCGAACGTGTCGTAGTAAAGAACGGAGGAGGAGACGTTCGGATTTTTTTCGAACAGATACGAAATGCCGATATCGACGGAGCCGTTCTCGACGCTGGCCATCACTTGGGATGAAGGCATGGAATGAATCGTGGTTTTGATCAACGGGAATTGGTTTTGAAAATAGGACAGCACCCGAGGCAAAATTTGAATCGCGATGGACGAGGTCGTGCCGAGCAAAATATGTCCTTGAGGCGTCGAATTGAGGTCGGACAGCTTCTGCTTCAGCTCTTCGACGATCGTCAGCATCTTCTCGGCATGCTGCAAAAATACTTGTCCGTGATCGGTTAAAGTGACGGGCTGATTACGATCGATTAAGACCGTCTTGAACTCGTCCTCCAAGCTTTTGATTTGCGCCGATACGGCCGGCTGCGTCAGGTTGAGCAGCTCGCCCGCTTTGCGGAAGCTCATCGTCTTGGATATCGTAACGAGCGTTTCAAGCTGGCTGAGGTTCACGTCAATCCCCCTTTCCAAACGAAAGTCTGCTATAAATAAGTATTTAACTATTATAAAGGATATAAGAGGCGACGGCAAAAAGGCCGCCCGCTCCGCCCGGCGGGGAAGCCGGAGGAGGAACGACCTTGCCGTATTCGAACCGCAACGCGGTTAGAGCCATTCCTTCTTGCGGAACGTAATGAACATGCCTACCCCGAGCAGCAGCATGACGCCGAGCAGTATATAAGAGCCGAAACGGAGATGCAGCCCCGGAATGAAGTCGAAATTCATTCCGTATATGCCGGTAATGAAGGTCAACGGCATGAAGATGACGGTGATCGCCGTAAAGACGCGCATGATTTCGTTGGCACGGTTGGAGACGCTGGACTGGTAAGCCTCCCGCAAGTTGCCCATCAGGTCGCGGTACGTATCGAACGATTCGGCGATCTTCAGCGCGTTCTCGTAAATATCGCTGAAGTACTTTTGCAGCTCGTCGTCGATCAGCTTCAAATCCTTCTTGTTGAGCGTGGCGATCAGCTCGCGCTGCGGGCCGAGCACCTTGCGCAGCCACAAAATCTCGCCGCGCAAGCCGATGATCTCGTTCAGATGCGACTTCTTCGTATGCATGAGAATGTCCTCTTCCAGCGATTCGATCCGGTTGTCGATCCGATCGCCGACGAGGAAATAATTATCGACGACGAGGTCGACGAGATGGTACAGGAAGTAATCCGGCCGGCTGACTTCATGCTCCCAGAGCAGCGGCTTGAGCGAGCGGAGCTCGTTGATTTTCTGCTTCGTGACCGTAATAATGTAATGGCGGCCAAGAAATATGTTCAGCGCGCGCAGGAAGATCTCTTCGTCGTCGAACCGGATGCTGTTAATAACGATAAAATAATGGCTTTCGTAAATTTCGATTTTCGGGCGCTGCTCCTCCTCGCTGAGGCAATCTTCGACGGCGAGGTCGTGCATGCCGAACAGAGGCTGGAGCACCGCGAGGTCGTCCACGTCCGCATCGATCCAATAAAAGCCTTGGGGCGCGGGGACCAGCGTCTGTTCGATCGTATCCACAGGGGTAAAAATGCCATTGTTAACAAGACGGATTTTCATCCGCAGCCACTCCTTTCTTACTTGAGAGGGAACTGCCGGCTGAAGGTGGAAGTAACCGGCAGTAACCGTATTCGATAATCGTCAGGCTTCGGTCGGTCGCCTTCCATGTCCGTTTGCACCCCTTTGCGAGTGAAATGGTGACGCAATCTTGTCTAGTATACTCCCGCACCAGCTTTACATTCAAGCCTAAAAACGGCGCAAAATAAGGCTATTCACCAGCTTATGCAAAGTCGCATCTTGACGCGAATAAAGGAATGCATTAAAGTGAAAAATAGATGTAACCGCGAAAAATGAATAGACTACTTTCTTATCAAGAGCAGGCGGAGGGACTGGCCCGATGAAGCCCGGCAACCGGCGTTAGACGCACGGTGCTAATTCTTGCGGAAACGATTGTTTCTGAGAGATGAGAGAGGCGGATGGCTTCTTAACCGAGCATACGACCTTTTCTCAGAGCAGAAAGGGTCTTTTTGTTATTGAAGCGGCTAATCTGCCATCCTATTTAAGGAGTGAATTCGCATGCCGATCAAAGTACCGGACCATTTGCCGGCCAAAGAAGTTTTAAGCAACGAGAATATATTCGTCATGGACGAAAGCGTCGCCTTCCACCAGGACATCAGGCCGCTTCGGATCGCCATCTTGAATCTCATGCCGACGAAGGAAACGACCGAGACGCAGCTGCTTCGGCTCATCGGCAATACGCCGCTTCAGGTCGAAGTCGTCCTGCTTCATCCAAGAACGCATACGTCCAAGAATACGTCCGCCGAGCATTTGGAATTGTTCTACAAAACGTTCGACGAAATTTCCGATGAATACTACGACGGGCTGATCATTACGGGGGCGCCGGTCGAGCATCTGCCGTTCGAGGAAGTGACGTATTGGGAAGAGCTGAAGGAAATTATGGATTGGAGCGCTAGGCGCGTTACGTCGACATTCCATATTTGTTGGGCCGCGCAGGCGGGCCTCTACCACCATTACAACGTGCCCAAATACGGCTTGGATAACAAAATGTTCGGCGTGTTCCAGCATGCGGTCGAGAAGCGCAACGTCAGCCTGCTGCGCGGGTTCGACGAAGTGTTCTACGTGCCGCAATCGAGGCATACGGAAGTCCGCCGCGAAGATATAGAGCCGATCGAGAACCTCGACATATTGTCCAGCTCGGAAGATTCCGGCGTCTATATCGTCGCTTCCAAGGACGGCAAGCAAATTTTCGTGACCGGCCATTCGGAATACGACCCGACCTCGCTCAAGTTCGAATACGACCGCGATAAGGCGAAAGGCCTGCGCATCGACGTTCCGAAGAACTATTTCCCGGGCGATAATCCGGCTTCGCTGCCGCTGTCCACTTGGCGGGCGCACGCGAATCTGTTATTTTCGAACTGGCTCAATTATTACGTGTACCAGCAAACGCCGTTTGACTTAGGCGCAGGCATTTAACTTTTTTTTCGAGGGAGTGCAACCTTACAATGAAAATCGAAAGTCATCTGGCCCAGATCGGATCGATTAAGGAGCCCGTAACCGGCGCGGTCAGCTTTCCCGTCTATCAGGCGACCGCCTTCCGCCATCCGAAGCTCGGACAAAGCACCGGCTTCGACTACGCTCGCACGAAGAGCCCGACCAGGTCGGTGCTGGAGGAAGCGGCCGCGCAGCTCGAATCCGGAGACGCGGCGTTCGCCTGCAGCTCCGGCATGGCGGCCTTGCAGACCATCTTCGCTTTGTTCGGGCAAGGCGACCACCTGATCGTCTCCCTAGACTTGTACGGCGGAACGTACCGCCTGCTCGAGCGGATCATGTCGCGGTTCGGCGTGACGGCTTCTTACGTCGACACGAACGACATCGACGCGATGGCCGCGCTGCTTACCCCGAATACGAAGGCGGTGCTCATCGAGACGCCGACCAACCCGCTAATGATGATTACCGATCTCGCGCGAGTGTCCGCTTGGGCGAAGGCGAAGGGACTCCTGACCATCGTCGACAACACGCTGCTTACGCCGTTCTTCCAGCGTCCGATCGAGCTTGGCGCCGACATCGTCGTCCACAGCGCGACCAAATATTTGGGCGGCCACAACGACGTGCTCGCGGGCTTGATCGTCACGAAGGGCAAGGAGCTGTCGGCGGAGATGGCTTTCCTGCACAACTCGATCGGAGCGGTGCTGGGACCGCAGGATTCCTGGCTGCTCATGCGGGGGATGAAGACGCTGGCGCTGCGCATGGAGCGCCATCAATACAACGCGACGACGATCGCGAACTACTTGATGGAGCATCCGGCCGTCGAGGACGTCTATTACCCGGCGCTCCCGCATCATCCCGGGCACGAGATCCAGAACAGCCAATCGTCCGGCAACACCGGCATCTTCTCGTTCCGCTTGAAGGATGCCCGTTACGTGGAGCCGATTCTCCGGCACATCAAGCTGATCGCCTTCGCGGAGAGCCTGGGCGGCGTCGAGTCGCTCATGACGTACCCGGCCGTGCAGACGCATGCGGACATTCCGCTCGAAATCCGCCAGGCGATCGGCGTGGACGACCGGCTGCTGCGCTTCTCGGTCGGCATCGAGCACGCCGACGATTTGATCGCGGATCTTGCGCAGGCGTTTGCCGCCGCCGAACGAGAAATCCGGGAGGGAGAATAGCATGAGCGAGCATAACAACAAGAACAAGGCAAGCGATCGCCGGTTCGCGACGAAGCTGCTCCATTTCGGAGCGGAGATCGACGAGCATACCGGCGCGTCCAGCGTGCCGATCTTCCAGGCGTCGACGTTTCATCATCACGATATTTTCGACCCGCCGCAGTACGATTACAGCCGGTCCGGCAATCCGACGCGGCAGGCGCTCGAGGATTACATCGCGCTGCTGGAGGGCGGAGCTCGCGGCTTCGCCTTCGCGTCCGGCATGGCGGCGATCTCGACGTCGTTCCTGCTGCTGTCGGCGGGCGAGCACGTCATCGTAACCGAAGACGTATATGGCGGTACATACCGGCTGCTCACGTCAATCCTCGATCGGCTCGGCATCGAATCGACGTTCGTCGATATGACGGATTTCGAAGCGGTCAAGGCGGCCCTGAAGCCGAATACGAAAGCCGTATTCATGGAGACGCCATCGAATCCGACGCTCAAAATTACGGACATCGCGCTTACGACGGCTTGGGCGAAGGAGAACGGTCTGCTGACGATGCTCGACAACACGTTCATGACGCCGTACCATCAGCGTCCGATCGAGCACGGCGTCGATATCGTCCTCCACAGCGCGACGAAGTTTCTGGGCGGTCACAGCGACGTACTGGCGGGGCTTGCCGTAACCCGGGACGAATCGCTCGGCCGCCGGTTGAAGCAGCTTCAGAATGGTCTTGGGACCGTGCTGAGCGCTCAGGAATCGTGGCTGCTCATGCGGGGAATGAAGACGCTGCAGGCCCGGATGGAGCAGAGCGAGCGCAGCGCGCGCAGGCTGGCGCAGTGGCTGGCGGAGCACGAGCTGGTGCGGAAGGTCTATTATCCGGGGCTCGATGACCACCCTGGCCGCGAAATTCACGAGAAGCAGTCGCTCGGCTACGGCGCGGTCGTATCGTTCGACGTCGGCAGCGGGGAGAAGGCGAAGTCGCTTCTCAGCAAAGTTCGGTTGCCTCTCGTCGCCGTCAGCTTGGGCGCGGTGGAGAGCATTTTATCGTATCCGGCCATGATGTCGCATGCGGCCATGCCGAAGGAAGTGCGCCACGCGCGCGGCATATCGGACGGATTGGTCCGCTATTCGGTCGGACTCGAGGACATCGACGATTTGATCGACGATTTGAATCAGGCGCTTCGGGCTTAATGCCGGCCCAAGCGATAGATAGCACGGCCGTCCGCGAGGAGAGGCCGTGTTTTTTCGTTATTTTGACACAGAGGGAAGACGATGGCGGGTGACTTGCGGGATCGAAATATGTTAGGATGAAGTGATCGAACGCTTGATTAAGAACGGAACAAGGGAGGTCTCGCGGAATGGGAACGTTGGACCAGATTTTGGATAAAGCGCTGCGCGGGGAACGAATCGGGCTTGAGGAAGGAATGGAGCTTCTCGCTTCGGACCAGATCGAGAAGATGGGGCATGTGGCCAATCAAATCATGCTTCGCCATCATCCCGAGCCGATAACGACCTTCGTCGTCGGGCGCAATGTAAACTATACGAACGTATGCGACGTCTATTGCCGCTTCTGCGCGTTCTACCGCGCGCCGGGCTCGAAGGAAGGCTACGTGCTGCCGGACGAGACGATATTGCAAAAAATCCGGGAGACGGTTGACGTCGGCGGCACCGAAATATTGATGCAGGGCGGAACGAATCCGAATTTGCCGTTCACGTATTATTTGGATCTGCTCCGCAAAATCAAATCGCATTTTCCGGGCATTACGATGCATTCGTTCTCGCCCGCCGAAATTCATAAGATGAAGGTCGTGTCGGACGGGCTTACGCTCGACGAGGTCATCCGGCAGCTTCACGAAGCGGGACTCGATTCGCTGCCGGGCGGCGGCGCCGAAATACTGGACGACCGTACGCGGCGCAAGATCAGCCGGCTCAAGGGCTCTTGGACGGATTGGATGGACGTCATGAAATCCGCGCATCGCCACGGCATGAACACGACGGCCACCATGGTATACGGCCTGGGCGAGTCGATCGAGGAGCGGGCGCTTCACATGCTTCGCGTCCGCGACGCTCAGGACGAATGCATCGCCGGCGGCTATAAGTCGACGGGCTTCCTCGCGTTCATCTCCTGGCCGTTCCAGCCGGATAACACGAACCTGAAGCTGGAGAAGGCGAAGCCGGAGGAATATTTGCGCATCGTCGCGGTCAGCCGCATCATGCTCGACAACATTAAGAATTTCCAGTCATCCTGGGTCACGATGGGACCGGAGATGGGCAAGCTGTCGCTGTCTTACGGCTGCAACGACTTCGGCAGCACGATGATCGAAGAGAACGTCGTCTCGGCGGCCGGCACGACGCATAAGGTGAACATCGAGCTTATTTTGCAGCTGATACGCGAGTGCGGCAAAATCCCGGCCCAGCGGGATACGAAATATAACATTTTGAAAGTGTACAAGGAAACCGACAAGGCGGATTTGGATTTCGTCATGCAGAACTAGCTTCGTTCGGCGTTAAGCCGGGCGTGGAAATATCGGGCCCGGGAACCGGTTCGCGCCGCCATGCGGGCAAGCGGCCGACCGGGCTTTTCCCTTTCATTCCAAACTCTTCATCGTATATCCCCGGTCGCGGGACCATATACTGATAAGGAAAGAAAGGGGTGAGCTTATGGAGCTGTTCACGGTATCGTTGCCAAGAAGCCTCCAGGAGTCTGCAGATAAGCTGAAACAATTGATGATGGATGAAGCGCGCGTCGATTTACATAGCAACGGTGAAGTCACGAATCCGGATATCTTTGAATTTGAAGCCGTATCCGGCCAAGTTATCGCATGCCGGGCGGTGCTGCCGCATTTTCAGTTGAAATCGCACGGTCCTCTTCTGTACAAAGCGGCGTCCCGGGCGGTTGCGGAGCTCATCGTAAGCGAATTGGAAACCGTCATGCTCAGGGCGATTATCCGCAGGAAATACCGGAATCATTCGGGCATGGACCCGGATGCGATCGAGCGGTATTGCCACGATTTGCTGCATGGGAAAGAGTGGGACGGCTTGGGCGCGAGATTTCTGGATGCGGACCGCCTGAGAAGAAAAAACAAAATCGCCGCCGAAGTCGAGCTGTACCTGCAGGAGCATGCGGAGCTGAACGTGACGGGGCTCATTACGTTCCGCCTCGAGCCTTATCGCAAGGAATTGGCCGAGGTCGTGGAATATGCGTTGGATGAATACGTGCTGGATAAGCAATATCAGGAATTTATCTCCTTACTGAAATATTTTGTATTTCTCCAGGATACGAAAATACCGATGGTCCATCTGCTTCATAAGGGCGGACACGACTTTATGCTCTACGACGGCAGCTTCCAGCCGCTCGACCCGAATCCGCCGTCGGACCGGATCGTCGCGGAAATGCTGGAGACGGAAATGAACATCGAGGACATGGTCATCAGCTCGCTCATATCCGTATCTCCGAAGCATATCACGATCCATACGCGGCATCCCGAAATGCAGGTGATCCGGACGATCGAAACGATCTTCGACCAGCGGGTGACGGTCTGCGAGAGGTGCGCGTCTTGCAGCCAAACGCTTGACGAGCTCATTCAGCCTTGACCTGACGATGAAGTCGAGCTATAATGTCACACATATAGTGTGTAATCGGCATTGACAAAGACATGTGTCCGCCTTGGGCGTTCGGCGCAGAGAGAGGAAACGAGGCTGAAATTTCCTTCCGCAACGTCGGCTGGCATACCCCTTTGAAGCTGTGCGGTTGAACCTGCGGCGCTTACGACGGGCCGCGGCAGTAAGCCGTACCGGAACTCTCCGTTACCAGAGCATACAAGGACTGCGAAGCGAAGGTAAGCGAAGCGGTCGAAGTAGGGTGGAACCACGAGCACGCAAGCACTCGTCCCTTTTTGGGGCGCGTGCTTTTTTTGCGTTCTTGGGCGCTTGCTTCACCGATAAATCAGGAGGATGAACGACATGGCTATTCAATTGACATTCCCGGACGGCGCCGTCCGGGAGTATGCCGCGGGTACGACGATCGAAGAGGTGGCTGGCTCGATCAGTCCGGGGCTTAAGAAAAACGCGATCGGGGGAAAAATAAACGGAAAAGCGGTCGACGTCTACGCGCCGATCGACGCCGATGCGGCGATCGAGATCGTTACGCTCGATTCGGCCGACGGCCTCGAAGTGTACCGCCACAGCACGGCCCACTTGCTCGCGCAGGCGATCAAGCGGCTATACGGCAACGAGAACGTGAAGCTCGGCATCGGTCCGGTTATCGAAGACGGCTTCTATTACGATATCGACATGGAGCAGTCGATTACGCCGGAAGAGCTGGCCAAGATCGAGAAGGAAATGGAGAAGATCACGCAGCAAAATCTCGATATCCGGCGGCGCGAAGTAAGCCGCGAAGAGGCGCTGGCGATCTTTACCGAACTGAACGATCATTTGAAGCTCGAGCTGATTCGCGACCTGCCCGAGGATTCGGTCATTACGATATACGACCAGGGCGAGTTCTTCGACCTGTGCCGCGGACCGCATCTGCCGTCCACCGGTCGCATTAAGGCATTCAAGCTGCTGAGCGTCGCCGGTGCCTACTGGCGCGGCGATTCGAAGAACAAAATGCTGCAGCGCATTTACGGCACGGCGTTCCCGAAGAAGGCGCAGCTCGACGAGCATTTGCATTTCCTCGAGGAAGCGAAGAAGCGCGATCACCGCAAGCTCGGCCGCGAGCTGAAGATGTTCTCGTTCTCCCGCGAGGTCGGACAAGGCTTGCCGCTGTGGCTTCCGAACGGCGCGAAGCTGCGCAGGACGATGGAGCGCTACATCGTCGATCTGGAGGAGAAGCTCGGCTACGAGCATGTGTATACGCCGGTGCTCGCGAACGTGGAGCTGTACAAAACGTCCGGTCACTGGGATCATTACAGCGAGGATATGTTCCCGAAGATGGTGATGGATAACGAGGAGCTCGTGCTTCGCCCGATGAACTGCCCGCATCATATGATGGTGTTCAAGAGCGAAATGCGCAGCTACCGGGACCTCCCGGTTCGCGTAGCCGAGCTCGGCACGATGCACCGCTACGAAATGTCCGGCGCCTTGACGGGCCTCCACCGCGTGCGCGCGATGACGCTGAACGACGCGCATATTTTCTGCCGTCCGGACCAAATCAAGGAAGAGTTCGCGCGCGTCGTAAATCTTATCCGCCAGGTGTACGAGGATTTCGGCATCAAGGAATACCGGTTCCGCTTATCCTACCGCGATCCGCAGGATACGGAGAAGTACTTCCAGAACGACGAGATGTGGGAAATGTCGCAGCGCATGCTGCGCGAAGTCGTAGAGGAGCTCGAGCTTCCTTTCTTCGAAGCGGAAGGCGAGGCGGCCTTCTACGGACCGAAGCTCGACGTTCAGATCAAAACCGCGCTCGGCAAAGAAGAGACGCTCTCGACGGCGCAGCTCGATTTCCTGCTTCCGGAGCGCTTCGAGCTTGAGTACGTCGGCGATGACGGCAAGAAGCACCGTCCGGTCGTCATTCACCGCGGCATCATCAGCACGATGGAGAGAATGACGGCCTTCCTGCTGGAAAACTTCGCGGGCGCTCTGCCGCTCTGGCTGTCTCCCGTGCAGGCGAAGGTCATTCCGGTATCGACGGCTTACGAAGCGTACGCGCGCAAAGTAGCCGAGGAACTTCAACTCGGAGGCATTCGGGTGGAGAGCGATCTGCGCAACGAGAAGCTCGGCTACAAAATCCGCGAAGCCCAGCTTGAGAAAGCGCCATATATGCTCGTCGTCGGCGAGAACGAAATGCAGGCCGAAGCCGTATCCGTGCGCAAGCGCGGCGAAGGCGACATCGGCTCCATGCCGGTCAAAGAGCTGATCGGCATGCTGCGGAAGCAAATCGATAGCAAAGAACAATAAGGATCGGCGCATAAAGCTTTGGCCATCTGGGCAATATTCTTCTGAGGAGGAAGCAACCCAGATGGCCATAAGCTTTTTTTGCATGAGAACGAAAAAGAGGATACCGCTCCTGCTGCTCCTGGCGTTCATCGCCGTCGCCTGGCATGCGGGCAGCCGTCCGTCGCCCGCCGAGGCGGCGTCCGGACCGCAAAGCGCCGCAGCCAAGCCGAAGACGGAACAGTCCGAAGCCGCGGGAAAGCAGGCAAAGCCAAATAAGATAGAAGTGATCGCGACCGGCTATACGGCCGGGGAGGAGTCGACGGGCAAAACCCCCGGCCATCCGCAATATGGCATTACATATTCGGGCGTCAAGGTGCGACGGGACCAAGTGTCGACGATCGCGGCCGATACGAAGCTGTTTCCGATCGGGACGCTGCTGTACATTCCCGGCTACGGGTACGGCGTCGTGGCGGATACGGGCTCCGCGATCAAAGGCAAACGGATCGACTTGTATTTCGAAACGATCAAGCAAGTATACGAGCAATGGGGCAAGCGGAAGGTTCAGGTCGAGGTGCTTCGCATCGGCACGGGCAAGCTCTCCGAGGCTTGGCTTAACCAGATCAACCTGGCCACCGAAGCCGGCAAGCCGATTCCGCAGACGTATCTGGAATCGTAATCCACCGTATAATAAACGCCCGTAATGCCATACTATCAATGAAACGGGGAGGTGATTACGATGGCTAAAAACAAACAAAACAAAGCCGCTCAAAACAACCAGTACAACGCGGAATTTGCTGAAGAATTCAACCAAAACAACGCTGCTGCAGGCAAAGCGGCCAACGCTAACGCTGCTCAGCAAAAAGCGGAGAAGTAATCGCGAACATTGTTGAAATATGCAATTAATCCAAAGAGGAACCTTGCGGTTCCTCTTTTCTTTTGTCGAATGCCGGTATATAATTTAGAAAATTTTGTATCGACGACAAGAGAGGGGCGTGAAGCCGCATGAGTTCGCCGGTTCGCTGGTTTTCCCGCAACAGCAAGACGTCTGCCGCGTCCGAATCCGACAACGGGAAACGGATGACGCGGCTATTGAACGAATCGGTCGTCATATCCGACCAATTGAACGCTGCGGTAGACGAGGTGGACCGTTCCGTCTCCCGGTTGACCGGAATCGCGGATCAATCGGCCTTGCAGGAGCAATCGCTGCGCGCGAAGAGCTCGCACGCGCTGAATCGGATCGAAGGCGCGTTCTCCGCCATTCAGGAGGTCGCTTCCGCCGCCGGGCAAATTAACGGCGTGTCCGCCGATCTGAACGCGAAGAGCAAGGAAACGAAGGATATCGTGCTGGACGTATGCCGTTCGCTTGCGACGACGGATCAGGTCATGACGGAGCTGGACCGCAACAACCGGACGATGGACCAACACATCAGGCAGCTTATCGAACAGACGTCCCACATTAACGAAATTAATCAATTTATTCAAGAAATCGTCTCCCAGACCTCGCTGCTCGCGCTTAACGCCTCCATCGAAGCGGCTCACGCCGGCGAATACGGCCGAGGTTTCTCGGTCGTCGCCCAGCAGATCAAGAAGCTGGCGGAGCAGAGCGGCGAAGCCGTGAAGCGGTCCACGGAGCTGGTCGAGCAGATCGGACAAGGCGTCAAGCTCGTCGTGGACGCCGTCGATCAGGAGAAGATGTCCGTCGAACGCGGGGTGGCGGAGATGGCCGTTAACCGGGACCGGATGGATGTGATCTTCTCCCGCATTCACGAAGTGGACGAGCTGGCTCTTGCGACAAGCAATGCGAGCAAGCGGCAGACGGAGCATATGACGGAGACGACGCTGATGCTGAAGGATGTCGTGGACGCCGTGGACGAGACGCTCCAAAGCGTGGACAGCACGCTCGAGATGGCGAAGGAACAGCGCGCGCAGATCGCGAATCTGAACCGTATTAGTCGCAATCTGCAGCGCTCGTCTGCGGATTTGACCATGGCGATCGATCAGGTCGGGCCAAGACGCGTAAGCGCCGGCTCGAAGGCGGATGCGGCGGCGGTTAGGGAATGGCTGACGGCGGCAGCGGCGGACGGCCGATTGGCCGTGCTCGAAGCGGACGGCCATGCGGCGAAGCTGACCTCGCTGCTCCAATCGAAACCGGAAATCGAGGCGATCTGGTCGAACCGGGCCGACGGCTCGTTTGTCTTCTCGCTGCCCGAGGCCGGCTTGCTCAACGCGAACGGCCGGGAGTGGTGGAAGCGGGCGATGGACGGGCAATCGTTCCAATCAGGCGTGTACATATCGGCCATAACGAAGCAGCACTGCCTGACGATCTCCGTCCCGATCCGGGATTCCGGCGGCAAGGTCGTCGGCGTGATCGGCGCGGATTTATCCGTCCCGCAGGAGTAACGGCCCCGCAAAAAAATGGTTTTCAAACCTGCCCTGTTTGTTGTATGATTACTAGTGTAAGTAATAATAACATGACAAGACAGGTGAATTCTCATGACGGATCCGATTTTTTACGCAAGCTCAGCCGTTCCTGTTCAGCACCGCAAGGCGGGCGAGGTTTTTCCTTTTATCGACGCGTACGTAGCCAAGAAAGAGCAGGAAATTGCCGAGATTGAACAAATGGTCGAGCGTTATGAGAAACGCAGGCTGATGGAAGAACGCGCTTATCAATCGATGTCTACATTAAGACGAATGCTGTCGGGCAAGAAGCCTGACCATCACCTGGCCGTGGAATATATCCATTTCGTCAAAAAGCCGATGGAGAAGGTGCGCTTGCTGCGTCTCGACATCGAGAACGCCCGCTCGATCCAGAACGTCTCGGCTCCGACCGATATCGTATCCGTTCCTTACGAGCTTGCGAATGAAATGAAGTAAATCGATTTGCCGATATAGAGCGAATAGAAAGAACCGTCCGGGCTTCTGGAAGCCCGGACGGTTCTTTGCGTTATTTGCCGCCCCGAAGGCGATCGACATCGAGAAAGTCATGTTCCTGGCTGTATGCGGGCACGCCGTGAATGCCGACGTCGAGGCCGATGAGCTCCTCGTCCTTGGATACGCGGACGGGCATTATTTTGCGGACGAGCCACAGTACGCCCCAAGTAAGCGCGAAGCCCCACGCGGATACGATCACAAGCCCGAGCGCCTGAACGCCGAGAAGGTTCCAGCCTCCGCCGTAGAACAAGCCGTAATAGCCTTTGCCGACGCCCTCTGCCAGCTCCGGAAGGGCGAACAGCCCGACGGCAAGCGTACCGATGCTGCCGCTGACGCCGTGGACGGCGAATGCGCCGACCGGGTCGTCGATTTGTTTACGCTCCAGCCATTCGGTCACGAGGACCATGGCAATGCCGGAGACGGCGCCGATGAGGATGGCCGCGCCGTCGGAGACGAAGGCGCAGCCTGCCGTAATGCCGACGAGGCCGGCTAGCGAGCCGTTAATGACCATCGGCGGATCGGCTTTCCGATAGCGAAGCATCGTGAACAGGATGCAGGTTGCGCCGCCGGAAGCCGCCGACAGCATCGTCGTGAGCGCGATATGGCCGATCGAGCCGTTCGTCGCGCTTAGCGTGCTGCCCGCGTTAAAGCCGAACCAGCCGAACCAGAGGATGAACGCGCCCACGGACGCAAGCGGCAGATTGGACGGCGGCACGATGTTCGATTTGCCATCCGCGCTGAACTTCCCGATCCGCGGGCCGATGAACATGGCTGCCGCAAGCGCCGAGAAGCCGCCCAGCGCGTGGATGACGGCCGAGCCCGCAAAGTCGAACATGCCAAGCTTGCCGATGAAGCCGCTGCCGGACCAGACCCAGTGGCCCGCAAGCGGGTAGATGAAGCCGGTCATCGCGATCGTGAGCAGAATGTAAGCGCGGAAGTTGATCCTCTCGGCGACCGCGCCCGATACGATGGAGATGACGGCGATGACGAACGCGCATTGGAATAGCCAGTACGTTTCATGCGTAATATTTAATTCGATATGAGACAAGTCGCCGTTAATGAAGAAGCCGGTCGTGCCGATCAACCCTCCCGCGTCCTGCCCGTACATGAAAGCGAATCCGAAAAAGTAGAAGACAAGCGCGCCGAAGGCGATGTCGACGAATACTTTCATAATGATGCTGACGGCATTTTTCTGACGAACGAAGCCGGCCTCAAGCAACGCGAAGCCGCCTTCCATGAGCAAAATCATCGCGGCTGTCAAAACGACCCAGATCGTATCGAGTCCTTTGGACAGTTCCAAAACGTCCATTCCTTCATCTCCCGTTCCGTATAAACTGCGTAAGATTTATCTCTTATTCCTAATCCGTTCATCATTATAAAGAGATAAAGTTAACAATGTCAACGCCCACGCGTTACGTTTCGTAACGCATGTCAGGTTTAAATGCGGAATTATCAACGAAAACGGCTCGGTCTAGAGACCGATGCCGATTTCAATCGGCCGTCCCTTTGCTGAGCATGCGCCGTCCGTTATACTAAAGCTATCAAACTTTGCAGGATCGATAAGGAGCTGGGGCTGTTTGAACGGAAATTTCGCGAGCCGGTTGTTTACCGGATTAATCATCATTGCGGTAGGCGTAATCTTTTTATTGAAACAAACGGGTCACGTGACCTTCGATATCGGCGATCTCTTCAAGACCTATTGGCCCGTCATCCTTATCGTCGTCGGCATTCAGGGCTTGCTGAAGGGACGTTCGTACGGGGGCGGATCGAACTGGTGGGGGGCCATCGTCATTCTCGTCGGCTTCGTCTTCCTCGGAAAAAACCTGGAATGGTTCGCTTGGTCGTTAGGCGACATTATTCCTTATATATGGCCGGTTGTCGTCATTCTGGTCGGAATCAATCTCATCTGGCGCCCGAAATCGCGGCGCAACCGACCGCCTTCTGACGAATGGAAGTCATATCGTCCGTATCAGGATCAGACGCCGGTGCCGCCCGCGCCGCCGCTTCATCCGGATCCGACGAAGGAGCCGATCGACTTGTCCAAGGAGCTGCCGGGAACAGCGAAGCAGGACGCGCCGCCAAGCTATTCGAAGGACGCGGCGTACGAAGAAATACCGTCTCCCCCTAAGAAGAACTTCCAGGAATGGAAGCATCATCACAAGGAGCACGTCGAGTGGTGGAATCATGGCGATTCGAAGGCGCAGACCCGCTCCGGCTTTATCGGGGACATTCATATCGGCCACGATTATTGGGATTTGAAGCCGCTTAACGTCTCGCATTTTATAGGCGATACCGTTCTTGACCTCACGAAGGCGCAGGTATCCCCCGGTGAGACGAGGATTTGCATCTCCTCCTTTATCGGCGACGTGAAGGTGTTCGTTCCGAACGATTTCGATGTCGCCGTGCAGGTCATCTCCAGCGCCTTCATCGGCGACGTGAAGGTGCTTGACCGCAAGGAAGGCGGCATGTTCAACAATATCAACATTCAATCGCCGTACTACTCGGAATCGGAAAAACGGATCAAGCTTGTCGTCAGCACGTTCATCGGCGACGTTCGCGTGACGAAGGTGGGGTGAACCGGCGATGATGGTCCGTTTCTTAAGAAGCGGGAAGTGGGAGTTAATCGGCATGTTCGTCGCCGCCTCCGTCGTATCGCTCGTGCTTGCGGCGGCGGCGTGGATCGGACTGGCGGGCGAGCTCAAAGAGACGGAAGTGCGCCTATGGGCAGCCTCCGTCTTCCTGCTTGTGAGCACGGGTTTCGGCTATTGGGCCGCCCAGCGCATCGGACGACGCATCGATACGCTGCATTTGTCGCTGAAGCAGGCGTCCAACGGCAATTTCGGCGTCAGAATTACGGAGAGCGGGCAAAACTCGTTCGTCGAGGTTTACCGCGAGTTCAACGTGCTTGCCGAGCAGATGGAAGAGAAGATGAAATGGCTGCAAATGCGCGGCGAGGAGTACGTCATGAGCGAATCGGCCTCGAACGAGGCCGCCGTGCTCGAAGAACGGAAGAGGCTGGCCAGAGATTTGCACGATACGGTCAGCCAGCAGCTGTTCGCGATCCATATGTGCGCCTCTTCGCTGCCGAAGCTTCAACAGATAGACCGGGAGAGAGCCGACGCGGTCATGGAGCAGCTCGTCAACATGTCGAACCTGGCGCAGAAGCAGATGCGCAACTTCATCGCGATGCTGCGTCCGATGGAGCTGGAAGGCCGCACGCTGTACGAAGCGCTGGACAAATGGTTTCCCGATTACTGCCGGCAGAACAACCTGCAGGGCGAATTGGAATGGCGGCTGAAGGAGCGCTTGTCCGAGGCGAAGGAGCATCAGCTCTTTCTGATCGCCCAGGAGGCAATGGCGAACATCGTCAAGCATGCCAAGGCGAAGGGCTGCACGCTTACGCTGTCCGACAACGAGCGGCAGGTCGTCATGATTTTGCAGGACGACGGGCTAGGGTTCAAAGCCGACGGGGTGAAGCGGGGGTCCTACGGGCTGTCGACGATGCAGGAGAGGGCGCAGAAGCTGGGCGGCGACGCGGAAATATTGAGCAAGCCGGGAAGCGGTACGAGAGTGAAAGTCACGATACCAAAAATGTTGCGGGGAGAGCATGCACAATGAGCGGTTTGAATGCGATTAAAGTGATGATCGTCGATGATCACGACATGGTCAGGACGGGGCTGAGAACGTACCTGATGCTGGATCCGAAGCTGCAGGTAATTGCGGAGGCGGGCGACGGCCGGGAAGCGTTGAACCATCTGAAGGGATGCTCGGCGGATGCGATGCCCGACATTATTCTCATGGACTTGATGATGCCCGGCATGAACGGGATCGACGCGACTCGGGAAATCATGGCCCAATACCCGGATATGAAAATCGTCATGCTGACGAGCTTCCTCGAAGACGACAAGGTATACGGGGCGATCGAAGCGGGGGCCGTCAGCTACGTGCTCAAAACCGTCTCCGCCGAAGAGCTGATCTATGCGATCAGCGGCGCCTTCAAAGGCATGCCGGTCATGACGGCCGACGTGTCGCAGGCGCTTACGAGAGGGCTGCGCCAGCGAACCGCCCAATCGGGCGACGAGGACTTGACGGAGCGCGAGAGAGAAGTGCTGCTCTTGATCGCGGACGGCCAGTCGAACAAGGAAATCGCGGAGGAGCTCCATATCAGCGTGAAGACGGTCAAGACGCATGTCAGCAATTTGCTGATGAAGTGCGAGCTGGAGGACCGGACGCAGCTTGCGGTGCTCGCCCACCGCAAAGGCTGGGCGAATCGCACATAATCAAAATGATGGAGGGAATACTACCTATTAGCTGTTAGCTAGTCAGCATACAAGCAAAAAGGAGCTACCGCCATGATACCGATCTCATCCGTGCTCGAGTCACGGGAGCAGCATTTTTTGGATACAAAGGAGCTTCTGGAGCAGCGGCAGTTCGCCTTGGGCGGCAACTGGGACTATAACCGGGGCTCCTTCGACAAGCCGCTCGACGAGGCGCATAAAGTATGGCTGCGTATCCCGTTCGAGGTCATCGTCGGCAACATCGACAACGACGATACCGATAACGACGCGATCATCAGGCTGGGAAAGCCTTACGTCCTCAAGCATCTCTATGAAGAGGGCAACGATCCCGAGGCGTCGATGCGCGTGTTCGGCGCGATGTTCGACCAATTCCAGTCGCCGTCCGACCCGGATGCGCATGTCGAGCCGAGCTGGGTGAACCGGGCCAAAGACGCGCTGCACGAGGTGGAGCGTCTGCTCGTAGGGTAAGCCTTGGCCGCCCGGCCGCTTCGGAAAACGTTCCAGTATTTCACTTGGAACGTTTTTTTTATTTCTGTTTAAATTCCTTTTAAGTTTGTTTTAAGGTAGAATGTGCATGATAGAAATAAATCAACTGACAAACATTCGGGAGCGAGCTCTTCGGATGCTTAATGGAATAAGATTCAAGGAGGAGACCGTTCATGGACGATCAGGACAACAAAAAGGGGTACGACGATTTTTTCCGCAAGCCGGATGACAGACAAGACGACGGCGGGAGCGGAACGGGCGAGCGTTATTCGCAGCAGGAGGACGGAGAGGAGCAGGCTGCGAAGCCGTCCTACTATTACTCTTACGGACCGTTCCGGCCGAGCGCGCGGGACGACGAGCGGAGCAGCGGCCATCCGGGTGGTGCTGGACCCCAGGACAAACCGAAAATTATTCAAGACCTGCCGTACGGCACGACCGGGTCCGTCAGACCGTCTTACGCGCAGGAGACGGAAGCCGAGAGCCGGCTTAGCTCCGTGACGGAAGAGGAGCAGGCGCAAGCGCGCAAGCAGTCGCCGGTCCGGTCGTTCAATCCGCAAACGGCCAAGGGCTCTTGGCAGGTTCGGGAGCCGCGCCGCACGTCGTTCAAGGCGATTTTCTCTTCTTTCCTGGCAGGCGTCGTGTTAGTCGGGGCGCTCATGTACACGGCCGACTTGCAAAATTGGTTCACGGGAGCGGAGCAGACGACAGCTGGCGAGTCGGAATCGTCCGGATCCGGCAGCGCCGGCTCTTCGACGGCGGGAAGCGGTTCTACGGCGGCCGCCGTCGCGGCGAGACCGGACAATATATCGCAATTGTTCGAAACCGCGAGCCCGGCCGTCGTGAAGATCGAGACGTACGTGAATACGGCCAAGCGCAATTCGGGCGGCAGCAGCCTGCTGGACGATCCGTTCTTCCGCCAGTTTTTCGGCGAAGACTATCCGGGCACGACGCAGCCCGAATCGAACGAGGACGGCCAAATGCAGCAAAGCGGCATCGGCACCGGCTTCTTCTTCGAATCGACGGGCTACATTCTGACGAACCAGCATGTCGTCGGCGATTCCGATCAAATCAAGGTCATCGTGCAAGGCTACGACAAGCCGTTCACGGCGGAGCTGCTCGGCTCCAGCTACGAGCTCGATTTGGCGGTCATCAAAATTACGGGCGACCAAGCGTTCCCGACGCTTCCGCTCGGCAGCTCCGACGACATTGAGATCGGCGATTGGGTCGTGGCCATCGGCAACCCATACGGGTTCGACCATACGGTAACGGTCGGCGTGCTCAGCGCGAAGGAGCGTCCGATCGACATTCAAGACGCGCAGGGCGAGCGCAACTACGAGCATCTGCTGCAGACGGACGCCTCGATTAATCCGGGCAACTCCGGCGGTCCGCTTCTGAACGTGAACGGCGAAGTCATCGGCATTAATACCGCCGTCAGCTCGCAGGCGCAAGGCATTGGGTTCGCCATTCCGACAAGCACGATTAACGAAGTGCTGGACAACTTGAAGAACAACAAGGAAATTCCGAAGCCGGCCGCGCCGTTCATCGGCGCCGAGCTTCAAGACGTTACGGAAGAAATCGCCAAGCAGCTCGGCATGGAGAAGGTTGAAGGCTCCATCGTCCGTAATGTATACTACAATTCGCCGGCGTACATGGCAGGACTGCAGCAGTTCGACGTCATTACGGGCATCGACGGGAAGAAGTACGGCAACACGCAGGCGCTCATCGATGCCATCCAAGCGAAAAAAGTCGGCGATAAAGCGAAGCTGAACGTCGTCCGCAAAGGCACGGCAATGGACCTGGAAGTCGAAATCGGCGATAAAAATACGTTTAACGCTGCCGGCTAACGCTTGACGCGGCGGATGATATAAACGGGCGAAAGCGCAGAGAGTAGCAGGCTCTGCGCTTTTTGCTGCAATAGACAAGGGGGAACGGGCGATGAGACCGCATATCGTAGTGGTGGACGACGACGAAAAAATCATATCGTTGCTTAGGCGAAGCTTGGCGTTCGAAGGATACGAGGTGACGACGGCTTCCAACGGCTTGGAGGGGCTTAAGGCGCTGCTGACGGCGGAGCCGGATCTGCTCATTCTCGACGTGATGATGCCGCAGGTGGACGGCTGGGAGGTGTGCCGCAGAGTGCGGGAGGGCGGCAGCGCGGTGCCGATTCTGATGCTGACGGCGAAGGACGACGTGATCGACCGGGTCAAGGGACTCGACCTCGGCGCGGACGATTATTTGGTGAAGCCGTTCGCGCTGGAGGAGCTGCTGGCGAGGGTACGGGCTTTACTGCGGCGCAAAGCGGACAAAATCGAAACGGCCGGCAATCAGCTCGTCTACGAGGATTTGATTCTGGACATGGACGCGCGCGAAGCGATCCGCTCCGGCCAGCGCATCGAGCTGACGTCGAAGGAATACGACCTGCTGCTCTTGTTCATGCAAAATCCGCGCCGCGTCCTGACCCGCGACGCGATCATGGAGAAAATATGGGGCTACGATTTCAGCGGCGAATCGAACGTGCTTGAGGTCTATATCGCGATGCTGCGCCAGAAGGTCGAGGAAGGCGGGAAGAAGCGCATCATCCAGACGGTGCGCGGCACCGGCTACGTGCTTCGCGGAGAGGCGGGATAACCGATGTCCATCCGCCTGAGGCTTACGCTTTGGTATTCCGGACTACTGGCGGGGACGCTGCTGTTGTTCGGCGTTGTCATTTACTTGTTCGTTAATTGGAACACTTTTGGTGATTTGAAGGAACAGCTTAGGGTGCAGAACAGCAGTATTCACATCCAATCTAAAATGAATTTCCTTGATGAGCTCAATTTATCTTTATATACAGATGATAGATCCTTCGGTCAAAAAGATATTTATGTACAGGTCGTTAACTACAGTGAAGGAGCCATTTGGTTATCGGATAATTTGAGATACAACAATTTCTCCATCCCCTATGTGGAAGCATCAAAAAACCCAAAAGAAGGCTTCGTCAAAACCAAGGTTGAAGTCAACAAATACAAATATGACATGCTCACGTACCAACGCCCGATAATTGTTCCAATAAACGGGAAAGAAACGTTGGTCGGTCTACTTCAAATCGGCGTCCTGTCCCACAACGAGGAACGGTTCCTAAGCGGCCTCCGAACGATTCTAATCTTCTCATCTATCGTTGTCGTCCTGATAGCGTTCACCGTCGGGCTGTTCATCGCCCGCCAGGCGCTCCGGCCGATCGAGCGCGTCATCCGCGCGACCGACCAGATCGAGAAGGGCTCCGACCTCAGCGTTCGGATTCCCGCCATCGGGCCGAAGGACGAGATCGGAAGGCTCGTCAGCACGCTCAATGTTATGCTCGCGCGGCTCGAGCTCGCCTATAACGAGCTGGAGGAAGCGTACAAGGCGCAGCGCCGATTCGTCTCCGACGCCTCGCATGAGCTTCGGACGCCACTGACGACGATTCGCGGCAACATCGATCTGCTCGAGCGGATGTGGGAGAAGGTGCGCGCCTCTAATCGGAACGAGAGCAACGGCGAGTGGCTGCCGCTGGACAGCGACCGCTGGGAAATGTCCAAGGAAGCGATGAGCGACATCTCCGCGGAAGCGAAGCGGATGAGCACGCTCGTGAACGACCTGCTGGCGCTTGCCCGGGCCGACGCCGGCTATACGATGGAGAAGGAACCGCTGGAGCTTATGCCGTTGACCGAGGAGGTCGTGCGCCGGGCGCAGCTGCTTCCCCGCACGGCGGAGTGGCGCGTCGGCGATTTGTCCGCCATGCGCGGCGTGACCGTGACCGCCAATGCCAATTATTTGCAGCAGCTGCTGTTTATTTTCATCGAGAACGCGTTTAAGTACACGCAGGAAGGAGTCGTGGAGCTAAGCGCGGTGCGCCGGGAAGGGCAAATCGGGTTCGTCGTCCAGGATACCGGGATCGGCATGAACCCGGACGAAATCCCGCACATATTCGACCGCTTCTACCGGGCGGACGAATCGCGTGGCGTCACGGTCGGAACGGGGCTCGGCTTGTCGATCGCCAAGTGGATCATCGACGAGCACAAGGGCTCCGTGGAGGTGACGACCCGCGAAGGCGACGGCACGAAGTTTACGATCTGGCTGCCGATTACTTTGCCCGATACCTCTCCTTCGACTATAATAGAAGGAACGGATGAAATAGAGGAGTAGAGACTCGCGCGTACATCCGGTCAGAAAGCAGGTGCTGGAAATTGGAAATCGTTAAAATATCGCCGCGCGGCTACTGTTACGGCGTCGTGGACGCGATGGTGCTCGCCTTGCAAACGGCAAAAAATTTGGAGCTGCCAAGGCCCATTTACATTTTGGGCATGATCGTCCATAACGCTCACGTCACGGAAGCGTTCGAGCGGGAAGGCGTCATTACGCTCGACGGCGCGAACCGGCTGGATATTTTGGATCAAATCGAATCGGGCACTGTTATTTTTACGGCGCACGGCGTGTCGCCGGAGGTGCGGAGGCGAGCGAGAGAGAAAGGGCTGTCCGTCGTGGACGCGACTTGCCCGGACGTGACGAAGACGCATGATCTGATCCGCGAGAAGACCGCGGAAGGTTATCATATCATTTATATCGGCAAGAAGGGGCATCCGGAGCCGGAAGGCGCGATCGGCGTCGCGCCGGACCGCGTCCACCTGATCGAGCGGGAAGAGGAGATCGCCGCGCTCGAAGTGCCGGACGCCGGGAAGCTGATCATTACCAACCAGACGACGATGTCGCAATGGGATATACGCCATATCATCGATCGGCTGACGGAGCGATTCCCGGCCGCCGAGGTGCACAACGAAATTTGCCTCGCGACCCAGGTCAGGCAGGAGGCCGTCGCGAAGCAAGCCGGCGAAGCGCAGCTTTGCATCGTCGTTGGGGATCCGCGCAGCAACAACTCGAACCGCTTGGCGCAGGTGTCCGAAGAGATCGCGGGCGTGAAGGCCCACCGCGTATCCGACGTATCGGAGATCAAGCGGGAATGGCTTGCGGGCATCGACCGGGTCGCGGTAACGTCGGGAGCGTCGACGCCGACGCCGCTGACGAAAGAGGTCATTTCGTATTTGGAGCAGTATGACCATCATAACCCCGACACTTGGGAAATCCGCCGTACGGTCAACAGGAACAAGCTGCTTCCGAACGTGCGCGTGAAGTCGGCGGACGGGGCGCCTCAGACGGCTTCGGCGCAGGGAGAATAGTGCACCTCAATGACGCAGTGGAAATGACAGGGAGGAAAATCTCGTCCCCGCGAAGGAAACGTTATGGCGGGCGGCGAGATTTTCACTTTATGGAATCCTCTCTTAAACCGATGCGGTTTGCGCCTCCTCGTTTCTCCCGAGCCACAGACATACGCTAATAAGCGTAAAGGCGTCAAGCGCCAGTAACGGGATCGCAAGGAAGCCGAACCAATTCGTTTATTTTCATTTTGTTATGATGGGTTGACGAATAGCGGCATCTGCTGTATATTTACTTTATCGATTAAAAGCATAAAAGCCTAAAAGCTATAAAGCGTATAAGCGTTGAAGCGTGAATGGAAATGGCGAGAGAGCCAAGCTAAATCAACCCAAGCCAAGCCGAAACGACATAATAAAACCAATAGGAGTGATCCGTATGATCGTCATTACGAAAGCGAACATCGAGGAAGAGAGAATCTCGGAAATCGTGGCCCATATCGAAAGGTCGGGCGTGCAGGCGCATGTATCGAGGGGAACGGACCGTACCGTCATCGGGATCATCGGGAAAGCGGAGCCAACGCTTGCCGAGCATCTTCGCTCGATGAAGGGCGTCGAGAACGTCATCAAAATTTCGAAGTCCTACAAGCTCGCGAGCCGCGACTTCCATCCGGACGATACCGTCATCGATATGAAAGGCGTCAAAATCGGCGGAAGCAACCTTGTCATCATGGGCGGCCCCTGCGCGGTCGAATCGCCGGAGCAGATCGACGAGATCGCGCGCCTCGTCAAGGCGGCGGGCGGCCAGGTGCTGCGCGGCGGCGCCTTCAAGCCTCGCACGGGGCCTTACAGCTTCCAGGGCGTGGGCGTGGAGGGACTCGTCATGATGGCGGAAGCGGGGCGCAAGCACGGCCTGCTGACGATTACGGAGGTCATGACGCCGGAATACGTCGACGTGTGCGCGGAATACGCCGACATTCTGCAGGTGGGAACGCGCAACATGCAAAATTTCGATCTGCTCCGCAAGCTCGGCACGATCCAGACGCCGGTACTTCTGAAGCGGGGCTTCAGCGCCACGTACGACGAATTCCTCAACGCGGCGGAATACATTCTGGCGGGCGGAAATCCGAATGTTATGTTATGCGAGCGCGGAATCCGAACGTTCGAGACTTACACGCGCAACACGCTCGACCTGTCGGCGATTCCGGTGCTGCAGGGACTCAGCCACTTGCCGGTCATCTCCGATCCGAGCCACGGAACCGGCCGCCGCGAGCTCGTCGAGCCGATGTCCAAAGCGTCGGTCGCGGCCGGGGCGAACGGGCTTATCGTCGAAATGCATACGGACCCCGACAACTCGATGACGGGCGACGGCGTACAGTCGCTGTTCCCGGATCAATTCGCGAACCTGCTCAAGGATTTGGAGCAGCTCGCGCCGATCGTCGGCAAAGTATTCGATACGCCGAAAGCGCCGGCGGAAGCGTTCAAGGAATGGAAAATTTAGCTTGCCGACTGGACATGAAGGCCGTGCGGACATTGCTCAGCAATGTCCGCGCGGCTTTTTTCGTTTTGTGCGAAATAGCCAATTGTGAACTTCCGTTGAAACTTGTAAGTATAGCTTACATACGGATAAAAAATACCTGACATAGCTATTGACGGAGTTGAAACGGTAGTTTTATAATAACGTCATGGTTTGGAGCAATTATTGAACAATAGATGTTCCACAATAAGCAAATGTTCGGAAATGGAGGAAATTATTCATGTCAGTGCAAAACGTTTTGGACCTTATTAAAGAAAACAACATTCAGTTCGTGGATTTCCGTTTCGTGGACCTTCTGGGTCATGCGCACCACATCACCCTTCCTGCGGCTGAGGTTGACGCTGATACTTTCGTAAACGGGGTAGCTTTTGACGGATCTTCCATTCACGGTTTCCGCGGAATCGAGCAATCCGACATGGTTATGATGCCGGATCCGGAGTCCGTTTTCATCGATCCTTTCACGGATCATCCGACTTTGAACGTAATGTCCAACATTTATACGCCGGACGGCGAGCGCTATGACCGCGACCCGCGCAGCATCGCCCAGAAGGCTGAAGAATATCTTCAAACGACCGGCATCGGCACGCAAGCTTTCTTCGCTCCGGAGCCTGAATTTTTCATTTTCGACGAAGTTCGCTACGAAAGCTCGATGAACGCTTCCTCGTACGTCGTTGACTCCGAAGAAGCGGCTTGGAACACGAACCGCAAAGAAGAAGGCGGCAGCCTCGGTTCCAAAGTCGCGGTTAAAGGCGGCTACGTACCGGTAGCTCCGGTTGACTCGCAGCAAGACATCCGCAGCGAAATGGTTCGCCTGCTCCAGGAAACGGGCCTTCGCGTCGAGCGTCATCACCACGAGGTGGCTACGGCTGGCCAAGCGGAAATCAACTTCCGTTTCGACTCGTTGACCAAAACGGCCGACAACCTGATGAAATTCAAATACGTCATTCATAACACGGCTCGCCAATACGGCAAAACGGCAACGTTCATGCCGAAGCCATTGTTCGGCGACAACGGAAGCGGCATGCACGTTCATACGTCGATCTTCAACGGCGACACTCCGTTGTTCTACGACAAAGGCGCTTACGCGAACTTGAGCGAGCTGGCTATGCACTACATCGGCGGCATCCTGTACCACGCTCCTGCTCTGATCGCGATCACGAACCCAAGCACGAACTCGTTCAAACGCCTCGTGCCTGGTTACGAAGCGCCGGTTAACCTTGTATTCTCGAAAGGCAACCGTTCCGCTGCCATCCGTATTCCAATCGCAGCGGTAACGCCAAAAGGCTGCCGCATCGAGTTCCGTACGCCGGACAACACGGCTAACCCTTACCTCGCGTTCGCGGCCATGCTGCTTGCGGGCATCGACGGCATCAAGCGCAAGCTCGATCCGGTTGCTCTTGGTTACGGTCCGTTCGACAAAAACATCTACGAACTGCCTGAAGAAGAGAAAAAAGAAATCCGCAGCGTTCCTGGCACGCTCGACGAAGCGCTTAGCGCCCTTGAAGCGGATTCCGATTTCTTGACCGAAAGCGGCGTATTCACGAAAGAATTTATCGAGAACTACGTTGCGATCAAGCGCGCAGAGGCGAAAGCCGTCGCAATCCGCGTTCATCCGCACGAGTTCAGCCTGTACTACGACTGCTAATCATACCGATGAAGGGCCTCTACGGAGGCTCTTCTTTTTTTTGACATGATGTCAGGAAAATCCGAATATTTTATGTCGGATATTCTTCATATGTTCGACTTTTTGTGCGGGAAATACATGAAATGGACTTGATGGAGCTTAGTAAAATTGCTATCATAGCCATAGCAGACCTAAAGAATCGAAGGTGGGGAAACCGAATTATGACACGAGCATTTAATTTCAATGCAGGACCAGCCGCAATACCGCTTGAAGTGCTGAAGCAGGCGCAGGAGCAATTCGTCGATTACAAGGGCGCGGGAATGTCCATCATGGAGATGTCCCACAGGAGCGCGTTATACGAGCAGGTGAATAACGAGGCGCAGGCGCTTCTTCGCGAATTGTTCGGAATTCCGGACAATTATCACGTCCTGCTCCTCCAAGGCGGCGCAAGTACGCAGTTCGCGATGCTGCCGCTCAATCTGCTTCGTCCCGGTAAGCCGGGCGCTTACGTCATGACGGGGGCATGGGCCGACAAAGCGCTTAAGGAAGCGAAGCTGGTCGGAGACACGGTCGTAGCCGCTTCGACGGAAGCCGACAAGTTCATGCGCATGCCGTCGATGTCGGAAATCGTCGTCCCCGGCAACGCGGCCTACCTGCATTTGACTTCGAACGAAACGATCGGAGGCACGCAATTCGCCGAATTCCCGGACACCGGCGACGTTCCGCTGGTCGCGGACATGTCGAGCGACATTTTGTCCCGTCCGATCGACGTGAGCAAGTTCGGCGTCATTTATGCCGGCGCTCAGAAAAATCTCGGCCCTTCGGGCGTAACCGTCGTTATTATCCGCGACGACCTCGTGAAGGAAAGTCCGAAGACGATCCCGGCGATGTTCCGGTACGAGACGCACTCGAAGAGCAGCTCGCTATACAACACGCCGCCGTCCTTCTCGGTGTACATGGTAAACCTCGTGCTGCAATGGATTAAGGATAAGGGCGGCGTCACGCAGGTCGAGCAGTACAACCGCGACAAAACGAAGCTCATCTACGACGCGATCGATCAAAGCGGCGGATTCTACAACGGCTGCGCGCAGCCGCAAAGCCGCTCGCTTATGAATATCACGTTCCGCATCCAAAGCGAGGAGCTGGAGAAGAAGTTCGTGAAGGAGTCGGAGCAGGAAGGCTTCGTCGGCCTGAAGGGGCACCGCGACGTCGGCGGCCTCCGCGCGTCGACCTACAACGCCGTGCCGCTCGAAAGCTGCCAGGCGCTAGCCCAGTTCATGGTCGATTTCCAGAAGCGGAACGGATAAACGAAGGCTTCAGGTACGATGGCATGATAAAAAACCGCCCTCTCCTTCAAAATAGAAGGAAAGGGCGGTCTTGCGTTTCAACGAATCAAAAGTCCGCATCGCTTATCCGAGCGAGCTTTCCGCCAAATTGGGACCATGCAGCTTATAGCCGACGTTGCGGACGGTCATGATATATTCAGGCGTCCGCGCGTTCTTCTCGATCTTGTCGCGCAGATGGCTGATATGGACGTCGACAATTCGCGTATCGCCGAGAAAGTGATAGTCCCATACGCCGTGGAGCAGCTGCTGACGGCTTAGCACCTTCCCTTTGTGCCGGCACAGGAAAAGCAGCAGCTCGAATTCCTTCGGCGTCAGCTCGACCGGCTTGCCGTCCATATACACTTCGCGCTGCTCGACCCGCACGGTCAGGCGGCCGATGTCGAAGGAAGTTTCGTCGGCTGCGCCCGGCAGCGACTGCACGCGGCGGAAGATCGCCTGAATGCGGGAGACGAGCTCCTGCGGGCTGAATGGCTTCGTCATGTAGTCGTCGGCGCCGTTGTCGAGACCGGCGATTTTATCGGTAACGTCCTGAAGGGCCGTCAGCATAACGATCGGTACGGCGTTGCTCTGCTTGCGCAGCTCCCGGCATACCTGGATTCCGTCCATCTTGGGCAGCATGAGATCTAGAACAATCAAGTCGGGGCGAAACGGCTTTAACATGTCGAATACGGCTTCTCCGTCGCCGACGCAGCGCACGTCGAAGCCCGCAAGCTTCAAATTAAATTCAATCAGCATGGAGATGGAAGGCTCGTCATCCACGACTAAAATCTTTTTTCGCATTGTTCAACTCTCCTTCATGTTTCCGCCTGTTCTAAGCTTATTATGAAGGCGGACGTTATGCGTTAGATTAACGGTACGTAAAATGGGTGTAAAATTGTAAAGAAGCGGTACATAGCCAAATGAGCAAAAAACGAGAGGTGGACGATCCATTATGGCATTTCATATCGTATTGGTAGAGCCGGAGATCCCTGCAAATACGGGTAATATTTCGAGAACGTGCGCGGCGACGGGCGCGCATTTGCATCTCGTCAGGCCGCTTGGCTTCGATACGGACGACAAAACGTTAAAGCGCGCGGGGCTGGACTACTGGCATTCCGTGCACATCGAGTATCACGATTCGTTCGGCGAGGTGCTGGCGCAATTTCCGGAGGGGCGGTTTTTCTACACGAGCACGAAAGCGACGCGTACGTACACGGAATTCGAATACCGGGACGGCGATGTTTTCGTATTCGGCAAAGAGACGAAGGGACTTCCGCGGGAGCTGATCGACGCCAATCTGGACCGGTGCATCCGGATGCCAATGACGGACAAGGTAAGATCGTTAAATTTGTCGAATTCCGCGGCGATTATTTTGTATGAAGCGCTTAGACAAAATCAATTCCCTGGATTAACGTAGTCGATTATAACCGTTTTGCGCAAATATGGAAATAATTACTTAAAAGAATGTAATTATTGCAGAATACTAAGAAATTATTAATTTGGGCAGGAAAAACCGAGAAGTCATCGAAACACTATAACGCAAAGGTTTCTCAAATGCGGCTTGCGAAACCAGACATAGAAGAGGTGAGAAGATGAAACCAGCAGGCGTTGTAAGAAAAGTGGACCAACTCGGCCGAATCGTGCTTCCGAAATCGTTGCGCAAACGTTATCTCATGAACGAGGGCGATCCCGTTGAAATTTTCGTCCAAGGTGACCATATCATTCTGGAGCGTTACCGCCCGAAATGCGTGTTCTGCGGTTCGATGGCCGACGTCAGCGAATTCAAGGAACGTTACATTTGCGGAGAGTGCATGGAGGAAATGGCGGAGCTGCAGCGTTAAGCGGGCGTCCGTTCACCAACGAAACGAAATGAAGCTTCCCGAACGAGAGCCGTCGCGCTCTGCCGGGAAGCTTCATTTGTTTTGCATATAAGCCTGGAAGCCGCTTATAGTCCTTTTGTTTTGTCGTCATTGTAGGAGCTGGTCAGCATTGCCGTAATGAACAACGCGAACACAGTCATGACAATAATAAAGTTCATCTGTCCTGCACCTCCAATAAGCTGTCTTTATTATAACCAACGCGGGGAAAAAAGAAAACTTTAAATGTTGTGAACACATTGTTAACATACACTATTGATAAGCGGAGAATGAATCGATCATGAGGAGGGAAGCGCGGCATGGAATATCGGTTTTCAAGCATGGCATCGCGGCTTAAGCCGCCGTCGGTTCGAGATAGGTTGAAGCTGTCTCAGGGGAAGGACGTCATCTCGTTCGCGGACGAATGGCCGGCGGAGGAGCTGTTCCCGGCCCATGCGGTTCGCGAGGCGGCAGGCCGCGTGATCGCGGGCGGCGCCGGCGCGCTGCATGGCGGGGCGGCGGAAGGGTATGCGCCGCTGCGGGTACAGCTCTGCGGCCGCATGGCTGCGAGGCAAATGGCGGCGACGCCGGAGCAAATGATCGTGACGGCCGGGTCGCAGCAGGCGATCGACCTGCTCGTCAGCGTCCTTGCGGAACCCGGCGACGCCGTCCTGGTCGAGAAGCCGACCAGCTCGGCCAGGCTGCAGCTATTCGCGCTGCGCGGGCTTAAGGCGATCGAAGCCGAGAGCGACGAGCAAGGCATCGTTCCCGAAGACGCGGAGCGGCTGATCCTCGAGCACCGTCCGAAGCTGATGTACGCCTCTCCGACATTTGGAAGCCCGACGGGGCGCGTGTGGAGCCTGGAGCGCAGAACAAAGCTACTGGCGCTGTGCAAGCACTATCAGATACCGATCATCGAAGACGATCCGTACGGCGATCTCGTATTCGAGCCGAACGAGCGGCTTCCGACGCTGTTCGCGCTGGAGGGCGGAGCGGAGCGCGGGACGGTCTTCTATGCGAGCGCGTTCTCCGGTACGGTGGCGCCCCCGCTTCGCGCCGGCTGGGCGATCGGCGACAGCGGCGTCATCCGGATGGCCGCGAAGATGAAGCAGGCCGCCGGGCAGCATTCAAGCGCGTTCGACCAGCAAATTTTGAGCCGTCTGCTTGAGAATTTCGATCTGGACGCGCATATCCGCCAGATCGCCGGAGCATGCGGCGAGCGGATGCTCGAAATGCATGAGCAGCTTCTGCGGCAAGGGCTTCGGGACGTTAGTTGGCAAAAGCCGAAGGGCGGCCTGTTCTTATGGCTCGAATTGCCCGACGGCTTGGACGGGGAGGCGCTGCTGAGGCTAAGCATTCGCAAAGGGGTCTCGTTCGTTCCCGGCGGCCAATTCTACGCGCAGCACCCGAGACGCAACTGCATACGGCTGAATTTCGCTTGCCATGCCGGCGAGCGCACGAAGCTTGGCGTAGAGAGGCTCGCGGAAGCGATCGGCGAATTTACGGCGCGGAGCTGATCGAAGCGGCCCACTCCGCAAGAACTTCGCCGTATTCGGCGAGCGCGGCTTCGCCTGCGGGGCGCAGCGCGTACTTTCCGCGGCCGATCCGCTCGAACCAGCCGTAATAGTTATCCCTCAGCGTCTGGCCGCTCCGGCCGTAGCCCGTAATGGCCGCCACCTCTCTCGGAGCGAGCGGGCCGGACAAGGAGAGCGCATACGCGCAGCGGAGCGCCTTCTCCCGGTAGGCGGTTACGAGCTTGCGGCCCGTCACGCCGCCGACGTTGTAATCGCCGCTTCGCTCGCGGAACTCCATGAGCAGCCGCTCCTGTTTTCTTCGTCTGACCCCTCGCCGCGGCGGGTCGCCGGGCTCGCACAGCAGCTCGATGACCGGGGGCTTCGTCTTGTAGAAGGTGACGGTCATGAAGCCGAGACCGAGCAGCCGGCACAGCTCCGTAAGATCGCCGAAGCGCTGGTTGTGGGCGCCGCTTTTCTTGCGGTTGCGCTCGACGGCGAGCACGACGTCGCCGTTCAGGCGCAGACGTTCGATCCCCTGCAGCAGCAGGGCGAGGTTGAACGTTTTTTTCATTTCGACAATAACCGTCTCCGACGTTTCGGAATGGACGGCGACGAGGTCGCAGTGCAGCACCTCGCTCTTGACGACATAGCCAAGCTTCTCGTAATGCGTTTTGATCGGATGATATAGCTCCTCCTCGCGTGAAACGGCCAATTTCGAATGCTCCTCTCCCGGTTCTCCTGTCTGATTCCCATACCGCCATTATAGCAAACGTCGCCGCCGACTTGTCGGATTTTGCTGGATGAAGGACAAAAATAGTGGGCAACTTCCGTTTCGAATAAGCATAGAATTGTAATACTTCAGTAAAAGTTGGAATGACTCGATAGAACGTATAGTAACCGATCCCTGGCGAAGAACGAGGAGTTGGAATGCGGAAGCGATGGGAGGAGGAACGGAATGGATATATTTAAACGAATATCGGATTATCGGGCGGAGAGCGAGAAAATGGTTTGGACGGGGACGTTCAAGGAATATATCGAGCTGCTGAAGAAGGATCCGGCCCCGGCCATGACTGCACATTCTCGCGTTTACGAAATGATCGAATCGTACGGGGTGGAAGAGAAGGACGGCCGCAAGAGGTATAAATTTTTCGAGCAGGAAATATTTGGCCTGGACCGCGCGATCGAGAAGCTGGTCGAGGAATACTTCCATTCGGCCGCCCGCAGGCTTGACGTCAGGAAGCGGATCCTGCTGCTGATGGGTCCCGTCAGCGGGGGCAAATCGACGATCGTCACGATGCTGAAAAAGGGGCTCGAGCGATTTTCCAGGACGCAGCGCGGCGCCGTCTACGCGGTCAAGGGCTGCCCGATGCACGAGGATCCGCTTCATCTTATACCGCAGGAGCTTCGGCCGGAGATCGAGAAGGAGCTTGGCGTCCGCATCGAAGGAAATTTATGTCCGTCGTGCCAGATGAGGCTGCAGACCGAGTACGCCAGCGATATCGAAAACGTGCTCGTCGAGCGCGTTTTTATATCCGAAGACAACCGCGTGGGCATCGGCACGTTCAGCCCGTCCGATCCGAAGTCGCAGGATATCGCGGATTTAACGGGCAGCATCGACTTCTCGACGATTACGGAATACGGCTCCGAATCCGATCCGCGCGCCTACCGTTTCGACGGCGAGCTGAATAAAGCGAACCGCGGCTTGATGGAATTTCAGGAAATGCTCAAATGCGACGAGAAGTTTCTATGGAACTTGCTGTCGTTGACGCAGGAGGGCAACTTCAAAGCCGGGCGCTTCGCCCTGATCAGCGCCGACGAGCTCATCATCGCCCATACGAACGAATCGGAGTACAAATCGTTCATCAGCAACAAGAAGAACGAGGCGCTCCATTCCAGGATGATCGTCATGCCGGTGCCGTACAACCTGAGAGTGTCGGAGGAAGAGAAAATTTATGCGAAGCTCATCTCGCAGAGCGACATGAGGCATATCCATATTGCGCCGCATGCGCTGCGTGCGGCCGCTATTTTCTCCATCCTTACGAGGCTGAAGGAAACGAAGAAGCAGGGCATGGATCTCGTGAAGAAGATGCGAATGTACGACGGGGAAGAGGTAGAGGGCTTCAAGGAAGCCGATTTGAAGGAAATGCAGAGCGAATACCTGGAAGAGGGCATGACGGGCATCGATCCGCGCTACGTCATCAACCGGATATCCAGCGCGCTGATCAAGCGGGATACGCAGTGCATCAACGCCCTTGACGTGCTGCGCGCCTTGAAGGACGGTCTCGATCAGCATCCGTCCATCACGAAGGAAGAGCGCGAGCGGTATTTGAACTTTATCTCCGTCGCGCGCAAGGAGTACGATTCGCTCGCGAAGAAGGAAATCCAGAAGGCGTTCGTCTACTCCTACGAGGAGTCCGCCCGCACGCTGTTCGACAACTACCTCGACAACATCGAATCGTACTGCAACTGGACGAAAATCAAGGATCCGCTGACCGGCGAGGAGATGGATCCGGACGAGAGGCTCATGCGTTCGATCGAGGAGCAGATCGGCGTATCGGAAAACGCGAAAAAAGCGTTCCGCGAAGAAATATTGATCCGTATCTCCTCGTATTCCCGCAAAGGGAAAAAGTTCGATTTCACGAGCCACGAACGGCTGCGCGAAGCGGTCGAGAAGAAGCTGTTCGCCGATTTGAAGGACATCGTCAAAATTACGACCTCCACCAAAACGCCGGACGAAAGCCAGCTGAAGCGCATTAACGAGGTGACGAAGCGTCTGATCGACGATCACGGGTACTGCCCGATTTGCTCCAACGAGCTGCTCCGTTACGTGGGCAGCCTGCTCAACCGATAACGCGATCGGAAGCCGGAGGGGATCGCTTCGAGAGGAAAAGCTGATGGGCGATTTTGTCCGTCGGCTTTTCTTCCATGCCGATCGGTTATAAAAAGTTTCGCATATGGTCATAATAAAAGGGGTATGTCTACCCGATATAATAGGTGATTACGATTCTACACACCTAAAGGGGTCGGGCATATTGATTAACGTAACGACGGAACGCAAAAAACAAATCGAATATACGGGCCTTACGGAACAAGACTTGAAGCTTCTCGCCGATTGCAGGCCGATCTTCCAAAAAGTCGTCGACGAAGTAGTCGACCGCTTCTACGATCACGTAGGCGCGCAGCCGGAGCTCGTCTCGCTTATTGCGAGGGTAAGCGATATCGAGCGGTTGAAAGAAACGCAGAAAGGGTATTGGCTGTCGCTCGCCGACGGGACGATCGACCAAGATGTTCAACCTGGACGCGCAGCAGCACTTAAATCAATCCTAGACGAATACGCAGCTTAGCCAAAGCAGGGATTCTCGTTCGGAGGGTTCCTGTTTTTTAATTTATGTAAGGAAAGTTGACACAATTTTCAGATTTTAGTAAGATGATCCTAACAATTATGGCGATTATGTGTTTTAATGTTAGGTAATATTCCTTATTCCTGACATAAATAGCCGTAGGTTCGAAGGGGAAGCGCCGGATCGGCCATTGTCCCATCATGAAGGAGGCGGTTGTCATGTCGACGGCCAAACAGTCGCAATCGCACTATTACGATTCCCAAACCTTTTACGATGAAATGTTCGACAAAGACTTTGCCGTACGCGCCCATTACGAGGGCGTTCACCGACTGTTCGCCCGCATGAAGCCGGCAGAGCTCGCCGTCCGTCAGCAAGCGATCAACCAGCGAATGATGGAGGAGGGCATTACGTTCACGCTGTACGACGGCGCGCACAGTGAACCCCTCGAGCGAACGATCCCGTTCGACTATATTCCGAGGATCATTCCGAAGCGGGAATGGGACAGCGTAGAGCGCGGCGTGCGGCAGCGCATCCGGGCGCTCAACGCCTTCGTGCACGACGTCTACCACGGCCAACGGATCGTGTCCGACGGGGTCATCCCGAGGCGGATGATCGTGGCCAATACGTACTACAGGCCGGAGATGGCCGGACTGCATGTTCCCGGCGGCGTCTATATTACGGCATCGGGCATCGATTTGATTCGCGACGAGAAAGGCCGCTATTACGTACTCGAAGACAATTTGCGTTCGCCGTCCGGATTTTCGTATTTATTCAAAGGCAGAACGCTGATGAGCGAGTTGTTCCACGACTTATATCTGTCCTGCTCGGTGCAAAGCATCGACCGAAGCCTGAATTGCTTTTTAAGTTCGCTCCGCGCCATTTCCCCTAACGGCAATCGCGATCCGTTAATCGTGCTGCTGACGCCCGGTTCATTCAATTCCGCTTATTACGAGCATGCGTTCCTGGCCCAGCAGATGGGTATCCATCTCGTCGAGGGAGGCGACCTGGTCTACAAGGATCACAAAATTTATTTGCGCGATTTAAGGGGACTTCGCCAAGTCGACGTCATTTATCGGCGAATCGACGACGATTTCCTCGACCCGCTCGCCTTCCAGCCGGATTCGCTGCTCGGCGTGCCGGGCCTCATGAACGCTTACCGGGCGGGGAACGTGGCCATCGCCAACGCGCCGGGTACGGGCGTCGCCGACGACAAAGCAGTATATGCTTACGTGCCGGATATGATTCGCTACTACTTGAGGGAAGAGCCGATTTTGCACAACGTTCCTACGTATATTTTGTCGCGCAAGGAGGAGAGGGAGTACGCGCTGGCGAATCTCGACCGGCTCGTCGTGAAGGAGACGTCGCTGTCCGGCGGCTACGGCATGCTTATCGGCCCGAGCGCATCGGCGAAGGAGCTGCAGGCTTTCACGGAGGCGATTATGCGCGAGCCGGGCCGCTATATCGCACAGACGACGATGAAGCTGTCGCGGGCGCCGGTCATGGTGGACGGCAGCATGGCGCCGCGGCATATCGATTTGCGCGCGTTTGCTTTGATGGGGGAGGAGACGCATGTCATTCCGGGGGGGTTGACGCGCGTCGCGATGAAGGAAGGCTCGCTGGTCGTCAACTCCTCGCAGGGCGGCGGCGTTAAGGATACGTGGGTGCTTAATCGATGAAATAATGGAGGGAATGCGATGCTGAACCGGAACGCAGAGGCATTGTTTTGGATTGGCCGGTACATGGAGCGGGCGGAGAACCACGCGAGGTTGATCGACGTGCATTATCATTTGCAGGTTGAAGAGGAATCGCCGGATGAGGCGGGACCCTCATTCGGGGAGGCGGGGGAATCCTGCTCGAAATGGGTAAGGATCGTCGACGCGCTCGGCAGCAGGGAAGCCTATGAGCAGCAGTACGGATCTTACAACGAGCGGGACGTCCTCTTCTATACGACGCTCGACCGCGATAACCCGAATTCGCTCGCACAGTGCGTCAGCCACGCGCGCGGCAATCTCCGCACGCTGCGGGAGAAGGTGCCGAGCGAACTGTGGGATGCAGCGAACGCCTTTTATTTGTGGCTTCGCGAGCAGCGGCCGGACGAGATGCTGCGCGAATCTCCTCATTTGTTTTTCGGCCGAATCAAGGATTGGACGGCTTTGTTCCAGGGCGTAAGCCAGTCCGTGGTGCCGAGGGAGAACGAATGGCATTTCATCGAATGCGGCCGCTACCTGGAGCGGTCGGAGAATACGCTGCGCATCATTAAAGCCGTCTGCAACGCGGCAAGCGGCGAAGGCTGGAACAATGCGAACTCCTACCCTTACCTGCAGGCCGTTCTGCGGTCGGTCAGCGGCTATCAAGCGTTCCGCCGCTATTACGCGGACGGCATATCGGCCGATGCGATCGTGGAGTTCGTCGTGCTGAACGGCGTGTTCCCGCGCTCCCTTCATTATGCGCTCCATACGCTGGACGAACATTTGCGTCTGATCGAGCTGCAGGATAAGCAGCTCCGCGCGGCGCACGAGCGAATCATCCGGCAGGTCGGCAAGGTGAAGGCCGATCTCGCCTGCCTCGAGCGCGAAGACATGATGATCGACCGGAATGGGACGATCGTCGCCCATTTGCTGGACGCGTGCCAGCAGCTCGGGCAATCGTTCGCCAAAACCTTTTTTCGAATGGGGGAGGCAAGCGCATGAAGCTGAGCATTTCGCATGTGACGCAATACGATTACGCGGAGGCGGTTTCGGACAGTGTCAATGAAATCAGGCTGACGCCGAGCACGAACGAGCGGCAGTCCTGCTACCAGCAGTCGATAGCGATCGAGCCGAACGCCTCCCTGTTCGCCTACGAGGATTATTTCGGAAACCGCGTGCACGCTTTCTCCGTGAACGCTCCGCATCGGCGGCTGACAATCCGCACCTCGATGACTGTCGTGACGAAGCGGGCGCCTTCCGCGGAGGAGCGGGCGCTGTACTTAAGCAATCGGCCGCCGGAGACGGCTTGGCGGTGGCTGCAATCGGAGGAGGCGGCCGACCGGTTCGCGGAATTGCTGCTTCCGACGGAATATACGGCCGTTACGGACGAGGTGGAGGATTATGCCGGGGCGCTGGCGCCGGGAGCCGCGGACGGCGGGGCAATCGGCGTGCTGGATTGGCTGACGGCCCTCTCGGGCAGGATCCGTTCCGAATTCGTCTACGATCCCGAAGCGACGGACGTGAAGACGAAGACGGCGGAGATGTTCGTGAAGAAGCGCGGCGTCTGCCAGGATTTCGCGCATCTGATGATCGCTTGCTCCCGTTCCTACGGCATTCCGGCGAGATACGTAAGCGGCTATCATTTCGTCGGCGACCTGCAGGGCGGGAGCGCGGACTTCGAGCAGGCTTCGCATGCGTGGGTCGAGGCGTTCGTTCCCGGTCTGGGCTGGTGCAGCTTCGATCCGACGAACGCCGATCCCGTGGGCGAGCGCTACGTCAAGCTGGGCCATGGGCGGGATTACAAAGATATCGTGCCGGTCAAAGGCGTATACCGGGGAACGGGCGACCAAGAGCTTCGCGTCACGGTAGACGTGCGGAATATCGAGGACTGAATTCGAGGACTGATCGAGACGCTGGCGAGAAAACCCATGCCCGAGGGGCATGGGTTGTTTGATTATTGTTAACGAACGGGCTCGGGTTCCCCGGCTATACTCATCAGCGGCCGCTGAGCCGGGCCTTCGATCACTTCGCCGCAAATGGAGAAGCGGGAACCGTGGCAAGGGCAGTCCCAGGTTCGGTCGCCGTCGTTCCATTCCACCTCGCAGCCCATATGCGTGCAGGTCGTATCGACGAGGAAAAGCTTCCCGTCTTTGTCTTTGTAGGCGCCTGCCCTGCGTCCGCGCACCTTGACGACGCTTCCTTCGTCATTGCGCAATTCTTCCGGCCGCTTGTGGACCATCCCGATCTTGCCGGCAATAAGATGCTTGGCGACGTCGGCGTTGTCCGCGATCAGGTTCACGGCCGCGTGCATCGTCACGGAGCGGGAAGGTGCGTACAGCTCCTCGTAAGGGCTCGCGACGCCTTTGATTAAATCGCGAACGAGCATCGCGGCCGCCGTGCCGTTCGTCATTCCCCACTTCCGGTATCCGGTCGCCACGTAGATATTCGGCGAGGACGCGGTGATCCGTCCGATGTAAGGAAGCTTGTCGCCCGTAACGAGATCCTGCGCCGACCAGCGGTAAGGAAATTCCTTTACCCGAAAATGCTCCGCGGCGTACCGCTTCAGCTCCTCGTAATGATTGATCGTGCAGACGCCCTGTCCCGTCTTGTGACTTTGCCCGCCGACCAGAACAAGCGGTCCTTGATCGCCCATATCCGCGTAACGCACCGAGCGCTTCGGATCCTCGGCGCTGAGGTACATGCCCCCCGGATATTCCTCATCCATCTTCATGCCAAGAACGTAAGAGCGGTCCGCATGCATTCGAGCGAAATAGAAGCCGTAACCGTCGTAGAACGGAAAATGTGTGCAGCAAACGACATGGGTGCAGGTTATCCGGTAGCCTGCGCTCGTCACCACCTTCGGGCTGTCTCCCGCTTCAACGTCGACGGCGGCCGTATGCTCGAAAATTTCTCCACCCGTTTCGGCAAATTGGCGGAGCAGCGCCGACAAATATTGCAGAGGGTGGAATTGGGCTTGATCGCGCATGACGACCGCTCCTCTGACCGGGATGTTCAAAGGAATCTTGTCCACGTAAGAGCCGGGAATGCCTAGCGCCGAATAAGCGGCCATCTCCTTCTCCAGCTTGGCGATATAATCGTCGGAATTCGTAAAAATATAAGCGTCCTGGGCGGAGTAGCCGCATTCGATCCGATGCTGCTCGAGCGTGCTCCGAATGAATCGCAACGCATCGGTGCAGGCGCTGTAATACAATGCCGCTTTCTCCCGTCCTTCGCGCCCGATCAGCTCGTCGTAGATCAAATCGTGCTGGGCGGTCAGTTTGGCCGTCGTATGGCCCGTCGTTCCGGATAAAAGCTTTCCGGCT
This sequence comes from Paenibacillus arenilitoris, assembly GCF_014705655.1. Lineage (GTDB taxonomy): Bacteria > Bacillota > Bacilli > Paenibacillales > Paenibacillaceae > Pristimantibacillus > Pristimantibacillus arenilitoris. The sequence goes on along the minus strand of NZ_JACXIY010000041.1, from coordinate 30,187 downwards.
TCGAGCAGCACGACTTTATAGCCTTCCTTGGCAAGCAAGTAAGCGGTCGTTATGCCGGAGATGCCTCCTCCCACGACGGCGACGTCGGCAATCGCATGCTGCTTGAGCTCGGGATAAGTAGGAAGTCCGGAAACGGACTCTATCCAATAAGATTCGGGATATTGCGGAAAGGCCTTCGAATTCGTCATAATCGTCCTCCTTCTCGTAGTCTCGCATCATTAATTTGCTCGGGATGGCAATATTTATTCGATCGCTCATAAACATGGAAGGTAAGGATAAGACGGGAGGGATGTACGGGATGGAAGCGGGGGCCTGGTTCGAACATCGATTTTGGCTACAAATATTAGGGGATCACGCGAGGTTCATCTACAATGCCCTATCGCCGGAAGAAACGGGGGACATCGAACTGGCTAAGCAATTCCTCGACCATTTCGATCGGCTTCTGGAGAAGGCGCGGGCGCAAGGAGACGCGAACCGGTTATCCGAGTTGAATAAGGAAGCGCACGAAGCGGCGGAGCATTTAAGGTCCTTCAAGCTTCACTTGCTGGACCGGCGGCTGCTCGGGCAGGCGGCCATCGGCCTTACGCCGACTTTCCTTAACCATATGGTGAACGAGCTCGAAGAATATTTGACTATTTTAAACGAGCTGCTGAGCGGTAAGCCCGTACCCCATTTTACTTCCCTTCACCACGATTTGCTGTGGCTGCCGGACGCGGCTGGACATGCCGCTGCGATCGCCATGGATTTGGATGCGGTGGAGCAAAGGCTGATTCAAAAAAGCGAAGCGTTCGAGAAGCACTTTAACGACTTCTATCTCAAGGCGATCGAGCTTGCCGGTTATTTGAGAACGTTGAGGCCGCATTATCCCGCGCTGACGAAGTTTCATTCCGATGTGAACGCCGAAATGGCCGTCTTTATGGCGTTTCTAAAGGAAGTGGAGGAGCTCGGGTTAAGCGCGGAATTGCTCAGCCGGCTGAGCCCGCTCGTGCCCGACCACATGTTCCGCGAGGAATGCTATTACCTGTTGAAGCTGTCGGAATGCGGCGCGGTTCCGCCCCCCGACTGCAACCCGGCAAGGCCTAGGTTGGAATAAGCGAAGGACAAATGGACAGTTTATAAAGGAGGCGGGACGACAAAAAGGAGGCGCACAACGTTGGAAAGTTCATTCGAGCATGCCTTCATGCCGCTGACGTCGGCATCAAGCGGCGAAGGTCTGGCCTATCGGCCGGATATTTATTGCTATCCGATTCAAATCGTCAACGTTTGCTTTATCGGCGACCCGAACCGGGAGGAGGACGGCTGGGTGCTCGTGGATGCGGGCATGCCGAGATCGGCCAAAAAAATCATCAAGGAAGCCGAGCAGCGATTCCGCTCGGGGCCGAAAGCGATCATCCTGACGCACGGCCATTTCGACCACGTCGGCGCGATCGTCGAGCTCATCGAGCATTGGAATGTGCCGGCTTACGCCCATAAGCTCGAACTGCCTTATTTGACCGGCGAGGCCGATTATCCGCCGGCCGATCCGACCGTCGACGGCGGGCTCGTGACGGAGATGTCGCCGTTTTTCCCGCATGACGGCATCGACCTCGGCGACCGCGTCCATCCGCTGCCGAAGGACGGCGGCGTGCCCGGCCTGACCGGCTGGAAATACATCCATACGCCGGGTCACACGCCCGGACACATTTCCTTGTACCGGGGAACGGACGGGACGCTGATCGCCGGAGACGCCTTCGTGACGGTAAAGCAGGAATCGCTCTATAAAGTGATCATGCAGGAGCAAGAAATAAGCGGCCCTCCGAAATATTTTACGACGGACTGGAAGCAGGCGGAGCAGTCGGTCAAGACGCTGGCGGCGCTTCAGCCTTACTTGGCCATTACCGGTCACGGGGAGCCGATGTTCGGCGAATCGCTGAAAGCGAATTTGAAGCTGTTGACCGAGAAATTTCAGGAAATCGCCGTTCCGGAGCACGGACGCTACGTGGACGGCATCGTACATTGACGATAAACCCCTTGTCCGTCTCGGACAAGGGGTTTCGCTTTCGCTTATACCTCGATAATGATCGGCAATATCATCGGCCGTCTCTTCGTCTGCATGTACAGAAACTTACCGATCGTTTCCTTCAATCGATGCTTCAATATGCTCCATTTCACAAGCTCTCCGCTTTCCTGCAGCTCCTTGACCGTGAGTACGACGAGCCGGTTGATCTCCTCCATCAGCCCTTCCGATTCCCGCACGTAGACGAAGCCGCGCGAAATCAGGTCGGGTCCGGTCAGAATCGTTCCCTCGTTTCTCGAGAGCGTCACGACGACGACGAGAATGCCGTCCTCCGCCAAATGCCGGCGATCGCGAAGCACGACGTTGCCGACGTCGCCGATGCCCCAGCCGTCTACGAGCGTGTTGCCCGCCGGGACCTTCCGGCTATTGACCGCCATGTTATTCCGGATATCGACGACGTCCCCGTTTCTAAGTAGAAAAATATTTTCCCTCGCAACGCCAACCGACTCGGCCAACGAGCGATGCTGATACAGCATCCGGTACTCGCCGTGTATCGGAATGAAGTATTGGGGCTTCATCAACGTAAGCATGAGCTTCAGCTCTTCCTGGCTGCCATGCCCGGAGACGTGCATCCCCGTTACGGTGCCGGAGCCGTAAATGACGTTCGCGCCGAGCAGAAATAAATTGTCCACGATGCCGGCTACGTTGCGTTCGTTGCCTGGAATCGGCGTGGCGGCGAAGATGACCGTATCGTCCGGCAAAATTTCGAGCTGCCGGTAGGTGGAACTCGCAAGACGGGAGAGGGCGGCCATCGGCTCGCCCTGGCTTCCGGTGCACAAGACGGCGAGCCTCTCGCGCGGCAGCTCGTTTGCTTCCTTCGCCTCGACAAGCATGCCTTCCGGCATCGTCAGATGCCCGAACTCAAGCGCGATCGGCACGACGTTCACCATGCTTCTTCCGAGCAGAAGCAGCTTGCGTCCCGTTGCCGCGGCCGCATCGATAACTTGCTGCAGCCGATGGACGTTGGAGGCGAAGGTCGAAATAAATACGCGGTTGCGCGCTTTTTTGAACGCCTCCTCAATGTGCTCGCCGACCAGCCGTTCGGAAGGGGTGAATCCGGGGCGTTCCGCATTGGTGCTCTCGGATAATAAAGCAAGAACCCCTTGCTCGCCGATTCGGGCCATTTTGTGAATATCCGGAAACTGGTTGTTTACGGGGGTCAGATCGAATTTGAAGTCTCCCGTATGTACGACCGTTCCTTCCGGCGTGTAAAAAACGATGCCGAGGCAATCGGGAATGCTGTGATTCGTTCTGAAAAAGCCGAGCCGGATCGCGCCAAGCTCGACCTCGGTCTCCGAATGGATCTCGATGAGCTGCGTTTGCCCGAGCAGCCCGTTTTCCTTCAGCTTTCCTTTGATGAGCCCGAGCGTCAGCCGCGAGCCGTAGATCGGCATGTTCAATCGCTGCAATACGTAAGGAATGCCGCCGATATGATCCTCATGGCCGTGCGTGACGACGAGGGCGCGAACCTTGTCCCGGTTTTCCAGCAAGTAGCCGATATCGGGAATGATCAGATCGATGCCCGGCAAGCTTTCGTCGGGAAATTTGGAGCCGCAATCGATGACGACGATATCGTCGGCATACTGCACGACGTACATATTTTTCCCGATTTCGTGAACGCCGCCTAGCGCAAATATCGATAACGCGTTTTCTGTCTTCTCTACACTTGTCTCCACGTAAGCGCAGCCTCCCGATTATTGCGTCGTGATAAAAACTAAACACCCTGCGCATGCCCAGGGTGTTTAGTTTGCGTTGCTAAGATTTAATTGGTACTTTCCGTTATCGCCGAATTAAAGGTTAGGTGCGTTCGCGGTCGCGGCTTCTCAAGCCGGCAAGACCGATGAGGCCGAGAAGACCGAGCCAGCCCCAATCGAATCCGTCGTTGTCGGCAGCTGCGGTTGCCCGAACGTTGTTCGTCCGGAGGTTGTTGGTGCGATTGACGCCGTTCATGCCCATTCGGTTCCCGTTCATGCCGTTCGCGCGGTCGATATGATCGATGTCCGTGCCGAGGGCGCGGTTCGTATTCGTGATGCCGCGATTAATGTCTTGGCGCATTTCTTCGCCAAACGTGTTGTTGTCATTGTTGTTTCGGTAATCGTATGTGCCCACGTTATTTGTGTTGCGGTGTACATTGTCGGCGAATGCAGGTACGGCAGTCAACATCAGCATGCAGATCAGAAAGCTAAAAACCGTTAACGTTTTTTTCATTTTCTTACCCCGCTTAAGTTAGATTTGAATACGGGCTTATTTTTTTCTCCGGGGTATCGATTTATACGGGGAGCAGGATCGTTCGCCGGTTCAAATAATGCCAAACGAACTAACCTTTGGGAGGCTATCCGCCGAGTGCGTTAAAAACGTTCGGCATGGAGCGAATGAAAAAAACAAAGAACCCTTCGCTTGAAAAGCGAAGGGCTCGCAGGATCAGGCTTCCGGCCTTTAGCTCAGACCCGCTTTCGTCAAACCGAACGCCGCGTCGGAAGAGCCCGGAACCGTCTTGAAGGCGATGTTCAAACGGTTCCAAGCATTGATCGACATAACCGTGTAGGTCAGATCCGAAATTTCTTTCTCGGACAGTTGGCTGCGCACGCGGTCGTAAACCTCGTCGGACACGCCGTGCTCGGGCAGCTTGGTCAGTACTTCCGTCCAAGCCAGCGCGGCCCGCTCGCGCGGGGAGAACAAAGTCGATTCTCTCCAAACCGAGAGATGGTAGAGGCGAAGCTCGGTTTCGCCGTGAATTTTGGCTTGCTTCACGTGCATATCGAGGCAGAAACCGCATCCGTTCATTTGCGATGCCCGAATATGAACGAGATGGATAATTTTTTCTTCGATTGAACTGCCTTTCTCGGCGTTGCTGTACTCCATCAATTTCTTGAAAAATTCTGGCGATTGCTGCATGAAATTTAAACGTTGGCTCATACTTGCACCTCTTTTTTCGTATTTGTGATTCGTGTACATATTTAAAACGATGATGCCGGCAATCTTGTGACAAGCTTACCCGAGTCAGTTGACGCTTGACGGTTTGCGGCGCTGCCGGATAAGACCGATCATCCATAAAAACAAGGGAAAGACAATGTACACCATGGGGTAGCAGAGCCCGATCAAATACCTATTTTTTAGCGTATTCGAAATTTGAATATTGTGCGTGCTGTAGATCGTGTACGCCAGCCAAATAAAAGTCGTCAGGCATGCGATAAGCTTCCAGTTGCGATAGCCGGTCCATTCGGACAGCCCGTAGCTAAGGATGAATAAATAGATCGATAGCTTAATAAAGGCGCCGAACAGCCACAAAGGAATGAAAAAAGCATCGATATTTTGAATGAAATTAAGGATGGACACAAACTTCGTCAGCGAGTAGATCGGCACGACCAATTCAGCGGCTATGTTCGGTCCGGTTACGAACAGAAGAACCAGAGTGGAAACAACCCCCCATAGCATGGCAACCGCCGTTCCCCAGAAAATCCCGCGCGTGGCGGATCGCTTGTTCTCCGCGAAAAAAAACAGCATTAAAATGATCGACGGATCCACCATGTAGTTGAACGAGTGCAAAGTGCCGCTTAGAATGCGAAGCAAGCCCGAGTCGGCATAAACAGGCAAAATCCTCGTCGCATCCATATCTTGAGGATTCAGGAACAGCTGCACGTATAACATGAAGACGAAGAAGGGGCCAATAATTTCCGCGCAGCGGCTAATCGCCGTAATCCCTCCTTTATACACCGCATACAACACGAGAAACAACAAACAGAGCAAGATGAAGAGCATTGGCGTGTTATGAAGCATAACCAAATTTTGAAATTCGACCGTTCCTTTCGCTATGAACGACATCTGCATGAACCAAAGCAGGAAATACATCGTGACGACCACTTTGCCGAGTACCGTGCCGATCAGGTCATTGATGAACTGAACGAACGTTTTGTCCTTATTTTGCATGCAAACCCGGAGTGTTATCCAGGTGGCGCCGAGCATGATCATGGTTCCGAGCAGAATGGAAATCCAGCAGTCCTGAAGCGATTGCTCCGCGGCTAAATGAATGGGCAAGTACGAAAACACGATCATGGAGGAGATGCTGACCATCCAGAACAATTGATATCCGCTTACTTTCATTCTCGCTGCCTCTCCTTTCCCCTATCATTCGAGCGGCGCGCCGCTCGTTCCGGTGGACCTTAGTCGTACATTCGCCTTGACGGTAACGTCGATCGTCTTGAACTTTTCGTCCCAATCGTCCTTCTGAGATTTCCACCAGTAAGGATATTGGCGATGAAGGAACTCGCCTATGCCGAATACGTCGGGTCCCCATTGCCGGATTTTATCCATCGTCAGCTGCAGATCCTTTTGAATTTGTTCGTTGATGTGCTTCTGGACCTCTAGCATGTTTTTTACTTCGGACATGTCCAGCGGGGTCGTATTTTCGAGCAGATAAGCTTGTGCTTTAACCATTAATACAATGTGCCCGGGATCATTGCCGGGAGCGGAGCGAAGCTTGCGCTCAAGCCGGGTTAATCGAAACGATAATGTGCCTTGACCGTTTTTCCAAGGCATCGTCACGCCTTGAAACGTGCCTTTCCCTTGCATCCAGATGGCCGCGGAGCCTTCATTATTGTCAAGCAAGCCTTTGACCTTGAGTCGATCGTTCAAGACGGCAAAACCGGACAGCGCGGCGATCGGACTCGTTTTTTTGCCGCTTAACTTTTTATCTTCGATTTGGATGATCGGCATCAGCGGCCGAATTCCTCTGGAGAGACTGTCAATAATCAGCTCCCTTGAAGAAAACCCTTTTAATCCGTTAATGTCCAGTTCTTTGCCTGCGGCAATGCTGGAGAGCTGTTCCAGGGGGTGCTTGATCATAAGGAACTCCTTGGCGCTGCCTCCTTTGATCATAATGATGATGTCCCTCAAATTGTTTGCGGGATCCCTGCTGAGCTTATCGAACAACTTGCTTGCGTCGTTCTTATTGAAAAACTCTTCGCTGATCGCGATGAGAACGCGATGACTCGTCAACAACCGGCGGGACATTTTGAGCTGGATTTTCTGAGTTGCTTCGAATACGTCTTTGCCTTTGGCCGACATGACGAAGAAGGGAGCCGAATCGCCGGAGCTTTCCCCCTTGGACGGACCGCCCTGCAGTGAAGGGATGACGATCTGATAGCTCATTTCGATCGTTCCGTCTTCGGCATGATCAATCGCCGACCCCAAGACGAAAGCCAATTGATTCGGTTCGATAAAATCGGTGCAGCCGGAAGCGGACATGACAAGAAGGAGGGAGACGCATGTCAATAGGACGAATCGGATCATCATGGACTCCCTTTCTTGGTTCGGCCGTTTTTGCTCCAGAAAGGATAACGGATGAACAGGTCTTTGATCCGTTTGCCGTCGAACGGGGCGACGGGGCTCAGGAACGGCGTTCCGAACGATTCTTGCATGACCAAATGGATCAGCAAGAAGATCATGCCGAAAGCAAAACCGACGAAGCCGAGCACCCCGGTAATGAACAGGAGAAGGTACCGGATCAAGCGAAAGGGAAGGGTGGCGCTGTATCTCGGAATCGTGTAGCTCGCGATGCCCGTCAAGGAAATGACGATGATGATCGGCGTCGATATGATGCCGGCTTCGACGGCGGCTTGTCCGATAACGAGCGCTCCGATAATGCTGACGACCGGACCGAGCTGATTGGGCAAATGAACGCCGGCCTCCTGCAATCCGTCAAATACGAACATCATAATCAGCACTTCGATAACGGTTGGAAACGGAGAGCTTTCCCTGGCGGTCGCAATTCCGATCATTAGATAGCTTGGAATCATTTCCGGATGGAAAGTCGAAAGCGCGACGTATAATGCGGGAAGCGCAAACGAAACAAACGTCATAATATAACGTATCATCCGAGTCAGAATGACGAATATGAACCTTTCGAAATAGTCGTCCGCCGACTGAAGTCCGGACCAGAGGGTGACGGGAAGGATGAGGGCAAACGGAGTTCCGTTAACGAGAATGGCCGCCTTTCCCTCCAGCAAACCTGCGGTCACGATATCCGGACGCTCGGTATTTTGGATTTGAGAGAAGATGGAGAAGGAGTTATTCTCGATCCATTCTTCGATATAAGCAGAATCGATTACGCCGTCGAGCTCGATCTTGCCGAGCTTTTCTCTTACTTCCCCCAATACTTTTTCTTCCGCCAGACCTTGTATGTAAGCAAGGATGACTTCGGTTTGCGTATATTTGCCGACCGTATACGATTCTATCTTAAGCTGAGGGTGAATAATTCTTCGTCTAATCAATGTCGTATTCGTGCGGAGGTTCTCCACGAAGCCTTCCTTGGAGCCGCGCAAAGTCGCTTCTTTCCTCGGTTCTTGAATGCCTCGCGTCTCGAAGCCCTGGAGCTGAGCGACGAGCGCGGAAGCTTCGCCGTCCACCAAGATCGCAAGACTTCCTTGCAGAATATGATTCGTTAGGTCCTTCAAAGACACGTCCGTTTTTACTTTCGTTAACGGAAGCCATTCCCGCCCGAATATCTCTTCAAGCGATTGAATCCGGTCGATCCCTTGCGGCAAGCCGTTGAAAATGAGCGGCTTCAATACATTTTCTTCGACGCCTTGCAATTTGGTCATTCCGTCAAAACAAACAAGCAGAAGCTTCGTATCGTCCTGTAATTGAAAAGAGCGGAAGACGATGTCCGAGCAGTTATGGAATTGTTCTCTAAGATAAGCCTCGTTCACTTCGATACGGCTGCTGACGGTGCTCATGAACGATCCCCCAATGACGAAATAAGACTCGCGGAATATTATGGGCTTTGGGGGATGCGGTTATGCATGTTGAATTATTGGACAATATTGAATTTTGACTTCAATGCAACGCGAGTGTTATAAAAAGTAACGGGATATAGGGAAAGATGATTGCTGCATAAAGCGATGCAAATTTCAAATAATGAAACTAAATCACTTACTATTCGAATCATCCTCGCGTTAGTCTCAGTAATTGAAATTAAACGGCACAATTCGAACATTCCGATCGATATACGTTGTGGTTAGTTTCAAAATTTGAAACTGAACTCTCCATTAGCCCCCTTCTTTCGTTTCTAGTTTCAGTATTCGAAATTAGAACCAGGCCCGATGCAGATCATTCGGACGAACCCCCTGCAACGAGCAGCGATAGACAAACAAAGAAATGGCGGTGCAGAGGTCAGAGAGTCCCCTAGCACCGCCAATATTATCAAAATTAAACGAACTTCCGGCTCGTCTTCTTCCCGTCGCAGCTGAACACGATCTTCTTGTCCTCGACGAACGTCTCCAGATGGACGTTCTTGCCCCACAGCTGCACGACGTAAGGCAGCGTCCTCTCCACGTATTTCAAATCCAGCTCCATGCCCTCGTATTCGTGAATAAGGTACAGCTCGCCCACGCGGTTGAAATCGCCGTCCTTGACGAGCAGGCTCGGGAAGCCGCCATTCACTTTGGAATAAACGAGCTGATCGCGGATGTTTTCCCACGATTTATCGGTAATTTTCCATTCGGGCCCCTTCTTTTCGAAAATGTACAGATCGAGGTCGTTCACGAGCTCCTTCGTCAAATAATTGCGCAGGAACGAAATATCGGAATCGAGCTCGCGCACCTCGAAGATTTTTTCCCGCCCTTTGCCCGGCACGCGGCCGAACCGCTCCCGCTCCTCCTTCGTCGGATTGTCCCAGCGGCGCTCGATGTCCTCGAATATTTTCAGCCCCAAATAATACGGGTTGAGTGTATGCCGGGACGGCACGACGACGGAGGAGTTCAGCTTCGCGAACTCGATCGTCTCGTCGCTGGTCAGGTCCAGCTCGCGGATGATGCGCTGATGCCAATAGGAGGCCCAGCCTTCGTTCATGATCTTCGTTTCGATCTGAGGCCAGAAGTACAGCATTTCGTCGCGGAGCATCGACATGATGTCGCGCTGCCAGTCTTCCAGCACCGTCGAATATTCCTCGATAAACCAGACGATGTCCTTCTCGGGGCGCGGCGGGAACCGTTTGTTCTCGCCCGTCTGCGACTCCTCCGAGGCGGACGGATCGGCGTCCAAATTCCATAGATCGTCATACCGGGAAGGGGCGGCCGCCCCCGGAGACTGGCTGTTCTCCTTCCGCATCATCTCGATGTAGCGCTTCTTATCGAGCTGGTACGGTTTGATCAGCGTCGGATCGACATGCTCCTGAATGGACAATATGGCGTCGATGAATTTCTCGACCGCATTCGTGCCGTGATCCATCTCGTATTGGTGGACGCGGTCGGCCGTGGCGGACATGCTCTCGACCATGTCGCGGTTGGTTACGCCGAAGCGGGCATTGTTCTTGAAGAAGTCGCAATGCGCGAGCACGTGGGCAACGATCAGCTTGTTTTGGATCAATGAATTGCCTTCGAGGAGGAAGGCGTAGCACGGATTCGAGTTGATGACGAGCTCGTAAATTTTACTTAGCCCGAAATCATACTGCGTCTTCATCTTGTTGAACGTCTTGCCGAAGCTCCAATGGCTGAAGCGGGTCGGCATGCCGTAAGCGCCGAACGTATAAATGATATCCGCAGGACAAATTTCATACCTCATCTGGTAGAAGTCGAGCCCGAAGCCCTTCGCAATTTCCGTTATTTCGTCGATGGACCGCTCCAGCGCCCGAAGCTCATCCTGGTTCATCCGACATCCCTCCGCATTCGAAAATCCGATTCATACCATATGTATGCGAATTAGGCCAAGGTTATGACGGAATCGGAGCCCCGGACACGCCCGTTATTATTTACTTTAAAATTAAAAAATGAAGGAGAGGTAAAAGAGGATTTATGTCGAATAAATGTTGTAGCATGTCGATTTCTGCCAAATAAACCCTTCGATCTTGACGGAGAAAGGAACGGACTCCCAGTGATTCAAACCGTACTTTTGCCTGTGCTGCACGGTTTGCTGTATATTGCCGCGGCGTGCTTGATTTTTATCGTCATCACGCCCAGGTTTTTGTTCGAGCACAACCGGCGCAAGCCGTTTTTTGTCCTGATCCTTGCGGTATTGACCTATTTCTATATCGGCTTCGAGAGCATCGACCCGCTCGTATACGCGCTTCACCTGACCCCGATCTCCCTCTGCCTGGCCGCCTTGTACGAGGGGGCGATACCGGGCGTCGCGACTTGGGCGGCCTTCGTCGTTTGCGGCATTTTCGCCGTCGGCAACGATTGGCTGCCAACCTTGGCCGCAAGCACGCTCATGCTCGCCGGGGGCTTGCTGCTGCATTACCGGGTAGCGGAAGGCTCGAGGGGAAAAATGTCGCTGCTGTCGGTACTGCTGGCTTTGGCTTATTTGGCCGCGTACATCCCGCTGCAGCTGCTTGTCGGGTTCGAGACGCCTGTTCGGCAGCTGCTGCTCGTCGTTGCCTCGACGTTCGTTTCTTCGATTATAACGAGCTACGTCTATTTTTATGTCAAGCACCAGGAGCGGTTTCAGAAGGAGCTGCTCTTGTCGGAAAAATACCAGCTGATCGGGCAACTTGCGGCTTCGATCTCCCACGAAATCCGCAATCCGCTTACGACGGCGAGGGGATTTCTCCAAATGATGGGCAAGGAGGGCCTCAGCCAAGAGGCGTTCGAACGGTACCGCACGTATGCCTTCGAAGGGATCGATCACGCGAACGGCATCATAACCGATTACTTGAATTTTTCCAAGCCGACCGTGGAGCAGCCGGCGCTGCTTAACGTAAGAGAAGAGGTGGAGGGGGTTATTCCTTGGCTGCAGCCGTTCTCGGTGCTGTCCAACATTACGCTGGACATCCACCACCTCATCGACGAACCGGCCTGGATCAGAGGGGAGCCGAAGAAATTTCAGCAATGCCTGCTGAACGTCATGAAGAACGCCATCGAATCGATGAAGGACGGCGGCATTTTGTCGGTGCATACCCGGCTTGAGAAGTCGCATGTGCAGATTTTGATCAGGGATACGGGGGTCGGCATGAGCAGCGCGCAGGTGAAGCGTCTCGGCATCCCTTATTTCACGACCAAGGATACGGGGACGGGGCTTGGTTTAATGGTCGTGATGAGCCTGGTGAAGGAAATGGACGGCAAAATCCTGTTCCGCAGCAAACCGGATCAAGGTACGATTTGCGAGATGCATTTTCCGCTCGCGCAGCCGAAATAATAGAAAGAACCTATGAATGTCCGCTTCCCGTTAGCGTTCGCTCGAGCGGGGCAGGCGTTCATAGGTTCTTTTCGTTCTGCTTGATGCCGTACATCGCCTTGTCGGCGTCGGTGATCAAATCTTTCAGGCTGGCGCTTGCGCCATGCGTCGAGCTGATGCCGATGCTTGCGGAGATTCGGATCGTCCGCCCGCCAACGAGGAACGGCTCCATGATCGAATCCTTCAGTTTGTCGGCGACGATCTCGTAATCCCGGTGATCGACGAGATGCTGGAAGCAGATGACGAATTCGTCTCCGCCGTACCGGACGATGATGTCGGACTTGCGCACGTTCTTCTTCAGCCGCGCGGCGATTTCCAGCAGCAGTTGGTCGCCGAAGTCATGGCCGTACGAATCGTTGACCTCCTTGAAGTCGTTGATGTCGATGAACATAACGCTGAACTGCTTGTCCGATCCGTTCTGATACAAATACGACAAGTACCGCCTGTTAAACAAGCCGGTCAAGCTGTCCGTTACGCTGTCGTTCTCGAGTTCGACGATGTAGCCGAGCGAGACGGCGAGCGATTCGAGAAGGGCGAGCTGCTTGCCGTCGAATCGGATCGGCTCGCGGCCCAGCGCGCAAATCGTTCCGAATGACCGATTCGCCGATGTACGGATGGCTGCGCCGGCAAAGAATAACGGCCCGAGCTCCTTCGCAAGCGGCAAGCCTGCGGTACGCTCGTCCTCCCGAACGTCGGGAATGACCAGCACGGCTTCGGAATGCTCGATCACGAGCTTGCAGCATTGCTGCAGAAGCTGCTGCCGCGAGGGAGCCGGAATGAAATCGCGCTGCCGGTCGAACGCGCGGATAATCCGGTTCTCGGTTCCGTCGATTACCGCGATGTACAAGCCGTCCACCTGCAGTACCTGCTTGAGAATATCAATAATATGTTCGGCTGCCTCTTCCAACGAGCGAACCTTGCTGCTCATGTCCTCATCTCCTGCCGCATCAGTGAACCGAAAATTTCCTTATAGTTCCATAGTAGTCGAAACAGAGAACTAACTCAAGGGAGAAAAACGTCGAATTATGGGGAAAACGAACGAGTTTCATGGAAATCGGATGTTGATCTGATTCCATGGTCGCAGAGCATAGCGATTATGCTTTAGAATTAATCGCTTTATTAATCTAAACGGCACAAAATTAATGCTTGAATTAATTTAGCATCTGTTGTTAAAATGGTGGAAGATCAATTGTTAATAAAGTCCTTATCGATTAACAATTCAATTAATGTTAAAGAGGTGGATTAGGATGGCAGACAAGGCGTCAATGATCGTGGACAAGGATTTTCAGGTCGGACAGGTCGACAAACGGATTTACGGCTCCTTCATCGAACATTTGGGGAGAGCGGTTTACGGCGGCATCTACGAGGCGGATCACGCGACGGCCGACGAGCAGGGCTTCCGTTCGGACGTGCTTGAGCTTGTAAGGGGACTCGACGTTCCGATCGTCCGCTACCCTGGGGGAAATTTTGTATCCGGATACAATTGGGAGGACGGGGTCGGTCCGGTAGATCAACGCCCGAGACGGCTGGAGCTGGCTTGGCGGACGATCGAGCCGAACTGGATCGGCTTCAACGAATTCATGGACTGGTGCAGGAAAGCGAACACGGAAGCGATGATGGCCGTTAACCTCGGTACCCGCGGCATCGACGAAGCGCGGAATTTGATCGAATACTCGAATCACCCTTCCGGTTCCTATTGGAGCGATCTCAGAATCGGGCACGGCTACAAGGACCCGCATAACGTGAAGACCTGGTGCCTCGGCAACGAGATGGACGGACCGTGGCAGATCGGGCACAAAACGGCGGTCGAATACGGCAGGCTGGCGAACGAAACGGGCAAAACGATGCGTCTCGTCGATCCGGGCATTGAACTCGTCGCTTGCGGAAGCTCGAATATCGGCATGCCGACCTTCCCGGAATGGGAGTCGACCGTGCTGGATCTGACGTACGATACGGTCGATTACATTTCGATCCATCAATATTTCGGCAACGCGAGCAACGATACGATGAATTTCCTCGCCAAGTCGATCGGCATGGATTCCTACATTAATACGGTTATTTCGACTTGCGATTATATTCAGGCGAAGAAGCGCGGCAAGAAGAAGATTCATCTGTCCTTCGACGAGTGGAACGTCTGGTTCCATTCGCATGAGCAGGACCGCAGGCTTGATCCGTGGCAGATCGCGCCGCCGCAGCTCGAAGACGTGTACACGCAGGAAGATGCGCTCGTCGTCGGCTGCATGCTGATCAGCATGCTGAAGCGCGCTGACCGGGTGAAGATGGCCTGCATCGCGCAGCTCGTCAACGTTATCGCGCCGATTATGACGCAGAACGGCGGACCGGCCTGGAAGCAGACGATCTACTATCCGTACATGCACGCGAGCATCTTCGGTCGCGGAAACGTGCTCGTGCCGCTCGTGAAATCTCCGAAGTACGATACGAAGGAATATACCGACGTGCCTTACCTGGAGACGGTAGCCGTTCATAACGAGGAGAAAGAGGAAGTCGCGATCTTCGCGGTCAACCGCAACATCGAGGAGGCGCTGCCGTTCGAGATCGATCTTCGCAGCTTCGGCAGCTTCAGCGTCATCGAGCATATCGTGCTCGAGCACGAGGATCTCAAGATGACGAACACGGCCGAATCGCCTAACCGCGTAACGCCGCATGCCTCCGGCAACGCGGCTGTCAGTGACGGCGGCCAAATCCAAGCGGTGCTCGGCAAGGCGTCCTGGAACGTCATCCGCATTAAGCTGTAGGCGTCGTGATTCACGCGAATACGGACGAAGCGTGGCTTCCGCTGTACGAAGCGCTCGCAAGCCCCGTTCGGTTATCGATCATCAATCTGCTTGCCGGCAGCCTGATGAACGTGAAGGAGCTGGCCGAGTCGCTCGGGCTGAGCAGCGCGATCGTCACGATGCACGTCCGCAAGCTGGAGAAGGCGGGTCTCGTGCAGACGAAGATGGTCCGCAAGCAAGGCGGCACGCACAAGATGTGCATGCTCGCGGAGAGGTCCGTCTCGATCGAGCTGCCGGCGCACGCCGGCGACTCGCTCAAGGTTCACGAAGTAAGCGTGCCCGTCGGGCATTACACGCAGTTCGAGGTGTTTCCGACCTGCGGCATCGCCACGACCGAGAAGATGGTCGGCCAGTTCGACGATCCCCGCTTCTTCCTGGAGCCCGAGCGGATGAACGCGGGAATTTTATGGTTCGGCAAGGGCTACGTCGAATACAAGGTGCCGAACTATTTGCTGGCGAAGCAGCGCCCCGTCGCGCTGGAGATCGCGATGGAGCTCGGATCGGAGGCGCCGGGGGTCAACGACAACTGGCCCTCCGACATCAGCTTCGCGCTTAACGGCGCGGAGATCGGCATGTGGACGAGTCCCGGCGATTACGGCGAGGTCCGGGGCAGGTTCTCGCCGGTCTGGTGGCACGATCGGGTCAATCAATACGGCTTGCTGAAAGTAATCCGCATTCAAGAGGACGGCTCGTATATCGACGGTCAGCGCATGTCGGGCGTCGGCATCGGCGATATCGGCCTTGCGCGCAACCATTGGACCTTCCGGATCGGCGTGAAGGAGGATGCGGTTCACGTCGGCGGATTAACGTTGTACGGCAAAGGCTTCGGGAACTATAACCACGATATGGTGTTCCGCGTTTTCTACGAGGACTCGCCGAACGGTTAAGTATATTTTTCCCGCTTTGTCTATGCCTCTCCAAGGATTAGGAGCTATAATGAGTATGATGGCGAAAAATAAGCTATGAATACTCGGAGGCTTCGCGATGCTGACCATGTTTGCCTTTTTGAAGAAGTATCGTCTGGCTGCAATAGTGGCTCTGCTGCTCATGTTGATGGAGCTGGCGGTAGAGCTGCTGCAGCCTTTTATTATTTCCAAGATTATCGACGACGGCATCGGGCGCGACGATCTGTCGGTCGTCCTGACATGGGGCGGCGTGCTGATCGCCTGCTCGGTCATCGCTTTCGCGGTCGGCATTCTCAGTTCGTTCTATGCGTCCCACGTCAGTCAAAGCTTCGGCTTCGACTTGAGGGAGAGGCTATACGACAAGGTGCAATCGTTCTCGTTCGCCAATTTCAACCGGTTTCCGGAATCATCGCTTATTACCAGATTGACGAACGACGTCATGCAGCTGCAAAATACGGTGTTCATGGGGCTTCGCATCATGCTGCGCGCGCCGCTTCTCGTCGTCGGAAGCATCGTCATGGCGTTCGTCGTCCAACCGAAGCTCGCGCTGTGGCTGGCCGCCGTCGTGCCTTTCCTCGCCGTCTTCCTGATGTGGGTGCTTAAGCGGGGGGAGCGGCTGTTCCGCAGCGTGCAGCAGCAGCTCGACCAAGTGAACGGCGTCATGCAGCAAAATTTGATCGGCATGCGCATCGTCCGGGCGTTCGTCCGCATGAAGCACGAAGCCGAGCGGTTCGGCGGATCCAGCGAGCGGCTGAAGGAGAAGACGGTCGCGGCGCTCAGGCTTACCGAGGCGACGATGCCGGTCATCTTGCTCGTCATGAACGCCAGCGTCATCGCCGTGCTCTGGTTCGGCCGGGTGCAGCTCGATTTCGGAAGCGCATCCGTAGGCGAAGTCGTGGCGGTCGTCAATTACGCGACCCGAACGACCGCGGCGCTGTCGATCATGTCGATGATCATCGTCAACTTCTCGCGTGCCCGCGCGTCGGCGCAGCGGATCGAAGAGGTGCTGGGGACCGAAATCGACCTGCTCGACGCGAAGGACAGCTCCGCGGCGGCGCGCATGCCAAGCAGAGGAGCCGTTGCCTTCGAGAACGTATCGTTCCGCTACCCGGATACGGAGGAACTGATCCTGAGCGGGATATCCTTCGAGGCCGGACCGGGCGAAACGATCGCGATCATGGGGGCGACCGGATCCGGCAAGTCCTCGCTTATCCAGCTCATCCCCCGCTTGTATGACGCGGAGGAGGGCGTCGTGCGCGTCGACGGCGCCGATACCCGCCAGATCAAGCTGGAGCGGCTGCGGCGCCAGGTCGGGTACGTCCCGCAGGATATTATGCTGTTCACCGGCAGCGTCGAAGAGAACATCCGTTGGGGCAAGGAGGACGCGACGCTCGAAGAAGTGATGGAAGCGGCCAAAATCGCGCAAATTCACGAGACGATCATGAAGCTGCCGCAGCGGTACGATACGATCGTCGGTCAGAAGGGCGTCAATTTGTCCGGCGGGCAGAAGCAGCGGCTGACCATCGCGAGGGCGCTTGTCCGCAAGCCCGCCATTCTTCTTCTGGACGACAGCACGAGCGCGCTGGACGTTCGGACGGAGGAGGCATTGCTGCAAGCGCTTAAGCAAATGAAATGCACGACGTTCCTTATTACGCAGAAGATCAGCTCGACGGCAGGCGCGGACGCGATCCTGCTGCTTGACGACGGCCGGTTGATCGCGCGGGGCAATCACGGGCAGCTGCTTCGCGAATCCGCCCTATACCGGAAAATTTACGAGTCGCAATTCGGGAAGGAAGGTGTGTCTCATGCTTAGGGAGCTGAAGGAGCCTTTCCGGTACGCCAGGCCGGAACGCGCCTCGGAGGCGGCGGAAGGAGCGGGTGCCCCGGGGAAAGCCAAGGCGAAGCCAAGAGCGAGAAATACGGCCGCGACCCTTCGGCGGATGTGGGGCTATTTGATCGATTACAAAGGCAGGCTCGCGGCCGTTATTGCGATGGTCGTGCTGAGCTCCGCTTTTTCCTTGCTCGGCCCTTACCTTGCGGGCACGGCCATCGACCATTTTCTCATAAACCGCGGCGGCGGCTTCCTTGTCTTCCTTGCCGGCATGGCCGTCGTCTACGTCTTGCATTCCGTTGCAATGTGGCTGCAGAGCATTTGGATGATCGCCATCTCCCAGCAGATCGTCTACCTTATGAGGGTGCAGCTGTTCGAGCATTTGCACAGGCTGCCGATCCCTTATTTCGGCAAGCGCCAGCACGGCGAGCTGATGAGCCGGGTCACGAACGACATCGAGAACGTCAGCGCTTCACTGAACAGCTCGGTCATTCAAGTGTTCTCGAGCGTCCTGCTGCTGATCGGCACGGTCGGTGTCATGCTGTCGCTCAGTCCGATGCTCACGCTGCTCACCTTCCTCGTCGTTCCGCTTATGGCGCTTGGCATGAAATGGATCACGACGCAGACCGGCCGGCTGTTCAAAGCGCAGCAACGCAATCTGGGCGATTTGAACGGTTACATCGAGGAGACGCTTTCCGGGCAGCGGATCGTGAAGGCCTATTCGCAGGAGAAGACGGTAGTCGCGGCATTTAAGGAGAGGAACGAGCGCATACGGTTGTCCGGCTTTTGGGCGCAGACCATTTCGGGATTTATCCCGAAGCTCATGAACGCGTTAAACAATTTAAGCTTCGCGATTATCGCGGGCATCGGCGCCTTATTCGTGTTGAACGACGCGATCACGGTCGGCGTCATCGTCATATTCGCCGAATATGCAAGGCAGTTCACGAGACCGCTCAACGATTTGGCGAACCAGTGGAATACGCTGCTGTCGGCCGTAGCCGGCGCGGAGCGGGTATTCGACGTGCTCGCCGAGGAAGAGGAGCGGAAGGACGAGGGAGCGGCGATCGAGCTTGGCCCGGTGAAGGGCGAAGTCGTATTCGACGACGTCTCGTTCGCCTACGAAGGCCGCGAGTCCACGATCCGGAAGGTCGGCTTCTCCGTAAATGCCGGCGAGACGGTGGCGCTCGTCGGATCGACGGGAGCGGGAAAAACGACGCTCATTCAGCTGCTTTGCCGATTCTACGACCCAAGCTCGGGAAGCATTCGCATCGACGGCTTGGACACCCGTGCCATCAAACGGGAAAGCCTCCGCTCGAAGATGGCCTTCGTGCTGCAGGATCCGTTTCTGTTCGAAGGGACGATCCGTGAAAATATCCGCTACGGCAAGCTTGACGCCACGGACGAAGAGGTGGAGCGGGCGGCGAAGCTTGCCAATGCCCATTCGTTCATCAAGCGGCTGCGCGGCGGCTACGACGCGCCTCTCAAAGCGGACGGGAGCGGCATCAGCCAAGGGCAGAAGCAGCTGCTCGCGATCGCAAGGGCTATTTTGGCCGATCCTTCGATTCTGGTGCTGGACGAAGCGACGAGCAGCATCGATACCGTTACCGAAATCAAAATACAGGAAGCGCTGCAGCGGCTCATGGAGGGCCGTACCAGCTTCGTCATCGCGCACCGCCTGAATACGATCCGGCAGGCCGACCAGATCGTCGTGCTGCAGGACGGGGCCGTTCTCGAGAAAGGCTCGCACAAGCAGCTCATCGAGCGGGGAGGCTTCTACAGCACGCTGGTGAGCGGGCAGTTAACGCTCGCGGATTCTTAAATGCGGATTCGATACATAAGGTTGAAACGAGCGGGACGACCGAAGAGTATTAGATGGTGTAGAGAGCGAGGTGAATGGCATGGCGACAGTCGAATGCGCGAAATGCGGCAGCGCGGCCGAGGTGGACGAACAAACGCTCCACGATGCGGAGTGCCCGTCCTGCTCGCATAAGCCGATGGAAGTCGACGTGAACCAATGGGTCGAGAAGATCGGCGACCACGAGACCCGGACCAAATACGTGGAAGAGGGTTTTTGGGCCAAGGCGAAGCGGCATGCGGGCAAGGTTCCTTTCGCGAAGGAGGTCGTTACGCTCTATTATTGCGCGCTTGATCCGGGCACGCCGCTTTCGGCCAAAATGACCGCGGTCGGCGCCTTGGCCTATTGGATTCTGCCGATCGATCTCATCCCCGATTTCGTCCCGGTGGCCGGCTTTGCCGACGATGCGACGGCCGTATTGATCGCTTACAGAGCGCTAAGCGGGCATATTACCGACGAACACCGCGAGAAGGCGGAGCAGGTTTTCGTCCTGAACAAGAACGTGAAGCTTATTCGGCCAAAGAAAGAAGAGGGATAAAAATTTACGCCCGGTTGGTCCGGGCAATGTAATCCGCCGTTCGGATGGCGAGCGCGATCGTCGTTAATGTCTGGTTCTCCGCGCCGGTATCGGGCAATGCGCTGTTATCGGCCACGTAGAGACCGGTTAAGCCGCGGACTTGCCCGTACTCGTCCGCGGCCGAAGCGGAGGGGTCGTCTCCGATGCGGCAGGTGCCCGAATCATGATGCAAATCCCCAAGGGGCGTAAGACAAATCGGCGGCCTGCCCGCCTCGGAAACGAGACGAATCCCTGCATTTACGGCAATGCTTTGGATCCCTTCCGTCATTTGGCGCACGACGTGCCGGTCGGTGTCATTCAGGGCAAAATGAACCTCGATTTCCGGAATGCCGTACTCGTCTTTTTTGTAGGGATTCAGAGCGACGTAATTGTCGTATCTGGATTCGACCTTGCCGTACCCGTAGAAATTAACGGTAGTCAAATCGGTAAGCGGCCTTTGAACGGCAACGGGATACCAATAGAACGCTTCGGGGCCGGTCATGAGAACCGAATAAGGGGATTCCGGCTTTTGCGGGATCATGATGTTAAGCGGTCCCCATGGAATCGGGAAGTCGGCCGTGCTTATGTTCCCCGTTGCTTGCACAAACGTCTGATTCGAGAAGTAATGTCCCAAAACCGGATTTTGAATGCCCGAATAGAACAAGAGGCGAGGCGTTTCGAACGTGCTTGCGCTGCAGACGATCGTTTTGGCTCTCAACGTATGCACCGCCCGATCAGGTGTTACGACCTTGACTCCGCTTACTCTTCCATTGTCGTGAAGGATCTCCACGGCCCGCGAATTAATCGCCAGATCGAACGGCCTTAAATTGAGCGCCCTGGCGAGAAGGGAAATGGAGCTTGTGAACATGTCGGTATGAATTTCTCCGTAGGCTTGAGGCAATATATCGGCCGCGATAGGAAGCGGCGCCGCTTTGGAATACCCCCGCATCCATAGCCTCTCGAGCAACATTTCCGTAAACGATGCTCCCTCCGCGAAGGAATCGGTTACGCGCATGACTTCCTCCGCGACGCCGTAGTAGCTTTCCATCTCTTCGACGGGAATCGGCCATTTCGCCAAATCCCAGGCATGCATCCGGGGCGAGAACGTATACCAGAACAAGGTCCGGCCGCCAAGCGCAAACAGCTGCCTTGCTCCCGGATACCCGGGACCGGCACCCGGCAGCGGCCTCGATAAGTGCGCGAAATAAGCGGACAACCGCTCCTGGTTCATCGTTGGCAGGTTGCGCGCCTGCGTCGGTATGTACTGGTCGCCGCGTTCGATGATGCCGATCCTTTTTCTCTCGTTCTTCCACTGCTGGCATAATCGCCACAGCACGGATCCCCCGCCGGCTCCGGTGCCGATTATGAGGACATCGTATTCCTCCTCGGCCATCTGCTCGATCGGGGTAAGCGGAATCCAGTTGTTAAGCGGCCTGACCGGCGGCAATGGGCATGTCGGAATGGATCCTTCCTGCAATTCCCCCGAAGGCACGGCGAATTTGCCCGTGTCGGCCGGCGCAAGTGCCGGTGCGGAAGGCAAATATACGGTTCGGCCGGCAGCGGCAAGATCGGGATAGGCGATATGCGGGTTGAACTTTATGAGCACATCAACGGAAACGCCGATTTTTTGGGCGATCGTCCGAAGCGTATCATGCTCGTTTGATACCCATATTTTCAATGGAGTCACTCCCATCCAAATGTAAGAACGCAGAACCTTTCAACCTATATTCATCCTATTTATACTGTAATGCCGGGGAAGCTTCTTTTATGCCGCACAAAACCGATTTCCTGTTTGAATGCAGAAAAAAGCCGTCTCCCGGTCAATGACCTTAGGGACAGCTCCTTTCAAGCGATAACTTTGACGGCAGATTGCTGCACTCCCCATTACCGTCTTACACTTACACAGCGGAAAACCTGTATATGGTTGTCTGCCTGTAAGTTTGGCCTGGCAGCAGTTCCGTGCTTGGAAAACGGGGATGATTCGGGGAGTCCGGATAATGCTGCGTCTCCAGGCTGAGACCGCCATATTTAAGGTATGCCTTTCCTTCCTTGCCGATAATGCCGCCGTCAAGATGATTACCTGAATAAAACTGAATGGCGGGCTGCGTCGTGTACACCTCCATCAACCGGCCCGAATTCGGTTCAAATACGCTTGCGGCGAAACGGAGGGCGCTCCCTTTTTGAAGCAGCGCATAATTGAAATCATAACCGTTTGCGAATCGCATTTGCGGATAGTCCGATCGGATTCGCGAGCCGATGGACATCGGTTTAAGGAAGTCCAGCGGCGTATTTGCGACGCTTTGCACTTGTCCTGTCGGAATAAGGTCCGGCTTGACCGGAGTAAACCAATCGGAACGGATCGTAACGATATGTTCAAGAATGTTACCGTTCCCTGCACCGGCCAGATTATAATAGTTATGCTGGGTAAGGTTCAATACGGTCTTTTCATCGGTCGTAGCCGTGTAGTCGATTCGCAATTCATTGTTGTCCGTAAGCGAGTAGACTGCTTTCACCGCAACATTCCCCGGAAATCCTTCCTCGCCGTCTTCGCTCAAATAGCCGAGCGCGAGCCCGATCCCGCCATTCGGATAGACCTCCTCCGCTTTCCAGACCCTCTTGTCAAATCCGCGTTTGCCGCCGTGAAGCGTATTGGAGCCTTCATTGACCGATAGCCGATAAGTTACGCCGTCAAGCGTGAACCGGCCATTTGCGATACGGTTCGCATACCGGCCGATTAACGCTCCGAAGTAGGGCTTATTGCCGGTTTTCATATATTCCTCCAATGTGGCGTATCCGAGAACGACATCTTCCATTATTCCGTTTCGATCGGGCACTTTGAGGCTCGTCATTATCCCGCCGTAAGTCATAATAGATGCTTGCATGCCGTTTCGGTTGGTTAAGGTGTAGAGATAAACCGACTCGCCATCGGATGCTTCGCCGAGGTATCGCTTAGTCATGCCGCCTGACGCCGCTTTGACATGAATGGGCGGGGGAGGTTCTTCCTTGATTATTTTCTCCAGAGGAGCCGTATTTCCGAATACCGGAGTCGCCCCGTGGGGGCTTGCCGCCCAGCGGACCGCGTTTGCGATAACCCTGAGCACATTGCGGTTGTAGTATGTAGGATACACCTGGTCTCCTGGCCGGAAGTAGAAAATTTTCCCGAGTCCGCGTTGGTAGGCACACCCGCTGCGGAAAACTTCCCCGCCTTGAAACCAGCTGATAAATATGAGCTCTTCGGGAGCCGGTATATCAAAAAACTCGCCGTACATTTCCTCGGTCTGCAGCTCGAAGTATTCGCCGATTCCTTCGGTAATCGGGTGGGAGGGATCGACCACCCACAATCGCTCCCGCTCGGCGTCGGATCTCCATTTCAAATCGCAGCTCGTCCCCATCAATTTCCGAAATATTTTCGAACGATGCCCGGAATGCAGGACGATGAGTCCCATCCCTTGCAACACCTTCGCATAGATTCTGTCGACGATCTCGTCGGCTACCTCTTCATGAGCCAAATGTCCCCACCAGATCAACACGTCCGTCCGGTTAAGGACCTCTTGAGATAATCCATGCTCCGGCTGATCGAAGGTTGCGATCCGGATTCTAAAGCCGTACGGTTCGATGCCCGCGGCAATGGCGGCATGAATTCCCCTTGGATAAATGCTTGCTACGTTCGGTTCCGTTCTTTCGTGTATAAATTCATTCCAAATGGTCACATTTATCGTTTTCAATTCAAATTGCGGGCCGTTTCCAATTTTTACTTTCATCGCATAAATCCCCCTTTCTTGATATGGATATATATGTGTCTCCCGATCAAAAAACAACAAATCAAGGTTTCGGCGCATGGGGGGACGTCATTTAAACAAGTTGTGACAGCATACATTTTCATTAAAAGGATGTGATGCGAATGAGGATCTATATTGCCGGACAAGGTGATACTCTCCTTAAAATAGCCCATCAATTTCAGCTTGAATTAGATCAATTGACGGCGATAAATCCGCGTATTTCCAATCCCTATAAAAATATCGCGGGCCAGCGCGTCAACTTGGATCCCCATTACGTGCCACTGAACGAAAGCAGGGTCGTTGCCCCTTTTTGCCCGCCGGTGCCGGAGTCCGAATTTATTCCCAATTGGATTCCGCTCGCAGATGCGGAGGAGATGGCCGAGACCGAGTACGATGTGCTCATCGTCGGATCAGGCGCGGGAGGCGGAGCCGCCCTCTGGCGGTTGTGCGAGCAGTGGGGAAATAATAATAAACGGATCGGGATCGTGGAAAGGGGTCCCCTCTACCTCCCGACTCATGTTGCCAACATAGCTACCATTAACGGAGACAACTTCAGAGTGTACGCTCCTCCTGAAATAACCGATTTGATCGGTAACAGACTTCCGCAATATCCCGGTATGAAGCTGGTCTATGCGGCAGGCGGAAGAACGATATTATGGGGGGCGATAACTCCCCGCATCCCTAATTTCGAGATCGCCGACTGGCCGGTTTCTATCGAAGAAATGGAGATGTATTACAATATTGCCGAAGAAGTGATGAGTGTAACGACTACCTATACGAAGGGTTCGTCGATCACGCAGATTTTGCTGGAGCGCCTCCGTGAAAACGGTTTTTACAATGCGAACGATATCCCGATAGCCGCCGATCTTGACCAGACGAAATTCGGACGGCTTCATTCCAATGTTTTTTTCAGTTCCATCCTGTTCATGGCAAGAGCACTCA
This sequence comes from Paenibacillus arenilitoris, assembly GCF_014705655.1. GTDB lineage: Bacteria > Bacillota > Bacilli > Paenibacillales > Paenibacillaceae > Pristimantibacillus > Pristimantibacillus arenilitoris. The sequence continues at coordinate 5,301 of NZ_JACXIY010000041.1, read as the reverse complement.
GCAGGCGTCCCTTTGACTTGGCCGTTAACACCTATGCCGCCGAAGTGATAACGGAAGGGGGAAAGGCAGCCGGCGTTCGGGTAATGACCTCGGATAAGAAATCTTATATCCTTAAAGCCAAAACCGTCATTTTATCGGCAAGCGCCCTGCAAACCCCGCGTATACTGCTTAATTCGGGCATCGCAGGAAGAGCGATCGGCCGCTATCTTACCAATCATTCGTATTTGATCGCAACGGCCAGCGTGAGTACGACAGGATTTCCTGAACCGTTAGGCGCGCTCGGCATTATCGTGCCTGAGAGCGAGGACCGCCCTTACCGGCTTCAGCTTCAAGGGCCGGAGCAATATTTCAATTACCATTACGATAAAAAGCCGATTAAGGATGAGTGGGAAATCAGCTTTTTTGGCGCTTCGGGCAAGGTGGAGTCGCGATACGAAAACAGGGTATATATTGATCCGAGTAGAGTAGACGAATACGGAATGCCGGAATTGCAAGTCGAATTCTCGTACAGCGAGAAAGACGAGGCCATTCTTTATCAGATGTATGAAAGTATCCAGCAGGCCTCGGCGGCCATGAAGCTGCGACTGGCCAAGATAAACGACGCGCTTGCCATTTGTTTGATGCCGCCCGGGGCTGACAACCATGAGTTCGGAACTTGCAGGATGGGCGATGATCCGCTCACGTCGGCAACGGACAGGTACGGACAGATTCACGGCGTAGAAGGTCTCTATGTTGCCGATAACAGCGTCCTCCCTTCGACTGGCGCGTCAAATCCGACATTGTCAACCGTTGCGCTGGCTATACGGACGGCTGACTATATCGTCCGCAAGTTGTCGACGGACGAGAACCGCCAATAATTGGATCATCGCATAGGTTCGGCCGATCTAATCCATACTAATCCCAATTCCAACAAGTAAAAGCGAAAACAAGGGTGATTTGGGATGAGTGGAGATTCCTCGAGTTCGGGCATGGAAGTTGGGAATTCAACGCAATCAACCGGACAATCACAAGTGAACGAGAAGCAATCGGGCAACGAAACGGCGAGACCGATCTCCGATCAACTGGAGGAGAATATCCGTCAGCTCGAAGAGATATTCGCAAGAAGCGCCGATATTGTTTTCAAGCAATGGTCATATGGACCTGAAATGCAGTATAAGGCTTGCTCCGTATATTACGAATCCCTTATACAAGGTGAAGTTTTCAATTATATGAAGGCTTCCCTTCAGGATCTTGTTACGCATGAAGTGGGTCCGGGAACGGATATTTTGCCTCAGGACGTTATTGCTTTTTTTGAGCATAAAGGGGTATCCGAGAAAAAAGCGGAGCTGCTCGAGGATTTAGAGATGGCGGTCGATCAAATTACATATGGGAATATCGTCATTTTTTTCAATAAGTGGAATAGAGCATTGGTCTATAAATCGCTGCAAATCGAGACGAGACAAATTACGGAGCCGACTAACGAATCGGTCGTCCAGGGCCCGCGGGAGAGCACCGTCGAAAGTCTGCATAAAAATATCGGTTTGCTCCGAATGCGGATCAATTCGCCGAAGTTTAAAATCGAATCGTTATCCGCGGGCGGGGTAACGAGAACCCATGTGGTTTGCGGATATATAGACGATGCCGTGGATCCGGAGCTGTTGGCGGAATTTAAGAGCAGAATGGAACAAATCAAACAGGTGGAAATTTTGGAAACCTCTTTTGTCGAACAATTGATCGAGGATTCCACATGGTCACCCTTTCCCCAGCACCGGTATACGGAACGTCCGGATGTGGCGGTTGCCGCCATGCTTGAAGGTAAGATAGCAGTTCTCGTGCAGGGCACGGGCAGCATTTTGTTGTGTCCTGGCTTATTTGTTGAATTTTTCCAATCCAGCGAGGATTATTACCAAAGAACGATTTACTCGACCCTGGTTCGGTGGCTCCGCATCATCGCGTTTATCATCGCGCTCACGCTGCCAAGCATCTATATCGCTTTAACGACGTACCATTCCGAGCTCGTTCCAACCGTTCTGCTGCTCGCAATCGTCGATACGCGCGAAGGGATCCCGCTGCCGGCTTTTTTTGAAGCGCTGCTTATGGAATTTTTCTTTGAGCTGCTGCGAGAAGCTGGGGTGCGGCTGCCGAAGCCGATCGGCTCCGCCGTCAGCATCGTCGGGGCGCTCGTCATCGGAGAAGCGGCCATTACCGCCGGAATCGCCTCGCCGATCATGGTCGTTATCGTCGCTTTGACAGGCATCGCGTCGTTCGCGATTCCCCAATACAGCATTGCCATCGCCCTGCGTATTTTAAGATTCCCGCTCATGCTTTGCGCAGCCTTGATGGGCGGCTTCGGAATGATGATCTGCTTCCTGCTCATCCTGCTCCATCTTTGTCAGCTTAGATCGCTCGGACAACCTTATCTCACGCCGCTTGCGCCGCTCAGAATCGCTCAACTCCGGGACGTAATCGTAAGAATACCTCTGAAAGTATTGCTGAGGATCCCCCGCAAGCAGCTGCACAAGACAGGCAAATAGCCCATACCCGTTCTGTATTTTATTCTAACCCGAGGGGACGAAGGATGAGATGAAATGGAAAGTTTCGATCCTGATGCTCGTATTTCTTTTGATCCTTTCGGGCTGCTGGAACAAGGAGGAGCTGGACGAGGCCGGTTTCGTCATGGCCGTAGCTCTGGATCGGGGCAAAAAAGAGCCAATCGATATGACGACGCAAATGTATCGTCCGGTAACCGGCGGCAGCAGCAAAGGCAAAGGAGCGTCCCCAAAATCTTCGAGTCTGTTAATCAAAACGTCGAATAGCTCAATATTCGAAGCGGTCCGCGATATTCCGCTGCATCTGGGAAGAAAAGCCCAGTGGAGTCATATGCGCATCCTTTTAATTGGAGAAGAGCTAGCAAGAACGACGGATATCGGCGAGCTTATCGACTTCTTCTACAGGGATCATGAACCGAGGCATACGGTATCCATCTTGATTACGAGTGGGCGCGCGGATCGAATCTTAAGCAGACAGCCGGTCATTGAACAGACAACCGGCCAACAGATTGCTTTGACCCAGCAATTTTCTCTTAGAAATTCGGCGAAGTCGCTCGATACCACTCTCCTTGATTTGGCGCTGCAGATGAACGCCCCGCATAACGATACGGCTGTGGCTTATGTTTATGAAGACAAGAGAGCAGAGGATAAATTCGTCACGGCAGGTCTTGCCTTAGTCAAAAAAGGCAAGTTAACGGGGGTCCTGCCTTCCAAGAAGGTGGAGGGACTGGTCATGCTGATAAATCAATATAAATCCGGTATTATCGAGATCGCATGTCCGGGCCAGTCAAGGAGGACGGAATCAATGGAGGTGCTTGATTTAAAAACGAAATTAAAGCCTAAGGAGAAAGACGGGAAAGTAAACGTTAAAGTCAAGACGGTGGTAAGAGGGGCTACCGGCGAGCTGAGGTGTACGGAAATAAAAACGAGAGAAGATGAAGAGAAATTCGTCCGTAAGATGGAGGAAGAAATCAAAAAACAGATGTCGGAATCCATCCGTTACCTCCAATTAAAAAAAACGGATATCATCGGGATCGGGAACATGCTGTACAGAGCGAACCCCAAACAATGGGAAACGATGAAGGGAACTTGGGACAGGCAGTTTGCGGAAACCACTTTCGAATTGGAAGTCAAAGTAACACTTGTAACGACAGGAACCGTAATCAATAAGCCGGCCGTATCAGGGGATGGCAATAAATAGGAAGGCTGGTGGTGGCGAGTGCTGGAGCGTATAATTGTCCTGCTGTCTGCGTACGGTCTGGTTTTTCTATATGACGCGTTCCATTGGAAGGGCGGATCGGGCAAAAGAGACAAGACGGTCTATGCTGTCATTATTGTTATCTCCGTGTACCTCGGAATTGAATATGTTGCGGGCATGGATTTATTTGGCCTATATGAATGGGTCGATCTCGTATATACCGATTCGGCGAGAACAATTGATCAATGGTTGAAGGGGCCCGGGAAGTGATTCGGAATAATGGAGGAGAGCATCATGAAAAAACTGGAGTCGGTCAGCCCTATGCAGATGGGCATACTTTTTTTCGTATTTATGACCGGATCTTCGATTATTAACATTCCGGCTCCATTAATCGGCAAAGCGGAAAACGCTGCATGGCTGTCGTTGCTGATTTCCGGCGCGGCAGGGATGGCGATGCTTGTTTGCATGCTTTATTTGCACCGCCGGTTTCCCGCTCTTTCTTTCGTGCAGTACAGCAGCAAGCTTGTCGGAAGCTGGCCGACCCTTATTTTATCCATTCTTCCGCTGTCTTTTATTTTACATATGCTCACCGCAATCGTCCTTGATATCGGTTTGTTTATGAGAAGCTCAATGATGAGAGAAACGCCGATTTATGCGTTTACCTTTCCTGTATTTCTCGTAGCGGCATTGACGGTCGTTGCAGGAATTGAGGTCATGGCTAGAATGTACTCGTTGATCCTGATCCTGATCGTCATTTTTATTGCATCGGTCTTACTGCTTGGCACGGAGCATTATAACCTGACTTTTCTCGTTCCGGTTATGCCGCATGGAATAAAACCGATGTTGAACGGTGCGTTTTTTACATTCGGTTTTCCTTATGCGGAAGTCTTTCTGTTTGCCATGCTCTTTCCATTCGTTCGTAAGAGCTCGGGCGGCAGGCTGAACCTTGTCATGCTTCTGACTTTAATTCTGAATATTGTTACGCTTTGCGTTTCTACCGTTTGCACCATCATGATGTTCGGACCGCTGGCTGGCGTGAAAAAATATTCGCTCTTTGAGTTGGCCCGCACGATCGATGTCCAGGAGATTTTGACCAGAATCGAGTCGGTTATCGGCTTGTCTTTAATCGCGGGTTCCTACATGAAAACAACGATTACTCTTTATGTGCTGTGTTTATATATTACTCATTTATTGAAGCTTAAGGATCATCGGTCGATCGTGATGCCGATTGCGCTTGTTGCTTTTATAAATACCCTTGTCGGGTTCAGCTCGGATATGCAGTGGGTGGAAATCGTTTCGGTCGTTCATCCCTTTTGGGGTTCAACTGCCTACGCTCTGCCGCTGATTTTGATTACGGTTGTTGCTTTTATTAGGAAATCGGTAAGATGAGCTTATGCCTTTTAAAAAAAATCAGAATAATGCTTGACCAAATGGGCAAGTGCATGGTATATTCTAATTCCGGCCGAGAGAAACAAGCGGACGGCGCAACAAAAGCTTGTTCTTTGAAAACTGAACAACGAGTGAAACTGCCCCGTTAATCCGCATGGATTAATGGAAAAGCGATACAACGAAATG
>NZ_JACXIY010000040.1 GCF_014705655.1 Paenibacillus arenilitoris | reverse complement strand
AAGTGCCATACTCTCACAATAGGGAACTTTTTTGTTTTTGAAAAGGAAAACTTTCAGATCATGTTAGGTTTGTCGCATGGCTAGTGAAGAAATTGCAATTAATAGCGAATCGACGCGTGCAAAAGGCCGTTTAGTTTCAAATTTTGAGATTAGTAGACAGGCTTGGGTGTATTTGCGATTAGGGTGCAGGGCTTAGCCCTTATAAGAATGATGCGATGTTTTTGAGAATAGCGTGCAGGGTTTATCATGCGCGGGTACGATGCGGAACGGTTGAAGTTAGTGGACAGGATCAGGCACTAAATGTGTATGATGCGGCGCCGCGCGGAGAACAAGTTCGGCGCTTGCGATAGAGCGATGGGAGAGGACATGCAGCCGTGGGGAAGCAGAGAAAAGTAACGATCATTCTGTATCCGAAATGCAGCACATGCCGCGCGGCGGTCAAATCGCTGCAAAGCAAAGGGAACGAGGTGGCGTCGCGGGATATCGTGACGGATACGCCGACCGCGAAAGAGCTGAAGGAGCTCGTCCAGCTGAGCGGGCTGGAGCTGAAAAAGTTTTTTAACACGTCGGGCGAGGTGTACAAGGAGCTCGGACTGAAGGACAAGCTGGCCTCGATGACCGACGACGAGAAGTACGAGCTGCTCGCCGCGCACGGCATGCTGATCAAGCGTCCGATCGTAACGGACGGGAGCAAAGTAACGGTCGGCTACAAGGAAGAGCTGTACGAGCAGGAATGGAAGAGAGGGAGGGGGTGAATGGGCGGATGGCGAAAACCAAGTTAAGGTCCGAGCGGCTGTCCCTCCTGGGCTCGTCCATCTTCGCGGAAGTGGCGGCGTGGAAGCTGGAGGCGGCGGCAAGCGGGCTCGACATTATCGATCTCGGCATCGGCAGCCCGGACCAGCCGCCTACGCCCGCCGTCAGGAAGGCGCTGAGCGAAGCGTCGCTCCGGGAGGACATGTACGCCTACCCGGCGACGAAGAGCGGCTTGCCGTTCCGCCAGGCTGCCGCCGACTGGATGAAGCATCGCTTCGGCGTAACGCTCGATCCGGCCTCGGAGATCGTGACGCTGCTCGGCTCGCAGGACGGCTTGGCTCATCTGGCGATGGCGCTTTGCGATCCGGGCGATATGGCGCTGCTTCCGAATCCCGGCTATCCGATCTATGCGGCCTCGCTCGCGCTTGCCGGCGTCGAAGGCAGGCTCATGCCGCTGCGGGAGGAAAACGGCTTTATGCCGGATCTGGATGCCATTGCCGACGAGGATTGGGACCGTGCGTCGTTTATTTTGCTCAACTACCCGAATAACCCGCTATCGGCCGTGGCGGACCTTGCCTTCTTCGAACGTGTGCTGGATAAGGCTCGCCGGCACGGCGTGCTGGTCGTGCATGATTTGGCCTATTCGGAGATGGGCTTCGACGGCTGCGAGCCGCCGAGCATTCTGCAAATCCCCGGCGCGAGCGAGCAGGCGGTCGAATTCCATTCGTTATCCAAAAGCTTCAATATGGCGGGCTGCCGGATCGGGTTTCTGGCCGGAAACGAGACGGCCGTAAGCGCGCTCCGCGAGCTGAAGGCGAACATCGATTACGGCGTATTCGATCCCGTGCAGGAAGCGGGCATCGCGGCGCTGCGGGAAGCGATGAACGATGCGGCCGCTCCGAAAGCGGGCAAGCTGTACGAGCGGCGCAGGGACGTGCTTGTCGAAGCGCTGAATGCCGAAGGTTGGCCGGTTGCCGCTCCGAAGGCGACGATGTTCGTATGGGCGCCGCTGCCGCCGATGCTGTGGTCGACGGGTGAGCCGTGGAGCTCACGACTAATTTCCCAGGAAATGCTGAAGGCGACCGGGGTAGTCGTCGTTCCGGGGGAAGCGTTCGGCTCGGAGGGCGAAGGCTACGTCCGAATCGCGCTCGTCGAGAGCGAGGAGCGGCTGAAGGAAGCGGCCGGACGAATCGGAAGCTTCATTCGCGGCAATCATGAATGAATAGAGGATTATTAGAATATCGAGAGGAGATTGTACAATGAGCGAACAAAGATTGCTGCTCGTAGACGGCATGGCTATTCTATTCCGGGCGTACTTCGCGACGGCTTTCGGCGGCAGCGTCCGGAAGACGAGCGCCGGCGTGCCGGTCAACGCGGTGCACGGCTTCGTCCGTTATTTCATGGACGCGGTCAAGACGTTTAACCCGACGCATGTCATCTGCTGCTGGGATATGGGAAGCACGACGTTCCGCACGTCGCAGTACGACGGGTACAAGGCGAACCGGCCCTCCGCGCCCGAGGACATGATCCCGCAGTTCGATCTGGTGAAGGAGGTCGTCGCGAGCTTCGACGTGCCGAATATCGGCATCGAAGGCTTCGAGGCCGACGATTGCATCGGCACGCTCGCGGCCGCGTTCAAGGATCAGGCGGAGATCGTCGTCGTAACCGGCGACCACGATTTGCTGCAGCTGGTCGACGAGCGGGTGTCGATCGCGATCATGAAGAAGGGCATCGGCAACTATGCGGTGTATACGCCCTTGAGTTTGATGGAGGAGCGCCAATTGACGCCGGCGCAAATTATCGACATTAAAGGGCTGATGGGCGACACGAGCGACAACTATCCGGGCGTGAAAGGAATCGGCGAGAAGACGGCGCATAAGCTCATACAGGAGCACGGCTCGATCGAAGGCTTGCTGGCGAACCTCGATGCCGTATCCAAAACGATCCGCGCCAAAATCGAGGCCGATCTCGACATGCTCCATTTGTCCCGGGACCTTGCGACGATCCGCTGCGACGCGCCGGTCTCGGCAGAGCTTGACGTCTGTTGCTGGGCTTACAACCGCGATACCGTGCTGCGCAAATTCGAGGAGCTGGAGTTTAAGAGCTTGCTTTCGTTGATCAGCTGACATAGGAAGAAACGCTTGAATGAATAAAAGTTTAAGCTCCTGCATGATGCAGAAGCGTTTAATTCTTCGAAGAAAACGGCTATTCCAATCATGGAAGAGTCGTTTTTTTACGACTGTCAGGGGCATCTGAGCATTTGAATCACAGCCAGTTGAAAGTAATAATCAGGCTCAAACGTTGAAAGGTACACGCCGCCAATCTTATGGCGGCTTTTTTTCATGATACGCCTAGCATAGGGGTGCCGGGTTTGTTTGCGCCTTTATTTTTCCCGGACGGAATCGCGGATGACCAAATCGGTCGACAGCAAAATCTTCTTGTAGCCGAGCGGAATATCGTCCTTGCCGCTATCGAACAGGAGCTTGGCGCCTTCGTAGCCTAAATTTTCGAAATATTGTTTGACGGTGCTTAGCGGCACCTTGGCGAATTTGGAGCCTTCGAAATCGTCGAAGCCCATGACGGACAACTGATCCGGGATACGGACGCCGAGCATGCTGAGCCGATCGATGGCTTCCAAGGCGCGCCGGTCGTTCGCGCAGAAGAGGGCGGTGAGCTCCCCGCGACGGATGAGGCTCGCCATCTCGCTGTAGTCCAGAGCTTTCCGGAGAAACATGATGTCCGGACTCGGGGCAAGACCGGCGTCCGACAGGGCATGCCGGTATCCGTTGTACCGGTCAGCCTCCGTACTCAGATGAAAGTCGTAAGCGGCGAAGCCGATCCGCGTATAGCCTTGAGCGATCAAATACTGGACGGCTTCGTAGGCGCCGTCGTGATTGTTGCAGGTCACGCTATCGGCCGGATATCCGGGCGGGCTGCGGTCAAGCATGACGAACGGCATTCGTTTTTTCCGAAGCTCATTCAAATAGGCTTTGGCTGCGTCGGGGTCGGCGGAATAGATAAGAAGCCCGCGGGTTTCGGTTAAAGTCAGCTTCAGAACGAGCTCGCGCTCCTGTTCAAAGTCATTTTCCACAAATTCGATAATAAGCTTGCAATCCTGTTGGCTAAGATACGACTGAATGCCTTTAATAATCTGCATATAGGAACTATCGTTCATGTCCTTGCCGGAAATAATAAGGGTAACGTAATGCGGCGCTTTATCCGCCGGCATGCTTGCCCGATTGGAAACAAAGCTGCCTCTTCCCCTGACCCGATAGATGACCCCTTCGTTAACCAGCTCGGTCAAAGCTTTTCTCACCGTAATCGAGCTGACATCCAATAGCTTGGAAAACTCCGATTCGCTCGGAATCCGTCCGTCTTCGCCCAGCTCGTTATTCTCGATTTGCAGCAGCACGTAATCCTTCACCTGCCGATACTTGGGCAATGTCGCTTCGCTCTTGCTCATTTCTGGTCACCTCTGCTAGACATTTGCTCCATTATAGCCCATAGCGCTTTAAAAAGTATACAAACTTAATCAAACTTATAATAAAAAATTAACGTATTGACGCCAAAATTAGTATGTGTTAATTTCTTATTAGCATAATAACTTTGGAGGTGGATGGGGGACGACATTTGCGGATTGGATGCCATCGAAAGCTGCGATTCTTTACATCGAAGAAATGAATGCGCTTTCTTCTAAGCCGGCTTCATTGCCGGAATGCCAATCAAGCAATAGAACAACATGGCAACAAGATCAAATGGAAAGGGTGTTAGGGAAATGCTGCCCAAACTTTGGAAACATCGCTATCTCTATTTCATGGTGCTGCCGGGCTTTCTCACGATTTTGGTTTTCGCGTATTTTCCGATGTACGGGATTTTGATCGCTTTTAAGGACTACAGCGCCGCGAAGGGCGTCATGGGGAGTGAATGGGTCGGATTAAAGTACTTCCAAACGTTTTTGAACGATCCCATGGCCTTCCGGGTTTTAAAAAATACGCTGCTGCTAGGCGTCTATACGTTGTTCTGGTCCTTCCCGGCGCCGATCATCCTGGCCCTGCTGTTCAACGAGCTGAGAAGTAAGCGCTTCAAAAAACTCGTGCAAACCGTCTCTTATTTCCCGCATTTCATATCGGTCGTGATCGTTGCGGGATTGCTGAAGGAGTTTGCGTCCAGGGACGGCCTGTTTAACGACATCATCGCGTATTTCGGCGGAACCCCGATCATGTTTCTTCTCGAGCCGGACTATTTCCGGACGATCTTCATTTCCTCCGGCATTTGGCAGGGCGTCGGTTTCGGGACGATTATTTACCTCGCGGCCATGAGCGGAATCGATCCTACGCTGTACGATGTTGCGGAAGTGGACGGTGCGGGCAGATGGAAGAAGGTGCTGCATATTACTTGGCCGTCCATCAGGCCGACTACGGTTATTTTGCTCATCTTCGCGATAGGCGGCATATTAGGGACCGATTTCCAGAAAATTATATTGCTCTATTCTCCCGAAACGTACAGCGTGGCGGATGTCATCGGCTCCTACGTTTACCGGCAAGGGATCTTGGGCGCGCAGTACGAATATACGACGGCTATCGGATTGTTCATGTCGATCATATCCTTCACGATCTTGTTCCTTGCGAACTGGGTTAGCCGCAAAGTTTCGGAAACAAGCTTGTTCTAGGAGGCGGGCAATTTGAAATCAAACAATGAAACGATAGGCTCCAAAACGTTCGATGTCGTCAATATCGGGATTATGATCGTCATTCTGATTGTCGTGTTGTATCCCATCTTCAATATAATCGCCACTTCGATGAGCAGCGCCCGTTACATATCGTCGGGCGGCGTGACCGTCTGGCCAAGAGGCTTCACGCTAGAGGCGTATACGACCGTGTTTCAGGATCCCTATATTTACAAGGGGTACTTGAATTCGATCCTCTATGCGGTCGGATCTACCGGCATCATGCTGCTGTTTACTTCCTTGATGGCTTATCCGCTTACCATCCCGGGCTTCGCGGGGAAGAAATTTTTGACGATTTTCCTCATGATCACGATGTTTTTCAGCGGCGGATTAATCCCGACTTACTTGCTCATGCGCAGCCTGGATTTGCTCAATACGGTTTGGGTCATGATTTTGCCGGGCGCGGTCGGCGCATACAACGTATTTCTGTTCCGGACCTTCTTCCAGAACATTCCTTCGGAATTGAAGGATTCCGCGCTCATCGACGGGGCGAACGATGTTGTCGTTCTTTTTCGGATCGTTTTGCCGCTGTCGAAAGCGCTGCTCGCCACCTTCGCGTTATTCGGACTCGTAGGAAGCTGGAACAGCTGGTTTGAAGCGTTAGTATACTTGCAGGATCAGGATAAGTATCCTTTGCAGATGGTTCTGCGAAACTACTTGTTCACGTTGGACACGAACGCGATCCAAGGGAGAACCGGAGCGGGCAGCGGCGTTGCCATCAACGCCCCGGGGGATGCGCTCGATCCGAAGGCCGTCCGGATGAGCGTGATCATTATTACGATGTTCCCGATCATGTGCATATACCCGTTCTTCCAGAAGCATTTCACGAGAGGCATCTTGATCGGGTCCATTAAAGGCTAATGGGAGGCATGAAGGGAGGTGAGCAGGGGATTTCATTCGCCATTCATTCCAAAATCGTTCAAACATTCAAAAGGGAGGTTCTAACATGAACAAAATGACCAAAAAGCTCAGTTTGATCATGGCAGTTACGCTGGCTTTTGCCGCGACAGGCTGTACAACCAACAATGAACCTGCAGAAAACGAATCGACGGCAACCGAGGGCGGAACGTTGTCCTTCTCCGTGACGCTGCCGTCGGGAGGCGTAGATAACGAGAATAGCATGGTAGGCAAAGAGTGGAAAAGAGTAATGGAAGAGAAGCTGGGTAAAAAGCTCGATATCGAATACAACTATATTCCATCCTCCGAATACGACGAAAAAGTGAAGCTGATGATCGCAAGCGACGATTTGACGGACTTCTTCGTGACCCCGCTCTTCTACGATACGACGGAGATGGCGGAGCAAGGCCAGATTCTGGAGCTCGGTCAATACAAGGATCTCATGCCCAACTACATGAACTATCTCAGCAAAGTGAAAAACGGCATGGCGCGCGTCACGAACGCCGAAGGCGAGATGTTTTACTTCAAGGAAACGTCTACCCCCAGATTTCCCGAAGACAAAGGCATGTTGATTCAGAATACGTCGTCGTATCGCTATGACGTGTTTCAATCGAACGACATAAAGATTCCGGAAACGCTGGATGAATTTTACGATGCGGCCAAAAAGCTGAAGGAGCTTTACCCGGATAAGTATCCCGTCGCCACAAGATGGAACAGCCTGCGCTCCCTGTTCTCCGCCAACCATGTCAAGGACGACATTTTTTGGGACGGCAGCAAATACGTGTACGGCGTTCTGGAAGAGGGCTACAAGGATGCCCTGCAATTCGCCAACCGGCTTTATTCGGAGGAGCTGCTCGATCCCGAGTATACGATCGATACGGACGACACGCTCCAAAGAAAAGCGCTGAACGGCGATAATTTCATGTGGCTGACGCAGTGGTTTACGACGCCGGGCGAATATACGCGCACGGTTAACGACGGCAAAATTTTCGCCGTGTCGCTATACCCCGATAATCCGAAATACGGCAAAGCGTGGCAAGAGGTCGCGAACGGGAATACGCCGGACTTGGGCTGGGCCACGTACTGCATCAGCGCCAATGCCAAAAATCCGGAAGAGCTCATCCAATTTATCGATATGCAATATTCCGATGAAGTGATCCGGCTAACGACTTGGGGAATCGAGGGAACGACCTATACGATCGGGGAAGACGGAAATCCGACCTTTGTGGAGTCGTTGAAAACGGCTGCGGACCCTTGGCTGGAGGGAGACAAATACGGCATGCGGGCAAGCCGCAAGCATAACCCGGGCCTTCAGGTGGCGAATGACGCAAGAGCATTCGTAGATTTCGCGGCAACGGACTATACGTTATTCGGAGGCAAATACGAGGAAGTGCCGATCGAGAAGGCGGAGTATCTGACAAGCCTGCCGATGCCGGAGAACGAATATGTGCCGTCCTGGTACAGCGAGCCCAGCCTTCAATTCACGCAGGATGAAAGCCAGCAAATTTCGGAAATTATGAATCCGGTCAAAACCTTCGTGACGGAAGAACAGGCGAAATTCGTATCGGGCAAGGCCAACTTTAACGAATGGCAGAAATTTATCGATCAGCTCCATAAGATGGGCGATATCGATAAAGTATTGCAAATCTACAACGATGCCGCGAAAAGAGCCGTGCAATAAATCGTTCGGACGAAACGATGGGATGTGAGCGGAAACTTGAATGCGAAAACAGAGATTCAGTATCTTGTCGAGAACCTGCTGAAGGAAAAAAACAGAAGGATTTATACCCGAATCGCGCCGATCGAATTCGCCGGCTTTGAAACGAAGGAACGCCTGTCTTATACGGAAATTGGAGATAACCGTTTCGAGCCTGTACGAACGGGAGACCGATGGGGCGATAATTGGGTGTATGCGTGGCTCAGAGCCGAGGTAACCGTTCCGAAAGAGGCGGAAGGCAAAAGGTTGGTCGCGCTGCTTAATTTCGGCGCGGAAGCGACGATCTATATGAACGGCATGGTGCGAGGGGCGCTCGATCTCCAGCATAACGACGTGACGTTGACCCGTAACGCGAGGACCGGCGAGACGTTCGAAATCGTCGCCGAAGCGTATGCCGGTCATACGAATCGGCAGCCGGTGTTCGGCGAATCGCATTTATGCGTATTTGAAGAGGAAATCTATCAATTTTTCATAGATTTGGAATGCTTGTGGCAGGTCTGCGAACAAATCGATTCGAATGCTCTGCGAGCTTCGGAAATCAATCAATGCATGAAGCAAGTAATCGCAACGATCGATTTCGGCCTCCGGGGGGAGGCGCTGACGGCCGGCGTCAAGCAGTGCCGCGAATGGATGGAGCCGCTCCTGGCGTGCGTGAACGGCTCGACGTCTCCATTGCTGTACCTGATGGGCCAGTCTCATCTGGATATTGCTTGGCTTTGGCCGATCGAAGAGACGAAACGGAAAATCGCCCGGACCATGTCGAACCAGCTTGCATTGATGGAGGAATATCCCGACTATCGGTACACGCAGAGCCAGCCGTATTTGTTTCAGCTGGCCAAGGAGCTGTATCCCGAGCTGTACGAGCGGATCAAACGGCGCGTGGCGGAGGGCCGGATTATTCCGGAAGGCGGGATGTGGGTAGAGTCCGACACGAACTTGCCTGCGGGGGAAAGCTTGATCCGCCAATTCGTTCACGGCAAGCGGTTTTTCATGGAGGAATTCGGCAAGGACAACGAAATGCTATGGCTGCCCGACGTGTTCGGATACTCCGGCAACATTCCGCAAATTATGAAAGGCTGCGGTATTCGTTATTTTGCTTCGGTGAAGATGTTCCAAACCTACGAGAACGTCTCGGATCCGTTCCCGTACAACACCTTCTTCTGGGAGGGGATTGACGGCACGCAAGTTCTGACGCATCTTCTCGATTACGGCGAGTATCCGATTCGGGTCAATCCTTCGTTTCTTATTCGCCAATGGAACGATCGCGTCCAGAAGGACGGCATTGCGACGCGGCTTGTTCAGTTCGGGCACGGTGACGGCGGCGGCGGCGCGAACCGGGATGACCTGGAGTTTCTGAAGCGACTCGGCAACCTGGAAGGCGTTCCGCGGACCAGGCATGGCTCGCCGATCGAATATTTCCGCGATCAGCTCGAGAAGGGGATGCCCGATGCCAAATATGTCGGGGAGCTGTATTATCCGGCCCATCGGGCGACGTATACGACGCAAGCGAAGCTGAAGCGATTGAACCGCAAGGCGGAGATCGGCTTCCGCGAGACGGAATTGTGGGGCGCGGCCGCGCAGCGGCTTCTGGACAAGGCGTACCCTTACCGGGAGATGGATCGTCTGTGGAAGCGTCTGCTGCTTCAGCATTTCCATGATATTTTGCCCGGCACTTCGATTCATCGCGTCCATGAAGAAGCGCAGGCCGAGCTTGCCTCGTTGAACGAAACGATCCGCGAAATGGCCGCAGGCGCCAGACAAGCATTGGCGGATGGCGAACGCTCCGGCATTACGGTGTTCAACGCTTTGTCCTGGGGCAGGAAGGAGCTGGTGGCGCTGCCGGACGGCGTCCGCGGCATTGCGGACCGGGACGGGCAGGCGATGCCTGTTCAATCCTATGACGGCCGCTTGTATGCCGAGGTCGAAGCGCCTCCCATGGGATGGGCGACGTACTCGATCGGCGAGGGGAGCAAGCCGGCTGCAGTCCGCGCGGCCGCGACGGCTGCCGCGTCCCGCATGGAAAACGAATATATGACGATCGCCATTAACGATCGGGGCGAGCTGGTCAGCATCGTAGACAAAGAAACGGGAACCGAATGGGCGGCAGACGCATGCAACGTCATGAAGATGTACCGCGATCGGCCCTCCGCCTTCGATGCGTGGGAGATCGACCGCCGTTACCGGATGTCGCCCGTCGAGCTGGCCGACAAGGCCGACATAACCGTTACGGCGGACGGTCCGCTCTTCGCGGCCGTTCGCGTGGAGCGAAAGCTTCATCAGTCGAGGCTGGTGCAGCATATTCGCATCCGCTCCGGCAGCCGTCGGATCGAATTCGATACGACCGTGCAATGGAACGAGACGAACAAGATGCTCCGCGTCGATTTCCCCGTCCGCGTCCATGCGAACGAGTCGATGCAGGAAATCCAGTTCGGCTACGTCAAACGGCCGAATCATTCCTCTCGTCCCCATGACGCGGATCGTTACGAGGTCTGCCAGCATAAGTGGTCGGCGCTAGCGGAGACGAACCGCGGCTTCGCGCTGCTGAACGATTGCAAATACGGCATTTCGGTACAGGATCGGCTCATGAGCATGACCTTGCTCAGGTCGCCGACCTATCCGGACGAAACGTCCGATCAAGGCACGCACCGGTTCACGTACGGGTTCGTGGCGTGGAACGGATCGTTCCTCGACAGTCCCGTCGTCCGGGAAGCCTACGAGCTGAATTATTCTGTCAGCCTCGCGCCCCAAGGCAGCCGGTTGGAGGCGCGGTCGCTGCTTCAACTCGATCAGGCGAATGTGATTGCGGAGACGGTCAAGTTGGCCGAAGACGGATCGGGCGATTGGATCGTTCGTCTATACGAGTGCAAAGGCGCTTCGGTATCGTGCGGCGTGCATGCCGGCCTGTCCGTGGCGTCGGCGTACGAGACCGATATGCTGGAGCGGAACATGGCGGCATTGCCATGCGCGGGGAACAGCCTGTCGCTTCGCTTCCGGCCATTCGAAGTGAAGACGATACGGCTTGCTTTAAAGTGAAAATACGAGGGAGGCCAATGACGATGAAGCTGGAACAAGGGCAACGGCTCGTGATGATCGGGGATTCGATTACGGATTGCGAGCGCAAATTCCCGTACGGGGAAGGACTGTTTCAAGGCGTTGGGAGGGGGTACGCGGCGCTTGTGGACGCCATGCTGCAAGCCGCGTATCCGGAGCTGTCCGTTCGCGTTACCAACATGGGAATCGGGGGCAATACGGTTAGAGACTTGAAGGCGAGATGGCAATCGGACGTGCTGGAGCTGAAGCCGGACTGGCTGACGGTCATGATCGGCATCAACGACGTATGGCGGCAGTTCGATCAGCCGGCCATACCGGAGTCTCATATACCTCTCGAGGAATACGAACGAACGCTGGAGGAAATCGCGAAGTCCGCTCTTCCGGGTCTGCAGGGACTTGTTATCATGACGCCGTTCTATCTCGAGCCGAACGCCGAGGATCGGATGCGCAAGCGGATGGACGAATTCGGCCGGGCAGCCGGGAGGGTTGCGGAGCGCTGCGGGGCGTTGTTCGTGGATACGCAAGCCGTATTCGCCCCGATGTTCGAACATGTTCACCCGACGGCGATCGCTTCCGACCGGGTGCACCCGAGCTTGACCGGCCATATGCTGCTCGCGCGCGCCTTCTTGCGGACGATCGGCTTCGACTGGAGACGAATGAGCGGCACGGATCACATGTAACGAATTCAACAAGAGCTGCCGGGATTGACAGGCAGCTTTTATTATTCGAGTCGCCGATGAAACGCCATACTCTGGGAAAGGAGGATCATAACGAGTTATTTAACCGGAATGGCAAGTTAATAAAAGGAGGTTCATTTGGTATGGATTTTAAGCTTAGGAAGATATCCGGGCTGCTCGCTTGCTGCTTGCTGGCCATGGCCGTCTTGCCCGGAAATTCAACGCCCGCGGGAGCGGAAGGCGGAAGCGTCGACAATCCCGCGCAAATGCAAGCCTACGCCGAGGAGCCGTTCAGCATACGGGTTGTCGACTCCGAGACCGGGCGGGGCATTCCGGCCGTGGAGCTGAAGACGACGAACCACATTTCCTACTATACGGACAGCGCCGGTTACGCCGCCTTTCGGGAGCCGGGCCTCATGAACGAAACGGTCTTCTTCCATATGTTCAGTCATGGGTATGAGGTTCCCGCGGACATGTTCGGCTATCACGGGCAAGCGGTCGAGGTGACGCCGGGAGGCAGCGTCACGCTGACGATGGACCGGGTGAATATCGCCGAGCGGCTGTACCGGCTGACCGGCCAAGGCATCTATCGCGACAGCGTCATTCTCGGCGAGACGCCTCCCATTCAGGAGCCGCTGCTGAACGGGAAGGTGATGGGCCAGGACTCCGTGCAGGCGATCGAGTACAAGGATAAGCTGTTCTGGATTTGGGGCGATACGGACCGCGTCGCCTACCCGCTCGGCAACTTCCGCGTGACGGGAGCCACGTCCGAGCTGCCGGGACAAGGCGGGCTCGATCCCGACGCGGGGGTAGACTTCGATTATTTCACGAAGGAGGACGGCTTCGTCAAAAGCCTGGTTCCGCCGCTGCCCGACGGAGCCGGCATCGCCTGGATATTCGGCCTGATGACGGTCGAGGACGAGAACGGCGAGGAGAAGCTGCTTGCCGGCTACAGCACGCATACGCCTCTCAGCGCGTTCGGCATTCTCGCATTCAACGACGAGACGGAGCAATTCGAGCTTGTCGTTCAATTCCCGGACAAAAACGATTGGCGCCATCCCGGCGGCCAAGCGAGCTATTACGAAGAGAACGGCCAAGGGTACTACGTATTCACCGAGCATCAGATGCCGAATCTCCGCGTCAGGGCGACGTACGATGCGATAAAGGATTATACGCAATACGAAGCGTTCACCCCGCTTGCGCCGGGAACGGCCTTCGACGGAGCGAACACGTCGCTGGAGCGGGACGCCGTGGGCAAGCTGGTATGGGGCTGGAAAAAAAATACGCCTCCGCTCAGACAGGCTCAGGAGAGAGAGCTCGTTAACCTCGGGCTGATCGATGCCGACGATCCGCGCTATTACCAGCTGAAGGACGCGGATACCGGCGCGGATGTGAACCTCGCAGGAAGCTCCGTGGAATGGAACGACTACCGGAATCGTTACGTCATGTTCGGACAGCAGACGGGCGGCAGCTCTTCGGGGCTCGGCGAAATGTGGTACGCGGAAGCGCCTGCGCCTCAAGGGCCATGGACGACCGCCAAAAAAATCATTACGCATGACAACTATACGTTCTACAACCCGGCCCATCACGAGTTTTTCGACAAATCCGGCGGCCGATACATTTACTTGGAAGCCACCTACACGAATACGTTCACGGACAGCGAGCCGACGCCGCGTTACAACTACAATCAGATGATGTACAGGCTCGACTTGGCCGATCCGGCTCTCGGCCTGACGACTCAGGCGACCGATTTGGCCGAAGGCCAGCCTGTCGTCTCAACAGAGAACGAGAACGGCCGCCCGGCGGATCCAGCCAATGAGGAGGAAGCAAGGTATGGGATTAAATATGCGCAAAGCATCCGGACTTTTGGCGAGCGTCATGCTGGCAGCGGCGATATTCCCCGGCAGTATGGCGATGGCAAGCGAGTCGGAAGGCAGTACTGCCGCAACCCCCGCGCAAAGCCAAGCCTACAATCAGGAGCTGTTCAACATTCAAGTCGTAGACGCCGAGACGGGGCGGGGGATTCCGGCGGTCGAGCTGAAAACGACGAATAACCTCCGCTATTACACCGACAGCGCCGGTTATGTCGCCTTCGACGAGCCCGGACTGATGAATCAAACGGTCTTCTTCCATCTGTCCAGTCACGGGTACGAGGTCCCGACGGATATGTTCGGCTACCGCGGCCAAGCGGTCGACGTGACGCCGGGCGGCAGCGCCACGCTGACGATGAATCGGATCAACATCGCCGAGCGTCTGTACCGGGTAACCGGCCAAGGCATTTACCGGGACAGCGTCCTGCTCGGCGAGACGCCGCCGATTCAGGAGCCGCTCCTGAACGGGAAGGTGATGGGCCAGGATTCCGTTCAAACGATCGAATACAAGGATAAGCTGTACTGGTTCTGGGGCGATACGGATCGCGCGGCCTACCCGCTCGGGAATTTCCGCGTGACGGGCGCCACGTCGAAGCTGCCGGGTCAAGGTCTCGACCTCGATGTCGGCGTCGATCTGGACTATATAACCCGCGAGGACGGTTTTGTCAAAAGCTTGGTTCCGCCGCTTCCAGACGGAGCCGGCATCGCCTGGATATTCGGTCTTATGACCGTAGAGGACGAGGACGGCGAGGAACGGCTGCTGGCCGCCTACAGCACGCATACGCCCGATCCTAACGCTTACGGCATTCTCATCTGGAGCGACGTGAAGCAGGAGTTCGAGCAGCTGGTCCAATTCCCGGGCAAGAGCGACTGGCGCTATCCGGGCAAGGACGGCCAAGGGACTTATTACGAGGACGGCGGCAAAGGGTATTATATTTTCACCCAGCATACGTACCCCAATCTTCGGGTAGAGGCGAAAATGGATGCGATCGTGGATTATACGCAATACGAATCGTTCACGCCGCTCGCGCCCGGGACGACTTACGACGGGGCGAACACGCAGCTGGAGCGCGACGCCGAGGGGAACCTCGTATGGGGCTGGAAGAAAAATACGCAAATGCTTACGCAGGAACGGGAGAAGGAGCTTATCCGGCTCGGTTTGATCGAAACCGGCGACGAGCGCTACTTCCAGCTGAAGGATGCCGATTCGGGCGACGAGATTCAACTCGCCCAAAGCTCCGTCGAATGGAACGAATATCGCGAAAGCTACGTGATGATCGGCCAAGAGAAATTCGGCCGGACGTCGCTGCTGGGCGAGCTTTGGTTCGCGGAAGCGCCAGCGCCTAACGGGCCATGGAAAATCGCGAAACGAATCATTACGCACGACGAGTACTCCTTCTATAATCCTTCCCAGCATGAATATTTCATCAAGGACGACGGACGTTTCCTCTATTTCGAGGCGACCTTCACGAATATGTTCACGGAAGCTCCCGCTATGCCGCGATACAACTACAATCAGATGATGTATAAGCTCGATCTGGCCAATCCGGAGCTGGACTTGACGCCGCCGACCGGTCCGGAGCCGGTTGAACTGGCTCAAGGCAAGCCGATTACCGCCTCTTCCTCGGAGAGCTCGCACCAGGCGGCTGGTGCCAATGACGGCGACGGCGAAACGCGCTGGGCATCCGAATCTTCCGATCCGCAGTGGATTCAGGTCGACCTCGAAGCCCCGAAGCGCATTAAGCGCGTCAACCTGGATTGGGAAGCCGCATACGGCAGCGCTTACCGGATTCAAGTATCGAACGACGGGGAGAACTGGACCGATGTCTACGGCACGACGACGGGCGACGGCGGTCTCGATATCGTTTCGTTCGAGGAAACCGAAGCCAGATACGTTCGCATGTACGGCACGTCCAGAGGTACCTTTCACGGCTATTCGTTATGGGAATTCAAAGTATTCGGGCATGAAGCGGGTGCCGAAGCTCCGGAAGCATCCGTTACCGGACCTTCGGAGATCGATGCGGAACAGAGCTTTGAGGTGAAGTACGGTCTAAGCCATGTCGAGCAAGCCGTATATGCACAGGACGTAACGTTCGCCTATGACGCTGACCAGCTGGAATTCGTATCCGCGGAGGAGGCTTCGGAGGAGGTCATGATTGCCGGCCGGACGCCGTCGCAAGGACAAATCAGGCTGCTGCTCGTGAACCTGGACGGTCAGGCGAACGGCGACATGCTGAAGCTGCATTTCCTCGCGAAAGCAACCGACGAGACCGTCACCGCGACCGTCTCCTTGACGAATGCGATTCTGGCCGATGGCGAAGGCGCGGAGTTCCGGCTCGAGGGAGCTTCTCACGGCATTCAAATCGTTGCCGAGGATCACTCGGGAGACTTGAACGACGACGGCAAATACTCGATCGGCGATCTGGGCATGATTGCCGCGGCATACGGCAAAGCGTCGACGGATCCCGACTGGGATCGGTACAAAAAAGCGGATTTGAACGATGACGGCAAAATCGGCATCGAGGATCTCGCGGCTATGGCTCAAAAGGTGTTCGAGTAACGGAAGTTACAAAAAAGCGTGACGATATCGGGCTTAACTTCTGAAGGACAACGCATAGGAGGTCGTTTAAATGAAGCTGCGAGGCTGGTTGACCCGTTTTCTGCTTCTTATTGCAGCGATAAGCTGCATGGAGTTTAGTGTCGGAAGCGCCGGCCAAGCTTCGGCCGCTTCGACAACGGTTGCGGCTCCGTCAGCCGCAGCCTTGGAGCAAAAGGACACGAAGCCGAATTACAGCATGACCGCCCTGGAGAACGAACCGCTTAAAGGAGAGACCGTCCAGCTCGTCGTTCGGGGAGAGCGGCTGAAAGACGTCTACGCCTTTGAAATCGGTCTGGCGTTCGATGCCAATAAGTTGAAATGGCTGGATGCCGCGACGGATGTGCCGGGCTTCTCGGTGAAGCCGATCGTCGAAGGCGGCGAGGTCAAGCTTGCGCATACGCTCGTAGGCGACGTTGCCGGGATTAGCGGCACCCGCGTCCTGTATACGATCCGCTTCGAGGCTATTCAAGCGGGAAGAGCGGAGGTCGTTCTGCGAGAGGTTAGCGCGGTCGATTCCAAGTTGATTCGTGCAACCGATCAAGTCGAATCGAGCGCCGCTTTGACTGTGGTCGGGACGAATCCGTTCAAGGATCTTGCCGGCTTCGAATGGGCGCGGGAAGAGATCGCCGCGCTTGCTTCCGAGGGCATCATTCTTGGCACGACAGAGGATACGTTCAGTCCGGGGAAGCTTGTTAAGAGAGCCGACTTCCTGCTGCTTCTCATGAGAACGCTTGAGCTTGCGGCGCCGCCCGAATATCGCTTCGCAGATGTGGACGCAGATGCCTATTACGCCGATTCGGTGGCGTCGGCGGCTAGTCTCGGCATTGCGAAGGGGGACGGCCGCGGGCTGTTCCGCCCTGCCTCGCCTCTTGCAAGAGAGGAAATGATGGCGCTGACGGAACGCGCGCTTCGCGCGGCCGATCGAATTGGCGGAGAGGCGGACATGAGCGTTCTGCGGAAATACGGCGATCGAGGCGCGATTGCGGATTATGCGGGTCCAAGCATTGCGGTATTGACGGAGCTGGGCATGGTGCAAGGGTATACGAACAGCATTCATCCCAAGCGCAATGCCAATCGCGCACAGGCAGCCATGATTATTTATAATGTCTACTCCTACATTCGGAACGGGAACAACCAATCCTGATCGTTAATTCTACCAGGGCTGACCCAAAAGAAGGTTTGCTTGGAAAATGGCGGCGCTAGGCGGTCTTACCCCTGCACCGCCTTTTTTTCATTTCTGTTGCCGCCATCTTGAGCAAATGATGCTTCACGCGCCGAAGCCGCCGCGTGTTCTGCTCCCAGGCACGAGTCTTGTGCCGAAGCCTGGCAAATGTACTGCAAATGTACAGGCTTTTGACCGCTTCATGCGGGCTGTGAAGCAAAATGCGAGCGGATGTGCAGGTTTTTTCGTTTGGATAAGCTCGATAGGGGCTCGCGTCTTGAAAAGCCTGCGCGTACGCAGGCATTCCTTTCGGCTGCCTCATCGATGGCGCAAAGGCTGCACAATCGCAGTCTTTGCGCTTAGTTAGCCGTTCTCTTTGATTGCTTGCAAGATTTAGTTAGTATAATATAATGGATAATATTGATTAGTTAGTATACCTAATTCGTGTGCTACAGGTGCTGTAGGCCAACCCGATGCGGAAGAACGCAGCCGGAATGGCGCAGGCTTGCACGCTCCTGTTCGAAGCGGAGGTTCCGCCGATGGGGTATGCCGCGTTCACTCTCGCGAAACGGAGCGCCGGACGAGCAGGCGCGGGCGATCCGCAGGTCGGAGCGCGGATGCTGGACGATCGTCGGCTGCTGCTGTACTCCGATCGCTACGAGCTGGTGCTGGACTTGGATAGAGGCGGGGTAATCGTCGGCCTGCTCGATAAAACGACGTCCAGAGATTACGCGGCTGCGGAGGGGCCGTATTTCCTGAATGAACGGAGAGGGTGCTTCATTCAGCGGGAAACGTTCCTCATGAGCCGGGATACCCGGGTGCGCGCGACGATACTCGAGCAAGGTCCTCTTCAGGCGAGCGTGCGGCTTGACGGTGTGCTGGGAGACACCAAATTCCAATTTACCGTTCGGCTCGGCAAAGGCCGGCGGGCGATCGAAGTCGGGCTGAAGACTTGGTTCGAGTCGGATCAATGGATACGGTGGCCTTCCCGCTGCACGATAGAATGAATTGATAATATGAACTTGACTCTGTTATTATAATAATAATGACTTTCGAATCTATGACGGAACAACGGAGAATGCTATGGTTAGAAAGAACTTGCCCAAATACGAAATCGTGAAGGATTATATTATCGACCATATAAGCGGCAGACAATTCCGCCCGCATGACCGGATACCCAGCGAATCCGAGCTGGCGGAGGCGCTGGACGTCAGCTCGATTACGGTGCGCAAGGCGCTGTCGGATCTGGTGAACGAAGGCATGATCTATCGGGTCCGGGGCAAAGGAAGCTTCGTCGCGGACAGGAAGAGCCCGGACGGAAGCGCGGCGTCGCGCCTTGTCGTGTTCATCATATCCGGCACCGAGATCTACGACAGCTCCTATATGCAGATTATTAAAGGAATACAGTCGCTGCTAACCTTGCATGATTATCGTCTCGTCATCGAATTTATCGAGAACAATGTGAAGCAGGAAGATGAGCTGATCCGCAAGATCAACCTGACGGACTATTCCGGATTATTGATTTATTCGTCCGACCCGAACGCCGCCAAATCGTATTTGAAGCTGCTGAAGAACGGCAGAAAGCCCTTCGTCATGCTGGATCGCTTTCCGAACGGAATCCCGGTGAACTGCGTGGTGTGCAACAACCAGGACGGCGCGTACGAGGCGACGGAATATTTGCTCGGGCTCGGGCATCGGCACATCGGTTTTGCCGCTTACGACTATCATCTTAGCTCCGAGGTGGACCGTTATAACGGGTACAGGAATGCGCTGGCCGACTCGGGTCTCGAGGAAGACGGCTCGCTTCTTTTTCTGAAGAAGGAGCTGGATTATGACGCGCTGCTGCCTCGCATCAGGCGGCGGGAGCTGACGGCATTATTTTGCGTCAACGATCGGAAAGCGTTGGAGGCGGTCGAACGATTAACGGCACTCGGCGTTCGTATTCCGGAGGAGATTTCCGTCATGGGGTTCGACGATTTCGCGGGCTCCAAGTTCTCGAAGGTACCGCTCACCACCGTGAGGCAGGATTTCGATACCCTCGGCAGCGAGAGCGCCAAATTGCTGCTTGAGCTGATAAACGACAACGCCGTCGGCAGCAAGAAGATCATGCTACCCACGAGTCTGGTCATCCGGGAATCGACGGCGCCGTCAGCATCGCCATAAACCTAAATAAGAAGTAACCCCCGTCTCCGGCAAGCAGAGGCGGGGGTTTCTGCCGTCGTTGACCCGATTCATCGATACCCGGCTGCGTCCGCCGGCTTGCCGGCGTCCTGCACCTCCGCGATATATCGCCATGCATCGGGCTGCGAGCCGTCAAGGTCATATACGCCATAGACCTTCGCAAGCTCGCCGCTCGATACGGATTGCCCTCTCCAGCGCGCAGCTTCCGGGTCGCCGGCCAGCGCCGCGATGCCGCGGCCGATGAACCGGGGCGTTTCCGAAATGGCGAAATGGGGCTCCTTCGCGAGCGCGTCCCGCCAGTTCTCTTCCTTCACGCCATAGACCTCAAGCATGATCTCCGAACGCATCCAGCCCGGCGTGACCGCTACCGCCGTACAGCCATGGGGGGTTAGCTCATGCGCCAGCGACTTTGCCATCCGGATGACGGAATGTTTGGCCAGGTCATAGAACAGGGAAAGCCTGTAGTTGGTTTCGTTGTAGGCCGCCGTTCCGTCCGTCACCTCGACGACCAGACCGTTCGGCCGGCGGATCAGCAGGGACAGCGCATAGTGGCTCGTAATGATATGGGTATCGATCGCGAGCCTGAGCATGCGCATTCCGCTCTCGAGCGAATGCTCCCATACGGGAGTGTTCCATTCCGCCAAATATTCTCCTCCCCAAATATCGTTGACCAGAATGTCCAGCCGTCCTTGCTCCTTGTCGATGCGCGCGACCAGAGCCTGAACCTGGGCGGGATCCAGATGATCCACTTGGACCGCAATGCCCGTCCCTCCCGCAGCATGGACGAGCTCGGCGGTATTATAAGCGTTTAAATACGACAACGTCTGTCATATAGAACAGAAAAGGGCTACGATCGCGGACAATGTCCCGCCCTTTTTCCGGCTCCGAACCAAAATGCAGGGTGCTACGACGCCGTATAATTCTCCGGTTGGCGTGACAAAATGACAGGAGAAATTAGATGTGGAAAAGAGTGATTAGAATTGAAATCAGTTCCTCCGCTATGGAAGGAGTTAAGCGAATCGTCGGATTTCGTTTGCTACGAACATCAAACGAACGCCGTTTCTTTGTTCATCGGCTATTTCAAATCGCTTACGGATCCGAAAGTCTTGCACCAGCATATCATGGGTCCCCTGAGCAACGAACCGGATCTATCTTTCGATGATTTGTACCGTTCGATCCCGGTTGCGGAAAAAGAAATATCATGGGATTGGGACTTTATTCATAACAAAATGTTGCGGGGAAATGTCGCGATTCAATATGGTCATCAAAGCCATCATTGCATTTTGGTCAATGCCGCCGATTCCAAAGGCCGCAGCGTAACGATACCCGAAATCGAGTTCACCGTGGAAGGGCCGAAAGAAGCCTTTGTTGAATCATTGGACGTCAATCTGAACTTGATCCGCAAGCGGGTTCCTTTTCCAGAGTTCCGCATAAAAGAGCTCAAGATAGGGAGTATATCCAAGGCGAGAGTTGCGATTTGTTACATAGAGGGAGTAACGAACGAACAATTTTTAAATACATGCATTCAGCGCATTGAGGATGTGCAATTCGATCAAATTACGGATAGCACCAAGCTTCAACAAATGATCGAAGACAATTCCAATTCCATCTTTCCGCAGACGATCGGGACCGAAAGGCCGGATTACGTTGCTTGGGCCGTATCGTCGGGGCAAGTATGCGTGTTGAAGGACGGATCCCCGACCGCGTTTTTTGCTCCGGTCAGCTTGGGGTCGTTTTTCATTACGTACGAAGATTATTATTTGCCTTGGATCATTGCCTCGATATTGCGGCTGATTCGGATGTTTTCCGTGCTGTTTTCCGTCTTTGCCACACCGTTATACGTTGCCGTTCTGACCTATCACGGGCAGGGCATTTCCAATGTTTTTTTGCCCACGATCGTTGCTTCGAGGATCAATGTGCCTTTCCCTCCCGTCGTGGAAGTGCTCATCATGGAGCTTGCCATTGAATTATTAAGGGAAGCGGGCGCCAGATTGCCTACCAAAATCGGACAAACCATTGGCATTGTCGGAGGTATCGTACTCGGAACGGCCGCCGTTGAAGCCGCGCTTACAAGCAACTTTTTATTGATCATTGTGGCGTTATCGGCGCTAGCTTCTTTCGCTACACCTATTTTTCGAATGAGCGCTACCATACGAATTCTTCGTTTTCCGTTTATTTTCGCAGCGCAATTATGGGGGTTGCTTGGTATTTTTATTTGCACCCTTGCCTTGGTTGCGCATCTGCTGCGATTAACGTCACTCGGAATGCCTTACCTGGTTCCTTTCTATCCTCTTCGCGCTTCCGACTTGTATGATACTGTCATTCGACCACCCTATTCCAAATTTCACCATAGATTTAGCTTTCTTAGATCGCCAAAACCGGTAAGATTCGATAAGAAAAACGCAAACTTGAAAAAAGACATAGACGAATGAATACGTTATGGGAGCGATACAACATGAAGTCAACGGAACCCTCGCGTTATACCATATCGCCTTATCTGGTTTTCGTGCTGATTCTCACGATGCAGTTCGGACCCGAGTATATCACCATGTCGAACAAGCCGATTCAATTGGCCGGCCAAGATGCTTGGATCTCCGTTATCCTTTGCGGCATCAGCTTCCACATCGTCATTTGGGTGATGTATCGAATTCTTGACCGTAACGGGACGGATCTCATTCATATTCATGAACGATTTTTCGGAAAATGGGCGGGCGGGGCTCTTAACTTGATCTTTATCGCTTACTTCCTGCTCCATGCCTGTTTTCAAATGCGGTTATTTATAGAGATTATACAAGTATGGCTATTTCCCGATCTTGAAACATGGGCGCTCGCGCTGGCTTTGCTCTTGCTAGTTTATTATATCGTTGCAGGCGGGTTTCGAGTGATCGTAGGCATTTGTATGTTTAGCTTACTGCGATATTTTGCATTATTTACCTTGATTTTTACGGCCGAGTATTTTCATTTTAGCAATTTATCGCCTGTTATGGATCATTCTCTGCACGAGATCATCAAAGCAAGCAAGCAGTTTACATTTCCCTATTTAGGGGTGGAAACGCTCCTATTCTGTTATACGTTCATCAAAACACCTAAAAAGTCTCAAAAATGGACGCATTTATCGAACGTTGTTATAACCGTATTTTACCTTATGATTGTTTCCGTATCGTTGTTATTGTTCAAACCCGAACAGTTATCAACCGAAATGTGGGAGCAATTAACCAAAAATAAATTTGTTCATTTCCCTTTTATCGAACGTTTTGAATACATCGGCGCTGCTTCGCAAATATTGTGGGTAATTCCAGTCATATGTTTTTGTCTTTGGGCATCAAGCCGAATGGTTAAACTCATGTTCACCGTAAAACAATTGACAGTCCTGCCGATATTATTAATGGTTGTTTTTGCCGCCGTATGTCTAATTCAAGGCCGCAGTCGAATGGATGCTATTCAAACGATGTTATCCGAGTTCGGATTTTATATGATCTACGGGTACATCCCGTTTCTGTATATCGTCGACGTTGTCAGAATGAAAGCGAGAAGATCCATATGAATCGGCTATTTGTTTTACTATTGGGTATTTGTTTTCTGTTAACGGGGTGCGTAAAGCAACAAATTTTAGAAAAAATTACATTAGCTACGGTCTGCGCTTACGATGAAGCGCCAAACGATCAAATCGAACTTACGATAGCGGCGCCCATGTTCGAACCTGGTAAATCAGGTTCCGTTACTAATAAATTGTACTCAAAGGTTGGCTACACAAGCAGAAATATTTTGCAATCCATGAACTTGCGATTAAACCGGCCCATTCATCCGGGAAAAATTTCCGTGGCCCTGTATGGAAAAGAGCTGGCGGCAAAAGGGGTGGCAGACGAAATGGAAGTGTCTTCCCGCGACGCTCAATCTTCGCGCAAGAAGTATATGGCCGTTGTCGACGGAAAAGCAAAGGAGCTGCTGCAAGCGAAATTCAGTTCAAATGAGGAAAAAGGAATGTTCTTGTTTAATTTGCTCGATACGAACGCGCGGACCGGACTTGTTCCCGTGCAAAATCTTCACGAATTCGAGTACTCTTATATGGGCAAAGGAATGGACCCTTTCTTGCCGCTCCTTCAATTGCAAAACGAGCAAGTTCTGATTTCCGGCATCGCTTTATTTAAGGATGACAAGTATGTAAGGTCACTGAACGAAAAGCAGATGCGAGTCATGAAGCTTCTTCTGGAAGATGCGAAGCACGGTACGCTTGAAGCGAAGCTGGACAATGGATCTAATATAGCCGTGGTCAATGTCGGCTCAAAAGTGAATTATCGGGTCGGGAAAGATTCGAAAGGTCCAAAAGTGGCGATAAGCCTTACTCTAAATGGTGAAATTCTAGAGTCAAAGGGAATGCTCTATCCATCGCAAGAAAAGCGGACAATAAAAGACCGTTTCGAAACAGACCTTGTCGCAACCGGAACGGAGCTCATTCAATTGTTTAAAAAAGAAGGGATCGACCCGCTCGGATTAGGGGATATCGTCAGGAGCAAAACGCGAAATTGGAACGAAGAGGAATGGAAACAAAAATATCGAACGTTGGACGTTAAATTGAACGTCAAGGTGAATTTTCCGGAAACGGGAATCAGGAAATAAATCCGGCGCTGCGAATAGCCTTAAAACAAGGAGAAGAGCCTCACTAATCAGTGAGGCTAGACTCATTCATACAACTTTTTGCAGTGTACCTGCTAATCACTCTACTCCCGCCGCTTACGATTATTGATCCGAACGGCCGGCCAGCTTGTCCTGGGCGAGCCGGATCATCTCGCGAACCATCGAACCGCCGATTTTGCCGCCGATGTGGCCTGCGGACTCCGTCGATAACTCGCCGTTGTCGCCGGGCTTCAGCGGAATGCCGAGCTCCTTGGCCACTTCGTATTTCACGTCGTCGACCCTCTCGGGGTTGACGGCGTAGCCTTCGCGTTTCATGACCTCCGCCTTAAACTGCTGCATGCCCCGTTCGGCGCCGGGCACCGAATAACGTCTTCTTCTAGCCATGGCTTTTGCTCCTTCGTTGTTTTTACCTTTAAGATGCCCCGCATTCCGTCCCGTCACTCCCGGCGAAGCGAACGGATTTTTTGTCGCGTGTACTGGTTCATTTGGCAGCGGTAGCGAATGGCGGGACCGTTGGCTCGAATCGCGCCGGTTGCCGCGAAAATTTGTCGATGAATTTTTGACAAATTTCGTCGAAATTCCGGCCAAACCTTACATGAAGCGCTTTCTTTTCAGTTTGCCCGAAGGCGACGCCTGTACAATGGAGATTGGTTAATCGAGATTGCGTACGCGCAGGAGGGACGGAAATGAACTTCAATTGGAAGAGAATATGGGCGGTCGCGCTGGCCATCGTCGTTGCGGTCGCAGCGCTGCCGGGGCTCGCGCCCGGCGGAAGCCGCGCTTATGCGGCCCCAAGCAAATGGGAGTATGTGGGAGGGGCGGGATTAACGGAGAACAACGTCAACGATATGTCGCTGTTTGTCGACGGCGGCACCCCTTACGTCGTATACTACGACGATGCGGCTGGGTCCAGAGGCTTCGTGAAAAAATATAACGGAAGCGGCTGGGAGACGGTCGGAGGGGGTCCATTTTCGGATACCTGGGTAAACAATGTATCGCTCTATGTTCATGAGGGGACGCCTTATGTGGCATATGCCGATGGCGCAGTCCTTAGCAAGGCTACGGTGAAGAGGTTTAACGGAAGCACCTGGGAGACGGTGGGCTCGGCCGGATTCTCGCCTTCCTCGGTTTCGGGCGTGAAATTGGATTTTGACGGCGGCACGCCTTACGTCGCCTTCCGGGACGAAGCGAATGAGAGAAAAGCTTCGGCGATGAGGTTTGAGGGAAGCAACTGGGTATCGGTAGGCAGTGCGGGGTTAACGCCGGGCTGGGCCGATAACATTTCACTGCAAGCAGACGGAGGGATCACTTACGTCGCTTATAAGGATCACGATACCTTCAGGCCCAAGGTCATGAAATACGAGGAGGGCAGCAGCTGGCAGCCGGTCGGAGGCGCGAGCATATCGGCGGGCTCAATCGATTACGTATCGCTGGCCGTACATGACGGCAGCCCTTATGTCGCCTATTACGACTGGTCGCTAAGCAGGACGGCGGTAAAGCGATTTAACGGGAGCGAATGGGAATACGTCGGAGGGGCTCCGGTTACGAGCGGCTCTAACCCTTCGTTATTCATCGATGCCGGTACTCCTTATCTCGCGTACTCGGAACCCGCGAATCCTGCCAGGGGGACCGTCGTAAAGTTCGACGGGAGCGGCTGGGCGACGGTCGGAAACGCCGGATTTACGCCCGATGCATTCATCGGGACGTCCTTGTCCGTATACGATGGAACGCCGTATGTCGCCTTTCGGGACGGCAGCATCTCCAACCGGACCTCGGTGATGAAGCTGAGGCACGTCGTCGTCTACGACGGCAACGGCAGCACGGGAGGGGCGGCGCCGACGGACAACAACGGCTACGATGCGGACAGTACGGCTACCGTTCTTGGGAGCGGCAGTCTCGTTAAGACGGGTCATTCGTTCGCCGGCTGGAACACGGCCCCGGACGGGAGCGGGGCGAGCTACGACGCTGGCGAGGCGATCTCTATGGGCTTGTCCGGCGTGGCGCTGTACGCGATGTGGACGATTAACAGCTACGCGGTTGCCTTCGACGGCAACGGCGCGGCGACCGGTTCCGCGCCTGCCGGAGGCAGCCACCTCTACAACGCCAGCGTCACTGTGCCCGGCAACACCGGGAACCTGGCGAAGCCCGGCCATACGTTCGCCGGCTGGAATACGGCCGCGAACGGAAGCGGAACGCGGTACGTCCCGGGCGGCATGTTGACCGTCGGCGACTCGAACTTGACGCTGTACGCGGAGTGGAGCGCGATTCCATACGCGTTCGCCTACGACGGCAACGGCGCGACGTCCGGCACGGTGCCTGCGGGCGGAAGTTACCTATATAACGCCAGCGTTACGGTTCAAGGCAACATAGGAGGGCTGTCGAGGACAGGCTATACGTTCGCGGGCTGGAATACGGCGGCGGACGGAAGCGGAACGGCCTACGCGGCGGCGGAGGCGGTGACGATCGGCGAAAGCAGCGTGACGCTGTACGCGCAGTGGACGGTGAACGTCTACTCGGTCGCCTACGACGGCAACGGCGCTGCGTCGGGCAGCGCGCCGGCCGGCGGCAGCCACGATTACAATACGAGCTTCGCCGTACCGGGCAATACCGGAGGGCTGTCGCGGACAGGGCATACGTTCGCGGGTTGGAATACGGCGGCGGACGGAAGCGGAACGGCTTATTCGGCTGCGGACATGTTCACGGTCGGCACAGCTAATGTCACGCTGTACGCGCAATGGGCGGTGAACGCCTATTCGGTCGGCTACGACGGCAACGGGGCGACGTCGGGCAGCGCGCCGGCCGGGGGCAGCCATGACTACAACTCGAGCGTTACCGTACAGGGCAACACGGGAGGACTGACAAGGACCGGCTATACGTTCGCGGGCTGGAACACGGAACCGGACGGAAGCGGAACGAACTATGCGGCTGCGGACCTGCTCACGGTCGGCGCGTCTAATGTCACGCTGTACGCGCAGTGGACGGTGAACGCTTATTCCGTCGCTTACGACGGCAACGGGGCGACGTCCGGCGGCGCGCCGGCCGGAAGCAGCCATGACTACAATACGAGCGTCGCCGTACAGGGCAATACGGGCGGGC
Organism: Paenibacillus arenilitoris; assembly: GCF_014705655.1. GTDB lineage: Bacteria > Bacillota > Bacilli > Paenibacillales > Paenibacillaceae > Pristimantibacillus > Pristimantibacillus arenilitoris. The sequence goes on along the minus strand of NZ_JACXIY010000040.1, from coordinate 50,900 downwards.
TGGCGCGGACAGGTCATACGTTCGCGGGCTGGAATACGGAAGCGGACGGAAGCGGGACGGACTATGCGGCCGCGGACTTGCTGACGGTCGGCGCGTCTAACGTCACGCTGTACGCGCAGTGGACGGTCAACCGCTACGCGGTTGCCTACGACGGCAACGGAGCGACATCCGGCAGCGCGCCGGCCGCGGGAAGCCACGACTATGGCGCGAGCGTCGCCGTGGCGGGCAACGAAGGGAGCTTGGCCAGAGAGGGCCATACGTTCGCCGGCTGGAACACGGAAGCGGATGGCAGCGGGACGGACTACGCCGATGCGGACCTGCTCACCGTCGGCGATTCCGACACGACGCTGTACGCAAGGTGGACGGTGAACCGCTATAGGGTAAGCTTCGAGCCGAACGGCGGCATCCCGGTAAGCAGCCAGACCGTTGCCTACGGCGACACGGCGGAGAAGCCGGCCGATCCGGCGAAAACGGGTCATACGTTCGGAGGGTGGTACGCGGACGGCGGCTTGAGTGCGGAATATGATTTTGATTCGGCGGTTGCCGGGGACATGACGTTATTCGCGAATTGGGTCGTGAACCGGTACTCGGTCGGTTATGACGGCAACGGCGCCGACTCCGGCATCGCTCCGGAGGCCGCCGCCCACGATTACGGGAGCGTTGTCGCCGTGACGGGTAATTCCGGCGAATTGGCGAAGACCGGCCATACGTTCGCCGGGTGGAATACGGCGGCGGACGGGAGCGGGACGGCCTATGCCGAATCCGATACGTTCACAATGGCCGACGCGGAAGTGACGCTGTACGCGCAGTGGACGATCAACCGGTACGCACTCGCCTACGACGGCAACGGCGCCGCTTCCGGCAGCGCGCCGGCGGCCGAAAGCCACGATTACAACGCGAGCGCCACCTTGCCCGGGAATACCGGGAATTTGGCGAAGGCCGGCTACCGGTTCTCCGGATGGAATACGGCGGCGGACGGAAGCGGCGATCGCTACGCTCCGGGAGATGCGATCGTGATCGGAGCGGAGAACGTCACGTTATATGCGCAGTGGGCAGCAATACCCGCGTCCGGCACAGGCGGCGGAGCGGCGCCCGGCGGCAAAGTCGCTTCGTCGGACGGGCAGCTGACGCTGCCCGCGGGCTTGATCGGCGAGCTGAGCTTGCAGGATGAAATTTTCGTCGCGATCTCCGCAGGCTCGTTCGACCAAGAAACGAAGCTGACGATCGGGAAAGCGGCGGTCGCCGAGGGGCGTTTGCCCGAAAGGGCGAAATTAATAAGCGCCGTCTATTCGGTTCGAAGCAGCTTGGCGCAAAGCGCCAAGAAACCGGCGCAGGTTGCGTTAACGTTCGATCCGGCGATGCTGGCGAGCGGCCAAGAGCCGGCGGTCTACTATTATGACGGTGCGGCGGGAAGCTGGACGAAGATCGAAGGCGGCCGGATAGACGGCAACCGCGTCGTCGTCGACGCCGATCCGCTCCGTGCTTTTGCCGTATTCGCGGCGGATACGGAGCCGGAGATCTTCTTCAACGACGTTTCCGGCCATTGGGCGGAGGCTCGAATCGAACAAGCGGTCACGGCCGGCATCGTCTCCGGCTATCCGGACGGTACGTTCAGGCCCAAGCAAACGGTGACGCGAGCGGAGTTCATCGTCCTGCTGATGCGCGTTCTGAGGCCGGAGAAGGGGCAAGCGGCGGAGCTGCCGTATTCCGACGCGGATACGATTGAAGCTTGGGCAGCGGAATCGGTGGCGCAAGCCGTTCAAGCGGGCATCGTAAGCGGCTTCGAGGACGGCAGCTTCCGGCCGGACGCGGAAATGACGCGGGCGGAGATGGCGGTCATGCTCGCGAACGCGCTCGGGAATCCGGACGGCGAGAGCGCCGCGACAAGGTTCGAGGACGAAGAACGCATTCCGGCCTGGGCCAAGGGCGCGGTGAACGCCGTTTCGGAGCTCGGCATCGTCCAGGGCAGCGCGAATCGGTTCAATCCGGCAGGCAAGACGACGAGAGCGGAGGCGGTTACCGTTCTGCTGAACCTGTTGGACACGCGCGAGCAAGCAAGCCGAATCGAATAGGTAGCTGGTACACCCCCTCGCTTCCCGGCGAGGGGGTGTTTGCCGGCCGAAGCAGGCGGGGCAAGCGCGGGATGGAAGCGATTTTGCCGAAACGGCCCCGGAAACGGCTTTACCCTGTTGACCTGTTCTCTTTAAAGAACTAAAATAGGATTATCGTTTGTTATAAAGTCCATCTCTGTCCATGCCGGCTTGATGGGATTGATAAGATATCTAATCTGACCGAAGGAGAATTTTATGATTGGGGAACGAATCAAAAATTTACGGGAAAAGAAAGGCTTATCGATAACGAAGCTTGCCGATCTTGCAGGCGTTTCCAAGTCCTATTTGAGCTATATCGAACGAAATATGCAAAACAACCCCTCTCTGCAAGTGATGGCCAAAATCGCGGCTCCTTTGGATTCGAACATCGAATATTTGCTGGGAGAAGACCATTTACCGAAACTTCAAGAGGAAGAGGTGCTCGACGAGGAGTGGCGCTCCCTCATCAAAAACGCGGTGGACGAAGGGATGAGCAAAGGCGACTTCCAAGCCTTGAAAGATCTGATCCGCTCGAATAAGTGGAAGGAAGGCGCGCCTGCCGAAGGAGACGGAGCAAACGAAAAAAAGAAAACATCGAACATCATCATTCTTCATATCGATAACTAGCGGAGGTGCGGAGAGCAGGAAATCCCGTATTGACATGTTCTATATAAAGAACTACTATTAGGTTAGTGTTCTTTATAACAAACAATGTTGGCAGGTGTAAAAATGGATGAAAAGCAGTTGGAAGACGCCCATTCGGCGCGTGGAGAGAAGGAGAAGGTCAAGGAGATCAACATCAAGGCGCTTTACGCCGTCGTCCGAAAGCGGCTTTGGATGATCGCGCTCGTTACGATCGGCTTCACCGTGCTGGCGGGCATTTACAACTCGAGGCCCGAGACGCCGCTCTATTCGGCCTCTTCGCGGATGATCATCGCCTCCACCCCGGATATGATGGGCACGATGAAGGTGATGCTGCGCGAGCCGATCGTGCTGGAGAAGGTCATCGAGACGCTTGGCCTGGACCGTTCGGTCGGGCAGCTTAGGGGGCAGATCCGAGTGGACAGCGTCGACGGTTCGCTCGTCACCGTCGTCTCCGTCGTCGATCCGGATCCCGTACTTGCGTCGGACATTGCGAACGCCTCGGTCGAGATTTACCGGCAGGTCGCGGCGCAGACGCTCGGCAACGGGAACATTCGGGTGCTCACCGAAGCCGAGGCGAATCCGGTCCCGATTAACGTCAAGAGCAATACCGTGTTGTACGTCGGCTTCATTGCCGGCCTCGTGCTGAGCGTCGGTCTGACCTTTCTGCTCGATTCGCTCGACGATTCGATCCGGACGGAGCGGGAGATCGAAGAGCTGCTCGGCCTAACGATGCTGGGGCAAGTCGCCGACATGAAGCGAAGAGATTACGCCAGAAAGCCGAAGAAACAAAAAAGCGTCATAGCGCGAGGTGAGACCATTGGTTCGTGAACGAAAAAAAGCGGCTAAAGCGTTCGTCGGCAAAAGCTTGCTGTCCAACGTGAATCCGTACGGTCCGACCGCCGAGCAATTCCGCACGATCCGGAACAATATCCAGTACGCCTCCAAAAGCAAAGCGATCCGTTCGCTGCTCGTCACGTCGCCCTCCGAAGGAGAGGGGAAATCGACGGCGGCTGTCAATTTGGCGGTGTGCATGGCGCAGCGCGGCGACCGGGTGCTCGTCATCGACGCCAACTTCAGAAACCCGATGTTGCATCAAATCTTCGGCGTCCAGACGTCGCCCGGCTTGTCGAACGTGCTCGGGCAGCAGCTCGAAATTCGCGAGGCGATCTACAACACCGAGGTGGAAGGGCTCGATATTTTGCCGAGCGGGCAGCGGTTCTTCAATACGACCGAGCTGCTCGATTCCGAGCGGATGGCCGATGTGATGGACTACGCGTCGAGCCATTACGACAGGGTGGTGCTCGACTGCCCGCCGGTGCTCGGGACGGCCGATACGAACGCCCTCGCAGGCAAGTGCGACGGCGTCATCCTGCTGCTGAAAAGCGGGAAGACGCAGGAAGGGCTGGCGAAGGAGGCGAAGCGGTCGCTGCTGTTCGCCAAAGCCAATATATTGGGCGTCATATTGAACAAAAAAAGCGTTTGATGATGGCAATCGGATAACGCTTTTTTTTCGGGCAAATGTTCTCAATAAAGTACAGGTACTATTTTCAAAGGAAAAAGCTTGCAAGCGGTAATGTCTCCTCACCGTTATCAACGGAGGCACTCGGCCATGCTGTGGGTTTCGAATGGGACCTTAGACGCAAGTCGTCAAGAGTGTGGCGTGAGGGCGGGTTTGATGCCCACGGCTTAGCATTAGCGTGCTTAACTATGAGGTTTTTGGGAGCAAAGACCTCGCAGTTAAACACTCTAACGGGTGTCTCATTATACCAACCATTATTTTGACGCATTTTCTGGAAAGGGTGAACGGGCTTTGACGTATCGGCAAAGGATATCGTTACTGATTTTAATGGACTCGCTTATCGTTCTGACCGCAATTTTTTTCAGCAGGTTTCTGCTGGACGCCTCGCTCGACGTCGTGACGGCTCCGATCGTCATCAGCTCGATTACGCTGCTGCTCAGTCATCATTTCGTCGCCTTCTGGTTCAAGTTATACAAGAAGGCATGGGAATACGCGAGCGTAGGGGAGCTGCTGATCATTACGAGAGCGGTCTCGCTCTCGATCGCGTGCGCGGCGCTCATTCAGCAAATCGTCGTGCAGGACGTATACTTCAGGCTGCTTGCCGTTACGTGGATGATTCATATGCTGCTGATCGGGGGGTCGAGGCTGTGCTGGCGGGTGTTCCGGGGCCGTTACCAGAAGCAAGGCGGGCAGAGGAAGCGGACGCTGATCGTCGGCGCGGGCTCCGCGGGGACGATGCTGGCCAGGCAGCTGCTCTTAAGCGGCGACAAGGAGCTTCTGCCGGCGGCCTTCGCTGACGATGACGTCAACAAGCATCACCTGGACATTATGGGCATTCCGGTCGTCGGCGGCGTCGCGAAAATTGCCGAAATCGCGCAAAAGCACGAAATCGACAATATCGTGATCGCTATTCCTTCCTTAAATAAAAAACAGCTGAACACGATTTTTACCGAATGTGCGAAGACGAAGGCCAAGACGCAAATCATTCCGATGCTGGAGGATCTCGCCACGGGCAAAGTATCCGTCAACCAGTTCCGCGACGTACAGGTGGAGGACTTGCTCGGACGCGAGCCGGTCGAGCTGGACATCGACAGCATCTCCGGCTACGTCACGCAGAAGGTCGTGCTCGTGACGGGAGCGGGCGGGTCGATCGGCTCGGAGGTATGCCGGCAAATCTCGAAATTTGTGCCGGAGAAGCTCATTCTGCTCGGTCACGGGGAGAACAGCATCTACTCCATCGAGCTGGAGCTGCGGGAGCTGTACGGCCATACGAAAATTCAGTTCGTGACCGAAATCGCCGACCTGCAGGACGCAGCCAGAATGCAGCTCGTCATGCAGACGCACCGGCCGCATGTCATCTACCATGCCGCTGCGCATAAGCATGTGCCGCTCATGGAGCGCAATCCGGAGGAGGCGTTCAAGAACAACGTGCTCGGCACGTTGAACGCCGCCAAGGCGGCCAGCCTGTGCCGCGTCGAGACGTTCGTCATGATCTCGACCGACAAAGCGGTCAATCCGACCAGCGTCATGGGCGCGACGAAGCGGATCGCCGAGATGATCATTCAACAGATGGACCGCGTCAGTTCGACGAAGTTCGTCGCCGTCCGGTTCGGGAACGTGCTGGGGAGCCGCGGAAGCGTCATCCCGCTGTTCAAGAAGCAGATCGAGAAGGGCGGTCCGGTAACGGTCACCCATCCCGACATGGTCCGGTATTTCATGACGATTCCGGAAGCGTCCCGCCTCGTGATCCAAGCCGGCGCGCTGGCCAAGGGAGGCGAAATTTTCGTGCTGGATATGGGCGATCCGGTCAAAATAACCGACCTCGCCCAAAACGTGATCCGGATGTCCGGCTATACGGTCGAGGAGATCGGCATTCAGTTCACCGGCATCCGGCCGGGCGAGAAGCTGTTCGAAGAGATGCTCAAGGATAACGAGATGGAAGAGCAGCAGGTGTATCCGAAAATTTACATCGGCAAGTCGATCGAGGTCGATTACGGGGAAATCGAAGAGATCATCCGGGACTTCGGCGGCATGAACAAGGCCGAGCTGCGCGTTCGTTTGCTCGATCTTGCGAATAATGTTGTTGTTTTACCGAAATTCGTGTCGGTTACCGGCTAAAGAAGGCGAAGGAGCGGATGTACCTATGAAAGTAAGAAAAGCGATAATTCCGGCCGCGGGACTCGGGACGAGGTTTCTGCCGGCGACCAAGGCGATGCCGAAGGAAATGCTGCCGATCGTCGACAAGCCGACCATTCAGTATATCGTCGAGGAAGCGATCGAATCGGGAATCGAGGACATCATTATCGTCACCGGCAAGAACAAACGGGCGATCGAGGACCACTTCGACAATTCGCTCGAGCTGGAGCAAATTTTGACGGCGAAGCACAAGTTCGACCTGCTCAGCGAGGTGCGGAAATCGGCGGATATGGTCGACATTCATTACATACGGCAGAAGGAGCCGAAAGGACTGGGCCATGCGATCTGGTGCGCGAGGAAGTTCATCGGCGACGAGCCGTTCGCCGTGCTGCTCGGGGACGATATCATCGCCGCGGATAAGCCGTGCATGAAGCAGATGATCGAGAAATACGAGCAGTATCGCACGTCGATCATCGGGGTGCAGCAGGTGCAGGGCGATGCGGTGTCGCGATACGGCATCGTCGACGGGACGCGCATGGAGGAGTCGTTCCACCGGGTGAAGCATCTCGTCGAGAAGCCTTCGAGAGAAGAAGCGCCGTCCAATATGGCGATCATGGGCCGGTACATATTGAACCCGTCGATCTTCGACGTGCTGGGCAATCAGCAGCCGGGCGCCGGCGGCGAAATTCAGCTGACGGACGCCATCGCGGCACTAAACATGACGGAGGCGGTGTATGCCTACGAGTTCGAAGGGACCCGCTACGACGTCGGCGAGAAGATGGGCTTCATCCAAACGACGATCGAGTTCGCGCTGCAGCGGGACGATCTGCGGTACGAATTGCTGGATTACCTGTCGCAGACCGTGGACCGCGAAGCAGCCCGCAGCTAGGCGGGGGATAGGACGGGTATCGATGACGAACAAAATCTTGTTTTGCGCTAGCGTGGATTACCATTTCCAGGCGTTTCACCTGCCGGTGATGCAATGGTTCAAAGAGCAGCAGTGGGAGGTCCACGTCGCCGCGAACGGCGGGCTGGACCTTCCTTTCGTAGACCGGAAGTTCGATCTTCCCATCGAACGCTCTCCCTTCAGCTTAAGCAACGCGAAGGCGTACCGGACACTTAAGGCGATCGTGGAGACGAACGACTACAGCATCGTTCACGGCCATACGCCAATGGGGGGCGTGCTCGCAAGGCTCGCGGCCCGGAAGGCCAGACGGGCGGGGACGAAGGTCATCTATACGGCGCACGGCTTTCACTTCTGCAAAGGAGGGCCGCTGCTGAACTGGCTGCTTTATTACCCGATCGAGAAAGGACTGTCCGGCTCGACCGACTGTCTCATTACGATAAACGGGGAAGATTACGGGCTGGCCGCCGAAAAAAGGTTTAAGGCCGGCCGGATCGAGCACGTGCACGGCGTCGGCGTCGATACCGCGCGTTACAAGCCGATGGCCAAAATCGAGCGGTGGCGGCTGCGGCAGGAGATGGACTACCGGACCGACGATTTTCTGCTGTTCTACGCCGCGGAGTTCAATAAGAACAAAAACCATCAACTGCTTATTGCCGCGCTTGCCGCCATCAAGGACCAAGTGCCGCATGCCAGGCTGCTGCTCGCCGGGCAAGGCCCGCTGCTGGAGCCGTGCCGGGAGCTGGCGGCGCGCCTTGGCGTGGAGCCGATGGTCCGGTTCCTCGGCTACCGCCGCGACATCGACCGGCTGCTGCCGATGTGCGACGTCGCGGTGGCGTCAAGCCTGCGCGAAGGGCTGCCCGTCAATATTATGGAAGCGATGGCGTGCGGACTGCCGGTCGTGGCGACGCGCAACCGCGGGCATGCCGAGCTGATCGGGGAAGGCGTGAACGGCTTCGTCGTCGAGCCCGGAGACGCAGCCCGGTTCGGAGCCAGGCTGAGGCAGCTGAGCGAGTCGATCGAGCTGAGAAGGACGATGGGCGCCCGCAGCTTGCACGATGTGCAGAAGTACGGGCTGATCCAAGTGAAGCAGGAGCTGAGCGGCATATACAAAGCATACATGAAGCCGAAAGGCGACGGATTGGAGCGGTTGGAATGGGCGGTCCAATAAAAATATTGCACGCCGCCGTGAACATGAACCGCGGCGGCGCGGAGACGCTGATTATGAATCTGTACCGCCATATCGACCGGACGAAGCTGCAGTTCGATTTTCTTACGTGCAAACCCGGCGTGTTCGACGAGGAGATCGAGCGGCTGGGCGGCCGGATTCACCGGATTCCCCACATTACCGACGTCGGCCATAGGGGCTACGTCCGCGCGCTGCGGCGATTCTTCGCCGAGCATGGCGATTACCCGATCGTTCATGCCCATATGGACCGGATGAGCGGCCTGGTGCTGCGGGCGGCAAGAGGGGCTAACATTCCCGTCCGCATCGCCCACAGCCATAACACGAGAAGCGAAGGAGGCTTGCTCGCCAGACTGTACAAACGGTACGCGGGCGCGCATATCCGTTACTCGGCGACGCACCGTATCGCATGCTCCGATGCGGCGGCCCGTTGGCTGTTCGGCGGCAGAGCCGCTTCCGCCCGGATTATGCGCAACGGAATTGCCTGCGAGCGGTTCGCATACTCGCCGGAAGTCCGGTCGGCGCTCCGGTCGGAGCTCGGCGTCCGGGAAGGGACGCTCGCGATCGGCCATGTGGGCCGGTTCGTCCATCAGAAAAACCACGCCCAGCTCGTGGAGCTGTTCGGCGAGGTGAGGCGGCGCAGGCCGGATAGCGTGCTGCTGCTTGCGGGCGACGGCCCGCTTCGGCCGGCGATCGAGCAGCGGGCGCGCGAGCTGGGTCTCGCGGATAACGTGAGGTTATTAGGCGTTCGAAGCGACATTGACCGCCTGATGCAAGCGTTCGACGTATTCGTGTTTCCGTCGCTCCACGAAGGCCTTCCCGTCACGCTGGTCGAAGCCCAGGGCGCCGGGCTGCCGTGCGTCATTTCGGACGCCGTTACGCCGGAGGTCGATATGGGCATCGGCCTCGTCCGCTTCTTCCCGCTTCGGGAACTTACGCGCGGCGTCGAGCATGTTCTCGAGGCGGCGGAGCAGCGGGGCCGGATCATTCCGCCTGCCGCTTTGGCCCGGAAGGGGTATGACATCAAGCAGGCGGCGAGGGAGGCTGCGGCCTTCTACCTATCCCATTTCGAGGTGAACCATGAAGACGTTAACCGTGTTTACGCCCACCTATAACCGGGCCTACTGCCTCGGCCAATTATATGAAAGCTTAAAGCGGCAAACCTGCGCCGATTTCGAATGGCTCGTTATCGACGACGGCTCCTCCGACGGGACGGAAGCGCTCGTAGCGGGCTGGATGGCGGAAGGAACGGTGCCGATTCGCTATATCCGCCAGCCGAACCAGGGCATGCACGGCGCGCATAACACCGCCTACGGGAACATAGAGACGGAGCTCAACGTCTGCATCGATTCCGACGATTACATGCCGGACGACGCCGTGGAGCAGATCGTCTCCTTCTGGGCCGAGCACGGGTCGGAGCGCTTCTGCGGCTTCGCCGGTCTGGACGCCCATACCGACGGCCGGCTTGTCGGATCGCCGTTTCCCGAGCAGTTGCGCAGCTCGACCTTGTTCGATCTGTATTACAAACACGGCGTAACCGGAGATAAGAAGCTGGTGTACCGCACGGAGCTGACCAAGCGGCATCCCTATCCGTTATTCGAAGGCGAGAAGTACGTCGGCCTGGCCTACAAATATTATTTGCTGGACCGGGAGTACGAGCTTCTGCTGCTGAACGAGGTGCTCTGCCACGTGGAATATTTGGCGGACGGCTCCTCCCGGAACATGCTGCACCAATACCGCAGAAACCCGAAGGGCTTTGCCTTCTACCGCAAGGCGCTCCTCGCGCTTCCGTTCGGCAGCAGAGCGTTCAAATACCGGCAGGCGATCCATTACGTATCCAGCAGCCTGTTGTCCCGGAACGGGCGCTGGCTGAGCGAGGTTCCGGCCAAGCTGCTGACCCTTGCCGCCGTTATTCCCGGCGTGCTGCTCTACGCCTACATAACCGCGAAAACAAGAAAAACGCACGCGCCGAAAGGACCGGCCCATGATTATCCTGTGGCTTAGCCTGACCGCCGTGTTTCTGTTCGCCTTGTCCGCCCGATATTTCGCGGCCCCTGCGGGCGCGGGACAGATCTACGTCCACCCCAATAAAATATTGGCCGCGGCGGCGGCGGCGACGCTGGTGCTTGTATCGGGCCTTCGAAACAATATCGGGGACACGTTCCTCTACATGCACGGGTACGTCGTGAACGATTTCGCATGGCCGAACGTCCTGCAAGAGAAGGATTTAGGCTTCGGCATCCTGCAGATGCTGCTGAAGCAAATAACCGGGGATCCGCAAATTTTGCTGTTCACGACCGCGCTCGTGACGAACGCCTTGATCGTCATCGTCATGTACAAGTACGCGCGAATGTTCGAAATCAGCCTATATGTGTATATTACGTCGGGCGCGTTCGTCGTTTCGATGAACGGGCTCAGGCAGTTTCTCGCGGCGGCCATCGTCTTCGCCGCGACGAAGGCTCTGTTCGAGGGCAAGTGGAAGGTATTTATGCCGGTCGTGCTGTTCGCCTCCCTCTTCCACCAGAGCGCGCTCGTCATGATCCCGCTTTATTTTATCGTTCGCAGGAAAGCGTGGACGGGGGCGACCTTCGGCTTGCTCGCAGTCGCCATTGCCATCGTCATCGGGTTCAACCAGTTCTCGGAGCTGTTCTTCGCCGCGATTCAAAATACGCAATACGCCCACTATCAAAACTTCGAGGAGGGCGGCGCCAGCGTCATCCGCGTATTGGTCTATGCCGTTCCGCTCGTCATCGCCTATTGGGGCAGGGAGAAGCTCCGGCATATATTTCCGAAGAGCGACGTCTTCGTGAACTTGTCGATTATCGGCATCGTCCTCATGATCATTTCGACGCAAAATTGGATTTTCGCCCGGATGACGATCTATTTCAACCTGTATCAGCTCGTGCTGATCGGCTGGCTAGTGAAGCTCTTCAGGGAGAAAGACCAGAAGTTCGTTTATTTCGGCATTATCGCCTTCTATTTGTTGTTTTTCTATTTCGAGAACGTCATCACGCTGGGTATCCGGTATACAAGCAATTACCTAGTATGGCCGTAAAGGAGGCAGCTGCGCGTGAGCGATGCTGAACAAATCCCCCGCATTCTGCATTATTGCTGGTTCGGAAGAGGGGAGAAGCCGAGAAAGATCGTGAAATGCATGAAGAGCTGGCAGAAGCATATGAGCGGCTACCGGGTGATGGAATGGAACGAGGACAACTTCGACCTCGGCGCGAGCCGCTACGCCAAGGAAGCCTACGAGGCGCGAAAATACGCTTTCGTCAGCGACTACGTCCGCCTGCACGCGCTGCATAAATACGGCGGCATTTATTTGGATACGGACGTCGAGGTGATCCGTCCGCTTCATCCGTTTCATCGTCACGGCGCTTTCTCGGGCTTCGAGGACGAGACGTTTCTTCAATCGGGCACGATGGGCGCCGCGAAGGGCCACCCTTGGATCGAGGAGCTGCTCGGGCACTACGACGGCAGGCGATTCGTGCGGGAGGACGGCTCGTTCGACCTGACGACGAATACGGCGGTCATCACCGAAATTTGCCGCAAGCACGGCCTGATTCCAAACGGCAGGCATCAGGTGCTGAGCAACGGCGTAACCTTCTATCCGCGCGAATATTTCAGCCCCTACGACTATATTAACGGCGGCAACTACATCACGGACGAGAGCCATACGATCCATCACTTCGCGCAATCCTGGCTTCCGGCCCATGTCAGGCTCAGGGGGGAAGTGAAACGGATGGCGGGGCGCCTGATCGGGCCCCGGATGATTTCCAAAATCAGAAAGCTTCTTACGTCCCAATAAGAAAAAAGAGATGAGATCGCAGGAGTCGGATACTATGTTGAAACGAATCATCGATATGATCGCCGCAAGCCTCATGCTGCTTGTTCTTGCGCCGGTCATTGCGTGCACGGCATGCCTCGTCCGCCTAAAGCTTGGAACGCCGGTCGTGTTCAAGCAGAAGCGCCCGGGCCTGCATGGCATGCCATTCTATTTGTACAAATTCCGGACGATGACCGACGGGAAGGACAGTACCGGGCAGCCGCTGCCGGATCATCTTCGGCTCACCTCCTTCGGTGCGATGCTGCGCAAATTCAGCCTGGATGAGCTTCTTCAGCTGGTCAATGTGCTGAAAGGGGAGCTGAGCCTCGTCGGCCCAAGGCCGCTGCTCATGGAATATTTGCCGCTATACACGGAAGAGCAGTCGAAGCGGCACCGGGTGAGGCCGGGCATTACCGGCTGGGCGCAGGTGAACGGGAGAAACGCGATTTCATGGGAGGAGAAGTTCGCGCTGGACGTCTGGTACGTCGAGAACGGCAATCTTCTCGTCGACCTAAAGATCATTTTGCTGACGATCAAGAAAGTGGTCCGCCCGGAAGGAATCAGCAGCGCGGGCCACGCGACTATGCCACTGTTTAAGGGGAGTGTCTCGAATCATGAAGGCTGACGAAATCAATATTTTGTTCACGAGCTCGGGAAGAAGGGTATCGCTCGTCAAGAAGTTTAAAGAGGCCTATGCCTTGCACGGGATCAAAGGGAAAATCGTAACGGCCGACCTGAAGCCGACCGCGCCGACCGCCTTCATGAGCGACCGCCATGTCTTGGTGCCTAGAGTGACCGAGCCGGATTATTTGGAACGGCTTCTGGCGATTTGCCGGGAGGAACGCATTCATCTTGTCGTCCCGCTCATCGATACCGAGCTCGTTCTGCTCGCGGACCACAAGCCTTTATTCGACGAGATAAACGTAAAGCTGCTGCTCTCCAGCAAGGAATTGAACGAAATGGCCAATGACAAGCAAAAGACGTACGAGTACTTCTCCGCGAACGGCATTGCGACGCCGAAGGTATACGGCGAAGACGAGCTGGAGAAGGGACGATATCAATTCCCGCTCATGATCAAGCCGAGGAACGGCAGTTCCAGCCAAGGGGTGACGAAGATCCTCAACGAGCGGGAGCTTCGCTTCTTTAAGGATTACATTCCGGGCGCGATCGTTCAGCAATTCGTGACCGGGGACGAATATACCGTGGACGTCATGGTCGATTTCGGCGGCAACATCAAAACGATCGTCCCGAGGCTGCGCATCGAAACGAGAGCCGGCGAAGTAAGCAAAGGCATTACGAGAAAAAACGAAGCCGTCATCGCGGCGGCCGAGAAGGTCGTTCGCGCCCTGCCCGGTCCCGTCGGCTGCGTTACGCTGCAGTGCTTCGAGCAGCAAGGCGGCGAAATTACGTTTATCGAGATTAATCCGAGGTTCGGCGGCGGCATCCCGCTCGCGATTGAAGCGGGCGCCGATTTTCCGTTATGGACGATTCGCCTGGGCCGCGGCGAAAGCTTCGCCGAAGGTCAGGATTATGGCTGGTGCGACCGATTGACGATGCTTCGTTACGACGACGCCGTATTCACGAAGGAAATCGCCTATGGCTATTGAGGCTATCAAGGCGATCGTATTCGACCTGGACGACACGTTATACGACGAGCGGGAATATGTCATGAGCGGCTTCCGGGCCGTCGGCCGCCATGTATCGGAACGGTACGGCGAGGAAGGCTTTGCGGCGGTTGCGGAGACGCTCTTTCGCGAAGGGGAACGGCGGCATATCTTCAACCAAGCGCTGGAGCGGTTAGGCATAGGCTGCGACGAGCATACGATCATAGAATTGGTGGACCGCTACCGCGCGCATCTTCCGGATATCCGGCTGCTGGACGACGCCCGCTGGGCCCTTGACCGTCTGGCGCCTCACGCAAGGCGCGGCCTTCTCTCCGACGGTTACCATATCGCGCAGCGGCAGAAGCTGACGGCATTGAACCTGCTTGACCGGTTCGATGCGATCGTTCTGTCCGACGCCTTCGGAAGGGAGAACTGGAAGCCAAGCCCGCTCGTCTACGAAGAAGTAAGCCGCCGGTTGCGCCTGCCTCCCGAAGCCTGCCTGTACGTTGGGGACAATGCGTCCAAAGATTTCGTGACCGCCAACCGGCTGGGCTGGACGACCGTCCATGTCCAGCGGGAACGGGGCGTATACGCGGGCGTCCAAGCCGCGCCCGGATACGAGGCGCAATACCGGATTCGCGATTTGCGATGCCTGGCCGGCCTTGCGGTTTGCACCCATTTATTCATGAAGGAAGGAGAGCACCGGTTCATGGGCGTTGAATCCCCTTTTATTTATCTCTCCCCGCCTCATATGAGCGGAGAGGAGCAGTTCTATATCAATGAAGCGTTCGCGTCGAACTGGGTCGCTCCGCTCGGCCCGCACGTCGACGCCTTCGAGAAGGAGGTCGCGGCATATGCGGGCGTCAAGGATGCCGTCGCGGTCAGCTCTGGGACGGCGGCGATTCATTTGGCGCTCCGGCTGCTTGATATTAAAGCCGGCGACCGCGTATTTTGTTCCAGCTTGACGTTCGTCGCTTCCGCCAATCCGATTTTGTACGAGGGGGCGGAGCCCGTCTTTATCGATTCCGAGCCCGACACGTGGAACATGTCGCCGCAGGCGCTGAAGGCCGCGCTCGAGGAAGCGGAACGCGAAGGGACGCTGCCGAAAGCGGTCATCGTCGTTCATCTGTACGGGCAAAGCGCCAAGATGGACGAGATCGCCTCCTTGTGCGGGCGCTATCAAATCCCGATCGTCGAGGACGCCGCGGAATCGCTCGGCTCGACCTACAAGGGGGCGGCGAGCGGCTCGATCGGCAAGTTCGGTATCTTCTCGTTCAACGGCAACAAGATCATTACGACGTCCGGCGGAGGGATGCTGCTGTCGGATGACGTGGAGTCGCTTGTGAGGGCGAGATTTCTGGCCACGCAGGCCAGAGACAACGCTCCTTATTACCAGCACAGCGTTGCCGGGCATAATTACCGGATGAGCAACCTGCTTGCGGGCGTGGGGAGAGCGCAGCTTGCGGTGCTGGATGAACGGGTCGCGGCCAGAAGGGCCGTATTCGCCCGTTACCGGGCCGCTTTGTCGGACCTGCCCGGCGTCCGCTTTATGCCCGAGCTGGCGAATACGCTATCCAACCGCTGGCTGACGGCGCTGACCCTCGATACGGCATCGGGCGTAACGGTTCGCCGGTTGCTCGAAGCATTGGCCGGGGAGCGGATCGAAGCCCGCCATGTATGGAAGCCGCTCCATCTTCAGCCGCTATTCGCGGGCAAGCGATTTTACCCGCACGAGGAAGGGGCGGCCGTATCCGAGAGGCTGTTCGCCGCCGGGCTCTGCCTTCCGTCCGGATCGAATCTCGCGGAAGCCGATCAAGCGCGGGTCATCGCATGCATCAAATCGGTTTTCGACAACGCAAGGGCAGGCAGCATGCCGCTCGGGACATCCGTATGAGGATTTCATAAAGTTCGCTAGAAATCGATTGACAACGGTAGAGGTCGATGATAATCTGTAGTCGTGTTCTTTTTATAGAACAAAAAACCTGAATTTTGTTCGTTATTGGTTAATTGGCATGAAGGAGAAAGCGATGAATAACGACATCACTCTACAAATGGAAGATTTGCCGAATGAATTAAGGCTGCTCCTTGCGTTCCTGTCAGCGGATCATGAAGCGGATCTTGCCTTCGACTATCAGGAGCTGCTGCAGCAAGCGGACTGGGACCGGTTCATCGCGCTCGCGCGGCATCACCGCGTATTTCCTTCGGTGAAGCGCAGGCTGCACGAGCTCGGCTCGGTTGACATTCCGACATTCGTGGCGCAGCTGTTTCACCGGGACTATTACCGGAATACGCTGCAGATGCTCGCGCTTAGCGGAGAGATGGAGCAGCTGTCGAAAGCCTTCTCGGACAACGGGATCCGAACGTTGTTTCTCAAAGGTCCGGTCATTGCGGCCGACTTGTACGGCGATGTCTCGCTGCGCACCTCCTGCGACCTCGACATGCTCATTCCGATGGGGCAGCTGAACGGGGCCGAAGCGCTTCTCGTCTCGCTCGGCTACGTGAAGGACGAATATATCGTCTCCGTGCTGAACGACTGGAAATGGAGGCATCATCATACGACGTTTCGCCACCCGGACAAAGGGATCAAGGTCGAGCTGCATTGGCGCTTGAATCCGGCGCCGTCGAAGGAACCGGGCTTCAACGAGCTGTGGAGCCGGAGGCGGAAGAGCTCGCTCATCAACCGGCCGATTTACTATTTGGGTCGCGAGGATCTGTTCATGTTTCTCGTCTCGCACGGCGCGAGGCACGGCTGGTCCAGGCTGCGCTGGCTGCTCGACATCAAGCAGCTGGTGAATCAGAAGCTGGATTGGCCCGCATTGATCCGGCTGCTTCGGAAGCACCAGTACAGCCATATCGGAGGGCAGGCGCTGCTGCTTGCCGCCAGATTGCTGCGGCTGCCGCTGCAGGACGAGATGAAGCCGCTGCTCTCGGGCAGGAAAGCGCACTGGCTCGCGGAGGACGCGATGTTCTATGTCCACCGCATGGTCAATTTACATACGCCGCCATTGGCGGAGGAAATAAGCCGCTACCATAAGCGTTACTTGTTTTCCCTCATGACCGTCAGGCAAAAAATACAGTTTATCGCCAGCTTCCTGTTTCCTTATCACGAGGATTCGGAAACGCTGCCCCTGCCGAAGCCTCTGCACTTTCTCTACTTTCCGCTCCGCCCTTTCCTATGGGCATGGCGGAAAACGGGAATCAGCAAGTTTGGCCGACTATGAACGAGAAGAAGCGGGAGATGAAGATGAGAAATGTACTGGTTGCTTCCTACGACATGGAGGTAGGCGGGGTCGAACGGAGCCTGGCCGGCATGCTGGACCAATTCGACTACGCCTCGCACGCCGTCGATCTGATGCTTTACAGGCATCAGGGCGATTTCATGCCGCTGCTCAGCGGCAACGTCAATTTGCTGGGCGAGGTCGCCGAATACGCAACGTTTCGCAAGAGCATCGGAGAGACGCTGAGGGATAGGCAGCTGCCGATCGGCATCGCCCGGGTTCTATCCCGCGTTCACGCGCGTTTGCTCGGAAGCTGGAAGCGGATCGCAGAGCCGGGTTATATCCAGCAGCAGCTCATGTGGAAATACGCGCTGCCGTTCCTGCCGAAGACGGAGACGGAATACGACGTCGCCATCAGCTACTTATGGCCGCATTATTACGTGGCGGAGAAGGTGAAGGCCGGCAAGAAGGTCGCATGGATTCATACGGACTTCTCCACCGTGGAGACGAACCGTGCCATGGATTTGAAAATGTGGAACAAATTCGATCATATTATCGCCGTGTCCGATGCCTGCAAAGCTTCGTTCCTGGCGAAATACGGCTCGCTTAGCGCCAAAGTAACCGTGATCGAGAATATTATGTCGCCCGAGTTCGTGAAGGGCATGGCCGCGGAGAACGATCCGGACAACGCCATGAAGGCGGACAAAAGGTTCAAGCTTCTGACGGTCGCGAGGCTGTCCCATGCGAAGGGCATCGATCAGGCCGTCAAGGCATGCAAGCATCTCGCCGATCGAGGCTATGACCGGATCGCCTGGTACGTCGTCGGCTACGGAGGCGACGAAGGGATGATTCGGGAGCTGATCGCGCAATACGGATTGGAGGAGCGCTTCATCCTGCTCGGGAAACAAACGAATCCGTATCCGTTCATTCGCGAATGCGACCTTTACGTGCAGCCTTCCAGGTACGAAGGCAAAGCCGTCACGGTGACGGAAGCGAAAATACTCGGCAAGCCGATTGTGATTACCGATTACGCGACGTCCGCAAGCCAAGTGGTGGACGGCGTCGACGGCGTCATATGCGAGCTTAGCCCGGAAGGGATCGCCCGCGCGGTGGAGCGTCTCTATCACGACGAAGAGCTGCGGAAGAGGCTGGCGCGCTACCTTGACGGTCAAGACTACGGCAACGGCGGCGAGTTGGATAAGCTTTATCAATTACTGGCGTAGGCGACGGGAGCGTGGCAAGTCCGTGGATGTGAAGATCAGCGTAATCATACCGGTATACAATGCGGAGCCCTATATAGCCGATTGTGTACAGTCTTTGCTCGGCCAGACGCTTCAAGCATGCGAATTTATATTTGTCGACGACGGGTCTACGGATAAGAGCGGGTTGATTATTGAAAGCTACCGGCTGCGTGACGATCGGATTAAGCTCATTACCCAGGAGAACCAAGGCGTGAGCGCCGCGAGGAACGCGGGTCTTCGGGCAGCCGCGGGCGAGTACGCGGGATTCGTGGACGCGGACGATTACATCGCGCCGGATATGTACGAAACGCTTTACCTCGCCGCGGCGCAAAGGGATTGCGACGTCGTCGTGTCCAACTTCGAGAGCGAGATCGAAGGCGCGAAGGTCGTCACGGCGTATCCGTTTCGAGAGAATGCGGCATTGGACCGGGATTACATCCGGCAGCATATGATGCCTTATTTTCTTCAAACGGATGACCTGAATACCGCGGTGAACAAAATTTACCGGCTGAGCGTCCTGAGGCGGCATCGGGTCGCGTTTCCGGAGAAGGTGGCTCTCGGCGAGGACTGCCTGTTTAACATGCTGTTTTTCGGGCATGCCGCTTCGGCCTTCTACCTGAATTATTCGGGTTACTACTACAGGGAAGTGAGCGGCAGCGCCACCCGGAACATCGGGGAGAAGGATTATTTCGGGAAAGCGCTCGAGGTGTTTCTGTCCGATCCTCCTCCGATTTATGACGGGCTGCTCCCCGCCGAGCACGTAAACGAGTTGAAGTCGGTCCGGCTGATCAAAAGCATGCTTTCCTACATTTATATTTATTTAAAGCCAAGCAAGGAAATGAGCTTTCGAAGCAGGTACCGCTACGTGAAGCGGATGATCGCGAATAAGCACGTAAGGGCGGCGCTTCCGCTCTATTGGAAAGGACGCCGGGATGCGATCGGCAGGTACGAGAAATGCTTGCTGTTCATGGTCAAAGCCAGACTGACGCCGGGGCTGCTTGCCGCAGTGGTGTACAGCCGATCGAGAAATTTTTAATTCTGATTGCAATCGGGAGGAATTCGCAATGAAAATCATGATGTTTGCGCACGGGGGAAGCCTGAACAGGGGCTGCGAGGCGATCGTCCGCTCCTCTACGAGGATCATTAAAGAAAAAATTAACGGGGCCAAGGTGTACCTGGCATCGGAAAAGCCGCAAACCGATATGGTCATCCCGGCGCTGGACGGCATATACGACGGCTCTAGGTCCGACATTAAGCGCTATTCGGTGCCTTGGCTCGTTGCCGCGCTCCAAAATAAAATACTCCAGGACGAATCGTACGCGCTCGGGCTTATCGAGCAAAAGACGATTAACCGGATCAAGGACGTCGACGTATGCCTCTCGATCGGCGGCGATAACTATTGCTATGGAGAACAGCCGAATTGGTACGAGATCGACCGCAGGGTGAAAGCGCAAGGGAAGAAGCTTGTTTTGTGGGGCTGCTCGATCGGCGAAGAGGACATGTCCGAGCGGAAGCTGAACGATTTGAAGCGGTTCGACTTGATTCTGGCTCGGGAGTCGCTCACTTACGGCATGCTGAAGGAGAAGGGGCTGCCGAACGTCAAGCTGTGCGCCGACCCGGCCTTTACGATGGAGCAGGAGGAGCTGCCCTTGCCGGACGGTTGGCAGGAAGGGAATACGATCGGCATTAATTTCAGCCCTCTCGTATGGGAGCGCAATAAGAGGTCCAGGGAAGCGGTCAGGGAGCTCATCCATCATATTTTGAATACGACCGACATGACGGTTGCGCTGACGCCGCATGTCATCTACCAAGGCAACAACGATTACGAGGTGCTGACGAGCTTCTACAACGAGCTCAAGCATTCCGGGCGCGTTATTTTGTTGCCGGACCATTTGACGGCGGTCCAGTACAAAGGCTACATCGCGCGGATGCGGTTTTTTATCGGCGCACGGACCCATGCGACGATTGCCGCCTATTCCAATTGCGTGCCAACGATGGTGCTCGGCTACAGCGTCAAGTCGAAAGGGATCGCCAAAGATATTTTCGGCGAGGAGAAGCTCGTTCTCGGCATCGACGAAATTTCGGACAGCGCGAAGCTGATCGGCCATTTCGAGGAAATGGCGTCGGAAGAGGCGGAGATAAAGAGCCGGCTTAAGTCGACGATTCCGCGCATTAAGCAAATGTCCTACAAAGCGGTCGAATATTTAAGCGAGCTGGCATGAGGCGCGGATGAGAAAAAAACTACTGTTCGTTATGCCGAGCCTGTCGGCCGGGGGAGGGGAGCGGAGCCTCATCAACCTCCTCTCCCAAATCGACTATGGGCAGTTTGAAGTCGATTTGTTCCTGCTGAGCCACGAAGGGCTGTTCATGAGCATGGTTCCCGACGCCGTTCGAATCCTGCCGCTGCCGGAATCGTATACGCGGTTCTCGCAGCCGATCTGGGACGCCGTTCCGCGGTTATTGCTGAGAGGCAAGCCAACGCTTGCCTACGGCCGGATTATGTACAGCGTCGTGAACCGGACCGAATCGAACGTCGGGACGAGGGAGCAGGGAAGCTGGAAGTACATGGCCAGGGCGATGAACCGGATTGAGAAACGGTACGACGCGGCCATCGGTTTTCTGGAGAAGACGTCGATCTATTTTTGCGTGGAGAAGGTAAGCGCGGCGAAGAAGATCGGCTGGGTTCACAACGATTACGACAAGCTCGGGATGGATCCCGATTTCGACGTTCATTATTTTAAGCAGCTGGACCATATCGTTACCGTGTCGGACGAATGCGCGAGCGTATTGAAGAAACGGTTTCCGAACCAGAACGATAAGGTGAACGTCATTCACAACATCGTATCGCCATCCGTCATCAGGAGGCTCGCAGAGAAAGAAGCAAAGGATTTGTACGACAGGCAGGGCGACGAGCTCATTATCTTATCCATCGGCAGGCTGCATCCGCAGAAAGGCTTCGATCTGGCGGTCAAAACGTGCAAAAGGCTGGTCGAACGCGGTTATAACGTGCAGTGGAACATCATCGGCGAAGGGGAGGAGCGGGAGAAGCTGGCGGGGCTGATCAGGAAAGAAGGCTTGGCGGACCGGTTCAAGCTGCTCGGACTCAGGACGAATCCGTATCCTTACCTGAAGCAGGCGGACATTTATGCGCAGACGTCCCGGTTCGAAGGGAAAGCAATTGCGGTCGACGAGGCCAAAATTTTGAATAAACCGATCGTCGTGACGAATTTCAGCACGGCGAAGGACCAGATCGAGGACGGTATCGACGGCCTGATCGTCGAGATGAACGCCGACTCCGTAGCGGCCGGCATCGGCAGGCTGATTCAAGACCGCGAGGCCCGGAAACGGATGACGGACCATTTGTCCCGGCTGCAGCTCGGGACGGAGGGCGAGATTGAGAAGCTGTACAAACTTCTTGGATAGGTGGAAGGACCGTGAAGAAGAAACTGTTGTTCGTCATGAGCAATTTGCATTGCGGCGGGGCCGAGAAGTCGCTCATTTCCTTGCTGCATGCGATCGATTACGGCAAGTACGAGGTTGATTTGTTTTTATTCAAGCACGAAGGGATGTTTTTCGATAAACTGCCGAAGGAAGTTACGGTGCTGCATGCGCCGGACGACTATCCTTATTTCGACATGCCGATCAAAGCGGCCGCCCTCGGCTGCGTGAAGGCGGGCAGAATCGACCTCGCGCTGTCGCGGATCGGCGCAGGCTACGTGTTCAAGACGGAGAAAAACACGGCGAGGCGCGAGCAGCGGGCATGGAAATACGTAGCGAGATCGTTCCGGCCGCTCGCCAAGACGTATGACGCCGCGTTCGGCTATTTGGAGAAGTCGCCGATCTACTACATCGTCGAAAAGGTAAAGGCAGCCGTCAAAATCGGATTCATCCATAACGATTACGACAAGCTCGGCATGGATCCCCGGATCGATTACGATTACTTCGACAAGCTGGACAAAATCGTCACCGTATCCGAAGAATGCGTCACGATTTTGAAGGAGCGGTTCCCGTTGTTCGGCCACAAGGTGGAGCTCATGCACAATATCGTATCGCCGGCCACGATCGTCGATATGGCATCGGCCAACACGAATATCGCGCGAAGCGGGGTTACGGTAGCCTCCGTCGGAAGACTTAATTACCAGAAAGGCTTCCCGCTCGCGATCGAAGCATGCGAGCGGCTCGTGAAGGACGGTTACGAGGTGAGATGGTACATCGTCGGCGACGGCGAAGAGAAGGATCGCCTTGCGAGATTGATTGCGGAGAAGGGGCTGCAGCATTCCGTCATACTGACGGGGCTTCAAGAAAATCCGTATCCCTATATCAAGCATTGCGATATTTATGTGCAAACTTCCATGTTCGAGGGGCGCTGCCTGACGATTACGGAAGCGAAAATATTGAACAAGCCGATCGTTTCGACCAATTTCAAGGTTATTTACGACCAGCTCGTTCATGAACAGAACGGTCTCATCGTGGAGCAGGACGCCCTTGCCGTGTATGCCGGAATCAAGCGGCTCCTCGAAGACGAGCGGCTTAGAAGCCGGTTCGTCGACAACTTGAAGAAGGAATCGCTCGGGACCGAGCAAGAAATCGATAAGCTATACCGTTGGATCAGCTGAGCGAGGTGGTAATTGTTTATGCTATTCGAAATCGCGGCATTGCTATTATTAGGTCTGGCCGTTCTCGTCGTTCTAATCGACGTCGCGCCGATTTTTCGGGATTGGCTGAGCAGAATTCATATCGGGCGATACGAGGATAAGGAGCATTGGAATTCTTCGATAACGAAAGCGGGGATGAAGTGGCTGAACCGTACGCCGAAAATCAAAGTGACCGACAATACGAGATTCGTCGTCCTCGATATGCTGCGCGGCAACTATACGAAGAGCGCCATTCAACATTGGCAGGAGGCGTCGCTGCTGCTGGGGCTTTACGAATATTTGAGACATAGCCGCGACCGGAAGACGGAAGACGAGATCCGGACGTTTCTGAACGCGAAATTCGACGCTGCCGGCGGGTGGAAGCAGAAGCCCGGGCAAATCGACGCGGCGATCCTCGGCTATGCCGTCATGAAGCTCGATTTCGTGGACGTGAATCGCTACAGGAAAGCTTTCGATGAGATTTGGGAGCTGATTAGAGATCATATCGGCGAAGACGGCACCGTGCAATACCGCAAATCGATGAAGCATTACCGGTATGTGGATACGATCGGTTTCATTTGCCCGTTCCTCGTCGCCTACGGGACCAGATACGGCATTAAGGAGTGCGTAACGCTTGCGGTTAAGCAGCTGCAGGAATACGAGCGGCACGGAATGCACGGGAAATATTACATCCCGAGCCACGCGTACCATCTTGATAGCGCGATGCCGCTTGGCTTGTACGGCTGGGGAAGAGGGCTTGGATGGTTCGCGATCGGTCTTGCGGACGCCTGGCTCGAGCTGCCAGCCGGGCATGGCTCGAAGGCCGTGCTCGAGGAGATGATCAAGAAGTTCGCGGGCAGCGTCCTCGACTTCCAACGGCCGGACGGCAACTGGAATTGGTCGGTCGCCCGCGGCGAATCGCGGCCCGATTCTTCCACGACCGCGACGCTCGGCTGGTTTCTGCTGCAAGCTTCGAAGATCGGGGAAATCCGCGAGAGCTGCGAGCGGGGCGCGAGCCTTGCCGTCCGTTATTTGATGAAGGTGACGCGGCGCAGCGGGGCCGTCGACTTCTCGCAAGGCGATACGAAGGACATTGGCGTCTATTCGATGCTGTTCAATATTTTGCCTTTTACGCAAGGCTTCTGCATTCGGGTCGTCAATCACCACAACCATTCAAAGGTCGTGTAGAGATGCTCAGATAGGAGATCCAAATGAGAGTAAAAAGTTCATTGCTCAACATATCGGCCGGGCTGGGCAACCAACTCGTCATTACCGCGCTTAGCTTCGTCTCGAGAACGGTGTTCATCAACAGCCTGGGCATCGAATATTTAGGCATCAACGGCTTGTTCACAAGTATTTTGGCTATGCTCACGCTGGCGGAGGCCGGCATCGGCTCGAGCATCGTCTACAATCTGTATAAGCCGGTAGCGAACAACGACCAGCCCAAAATATTGGCCTTGATGCGGCTGTATAAGCGGGCATACCTGATCATCGCGGGCGTCGTCATGCTGCTCGGGCTTGGACTCATGCCGTTTCTGGGGCTGTTTATCAAGGAAACGAACGTCGAGCATCTCACTGTCATTTACCTCTTGTTTCTCGTCAATACGGCCGCTCCCTATTTGTTTGTCTACAAGCATTCCTTCTTGAACGTCAACCAGAAAAATTATATCGTGACCGCTGTTTTTTCAATCTCGGCCATCGTATCGACCTGCATGAAGATCGCCGTCCTGCACTTCACGGAAAATTACATCCTGTATCTCGCACTAGAGAGCCTGTTTGCCATTGTAACGTCAGTCATACTCGTTGTAATCGTCGACAAGCGGTATCCGTTCTTAAAGCAGAAAGCGCAGGTCGGGCTCGATGAAGAGACGAAAGCGAATTTCAAAAAAAACATGAAGGCGATCATTTTGCAGAATGTGGGCAACTATTTTATTTTCGGCGTGGACAGCATTCTGATCTCCTCCTTTGTCAGCCTTGTTGCCGTCGGCCTTTACTCCAACTATAAAATGCTGATCGATATATGCCGGACGCTTCTGAACCAGGTGTTTGCCAATATGTATCACAGCCTCGGCAATTTGATAGCCAAGGAAAGCCCGGACGCCGTATACCGCATTTATAAAGTCACGCAGCTGCTCAATTTCTGGCTGTATTCGCTGCTCGCCATCGGCCTCTATTTACTGGTCGGTCCGCTCATCGATTTATGGATCGGTCCGGACTACAAAATGAGCCATGCCGTGCTGCTGATGCTCGTGCTTTGCTTCTATGAACGAGGCATGCGCAATTCGTTGAGCGCCGTGAAGACGACCGCAGGCATCTTCCATGAAGACCGGTTCACCCCATTAATACAAGCCGTCGTCAATCTGGGCGTTTCGTTTGCGCTCGTGCAGGCGATGGGCATTGCCGGCATCTTCCTCGGCTCTTTGTTGAGCGCTTTGCTCGTTCCTTTCTGGTATACGCCTCTCCTTGTCTATAAGAAGGTGTTCCGCGAGCCGGTTAGCCGTTATTACGTTCACTATTTCAAATATACCGCAATTGGCACCGCGGTTTGCTTGACAGCGGGCGCCGTCGGCAGACTGCTGCCGGTAGATACGCTGCCGTGGTTCCTGCTGCAAGGTCTCATCTGCCTTCTGCTCGTCAATCTCATCTACGTCGTGCTTTTTCACCGAACGGAAGAATTCCGTTACTTGCTTGGAATCGCCCGGACTGTGCTGGAGAAGGCTTCAAGCGTATCCGCGATATTCCGGAAAGTCGCCGGACATGGCCGCAATATGGAGGTTGGCGGAAAATCGTAACGCTTCTGTGACAAGCTACATAAGGTGAGAGTAAAACGGAGGTGAAGGTAATGAGTCAGAATGGGTCTTACCGCATTGAACTGATCCGTTTTCAAATCAACAACGCGGGCCAGAAGCCGGCGGAAACGACAAGGGGGATCAATCAAGCGCTCGATTGGGCCAGATCGGAGGGGTATACCCATGCGGTTCTCCCGGCCGGCTTTTATCTCGTCCAGCTCGATCCCGACGAGCACTACGCGATCCGCATGCAGAGCGGACTGCATCTGGAGCTCGAGAGCGGCTGCGAAATCGCTTTGCAAGCGAATACTTCTCCTAATTACAACATCATAGAGATGAGAGGAACCCGGGGCGCCAAGCTTTCCGGCGGCAAAATTACGGGGGACAAAAAAAGCCATACCTATGAAATCTACGTCAAATTCGTAAGAGGCGGCGTCAATATGGATGGAACGCCGAACAACGATCCGAAATGGATACGCAGCGAGGTCATCGACCGCTACGCCAATCCCGGCCTGCTTGCGAACTTCAGGGTTTGGAGCATGCCCGGCGTGAACGCGCCCGGCTATCATTTCTATCAATACAAGGATACGATCGCCAAGGAGACGCTGGTAGGCTACCGTACGAATGGCGCGTTCGCTCCCGCGAATCCGAATGGAAGAGGATGGTTCCTGAACGAAACGAACGATATGAGCAACAATAATAAAATGATCATCGCGATTCCGCTCACGACGGCGCTGACGAATCAGCAAATCGCCGCGCTGCAAGCGAAGATCGACCATACCCATTACACGCACGAGAGCGGATTCGGGGTTGCTCTGTACGGCTGCAACCATATCGAAATAAGCGAAGTGGAAATTTCGCACTGTACGGGCGATGGTATTTTTACGGGATGGGAGCAGTACCATCTCGATCCGGCGCAATATACGCAGGAGCAGATGGGGCAGCACATACGCATTCACGACTGCCGCATACATCATTGCAGAAGACAGGGCATATCGCTGACCGGTTCGAACGATACGCATGTTTACCGGAACAACATACATGATATCGGTTACGACGATGACGGCGTAACGACGAATTTTCGGAACGGCACGCCTCCCATGTTCGGCATCGACATCGAATCCATGTACGGCGAAACGAACATTCCGATCAAGACGCCGGACCGCACGGACGGTCTTGAGCTGAACTACAGAATCCATGTCTCGGACAACTATATCTATAACAATGTCAGAGGGCATCTCGTCAATGCGGACGGGACCTACGTCACGGTGGAAGGAAACACCTTCGAAGGGTAT
Organism: Paenibacillus arenilitoris; assembly: GCF_014705655.1. Classification (GTDB taxonomy): domain Bacteria; phylum Bacillota; class Bacilli; order Paenibacillales; family Paenibacillaceae; genus Pristimantibacillus; species Pristimantibacillus arenilitoris. The sequence goes on along the minus strand of NZ_JACXIY010000040.1, from coordinate 23,810 downwards.
AACGTCGGAGGGATCGGTGCGAACCCTAATTTCCCCGGAGTCAAATACGTCGACAACACGTTCATCGGCTGCGAGCTGTCGGTGCAAGGCGACAACTATGTTAACGGCGCCGTCTTTATAAACGGCAACTTGAAGCTGCTCGACGTACAAGGCGCGGTCGTACAAAATTGCCAAATCAAGAACGGCCGGTTCTTCGGCACGACCGCCTACGGTTATCTCGGAACGCCGTCCGTCAACGCGGCAGCGGGTACGTTCACGTATGTCGCCTCACACGGCATAGGCAACGGCGCGCAAGTCGCTTTCGAGCAGTGGATCGGCAAGGTCCCGTCGGGGATTAGCGTTGACAAGCTTTATTACACGGTCAACGTGACCGCGAATTCCTTTCAAGTATCCGAGACGCAAGGCGGCACTCCGGTCGCGCTAATTGACGCCGGCCAGAGCGGATTTAACATCAGCCGATTCAACTACGGCAGGTGCTACATTTCCGATATTACGCTCGAGAGGGACTGGCGCACGGATAATGCGCTTGCCCAGCACTTCAATCTGCTTACCGCGGGGGCCGTCATCAAGAACGTAACGGTCAAAAACTACGACGTGTCCGTAATGGTGCCGCAAGATTACGCCGGCCGGCCGACAAGCATAGACGGCTTGACGCTGATCGAAGGCTCGGCCAGGTTTGAAGGCTGCCATATTAACAATGCGGAATTTGTACGGGCGAAGTCGCCGGCGATGGGATGGACGGACATCCAGCTCGGCTCCAATAATGCCAGGTATACGCGACAGGTCACGCTTCGGGGCGGGCTGCTTCAAAATCTCGGGGTCATGCTCGACGGCAATTCGCTCGTGAACGGAACGACGTTTCTCAATGCCGCAATAAGCAAAGCGGACAATACGAACAAAGCGGTCATCGTTCATTCGCATCTGGACAACACCAGAGTCAATTTGAACTGGATCCGCCAAAATCAATCGGTTACGATCGCAAAATCCGTTTTTAGAGGCGTCACGATAGCAGGCACGGCTCCGTATTTGCGGCTGGTTGACAATACGGACTTAGGAAGTGCTTAAATAAACCTCTGGCTGCGCTGAATAATAAGAGATCCCTGCAGACGTAACCGCTGCAGGGCGTTTATTTGCCGAACTGTTCTTTATTACGCACAACTATGCGATCTATGATTGCAAAGAGAGGAGAAGATCGAATGGCAATCTTACTAACGGGCGGTGCAGGGTACATCGGAAGCCATACTTGCGTAGAACTGCTGGAGGCGGGCTATGAGGTGGTCGTCGTCGACAACCTGGCCAACAGCCATTCCGCCGCCTTGGACCGCGTCGCCGAAATTACGAACAAAGGCTTTACGTTTTACCGGATGGACCTGCTCGATCGCGATGGGCTTGACGGCATTTTCTCGAGGCACCCGATCGAAGCGGTCATCCATTTCGCCGGGCTCAAGGCCGTCGGCGAGTCGGTCCGGCTGCCGCTTTCCTATTACTATACGAATATTACGAGCACCTTGGTGCTGTGCGAGGTCATGAAGAAGCACCGCGTCCATAAGCTCGTGTTCAGCTCGTCGGCAACGGTATACGGCCTGCCGGAGCAGGTGCCGATCCCGGAGCATGCGCCGCTTGGCGCGACGAATCCTTACGGCCGGACGAAGCTGATGCTGGAGCAAATTTTGCAGGACTTGTCCGCGTCGGGCGGCGAGTGGGGGATATCGATCCTCCGTTACTTCAATCCGGTCGGCGCGCATCCAAGCGGTCTGATCGGGGAAAATCCGAACGGCGTTCCGAACAATTTGCTGCCGTACGTCTCGCAAGTGGCGGTCGGGAAGCTGAGGCAGGTGAACGTCTTCGGCGACGATTATCCAACGGCGGACGGAACCGGCGTCAGGGACTATATCCACGTCGTCGACCTCGCGGCGGGGCATGTGAAGGCGCTCGAGCGGATCATGAACAAATCCGGGGTCGACGTCTACAACCTTGGCACCGGTCGGGGCTACAGCGTGCTCGAGATGATCGCCGCTTTCGAGAAGGCTTCGGGATGCAGCATTCCGTACGCGATCACGAGCCGCCGGCCGGGCGACATCGCGGTCTGCTACGCGGATACGTCCAAAGCGAACGAAGAGTTAGGATGGACCGCCATTCGAGGAATCGAGGAGATGTGCGAGGACGCCTGGCGCTGGCAAAAAACGAATCCGAACGGCTATGGGCAGGCGAGCGAAAGCGCGGAGCTGGATCTGGCTTTGTAGCTTGCATGCCAAGCTAGTTTCCCAGACCTAACCGAACGCCGCCTAATCCCTGGCTCCGCTAACAACACTTAAAGAAATTCGACAAAAAATGTAATTATCTCTCAATTTTGTGAGACACAAACCGACAGTATGCGCAGTTCGAGTGGATTATAATACTGTTATTGAAAGCCAATGACAAGCATAGGGAGACGATGAAATGCGTTTAGTATTTGGGCACCTTAAACGTATGGAGTCAGTGGTGCAACCGTCCCAAAAAGAATGGGGGACATAGGATTATGGTACTTGTGCCATCGGAAGATCATCAGGAGTTGGACATGGAGTGGGTAACCTTGATTATGCGCGCGCGATCGATGGGGTTCAATCAAGACGAGGTTCGCAAAATTATTAAGGTGCTGGCGGAAAGCGGCAAGGACGGCATGGAAGAGACAGCCGTTTAGACGCGAAAAAAGCGCTACTCGCGCTTAATTTTCCACTTGTTGAATTCCAGAAATTCTTTGAATTGATCTTTGCTGACGCCAGAGGCCATGGCTTCCCTAACGAGTTCGGCCCACTCGCTGTCAAGCTGCTCGGTTTTGTCACCGGATTGCTCATTATTCAAAAAATCTTCAACCGTCACGTTCAGTACGGCGCCTACTTTTTCGAGAAACTGGATCGAAGGATTTTGTTGGAGCCCCCGTTCAATGGAGCTTAAATACGACTTAGCGACTCCCGCCCTCTGGGAAAGCTCGGTTAGCGAAAGGCCCTTCCTCTTGCGCAGCGTTTGAATGCGTTCTCCAATCATGACGAACTCCTCCGTTATCACATAAGTGCGGTCTTCTTCCCATTATAACGAAAAACGTTAGTTCGCGAAAGCATGAACACGAATGTTAAAGTATTTTAATGCGGATTTGAACGGATTTTAGATCGCACGCCGTTTCAAAAGGAGCAGACCAAGGATTATTCCTTGGTCTGATTTGTTCCTAATTCCATTTTTTGTATATATTTCGTTATTTTTAAGCGATTTCCTCGGCCTGACTATGAATAAGATGGCCGAGCAGGCTGGTCGGATCGGCCGCCAGCTGGCGGTAATCCCCTCGTTCGACGAGCTTTCCCTGGTCGATCACGATCACCTGGTCGGCATGGCGGATCGTCGATAACCGGTGCGCCACGACGATGATGGTCATCTTGCCCTTCAGGCGGTCGATCGCTTCCTGGATTTTTTTCTCGTTCTCCGTATCCAGAGCGCTCGTCGCTTCGTCTAGCACGAGGATCGCCGGCTTCCGGATGACGGCCCGAGCGAGAACGATCCGCTGCCGCTCGCCTCCGGACAGCCGTATGCCGCGGTCGCCGATGACCGTATCCAGCCCTTGCGGAAGCTTGCGCACAAAGTCGGAAGAGGCGGCGAACTCCAGCGCTTCCCACATCTCTTCTTCCGTCGCGTCCGGTTTGATGAGCAGCAAATTTTCCCTGATGCTGGCATTGAACAGGAACGGATCCTGCGCCACGTAGCTGATGGATTTGCGGTAAGCGAGCAGGTTTTCCTCGCCGACGGGCTGGCCGTCGATGCGGAGCTGGCCGTCTTCCGGCCGGATCATCCCCATGACGAGGTCGATCAGCGTGCTTTTTCCTGCGCCGGAAGGGCCGGCGATCGCGGTCATGCGATTCGCCGGGATATGGAGATGGATGTTCTGTAGCGTGAGGGCCGAATCGTTCTTGTTATAACGGAAAGAGACGTTGACGCAATCGATGCCTTGTTCCACGCGCATGGGGGAGACCGCGTCTCCGCCCGGCGCCTCCAATCGCTCCGCGGCTTGCCTGCAATCCTCCTGCAGCCGAAGCAGCCCTTTGCACGCCGGAGCCATGGACGCCAATTGCTCCAGGTTGGACTGAATGCTCGTGAACCGCGGCCACAATCTGGCGAATATGGCCGTGATCGTCAGCAGCTGCAAGCTCTGCGTATGGAACAGCTTGTACGAGATGAAGAGGAAGACCGCGATCAGCACGGCGGACGACATTTTGTAGATCAGCTGGGAACTGGACCGAAGCCGGATATAGGCCAGCTGCTCGGCCGCCATCCCGTCGGTCAAGCCGTCAAGCCAGCGCAGCCGGGAGCGCTCCAGCGTATTGCTCTTGACGTCCTTGATTCCGTTCAGTTGATCGGTAATGCCGGCAAGATAGCTTTGCGACAGCTTCGAGGTTTGGCTGCCGAGCCGCTTCGCCCGCTTAATGAATCTTCTGGAGAACAACCCGAGCACGATGCCGCTGGCGAGCACGAATAACGTCAAGCCCGGCGACAGCCAGAAGGCTAGACCGATTTGAATAAGCGTGAAGACGATCGAGGCCGTAAGCTGGAGGAAGAGGCTGACGGCGCCGAGAACGCGGGCCAATTCGATCGTGAGGAGGTTGATCAGATCCGACGATCGCTTCTTCAGGAAGAAGGGCCAGCTTGCGGCAAGCAGCGCTTGGTACGTTTCTAGCCGCAGCGCCTTCCCGAATTTCTGCTGCAGCGCCACGCTTTGCACAGCGACGTGTCGCTGGACGAGGCTTTGACCGAACATAATGGCGATATAGGCGCCCAAAATGATCAGAAGCGCCGTCGTCGGGGGGATATTGTCCAGCACATCGGATATCCAGGAGAAATAGCCTGCTCCCATGTCCATGCTGACGATTCCGATCAGGCTGAGCAGCGGGATTAGCAGTAAGATGCTGACGCTGTCCAGGAAGCTGGAGACGACCATCCCGAACAGGTTGACGTACAGGGCCGTGCCCGAGACGGCTCGCAGCCGCTTCATATAATGAAAGATGGATGCCATGATTCTCTCCTTATGCCGCCAAAGGACGGCGGAACCTTCACGATTGGCCGCGTGCCCTTTTGGCGAATTTCTCGACGACGACGAAGCGGCTCATGACGTCCGCGCCCGTTACGTACAAGGGCCCGCTGCGCAGCCAGGCATGGGCGATCAGCCGTCCCCGCTCGTCTTTGGCCGTACCGAGGTACAGAGTGCTGTCGATGGCCCGCCGCTCCAGCATCTTCATGCCGGCAATCGCTTTGACGAGGCATTTGCTCTCCCAGAGCGTATGGCGGCTGACCGCTTCCAACGCATTCGAAATTTGCTTCAGAAGGCGCAAGTGCTCCGCCGTCTGCTGGGTCGAGGTTTCCTCGGTTCTGGTTCCGAGCGCGGGAGCGAGCCTTGCGAACGGACGCCGCATGAGAAGACGAGCCCAGCCTAAATAAACGAAAGCCTCGAAGAACAAGAGCAAGGTGCGGCGATCAAGCGCGAAGAGCAGCCGAATGTTCCGGACGGACAACGATCAGACCTTCTTTCCGCAAATGTTCCAGAAAAGAGATGACATGACGCTCGCATACGTCGCGTTCCACGTCGAATTCCTTCAGCAGCTCATCGATCAGCGTGCCGGCCGTGACGGGGCTGACTAGCAAATCCCAGATACGGCCGCCAACGGCCCCGAGATTGTAATAATTGCCGTTGCGCACGCTCAACATCACCTTCTCGCCGCCCATGTCGCTGACGATGTTTTGTTCGCATGCCGTAATAAGATCGGACAAAACGATTTTTTCGGCGTTCGCCATTTCAATCTGCCTCCTAATGAATGGTTTCCAGCAAGCCGTCGGCCAGCGCGTGGGCGCTGAAGCCGGAGGATGCCCTCTTGATGCGGTACATGTCGATCCGGTTCACGAATCGGGCCAGCGTGCCGAAGTGCCACTCCATTAACCCTAACCGGTCGATCAGAAAACCGCGGAATGTATGGTTAAGCAACGTATGGAATCGTTCAAGCCCGTTGATTGCCTTCATCGTCGCAGTCGTTTCCGTTTTTATCAATTCGTAGACGCCGGCCAGAGGCAGCGGTTCGTTGCAAAACTTGGCGGGAACCGGCACGGCGAATTTCGTCTCCCTGTCATAGAGGGGCGTTAAGTGCGCGGAGCTCATGCCGAGACGGTCGATCGACTCCTGCCACATTTTTTGCTGGGGATAGGCCGGCATGACCATGGGCGTACCATCGGCTGCCAACGTTACCGCGATCAAGTCGTCGCTTAATAGCGAACAGCCTCTTCCGAGCAAGGTCGAAGCGAGCGTCGACTTCCCGGCGCCGGATGCGCCCGCGATGACGTACGCCTTCCCTCTGATCGCGACGGCGCTGCCGTGCAGAGGGAGGATTTGCCGCTGCATCAGGACGATGCCCATGCACGTGCCGAGGACGAACAAGCGGATCTTATCTTCGCTTGCGCCTTCGCAAGGGGAGAAGAGGATCGAATCGCCGTCGACGCAGAAAATCGCGGTGTCCGGTATCCGGAACAGAACCTGCCGGCCGACCAGGGCGATCGATTCTTTGACCGGCTCGTACTCCGCCCACATGGCGGAAAGGTCGCTCTTTTTCACGTTGACGGGCACCATGCCCAAGTAAGCAGGCGAATCGGATCGCGTAAGCTCGGGCAGCGGCATTTCGCTTTCGATACGCAAGCCAAATGCGCAGTAATCGGTAAGGCTATCGGTCCTTGGCAGGATCATCACTTCCATTCGTTCGTGAGGCTATTTTGGGGAAGGTGCCCCTATACTTTGACATATAAGGGCATCTGTCTTCTAAGTATGAAAATATTCGAACGGCGATTAGCTTTCGTGGTGAATGATCTCTGTAGGGTCCGGCTGAACGGCGTCAGGGATATCTACGCCTGGACCCGCCATCGTTTGATTCACGTCAAGCACTTCCAACGTCGGTTGCAGCCATGCTTTCTTTTGCATACTATCACCTCCTTTCAAGCGAATTTTTTCATGAACCGGTAGAAGATCAGGCTTCGCATCAGCATTCGGAATTCGGCCGCGAATATCCATTCGGGACGTGGTTCCCGCTGGATTTTGTTCAAAGATTCCGTCAGCTCGGCCACGTTCAAATATTCCGAAACGGCCGGATCCTTCAGCAGCTGCCGGAACTCGCCGACGAGACTCGGCCAGGACGACGCCAAGCGATGGACGCCGTCGGCACCCTGCACGCCGCGAACCTTCTGGTTCAGCCGGATGCTGTCGGGCAAGTAATCGCGCGTCGATCTGCGAATAAGGTTGCGGTCGAGGCCGTTCTGGACGAACTGATCCTCGGGCACCGACAAGCAGAAGCGGATGACGCGCAGATCGTTGGTGGCGTCGCGTTCCCAAAGCGCGTTCCGGAGCGATTGCTTGCACCCGACCGTTCCGGTAATCGTCCAGTAGAAGAGCTTCTCGAACTGTTTTTTTCGAATTTCGTATACGTTCTGCAAGCTGTTTCCGAAAAAGTCGAACCCGTGATCGAGAAGCCTGCCGTGCACGTTCGTCCGCTCTGCGAACGCCGGGTTGATCAGCTTGGAGATGCCGGGCTGCTCCTTCGGGCCGAACAGCCGCGCGACTTGAGGGAACGCTTTTTTGCCGACGATCGGGAAGACCCGCGACTTTTTGACGCCGAGATTGCTCGTATACAGGCTAAATTCCTGATAGAAACGAAGCCATTTGAATCTTCGCAGCAGATCGGCCTGGTAATCGAGGGCGGGCCCCCACGAAATGCTCCAGTTCCCCCGGCTGCCGCTGAGCAGGACGCCGACGCCTTCCTCGTTCGCTTTCTGATAGATTCCCTTTAACCAATACGAATTCTCGTAAAATTTGTAGGGCGACTCCATCAGCTCCAGCCAATCGTCGACTTCCGTGTACGGGTTCATCTCGGGGAAATCGAAATACTGGTCATGGATGTTGCCGACATGGCGTACGGTGGACTCGATGTTCTGCCGCTCGTTGGCCACTCTGCTCTTAGGCGTCCAATCCTGAAAATCGTCGAGCGGCACGTAGCTGTACGTATGCAGCCGCTTGTTCTCTTCGCGCAATGCCTTGGCGGCAAAGCTGACCACGGAGCCGGAATCGAGACCGCCGCTCAGGTACGCGCCGACCTTGCGATGCGTGCGAAGCCTTGCCGTCACGGCCGTCCGGAACACGTCCCGGAACGCCTCCTCGTAATCGCCGTTGGACTTCAGCTTCAGCTTCTCCTCGGGAAGGACCGTGCAGTATCTCGTAAATTTCACCTCGCCGTCCGCGACCGTCACGGAGTGGGCGGGAGGAATTTGACCGATCGACCGGTATGCCGTCGTAAACAGATCCACGCATTCGGTCGTGGTCGGGATGGCCAAAAATTCGGACAGCCATTGTTCGTTGATTCCTTTATCCACCCCGGGAATGAGGAGGAGAGGGCGGATGGCCGTGCTGAAGGCGAACAGCTCGCGCGTCCGGGCGAAATAAAGGGTACGGTTCCCGGAAAAATCCCTCGCACCGAACAGCGCGCGATTCCGCTCATCCCAGATGAAGAAGGCGAAATCGCCGATAAAATGCACAGGCGCGTCCGTTCCCCATTTCCGGTAAGCGAGCACGATTAAGGCGCTGTCCGTCATGCCGCTTCTCTCGGACGGATTTACCTGCAGCTTCTCGAACAACTCTTCGCGGTTATCGAGGATCGCATCCGCCGTAATGGCGAGGCCGCGCTCGGCGTCGTAATGCGGAAGCCGTTCATGAACCGATTCCGGCGTAATCCACTGGGCGCGGCAGCCGAGGAACACGTCCGCGTCCTGCCAGGTAAGCGCGTAATCGGCGGGGTATTGCCGCAGAGCCTGCATCACCCGCTCGCCCAGCTCGGGGGGCACGGGTTCGTGATTGAAGCGATGAATTCCGACGATTGCGCTCATAAGATCCTCCAGCCATGATGGAATGCGTGCGACGTTGTTCTTTTTTAAGAACATCTAAAGCTAACGGTGCCGTTCCGAAAATATATTGAACATTATTATATTTTCTAATAAAAATATTGAGCGCTATGACATGTTTTCGCTCTCAAATTGTTCTTTATTAAGAACTTACTCATAGGTTACCATCTTCGCCGAATCATTGTCAACAGATTAGTTGTGATGGGCATTCCGATTGACTATACTGGGTCATAGGGCGCTTACGGGCGCCAGGAAAGGGGGAAGGCGATGTTAGTTGCAGCCATCGCGGTCGGAGTCGTTCTCGTTTATCTATTTTTTATCCTTCCTACGCAGTGGCTGAAGGTGGAGAAGATCCGCCATCCGTCCGGAATCAACAAGCGCATTCTGCAAATCAGCGATCTTCACGTCGACCGGCTGCGCATCAGCGCGAGAACGATCGGAAAGGTGATCGAAGAGACCCGGCCCGATTACATTTTCATGACGGGCGACTATACGTACAAGACGAGCTATTTGCCGCGGGCGAACGATTACTTCAAAGTCATCGCGGGCTACGGCGTTCCCGTATACGCGGTACTCGGCAATCATGATTACGAGCTTCCGAGGCTAAGCCGGCTGCTGGATTTATTGCAGACGAACGGGATACGCCTGCTTCGCAACGAGTGCGTGCCGCTGCCGGAGTTCGACTTGGTCGGCATCGACGATTTCGGAACCGGGCACAGCAAGCTCCGGCCGGCTTTCCGTGGCGCGGACGGACGGAAGCCGATCGTCGTCATGACGCACGACCCTAACGTTGTTCTCGCGATCAAGCGTCCGTACCATTATTTGATGGCCGGCCATCTTCACGGGAAACAATTGAACGTGCCTTTCTTCTTCAAGCTCAAGCCGAAGGGCCCGCTAGCCGATAGAGGCATTTACAAAGGACTGCACAAGAGCGGGGAAGGCTATTATTATATTTCCAAAGGAATCGGCCAGGCGGGCGTCAATGCGAGATTCATGGTAAGAAGCGAGCTCACGGTCCATGATTTGTAAAGTGACAATCGCCTCGTTCGCTGGTATGATGCATACTTATCCAAGTAACCTTATGCGAATATTGCTGTCGGCGTACTGCCGTACATACGGAGGCTTCCTTCTTGCGATGGGAGTCTCTTTTTTGATGCCCGCCGGGCGTCAATCGATTTCGCGCATATTCCAGCGGCTGCCGTGTAAAAATAGTATTGACAGAAAAGAATCGACGATGATATATTGGTCCAACAAAGTATAGTAATCGCATCGGAATTATAATTAATTGATTTTCCGGGTTACTTTTACATCCACGAAGCCTAAGAAAGGGTGCATGCGCAATGGAAAACAATTTATTGTCGGCGATCGAATTAAACGGGATCAGCTTGCTCGTATCGGCCGTTCTGCTCGGAGGGTTGTATTATTTAGCGAAGAAACGGGTGGGCTTCGGCACGCGAGTGCTTATCGCGCTCGGACTCGGCCTTGTCGCAGGCATTATTTTTAACAACTTCAAGCTCGAAACCGAAGGCGTGGGCACGATCGGCTCGATTTATATCAATCTGATCCGGATGATCGTCATTCCGCTCGTGTTCGTGCTTGTCATCAACAGCATCATCTCGATTACGAATATCGAGTTTTTGCGCAAGCTCAGCCTGAAGACGATCGGCTGGTTCCTCGCGACGACCGGCGTCGCGGCCGTCATCGGCCTCGTCGTCGCCTCGCTCATTAATCCGGGCGCCGGGTTCGAGCTGACGAAGCCGGAAAACTTCGAAGCCCGCGAAGTGCCGAGCTTCTTCGAGGTTATTTTGGACCAGGTGCCGTCCAATCCGATTCAGGACGCCGCGGAAGGAAGGGTCGTGCCGATTCTGATCTTCGCCTTGTTCATCGCGGTCGCCATCGTGAAGGTCGGCGCGAAGAAGCCGGACGCGGTGCAGGCGGTCAAGGCGTTCGTTCAATCCGCGACGGAAATTATGCACCAGGTCGTCAAATTCGTTCTGCGCTTCACGCCATACGGCGTCTATGCCCTGATCGCGGTCATGGCCGCGCGCTATGGCTGGGAGACGCTGGAGCCGCTCGCGATGCTGATCCTTGTCAGCTATATCGCGCTCATTCTTCACTTCGTTTTCGTATTCGGCGGATTGGTCTCCTTCGTCGCGAAAGTGAATCCGCTGCGCTTCTTCAGAAAAGCTTACCCGACGGTGGCAGTTGCGTTCACGACGCGAAGCAGCTTCGCTACGCTGCCGATTAATCTCGAGGTCATCACGAAACGGCTTCGCGTCTCTCCGAAGATCGCCAGCTTCGTAGCGCCGCTCGGCGCCACGATGAACTTCAACGGCTGCGGAGGCGTATGGCCGGCCGTCGTATCCGTATTCGTCTCGCAGGTGTACGGCATTTCGCTTTCGGCAACGGATTACGTATTGATCGTCCTCGTCAGCGTCATTTCATCGATCGGCGTCGCCGGCGTGCCGGGCCCGGCTTCGATCTCGACGACGGTCGTATTGACGGCGATCGGCCTGCCGCTCGAAGGCATCGCGCTCGTCGTGGCCGTGGAATCGCTCATCGACATGGGCCGTACGGCGGTCAACGCGACCGGCACGACGGTAACGGCGCTACTGGTGGCGGATTCCGAAGGGGAGTTCGACCGCGAATCGTTCAACCGGGGCGAAGAGGATGAGATGGAGCTTAATCCCGCATAATTTCACGAACCGCTGGAAAAAAGCCCTTGGCCGGCACGCAGATGCGTACGGCCAAGGGCTTTGCGGTTTTAAGGTTCGTCGTGGACTTCAGGGTATACTTCGTCATAGTCGTCTTCGCCCGGATAATCGCGCGGCAGGCCGGCATGCAGGCTGCGATTCTCGTAATCGAGATTGGTTAGCGACCGCTGGCCGAACCGCCATGGCTTGCTTTTGCCCAGCGTCTCCACCGGCATTCCGGAGCCGTATGGCCCTTCCGGAAATTCCTCCGGAATGAGCTCGCTGCGCTGCGATTCTACTGTCGATACGTCTGATTCCGGCGGGCGATCCTCGCTAGTAAAACGATCCATCGGCAGACTCCTCCCGAAATGGTAGTTGGTTACCGTTTCAGTGTGCCCCGATTAATCGGTAAAATGCACCGTTCCGACGACGAAATACAAAAATTGCGTAAGCTCGGCCGCTTCTTCCTCCGTCAGCTTGTACGTATATTCGAGGTAGCCCTCTTCCTCCAAATCATCGGGGCCGATGATCGCGGTTTTGCCGGATTGCAGATCGGTAACGAGCTTTTTGCCGTAGAATCGGTTCGTGGTCGTCACGGCAAGGTCAAACCGCTTCAGGCTCGGGCCGATGAACGTGACGAAACGGGTCGACGTTTGTTCGGTCGAGTCGGACATAAAATCAAAATCGGGCAATAGCATATCGGTCAGCCTCCACATTTATAATGTACTAACATTATACAACAAGCGGTAAACAAAATGCTTGTCAGGCACGAATCGTTATGATAGCATTAAGACAATCGAATCATTGAACGAACGAGGAAGCACCTCTTCTGCCGCGGCGGAAGGGGTGCTTTTTTGCGTTGTCAGGCATCAGCCCGCAGGCGAGCGCGGCCCCGCCGTTCATGCATTCGCGACTAATTCAGCCGATGGAGGATGAGGTAAACATGCAAATCGTTTTTTTGAACACCTTCGAGAAAGCGGGAGAAGAAAGCCGGGTATCGAGCGCGCAGCTGTCGATCTGCGAGCGTCAGGGACAATGGGCGGTGCTATGGATGGAGAGAGACGGGGAGGCGGAAAATCCGCAAACCTGGTTTGAAGGGACGTCCTGGGAAGAGATGATGACCGCCTTCCGTCACGGGATCGCCAAGGTGATGGGCGAGGGTTACGCACCGATCATCGACGGGATGCTGGACGAGAGACGAACGGGCGCAGGCAGCTTCCAGTCGATGCTGCAATGCTACGGCGAGCTGCACGCCGATCCCGAGCTGTTCCAGACGCTCAGGGAATGGCGCCGCGGCAAGGCATCCGCCGAGAAACGCTCCGCCTATTTGATCGCGACGAACCGGCTGCTGTGGATGATCAGCGCATTCGTGCCCAGGACGGAGGAGGAGCTCGCGCAAATTCCGGGCTGGGGCAGCGCGAAGCTCGCCGCGTACGGTCAGGAGCTGCTCGCTGTTACGGCCGGCGCGCAGAGGACGACCGGATTCCCTCTGCAATGGGTGGAGGACAAGCTCGATCCCGCCGCTTACACCGCCTGGTTGTTCAAGCAGAAGGAGCTCAAGTACAAGGTCCAGATGGACCGCCAGCAGGCGAAGCGGCAAATTTTGTCGGCGGTGCAGCGCGGAGGCACGCTGGAGCAGCTCGAAGCCGAGCTGTCCATGCCGCGCCGCGAGTTGATGGACCGGATCGAGCAGCTGGAGCGGGAGGGCTACGATTTCGAGCCGCTCATCGCCAGGGAGCTGAACGGAGTGCCGGAAGAGGAGCAGCGGCTTGTCTGGGATACGCTGTCGCTCGTCGGCGACAAATATTTAAAGCCGGTGCTGCAGCAAGTGTACGGTTCGGCCGAGGCTACCGAGCCGGGCAAGCCGGTCGACGCGCTCTACGAGCGGCTTCGCCTGATCAGGCTCCGCTACCGCAGGACACAATCGGGCAAAGCCGTCTGATCCGCTCCTTCATCGATGGGCGGTACGCCTTGCCGAGCGCGATCCCGGCCTCGCGAACGCTTCCGCCCAGGCGATCCGACCGTTATTCGGACGGCGCTTCCGTCATGCCCGGCTGGTCCGGCCAGATCGTGTCGGCATAGCGGATGCGGGCGCCGGAATCGCAATCGAGGCCGGTCTCGTACGAACGGTTGCCGATTAAACCGGCTGCCTGCTCGCGAAGCAGCCGGACGCCGGTCCGGTCCTCCTTCGTAGGCTGCGGATTCTCGTAAGCCCGCAGCCATACGAGAACGGAGCGGATGACCTCCGCCGCGTCGTCCACCGCCCGGTCCCATAGCGTCCATGCGCTTTCGCGGCGGTATGCGCCGGAATCGACGGGGTCGATCCATGGCTGCTCCGAGTCGTTCATGACGTCGTAAGGGATGACCCCCCGTTTGTAGACGAACGGTTCGATCCGGCCGAAGGTCAGCTTGCGCCGAAGGCCGGTAGGGTCGTGGAACAGGCGCTGCGCGGCCGTGAAGTCCCGGTTGGCCCGGTTCCAATCCTCGCGGGAAATGAGCGGGGCAAGCTCCGAATAATAAGCTTCCGTCACGGACTCAAATGCATCGATGACCGGCGCCGGGAAGGCGCCGTTCGTGTCGATATGTTTCCAAACCGCTGTCTTCCACGTTTCGATCCCCCACAACTGGCGCGCGACTAACGTATCCATCATGATTTCGAAGCGCTGATGGTCCCATTTGCGAAATCCGGATTTGCTGAACACGTACGGATGCATGTTCCGATCGAGGATATGATGCAGGACGAAGCCGAGCGCGTACAGGACGGACGGGTCGGGATCCTTCGGGCATGCCCGCCGGCCGCCGACGCAATCGAGCATCTCGACGAGCGCCGGTCCGCAATGCCGATTGTGCATCTCCGTGCCCATACGGTTCAGCGCGGCGCTCTTCTGCCAAGGCAGGAAACGGTCATAGAACAAAAAGTCCGGCCCCTGGCAGCCCAGGTTAAACATGTTTTTTTGCTCGTCGGTCCGAAGCATCGACGCCTCTCCGATCTGCTCCAGCACGAGCTGCCCGAATATGAGATGAGCCCAGACGTTAGGCATAGAAGCGTATCCTCCCAATTGCGCAAAATTCAATACATTTTGTTGCGATAAATCTAGTTCCGAAGAATGAGAACATTTTTTTATAGTATACTTGTCCTAGTTAATTAAGTATAATAGAAATTAAACAAGACATAGCACGAATTTTGTCGAGAAGGAGCGTATCCTCGTTATGAAGGCAGAATATATTAACCCGTTTCTTGAATCCGCCAAAATCGTGATCGAACAGGTCGTGCAGATCCGGCCTGCGACCGGGGAACTCGGTCTTAAGGACATCAAGTTTGTAGAGAACTACATATGGATTCAAATTGGGCTCAACGGACAAATGAACGGCGACATTGTATTCGGGCTTAGCGAGCAGGTAGCTCTAAAGATGGTTTCGGCCATGATGGGCGGCTTCGTCATTTCCGAAATCGATGAAATCGGCAGAAGCGCGATTTCCGAGCTCGGCAACATGATCAGCGGAAATGCCAGCACCATGCTGTACAACCAGGGCGTAAGGGTGGACATTACGCCGCCGAAGGTGATTCAATCCGCCCAGTCCGCAGGCTTCTCGGCCCAGAAAGCATTGACGATTCCGCTTATTATGGACGGCATCGGCGAGCTGGACATCCAAGTTTTAGTTGCATCGTAGCACAGAACGGGCTCCCAGGGGGAGCTTTTTTTTTGCGTATGCGACTTCGATCAAGTAAACTAATGGGTGGGTGATGCGGGATGTTGGAAGGGAAAATCGTCTTTATTTCCGGCGCATCGAGCGGAATCGGCGCGCTCGCGGCGGTCAGGCTGGCCGAACGCGGCGCGATACCGGTGCTGACCGGACGCAATATAAGCAAGCTTAATGATATCGCCGCTACGATAAAAGGAGATTGCTCCGTCTTCCGGATGGACGTAACCGACAACGAGCAGGTGAAGCAAACGGTGGAAGCCGCCGCTTTGAAGCACGGCAGGATCGACATTTTGCTGAACAACGCCGGATACGGGAAGTTCGAGTATTTTACGGAGATGCCCGTGGAAAGCTTTGAGAAGATGATGGATACCAATTACATGGGAACGGTGCGCTGCACGAAGGCCGTCATTCCCCATATGCTGGAGCGTGGGAGCGGGCAGATCGTCAACATCGCGTCGATGGCCGGCAAGATCGGTTCCGCGAAATCGACGGCGTATACCGCGACGAAGCATGCGGTGCTCGGCTTCACCAACTCGCTGCGGATGGAGCTGAGAGGGACGGGCATTCACGTATCGGCGGTCAATCCGGGGCCGATCGACACGCCTTTCTTCTCGTTGGCTGATCCGACCGGGGCGTACGTGAAAAACGTGAGCTGGTTCATGATGAAGCCGGAATACGTCGTGAAATCGATCATCCGGGTCATGGAGAGGCGCAAGGACGAGGTCGATTTGCCGAAGACGGCTTCGGTCGGCATTAAGCTGTATCACTTGCTGCCGCGCGCGGCGGACCGCTGGTTCGGCGGTTGGTTGAATCGAAAATAACGGTTGGATTAAGAGAGGGTTACACGATGAGTACATACACTTGGAATGAAATCGGCGTCGACGAGCGGCTTATCCGCAAGCTGGAGGCAAACGGAATCGCGAAGCCGACGGACGTGCAGGCGGAGACGATCCCGGTCCTGCTCGGCGGCAGCGACGTATCGGCGAGATCGCAGACCGGAACGGGCAAGACGCTCGCGTACCTGCTGCCGCTGCTGCAGAAGCTGAATCCGCGCTCCGGCGCGGTGCAAGGGGTTATCCTCGCCCCTACGCAAGAGCTTGCGATGCAGATCGTGCGCGTGGCGGAAACGTACGGGGAGGCGCTCGGCATTCGCGTGCAGCAGCTCATCGGAGGCGCGGCTCTGAAGCGTCAGGTGGAGAAGCTGAAGCTCCGCCCCCAGCTCGTCATCGGCACGCCGGGACGGATTCACGAGCTGCTGAAGCTGCGCAAGCTGAAGCTGAGCGAAGTGACGGGCGTCGTCATCGACGAAGCCGATCAAGTGTTCCAGCTCGGCTCGACGAAAGAGGTGGAAGCGATTCTGTTCGCGATGGGGCGGGAGAGGCAGATCGCTTTTTTCTCCGCGACTTACCCGGACCAGATGGCGAGATTCGAAGGGCGGTGGATGAATGATCCGCAGCGCATTCAAATTACGCCCGAGCATCGCGTGTCGGAGACGATCGACAACTTTTACGTCGTCTGCGACAAACGGGACAAGACGGACACGGCGAGGCGGCTGATCCGGCTGCTTGATCCGAAATCCGCGCTGCTGTTTCTGGCCGACACGGACAACATCGCGAACTGGGAAGCGAAGCTGGCCTATGAAGGCTTCACCGTCGAGACGCTGTACGGCGACGCGGACAAGCAGCGCCGCGCCGCGACGCTGGCCCGCTTCCGCGACGGCCGCTGCCAGCTTCTGCTCGCGACGGATGTCGCCGCCCGCGGGATCGACATCGAGGGGCTGCCGCTCGTCATTCAGCTGGACCCGGCCGCCGATGCGGACCATTACGTCCACCGTGCCGGAAGGACGGGCAGGATGGGGCGCGCCGGAACGGTCGTGTCGATCGTCACGCCGCAGGAGAAGTTCATCATGGAGAAGTTCCGCAAGCAGCTCGGAATCGAGCTGACCGAGCGGACGATGTTCAGAGGCAAGCTGCTGAACGAAGAGGAGCTGCGCGAGGCAACGCGGCCCGGCGCGCTTCGACCGGAAGCGAGACCCGTCATCCGCAAGGGAGAAGCGTCTGCGAGAACGAAGAGAACCGGGGAAGCCGCGGACGCGAAGCCGGCCGTTGCTGCGACGCATGCGAAGAAGCCTGCGGCGAGGCCCGTGCAGACGAAAGCATCGGCCAAGGCGAAGCGGAAGAGCGAAGGCAAGAACAAGGGCGCTCCGAAATGGCTTAAGGCGAAGCGGGAAGCCGAAAAAGAACAATAAAAATTTTTTTTAGGGAAGCCACCCTCTTAAATCGAACAGCCTCTCCCGAAACGTATGGGCGTAGGTTACGAAGCGGAAATTTCCGCCAATCGATCAAAGGAGAGTGGCTTTCTTGACGAAACAAACGATGTGGAAGAAGACGGCAATATCCTCGCTGGCGCTGCTGATGCTTGCGGGCGGAGCGACCTCGGCATTCGCGGACGGCGGAAAAGGAAACAGAGGCCATCACGACGACGATGACCGCGACGACGATCGATACGAAGAAAGAGATGACCGGGATGACGATAACTATAAAGTAACGTGGAAATTCGAAGACGAGAAGGAATTGAAATGGGCGCTCGAATACATCATGCGCTTGGCGTCGAAGGGCGTATTCACCGGCTATAACGACGGCACGTTCAAGCCGAACCAGAAGATCAGCCGGATCGAGACGCTCGTGGCGGCCGTCAGGCTGATGGGGCTTCGCGCGCAGGCCGAATCCGCGGCCGAGATGAACACCGAGCTGCAATTCCGCGACGCCGACAAGCTCGAGCGCAAATATCCTTGGGCCGTAGGCTACGTGTCGGTTGCGCTGGAGAACGACCTGTTCGCCGAAACGGAGACGGAAGTAAATCCGGAGGAGAACGCGACAAGGCTATGGTCGACCATCCTGTTAATTAAAGCGCTTAAATTGGAAGACGAAGCGAAGGCGCTGAACAATACGAAGCTGGACTTCAAGGACGCCGATCAAATTCCGGCGGGCTCCGTCGGCTACGTCGCTCTCGCGCTTCAGAAAGGCATCATTACCGGTTACGAGGACAAGAGAGGCAAAACGTTCCGTCCGAACCAGCCGGTAACCCGCGCGGAGCTGGCCGCGCTGCTCGACCGCACCGACACGGAAATGCCGGACCATGACGCGCAGGCGATCTCGGGCAAGCTGAAAGCGGCTGCGAGCGGCGGCAAAATTACGGTCGTGAAAGCCGACAACTCCGAGGTAACGCTCGGTCTGGACGCGAACGTATTTATTTTCCGCGACGACAAGAAGGCGGCCGTCAGCGCGCTGAAAGCCGGCGACGAAGTGCTCGTCCGCACGTATCAGAATAAAGTCGTCTTTATCGAGGTCACGAAGCCGGCGCCGGTCGTTGCGGCGTTCAACGAACTGGGCATTGTCAATACGATCACGTATACCGATAATTCGCAAGGGAAGCTTGCGACGATCTCGATCGCGCGGATCGAAAATGGGGAAACGGTCGTTTTCATCTATAACGTCGATGCGAGCGTAGCGGTGATCGGCAATGACGATCTGCTTAAGCAAGGTCAGCTTGTCCAGCTGAAAGGCGAGAACGGTACGGTTAAAGAGATCAGGATCATATAAGGAACGAAGAAGAAAGCATCACCGCGCGGTGATGCTTTTTTTTGATATTCCGCTCGCAATTCGTTATGCTGATACTTAGCGCAAGTTAATTATCGATAGCGAAGGTGAACGGATGGACCCGATTTTATATGTACACGACTTAACAGGCGGCTACAGCCCCAAGAGGCCCGTGCTGCATCGCATTTCCTTTCACGTGAAAGCGGGGGAGATGGTAGGGCTGATCGGCCTTAACGGCGCGGGCAAGAGCACGACCATCAAGCATATTCTCGGACTGATGAAGCCCCAGTCGGGCGAGGTAAAGGTAGGGGGCGTCGAGCTGGAGGAGGATACAGAGAAGTACCGTTCCTCCTTCGCGTACGTGCCGGAGACGCCGGTGCTCTTCGACGAGCTTACGGTGGAGGAGCATTTGCGCCTCACGGGCATGGCTTACAACGTAACGGACAACGCGGATGGCGAGCGCGGGGAGGCGCTGCTGGAGCAGTTCCAGATGACGCCGAAGCGGAGGGCGTTCGCTTCGCACTTGTCCAAGGGGATGAAGCAGAAGGTGATGATCATGAACGCGCTGCTTGCCGAGCCGCCATTGTATATCATCGACGAGCCGTTCCTCGGGCTCGATCCGCTCGGCATCCGTTCGTTGCTGGACCGTCTCGTCGAGGTGAAGCGGAAGGGGGCGGCGATCTTGATGAGCTCGCATATCCTTTCCACGGTGGAGGCCTATTGCGACCGGTTCATCGTCATGCATCACGGTAAGATCGTTGCCCAAGGCACCCTCGACGAGGTCAGGCGGGCAGCAGGCATGGAGCAGCGCGGCGGCACGCTGGAGGAAGCGTTCTACAGGCTCGTTGCCGGGGGGAACGCGTAATGGGCGGCGAGCTTAGGCTTGAAGCGATTTGGAGCCGCCGGGCCAGAGCGTTCCGCGAAGAAATCGTTCCGTATATCCGCTACATGGCCCAAAGCGGCTTTACCGCATTCCTTTCACTTATCTTCATTTCCTCTTCCATCGGTTACGTTACGCTGATCCGCGATTTGCCGTCCGGCTTCCCGATCGCGGCGGTCGGCGTCGCCGCGCTGGCGCCCGTCTTGTGCTGGAGCCCGCTGCGCACCTGGCTTGCGCCCGCCGACACCGTCTTCATGATGCCGCGCGAAGCGGATATGGCCGGTTATTTGCGGCGCTCCGTCCGCCATACGGCGGTCTTCGGCGCGCTGCTCGCCGCGCTCGTGCTGCTGCTTTATTTGCCGATTTACAATCAGGGTCCCGCGCTTGCTTCGGGATGGCTGCTCGCGATTCTGGCTGCCGGATTGAAAGCGGCGAATACGTGGGGCGCTTGGCGGGAGCGCCGGATGGCATGGCCCGGGATGAGAAGGGGGATGCGCCTGCTTCGCTGGGGGCTGACCGCGCTTGTCCTGGCGGCATGGCTGACCCGGGAGGGTTGGCAAGCCGCCGTCTTCACCGCGCTGATCGGCTTGCTGTTCGCGCTCGTCCACCGGTTTCCCGCGCGGCATCGGTTTCCTTGGGAGCGGCTGATCCAGGAGGAGGCGCGCACGCGGAATCGTTATTACGCCTTCTTCGGCCTCTTCATCGACGTCCCGACGCTGCCGGCCGCGGTCGCGAAGCGCTCCTATTTGGCCTGGCTGCTCCGCGCCGTGCCGAACGCAAACCGGTATACGTACGTTTACCTGTATACGGCGTCGTTCATCCGCGCGGAGATCGGCGGCATCGTCATCCGGCTGCTTCTGCTTGCTTGTCTCGTCGTCTATTGGCTGGCGGACGCCGCCTCGTTGTCCGGCTGGGGCGCCGCGGCCGCATACGGCTTATTCCTCGCCGTGCTGGCCGTCCAAGCCGGCGGTCTCCGCCACGTTCACCGGCATTCGATCTGGAAGCATGTCTATCCGCTGCCGGACAAGCGGCGCATCGAGCAATATTTGAAGGTAGACCGCGTCGTCGTCACCGTCTGCGCGATCGTCGCGTGGCTGTTTGCGGCGATCCCGCTCGCGATGGCTTCGATCTATGCGCCTTCGATTTCGGCCGCGGCGGGAGCCGGCGTCTATATTGCACTCCGCCCGTCGCGGATGCGCAGAAGATTGCTGCTCGACGAGGAGGAAGGCGAATAAGCCGCCGGCTGCTTCCGAAGCCCGGCGGCATAACCAAAATACCCCCAAACGCATCGCCGCCGCATTAAGGCGCATGACGTTCAGGGGTATTTGACGATTGCGGGCGTCTTCTCTTACTTCGTCAGCAGATCGTTCACCGCTTTGAAAATCGTATCGAACAGCTCTTCCAAATACGGCTCTTCGATGCAGGAGAAGGCGACGCGGAGATCGGTCTCGCCGAGCGCGATCGTGCCGATGCCGTATTCGTCCAGCAGGCGTACCCGCACGGCTTCGGCCGATACGCCGTTCAGCTTCAGGCACATGAAGTAGCCGGAGTTGAACGGATAGTACGTCCATGCGTTTTCGTATCGGCCGCTGTCCAGAAGCGATTTGACGCGGTTCGCGCGTCCTTTCATGATGTCGTATTTCTCCGCCTTCTGGGCGTCGAAATCGGGCGACGTCAGCGCGTGCAGCACGAACGTCTGCGACGGATGCGGGCCGCTCGAGATGGTGGCGCGGATAATGCCGAGCGTCTTCTGCTCCAGTGCGGCGAGCGCCGCCGCCGAATCGGAGGCGTAAGTGATGAAGCCGACGCGGAAGCCCCATACGTACTCTTCCTTCGTCGCGCCGTCGACCTTCACGGCGAGCACGCGAGGGTGTACGTCGGAGAGCTTGGCGAACAGCGATTCGTGCAGCGAGTCCTCGAAGAACAGGCCGAAGTAGGCGTCATCGGTCACGGCGACGACGTTGATGCCGGCTTCGGCGGCGTCCCGGATCGCGGCGACGATCTCGTTGCCCTCCTGCGGCCCCGGCGTGTAGCCCGTCGGGTTGTTCGGGAAGTTCAGGACGACGATCGCCTTGCCCTTGTCCTTCTGCGCCAGCAGCGCTTCGCGAAGGCCCTCGCTGTTAAACTTCGTCCGTTCGTTGTAAAGCGGGTATTCCACGATCTCAGCGCCGCGGCGGACGCCGAAGGTCAGCTCGTAGTTTTCCCAGTTTTTGTCCGGGATCACGACGGCGTCGCCCGCATCGGCGAACAGGTCGGCCACGATGCTGAGGCCGTGCGTGAGCGCGTTCGTCACGATCGGATTGCCGAAGCCTTTCCCTTCGAGCGCCGGATTGTCCTTGATCATCTTGGCGCGCCAAGCGCTGCGGAGCTCCGGCTTGCCGGCCGGCGGCGCGTATTCGTATATGTCTTTCGGATTGTAAGCGGAAAGCGTCTCTTGAATGACCTTAAGGTGCATCGGCTGACCGCCTTCTGTCGCGATTCCGATCGTAGCGTTAAATTTCGATGCTTTCGTCTTCGCTTCCGCGGATTGGCTGAGAATGCCCTCCTTCGGGAAATAAATCGCTTTGCCGAGGGACGACAACATCGCGTAGACGTACGGATTTTCCGTTCGAAGCGTCTCGTTTAACTGCTGGGCAAGTGGGTTCATGGACTTCATTCCATCCTTCCGAAATCATTCTCGAGAAATGAGTATTTGTCGGGTGCTATTATAACATTTTTTAAGCGCCGCAAACCATTCTCAAACCAAATTTTTTCGTAACTTCGGGACGGCTTGCGCAAAACTTTGCCGCTGTTGTATGATGACGGCATAGAATGACACGGGAGGAACGCCCAATGCTGCACATTTCGCCCGAGTCGCTCATCCTGACCCCCTATTTCGCCAAAATCGTGTGCGAGCCGGGCTGGAGATGGGCCAGACGCGAGAAGCCGATACCCAATTACGATTTATTCTATGTATGGAGCGGCGAAGGGGAAGTAGAAGTGAACGGCGGCCACTATAAGGTCGGTCCGGGCAGCTGTTTCCTGTTCCGGCCGGGCGACTATACGAGCGCCACGCATAATCCTCAGCGACCGCTTGTGCTGTCCTATATCCATTTTGCCGTCGATGGGCCGATCGACGAGGTGCCTGGCCGCTACAGGCAGATGAACGATACCGTCGATTTCGAATACATGCTGTCCCGCTACGTGAGGCTGTTTCTCGTGCAGACGTACGGGGCGGAGGAAGAGGCCCGGCTCATCCTGAAGCAGCTGCTTATCCACTTGCTGCGCGAGGATACCCAGCTGCCCGTCGAGAAGAAGGCAAGCAACCAGCTGACGGAGGCAATCCACGAAGTCGCCAACTTCGTCCGGCAAAATCCGAGCATCGCGCACCGCGTCGAGGATTTGGCGATGCGCGCCCAGCTGTCGCCGCGCTACTTCTCGATGAAGTTCAAGGAGCTGATCGGCATGTCGGTGCAGACCTACATGATCCGCACCCGGATCGAGCGGGCGCAGCATCTGCTTATGCATGCGGGCATGAACGTCACGGAAGTGGCGGACGCGCTCGGCTACCGCGACATCTTCTTCTTCAGCCGCCAGTTCAAGCAATATACGGGCCGAAGCCCTTCGGAAATCCGGTAAATCGCATCGGATCTTATTTTTTGACCTGTTTTGTCACGGGGCCGCCTTATGAGCCCAATTCCCGCCGGCTGCGGACGGTCAATCCGTTTCCGGCTTCACTGTTCGGGCTTGAGTTTCAAAAATTGAAACTAAACGCGAAAGAAGGCGGCGAACGAGGAAATTAGATTCAAAATTTGACATTATTCCGGCAAATATCGAATGGAATGGCTTGAATCGTATCGATTAATTTCAAATACCGATACTAAATCGTGAGGGAATAGGATGAAGAGCGAATTGGTTTCATTTTTTGCACTAGCCATGCGACAAACCTAACATGATCTGAAAGTTTTCCTTTTCAAAAACAAAAAAGTTCCCTATTGTGAGAGTATG
>NZ_JACXIY010000004.1 GCF_014705655.1 Paenibacillus arenilitoris | reverse complement strand
CTAATTTCCCTTATTGCGCTCAGGTGCGCCTGGGCAGCGGATCGGCAGCGCGAATAACGCCAAACTTTTCCCTTATTTCGTTAAACGTGCCGGGATCGCGCCGAATATGACCACTAATTTCCCTTATTGCGCCCAAATGCGCCTGGGCAGCGGATCGGCAGCGCGAATAGCGCCAAACTTTTCCCTTATTTCGTTAAACGTGCCGGGAACTCGCCGAATAAGACCACTAATTTCCCTTATTGCGCTCAGGTGCGAATGAATCAGCTCTGATCGCCGCCGAACTTTCTGCCGATCCACCGTTCGTAGGCTTGGCCGATGCTGCACATGTCGAGGCTGCCGAGGCCCATCGCATCGCCGACCTGGAATTGGCTCTTGGCTGCTTCGAGCAGCGGCGTCGGCACCTTCAGCCCGTCCGACAGCGCCGAGCTCAGCTTCAGGTCCTTCAGCATCAGCTCAAGCGAGAATTGGACGTCATAGTTGCCCTCCAGCAGCTTCGGCCCTTTCATCTCGGCCGCCTTGCTCGCCGCGCCGCCGGATTGCACCAGCTCGACGAACGCGCCGCCGTCGATGCCGCCGCTTGCGGCGATGGCCATGCCTTCGGCCAAGGCGACGACATTAATGCCGACGATCGTATTGTGCGCCAGCTTGGCGACCGAGCCGCTCCCGTTCTTCCCCATCGGAATGACCTTGCGGCCCATGGCAAGCAGCACGTCCTGCGCCTCCCCGACCGCGTCGGCGGGGCCGCCGGCCATGAACACGAGCGTACCGCCCTCCGCGGCCGGCTTTGAGCCCGTTACGGGAGCGTCAAGGAACGAGGCGCCGATCGATTCGGCTTCGGCCGCGAGCTCCTTCGCCAGCGCCGGCGAAATCGTGCTGCTGTCGATGAGGATCATGCCGCTTCGCGTCCCGGCGAATATACCGTTCTCTCCCCAATAGACGTCGCGGATCGCCGCGTCGTTGCTGATCATCGTCACGACGACGTCGGAAGCCCTCGCCACGTCGGCCGCGCTTGCTAGCTCGGAGGCGCCAAGCGCCTTCAGCGCTTCCGCCTTCCCCGGCGTCCGATTGTAGACGGACACTTCAAAGCCCTTTTTCAGTAAATTCGCGGCCATGCCGAGCCCCATGACGCCAAGCCCGATAAATCCGATTTTTTTCACAGAGATTTCCTCCATCCCAATTGGTTTTTCTATTTTCGAGTCTTTTGCGCTGGATTCATTATAACGATTCTTTATAATTTTTTCATCGTACGGGCGCTTGTTTTTATAAGGTAAATCCGATATTGTAGATGCTAGTTGAAAAAGCGTCATCCCTGTTAATCTCTGTTAATCACCTTTAAAACGCCGTTCATCGGCCGATGCGGCAAATCCATTTAAGGAGGACTATTCTGCGATGAGCAAAACCATTACGTTTGACTACAGCAAGGCGCTGACGTTCGTCGGCAAGCACGAAATCGACAATTTGGCGGAACCGGTCCGCCTAGCGCACGAGCAATTACATAACGGAACGGGCGCCGGCTCGGATTACCTGGGCTGGATCGACCTGCCGACCCAATACGACAAAGAGGAGTTCGCCCGCATTCGGAAAGCGGCGGACAAGATCAAATCGGATTCCGACGTCCTGATCGTCATCGGCATCGGCGGCTCCTACCTCGGCGCGCGCGCCGCAATCGAAATGCTGTCGCATTCGTTCTATAATCTTTTGCCGAAGGAAGGGCGCAAGACGCCTCAGGTGCTGTTCGCCGGCAACAACATCAGCTCCACCTACGTCACGCATTTGCTCCAGCTGCTGGAAGGCCGCGACTGGTCGATCAACGTCATCTCGAAATCCGGCACGACGACCGAGCCGGCCATCGCCTTCCGCGTATTCCGCGCGGCGCTCGAGAAGAAATACGGCAAAGAGGAAGCGCGGAGACGGATCTACGCAACGACGGACAGAGAGAAGGGCGCCTTGAAGAAGCTTTCCACCGAGGAAGGCTACGAGTCGTTCGTTATTCCGGACGACGTAGGCGGACGTTACTCCGTTCTTACGGCCGTAGGCTTGCTGCCGATCGCCGCGGCGGGCATCGACATTGAGGCGATGATGCAAGGCGCGGCGGACGCTTCCAAAGAATACGCCAATCCGAACCTGGCGGAGAACGAGGCTTACCAATACGCGGCCGTCCGCAACTCGCTGTACCGCAAGGGCAAAGCAACCGAAATTCTCGTCAACTACGAGCCGTCGCTTCATTACGTATCCGAATGGTGGAAGCAGCTGTACGGCGAGAGCGAAGGCAAGGACTACAAAGGCATCTTCCCGGCGGCCGTCGATTTTTCGACCGACTTGCACTCGATGGGCCAATTCATTCAGGAAGGCAACCGGAACATTTTCGAAACGGTCATTCAAGTGAACGAAGTGGCGGAGCGGATCGCGATCGAACACGACGAGGCCGATTTGGACGGGCTTAACTTCCTGACCGGCAAGACGATGGATTTCGTCAACAAGAAAGCGTTTGAAGGCACCCTGCTCGCGCACACGGACGGCCAAGTGCCGAACCTGATCGTCAATATCGCCGACATGTCGCCTTATTCCTTCGGTTATCTCGTATATTTCTTCGAGAAGGCTTGCGGCATCAGCGGCTATCTGCTCGGCGTCAACCCGTTCGACCAGCCGGGCGTCGAAGCTTACAAGAAGAACATGTTCGCGCTGCTCGGCAAGCCCGGCTTCGAGAAGGAAAAAGCCGAGCTGGAAGCCAGGCTTTAGTCGGCCGGCAAGACCGGATTGCGGGAGAAGGGTTCGATTATGCTGAACAGGTACGCTACGGTCAGGCAGCGGGCCGAAGCGGAAATCGTCATTAAGAAATCACGCTTCATCGGCCATGCGAAGCCCGTGGAGACCGAGGAGGAAGCGATCGCTTTCATCGCGGAGATCAAGCAGCTCCATAAGCAGGCGACGCATAACTGTTCGGCTTACGTCGTCGGGGAGCGGGACCAGTTCCAGAAAGCGTCCGACGACGGGGAACCGAGCGGAACGGCGGGCAAGCCGATTCTAGAGGTTATCAAGCATAAGGGGCTGAAAAATGTCGCCGTCGTCGTGACGCGTTATTTCGGCGGCATTATGCTGGGCGCGGGGGGACTCGTCCGCGCTTATACGGACGGCGCGGTCGCCGGGCTCGAAGCGGCGGGCGAAATCGTTAACGCGCTGCATCGGGAGGTGCTCGTCGACGTCGATTATACGTGGTACGGCAAGCTGGAGAATGAGCTTCACGGCAAAGGAACGCGCGTCGGCGGGACCGATTTTACCGATCGGGTCGTCGTCCGCTGCTTGCCGGAGGAGCGGGACGCCGAAGCTTTTGCCGCGTGGGTTACCGATTTGACGCAGGGACAGGCAACGATTACGATGGGCGAAAGCCGCTACTATATTGAGGGAGAATAAACGGGGGGAGCATCGGCCGATAGGCCGGTCTCCCTTCTTTTTTGCTCATAAAGGGATCGGGGCGGAAATACGTATAAGAAAACGCTATGGGAGCGATCAGTTTTTCTAAATAAACCATTGACTTGATGCCGGTCCGGATGCTACATTATCAATACCTAGTAAATTAATAGGAATTGTTTTTTTTATTATGGTCGCAACACCTACGGCACGAGCCGATGGTCTGGAGGTTAAGTCACAGTGAATGCTTTGTTTCGCGGAAAAGGTTGGAGCTTCGGCTTTCGCACGACGATTATGCTTTACTTCATCATCCTTATCGTATTACCTATCGCCGGCATTTACACGCAATCTTTCTCGCTTGGATGGAACCCTTTCTGGGAAAGCGTCTCCGATCCTCTTGCTTGGAAATCCGTGCTGCTCACGGTGAAATTAGCCCTAATCGCCACGCTTCTAAATATGTTTCTCGGCACTATGATCGGCTGGGTGCTGATCCGTTACCGGTTCCCCGGCCGCCGATTGCTCAACAGCCTCGTCGATCTGCCGTTCGCGCTGCCGACGGCCGTCGGCGGGCTTATGATTTTGCTGCTCCTCGGGCCCAACAGCTTCGCGGGCGGGCTTGCCGGCAAAGCCGGCATCGAGATCGTGTTCCATGAGCCGGCCATCGTGATCGCGATGCTGTTCGTGACGTTTCCCTTCGTCATCCGGGCGATTCAGCCGCTGCTGGAGGAAATGGACAAATCGGAGGAGGAAGCGGCATATACGCTCGGCGCCACGCGCGCGAAGACGTTCTTCAGCGTCATCTTTCCGGCTATGCTTCCGGGAATTTCGAGCGGCGCGATGCTCGCCTTCTCCCGCGGGCTGGCGGAGTTCGGCGCGGTCGTGCTCGTGGCCGGCAATATACCGGGCAAGACGCTGATCGCCTCCGTCTATATTTTCGGCGAGATCGAAAGCAGCAACCCGCAAGGCGCGGCCGCCGTGTCGGTCCTTCTGCTGACGCTGTCGTTTCTCATTCTGTGGACCGTTAACCTCATTCAAGCGAGGAGATCCGGCCAATGATGAGACGATTGTGGATTACGTTAACGTATATCGTATTTGCCTTGCTGCTCATCGCACCGCTCGTGAAGATATTTACCGGTTCCTGGGCGGACGGCTGGAGCGGCTTCGCGGAAGCCCTCATTCGTCCGGAAGCGCTGCACGCGCTCATGATGACGGGCATGATCGTCGTCGTCGTCACCGCCTTGAACACGGTGTTCGGCATTATGCTCGCGTTGTACCTCGTTCGAGCGGAATGGATCGGACGGCGGATGAAGCGCCTCCTGAACAGCCTCGTCGATCTGCCGTTCGCGGTATCGCCGGTCATCGGCGGCCTTATGATCGTTCTGCTGCTCGGACCGAACACGGTCATCGGCGCGCTGTTCGAGGATGCCGGCTTCAAAATCGTATACGCCTTGCCGGGCATGATTCTTGCGACGTTATTCGTGACGTTCCCGCTCATGGTGCGCGAGGTGATGCCGGTGCTCCAGGAAATCGGGGCGCAGCAGGAGGAAGCGGCATCGACGCTCGGCGCCTATTCCTGGTACACGTTCTGGAAGGTGACCTGGCCTTCGATCCGGTGGGGCGTCATTTACGGCGTCGTGCTGACCGTCGCGCGGTCGCTCGGGGAGTTCGGAGCCGTGCTCGTCGTCTCCGGCAATATTATGAACAAGACGCAAACCGCCACTACGCTCGTCTATCAGGACGTGGAGAACTTCAACGTCGTCGCGGCGAACGGGGTCGCGCTCGTCCTCGCGGCATTCTCCGTCGGCTTGCTGCTTCTTATGGAATGGGCAAAAAAACGAAAGGAAGTGCATTAAGCCATGCATATTGAAGTGCGGAACCTTAACAAAAGCTTTGGCGATTTCCATGCCGTCAAGGATGTCGGCTTCGAGATTGAAAAGGGCCATCTGATCGGCTTGCTCGGACCGAGCGGCGGCGGCAAAACGTCCATACTTCGTATGCTTGCGGGACTCGAAACCCCAACCTCCGGCGATATTCTGTTCCACGGAAAGCGCGTGAACGACCTGCCGCCGCAGGAGCGGGGAATCGGCTTCGTGTTTCAAAACTACGCCTTGTTTAAGCATATGACCGTCTACGACAACATCGCGTTCGGCCTCAAGGTAAAGAAGCAGTCGAAGGAGCAGATTCGGGAGCGGGTCATGTATTTGGTGGAGCTGACGGGCCTGAAGGGCTTCGAGCACCGTTATGCGCATCAGCTGTCCGGCGGCCAGCGGCAGCGCGTCGCTTTCGCCAGGGCGCTTGCGCCCGAGCCGCAGCTGCTGCTGCTCGACGAGCCGTTCGCGGCGATCGATGCGAAGATCCGCACCGAGCTGCGCACGTGGCTGAAGGAAATGATCGAGCGGGTCGGCATTACGTCGATCTTCGTCACGCACGATCAGGAGGAAGCGATCGAGGTCGCGGACGAAATCATGATCATCAGCAAAGGCAAGCTCGAGCAGAAGGGCAGCCCTTGGGATATATACAAGAACCCGCAGACGCCGTTCGTCGCGAGCTTCATCGGGGAGTCGACGATCGTCGACAACATCGCGGAGCTGAAGGGCTTCGAGGAGGCGGCGAAGCGTCCCGGAACGAAGGCGCTCATACGGCCCGAATATATCGAAATCGGCAAGCCGGGCGAGATCAAGCTGGCTTCCGCGACGCTGCCCGGCAAGGTGAAGCATCTGCACTTCCGCGGCAGCGAATGGATGGTCGAACTGCTCGTCGGCGAGACGAAGCTGATCACGTACCGTTCGCTCGAGAAGGAAGTGCTTCATCCCGGCGACGAGCTAAGCGTGCTCGTGCACAGGGCGTACCTCTTCAACGATAACGAAAGCTGGATCGCGGAAAACACCTTGAAGGTGGATCCCATGCCGATCCACATTTAATTCCGGCAACGATGCTAGAGGAGAGTTGTATGCGAACATGACAAGAAATCGAGAAACAAGCCGGCGCATGGCCGCGCTTCTGCTCGCCTCGCTCCTGCTGCTGGTTGCGGCCGGCTGCGGGAAGGACGCGCAGACGGGCGAGGGCGGCGCCGAATCCTCCGTACGAGACGGCGATGTCACGCTTGTCATCGGTGCTTATTCGGTCGTGAAGGACGCGTTCGCCGAGCTGCTTCCGAAATTCCAGGCTTACTGGCTGGAGGAGACCGGGCAGAAGGTAACGTTCCAGGAATCGTACGAGGCTTCGGGCACGCAGGCGCGCGCCATTGCGGGCGGATTCGAAGCGGACGTCGCGATACTGGCAATGGAAGGCGACTTGGACAAAATCGCCGACGCCGGCTTTATTACCCATGATTGGAAGGCGCAGCCGAATAACGGCTTCATCACGAATTCGATTGTCGTGCTCGGCACGCGCGCGGGCAATCCGCTCGGCATCAAGGATTGGGAGGATTTGACGAAGGACGGCGTGAAGGTGCTGTACCCGAATCCGAAAACGTCCGGCGGCGCGCAGTGGGACATTAACGCGATTTACGGCGCGGGGCTCAAAATGTCCGAGGAGAAGAGCGGGACGAAGGATCCGGCATTTGCCAAAAGCTTCCTGAAGGCGGTGCACGCGAACGTCGAATCGCTCGACAAGAGCGGTCGCGCTTCGATGGCCGCGTTCGAGTACGGGGTGGGCGACGTCATCGTCACCTACGAGAATGAGCTGCTGGCGCGCCTGAAGCAGGGCGTTGCCTACGATATCGTCGTGCCGAAGAGCACGATTCTGATCGAGAATCCGGCGGCCGTCGTGGACAAAAACGTCGACAGACACGGAACCCGCAAAGTCGCGGAAGCGTTCATCGCTTACCTGCAGAGCGAAGAAGCGCAGCGCTTGCTCGCGGAGCACGGCTTCCGTCCGGTGAACGGGGTAGTTGCGGAGGAAGCGGAGGGCCGCTTCGAAACGCCGGAGGATTTATTCGATATTTCTTACCTCGGCGGCTGGCCGGAGGTCCGAAGCACCCTCTATTCGAAAAAAGGCGTCTGGTACCAGGTGCTGGCCGATTTGTAACAAGGAAGACGGAGCTGTCTCGAAGGTCATAAGCGGCCTTCAGAGGCAGCTTTGTTTGTTTGCACTACACCGCTCACTTCAAACATGCCTTACCATGCCTCACCATGCCTCACAAACACGCTTCTTAGACGTGCTCTTAACAGGCTTACCGCAGAACCCACTACAGTATGTCCACCTAAATGTACGCACCTTAAAACACTCCCTAAATACGCTTACCACGCACCGACTTAAGCATGCATTTTAAACACAATCTCTATCACCTCCATCTTCTTTGACGAATTCTTGCCAAAAGACAGGGATACTTATTTCAAAATTTGAAACTAATTACCTCTTGAAACCTCTTTTCCTGGTTTAGTTGCAGTATTTGAAATTAAAAGGAATGATAATATCAATTTTTGAAACTAAATCATGCGCAGAGTAACCGATAACGGAGCGACTGCTCGGACACGGCGGAAAATGAGCTCATACGGCGGCCCCGTGACTGACGTCGCAAAAAACGGTAGGCGATTTTGGATATTGCATCCTTGGGCAAGCCATACTAATCGAGGTTTGAAACCAAAATTACGACCACAGGGGGAAATCGACATGGCGGCACATATGGGCGCTCACGAAACGATGGAATTGCACGAGGTGCTTAACTCCACCATCGACTGCATCAATTTGATGCAATTGTATCGGCCTTACGTCAAGGATCAACGGCTTCTTCAAATCGTCGATCGTCAGCTTCAGTTCATCACCAACGACTACAACATGACCGTTCAATCGCTTGCTCAGCAAGGACGCGGCCAAGCGGTGCCTTACCGCGCGCCGATGAACGCCGCTCCGGTCTACGGCCTGGACAATCCGGCACAGCAGAGCCCCAACCTTACGGTCAATCAAATGGATGACCGCGACGTAGCCTGCGGCCTGCTTGGCTGCCATAAATCGTCCGCGTCGATGAAAATGATCGCCGCGCTGGAGTGCGCCGATCCGCAGCTTCGCCGGATGATGCAGCAAAGCGCGGTCAACTGCTCCGAGCTTGCTTACGAAGTATGGCAATACATGAACCAGGCCGGCTACTATCAGGTGCCGACGATGAAAGAGATGACGACGAACACGGTGCTGAGCAGCTACCAGACGACAGGCAATATGATGCACGGCAACGATATGGCGCAAGGCCAGCAGCAATCGGCGGCGCCGATGCAGTCGTACGGTATGCATCAATAGGGTACGGCAAGGCTCCTCCGCTGCGGCGCTCCGACGCAGCGGGGGATTTTTTTTGTCGAATAATCGTTTGCGGCAACGGGATCGGGAAGTCGTAATATGTGGAATTTTGTAAACGGCTGAATATAGAGAACTAGTCATCCTTATAGCCGTTCTAATATGCGATTCTGCGCATATCGTAATAAACGAAGCCCGAAGGTTTGCATGTCCGGCATCGTCATTGCACTCAATAGAATAGGGCAGCAGGAGGAGCGCAAGTTGAATGATACGATGAAAGTGTTAAGAAGGTTTGCGAAAGTCGGCTGGGCCGGGAAGAACGCGCAGCATCACGTCGATGAGACGCTCGCGGAGCTGGAGCTTTATTTAGCGGACAATCCCGAAGATGAAATCGCCCGGCTGCAATATTTGCAATATCTCGGCAAGAAGGAACAATTCGGACGGCTGCCAGGCGAGCATTGCGACGAGGCTTCCCCGCTCGAACGGCACGCATAGCCGCTGTGCAATAAGAGTTAAAGAGAGCGAATTCGCGCGAGATCGATAGATTGAAGCGGATCGCTCTTTTTTTGCTGCACGGCATCGCTATTCTCGAATTTTGGCGTTTTTTGCAACTGGGATATCGGCTTCCGGCACTACCGATTCCTCATGCGCGAGTACTATTTAAACGATGGAAAATAATTCCTAAGTCGGATACTTGCCGCGCTTGTCCTCCACTATAATCGGTATTGCTGCAAACATTTGGTACTTTTATCCTCTTTTGGAGCATCTCCCCCTTTGTGCACTCGACTTCCATGTATACCGCTTCATGGTTCATTTTCCACATGAAACAACCAATTTCGCGTAAGCAATCTGTTTTCCTTGTGCAACCATGCCCTTAGGAGGATCTGTTCATGATTGACGTAAATAAGCGGGAACGGGAATACGAGGCTTTGTATGCCTTGAACAACCCGTACGGCGTGCGCCAACTGTTCGAAAATGTGCATCGCATTATCGAGAACGCCTACGGGAACGGGGATATCGACGCCCTTATTCTGTATCTCGATTTTGCCCAGGCGCTGAAGAAGGGGCACTTGACGCAAAAGCAAAAGGAAGCCCTCAGGCTGTTCTATGTGGAATCGATGACTCAGCAGCAAACGGCCGAGATGCTCGGCATCGCGCAGCAGAAGGTCAGCGACCGGGTGGACCGGGCGATCGAACGCGTCGCGAAAGCAAGCGGTTACGACAAGGAGGCGCAAAGAAGAGACGATGAGCATCGACGAATGGTTTCTTCGGCTGCAGGGGGCTGACGACAAGCAAAGTTTGCACTTGGAAATCGACCGGATGCTCCGGACGGAGGTCATCAGCATCGAAGCGAAGATGGACGCGATCCGCTTGATTACGGAATTGTATTTTCAAATAACGGGAGTTGTCCCAGACGCGGCGCAGCTAGACCGCCTGTCGGCGTGGGTGCTGAAGGGCAGGGAGAAGGAAGCCTGCGTAAAGAGCGAGCGCCAGCTGAGGCGGATCCGGCAGGAGAAGGAGTTCTGCTACGCGCAGCCGGAGCGGCGCGAATTCGACGCCCGCAGCGAAGGAAACCGCCGCAAGAGGCGCAGAGTTGCCGAGCCGTAAAAAAATTTTTTTGGCCATAGGGTAACCGGGGGGATTTGGCGGGTAATAGATGGCGCGTTCCCATGAAGGGAGGAGAAGATGAGGGGAAACGAGCCTATCGATCTATTAAGGGGCGATGCCTGGTCGGCAGCTTTCTTAAGACGCGATCAGCTAAAGGAGTGGAGCGCCATTGTCGCTAATCGACGAGGTGAACGGCATAGCCGCGTTTATCCGTTCGAAGTTCGCGGATGCGGCGATTTACCGGTTTGAAGAGCCCGAATTGCCGGAACAAGGGGCATTCGTCATTCAGCTCAGGCAGGACGCAAGAAGAAGCGAAACCCGCAGCCATACCGTCGCGGAACGGCAATTCGCGGTGCTGTATTACGGCCAAAGCGCGGAAACGGCGCTTACCGTGATGGAGACGCTCAGTCGTTTTGCGATGAACGAGACATTCGTCATCCCGGCCGGAGAGACGGGGAGGCATTTAAGGTTGGAGTCGTTTACGTTCGATTCGCCCGTGCGGACGGATAATGCTCTGCACAAGTGCGCCGGCGTACTGCAGACGCAGACGCGCGAGCCGATCGCGACGGAAACGTACGACAAGATGATGCGCATTGCGCTGCGCATGAATACGAATTGAAAGGTGGTACGCCAAATGGGTGGTACATGGGATCCGATATCGTTGCCGGTTCGTCCGGGGCTTTACATTAATTTCGTGGATGCGGCGGCGGCGCAGATCAAAGGCGGTGCGAGGGGCGTCGTTGGCTTGCCGCTGTTCCAATACGGAAGCGCCGCAGCAGGCAAGTTCTATACGATCGAGAAGGAGACGGACGCGGCCGAGCTCTTCGGGCTGGCCAACATCGGTCCGATTCGCCTGATCCTTCAGGGAGGCGCGAAAGAGGTGCTGGTCTATACGGTACCGGCGTCGTCAAGCGAGGAGGACGATCCGTATGCCGAGCTGCGGGACGCCTTCGAAGCGCGCAGCTTCAACGTGTTCGTCTATCCGGGGGAAATTTCGAACGACGAGCAAGACAATACGCTGGACTGGTGCAAGCAGAACCGGGACGACGGGAAGCATTTCATGACCGTGTTCGGCGGCTCGGCGACGGAGGACGCGAATCCGGCAACCGGCAACACGCGGACGGCTCGGCTTGCGGACGATTACGCGGTCAACCTGATTACGGGCGCGGACGTGAACGGCACGCTGTACAGCTCCGCGGCGTACGCGCCTTACATCGCCGGGCTCATTGCGGGAACGGGCATCAACAAATCGATTACATATGCGCAGGTACGCGCTACGGACGTCAATAAACGGTTAAAAAACAGCGAGATCAAAACCGCGCTCGAAGCCGGTTCGCTGGTGCTCGTCCATGACGGAGAGAAAGTGAAAATCGAGCAGGGGCTCGTGACGAGCAAGAAAAAAATCCGGGCGATGCGCGCAAGGCAGGCGGTGTCGACGGATATTCCGAAGACGGCCGCGGATTATTATATAGGCAAGCTGAACAACAACGCGGACGGGCAAGCGGCGCTTATCTCGGCCATCAAGGCTTATTTGGAGCGTCTGGAGCTGAGCAACGTGCTGACGGATCTGGCCGTGGGGCTCGATCCGGAGCGGAAATCCGAAGGCGACAGCGTCTACCTGCTTATCTCGTTCACCGAGATCGACAGCATGGAGCGCATCTTCTTATCGATTCAGGTTTGATTAAAGCGAATATTCAGGAGGGATCAGGATGCTGGATTCAACCCGCGTCATTAACGGGACGTTCGGTTACGTGTATCATGACGGCCAATGGCTGACGAACATCAAGTCGGCCGAAGCGAATGTGGAAATCACGAAGGAAGAGATCAAGCGCGCGGGCTCCCGCTGGACGGCTCACAAGGTAACGGGCTTAAGCGGAACCGGGACGATCAGCGGCTACAAGGTAACCTCCGAGTTCGTCGAGCTGATCGGCAAAATCGCCGACGACAAAGCAGGCACGTTCATTACGGAGCTCATTATCAAATTGGAGGACCCCGAATCTTACGGCGCCTACCGGGTCCGCCTAAAGGGCGTCACCTTCGACAAAATCCCGCTGATCCAATTCGAGGTCGGCTCCCTGGTGGAAGAAGAGCTTCCGTTCAATTTCACCGGCTACGAGCTGCTCGACGTTATCCGTCCGGAGTAAAGCGCCGGGTTAAGCACGGAATAAGGCCGCCGGCCCCGGAGCGTTGACGGGGCCGGCGAGCGGCCGGGCCGCGATAGAAGCGGAATCACTTAATCAGGCGAGAAGAAGAGGAGAGATATCAATGGCAGATACGAGACAAGCAAGCGTTCTTCATGCGTTGCTTAGCGTGGACAGCAAGCCGCAGAAGGATATTCCGATGAAGCGGCTCGGCGTCGATTTTCAAATCCAGGCGCTCGACGGCAAGACGATCAACCGGATTCAGGAGCAGTGCACCCATTACACGGGCAAAGGATCGAAGCGGGAGAAGGTGCTGGATGAGGAGCAGTTCGGAGCTCTTGTTATCCAGCGCGCCTGCCTTATTCCCGATTGGTCGGCGAGGGAGCTGATCGAGAAATACGGCACGCCTACGGAGGCGATTCTCGGGCTGCTGCTCGCCGGCGAAATCGCCAAGCTGTCCTCGGAAATTTTGGAAATCAGCGGCTTCGACAGCGACGAGGACGAAATAAAAAACTGATCAAAGCGGGCGGCGAGGCGTTTCTCGTTCATTTGATCTTCCAGCGGCATCATATTCCCCCCGACGAAACGTACAACAAGGACGAGGGGACGAAGCGGTTCATGTACGCGTCGATGATGCTTCAGCTCGAAGAAGAAGCGAAAGCGCGGAGGGAAGAGAGACAGGCGGCCCGCCGAATGAAATCGTGACAAGTCGAAAGCAGGGGGAGGTGAAGTCACGTGAGCGCGAGTCTGTCCGGATTGGAGAAAATGAAATCGCTGGCCGACAGCTTGAAAAAAGTAACGGATCAGCTCGCCAAGAAGGCGACCTACGACAAAATCGCGGAAGGCTGGAAGAAAGCTTCCAGGGGGGCGCGGGTTGCGGCCGCCATGCAGCTCGAGGTTATTCGGGGCGGCAATAAAGCGGTGAAAGCCGCTTACGCCCAACGGGAGAAGGAAGCGAAAGCGGCAGCCGGGGCCGCCGCCAAGGCCGCG
The DNA here is from genome assembly GCF_014705655.1 of Paenibacillus arenilitoris. GTDB lineage: Bacteria > Bacillota > Bacilli > Paenibacillales > Paenibacillaceae > Pristimantibacillus > Pristimantibacillus arenilitoris. The sequence goes on along the minus strand of NZ_JACXIY010000004.1, from coordinate 20,491 downwards.
GCGGAGCAGACGGAGCAAATGCGCGCCGCGGCCGAGCAGGCGGCGATCGCGGCCGCAGCAGCAGGCAAGGGGAAGAAGGCGAAGCGGAAGCTTGAGCGGCTGCTGAAGGCGAAGGCGGACAGGGAGAAAGCCGTGCAGGCGACGGCGGCGCAGGCCGCTTCGGCATCGGTCGCGGCTAACGCCCCGAGGAGCATGCGGAAGAACAGCATCCGCGAGCGGATCCGAACGAAGTTCGACAATCCCCCCGGCAAGGTCGCCCTGTTCTACAAGAAGCTGCGCCAGCCGCTCGGGAATGCTCCGATCCATGAATCGTACGAGAAGCACAAGGATACGATTTCTTCGGTAACGGGAACGCTCGGCAACTGGCTCACCACGGCGAAGGACCAGTCGCTCGAGGCGGCCAAAGCGATGAGCGCCGCTACCGGGGAGCTTCGCGCGGTGACCGGCGCCTCGGCCGGCAATATGAAGGGGCTGATCGATTCCTTCCGCCTGGTCGGGGGGCAGGTCCCGCAAAGCTTGAACGACGTGGCGAAAGCCATGGGCATATTGCACCGGGATACCGACTTAACGGGCAGCCAGCTGGAATCGTTGTCCAAGACGCTGCTCGACGCCGCCCGCCTGACGGGCACGGACAGCGCAAAAGCGGCGGAAGCCGCTGCCGGGGCGATGAATGCTTGGGGCATATCGGCAGCGGGAGGCGCCCGGATGCTGGAGCAGTTCTTCGCCGCGAGCCGCGCCGGAGAAGTCGACATGGGCGATCTGATGAAGAAGATGGGAGAGCTCGGCGACCCGATGCAGAAGATGGGCATCGGCTTCGAGCAGTCGATGAACCTGCTCGCCAAATGGCAGAAGGACGGGCTGACGCCGATCGAAACGATGCTGAAGAAACCGCTGCCGGACGGAGGCTTCGCGAGGATCGCCGAGGATATCAAGAACGCGGGAACGGCCGCGGATGCCGCCAAGATCGCGACGAAGCATTTCGGCGAAGGCGTAAGCGGCGATCTCGTGACGGCCATTCGTTCGGGCAATATGGAATTTAAAGGCATTACCGAGGCGATGCGGGGCTCGAGCAACGCGATTGCGAACCAGTCCAAAGATTTGCAAAGCTTCGGCGACCGCTTCGACACGCTGAAGAACCGGATTACGATCGCGCTCGCTCCGCTCGGGGAAGCGCTGCTGCCGTTCGGAGAGGCGATGGTCGCCGTCATCGAATTCATCGCGAAGCAGGCGGATATTCTTGTTCCCGCCATCGTCGCCATGAGCGGCGTGCTCGTCACGTTGTTCGCGCCCGCCCTGTGGGCTTCGGCCGTTGCCGGCTGGGCGGCCGTCGCGCCGTTCCTTCCGATCATCGGCATCGTTCTGGCAGTAGGAGCCGCAGTCGCCTTGCTGGCTTATTTGTTCAAGTATCATATGGACGATATCAAAAATATCGCAACGGCCGTTTGGGAGTGGGTGATCGGGGGCTTGAAGTCGATGGCCGACGCCTTCATGTCCTTCTTCGGCAAGATCGGAGAGTTTTTCGGAAGCGACAAGTCCGCCTCCGTTAAGGTAAGCGGCGTCGCCTCGGGCCAGGCGGCAGGCGGCGCTCCGGCAACCGCCCTGTACCATGGGCTCGACTATGTTCCCTATGACGGAATGCCAGCGCGCCTGCACAAGGGCGAACGCGTCATGACCGCCAGCGAGAACAGGGCTTACACCGCGGGCGCGGGCGGTGGAGCGTCGATTTCGGTAACGGGCAATACGTTCAACGTGCGGCAGGAATCGGATATCGACGCGATCGCCAGGGCGCTTGCGCGCGAAATCAAAGCGGCGGGAGGGCTGATGGCGTAATGGCGTCGATGGAATTTTGGCTCTCGACCCTCGATTCGAAGGAGCGGCTGCGGCTTCCCGTCAATCCGGAGCAAATCGCCGTCAAGACCTCCCACGGTTATGAGGATGTCCAGGTGACGCAGCTTGGGGAGTATACGATCATCGGAGAGGCTGCGCTGAAGGAATTCTCGCTCTCTTCGCTCTTCCCCCGCGACTACCATCCGGGCTATTGCGAATATCAGGAAATTCCGGATCCGTGGCAAACGGTTAAGCAGATCGAAGGCTGGATGAAGAGCCGCCGTCCGGTCCGTCTCGCGATTACGGGGCCGGAGAAGCGCATCGAAGAGCAGGTTACGATCCGCTCCTTCCAGTACAGCGAGCGTGCCGGGAGTCCGGGCGATCTTTATTACGAGCTGGAGCTCAAGCAGTACGTTCATGTGATGTTCCGCCAAGTGAAAGCATCGGAGAGCGGCGGCGCGGCAGTGGCGGATGGCGACCTGCGGCCGGATTCGGCGGTTCCTCCCCGCACGTACGTCGTCATTCCGCGCGACACGCTATGGAAAATTGCCCAGCGTACGCTCGGGAACGGCGATCGGTGGAATGAGGTCTACGATGCGAACCGGCAAACGATCGGCAAAGATCCGAATAACATTTTTCCGGGACAAAAGCTGGTGATCCCTTCATGAGCTGGAACGTGCAGTATCGCAGCGAGAAGGAATCGGTATACCTCGATCCGATCGTCAAATCGGTCAAATGGTCGGGGGACGGCAAGCAGGCTTCCCGCAAGCTCGTCGTCGAGCTGTCCAATTCGGAAAACTTGCGGGATCGCCTGATCGCGATCGAGAAGGGGAGCGAGCTTCGCCTGTTGGTCGATGAGAAGAAGGAGCTGTTCCGGGGCGTCATCTTCTCCGATTCGATTAACGCCGGCGGCCAGATGACAGTGACCGCTTACGACGAGAACATCTACTTGACCAAAAACAAGGATACGAAAATTTTCCGCAATCAGACGGCATCGGACATCGTGAAGCGGCTATGCAACGAATTTTCGCTGCCGATTGGCGAAATCCACGATACGGGCTTCGTCATTCCGAAGCTGATTTTCCGCGACAAAACGTTGTACGAAATGATGGTCATGTCGCTTACCGTATCCGAGAAGCAGAACGGCAAGCGGTTTTTTGTCGCGTCGAAGGAAGGCAAGCTGCAGCTGCTGGCCCGGAAGGAGCAGGAGGCCAAGTGGGTGCTGGAGAACGGCGTCAACCTGCTGGACGCCAGCTACTCCCAGTCGATCGAGGAGCTGAGGACGCAGATCAAGGTAGCGGGCGGCGACTCGAAGAAGAAGGAGCAGACGGCGAGCGCCAAGGACCAGGAGCTGATCAAGCGCTTCGGCGTCATGCAGCATCTCGAGAAGCCCGAGCAGGATATGACCAAATCGCAGATGGAGCAGCTGGCGAAGCAGCTGCTTAAGGATATGGGCACGATCGACGACGAGGCGCTAATCGAATGCCTCGGCATCGACGAGGTCGTCTCGGGATCGGCCGTCTACGTGAAGGAATCGGTGACGGGCATCGTCGGGGGCTATTACGTCTCCTCCGACGAGCATACGTTCGAGCAGGGCTCGCACCGCATGTCGCTTACGCTGTCGGCGACGGACGATCTGCCGAAGATGGAATACAAGGAGCCGAAGGGGGGCTGACCGATGCAAAGGATCGAAGGATCGGGAGCCAGTCAGCTGGTGCAGCTCATTCGGGCGATCGGGCATAACGCGGACGTCTCGATCGAGCTGGCCACGGTGACCGCGGCTCCTCCCGAGCTGAAAATCAAGGTGGACCATATGAACGTGGAGCTGGAGAAGGACGATCTCGTCGTCGCGCAGTCGCTGACGAAGCATAAGCGAAAGATCAATCTGAAGAGCGAAGGCGGGACGAAGGTTTCGGCCAAAAATGAAGTGCCCGCAGCCCCGACCGGCTTCAAGGTCGGATTTACGCTGGTATCTGCGCACGGAGACCAACTCATGTTCGCTTCCCTCGACCTCTCGTCGGCCGATCAGACGATCGAGGAAGCCGAGCTCGAATTTACCGACGAGCTGAAGGAAGGCGACCGCGTTCTCGTGGCGGGCATCCAGCAGGGCCAGACGTATATTATTCTCGACCGGGCGGTGATGTACTGATGGCGCTGTCTCCGCTTCAAAGACCGGAGGAGCGGTTCGTGCAGGTGAAAGCGGCACCCGCCCCGTCCAAAACGTATTCGCTCGACTTCGATACGGGGGAGGTCGGCACCCGCTTCATCGACGGCGAGGAGGCGCTTCGCCAATGGATAAGCAAGGCGATCCAGACGGCTCGCTACCGCTATTTGATCTATAACGGACAGTACGGGTGCGAGCTGGAAAGCCTGCTCGGCCAGGATATATCGCAAGAGCTGCTGAAGAGCGAGATTACGAGAGTTATAACCGAAGCGCTTATTTACGACGACCGCGTGCAGGACGTGACGGGCTTTGCGATCACGCGCGACAGCGACAAGCTGTACGTGACCTTCACCGTCCTGAGCGGGGAGCAGACGATCGAGCAGGAGGTGACGATATGAGCGTATTCAAAAACGAGACGAAGCAGGCGATTCTGCAGCGGATGCTCGAGGCGACGCCCGCCGACATCGACAAGCGGCAGGGCTCGATCACCTACGATTTGCTGTCGCCGGCCGCGATCGAGCTGGCGCATGCCTACATCGAGCTGGATAACGTGCTCCGCTTCGGCTTTGCCGGGCCCGGGCAGCCCTCCGAATTCCTTGACCTGCGGGCAGGGGAATTCGGCCTGACCCGCAGGCCGAGCGTCAAGGCGCAGGGGGCGGTAACGTTTCTCGGTGCGGACGGGACGGTCATTCCGGTAGGAACGGCCGTATCCACGGACGACGTGGAGGCGATCGCCTTCGCGACGACGGAAGCGGGGACGATCACGGGAGGAAGGGTTACGGTGGCCGCCGAAGCGCGGCAGGGCGGCAGGAGCGGCAATGTGGCGATCGGCCGCATCGCGCTGCTGCTCGGCGACTTGACCGGCGTCGTCGCGGTCGCGAACGAGCACTCGTTCGTGAACGGCGCCGATACGGAATCGGACGAATCGCTGCTGCAGCGGTATTTCGACCGGGTGCGGCGGCCGGCGACGAGCGGGAACGCATGGCATTACCGGCAATGGGCGCTGGAGGTGCCCGGGGTCGGCGACGTAAAGGTGTTCCCCGTGTGGAACGGCAACGGGACGGTGAAGCTGAGCCTGCTGTCGGACGACAAGCGGGCGCCGGCCGCCTCGATCGTCGACAAGGTGAGGCTGGCCGTCGAGGAACGCCGGCCGGTCGGCGCGAACGTAACGGTCGTGCCCGCGACGGAGGTGGCGATCAACGTATCCGCGAGTCTGACTTTGGCGCAAGGGGCCGCGCTGGACGATATCGTCGCGGCCTTCTCGTCGGAGCTGACCGCCTACTTGGCCGATCTGGCGTTCGCGGATTCGGTCGTGCGGTATAACCGGGTTCTCGGACTGCTGCTGGACATCGAATCGATCATCGACTTCAATGATTTGAAAATCAACGGCGTTGCGGGAAATATTTTTATCGTAGATGACCGCGTCGCCGTGTCCGGGACGGTGAGCTTCGTTGCTTCGTAGCATCCGGGAGGACATGGAGGATTATCTTCCGAACTATTACGCCGATTCCAACATCGTCGCGAACTTGACGGAACAAGAGGCGCGGGAGTTGACGGAGTACCATGCGCGCGCGCGGGACGTGCTCAATCAATTTTTTATCGATACGGCGACCTGGGGACTTGCGAGGTGGGAGGAAATTTGCGGCATCCCCGTGAACGAGAGCAAGCCGATCGACCAAAGGCGGTCGTACATAAAGTCGAAAATCCGCGGCGCGGGGACGGTAACGCTCGCCGTCATCAAAAACGTCGTCGACTCGTTCCAGAACGGGCAGGTCGATATACAGGAAAATTTCGGAAATTACGAGGTCGTCATTACGTTCATCGGCAAACGGGGCATCCCGCCCAATTTGAACGACGTCAAAAGCGCGGTAAGGGAAATCGTCCCCGCCCATCTGAACGTGCTGTTCAAATTTACCTATTTGAGGTGGGAGGAGCTCGATGCCGCGAATTTGACATGGGATCAGCTCGAAGCGCTTGGCATGGACTGGGACGAACTCGAGGTATGGAAACCATAGGAAAGGGGAACGACATCGATGCCGATTTTGCCCAGCGGATTAAAAACGTTCGAGGCGACCGACACGGTCAGGCGCATCGCGCAGAACGAAAACATCGAAGCGACGGACGCCCTGTTCGACAAAACGACGGGACACCGCCACTCGGGAGCGGACGGAGACGCTCCACAGATCGGCAAGGAAGGAATCGCGAGCGGGGCGGTCACGACGGAGAAGCTCGCGGGCGCCGCGGTTACCGGCGAGAAGCTTGCGCGCGGCGGCATCGAGCGCATGCATCACCGGGCTAGCGGCCTGAGCTCGAATATCGCCAAGTATAAACGCGTTACCGTCACGGGCGGCGCCTTGACCGGCAATCCGACGACGCCGTATACGTTCCAGAGCGGCAGCGCCGGCGACAGCCATCTGTGGACGCTGCCGAGCAACGGCACGTTTCCGCAATCGATCACGATCCATCTGGGCCGGGATTATTTCAGCGCGGAAGGCATGTCGTTCGGCTCGTGGGTCGGCAACGACGCCAGCACGATGCCGAGAGGCTTCTATATCGAAGCGAGCAACGATAATGCGACCTGGACGAAAGTATACACGCATGCCTCCGGCCATTATGAGCCGTTCGCTTACCTGCCGTTCTCGCCCGTGACCGGGTGCAAGTATGTCCGGCTGACCATTACGGCGACAAGCGTAATGGTAAATACGGTCGTCTCCTGCCTGGCCGTCTACAGCAAGTTCCACGGCAACGTCGATCTGGATGCGCTCGAGGATGAGCGCAGCTGGGGACTGAACGCCCGCATGCAGGGTCTCATGATCATCCCGGAGGGGAAGATGACGGATAACGGCAGCGGCACGCTGACGTTGACGAGCACGCTTATCGTGATGAACCCGGCTTCCGGCACCTACTTCAGAGTGAACGCGGGCACGTTCCAGCTTCCCGACTGGGGCTACTTGTACGTCGACATCCCGCATTCCCATGGGGCGCACATCGCGGCATCGGTCGGCACTTGGATCGAAGGGGCTAGGCAATACGACAACAAGAACCGGATCGTGCTCGCGCAGCGGAGCGGGAACGGGAGCATTTACTTTCATTCGGCGATTCAATCGCGGCTGACCGGCCCGGCGCCGGATGCCGATAAGGTCGACGGGATCGACTTTCGGGTCAGCGGCGGCAATCTGGAATTTTCGAACGGATCGGGGTGGAGAGGCGTGGGAATCAAGAGCGTGCAGCGAGGATACGGGAGTCTCTACGCATATATGAGCTCCAATGAATATTATCATTATCAAACCATTACCATTTCTCCGGTAAATATGTTCAAAACATTTATTAACGTTCACTTCTCGGGCTACAATTACAGGTATAACGGAATTTCCGATTATATTCCGACTACGCTAAATGCCAGGCTTACGTCCAGTAATTCGTTATACGTGGTTTACCACCCGTTGTTCGAGACGAGTTATGCGAATTTCTCATGGGAGGTAATCGAGTATGCCTGATTATTTCTATGCCCAGATTAACGAAAGCGGCAGAGTCATCGGCATCAGCCAGCTCGCGCAGGAAGTCAAATCCGAGTATATGATTCCGATTACCAAGGAGCAGTTCGACAATCAAAACATGCTCTTCACGCGTTACGACGGCGGCTCCTTCGCCGGCACGTCCGCGAACATCGAGGCGGATAAGCCGGTCATCGCGCCGAACGGAACCGACGTCATGACGGTGAAGGTCCGGGTGGCCGATTGGAACGATAAGCCTCAAGGGAGTTATTCCGAGAATGTCATCATCGAAGTAAACGGCTTGCAGCAGTCCGTGAAGGCGGTCGGCGGCGTCGCCGAACTATCGCTCAGCAGCAGCGAACCCGGCGAGTTTCATCTGCGTACGGTTAATTTGGACCGCAATGCCGAAATAAAGGTGGTGGTAAGCGATGAATTCTAACGAAGACAAGGACAGATCGCTCAAGGCCGAGACGCCGCAGATTCCGGACACGGGACCAGGGAAATTGCCCGACAAGCTGCCCGGCAAGCTTCCGAACCAGAAGCTGAACCACTTCCATATCGCCGCGGATCCGGTCCGCCTGAAAGCCGAGGAGATCAAGCAGCGCCAGGACAAACGGCTGGAGGAAGGCCGGCCTTCGGTTATCACGAACGAAGTCATCTATGATATGCTGATCGATATTTTGGAAAATCAAAAAATTTTGGAAGCCAAGCTGCTCAAAAAACCGGCGGCGAATTCGCTTCAGGTTGGGCCGCGGCTTTAGTCCGCATCGCTGCGGGGATGTCCGAAAGGGCATTCCCGCAGTTTTTTTATGACCGGAGCCGTACCGAAATCGGCTCCTCGCTGCGAAACGTATAAGAAAACGGAATTTCGCGGTTACGGGAGAGCTGAGATGAAGAAACCTAGAGCGTTGAAGGCTGGAAAAATAAATGCGAAGAAGGTCGGGATCGCCGCCGTGGCGGTGCTTGCTGCCGTCCTTGCGGGCGGCTGGGCTTCCTTCCGGGTCATGGTCGAGGCGCAGGATATCGCCCAGCTGGCCGAGCCGCTGCCGGCGGCGACGGTTATTTACGATCGTGACGGCAACGAGGCGACTCGCCTCGCGTTCAACAAAATCGAGGAGATCGCCTTCGGCGATATCCCGAAGCATATGATCGACGCCGTCGTGGCGGTGGAGGATAAGCGGTTCTTCGAGCACGACGGCATGGATTTGCGGGCGATTTCGCGCGCCTTCTTGACGAATTTCACTTCCGGGGACACGGTGCAGGGCGGCAGCACGATTACGCAGCAGCTGGCCAAAAACGTGTTTTTGTCCCATGAGCGGACATGGTCGAGAAAGTGGAACGAGGCGCTGCTCGCCAAAAAAATCGAAGAAAGCTACAGCAAGCAGGAAATTTTGGAGATGTATTTGAACCAGATCTATTTCGGCGAAGGGGCGTGGGGGCTCAAGCGGGCGGCGCATACGTATTTCGGCAAAGAGGCGAAGGAGCTGACCGTTGCGGAGTCCGCCTTGCTCGCCGGCATCATTAAGGCGCCGTCGGCGCTTACGCCGTACAAGCACATGGACGAAGCAAGGGAACGCAGGGACGTCGTGCTGGGACTGATGAAGGAGCAGGGGCTCTTGACGGAGGCGGCGTACGAAGAGGCGGCAAGCGAGCCCGTCACGCTGCTGAGCGCGAAGCCGAACCGGGTGGACGACATCAAGTATCCTTACTACGTCGACCAGATCATACGCGAGGCAATGACGCTGTACGGCTTGTCGGAAAACGAAGTGCTCGAGGGCGGGCTTCGCATCTATACCGAACTGGACGCCGGCATGCAGCAGGCGGCCGAGAAGGCGTACGCACAGAATTCGCTCTTCCCGGAAAGCTCGGGCGATCAGCTGATCCAAAGCGGCGCCGCGCTCGTCGACCCGAGGGACGGCGGCATCCGGGCGCTCGTTGGCGGGCGGGGGGAGCAGCCGTTCCGGGGCTTCAACCGGGCGACGCAGCTGCAGCGCCAGCCGGGCTCGACGATCAAGCCGGTCGCGGTATACGCGCCGGCGCTCGAGCAGGGGTACCGGCCGAACGACGAGCTGGTCGACGAGCCGATCAGCATCGGAGGCTACGAGCCCCGCAACGCCGACGGACGCTACCATGGAGAAGTAACGATATACGAGGCGCTTATCCACTCCTACAACATTCCGGCCGTGAAGCTGCTTAACGAAATGGGCATCGAGCAAGGGATAAAGGCGGCCGAGCGGTTCGGCATCCCGTTGCAAGACGGCGACCGGACGCTGGGGCTGGCGCTCGGCGGCTTGCAGGAAGGCGTATCGCCCCTTCAAATGGCGGAAGCGTTCGGCGCGTTCGCGAGCGACGGCGTGCGGCGGGAAGCGCATGCGATCAGCAGAATCGCGTCCGCCGACGGCGCCGTGCTGGCCGAGGCGAAGGAGTCGGCCGGCGAGAAGGCGACGGAGCCCGAAATCGCCCGGACGATGACGGCCATGCTCGAAGGGGTCGTCAGCGACGGATCGGGCCGGGCCGCCGCCATCGAAGGGCGTCCGCTCGCCGGCAAGTCGGGCACGACCCAAATGCCGGGAACGTCCGGCTACGGGGCGAAGGATAATTGGTTCGTCGGCTACACGCCGCAGCTGGTCGGAGCGGTATGGCTCGGCTATGATCAAAGCGACGCCAGCCACTATCTGACGACCAGCTCGAAGGCTGCGGCAACCGTCTTTCAGGCGGTTATGGCCGGCGCGCTGGCGGATGAGCCCGTCATGGCGTTCCCGGCGGCGCCCGGCTTGTCGCTCGGCAAGAAGGATAAAGGAAATGCCGGCGATAACGACGATAATGACGATAACGACAACAATGATGACGATAACAATGACGATGACCGCAGAGATTCCGGCAAGGACCGGGACGACGAGCGCAAAAGCCGGTGGGAGCAATGGAAGGAGCGGAGAGAGAAGGAGAAAGAAGAACGCAAGAAGGAGCGGGAAAGAGACCGAGGCAGGGACCGCGACGACAACGACGACGATTGATCTTCGCGACGTACGGGAAGAAGCGGGAGCTTGAACGATTTTGAAGCCGAATCAGGCAAGAAAAAGGGAATTTGACCCATTTCGTCGAATAGAGGAGGCAGCAACCTAATCGGGAGGGTAAAGATGAAGCATCGGAAAGTACGAATCCTAATGGAAGCGATCGCCGCGGCGCTGCTTGCGGCAGTCGTCTTAATCGCCCTGCAGATCGCAAGCGGGATCTATCTGACCGCCACGCATGTGCCGGATATTATCGAAAGCTACGAGCAAGTCGACTACTTGCAGCAGGAGATGTCCTTCGGGGGATCGGCCGGCGGACCATGGCTTTACCCGGCTGCCGCCTTCGTTGCGGTCGGCCTGATCTATTACGGGATTCGGACGTTTTTTGCGGCCAGAAGAAACAGATAAGCTCCGGAAGGGGCTTATTTGTTGTTTTGCAGCTTCGCGTATCTGTGCTATCCTTCTAGTATCGGCGGTTTTAATAGAGAGACAGTAGGTGAGCGGCGTGAAGGATTTGAGAGATTATATGGAGCTGCATCTTTGCTTCGACAACGAAGGGCGGGAGGTCGAGGTGCTGGACGTGACGCAGCTGGAAGACAACGTGTTCAAAATCGAGGAAAACCCGGTTTTTACCGAGAAGGTGTCGTACGGCGACGTCATAAAAGTGAGAAGAATGAACGATATCGCCTTCTACATCGACACGGTCAAAAAATCGAAATATAAGCGCTACAATTGGCTGCTCAGCCGGGAGGTCGTTCATTCCCTGGAGCTGAAGCAGCTTAAAAATAAAATCGGCGAATGGAAGGGCAAATCCGAGCAGGTGTTCGGCGGGATCTTCATCGTGAATTTACCTGCGAATTCGCCAATCGACATTCATGCGGAAGTGCAGCGGGTCATTGACGCGGCGCAAAAATAACAGACATCGGGAGGGATCCGGGATGGAGCTTGGATTAAGCGGAAAGGTAGCGATCGTGACGGGCGGAAGCAAAGGCATCGGATTCGCTACGGCTTTATTGCTGGCGTCCGAAGGCGCCGAGGTGGCGATCGTGGCGAGGGAGCCGGAATCGCTGAAGGAGGCGGCTGCGCAAATCGAGGAGCAGACGGGCAAAAAGGCGCTGGCGATCAGCGCGGACGTCTCGGTGCCGGAGGAAGCGATAAGGGCTGTCGCGGAGGCGGCGGCGCATTTCGGCGGCGTGAACATTCTCGTGAACAACGCCGGCACTTCGGCCGCAAGGCCGTTCGATCTCGTCGAGACCGACGCCTGGGGCGCGGATCTCGACTTGAAGCTGATGGGAGCCGTCCAATTCTCGAGGGCCGCGCTGCCCTACATGCGGCAAGCCGGCGGCGGCGCGATCGTGAACGTGACGGCGATCGGGGGCAAGGCGCCATCGGCCTCCTCGCTCCCGACGTCGGTCAGCCGCGCGGCGGGACTGGCGCTCACGAAAGCGATGAGCAAGGATCTCGCTTCGGACGGCATCCGGGTCAACGCCGTATGCATCGGCCTCATCCGGAGCGCGCAGATCGAGCGAATGTGGCAGGCCAAAGCGCCGGAGCTGACCTGGGAGGAATTCGCGGCGGATCCGCGCCACGGCATCCCGCTCGGTCGGATCGGCAACGCCCGGGAAGCGGCGAACGTCATCGGCTTCCTCGTCTCCGACGCGGCGTCGTTCGTCACCGGCACTTCGGTTAATATCGACGGCGGATTGTCATCCGTTTTGTAGCGCCGGATTACCATTTGCATATTTTTAAAATCTGTACTACCATTAGATTATAATTATTATAAAAGAAAGCCTTTTCAATTGGTTGACCGCGAAACGCGCGGCAGTTGCGTGAATAGAAGGAGGTACCGGGTTATGCTGAGCATCACGGCGGAAATGGACAGAATTAATCGGCATATGATGGCAAACGGCTATAAATTGACGACCCAGCGGGAAATTATTTTGCGGGTATTGCTGGAGAACGAGAAGGATCACTTAAGCGCGGAAGGCGTGTTCATGCTGGTTAAGCAGAAGTATTCCGACATCGGGCTCGCAACGGTCTACCGGACGCTGGAGCTGCTGGCGGATCTCAACATCGTTGAAAAAATGAACTTCGGCGACGGCGTGGCGCGGTACGATCTTCGGGGCGACGAGCATGAGCATATGCATCATCATCTCATATGCGAGGAATGCGGCTCGCTTCAGGAAATCAAGGAGGATTGGCTGTTCGAGCTCGAGCAGAGGCTGGAGCGCGAATACGGCTTTAAAGTAACCGACCACCGGCTTGACTTTACCGGCACGTACAAGGATTGCAGCAAAGGGGAATGCAAGAGGGAAGGCAAAGCGGTATCTTAACGAGGCCGATAGGAGAAAGAAGATAGGAGTCCCGCCAATAACCGGCAGGGCTCCTATTGTTGTTGACTCCCGCTTTAATCGGCTTCGCCCGTCCGTCGGCAAAGCCAGCCGCCGAATACAGTCGTGGAGACGAAGCGGGTGATGTCCATGAACCCGGCTTCCTCCATAAGCCCGACGATTCGTTCCTCCGGGATGATCGAGAGATGCTCCAGCACATATTCGGCCATCTCGTCGGTTTCTTTGGGCGTGCAGCCCTTGTCGACCCAGTGCGCCTTCCAAATGTCCAATCTTCGCCGAAACTCGGCATCCTTCGTATTTCCGCATTTCGCGACCAGAACGAAGGGCGCGCCGGGACGAAGCCGGCCGGCGACTTCCTTCAGCAGCTCCAGCTTCTCGGCATCGCTCATCACGAAGTGGAGGACGAGCAGGCACGAGGCCGCGTCGTACTTGGCGGCAGCGGGCACGTCGGCGATCAACCCGTTCAGCAGCGTCGTTCGTTCCGTCATGCCGAGCTTCTTCGCCGCCTGCTCCGCTTTGGCGAGCATTTCCGGCGACGGGTCGAAGCCGGTAAACGACCATCCGGGGTTGGACGGTCCCCACGCGGCGAGTTCGTTGCCGCCGCCGGCGCCGACGATCAGAAGATTCGATTCCTGCTGCAAATGCTTGCGAAAATAGGATTGTACGATTGCCGCGATGCTATCGTAAGTGGGGAGAGAATTGCGGATCGCCGAGGCGTAGCTGTCCGCGGCTTCGGCTTCGAACGTTTGCTGTTCTTCCATTCCATGGCCACCTTTCACCGATTGTCCTAACTTCCAACGCATTTTGTATTTCTTGACGGTTATATAACCATATAGTAATGTAAAGGCGTGAAAAATACAAATGGATTCGAGGCGTTAGCCGAGCCGCTTGCCGAAATCGATTGATAGATCGAGCCCTATGGAAGCTTGCGGTCAAATAAACCCGATTCGCTCGAGCGGCTGCCGGATAAGGAGGAATAGAGAGTGCAAGCCGTAATTACGAAGCTGGAGCATGGATATGAAGCCCAGTTCGACCGCCATTTGAAGCATCCCGTAGAGAAGGTGTGGACCGCGATTACCGATCCGGACAAGCTGGCCAAGTGGCTGGCGTCGGCCAAGGCGGATTTGCGGGAAGGCGGCAGCCTGGAGCTGACGTTCGACTTGACGGAAGGCAATGCTTTCGCGTGCCGGATAACCGAGTATAAGCCCCATGCCGTGCTCGAATTCGAGTGGGGACCCGAGGAGCGCGTCCGCTTCGAGCTCTATCCCGAGGACGGGGGCTGCCAACTCGTTCTGAAGCAGCTATTCGAGCACAAAAGCGGACAGACGGCGAAGGATCTTGCCGGCTGGCACGAGCATCTCGAGGTGCTGCTCGCAGTTCTGGGCGGCGAGCCCGCCGCGTTTTCCTACGGCGCGTGGGAGAGCTGGCACGAAGCGTATTTGAAACTGCTGTAGCGGCATTTCCGTCAGGCAAGGAAGAAGAATCGGAGCCGTCTCGCCGGGTAGTCGACCGCGAGGCGGCTTTTTTTGTTCACGAGCGTCCTCCAGATACCTTAACAAATCCGAAACCTAACATAAAGTATGAACGCATTATACCGATAATATATAAAACAGACGTATAAGAGGCTTGAAAAGATATGAATTTTTTCAGAAATCTTTTATTTTGATTCGGTATAATAGTGAAGTGCTCTGCCAGGAGTCGACAAGCCGAGGAAAGAGGGAACAGTATGGAGCATGCGCATATTCACGGTACCTATGATCAATCATTAGTTATTTTCTCATACATCATCGCGGTGGTCGCGTCGTTCACGGCGCTGGACTTGGCGGGCAGGGTGAGCAGCGCGAAGGGAAAAGCGCGAATCGGATGGCTGCTCTTCGGCGCCGCGGCGATGGGCATGGGCATTTGGTCGATGCATTTTGTCGGCATGCTGGCGTTCTCGTTGCCGGTTCCCGTCGTCTACGATCTGATCGTCGTCCTGCTCTCCGTGCTGGCGGCATTCGCTGCGGCCTACGTTGCCTTGTACGTGGTCGGACGCAATCAATTGACCTTGCGGCAGCTGTTGACAGGGGGCGTGCTTCTTGCGGCGGGCATCTCGGCCATGCATTACATCGGCATGGGGGCCATGCTTATCGATATTACATACCGGCCGTCCATCGTTCTGCTTTCCATTCTCATTGCCTTCCTGGCCTCGATCGCAGCGCTTTGGCTTTCGTTTTATTTCCGCAAGGGCGGGCAGAGAGGCGAAGCCTGGAAGAAGCTCGGAAGCGGCGCGATCATGGGCGCGGCCATCGTCGGCATGCATTATACGGGCATGTACGCGGCGATGTTTCACGGCGGCGGCAAGGAAGCGATCTTTTACGGTATCGTCCTCGACGACAAATGGCTGGCGTATTTCATCTCGGGAGGCACGCTGCTGACGCTCGGCATGTCCTTGCTCGGGATCTACATGTCGAAGAGGCTGAGCGGCAAGGATTCGGAGCTCGAGCAAAGCGAGAAGTGGTACAAGTCGCTGTATGAGAACAGCCAGGACGGCATTTTATCGGTTGACCTGCAGTACCGCATTATCAGCTTCAATCCCGTGGCGCTCGATATTATCGGACTAAGCGGCAAGCAGCTTCATCAGCAGCCGGTCGGCATGCTGGCCTCGATTATCGTACCCGAGGACCGCGCGCTTGTGGAGGACGGCTTCAGCCGCTCCTTCAAAGGGGAGACGGTCAACTTCGAGACGGCGATCATCCGCCCCGACGGACGCCGGGTCGAGCTTAACGAGACGATCGCGCCGGTGATCGTGGACGGCAGCGTCGTTGGCAGCTACATCATGTTCAAGGACATTACGGAGGAGAAGCATGCGAAGGAGCAAATCAATTACTTGGCGTTCCACGACGAGCTGACCAGCCTTCCGAACCGCCGGTTATTCAATCAGACGATCGCGCAGGCGATCGAAGAGAGCGAAGCCGAGCAAACAAGGTTCGCGGTCATGGTCATCGATATCGACCGGTTCAAAATGATCAACGATTCCTTGGGCCATACGATCGGGGATCAATTTCTGCAGGAGGTCAGCAGACGCATTAACGAAAGCGGCGCCGGCCACGACGTCATGCTGGCGCGTATGGGCGGCGACGAATTCACGCTGCTGTTCCGGCATTACGATAACGAAGGCAGCGTCTCGGATTTGGCGGAGAGGATCATTCGTACGATGCAGGCGCCGTACCGGTTGGCGGACAGCGACTTCTACGTATCGGCAAGCATCGGCATTTCGATCTTCCCGACGCATGGGAAGGACGCGGATCAGCTGCTCAAAAACGCGGATACGGCAATGTACGAGGTGAAGAAAAAAGGGAAAAACGGCTATCAATATTTTTCGAACGAGCTCGTGAAAAAGCTGCAGGAGAAGATCGAGCTGGAAGGCGATCTCCGCAAAGCGATCGCGAAGAACGAGCTGCTGCTCCATTATCAGCCGCAAATCCGGACAAGCGACAATTCGATGGTCGGCATCGAAGCGCTGGTACGCTGGAATCACCCGACCAAAGGCATCATTTCGCCCGGCGTCTTCATCCCGATCGCGGAGGAGACGGGGCTCATCAACGATATCGGGACTTGGGTGCTGCGCGAAGCATGCGCCCAGATGAGGCAATGGCACGACGAGGGCGGCCCGCTCATTCCGATTTCCGTCAACCTGTCGTCCCAGCAGTTCCATCAGCCGCACTTGGCGGAATATATTATGTCGATTTTGCAGGAGACGGGGCTGGAGCCGCAATACTTGGAGCTCGAAATTACGGAGAGCATGATGATGGACGCGACGGTGTCGACCGGCATTCTCAATAAGCTGAACGAGCACGGCATCCGGATCAGCCTCGACGATTTCGGAACGGGCTACAGCTCGCTCAGTTACTTGAAGATGTTCCCGATTCACAAAGTGAAGATCGACCGCTCCTTCATCCGCGACATTACGCAGAACAACAACGACAAAGCGATCGTGGCGACCATTATCGCGATGGCGCAGCATTTGAACATGGAGGTCATCGCCGAGGGCATCGAAACGAAGGATCAGCTGGACATCCTGACGGATAAGGATTGCGGCAAAATACAGGGCTATTACTTCAGCAAGCCGCTGTCGGCGGACGACGTGGAGGAAGCGTTTTTCGTGCCGGGACGGGCATCGAACGCATAACGGCTGGTGAGAACATTCGATCCTTGAATGTTCTTTTTTGTTTTCTGATGCGATATACCTAGATCGTACCGAATGCGCATGGAGGGGGAATGATTTTGTTAGTGTTAAAATAACCATTTTATGCTAATCTATTAGTTGCGAATTGCCGATAGAGTAGACAACAGGCTTCGATTCTTGCATGCGCGAAACGCGAAATTTGTAGAGATGCAGGGAGGACATGAATGAAGAAGAATATAGCAATGCTGGTAATCGCGGCAATGGCCGTTATGCTGCTCCAGCAGGGGGTCTTTGTGGAGAGGGTTAGTGCTGCGGACCCGGAACCTCCGCTTTATCCGACGAAGGATAAGTTTTATGCCAGTGGGGGCTTGAGTGGAGAAGGAGAAACCGTCTTAGATGGAGACGGCGGCGCAAATTATATTGGTTTCGATGATCAATACGGTGAGCAGGTCACTTATTTGCAGTTCTCGCTTGTAAATATCGTCAGACAAGTGGAGTCGGTTCATTTGGTTGTCCCAGTTCCCAATGGGCATGTATATGCTTCTAATGCAAAAGGGAATCCATTCATCGAGCTGCACACCTCCCAATTTGATGAATGGGAAGAAGAAACATCTGAACTTCCAAGTCCCTACGTCTCGTTAGAGAAAAAAACGTTTGCTCCCAGTGGCGATACGCTTAGATTCGATGTAACAGAATTTATAAAAAGCCAGTTAGGCTCCACGGATGATCTAGCTACGTTTGCATTAACAGGTCCTACGGCTGCAGATGTTAATGCTGGTGCTGTTAGGCATCATTATATTAAGTTAAGCGAAAGTGAACGTCTTCCCGGTAACACATCAGTTCCTTATCTGGAGTATATTTATTCTCCCAATTCCCCTCCTTCCGGTACGATTAACATAAAAGGTGGGGAAACTCACTCAAGTTCGACCACTGTGACTTTGGATTTATCCGCTTCCGATCCTGACGGCGATTCTATTGAAATGGAATTTTCAAATGATAGTACAGGAACATGGAGCGATAAAGAGCCTTTTAGCGGCAGTAAATCATGGCAGCTATCTGCAGGCGAAGGCACGAAAACCGTGCATATGAGATTAACCGATTCAGCAGGGAATACAACAGAATTTAACGATTCCATCATATTGGACACAACCCCGCCTGTAGTAACTGGCGTTACTAATAACCAATTCACGAAACAGAATGTGAGTGCTGTTTTTACGGAGGGAGCGGCAACGTTGAACGGTTCCCCATACACCAGCGGCACAATTATAAGCGCGGAGAGAGAACACACGCTTATCGTAACGGACGCTGCCGGGAACACGAACACGATTACCTTTACCATTGATAAAACAGCGCCGACCGTATCGGGCGTAACCCATAATTCGTATTCGAACCAGCCGGTGACAATTACGTTTACTGAAGGATCGGCGACGCTTAACAGCGCACCCTTTACCTCGGGATCAGAAGTTAACGTTGATGGTAGCTACGACTTGGTCGTGACGGATCTGGCAGGGAATAAATCAACGATTCATTTCGTCATCGATGCAGCGGCTCCGACTGGCACTCTTTCCATCGAGGGCGGCAAAAACAAAACCAACAAAAATAACGTTGATCTAACAATTACTTACACCGATGCAAATCCGGTCCAAATGCGATTTTCAAATACGGAATCGGATCTTGGCAACGCAGGCTGGCTACCGGTCTCGGCTAGCCATAGTTGGAACTTAACTCCCGGTGACAGCGATAAAACCGTTTATATGGAACTGATGGATGCTGCGGGCAACACGAATCAATACAGCGATACGATCACTGTCGACACCGTGCCGCCTGTCGTTACGGACGTTAATGAAGGCGACAAATTTAATACCGACGTAACGATTACTTTCAACGAGGGAACGGCCGAGCTGAACGATTCTGCGTTCATCTCCGGCAGTACCGTAAGTTCCGATGGGGACCACACGCTCGTCGTGACGGATGAAGCGGGCAATATAACGACCGTGAATTTTAGCATCGATAAAACGGTGCCGAGCGTGAGTGGGGTTGAAAATGGCAGACTATACAACGCTAACGTTACGCCGGTTTACTCGGATGCGAATCCAGGCTCGACAGCGACACTAAACGGGGGCCCGGGCTTCGCGAGCGGAACGGAGCTAACGGCGGATGGCGATTATGAGCTTGTCGTAACGGATGCTTACGGCAACAAGACGACGGTTCATTTTACAATCGATAAAACGCCTCCGGCAGGCGACCTGTCGATCGAAGGCGGGGACGCAAAAACAGATGCGAACTCGGTTATGTTGAATGTTACCGGAACGGATGTTCATGCCATTACGATGGAATTTTCGAATGACAATATGAATTGGAGTGCAGTTGAAAGCCTGGCTACAACCAAACAGTGGGAGCTCTCTGCCGGTGACGGAACGAAGACGGTCTATATGAGGCTGACCGATACGGCGGGCAATACGGCTGAATTCTCCGATACGATCGAACTGGATACGACTGCGCCTGTCGTAACGGGAGTTGCCGACGGCGAAATCACAAAAGAAGACGTGACGATTACGTTTAACGAAGGAACGGCAACGTTGAAAGTTGAGCCGCTGGATGCCGAGCCATTCCTTAACAATACGACCGTGACCGAAGATGGCGTATACGTGCTTATTGTAACGGACGACCTCGGTCATACGACGACAAAAACGTTCACGATCGATAAGAAAAAACCGATTGTAAACGAAGTGGACAATGGACAAAAGCTGAACGCAGACGTAACGATTACCTTCAACGAAGGAACAGCGGAGCTTAACGGCAATCCGTTCACGTCCGGCAGCATGGTGAGTACCGATGGGGACTATACGCTCGTCGTGACGGATGAAGCGGGCAATATAACGACCGTGCATTTTAGCATTGATAAAACGGAGCCGACCGTGACTGGAGTTGTAGACGGCAGACTATACAACGCTAACGTAACGCCGGTTTACTCGGATGCGAATCCCGGCGCGACTGCGATATTAAACGATACTCCCGGCTTTGCGAGCGGAACGGAGCTAACGGCGGATGGCGATTATGAACTTGTCGTAACGGATGGTTACGGCAACAAGACGACGGTTCATTTTACAATCGATAAAACGCCTCCGGCAGGCGACCTGTCGATCGAAGGCGGAGACGCAAAAACAGATGCGATCTCGGTTACGTTGAATGTTACCGGAACGGATGCTCATGACATATTGATGGAATTTTCGAACGACAATACGAATTGGAGTCCAGTTGAAAGCTTGGCCGCCACCAAGGAGTGGGAGCTGACTACCGGTGACGGGACGAAGACGGTCTATATGAGGCTGACGGATGCTGCGGGCAATACGGCCGAATTCTCCGATACGATCGAATTGGATACGACTGCGCCTGTCGTAACGGGAGTTGTCGACGGCGAAATCACAAAAGAAGACGTGACGATTACGTTTAACGAAGGAACGGCAACGTTGAAG
>NZ_JACXIY010000039.1 GCF_014705655.1 Paenibacillus arenilitoris | reverse complement strand
TGCATAAAAAATCCCCTCCATTGATTCTTCGTCTAGCTTACTACGTTAAGTAACCTAGACTCAAATCCAATTTCGGGGCTTAAGAGTACCCCTACTCGGTCGCCGACGTCATACTTCGTGACATCTGAACCAATCTCGGCGACAATTCCGGCGATCTCGTGACCCGGAACGAGAGGATAGTTAACCGGTCCCCAATCGCCGCGAGCCGTGTGGATATCCGAGTGGCAAATACCGGCGTATTTAATCTCAATAAGGACATCATGCGGCTTCAGATCCCTGCGCTCTATGGCAGTCCGTTCGAACGGACCTTCTGGACTGAATACGGCCCGTGCATTAGCGGTAATCATATAAATACATCCTCCTCTTTTCATATGAATAAACAAAACATATTGTCTAATCAACTCATGTCTATTATTATAGGTTTAGACGCATAAATTCAATGGTTAAAAAAATGCGAAACGTTCATAAATCAACATGGTTTTCATAAATGTTAATTAACTGAGAAGGCTAGGTGAATATTTTCAAATGCCCAAGATGGATCGGAGAATTATTAAAACGCAAGAATCCTTGAAAAAAGCCGTTATTGAATTGATGTCCGAAAAAAACTTCGATGACATTACCATTCAGGATATTGCGGACCGGGCCAACGTAAACCGCGGAACCATCTATCTTCATTATCAGGACAAATACGATTTATTGGATAAACTCATAGAAACGCATTTCAATGAATTAGGGGAAATGGATAAGTGGGCATGTGAGATGGATTGGATCGACGCTCTTGTCCCTTATTTTGAATATTTTGAGGAAAATTATTTGTTTTTTTCAACCATGTTAGCAAGCAAAGCTGCTAAAGGAGCCCCATCATCTTTTAGAACTCGACTTCTTGCTTCCTTTATGGAAGGGTTCAAAGGTGAAATTGACAGAGATAGCGGCAGGAATACTGATTTAAGCGAAGATGTTATGCTGCAATATGCCGGTACAGCCTATGTAGGGGTAATTGAGTGGTGGATCAGGAATGGGATGCCGTATCCGCCGCAAGTTATGGCTAGACAAGTCGGAACTCTGTTAGAAAGAAGTCTGTAGTCCAAGTACAATAAAGAGTTAGGACATTTAATG
Organism: Paenibacillus arenilitoris; assembly: GCF_014705655.1. GTDB lineage: Bacteria > Bacillota > Bacilli > Paenibacillales > Paenibacillaceae > Pristimantibacillus > Pristimantibacillus arenilitoris. The sequence goes on along the minus strand of NZ_JACXIY010000039.1, from coordinate 77,212 downwards.
AAAGAAAGATGACCCCCGACGAATTCGGAGGTCAACGGCTTGTTCGTTCATCTCTTTGCTCGATCGGCATGTCAACCCTGCCGAATGGTTAACACCACATTGCCCTTCTTATGACCTTGCTCCGCATAACGGTGAGCCTCTGCCGCTTGCTCCAGCGGATAACGGTGGTCGATGACCGTACGCAGCACGCCGGCCTCAATCAGTTCTTTTAGATACGTCAAGTCTTCCGCGCTTTCCATCATTGATCCACCGATCACCTTCTTACCGCTCGTCAAGTTGGTCCATATCCCGCGAATAATCGGCAAAGGGCTTACATGGACCGCACGCAGGTAGAAGCCGTTACGTGTCAGACGCTTGACGCAAACCTTGAACGGACTTTTCCCGACCGTATCGAAAATGATATCGTAGGCAGGGCCGTTATCCTCGAACTTTTCTTTCGTATAATCGATGACCCGGTCGGCCCCGAGCGATCTCGCTAACGTCAAATTCGACGTGCTGCATACTCCGGTCACTTCCGCACCGAAATGTTTGGCCAGCTGTACCGCGTATGTCCCGACGCTGCCCGAAGCGCCGTAGACGAGCACGCGACTGCCGCGCCGGATGTTGCCTTTCCGGAGAAAATGCAAGGCCGTGCAGGCGCCGACCGGAACCGCGGCCGCCTCCTCGAACGTAATGTTCGCCGGCTTGAGCGCGACGCTGCTTGACTCGGGCATGCATTTATATTCGGCATACGCGCCGAAGCCCATTCCGCAGGCGGCAAATACGGCATCTCCCGGCTTGTATCGAGTAACGCCGCCACCCGTCGATTCGACCACGCCGGCTAATTCGAATCCAAGAATCCGGACTCGTTTCGGTCGCCGCAATCCGTTGAACAGCCGCGCCAGGAATGGATCTGCTTTGCGCAACCGCCAATCCCCCGCAGCAGCGGTTGCCGCGTAGACCTTAATCAGAATCTCGTCGTTTTTGGGCTCCGGCTTCCGGACCTCCTGCAGCTGCAGAACATCCGGCGGCCCGTACCGCTCGTATACGATTGCCTTCATCCCTTTCCCCCACCTTCAAGTAATATTACCGCTTACGAGCACGATTTCTGCGGATGGCCCATTCGGCCACGGCGAGGTTGATCGCCCAGCCCAAGCCATTCAACATCGCTTCGCCGAGCGCGCTCGGCGGGCCTGCGATCCATTCGCCGGCCATCAGGGTCAGCGCCTGCGTGCCCGCACCGATCCCGATTGCGAAGCCGCGTATCATCCAGGCACGGTGCTTGATCACGTCCCCGCGCAGAATCGCGGTAAAGCCTAGGAGAATGGACGCGACCATGGCCGATCCGAATAGAAGCCGCAAGACAAAAAGCAGCTTGCCGCCGTACGGGATAGCATAGAACAGGGTCATCCACAGCCCCCAAAGCCCAACCAACAGGCCGCATAGAACGAGGAGACGCCCTGCCGTACGGTGCCAACCGGGCCTGCGCCGCCGGAATCCGGGAGCCAACTGGAACGCGCCTAATACGGCGTACAGGCCGGCGCTCAGAATATGCAGGACGACCGGCAGCGGTGTCTCAAAGAAACGTGCGTTGGCCGGCGTTATTTCTTCGCCGCCTGCTAATGAGGCAAGGCGCAAGACGCCGGCGGCGAGCGGGATGACGCACAGAAAGAGCAAGCCGGCGACAAGCAGCTTTCCCGACCCTTTTTGTTGCCGCATCGTTAACATCCGCTTCCCTATCAGGCTTTCTCTCGGCGCTCAGACCAGATCGAATATCCCAGCCAAGCCAGACTCAATCCCACCGGCACTGCTAATACTCGGTCGTAAGGGTGATGGACCAACGAAGACAAAAGGAGGGGCAAAACGGTCCCGAACGCAAGCATACCGGCTGCCCAGCGCGACAGAATTCCGGCTCGAAGCGTAGCGATGCCGAACAGCAGACCTCCGAGCAAATACATGACCCCTGTTATCGAATATACCGTATCGAGGTCTCCGATATTCGATTCGCTGACAGTCCCGCTAACGATCCCCAAGAAGCCCTCCACAAACTGCGGCGCTTCGCTCGCCAACACCGGCGAGATAAAGGCTTCGGCAAATTGAAAGGCCATGGTGAGCGCAAAGAAGAGGCTGAACAGGAGATAGCCGGCCAAACCAAGCCAACCGGCCTGTTCCGTTTGCCTGGCGTAGATCCCCGTTACGCCGAGTAGTCCGAAGAGAGTCATGGCAACGCTCAAGATGTGGACGATTACCCAACGATCGGTGACGACTGCTGATAGAGTATCGATTGGATGGATCATCTGAATGACGATGAAAAGGATCCCTGCCAGTATTGCCGATAAGCCTGCGCAACGGATAAGGTTCGCGGCTGTAATCGCGGCTCGCCGGTCGGTGAGCGGGTGCTCGCTCCCTTTTAAGACTGCGGTTTGGTGATTCGTGGTCATGTGTTTGTCTCCTTCTTTCCCGATTGGTTTGGATTCGTGTCCTCATTGACTTCCTGTCTGTTCGCTTGCTTGGGATCTACCTGGATGACCGAGACCAAAGGCAGACCGAGATCGCGAATTTTCCTCAACAAGCCGTGCAATGCTGGCTGATCGGCTGCCTCGACAGTGAGGATGGTCGTTCCGTCGCTTTCATTGGTGAGGCTTAGCCCTTCAAACCAGCAGGTCCACCGGGCATCAAGGTGACCCTTGAGTCGAAATTCATACCGTCCGGGTTCGTGTTGTTCCTCCGCGGGTTCGCGTGTTTCACTCATTCTTAACCTCCTTCATATCCTCCCGTGGATGCGTCTCCACGTCGTTTCATGCGTTCCTTGCGTAATTAAAAGATACATGTTCATATGGTGAGTCGTCATCACCACATGTGGTGATCGACATGGTGATCTTTCAATGGGGATACAGTGCGGTAAATAGAAATAAGCCCCGGCCAACTTGCCGGGGCGTGAGGTGAGCTATTCGGGCTCGCTATAACAAATCGAGTTCCTCGGCGCGGCGGACTGCTGACCGGCGGCTGTTAACCTGAAGCTTGTCGTAAATGTTCTTAGTGTGGGTCCGCAAGGTGTTCAGTGACACCCTGAGCTCGCGGGCAATGTCCGGGCCGCTTAAGTCGGTTCCAAGCAGCCGAAGCACGTCATGTTCACGATCGCTTAATGTTTCGCTCAATGGCTCGCTCGCAACCTGCTTTTCAGGTGTTCTTCCTTTATCCTTTCCAAAGGCTTCCAAGATCCGGCGGACATAGTTAGGGGCGATCCCCTTTCTCATGGCCGCTTCCAGCAGATCCGCCGCGGGTCGGCCTTCGTCCGCGAAGATACGGACGTAGCCCTCCGGCTCGGCCAGGGTAAGAGCGCGTTCCAGCGGCACAAGCGCAGCCGGGATGTCGCCTTGCATATGATGCGCAAGTGCTTGCAAGACCAGGATTTCGATCACGCTTCCCGTTCTCCCGCCTTCTTCCGCCGCTTGAAGGAGTCGCTCCAGAAGCCCCGATGCCTCGTGCATGGAACGGTCCGCACGGTCGCTCATATACCGGGCCAATAACACCCTGGCCAAGGTGATGTGCTCAAATTCACGCAGGTAGCAAAGGTCGTCCGTGGCGGACAGGCCCTCTTCCCGTACCCAGTCGAGAGCTTCACCTATTCTACCCTGCGCAACCCATACTCTTGTCTTCAACGCCTTTACGGGACGTACATTTAGGAAAAAATCGCTTACATACAGATGCTCCGCCTCTCGGAGCAGTTCGAGCGCGCCGTTCAGATCGCCTTGGGCCTCCCGTATTCGAGCCAACGCTACGCTCGAGCGATACCGGTATTGCGGGAATCCGGTATGCGCGCCTTGCTCCTCGCTTCTCTGCACATATTGCGCGGCGGCTTGCAGATCGTCATGCTCACGGCAAAGCTCGCTCATCCCAACGTAAATGTCTGCCGTTCCCCGCAATTCAGGCTCGCCATGATCCGCTGCAAGACGCAATCCCCGTTCATAGGCACGCATCGCCTCGCGGAGTTGGCCTTGCGCAATACGTATCTCGGCTAGTGCGATAGCGCCATTAATCGCGTCAGAGATAGCCCCGGACAGTTGCACGCCAGCAATGCCATCGGCAAACATCCGGTGTGCCTCCTCGAGATCCCCGCTTCTCCAGGATGCGAGTCCCAGGAGCGCTGTTGCCGCTCCGCGCGGGAGAGGGTCGTCTTCAGGCACGAGGTCGAGCACCCTTCGGGCGTATTTCATGGTGCCGGGTACATCCCCTAATACCAAGGCTAATCCGGCGCGGTACACGGCGATCAAACCCGGGAGACGGCGAAATTCCTCTTCGTCCGCGACGACCATCTCGGCCGGCAGGGCGTGTTCCCGCTCACGCATGTCTGCCGTTGTCGCAAGCCACTGTTCGGCGACTCGAAGCCGGTCCTCGACGGCCTCCAGCTTGCCGCCGGCAAGCAACGCTCCGGCATACCAGACGCTGAGCACAGGCCTGTAGCGGACCGTCTCATCAGGGAGCGATTTGAGCCACCGCAACATCGCTGCCTCCTGTCTGCTCCTGCGTAAGGAAGGTATAGCCAATTCGACCAGATCCGCCGCTCGCCCGAAATCCTCGGCGGCCACTGCATGGCGGATCGCATCGTCGGCCGAGCCATGCTGCTCGTGCCAGAGGCTCGCGCGCCGATGAAGCGCAGCTACCTGATCGGGTTGATCCGTCCTTAAATGCGTAGAGAGAACCTCGGCAAACAAGTGATGATAACGGTACCATTGGCGCCTGTCATCCAGCGGAACGACAAAGAAGCTGCCTCGCTCCAAGGACTGGAGCCGCGCGGCGCCTTCCTCCTGACCGGTGACGGCATCGCATAAAGGGCCATGCAGCTGGTCAAGAACGGAGGTCTGAAGCAGGAAGCTTCGGATCGGGTCGGGCTGGCGCTGCAGAACCTCTTCGACCAGATAGTCCATAATGTACCGGTTGTCTCCGGCGAATTCCCGAATGAACGCGGGAATATCCTTGCGCCCCTGCATCGAGAGCGCGGCCAGCTGAAGCCCCGCAATCCAGCCTTCGGTACGCGTCTCCAGAGCGGTCGTTTCGTCTGCCGTGAGATCCAATCCCATAACCTGATTTAGGAATGCGGCGGCTTCGCCGGGAGTAAAGCGCAGGTCGGCGTCGCGCAGCTCGGTCAAGTGGCCCCTGGCGCGCAACCGACCCAAGGGAAGCTGCGGATTTTCGCGAGTGGCGATGACCAGGTGCATCTGCGGCGGGAGATGCTCGAGCAGGAAGCTGATCGCATCGTCGATCCATTTGGCATCGATAACATGGTAATCGTCCAAAACGAGGACGAATTTGTACGGGAGATCTGAGATTTCATTGATCAAGACCGTTAGAATCGAGTCGGTGGACGGCGGCTGCGGGGATTCGAGCGCACTAACCGCGCCTCCTCCAAAATTGTCCTCAATCGTCTGCAGAGCTGCGACAAGGTGAGATAAGAAGCGCGTTGTGTCGATATCCGCTTCATCCAGCGACAACCATGCGACAGGTCGATCGCAACCCGCGACCCATTCGCTGACCAGCGTCGTCTTGCCAAAGCCGGCGGAGGCGGAGACGAGAGTCAGCTTGCGGCTCAGCCCTTCGTTCAGCCTATCGATCAGGCGCAGTCTTTGGACAACCTTCATCCGTGGCACGGGGATATACAGCTTTGTGGCAAGAATAGGCATATTCATAGATTTGTACTCGCAAATAAAGAAATGCAACCCACATTTTTCATAGAAATTGATCGCCCGCCCCATCTTATTCGTTCTTATAATTCATAAATCGATGCAGCAAGGCTATGCCTTTACGGATTTCGTCCGGCTTCAAGTGACCGTAGCCGAGCAGCAATTTATTCGCATGCTCGCCTTTTCGGATGCTGTGATGATCCACGGGCGTAACGCGAATACCATTTTGTCTGCTGCCGATCATAAACGCATCGTCGAATCGTAAGCCCGGAAACGCAATGGCCAGATGCAATCCGGCGGCATCCCCCCATAAGCTCCAAGCATCTCCGAAATACTCCTTCAGCGTGGACAACAGCACTTGCCTGCGCTCTCCGTATACCTTTTTCATTTTCCCGATATGCCGGTCCAGCTTTCTCGTATGCAGAAATTCGGCTAACGCGGCTTGCTCGAATGGCGGATTCTGTACATCCGTATACGTGCGTAATGAACGCCAGCGCTCGTGAAGAGCGCCTGGAAGAATCACATAACCGATGCGAAGCGCCGGGAACAGCACCTTGCTGAATGTGCCGACGTAGATCACTCGCCCTGGGTCCATGGCATATAGCGGCGCTACCGGATCGCCGTAATACCGGAATTCGCTGTCATAATCATCTTCCATGATATAGAGTCCGTTCTCTCTCGCAAATCGGATTAAGGCGGCGCGACGGCCGGCCGGCAGGATTCCCCCCAGCGGAAATTGATGGGACGGCGTAACATAAACCGCGCAGGCCTCTTTGCCGTTCAGATATTCCGTTCGCAGCCCCTGCTCATCTACGGGAATAGGCGCAATCGGATAACCTTTATGGAGAAACGTCTGCAAGATACCGATATTGCATGGATCTTCGATCAAAATTTTTTTGCCTTCCTTATGCAGCAAGCCGGCAACCAAATGAAGCGCTTGGGTGGCGCCGGCCGTTATGAAGATATCGCGCGCATCCACGGCCAGGCCCTTACTTCGATAAAGCCAGGCGGCAATCTCTTCGCGCAATCTTGGCAAACCTTGAGGACCGCTATAACCGAATTCGGTTGACGGCATCTCTTTGAAAGTCTTTTGCAAAATTTGCTGCCATTGATACCGTGGAAAGTGCTGTAAATCGGGTTGTCCCGTACGAAAATCAGCCCGAAACGCCGGCGCGGGCACTTCCTCTTTCTGCAAGGCGGGCTCGGCGATTTTCTCGAGGCGCAAGCCCTCGGCGACTCTTGTCGGCGCTCCTTGACGGCTCAAGACAAAACCTTCGACGATTAACATCTCATAGGCTTCATTAACCGTATTCCTCGATACCTTCAACGCCTCCGCAAGCTCCCGGGTAGAAGGCAAGGCTTCTCCTGCCGGCAGCTTGCCGTTCAAAATCCGGTCCCTCAGCATCCGATAGATTTGGCGTTTCAACGAAACCTCGCTTTGCCGCTGCAATTCGACTCCCCACATAGCTCCTCCAACTGGTCTGTATGAATTCGTGCTGAACTGGTTCTTTACCCTTACCCGTTCATTGACTAAGATTGTAACATATTTTTCTATGAGGCTATGACCGAACAATAGCGGGGGATGTGGTTTTTTGGATCGCTTGAAAGGAAGGCTTTACCTGTTTTGCGCATTTTCGCTTGCGGGCACGTCCGTGATTGCGGCGAGGTTTGTGAACGATAAGCTTGGAACCTATACGATCACGGCTGTCAGCTTGTTGTTTGCCCTGTTGTTCCTGCTTCCTTTAACTTGGACAGAGCTCGTGAATACGGTCCGCAGGCTGCATGCAAAGGATTGGATGCTTCTGTTGGTTCAGGCTCTATTCGGCATCTTTTTATTCCGGATGTTTTTGCTTTACGGTCTATTACATACCAGCGCAGCGGAAGCCGGGATCTTAACCGGAGCAACGCCTGCCGCCACCGTTGTTCTCGCCTTGCTTCTGCTCAAGGAGCCGGTCGATCGGACGAAGCTGACCGGTATTCTAAGTACCATAGGAGGCATCGTTCTCATCCAGGGGATTTTCTCGGCAGGCGGCAAATTTTCGGCAGAACATGTATTGGGAAACGTACTGGTGCTTTGCGCTGCGCTTAGCGAATCTTTATTCAATATCTTCTCGCGAACCGCCGCCGTCGGAACCGTTCGCTCGCGAAGAGAACCGCTTCATCCTCTTGTTCAATCCACTCTTGTATGTGCCGCCGCATTGGTTCTCTGCCTGGTTCCTTCCTTCTTCGAGAACCCGGTATCCTCTCTTTCCTTCATCGGTTGGAGAGAATGGCTCGCCTTGATTTGGTATGGGCCGTTTGTCACGGCCATTGCGTTCATTTTCTGGTATGCGGGCATCAAAAGATGCCCTGCCTCGGAGGCGGCCGCATTCTCCGGTATGATGCCGTTTACGGCTTTATTGCTGTCCGTATCGGTTCTGGGAGAGCATGCCGGATGGCAGCAATGGACCGGCGGCGGTCTCGTTGTTCTTGGGATGGTACTGATCGGAGGAGGCGTTCGGGCAAAGGATTAGCTCATTTCCGTTAAAGATTCTCGAACGCTTTTAGGGAGATTTTTGACAACCAAATCGTAAGAGTGGTCAATCATGGCAAAGACGTCCGACTCCGGCAAGGAACCATCAATAGCAACGGTATTCCAGTGCTTTTTGTTCATGTGATACGCCGGACGAACGGCTCCATGCTGCTCTCTTAAATTATCGGCAATCACCGGGTCGCATTTTAAGTTTAATAGAGTATGCTTCCCCATGTCCTCGAAAATAAGCGCGAACATTTTATTTTCAATTTTGATCACTAACGGATCGGGGCCGAAGGGATAGTCCTTAACCGCGCCTTTCTTCTGTAAACAGTATTCGATGATCGTATTCTTCAATTCAGCAACTCTCCTTGAATGAAACATATTCGGCCGAAATAATAAAATCGGTTAAACCCATCTTGTTGTTATGAAATAAGACATGAAACTCATATTCGTCGTTGACTTTATAGACTTCCTCATACAGCCACCAGGAATCTTCCAATGAACCTTCTTGCTTTATTATTTTAAAATTTTTAAAGGTGACTTCATCAATATTTGTAAAACCGCCTGAGTTATCAAGGAGTAATGTTAAGGACATATCTTTCTGAACGGATTTTGTAATCGTACAATCATGAAATCCGAAATTTCCAATAATTTCTTTATCCAGTGTGTCGGAAGCTTCTTCCAAATATCTTCTATAATTCTCACTTGTTGCGGTTACAGACCTTTCATTATCCTCACAAAATTTAGCTACAGCGTTTATAACGGTTCGGGTTGCTTTATTTAAAGTAAACACCCTAATATCGGCTATCTGTTTTAATATGGTTTCTGGTAATTCCTTTTTTAAAAGTTCTTGATTATAGATGAAGCCCTCATGGAATTGTTCAATTGCAATATCTCTATTAAAGGGCTCATATTCAATATTATCATTTGTATTGACTGTTTCGTTGTTTTTCATTAAAGAAGCAACTTCTTCTTGTAAGTTGAGCCAATTATTTAACTCAGTGTTATAAAGTTGTTGAAAAAATTGTTGTGAAAATGTTTCAGCTTGCTTTTCTTCTTCTAAACCTAGATGGAAACTTGTTTTTTGACAAAGTTCATACCACTCTTTGGTCAAATATTTCATTTTATTTCCCTCGCTTCTCCCTAAAAATACGATTCGGCAACCAATTCCAACAAAAAAACCGTGCTGAGCACGGGTCATATCACCGCGACGGCCCGCACCGGAGATCCGTCGCCGAAAGCGATGCGCAATGGAAATCCGTAAAACATAAAGTCGGCTCCGACGGGAAGACGGTCCAAGCCTTGCAGCCCTGTGTAGGTAACGATTCCGATCCCCAACAAGGCCCGCTCAAGCTCTTCGGACAATTCGCCGCCGACGAACGCCGGCCGTAGCAACGCGAGCCGGTCAAAGCATTCCGTTCCGACGGACTCGGCGAAAAACAGTCCCCTGCCTTCCGGCCAGGTCGGGTCTTCAACCCGTACAACGCGCGATACTCCGAAAAATCTCTCCAACGGCAGCTCGTCGAGCGTCGCGGCACCGGGGTGCATATGCGAAGGCGCGTCCACATGTGTTCCGGTATGAGTACCGATAGAAAGCTGCCGCAGTTCCCAATTGTGACTCTCGTAGGTGTGCGCTACTTTGACTTTTACCTCCGGGTCGCCGGGATAAACCGGCATGCCTTCCGCAATCCGCAGCGATAAATCAATCACTCTCAACTCAGGTGCCTCCTTCTAATATAGGTCATTCATTATCGTTAACTCTGTAGCAGCGCCCGATTCGACAAGTAAGGATGTATACTGGCTTCGTCTAGGGTCGTCACGGTAGTTTTCAAAAGACTGGATAGATGGAAGCCGGATGATATGAAGCTCTTTGAGACGATCATGACTTTGGAGTCTTCTTTCTAATATTCCGCCATGCTCCTTAAGCAAAGGAAGTACGCGGCTCTCGTATTCATTGAATTTTTCAATTCCGGATTCCGGTATTTTTGCCGACATCACATAAAGTTGGTCTTTCATTCATGAATCCCCCCACCACCGCCGATATTATTTCTCAATGTCCTTTCCCCTTTTTAGGACAACACCGTGTGCGAAAGGCGATATAAAGCTCCAGTCGAGCAGCCGTTCCAGCCCCCATTTGCTTCAGCAGCCAGGACCGTCGGAAATTCTGCAGTCTAGATCGAGCATCCGCCTCTTTTTCCGCTATTGCGGTTAACAAATGCAGGTCTTTTTCTTGCTGCCGATTCGGCCCATCGCCTCGATCTTGCCGATATATTCCGTTGCAAGGGGCACTTTGCATGCCGTATTGCCGACATCCACATGCACTTTGCCGACCGCCTCGGCGACTGCCTTCGCTTCCTCCGTTAAAGCCTCAACGTATGCGCCGACCGAAATAACGAAAGTATTCATAACATTGCGGACCCAGTTGCGCTCGCCGTGGATGGTGTCGCGCACTCTTGTCAAATAACTGCGTATCTCTTCCATGTCGAGCGCTTCGTCCGGCGCAACCGATACATAATTGGCATACGTGCTCCATCCGCTTACAGCGACCAATTCCTCCGGCGATTCAATCCACTCCACCGCCAGTTCATGCGCATAGGGACTTTCCGCGGCCACTCTCGCTACCGTATACTCGGCGGGCGAATGCCAATTGGCTCCCGCCGCCCAATGCTGCAGCTGTTCTTTGGTGATCGTCTTCGGATTGATGCTAAGCCCTGCCAGGTACATCGCATCGTAGTTGCCGGATTCATACAGCTGCAGAGCGAGAGCTTGGTCTTTTTTCACATGCTTGACGAGCTTCTTCATGTCCCCGATTTTGACGCCAAAGAACGGCTCTTTCGCACCATGGCGAATATAAGTGCTTTTCGTCTGCTCACTGCCCATGCCAGCCAATGCTTGTATGATTTCTTCATAGGTCATCTATTGTTCACGCTCCTAAACTTTATTTTCTCAGTCTAACACTTTATTTTTCCGTCTAACACTTTATTTTCTTCGGACAGCATAAAAAACGGTTATTATAAACGAGTTAAAGCGGATGCTTTGTCATTTTTCCGAAAAACCGTTGACTTGGAGTTAACTCCAGACGGTAAACTCTTGTGTATGGTAAGATCCAATTGAAGACAAAGGAGCGAATCGGTTCATGAATGTTGTGAAACTCGGAAATACCGGTCTGGACGTGTCCCGGATTTGTTTAGGCTGCATGGGCTTTGGCGACGCGACGCGTTGGACGCATCCGTGGGTGCTAAACGAAGAGCAAACCCGTCCGATCGTGAAGAAAGCACTCGAGCTAGGTATCAACTTCTTCGATACCGCAAACGTATATTCGTCCGGGACGAGCGAAGAATTCGTCGGACGAGCGCTGCGGGATTACGCGAACCGGGATGAAGTGGTCATCGCGACGAAAGTTCATTTCCGGATGCATGAAGGTCCGAACGGAGCCGGGCTATCCCGCAAGGCGATCATGAGCGAAATCGACAAGAGCCTGAAGCGACTGGAAACCGACTACGTGGATTTGTATCAGATCCATCGGTGGGATTATCAGACGCCCATCGAAGAAACGATGGAGGCACTCCACGACGTCGTGAAGGCAGGCAAGGCAAGATATATCGGAGCCTCCGCCATGTTCGCGTGGCAGTTCATGAAGGCGCTGCACGTTACGGAGCGAAATGGATGGACCCGGTTCGTATCGATGCAGAACCACTATAACCTCATCTACCGCGAGGAAGAACGCGAAATGCTGCCGCTCTGCAAAGAAGAAGGTATCGGCGTAATCCCGTACAGTCCTCTCGCGGGGGGAAGACTGACGCGCGATCCGCGGGAATCGACGCATCGATCCGAGACGGATCAAGTTCAAAGATGGAAGTACGATGCGACGGCCGACACCGATCGTTCGATCGTGGAACGCGTCGCGGCCATCGCGGAAAAGCGCGGCGTCCCTCGGGTTCAAGTCGCGCTGGCTTGGTTGCTGCAGAAGCAGCCGGTAACCGCGCCAATCGTCGGCGCTACGAAAATTTCCCACCTTGAGGATGCGGCAGCTGCGTTATCGCTTGCTTTGACGCCGGAAGAGACGGCTTATCTGGAAGAGCCGTATGTTCCCCATCCCGTGGTTGGGCCTCAGTAACGTTGAAGGCTGTACAACTATAATGACTAGAGGTGAACAGCATGTCGATGTCCATCGCGGAAGTCAGCGAGAAGTTCAATCTTACGCAGGATACGCTTCGCTATTATGAACGGATCGGACTTATCCCCCCTGTAAACCGCACAAAAAGCGGGATAAGATCCTACACGGAGGAAGATTGTAAATGGATCGACTTCATCAAGTGCATGCGGCAAAGCGCGGGACTCCCGGTCGAAACGTTGATCGAATACGTGGGACTGTTCCAGCAAGGCGACGCGACCTTGGAAACAAGGAAATCTCTCTTGGTCGAGCAGCGCAGCGTGCTTGCAGTGAAAATCGAAGAGATGACGCAAACGTTGATTCGCCTTGACGATAAAATTGCGCGATACGAACAAACGATTGTGAAAAAAGAAAAAACACTGCGAACACCAACAGAGTAGCGCGTAGAACATGGGTTAAAGACGACGAACCCGCAACTAAAATAAGGAGCAGATGCACATGTGCATTCCGCTCCTTATTTCGTTTGCAAAATCCGAAAGTTCCCTCGTTATCCGAGTTAGGATTGCCGCTGCCGGACAAGCTTCGTAATCCGGCCGTCAAAGATCCACTCGGCGACGTAGACGTTGCCCTGCGAATCCACGCAAACGCCGTGCGGCGAGCTGAACTTGTCCGGGCGGTAATACGACTTCGGCAGGTTAGGCCAGCCCTCCTGCTTATACGCCTGCTGATCCTCGCCCAGATGGGTGATCAGCCGGTCCTCGGCGTCGAGGATCGTCACACGGGAGTCGAGGTCGGGCAGATAGACCTCGTCCCCGAAGAAATAGAAGCTGCACGGCAGATCGAGATCGTGATCGACGAACCGCTTATGCCGTCCGTCCATCGCGAACACCTGAATCCGGTTGTTCCGCCGGTCCGCCACGTACAGTTCCGGCTCGCCGCCGCGCAGGTTGACGGAGATGCCGTGCGGTTCGATCAGCTTGCCGGGCTCGGAGCCGCGTCCTCCCCAGCTGCGTATGTAGATGCCTTGTGCGTCGTATTGGTGCACATAATATTGGCCGTACCCATCGGATACGTAAATATCGCCGTTCGGCGCCACGCACACGTCGGTCGGTACATACCGCCGGTTCTCGTCGTACGCGTCCGGCAGCTCCGGCGTGCCGATATCGAGCAGCACCTCGCCCGTCAATGTCGTCTTCTGCACGCGTCCGCGCTTGATATCGGTCAGGTAGATATATTCCACCCCGTCCGCATCGCGATGCAAATAGAAGCCGTGAGCGCCTTCGCCGTACTCGCCCCAGCCGCTCCGATAATGGCCGTCCTTGTCGAATACGAGCACCGATTCCTCGCCGGTATGGAAAATATACACATTGTCATGCTCGTCCACGCAGATGCCGTGAGTATAACCGAGCGTGCGCCCTGCCGGAAGCTTGAGCCATCCTTCCGCGACCTCATAGCTGTGCGACTTGCTGCCAATGATTTTCGTCGCTGCCGTTTCGTTCACCATTTCAATCCCTCCTCGCAACTTTGCCGATCGGTACTACGATAACCGCTTACAAAGCGGAAAGTCAAGCCGGACTTCCGACGCATAAGCGCATGCCGTCCATCCCTAAGACCCATCGAATTCATGAGCGAGGCCGCTCTGCGCCATCCTCCTAACGAATTGAAACGCGCAAAAAAAATGGGAATGCCCGCTAGCTATCAGACGGCACATTCCCCGAAGCGTCACTTCTCGTACAGCCAATCCAGCGTTTCCGAGCTGCTCGCCCCGGCCAAATCGCGGACGCGCATGATCTGATTCGCCTTAATGACGCCGACAACGACGTAAGCGCCCCGGCCGATTACGACCGTATGGCGTCCCGGCTCATAGGCGAAGGCATGGACGTTCACATTCGGGTAGAAGAACACGCTCATCCCGTTTTTGATAACGGGCGTCAGTCCGCCCCGATCGTCGGCATGCGTGTTCTCCTCCAAATTCGGAACCTTCAGCCACTCCGCGTCCGCGGAATTGAAATAGCCGATCAGCACCCGGGCGGGCTCCATCAGCTCAAGCTCCAGGCTGACGCCTTCCTTGACCGCTTCCTCCCGGCTGAACCGGATGCCGGTCAGGCCGGCAAGCTCCTCCGCCACTTGCGAAGCGAGGATTTCCCCGTCCGTGAACAGCTTGGCCTGATTCCGGACCTCGTACAATTCCGCATTCCGCGAGAGAAGCTTGAAGGCGGCCTGCTCGTAAGGAACGAGCTCCCGTTCCGACTTCATCGCCTTCCGCGGCAGCTTTCCCTTCATTAATTGCGACACATGCGCGGAGAAGTTCGCATACTCCTCTTCGTAATGCGGAAGGCAAGCCTGCCAGTGCGCGTACTTCTCGCCATCCGGAAACGGGACTCTGCGCTGCGGGGTTTGCATGCTGTTCGCATACAGATACGTCCGCTCCGTCAACGCAGCCAGCTCGCGGTAATGGTCGAGGCTCTTCCGGAAATCGGGCAGCGCCTCCTCAAGCAGCTCCGCGTTCGTCAAATAATCGCTCCCCGATCGCCGTTTGTAGGCGAGAATCCGGATCGCCGCGCGAACCTTATGCGTATACGAGCGGGTCATCAGCGCGATCGCCGACACATCGGAGGCGATCCTCTCGAATTCCTCCCGTCCGCGCGTGACGAAGGGCCGTGCCCGCTCGACCGCCCGCTCGGCCTTATCCGCATGATCATCGACGTTATCCGCAATATCGACCGGCGTCTCTCCGATATGCGTCTCCCCGCGAAGCTCCCGCTCGACGTACAGGTCGAGCCGCTCCCCTTGCGGAGCTTGCGATTCCCAAAGCTCCTTCCAGGGCCGATACCGCTCCGGATTCGTCAGCTGGCTCATCGTCATGCCGAGGCTCATCGTCTGGCGATTCCCTTCCGTAATGCCGAATCGGCGCAGCAGCTTGGGCGCGCATTCGCCCGAAGCTTCATAAGCGTCCAGAATCGCTTCCCCCGCTTCGCGGCTGCCGTAACGGCCGGCCAGCTCGCCGATCCAATATTCTCGCTCCAGCTTCGGGTCCAGATCCGGGTTCCACGCGTAGCGGAACCACGCCGCGAACCAGAGCCAGTCCCTCTCCATCTGCAGCAGCCGGGGCGTTGTTCGATCCGGCGAATACGGCCAATCCCAGTAGAACAGCGGATAGAGGTGAAGCCCGTTCGTACCGAGCCGGTATTTGGCCGCCTGTATGCATTTCTGGATAAACGAAGGGGCGCCGTACCGGAAAGGCTCCAAATTGGCCAGAATGTGCACGTTGAACAGGTGGATCGAGCCGAGCGAGCCAAGATGCCGGTGCGTCTCCTGCCAATTTCCCCGGGGCGTGAAGGTCGTAAGCGATTCGCCGTTGAATTTGGCTTCGGTGAACAGGTTCGCATAATTCGGAAGCGCCGCTTCCATCACCTTCTCCGAAGGGATCGCGTGCGCCCGCACGATAATCGGCGGCAGCTCCTTCCGGTCAAGCTCCTTCAGCCCCTCCTTCACGCCCGCCAGAATCGTATCGTTGAACCATTCCGCTCCGTACAGCGCTCCCTGAAGCGCTTCGCCGAGGCATACCATCAGCCCTACATTGGGGTAGCTGCGGATGAACGCGGAAATCGCCTTTCGATGATAATCGCTCGTGATCGGCAGCGGCTGCGGCTGATGCAAATCCAGCCCGTGCTTCTCGGCGAAAGGCAGCGGGATATGGATATTATAAAATTTAACCACCAGCCAGATGCCCCGGCAGTCGCATTGCTCCGCCAGCCAGCGGAATAGGTCCGCATTGCGGGCAAACTCCTCTTCCGTCACCTCGAGCGCTTCCGGGTACTCCTCCAGCTTGACGAGGGAAGAGAACGGATGCCCCGTCCAAATATAAATCACGTTGCAGCGCTGCTCGAGCAGCCTGTCAAGAAAGGCGAGCCATAACGATTGATCGTAAAACCACGGAAACCGGTCCGGCGTTATCGGATATTCGTACGTTCTTCTCGGCGGCTCCACCTTCGTTTTCTGAAGCGGCACGACCGGCCCCCTCAGCTTCATCGCCGGCGCGTCGCCGAAAGCCAGCTCTCCCGGCAGCTCACCTCGGTCCTGCGCCAACGCGGCAAGCTCCTGGCAGCCGTACAAAGTCCCGGTGTCTCCTCCGCCTGCAACGACGAACAGCTGCCCGGGCAATTTCGCCAAATAGAAGCCCTCGCCTTCGGGCGCTTCGCTATGGTAGAGGAGCACGTCGTGCTCCTCCAATTCCCGGATAAAGGAGCAGCCGCGGCGGTCGCCGACCGCGATCTTGATCCCGTCCAGCTTACGGTAGCCGGCCAGCGTGAGAGGCCCGGCTTCTTGAACGGAGAAGCCCAGCCCCAGCAGCGAACGCCTCAGCAATTCCGCTCCGAAACGTACGCGCGGGCCTGCTTCCTCCGGAACGGACAAGTGAATGGTAGTCATGTCGGATGCCCCTTTGTCGCCATATTCAGCTACTCGGCCAAATAGTTCTCGAAGATAGCCTGCACCTCGCCGAGGCCGACCTTCTCCAAATCGTGCAAATATCCGTTCCAAACCTCGTCGCTGCCGATATCGAGCATGCCCATGACGGCTTTCGTGGCAAACTGCAGCGCGACGTCCTCCAGGGCGCTCACCGTCGTGCCCACCGTCTCCAGCTCCTCCTCGGTAAGAGGCGCGTTCTTCGGTATGACATTAAAATTGGCGGCGAATTCGGTCATCGCTTCCTGCTTCTTCAAGTACCCGGCGTCGGATTTCAGGAATTCGCCGCTTTGGCTCAGCCACCAGTCGAAGCCGTACTGCTCCGCCACCTTCTGACGGTCGAGTCCGTCCTTGTATTTCAGCGTGCCGTTCTCGTTCGCGTAAGTGACGTTCTCCAGACCCGCCTGATGGAACAGCTGGCCTTCCGGCGTGGCGCCCCATTCGACGTATTCGAGCAAGCGGTCCAGCTTCTCCGGCTCGTCGGCCAGCTTGCTGCTGAATACGGGTCCGAACAGCGAGAAGTTGGTCGGCTTGAATTCGAGCGCGGGCTCTGCCGACGCGCTCGGAAGGGTGCGCGCATACTCCCATTGTCCTCCGGGAATATCCGTCAAGGCGTAACCCGGATCGACCGTATGGCTTGCGTATTGGAAATCCATCAGCACCTTGCCGGTCAACCGCTTCGCCTTCCACTGATCCTGCGTCAGCGTCGCGAATTCCTTCTCGATCAGCCCTTCCTTGTACAGCTTGGCTATAAAGGCCAGCATCTCGCGATGCTTCGGCGATGCCAGGTTCCAGACGACCTTGCCGCCTTCGTCCGGGTCGTTCCAGAAGCCCCGCGTGTTGCTGTTCTGCGGGTTGCGGAACGCCTGACGGAATCCGTTCATCATGTTTTTGACGCCGTTGTTGTCCGTGCCGCCGCGCACGCCGATCGGCACCGAATCGGGATAGGCGGCTTTCAGCGTCTTCGCCGCGCTGTACAGCTCATCCATTGTGGCCGGGAACGCGGAGATGCCGGCTTTGTCGAAGGCGTCCTTCCGGTAAATCCAGGTCATCGGGTCGCTGCTCGCCACGCTTGGCAGCATATACAGCTTGCCGTTGCTGCTGCCGAAGGAAAGCAGAAGCTCCCAGTCTTCGTCCGTAAACAGCTTGCGGTAGCCCGGAAGCTTGTCGATGTAATCGCCGATCGGCAGCAAATAACCGGATGACGCCCATTTGGCGACGCTGGTCGGACTGTTCATGTTCGGGATAAAATCGGGATAATCGCCGGATGCGAACATCACATTGTATTTTTCAATGCCGGCCGAAAGCGGAATGGATTCGAAATCCCACTTCATGTTGAACCGCTTCTCGACCTCTTTGATATAATCGTTCGGGATATCGTTCGGCGGATATTTCGGCATGCTCGCTACCGATATCTTCAATGCGGCGTCTTCTTCGCCCGCTGCGCTAGTTGCCGCCGGCTCCGACCCCGGATCCTTCTCGTTCCCGCTCCCGTTATTTGCCTGGCTGCACCCCGCCGCAATAGACGCGATTGCCATAATCAGCGCGAGCAGCGTAACGCTCCAATTTCGTTTTCCCATGTTCAATCGTCCCCCTCATCATGGATTCAAGGCCGTACTTCCTCTTTCCCGAACCGGGCAAGCCTGACCGGATGTAACGTCTGAACTTCACCTCCTTCAATACATGTCAGCCCTTCAGCGAGCCGATCATAATGCCTTTGACGAAATACTTCTGTATAAAAGGATAAATGACGAGCATCGGGACGATGGAGACGACCAGCGTCGCGTATTGGACGCTTTCCGGCGTGAGCTCGGCGCTCATGTCCTCCGCCAGGGCCGCGTTGCCTTGCGAGGCCAGCTGCTCGGCCAACGTGCTCTGCAGCACGATTTCCCGCAATATCAGCTGCAGCGGATAATGGTCGTAGCTCCGCATGTATAACATCGCCGAGAAGTAAGAGTTCCAGTGGGATACGCCGTAGAACAAGGCGATCGTAACGACGCCGGCCATCGACAGCGGCAGCACGATGCGGATTAACGTTTGCAGCTCGCCGCAGCCGTCCAGCTTGGAGGCTTCCTCGAGCTCCTGCGGGAAATTTTTGAAAAAGGAAAGCATAATGATGAGCCACCAGGAGCTGATCAGAACGGGGACGGTTAAGGCCCAAACCGAATCCATCATGCCCAGCGATTTGATCAGCAGAAACTGGGGCACGATGCCCCCGGTGAAAAACATCGGCAAAACCGAGAGCATCAGGAAAAACGGCCGGAACAGCAAATCCTTCTTGGAAAGCGCGTAAGCGGTAATCGTCGTAAACAGCACGTTTAATGCGGTGCCGGTAACCGTAATGACGACGGAGTTCAGAAACGAACGGGGAATGTGGGCATTTTCGAACAGAATCGTGAAATAAGCGTCAAGGTTGAAGTCCGCCGGCAACAGGCCGACCCTTCCCCTCATAATTTCGTCCGGATGGCTGAAAGAGATCGAAACGACATGCAAGAGCGGCAGCAAAGTGATCAGCACGACGAAAACCATGACGGCATGCACGATGAAATCCAGCATTCTCGAACCGAAGGAGGTGTCTTTTACCATAAGCTCTCATCCGCCGCCTTTCGTGCCAGGTAGTTTGCCGTCACTAGGAAGATGACGTTAACGAGCGCGTTGAACAGATCGACAGCCGCGCCGAAGCTGAAGTCGAGCTCGACCAGGCCTCTCCGGTAAACGAAGGTCGAGAACACGTCCGCCGTCTCGTAGGTTAACGAATTGTACATGAGGATGATCTTCTCCGAGCCAACGCTTAGCACGCCCGACATATTGAGTATGAGGGTGATGACGACGACCGGCTTGATTGCCGGCAGCGTAATATGCCACATTTGGCGAAGCCGGGATGCGCCGTCGATGACGGCCGATTCATACTGCTCGGCATCCACCTTCGACAGCGCCGCCAAATAAATGACGGCCCCCATGCCCATCGACGTCCAGATGCCCGAGCTGACGAATAGGAAGCGGAACCAGCTTGCGTCGGCGAAAAAATAGATCGGCTCCAAGCCTAGCCTGGTCAGAAGGAGGTTAACGACGCCGGTGCTTGGGGACAACACCATTTTCATCATCCCGATCACGGCCACGACGGACAAAAAGTAAGGCAAATAGCTGATCGTTTGGACAAAGCTTTTGTAATACTTCTTTCGTATTTCGTTCAGCAGCAAGGCAAACAGGATCGGAACCGGGAAGCCGAACAGCAGCGAGTACAGGCCGAGCAAAAAGGTGTTCCTCAGCAGCGTCGCAAAGTACGGGCCGTTGATAAAGGACTTAAAATGATCCAAGCCGTAAGCGCCGGCCATCGGAGCATGCAGCACCGAAGCCAGAAAGCCTTGGCCTTCCTGCATGCGGAAATCTTTGAATGCGATTAGGATGCCATAGACCGGAACGTAATGGAATACAAGAAAGTAAGCGATTGCAGGAACGAGAAGCAGCAGCAGCACCTTTTGTTTTTTGGCTTTCCGCCGTATTCCCGCGATTGTTCCGGCACGTCCGGCCGCCGCGTCCCTCATAGGCGAACCTCCCTCGGCGAAATCTCGATCGGCGCCTGCCGCTTGGCCGACGATGCCGGACCGTTCAAGAATGGCAGCGCTCTCGCAACAACGATACAACGGCTCGCCGGACCTGGTAAAGGAACAGTTCTTCGCAAGCACACCTTCCTTTCGGAAGCGCGAAATCCGTTGATCGACAACGGTTTTTCGGGCGAAGCACGCCTTTTATTCGGAGCACGCCATTCTTTCGTTCCGGTAGGAGGTGGGTTGAATCCCGAGCGCTCGCTTGAAAGCTCGGCGGAACGATTTATCGCTGTTGTAGCCGACCCGCAGCGCGATGTCCCCGATCGGCAGCTCCGTTTCCTTCAGCAGCCGGCAGGCTTCGTCGAGCCGCAGCCGTTCCAGGTATTCGGAGAAGGTCATGCCGAGCCGCTCCTTCAGAAAGGTGGAGACGAAGCTCTCCGACTGCTTGTAATCGTCTGCAAGCATGCTGAGGCTGAGGCTGCTGTCGGCGTAATTTGCCGCTATATAAGCCTTCATGCTCTCGAGCATTTCCTGATACTTCGATGTTTTCTGCCGTCCGATCCGGTCGCATATGGCGATTAATTGCCGCACGATGTCCGAGTAGCCGTACTCCTCCCCGTCCGTCTCCGGCCCGCTCGGCCATTCCGACCGCGGCCCGGCGTCCACAGGCAAATATTCGATCAGGCCGCCGATTTTTTGAAGCGTGCCCCGCATTTCCGCGATCAGCTGCTTTCTGCGCCATGGGCTAAGCTGCCGGATTTGGCTGTTTTGCGTTTCGATATGCTCCAGCAGACGGCTTAGCTCCTCGCCGTCCCCGGTCCTTACCGCGTGCATCAGCTTCAGCTCCAGGTCCGGCGGGTAATAATAGTGGCTGGAATGCCGGCTGATGCAGTCATACCTTGCCAGCCGCTGGGAGACGTCCGGATCCTCATGCTCAAGCGCTTGCTCCGCCTCGTTATAAGAACGCCACACGTCCAGCAGCCTGCCGTATACCCGTCCGACGCCGATCGAGGTCATCAAGGAGTAACCGTCAAGAAACCTCGCTTGCAGCAGCCGAAGCTTCCCGATCCGTTCATTGAAACGCTCCTCCGCGTCTCCGCGGAAGGAGAGGACGACCGCCAGCTTCTCGCCTTTCAAATCGTGGACGAAGCAGCCCTCACCCAGCTCTTGCAGCAGCACACGATTCATTTCCGCTTTGTTCGCCGTCAGCTCTTCCTCCGGCATATACCCGGCATGATGAATCCGGATAACGGCAGCCGCCGCGTTATCCTCGATAAGGTCGATTCCCGCCTGATCCAGATGGTCGCGCATATCGCTTTCACGGTTGAACCCGCTCTTCAGCATCCGCTCGAGGAAGGCGGATTGCAGGAGCGGAAGCTGCCGCTTCATGGTCACGCTCATGCTTTTATTGTTCGTTATAATTTCATGCACGGCCGTATGAATGATCTCCATCGCGGACGACCGCTTGCCCGTCTCCCCCGCGGCAAATTCTTTGATCGAATCGAGCAGCTCCGCGATCGGCTTGCTGTTCCTGTACGCCAGCAACAACGCGATCACGCAACCGGCGACCAGCGCGGCCAGGGCAATCGTCCAATTGATCCGTTTAATATATTGCGCCTTGGCAAATACGCTGTCTGCCGGTATCCCGGCTACGTAGATCCAACCGCTGCCAGGCGACCGCACCGAGCTGATGAACGTTTCCGTTCCGTCGATGCGGACGAACGAAGAAGCTTGAGGGTCCGTGTTTACGGGCTCTACCCGCTTCCCGCCCGCCGATGCGGATACGATCATCTCCGCCTTCTCGTTCAAAATATAGGCGAACGATCCGTTATCGGCCAGCAGCCGGTGAAATAATCGGACGATCGAGCTCTCCTTGATCAGAATGACGACGGCGCCGTCGGCCCGCATGTTCGTGCCTGCGGGCAACGGGCTGACATAAGCGACGTAATCCTCCGTCGTTCTGCCGTTATTCACGCGCTCGAGCGGCAAATACCGGTTCAGCCGCTCGCCGGACAGAACGTCCTCCAGCCACCGGCCGAACGGAACGCCGCCGATCGTCAGCGGATGCGCTTCGAGCCGATCGATTCGGTCGGCCGATAGAATGGCTCCGCTTCTCTCCAGATAAACGAACAAATCGGAGATGAGCTGGTTCGTCGACAGCATGTTCAATTCGTTCTTCTGCAGCTGGGAGAACTGGTACACCGCTTCCGGCGGCCACGAGGCATCGGCGGTAATCATCGCATGCAGCAGCTCCGAATCGAGCGACAGCAGCGAGACGATGTCGCGGATTTCCGTCAGCAGCCGATGAAGCGCCTCTTCGCTCTGCTCCAGCACGGCCAGGTTCAGCTCAGCCGCGTCGCCCTGCACCACTTGAACGGTCCGGTAATACGCGTGCGTGCCTACAAGCAGCGGGATCAGCAGTATGAGAACATAGGACAATAGAAATTTGCCGAACAGCTTCCGTTTCCCGTTTAATCCGAACGTCCATTTCCGTTTCATCGGTCATCCCCCCTTCCGTGCCGCTAACCGCTATATTCGTACGCAAACGCAAACGGCCGACGCCTCCTTCCGGCGGCATCAGCCTCTTGTCGCACCTACGTTTATGATCTAATTCGTTCCGCATCCATCTTCCCGATTGAACAATTCGAGCTTCGCGTACATGTCCTCGAGCGTAAATCTGGCGTCGACGGAACGATAAACCCTGATTTTCCTCGCCGCCGGAGGTCCCGGCGCGTAGAGCAGCTCATCCGTTATATGCGGAGGATCGGTCAGGTCGAATTCAAACTCGTGATCGTCGAGCAGCAGCGATACGGCAGGCGAGTCGCCCAGCTGCCACGTTTCGCCCTTCGGCCACCTCGGCCCGTGAGTCGGCAGCCTATTGAATGCGACCAACTGGTCGTACAAATACCGGCCGATATCGCCGTGCGGACGCACCCTTACCGCGAGCTCCGCCAAGCTTACGCGCACCATCTTGTAGACGTTTCTGGGCACCTGCCATAACGGAATCGGGGATCGGAATACGACGTTTGCCGCTTTGACGTCGTTTCTCAGATTAAATTCCTCGCCGCCTTCCGGATACGCGCCGCCGCCGATCCATACCGCGGTCAGCCTGTCCGCGATTCGCGGCTCCTGCAAGTACGCGCATGCCAGATCCGTCAATGGCCCGAGGAAAATAACGAACAGCGGCGCGGGATCGTCCTTCAGCGCCTCGCGAACGATCAGCTCGGAGCCAGCGGACGGAACGGGCGTCTCTTCATCCGCGAGAGCCGACGGCGCCCCCCGGTATACGCCCGCCTGCCCTTCCAGCTTCATGATGCGCAGCACGTTTGCGATCTCCTCGAAGGAGTCCTCCATCGACGTCGCGCTGCGTCCCGTGCCGAAGTGCGCGGCGATGAAGCCCGCGATACGGAACTGAGGCGTAAGCAGCGCATGGGCGATCGCGAACTGGTCGTCCGCTTCGTTCTTCGCATCCGTGTTGACGATAAGGCGGATTTTCTTCGCTTCGGGAACTTCATAAGGCATCTTCATGCTTAACCTCCCTGTGGCATTCGTTCTTCTATCTTCGTAAGCTAATAGCGTTTGCCTGCCTCGTCCCGCCGCCGGATCGGCTGCGGCTCAGCTAGCCTTTGACCGAGCCCGACGTCATGCCCGAGATGATGTACCGCTGTCCGAGCAAATAGATGACGATGACCGGCAGCGTCGTCAGCACGATATCGGCCGACACCAGGTTCCAGTTCACCTGGAATCTTCCGAAGAAATTGTACACGGCAAGCGTCATCGGCCATTTCGCCGTATCGTTCAAGTAGTAGAGCGGCAGGATAAAGTCATTCCAAGCGCCCATGAAATTCAAGATGCCGACCGTCACGACAACCGGCGTCAGCAGCGGCAAAATGATGCTGCAGAACAGCCTGAACGGCGCGCATCCGTCCATGATCCCGGCTTCGTCCAGTTCCCTCGGCACGGAGCCGACGAAGCCGTAGATGAGAAAGACGCTGAACGGGATCGACATGACGGCCAGCAGAACGATGATGCCGAGCTGCGTATTGATAAGCTGCGTCGCCTGCATCACTTTGGTCAACGTAACGAAGTTGATCGGCATGGCGATGCCCATAATAATGAAGAAATAGAGGAACCGGTTGAGCTTCGTCGCGTTTCTGGCAAAAATATAAGCGGCTATCGAGGCCAGCGCGATGCCGAGCACGGTCGATGCCGTCGTATAGAACAAGCTGTTGACAAACGACTGCACCAGCTTGCCTTCCTCGATAACCGTAGTATAGTTGCTCCAGTGCAGCGTCTTCGGCAGACTCATGCTCATCGCGTTCGCCCCGACGCGGTCCTTGAAGGAATTGACCAGGATGAGCAGGAGCGGCACGAACATGACAATGCTTAGCACCCAGGCAAAGCCATTTCGCAGCGCGCGCTGCAAAACCTTTCGTTTCATTGCTCATGCGCCCCTTCCCTGGCCATTAACCGGATAATAAAGTAGCCGACAACCGTCATGAACAGGAACAGCAGCGAGGACAGCGCGGTTCCCACCCCGTAACGCCCCATCGAGAACTCTTTGAAAATAGCGGTGTAAAGCACGTCCGTCGCATAGCCCGGACCCCCGTTCGTGAGCACGTAGACGACCTCGAACACCTTCAGGCCGTGCAGCATGTTCAGCACCGTCGTTACGACCAGCGCCGGCATAAGCAGCGGAACGGTAATGTATTTCAATTTGTGCCAGGCGCTGGCCCCGTCGATTGCCGCCGCTTCGTAATAGGTTCGGGAGATGGATTGCAGGCCCGCAAGCAGGATGATCATAATGTAGCCGACGCCCTTCCACGTATCGACGGCGATGATGGACTTGAACGCCCAGTTTACGTCCACCAGCCATTTTTGCGCCAATGCACCCAGCCCGATGAACCGCAGCGATTCGTTGAGCAGGCCGGTAGCCGGATTTAAGATCGATTTGAACATCAGCCCCACGACGAGCATCGGCACGATCGACGGCATGAAGAGCATGACCCGGTGAAACCCTTTCATGCGGATGCCTTCGTTCAGGGCGAGCGCGAATGCGAGGCCCAGCACCGTCTTCAGGATAACGGTCGATATCGTGAAATTGACCGTATTGGCGATGAAGCCGACGTAATGCTCGTCGGCCGAGAACAGCACCTTGAAGTTGTCGAGCCCGATAAAGGCGATCTCGTCCGAATAGCTGTTCCAGTCGGTGAACGAGTAGTAGAAGCCCATCAGGCTCGGCAGGATAAAGAAGACCGAATAAAAGACGAGCGTGCCCCACGTAAAATACGAAGGATAGAGTTTATTCCTCATGCCGCATGCATCCCCACTCCTTTGTTTCTCCGCCGGATTACTCGGCCCAGGCCGGATCCTTTGCCACTTTGGCCATGTCCGCCCTGCGTTTGTCGATGTTGGCCAAAATATCGGCAGGCTCCATCGAGCCCGCGAACATCGCGGCGATGTCCTTGCCCATATCCATCCACTGCGGATTGACGTAGTTCACGATATTTTGAATATCCGTCCCTTTCTTCGGATAGGACGCGAACAGCTCCTTCTGCGCGTCGCTGTATTTGTCTTTCAGGCCCGGAAAGTTCAGGTTGGTGAAGGACGGCGTGTTGTCGATCAGATACTGCAAATTTTCCGGCTGCGCCAGGAAGGCCAAATACTGCTTCGCCGCTTCGATATGCTTGCCTTTCGAATAGACGAATTTGCTCGGTCCGCCCGGGTTGACGTAGTAGAATTGATTGTCGGCAAGGGGGATGACGAAGAAGCCGAAGTCCTCTTCCTTCATCTCGGGATTTGCCTTCACGATATCGCCGACGACGCTTTGGGCGGAAAGCGACATCGCGTATTCGCCGCCGGCCAGCTTGTTGCCCGTATCGGCGCCCGTATCCGAGAAGGTGTTGTCGCCGAAAAATCCGAGATCGTACATTTCTTTCATTTGGGTGAGCGCGGTCAGCATCGAAGGATCGTCCGCGAATTTCTTTCGGTTCGCGTTCAGATCGTCGTACAGCCCCGGCGTCAATTCGTCGTACCTCGGGCCGGGCTCGGCAAACCATAACACATGATGCCAGCCGTCCGCGATCGGCTCGTAGATCGGCGTAATGCCCGATTCTTTGATTTTCAAGGAGGCTTGCTTCAGCTCCTCGTACGTCTTCGGCACGGTCAGGCCGAGCTTCTCGAAAATTTTCTTGTTGTACACCATCACGAAGCTGTTGCCCGTATCCCATATCGTTAGCGCGTATACTTTGCCGTCCAAGGACAGCTGCTCCAGGGAAAGCGGGTCTTCCCGCTTCGTCCATTCCTGGTCGCTCAGGTCGACGGCGTTTTCCGTGACGTTGTAGTTCAGGCTGATTTCGCTCTTGCCGCTTTGGCCGCCGAAGATGTCCGGGCCTTCCTTCGCGTTCAGCTTTGTTTTCAGCACGTTGAAATATTGGTCGGCGGGAATGATCTGGTAATCGATCTTGATGCCCGTCTGCTCCTCGAATTTTTTGGCGAGCTCCATCTCGGCGTCGAAGATCCAGCCTTGGCTTGCGAGATACGTTAGCGTAATGTTTTGTTTGGCGGTCGGTTCCCCGGCGCCCCCTCCGCTAGCCGCGTTCGCGGCATTCGTCGGCGTTCCGTTATCGTCCTTGCTGCCGGCGCCGTTCCCGCTGCAGCCCGCAAGCACGACGACTAGCAGAAGCAACATCCAAAACCGTCTTCTCATAACATCGCTCCTCTTCATCCTTCGATTGAATCCGCTTTCACGTGTCCTCATTATAAGAGCCCGAGCGTCGATCTTCCATGGAGAAAACGGATACGTTTTTTGTCTTTATTTTACCGAATGCGCTTTCAAAAAGCTTTTGACAAATCGCCCCCATGGACGGACAATACAACTATGTCGGCTCCCGGAGGATATGCGAGTGAATAAATTCAGAACGATCCGATCGATTCTGTTCATGACCTATTCCCTGATTATTATCGTTTTTTTCGCCGTGCTGGTCATTTGGTTCTATTGGTGGGCATCCGGCCTGCTCCGGACGGGCGCCACCGATACGCTCGGCGGCTTGGGCCGATCGATGCAGGAGCGGATCGATTCCGAAATGACGAAGATGAACGATGTCTCGCTTGACGTGATGTACTCCAACTTGATCAAAAACAATTTCAAGAAGTATATGAGCGATATGGACGGCGAGCTGCCGGAAGGCACGGCGGGAAGTCCGCCGGCGGGCATTCAGGTCGAAAACGCCAAGGAGCTGTCCGAAATTTTAACCGCCGCCATCGGACCTTCCAGACCGGTCGAGCAGCTCTACCTTTACGATTTCGACAATAACGCGTACGGCAACGGCTTCGATAATGGCGAGCGCGCCTACGACCCGGAGGATAAGCCGTGGTTCCGGGCCGTTATGGACAATACGAACGGAAAAATAATCGGACCGCCCGTCCTCGACGAGGAAATGTCCCGGTTTATCTCATCGCGGGAGAAGCAGTATTCGATTTCCCTCTATCGGCTTTTCTACGACCCGTACAACGCCCCGATGGGGATCGTCGAAGTGAAGCAGTACTATAACCGCATCTTCGAAGGCGCGGCCGATTTCGCCAAGCAGAATCCTTTCCATGCCAAAGTCGTCGTATACGACGACACCGGCCGCATCTTCTATCCGCTCGAGGACGACGCGGAACAAAGCGCCGCTTACGTCCTCCTGCCTGGCGACGGCGCCGCCGGGATTCCGGATGCCTTCCGCATGTTCGTGAATCCGGTTACGAAGGAGAAGGAGCTGCTTGCAAGCTACCGCTCGGACGTGACTGGCTGGCATACGACGATCGCCGTATCCGAGAGCGAGCTGCTTGCCCCCATCGCCGATTTTGCCGAACGAACCGTGCTTATCGCCGCCGTCATCCTGCTGTTCGCTATATTCCTGTCGTTCGTGGCCGCCAAGCGGATTACGCTGCCGATCATGAAGATTCACCGAGCCGTCCGGAACATGCGGCTCGAGGATTTGGGCAGCGCGAGAGCCCTCTCCAAGGAACTGAACAGCGGCCTGAGCGAATTGGATCAGCTGCACTGGTCGTTCCTGAAGATGAACACGCGGCTGAAGCAATCGATGGACGAGCTGCTGCTGGCGCAATCGCAGGAGCTGCAGGCCAAGATGGTCGCGCTCAATTCGCAGATGAATCCGCATTTTCTGTATAACGCGCTTGCGACGATCCATGCGATGGCGGAAGAGAACATGAACGGGCAAATCGTCGCGATGACGGAGAACATGTCCGGCTTCCTCCGGTACATCTCCTCCGACGAATCGGCGTCGACCGTTGAAGCCGAGCTGCTTCATACGCAAAAGTATCTGGAAATCAATCAGATCCGTTACGGTCGAAAGCTGCAGTTCGAGCTCGCTATCGATGAGCGGATATTGCCGCTCTCTTGTCCGAAGCTCATCGTTCAGCCGCTTGTCGAGAACGCTCTGAAATTCGGCACGCAGCAGGAGCCGCCCTGGCGCATCCGCATCGCCGGCCGCTTGCATGACGACGGCTGGCAGATCGAAGTCGCCGACAACGGCGGCGGCTTCTCCAGGGAAAGCCTGGACCTGCTGCATGGCAAAATCCGCGAAATCGACGAGACGAACGCCGTCCCGATGCTAAAGCTTGACGGAATGGGACTGCTCAACATCTATATCCGGCTGAAGCTGACGTTCGGCGAAGGCGCGGTTTTCCGGGTCGGGAACAAGACGGAGGAAGGTGCGTCAATCGTCATCGGCGGCCCTTTTTTAGCCCCCCATAACCCCGTGGAAGGAAGGTCGACAGGATGGAAGAGACGAGACGGCTCAGAATTCTAGTCGCGGAGGACGAGGATTTGATCCGCAACCATCTGGTTCGCAAAATCAACGAGCTAGGCGAAGCGGTCAACGTCGTCGGTACCGCCCAGGACGGGAAGGAGGCGCTCGGGCTCATGCAATCCGGACAGCCCGATCTACTGGTGACGGATATCCGGATGCCCGTTATGGACGGCATGGCGTTAATCAAGCACATGCATCTGTATCACCCCCGCGTCCGCAACATCATTACGAGCGGCTATGCCGACTTCGAATATGCGCGCCAGGCGATGCAGTACGGCGTGACCGACTATTTGCTGAAGCCGATTTCCGCTGACGAGCTGCATCGCGTGCTCTTAAGAGTGAAAGAAGCTGTCGACAGTGAAGAATCCGCCTTCAGAGCGAACATGCAGGGCATGCACAGCACGGGCATGAATACCGGGGAAATCGTCGGCAGCGTGCAGCGTTACCTCAGGGAACATTTTCGGAAGGACGTGAGCCTGGAGCAGATCGCGCGTCATTTCAATTTCAACGCCTCCTACCTGAGCAAGCTGTTCATGAAGCACACGGGCGAGCTGCCCTCCCGCTATTTGATGACGCTTCGCATCAACGAGGCCAAATACCTGCTGGCCAATCACCGTCATTTATCCGTCAAGGAGGTCGGCGAGAGAGTCGGTTACCCCGACCAGTTCTATTTCAGCCGGATTTTCAAGCAAATGACGGGATGCACGCCCAAGGATTATGTGAACGAAAGCCACAAGAAGTAAACGAAGGCAATTGCCGAGTTCGCGG
The DNA here is from genome assembly GCF_014705655.1 of Paenibacillus arenilitoris. Classification (GTDB taxonomy): domain Bacteria; phylum Bacillota; class Bacilli; order Paenibacillales; family Paenibacillaceae; genus Pristimantibacillus; species Pristimantibacillus arenilitoris. Next base: position 47,324 of record NZ_JACXIY010000039.1, on the reverse strand, counting down.
GGCTGACGGTCTAACGGACATCAGAGGCGTTATCCTCCCGAATTGCAGCATTTGAAAATCCTAACGGACATGAGAAGCCTTATGGGGCCGTTATATGCCATATTCCCTTTCATTTATTGGAAATAACATCCCTCTTGTCCGTTAGAATTCGATTTCCGTCGTTTTGTTAGAAATAACGACTCTCATGTCCGTTACATGACGAAATTCAGGCCATTGTCGATGCGGACCGTCTTGCCGCCTTCCTTCATCGTGCGCTCGATCGCAGCCATCAAGGCGAGCGTGCGCACCGCCTCGTCTGCGTCCGGAAGCGGTACGGCGCCCGAATCGAGGCATTCCGCGAAATATTCGATATAGTTCTGGTATTCGCCGGCATGGTGGCTTTTGCCCTCGAAGCGGAAGTAGTAGTCGTGCATCTCCTCAAAGGATTGCGTCTTCCTGCCTTCCCCGGCAAAATGCGTATGGTAGCGCAGGTTGGAATATTCCGCGCGCGACGTTCCCTTCGTTCCCCGAATGACGCATTCGATGCCGGGCTCGACCTCGGTGCCGAGCGACGGGAGCGTATAGCTGCCGGAAATTTGACCGATCCGGCCCTGATCGTCGCGGACGAGAAGACGCATCGTATCCCAGGTGTCGAGGGCGTAGCCGCGGCTCGTCTCGCTCACGATCCCGTAGCCCGTCACCTCGGTAACGTTCGGCAAATACCAGCGGACCAGATCGACGGCATGGATCATAAAATTATACATCCAGCTGAAGCCGCGCTGACGGCTCCACGGTTTGTCCAAAAACCAGCGGCTGTCCGATATATAATGGGCTTCGACCGTCTGAATGTCGCCGTGCCGCCCCTTCTCGAAGTCCGCGCGCTGACGGATCATCGGCTCGAAGAAGCGCGAGCTCTGGCCGACGAATACGCGTTTGCCGGACTTCCGCACCGCCTCCAGCAGCTCGTTCGAGCCTTCGAGCGATGTGAGGAGCGGCTTGGTGCAGATGACGTGCTTGCCGGCCTCCAGCGCTTGGGTAATATGGGTCAGGTGCAGCTGGTCGGGCGTGTAGATGGCAATGACATCGATAGCCGGATCGCTCAGCAGGACGCCGTAATCCGTCGTCCAATTGCCGAAGCCGAACTCCTCGGCTCTCTGCTCGCATAGCGACGGATTGAGATCGCATACCTTCGCCAGCTCCCACCGATTGCTGCTGAGTGCCGCCGACATAATGCTTCGGCCTTCGCCCAAGCCAACGACGCCAAGCTTGTAAGTTATCATAGAACCGCTTCCCCCTTGTTATGTGGCCTCGCTGTCTCTCCAGCATCGGCATCGCAATCTTGGTTGCCTTCCCGTTGAATCCGGTAATATTCGTACGGCTTCCAGATCGAGCGTTCGGATACGGCCTCCTGTCCGGACCAGGGGCTCGCCGTCACCCAGCGGTCGGCGCTTTGCAGCAGCTCGCTCCATATCGCTCTCACCGTCGAATGGGACACCGCGTCGGCTTTCCCGGCTTGCTTGACTTCCCGCTTGATCCGGGAAACCTCGGCGCACAACCCGGTCAGACAAGCTTCCAAAATCGCCCTTCCCCGCTCCGCATCCGCTTCGTGCGCATCGTGCCCGATGGCCAGGCGGCCTCCATAGCCCGGAAGCCCCTCGTACCGTCTTGCCGCCGGATCGACCAGATCCGGCCTGATGAACATCAGTTGCGAAAGCTCGTATTTGCCGGCATGGTCGCCTTCGAACAGCCCTTCGACCAGCTCCGGATCGCTTCTCACCCATACGGTCACCGGGACATGTTTCATGAATAGGGCGGCCGCCTGGCGCAAATCCTCCTGATTGCCCCCGCTGTGCCCGGAGACGACGACGACCGCTTTGAAGCCCGCGTTCGCGAACGATCTTAATTGATACAGGAAGAAGGCAAGCATAATGTCCGGAGGGATGGACGTCATCGGCGGTTGCTGCTCTCCAACCGTCTGCTCCAGCCAGCCGGCATGGTAGCCCGTCTCATGGATATGGTAGCCCATGGAAGGAGCGACGATGCCGCCGGTCCTCTCGGCCGCTTTCCGGCAAAGCCACTCCGCCTTCAGCGTATCCAGGCCGAGTGCGCTGACCTGACCGTGCGGCTCGCACAGGCCGAGCGGCAAATAGACGACCGGACACTCCTCCATCCTCTGCTTGAATTCGTAAGGCAGCAGCTCCGCCCATAACGTCTTAGAGCCAGTATTTGGACTCATAGAAATTTCTCACCCATCTGTGATGGCGCCGGATATCCTCGAATACGTCCTCCGGCAACGGCTCGCGGCCGGCGGCGGCAATGTTCTCGTCGGCGAATTTCGTTACATGCATCGAGGAGATCGCCGTCGTCACGCCCGGATGCTGCAGGACGAATTTGATGGCAAGCTCCGCCAGACTGTCCGCATACTTGGGAATGTAAGCCTCTTGCAGACGGTCGACTCGCTCGATGTACACGCTGCGCGGCATATAGTCGAAGTGCGATTTTCTGAAATCGCCGTCTTCGAACACCGTGTCTTCCTTCAAATACCCCGTCAATCCGCCCTCGTCCAAAATGCAGCGCGCGATGACCGCGACATTGTTCCGCACGCAGGCCGGAATCAGGCAATCGAGCGGCTGCGGGTCGAAGATGTGAAACACCGTCTGTACGGAATCGATCAGGCCGCTTTGCACGATCGGCAGCGCAATATCGTGGCGCGTATCGGGCAGCGAAATGCCGATGGCTCCGATTTTCCCTTCCTTCTTAAGCTCAAGCAGCTCCTCCATCCAATAATCCTCGCTGTCCCACTGCGGCCAGTACTGGTGAAGCTGCATCAATTCGATCGTATCGACGCCGAGCTCCCGGAGCGATATTTCCGTGCTTTCCCTCAGCCAGCCTCTCGGAAACGCCGTTTCGACCGGGATCGGAATGCCCCAGCCGATATTGCCCGGCCCCCTCGACTGGATTTTGGAGGCAATAAACGGCTTTTCCCCGCGCCACTCCCGCAATGCCAGGCCCAGAATCCGCTCCGACTCCCCATAATTGCGCGCGGTATCGATAAAGGTCACGCCTCGCTCCAGGCTGTGGAGGACGGAGCGGACCAGCTCCTTCTCGTCATAGGTGCCGAACGAGCCGCCAAGTCCCATGGCGCCGAAGCCAAGCCGAGACACCTGCCGTCCCGTACGGCCGAACACATTGTATTTCATCGATTTCTTCCTTCCTCGCGGATGACCGCGTATGAGCTAGGCCTGAATGTACACTTTGCCCGCTTCCACCTTCACCGGGTAAGTCTTCAAATCGACGCATACCGGAGCCCGCTTCGCCTTGCCGGTAGGAATGTCGAAGCGCCCGTTATGCTTCGGACATTCAATGACGCTGCCCATTACGAGCCCGTTCGACAAATGAATTTTCTCGTGCGTGCAGTACCCGTCCGTCGCGTAATAATCCCCGTTCTCCGTCCGGTATATCGCATACGTCCGATCCTCAAAGTCAAATCGGATGACGTCCTCCGCCTCGATCGCATCGGCCGCGCAGGCCTCGATCCACGTTCCGGTTCTCATAGCACCTCACTCCTTAAGCTGGTATCCTGCTGCTGCGGAACGCCGCGCACGTAAGGGCGCGCCGTGGCCGGCAGCGGTTTTTCGACGACGTAAGCGGGATCGTGCTTTTGCTTCCGCAGCGCCGTAATGACTTCCTTCAAAGCGGCGAACAAGCCCCGTCGCGCCGCCGGACAATCGGCCTTCATCTCCTCGTGAAGCTTCGGCAGCGCATGGTAAGGAACCATCGGGAACATATGGTGCTCCACATGATAGTTCATGTTCCAGTACAGAAACCGAAGTACCGGATTCATATAAACGGTGCGGGTGTTCAAGCGGTGATCGAGCACGTCCTCATACAGCCCCAAATGCTGCGTAATGCCGAACGTAATGACGACGATCCCGCCGTAAAAAGAAGGAAAAAAGACGAACATGGCCGGCAGAATGCTTCCTGCATAAATACATGCGGCGACTACCGCCAGCAGGATGAGCATGTAAATGCGTGCTTCGCGGAACACCTTGCGGTGCTCGGAGGCGGGAATGTAGTCCCGCTCCTGCTCCTCGAGCTTCCCGAACGTATGCAGCGCGAACCGCTTCAGCTCGATCGGCCCGCCGTAAAGATGGAAAATTTGCATAAGGAGAATTTTCCAAACCGGAGGCCTCTCCGTAATGATCTCCGGATCTCGTCCGACGATGATCGTATCCGTATGATGGCGCGCATGGCTCCAGCGCCATGGCGTTGCCGAGCGCAGAACCATGAACGAGGCGATCTGGTAGACGACCTCGTTCATCCACGGCGTCTTGAACGCCGTCCCGTGCCCGCACTCGTGCCAGCGGGAATCGCCGGGCGTCGCGTAGAGAATGCCGTACGCCAGAAAAGCCGGGACCGCCCACCACGTCCCCCAGGACAGGTAAGCAAGGTATCCTAGAATCAGAAGGGAACCGAACCAGATTAGCGTATCCCGGATTGCGGGGCCGTTCTTTCGCTTCATCAGCTCCTTCATGCGCTGGCGGGGAATCGGGCACGTATACCATTCCGCCGCCGCAAGTCCCCTCTCCTGCGCGCGCTGATTTTCCGGTCCGGTAATGCTGTAATCCCTTTTTCGCCGGTCGGTTGATGCCATATCGAACTCCTCCTAACAGCCGTTCGCCTTTAATTTGCCGTCGAGAAACCGTTTCGCGCGCGGAATGTCCTGCTCGTCGAGATGCTCGATGATGATCGGAATATTCGGATGTAGCCTCGACAAGCGCTGCAAATACAAGTCGTAATTCAATATGCCAAGGCCGGGCGCAGGGAGCTCGACGGCTCCGGCTCCGCGGAACGTATGCGATTCGGCCGCGTCGATCGACGCATGCTTCTCCGACGTATCCTCCGCGGGCTTGCAGTCCTTCGCATGCGCGATTTTGATTTTGTCGCCCAGCGTATTGAAGATGCGGTTCAGCTCTTCGTCGACGTGATTGATGTTGTTGTCCGTGAAATAGTTGGTAGGGTCCATCAGCAGGCCGAGTCCCGGATGATTGACGTCGGAGAACAGGCGGGCCAGCCGGTCGACCGAGCCGATGACGTTGTTGACGTAGTTTTCCACCAGGAAGACGGAGCCGTGGTCGTAGGCGAACTTGGCCAGCTCCTCCAATTGCCTGCACACCTCCTCGTAAGCTTCCTCGGTGCCGTTGTTCGGATCCCATACCCAGTCGCTTTCCGTGTTGTACGTTCCCGTCTCGCTGATGACGTAAGGCGAGCCCAAATCGCGCGCATGCTTCAGCAGCTCCTTCAGTCCCGATACATTTTCCTCCCGCTTCCTTGGATCCGGATGAATGATGTTGGTATAGCCCGAAATACAGACGACCGGCAGGTTGGCGTCCCTGAAGGCGTCGCGGATTTGACGGGCTTTGCCGCGGGTGAGCGAGCCGGGCGACAGGTCCATATCCTTGAACGACAAGTCGAGCTGCACGCAGGAAAAGCCGTCTTTTTGAATTTTGGCGATCGTCTCCTGAAGCGTATAAGGGTAATACCCGTTAAAAATGCCGACAGAAATCATAGCGGACTGTCTCCCTCAAAGGTATAGGATTTGATTTGGCTTGCCGTTTCGGAAAAAAACTCGACCGTGCGCCTCTCGGCGATGGACTTGTAGCACGCTTCGACCAGTGCCATCGTCAGCAGATTATCCCTTCCGCCGATTTCGGGCTCCGTATCTTCCTCGACCGCGCGCAGCAGCTGGGCCATCGTGCCCTGGAACGCATCCGGAAACCAGACCCGGTCCCATGCGGGGCGGTGCCACTGTCCGGGCGACTGCCTGGTTGTGAACGCGAGCGTGCTTGGCGTTCTTGCCGGATAGTCCGGCCAGCCGATCGTTCCCTGGGCCATGCCCTCCAGCCCTTCGACCCTCCACTTGATATAAATATCCTTCTCGGTCCCGTCGCCCGGCCAAGCCCACACATCGTCGAGACTGGTTGCCATCAGCTCGCTGGCGTAGTGGAGCGTGTATTGGGAAATTCCGTCGATATGCTTGAACGCCGTGCGGGGGTCCCTGCGCGCGACCGCGGTGACCCGCTCGGGATCGCCGAACAAATAACGGAAGGCGTCGATATGGTGGATGCCCATGTTCAAAATTTCAAGATGCTCATACTTGTGAAGGAAGTCCTGCCAGTGCGGTATCGCACGCATCTCGATCGTCGCGAGCACCGGTTCTCCGAGATACCCCCTGTCCAGGATGGCCTTCAGCGCCCGGATCGACTGGTCGTAGCGCATATTGGAGTTGACGCCGATTTTGATGCCGGCCGCCTCGCACAGCTCCACGATCTCGCAGGCTTCCCGCCTATTCATCGCCAGCGGCTTCTGGCACAGAATCCCTTTGACGTGCGCATGCTTGACGGCTTCGCGAACGATCTCCAGCTGCCGGTCCGGCGGAACCGCGATGTCGAGGATTTCGATTTGCGGATCGCGGATAAGCTCCTCCCAGGTTCCATAGACGAGGGGAATTCCGTGCCGCTCCGCGGCTGCCCTGGCATTGCCCGGCGTCCTGGAGGTGATGGCATACGGGCGAAAGCCCGCATCCGTGTAGGCGACGAGATGGCAATCTCTCATGATGAAGCCCGAACCGATGCAGCCGATCCGGTAATCCTTGCGCTTCGGCATGAGCGGATCGATCGGGAAGTTCAAATCAATGGCTCTCATTCGGCATTCCTCCTTCACAATGTGAAAATTATGCTGCGCTTTCTTCGTAAAAATGGGGAATCCTTCCGCTGCGCGTGCCATTTGATCCTCCAATCGCATTGAAACCCCATTCTTCCGATTTCCCTGGACATTGATAGGTGAAGAATGGGGTTTCAAAAGCGAGTGCTACGCTTTTCCGGATTCAAATGGCCCTCTCCGCTCTTTATTCACCTTTCTAAGGCAATCCACTTCGTGGCGAATTACTCAAGCCTCTTGCTACAACGCTTCCACGCCCAGGCTGGCCCGGAACCGGAGCTCTTCTCCCGGCCCGATGCCGCGGGCGCCCGTCAGCTCGTCGCCGTAGGGAAGATTGAACGCGTCGGTGACGCTCGTATAGGGCTCCAGCGAGAAGGCTTCGGCCCAGTCGGGACGGAAGAGGACGAGAAACCGGAACCGGCGGTCGAACCGGTAGACGATCGCATAACGGCTGTCCTGCATTTCGATCCGGCAGACAGGGTCCGCCTCCCCGCCGTCCAGCTCCAGCAGCGAGCAGCCAAGCGGCGGATAATCCGCTATGTCCGCCCCGTCCCGCAGCGCCTCGCTGAACGGCGTATCGGCAGGAAGTCCGGTCACGAACGCTTCGTTCGTAACCGGCCACTCGGCAGCAGCCGGCGCCTTCAGCATCAGCGGCCCCCCGCTTCCGAACGGAAGCGCGAAGTACGGATGGAGCCCGAACGCGAACGGCGCTTCGTCCTCGCCGTCATTCCGGATTTTCGTATCCATCCGCAGCTGCCCCTCGAACAGGCGGTAGGTGACGGTAAACGTAATCGGATGAGGAAAATAAGCGAGCAGCTCCGGGTGCAGAGCGTAATGGAAGCGGCTGGTGACCGTAGCTCCTCCCTGATCGCTGGCTCCGTACTCGATGACCTCCCAGGCTCTGGAGCAAATTTCACCGTGCAGGTGATTGTCCGGGGGCTCGTTCAAGGGCAAGCGGTACTCCCGGCCGCGAAAGGCGAACCGTCCGTTTCTCACCCGGTTGGGCGGGAACAGGATCGGTGTGCCGTATTTGAAAGCCGCGAACGGCTCCTCCTTTAACGAACGGACGCTTGAAGGCGGCACAAGGACCGTATGCCCGCCGCTTTCGAAGCGGAACAGATTGTTGCCGGCCTCCGGCACGATTTCCGCCGCAGCTCCGGCAGCCGCGTCGGTTAATACGATGACCGTGAGCCCTTCCCTGATTTCGGATGCTGCCGTATATCGGCTCATATCGTTTTCCCTCGCCTCCCAGAAATTTCGAAATCGAGCGTAAAGCCGCGTTCATCCGCCTTGGACATCCGTACCTCCGTGCCGCCGAATCGCTGAATCCAGCAGTCGGGGCTGCCGAGGAACGGCTTCACCGTCTCCATCACGCGTTCGTCCGTCAAGAAGCTGTCGGTCACGAGCCATGTCCCTTCCCCCGCCCGCCCGCTTTCCGGCCAATTGCCCTCGGCCAGCCAGCCGGCGATAACGACCGTCGCTCCCGCTTCCGCCCGGCGGCGAACCGCCTTAAGCGTCTCGTCTTCGATCCGCTCGCCCGCCACGACAATCAGCTTCGGACGGCCAAGCTGCCGCTCCCGCACTTTCTCGTCATAGACGAGCACATTGTTAACCGGGTAATAAAGCGGATGTACCCGCTCTCCGGACGGGAACGGCCAGCCCTGCTCGAGCGGAAACCGCTCCTTCGGCACCTCGGCCTTCAGCCGCTTGCGGGGAAAGGCGTAGCCGGGAATGTGCATGCAGCTTCCGTGAGCGGGAATCGTGCCGTGGCTGAGCAGATGCCAGACGTGGAACACGCTTTGCGTCGCTTCCGGAGCCGCCAGTCCGCGGTTGCCGAACAGCCTCGCGTTTTGTCCGTAATTGCTGTCGTCCGAATGGATGAAGACGATATCGGGATCGGCATCTCTATGCGACCAAGTCAGCGGATGCTCTGGCACGAAGCCGCGCGCGAATTCGTCCCACACGTCGCCGAACTCCGTCTTGCGGAACCGGCCGTCCCCGTACCGCAGCAGAACATCGATGTTTTCCGTGAACAGATGGGTCGGTCCCATGTAATAGCCCATTCGCAGAGCCGAAGCGTATTCCTCGGGCGAATGGCCCGGGAAGCCGGAGGTGCGGGTGAACCACGGTCCTGCATCCGGCCCCCACAGGTCGGCGCAAATCCACATCGCCCGGCCGTACTGCCGCGCCGCACCAAGCGCCGTGGACAGCTGCAGCGACTGGAACGATTCTTTCATGATTTTCGGGCAGACGGCCATCCCAGCGCGGGCCAACGCGTGGAACATCGTCGGAAACACGAACTCGGATACGAGCGGAACGCCGTCCGCATCAAGTCCCGCTTTCTCCAGAACGTCCCGCACATGCCCGACTCTCGCCGCAACGGCAGCCCCAACCGAAGCTTGCGACTCCGCGAGCGAACACCCCTCCGTTCCCCCCCAATGCGGCAGATAAGCATCTTTCCGGTATTGCGACGCATTGATTTGCAAATGCTCGGGCTCGTCGTACAGCAGCCCGATCAGCATGCCGCTGCGGGCGGCTTCGAGCAGCGCCTCGTCCGGCACGTCGTACCGGTTCGTCCCTTCGACGTAAGGTCCGTTAATGTTGCCGTACTCGTTGCCCAGGCACACCTCCATGCCGTACATCGCCATATCGCGTATCATTTCGGCTTGGCCGGCCAGGCTGGGGAACATATGATGCACGTAAAACTCGGCGCCCAGCTCCCGCATTGCCTCGACGAATTGGCCGGGAGGCGGCAGCGGATCCTGCGAAGGATAGATGCTGCCCGTGCCCGTCCTCATCAGTTGATCGGACGCTTCCCCAGCCCAGCAATCCTGCCATGCAACGACCGGCCCCTGCAAACCCAGCTTCGGTTTCATGATCTTCTTCATCCCCTCTTCCGTTCCGTCGTTTCCCATTTACGATTTCAAGAAAAGCTCAATGACCGGCACCGTTACATTCGGCTTCTTGACCGGCAGCTGCAGCGTCACAATATCGCGCGACCTGCCCTCGTTGAATGCGCCCGCTTCCATCGTCATCGTCTCTTCGCCCTGCACCATTCTGATTTCCGACGCATCGTTCAACAGCTGCGCGTATTCCACCCTGCCGGAGAATCCGCGCAGATGGATATGCTTGAACGGCCAGCTGTACACGTGCAGGTAGAGCCGGTTGTTCGCCGGATTGTAAGTAAACCGGCAATCTTCCGGACACTTAAGCTCTTCGGGCGCCGCCGTGCATCCGTAGATCGACCTGCCGTGGCGTTTCATCCACTCGCCGATGCCCTTCAGCCGGTCGATGGCGCGTTCGTCGAATTCGCCGCGCCCGGTCGGTCCGACGTTCAGCAGCAGGTTGCCGCCTTTGCTGACCGTGTCGATCAGCATTTTCACGAGGGTATCGACGCTCTTCCACGATTCCTCGTCGCGGTAATAGCCCCAGGAGCCGCTGAACGTATGGCACGCCTCCCAGACGACGCGTCTGCCGTCCAATCGGATCCACTCGCGCGGCTGATATTGCTCCGGCGTCGTGATATCCCCCTTCACCTGCAGTCGGTCGTTCAGCAAAATATGCGGCTGCAGCTCGCGGATGAGCTTGACGAGCTTCTCGCTCTGCCAATCCTCCTTGCCTTTGCCCGCAAAGCCTTGCTCGGGCGGGATCGAGAAGTCGAAGAACATCAGGTCGATTTTGCCGAACTCGGTCAGCAGCTCTCTCGCTTGTCCGTGCATGTAGTCGACGTACTGCTGCCAATCCCGGTTCTTTTGATCCTCCAGAAACTCCTTGTTGTATCGAAGCGGGTGCTTGACGTCGAGCGTATAATGCCGATGATGCCAATCGAGCAGGGAATAATACAGCCCCGTTCGGATGCCCTTCGAACGGAACGCTTCGACCATCGGCGTCAGCAGGTCCCGGCCGGCCGGCGTATTCGTCGCTTTATAATCGGTCAGCTTCGAATCCCACAGGCAGAAGCCTTCATGATGCTTGGCGGTGACGACGAAGTATTTCATGCCGGCATCGGACGCCAAGGCAGCCCACAGCTCGGGATCGTACAAATCCGGGTCAAAGCGTTTGAAATATTTGTCATACTGCTCGTTCGTCAAAAACTCCCGGCCCTTCATCCATTCATGCCTCGCTCCCAGCGAGTACAGCCCCCAATGAATGAACATGCCGAACCGGTCATGCGTATACCAGCTTGAATCTCCCGTTGTCGGTTCAACCTCGAACGCCATGCGATAACCCCCCGTAAGCCTAAGATTTGGCCATTCCCGCTTTAGATACCGCTTTCATTCCAGCGGCTGATTGTCTATAATTATAGGTGCTTCCCCGCTCGGGTTCTCTATCTAATATTGCTGTAAAGTTAAGGGATATTGCTTTTCGGAGGGACGCAACGTGACCAATCCATATCAGATCAAGCAGGACGTGCCCCACCGGGAGCCGGGCTTTCCTCTTGACGTCTTCCATATCATTCCGCCGGGCAAGGAGATCCTGCACCTGCATTGGCATGACGATTGGGAAATCATTTATTTTATCCGGGGGAACGCCACCTTCTATATCGGCTCCGAGACCGTCAAGCCGGAACCCGGCGATTTGCTGTTCGTCAATAAGGGGCTGATCCATACGGGGTTTGCGGATGACGAGCATCCGGTGGAATATTATGCGGTGGTCTTTCACTCGGCCCTGGCCGGGAGCTCGATGGCCGATTCGTATCACATGCAGATTACGAATCCGTATATTGCCGGAAAAAGCTTCTTTCCCCTTCATCTGCCGGCGAAGGACGCCTCTTATCCATACATCGCGGACATCGTCAAGCAGTTGATCGCCGAATACAAGCAGCGGGGAAAGGGCTTTCAGCTGGCGATCCGGTCCATGCTTCATTTGCTGCTGGTTCATCTATCCCGCCATCACCAGCTGCAAGGCACACCCGGCTCCGCAAGTGAGGAAAGCGCGGAATTGACCGAGAAGTTCAAAGAGCTGATCGCGTTCGTGGAGCGGCATTATCCGGAGAAGCTGACCGTTCAGCAGGCGGCCGGCATCGTTAATTTGAGCGAATACCATTTCTGCAGAACGTTCAAAAAAATAACCGGCAAAACGTTCGTGGAATACGTCAATCTGCTCCGGATCAATGCCGCCGAGCAGCTATTGCTTCATTCCTCCGATCCGGTCACGGAAATCGCCTTCAACGTCGGCTTCGGCAGCGTCAATTATTTCAGTCAAATGTTCAAGCAGTACAAGCGGCATTCTCCTTCGCAATGGCGGAAGCGGAATTCGCGGGGGCAGCCGTAATCTGTCTGCAGTCGTACGATGAATAGACGAAGAAGGACACCTTAAGCGGTGTCCTTCCGGCATAAACGAACCCTCAGCTCCATGCTCCTTCATTCCAATCGCGTTGCGATCCGCTCCAGGACGCGATCCCCGTAAATCTCTTCCATTCGGAGCTCCGGCATATGAACAAAGCCGATATAGATCCAGATTCATAAGCGCTTTCTCAGCCTCAGCCGGCTTTTGCGGGCGGTATATCGCGCTTGCTTCCGCCTCCACGAAGCTTTGAATCCCCATGCTGATGCGGTCCGCCTGACGTTCCTTCAGAATAGCCAATCGTTCCTCCGTTACCGTCTCCGGCGAAGTTTCCACAGATATGGAGGCATGATTCGGATTCATTCCCATCCGTTCTTCGGGGATGTCAACTTTCTTCCCGCTTTGACATGTTTAAGCTGCGCAACGATAATGACGCTAATGATCGCGAGAAGGAACCACGAGCTGATCTTGCCGAAGCTGACCAGCTGCCAGGTTTGATGCTGGTCGGGATATTTCCACGCGCCAAAAAAAGTGGCGATATTTTCGGCCAGCCAGATGAAAAAACCGACAAGGACAAACGCGAGCGTTAACGGCATCCGATAGGTTACGGACCGTACCCGGTAGATAATCCGCGTTTTCCAAAAAACGATAAAGACGAGTGCCGTCAGCCACCAACGAAAATCGGGAATAAAATGATGCGTGAAAAAATTGAAATAGATGGCTCCTCCGAGCAGCATCGAAGGAATAAGCCCGGGCCATCCTGTCATGTCCATCCGCAGTCTCCGCCATATTTGGCACATAAAGCTTGCCACGCTCGCATACATAAAGCCGCTGTAGAGCGGGACGCCGAGCAGCTTCGTATACCCGGGCTCGGGGTATGACCATGACCCCATCCGAACCTTATAAACCTCCAGGACCAGTCCGATAACATGAAACACGCAGATGACTTTGATTTCGTCCCGCGTCTCCAAGCCGCTGCGGTACATGAGGTATTGCACGCCGAGCAAAATAAGCAGAATGGCATCGTATCGATGAAGGAACGGCATCTGTATCATGCTCGAGAGAGCCAAAGTTCCGAAGATTGCAACGGGAAACAGGCAGCTCATCGCCTGATGATAGCCAAAATGCAGCAGTTGTACGATCCGTTTCGTCATGTTGATCTCTTCCCCCCCGCGCCTTATCATTTTCTAATCATAAAGGCGTAACGGGTTTGGAAAAAGAGAAAAAAGTTTGCTTCCGGTTACATATTTTCTGTTGATCAGCCGGGGAAACGGCCCGGTGCGCGACACCAAAGCAAGTGCAGCATCCCGGACATGTAGTGCTCCGCTCTTTCGATCTGCAACGGGGAAGCGGTTATTAGACCAAGAATATCCCGGTTTTGATGACAGCCGACAAACCGGCAGAAGAGAGGATCAAGCGCTTTCTGGGCGATGGCAATCGCTTTGTTGGAACTGATTCCGTGTTCCATCAGCAATACTTGTCCGCCGGGCTTGCACCACTCGCTCATCTTGCGGAGCACGTTCAGCGGATCCCGGTAAGCGCATAACGACAAGGTGGAAACGACCGTATCGAATTCCGGCTTAGTCCAAGACAGACGATCGACATCGTTCTGGATAAAATCCGCATGCAAGCCATAAATTCGTTCGTTTGCGGCCTTTGCCTTTTCAAGCATCGACGGACTGAAATCGACCGCCGTTAACGCAACATCGGGATCGTAATAAGGCAGATTGCTTCCGGCTCCCGCTCCCAGCTCCAAAACTTTTCCTCTTGCCGTATGCAGGAGGCGCCTGCGGTATTCGCCAAGCTCGAATCGTTCTCTTTTTTTGTCGTATCGGACAGCTTGTTTTTCAAATATTCGGATTTGCTTGTCGACCTTCATCGTTTCCCCCTTTAATCGCTGCTTTCGGGACGGGATCGTCATGCGATGCAATCTACCAAGACGCAATGGAGCCGTCCGTTCTCGATTCGGTTCCGCCGCACAGCACGCCCGTCTTCTCGTCGCGCCAAATGATCTGGCCGCGGCCGAACGCGGACGATCTAATCGATTTTGCCAGATACCTTATCAGTTAAATCCTGGATAGTCAATCCCTATTTCCGAGGACGGCCGCTGCCGAAAATAAGAAAAAAAATGAGACAAACCTTCACTATAAACAGACATAAAGCTTGTGTATAGTTGGGGATGAGAAGCGTTTGAGTCATTTCATTATAGGAAGAGGAAGAGGTGCTTTCCGCATGGTCGGCATGTTGGGGATATCCGGACTTTCGTTTGTGCTTGTGACGGTTTTGACGCCGCTGCTCATTTGGGCGCTGCGCAGCCTGAAGCTCACGCAGCCCATCCGCTCCGAGCTGCCTCCTGACCATCAGGCCAAACGAGGGACGCCGTTGATGGCCGGGCTTATTTTGCTTATCGGCGTCGTAACGTCCCTGCAATTTTATCCCGCGCCGCTCATGATCTTCTTATGCGCGACGTTTCTATTATTCAGCGCCGTCGGATTTATGGATGATTTCAAAAAAGCGGCGTGGCAAGATCCAGCCGGTATATCCGGTCGGACGAAGCTGGTGTTTCAATTCGTATTCACCGCTATCCTGCTATTCGTATTGCTGCATTCATTCTCGCTGACGAGCGAAATTACGCTGCTTCACGGTTTCCAGGTGCGTCTGCCCGTTTACGCCTACATGGCGATCATGCTGCTGTTCGTAGTCGGATCGGCGAATGCGATCAATTTCACGGACGGACTGGACGGGCTATTGATCCATGTTGCCATCCCGACTTACTGTTTTTTCTTCGTCATCTCGGACAAGCAGGAAGTGCAAACCTTCTCGCTCGTTATGATCGGCTGCCTGCTCGGCTTATTTTTCTACAATATTTATCCCGCCAGAGCTTTTATGGGAGATACGGGATCGCTGGCGATCGGCGGCTCGCTCTCCATGTTGGCGATCATCGAGAAGGTGGAGCTATTGATCCCGATTTTATTTTCGGTCTACTTGGCGGAGAAATTTTCGGTCATCCTTCAAGTATGGTACTATAAACGCATGAAACTTCGCCTTTTCAAGATGGCCCCGATTCATTATCATTTCAGTCTGAAGTATGGCTGGAGCGAGAATAAAATCGTCCTCGTATTCGGTTCCGTTTCCTGGGCGTCCGCTCTTATTTGCTGGCTGATTTGGAGGTTCGCCTTCTAGGCACGCATTCGTTTATTAGGGAATAGTCAACACGAGACGCTATACGACTATACGACCTGAAAGGGTGAACCTCTTGACCAACAAAGCAGTCGATCAAGCCTCCTAAAATAATCAGCCATAACGATTTTAGGAGGCTTATCCGAATGAAAACAAAATCGAATCCAAAAACGTTTAAACAACGACAAACATCCACGAAGTTGTTGATGCTCGTGCTCGTCCTGTCATCCCTGTTGGCTGCCATTACGGTGGATATGGTGAATCCCGTTCTTGGGCTGATCGGCGAGTCGCTCTCGGCTTCGAAGTCGCAAGTAAGCTGGGTCGTAAGCGGAGTGGCGCTTTTTCTTGCGATTGGTGTCCCTCTATATGGGCGTCTGTCGGATTTTTATGAACTCCGGACAATGTTCGTCTTTGCCGCTTCCCTATTGTCGCTCGGAAGTTTGATCTGCGCTCAGTCTGCCAGCCTTCCCTGGTTAGTATTCGGCCGGATGGTTCAAGGGGCGGGAATGTCCGCCATACCTGTCCTTTCCATTGTAACGATCTCCAAAGTATTTGCCGAAGGGAAACGCGGGACGGCATTAGGCTTGGTTGCGGGGTGTATCGGAATCGGAACGGCTTTCGGGCCGATCTTCGGCGGCGTTGTCGGTCAGATTTGGGGATGGTCTTCCCTATTCCGGATTACTTTCATCCTGTCGCTATTTATTGTAGTCGGATCCTTCCATGCGCTGCCGATCATTAAACCGGCGATAGAAGACGAGAACGAACGGCAATTCGATCTGCTCGGCGGTGCTCTGCTCGGTCTTGCGGCCGGACTTTTGCTGTTTGGGGTAACGCAAGGCGAGGCCGCGGGTTTTGACTCGTTTTCCGCGCTTGGGGGTTTACTCGGAGCCGTGTTCGTTCTAATCGGATTCATATGGCGTATCCGCAAAGCAAAGACGCCGTTCGTGCCGCCTATTTTGTTCAAAAACAAATGGTACGTGAATGCGGTCGTTGTCGCTTTTTTCTCCATGTTTGCCTATTTTGCGGTTCTCGTCTTCGTTCCGTTACTCCTTGTGGAAGTCAACGGTCTCGCTCCCGGTCAAGCGGGACTCGCTCTATTGCCGGGCGGTATGGCTGTCGCGCTGCTTTCGCCATGGATCGGCCGGATCTCGGATCGTATCGGGTCCAGATCGCTTATCCTCGCGGGCTTGGCCGTGATGGGGATATCCACCTTGCATTTGTCGTCCTTCGCCGCAGGCGCGTCTCCGCTGCTCGTTTCCATTGGAGTCATGGGTGTCGGGATCGCGTTCGCGCTCCTTCATTCGCCTGCCAATAATGCCGCGGTAGGAGCGCTTGAGCAAGATCAGGTTGGAGCGGGAATGGGATTATTCCAAGGCGCGCTGTATCTGGGAGCAGGAACGGGAGCCGGCATCGTAGGTGCTTTTCTTCATTCCCGCCAAGATGCCGGCGTACCGTTAAATCCGTTGTACCAGCTTCATGCGGTCGGTTATTCCGATGCGTTCCTGGTCACTACGATTACAGTGATAATCGCCCTGATTGCCGCATTCGGACTGCGGAATGACAAACGGATTGATGGTTCCGATTAATATAGGAAGAGATGTGAGCAGCCTTTTATAGGCTGCTTTTTCTTGTTTTCGCGGAAGACGAACTTTGTGTAAGCTCTATTTCGGCAATTCTTTCCAAATGGATTTGGTGTAGGCCATTTTCAACCCATAGCGCTCCATATTCCCTTGACTAATCGATCCGAATCTTGCTTGGCCGACGATTAGATCGCAATGATGGTCTATTGCTTCCTTTATTCGAGCCGCCAGCAAGGCGGAATGGCATCCTTTGCCCCGAAAATCCGGGAGAGTCGCCGCCGCGGCGAGCGAGCCGGCTCCATCCTGAACGTATAAGGCTGCGACAGCAGCAGGAACGTTACGATAGCTGGCGAGAAAGAAATGCCAACCCGGTATTTTCTCAAGGACAAGGTTGTTTTGAGATACGGCAGTTGCCAAAAACTCGGGCATGTTAAACGCTTTTACGTAGATTTCGCCATACAGGGAAAACTCGCTGCCGCGAATCTTCCTTACGCTCACGGCTTCGTCAATTTGATGAATCAATTGCTCCGCCCGGGGCAAGGAACCGCACATCGAAGAATGGAAGCCGTATTGATAATAGCCCCGTTCGGCTAGTTTCAACAATAATTCGGCACTCGCAAAAGGAGGCATATCGAATCGGCATGGAACGTTATGGTCCCGATAAAACTCGATGATCCTATCCAGCTGATCGATATCTTCAGACGATACTCCTCTAACCGAATTGAAATACGGATCGGGAATTCCCTTAACCATGAATGCATGGGCATTCCCGAAACGCTCGATATACACCTGCTCGGGATTCCCTTCCTTGCTCATCATGCCGCTTAATCGGGAAAAAAGCGTGTTTGTCTCGGCCGACTCGACCCTTTGCGCTATCGTCTCAACATGATTTCCCATGAACCGCCGCCTGCCTTTCCCCCTATGTAGTAGAACCTCCTAACCTCATATTACTATAGTTGGAGCCGCCTTGCCCTTAAAAGGTGAAAACAAGGCCAACCATTTACCCTTTTTTCCTCTGGCAGAATGATGCATAATAGGGCAGTAACGATCCATTCGATCAAGACTACGGAGTGATGAATGATGAACTTGACCATTAAACGGGACGATTTGACAGACGCCCAAGTGATCGCTTTAATTGCGGAGCATCTTAACGGGATGACGCTTCATTCCCCGCCCGAAAGCATCCACGCCTTGAATCTGGACGGCTTGAAAGCGCCTGAAATTACGTTTTGGAGCGCATGGGAGCAGGACCGGCTGGCCGGAATCGGAGCGCTTAAGGAGCTGGATCTCGGGCATGGGGAAATTAAATCGATGCGGACCGCCGCTGCCCATTTGCGAAAAGGCGTGGCTCGACAGATGCTTGCGCATATCATTGGGGAGGGCGTACGGAGAGGCTACGACCGGCTCAGTCTGGAGACAGGCTCCATGGACGCGTTCGCGCCAGCCAGAAGCCTGTATGCCGATTTTGGCTTCCGAACATGCGAGCCATTTGCCGATTATAAGGAAGATCCCAACAGCGTATTTATGACCAAGC
Source organism: Paenibacillus arenilitoris (assembly GCF_014705655.1). Classification (GTDB taxonomy): domain Bacteria; phylum Bacillota; class Bacilli; order Paenibacillales; family Paenibacillaceae; genus Pristimantibacillus; species Pristimantibacillus arenilitoris. The sequence goes on along the minus strand of NZ_JACXIY010000039.1, from coordinate 29,045 downwards.
TGCTCTGAGAGGAGCGGCGAAAGTCTCCCTTCTAGGATCAATGCAACTCTATGTTGAAGTTCGCAGCCTGCCCCGATCAGCGCTGCCCTTAAACGGAGAAACGGCAGCCCGTCATCGGGCTGCCGTTTCTTCGTGTAAATTTATTCTCTTATTATTTACGTGCGCCGGACTTTTCTTGGTTACTTGCTGAAATAATCCTCCAGCCCGTTCGCGATCGCTTCGGCCGCTTTCTTCTGATACTCGGAGCGCCGGACGACGGATTCGTCTTTTGCATTGGACAGGAAACCGAGCTCTACGAGCGCGGATGCCGTATCGTTTTCCCGCAACACGTGAAGGTTGCCGTAAGAAATCCCGTTGCTCTTGAGGCCGATGCCGTCCGCAAGCCGGTTTTCGATCGCGCGGGCGAGCGGCCGATCTTTCGTATCCGAATAATAGAAGGTAAGAATGCCGGACGTATTCTTCTCCGAAGAATTGTAATGGATGCTGACGAAAGCGTCCGCACCGGCGGATTCGCTTCTTTCGACCCTGTCGTGGAGCTCGGGCTTCTCGTCCTCCGTTCTGGTCATGAGGACGCTCGCTCCGCGGCTTCGAAGCTCATCCTCGAGGTAGAAGGAGGTGCTCAAATTGATTTTTTTCTCGATTGTTTCATAGGTCGTTCCGATCATGCCGGGATCGTCTCCGCCGTGACCGGGGTCGATGACGATGACTTTCCCCTTAAGGCTTTTCGAATTTCCCAAAGAAACCGCCGGCGTATGTTTTTCGCCCTTCTCGATATAACGTTCCGATATCCACCCGGATTGCCCGTCCGCAATCTGAATCCGGGCCCATCCTGCCCGGTTGTCTATTATCGTAACGGCGTCTCCCTTGGTCAGGAATCCGACGATTTCATGGTCCAATCCGGCGCCGGACCTGATCCGGAGCGTATCCGCCAGTACGGTCGCCCGCGTGTCATCCGAACGGTCTTGCACGCCGTCATCTTGATCGGATGCCGAGGCCGTAACGACGCGGCCGTCGACCTTCTTCAAATAATAACCGGCCGCCCAGCCGGATACCCGGTCCGACTTGACGCGCAGCCAGCCGTACTCTTCATCCGTAACGGTGACCGTCTCGCCTTTCTTCAAACCGCCTACGATCGACGCTTCAAGGGAAGGCTCGCTGCGGACATTCAAGGAACCGGTGTATACTTTGGCCGTATAACTGCCGCTTGCTTCCGCCCGGAATGGCACATATCCGGAAATACAAATCAACCCGCAGATCAAAATTGTCAGGTATACAATTTTTTTCATAGAAGTCTCCTTTAATATTCTTAGGATGTGTAGGTCTACTATTATACCTGAATTTGCTAGATTCGGGCAGTCCCAATCGCATGGGCCGGATTTACGATTTGATCGACCGGTACGGACGGCCGATTACAAAAAAAAGAAGAACGGGATTCGCAACGAATTCCATTCTTCTCTTTAAGATTGTCCTCTTTGACTTTGGAAGCGATCAAAATATCCGCTGCGACCATCCGAGCAGCTTCGCGATCGCCTCGACATAAAAATAATCCCCGTAAATCAACGATACGTTAACGTTCTGCTCGGCCGGTTTATTGCCGGTCCCTTCGCGAAGCAATCCTTGGTAATCCGGTTCATCCAGAGTGGCATACTTGACGCTTAACGATTTCAACATCCGTTCGGCCGCTTGCCGATACATCCGGCCTTCCGTCTCCGGAAGCGCGTCGGCGATTTCCAGCAAGCCGGAGGCGGCGCAGCTCGCGGCCGAACTGTCGCGGGGCTGGCTTCCCGGATCCGGCGCGCGGAAGTCCCAGTGCGGCACGCCGTCCTCCGGAAGGCAGCTCAGAAAATAATGCGCCACCCGCTGAGCCGCGCGAAGATAGCGGATGTTCCCGGAATGACGGCTCGCGCGCGCCATACCGTACAGCGCCCATGCCTGCCCTCTGCTCCAGGAGGAATGCGGCGCGTATCCTTGTCCGCCCAAAAAGTCGGCAGCTTCGCCCGTATCCGGATCGAAGGAGACGATATGATGGACCGAGCCGTCTTCGCGGATAAAATGCCGGAGCACCGTATCCGCGTGCGCGCACGCGATCTGGCGAAACCGCGGATCGGCTGTCTCCTCGGATGCCCAGAACAGCAGCGATAGGTTCATCATCGAGTCGATGATCGCCCATCCGGTCTTATCCTGATTCCAGGCGCGAAGGAACCGGCCCTGCAGGTTGAACCGACCGGCGAGAAAATTGGCCGCGGCCAGCGCGCGTCGACGGGCATCGCCGTCGGAGGTAAGCTTATGCTTGATAACCGCCGTCAGCGCAAACTGAAAGCCGACGTCGTGGTGCAGATTGTTTTCTCTGACGAAACATTGCTCGATCCGCGAATCCCAATCCCAAGCCGCATCCCGATACTTCTCCGTGCCCGTCGCGCCGTGGAGCACCCAAAGCATCCCCGGCCAGAAACCGGACGTCCACCAGTCGATCCGCATGTCGTCATACAGCCCGGAAGCCGATACATGAGGGGACCGATCGCCTATTTCGCCGATCAGCCGGTCCGTCTTCGCCTGTATCTTCTCCCACCATTGCTCCAATTCTCGTGGTTGCAATAGGACAAGTTCCTTCATCATCGTTCTCCTCCCCTGTTCATCCGAATGCCTCGCGTGCGTCAATCGTGGCCGGTTACGCAATAGGGTTGACGCGATAGGTCTGGCCGGCTTCCAATTGAAATTCCGCCATTGCCGTTCCGGTGCATTCCGCGATCGTCAGGTCGCCCGCCGTAATGACGAAGGCGCCGACCGACCTACACCGCAGCCGGCAATCGACTCGTTTCTTCGCCGATATGCGGGCTTCCTTCAATCTGCCGTCCCCCCATTCCAAATCGACCGTTAAGGCGCCTCTTGCCCGCAAGCCCGCCGCCTTGCCGCCGCTCCACTCGGGCGGCAGCGCCGGCAGCAGCACAAGTTCGCCGCCGTGCGATTGCAGAAGCATCTCCGAAATGCCGGCTGCCCCTCCGAAATTGCCGTCGATTTGAAACGGGGGATGCGCGTCGAACAGATTCGGGTAGGTGGAATGCGTCAGCAGCCGGCGGAGATGCCCGTAAGCTTCGCCGCCTTCCTCCAGCCGGGCCCAGAAGTTCACGATCCAGGCCCGGCTCCAGCCGGTATGGCCGCCGCCGCCGGCCAGTCTGCGCCCGATCGTTCTTCTCGCCGCCTCCACCAGCTCCGGCGTTCGCCGCGCATGAATCTGCTCGCCCGGATGAAGGGCGAACAGCTGCGAAATATGCCGATGCCCGGGGTCCGCTTCCTCCCAATCCTCCAGCCATTCCTTGATTTGTCCGTGCTTGCCGATCTCCGGCTCAGGCAGCTTGCGTAGCGCCGCTTCCAGCTCCCGGCGCAAAGCCGCGTCATCCGCCCCGTCGCCGCCGGGCACCGCAACGATGCGCGCGGCTTCGATGCAAGCGCTCCACAGCGCATGCACGATTTGGCTGTCCATGGACGGACCCATGCATAGCGTGCCGGTCTCTCCGTTCGGCAATATAAATCGGTTCTCCGGCGAGAGCGACGGCCCCGTCACAAGCCTCCCGCCGCCGTCCGAATCCATGTAATCCAGGAAGAACAACGAAGCTTCCTTCAGCAGCGGATAAGCGCGCTCCCGCAAGAACGAATCGTCAAGCCCAAAACGATAATGATCCCATAAATGCAGGCACAGCCATGCCGCGCCCATCGGCCAGATCGAGCAGGTGAGCAGCACGCCCTCGACATGCGTATTGCCCCAAAGATTCGTATTATGGTGGGCGACGAAGCCTCGGCAGCCGTATACGGACCTGGCGGTGCGTCTGCCCGGCTCCAGCATGCGATCGACGAGATCGAACAGCGGTTCATGGCATTCCGGCAATCCGCCTGCTTCGGCCGGCCAATAATTCATTTGCGTATTGATATTGATCGTATATTTCGATTCCCATGGCGGGGTGAAGCTGGCGTTCCATATCCCCTGCAAATTGGCGGCAAGCGTACCCGGCCTGGAGCAGGACAGCAGCAAATACCGTCCGAATTGATAAAATAGCGCGAACAGTCCGGGATCCTGTCCGCCTTCTCCGAGCTTGCGCAATCGTTCATCGGTCGGCAGCTCCTCGGCGTTCGATTGAGCCCGTTCGTCATCGCCGCCGCGCAGCTCGAGCTCTACCCGGTCGTAATAGGCGGAATAGTCGCGCACATGCCTTTCCTTCAGCTCAGCATAGCGATAACGGCCGGCGGCTTGCAGCTGCTCCAGGCAGCTTTTCTCCGGATCGTCATGCCGGAAGGAGGTGCCGGAGGCCAGCAGCAGCGTAACCGCGTCCGCCTCTTCGACGGAGAGGAAATCTCCGATAACCTTTACGCGCGCGCGTTCCCCCTCGGCCATCGCCCGAACCGCGGCCGCGTACCGGACGCCGTCCGGACCGCATTGCCCCTGCATCGTAACCGTATCCGAATGCGCGCCGTCGCCGGCCGATCCTTCGTCGAACGGACGCCGCATCAGATGGATCGCGGCCGTAATCCCGCCGGGAACGTCCGCTTGCAGTCGTACGGCCATCACGCCGTCGACGGCGCTGCTGAAGTATTCGCGCTCGTATGCCGATTGACCGCATGCATAACGGACTCGCGCGACGGCTTCGCTAATATCGAGCTCGCGCTCGTATCCGCCGAACTCGCCTTCATGCTCCTTCATCCACAGCTGCAATACGCCCAAAGGCTGGTAAGGATGCATGTACTTCGGGGATGATGTCAGCCCCATTCGCGCCAGATGCTCGGCATCCCTTTGCTTTCCCTCCCGCAGCAGCTTGCGGATTTCCGGGACGTAGGCCAGCCCCTCCGCGTTATCGCCTTCAATCGGCCCTCCGTGCCAAAGCGAATCCTCATTGAGCATGATCGTTTCCTTGGCAACGCCGCCGAAAATCATCCCGCCCAGACGTCCGTTGCCGATCGGCAGCGCTTCCTCCCAGGTCGACGCGGGCGCTTTGTACCACAATCTTCGCTTTATCGTTCCTTGCGCGCGAGGGGAGGCCGCCCTATACCTATTCATCGCCATCGTCGTTCAGCCCCAGTTCGGCAAAACGCCACTTCACGCCGCTGTAGGAAGCCGGCAGCCCGCCCGGGCCCGTAAACTCGCCTTCATAACCGCCTTCGGCGGTCTTTCTGACGGCTGCCTTCCACCATCCGCATGCGCCGCGTTCGTAATCCAGCGTCTCGCCGTCGTCGTCGTACACCCATCCCTCGCCTTCCTTGGTTCCGAAATGAACAAGCTCGAGCGGAGCCTGTTCGCCCGGCCTTAGCGCATGCGGCAATGCCGCGGTCATCGGGATGACCGCTCCGTCCCGAACGAATACCGGTATCGTATCGATTCCCGCGCGTACCCGGATCACGCCGCCGCCTTCGTAACGCTCGCCGCTTTCCAATCCGATCCAGGAGCCGGCCGGCAGCAATACCTCCCTCTCCACTTCCCCTTCGACCAAAGGAGCTACCAGCATCGCATCTCCGATCATATATTGATCGTCCCATTGCGGCTCCGATCGCTTCCCGTACGCGCCGTCCGTCGTGTTCAGCGCCGGCAGCGACAGTCGGCGCTTCTCGGCGGAAGCGAATTCGTCCGGCGATATTGCAAAAGGCATCGCGCGGAATGGAGGGATCCCCTCTTCCCGGTAGCGGGCGAAAGCGGTATACAAATAGGGCTGTAGCCGCATTCTCAGCTTGATGTAATGGCGAATGATAGGAGCCGCCTCCGGGAACGACCATGGCTTCGTGCCGTCCCCCCAGGCGTTAAGCATGGCCAGCGGAGAGAAGCAGACCGTCTGCATTCTTCTGACCCAGTCCTCGGCGCTCCGCGCGCGCCGCACTTCCGGCGACCAGAGCAGCCCGCTGAACGAGCTGTTGCACAGCGCCCTAATGAACTGCTTATGATCGTACAAATCGGAATACAGCACGCAGGGGAGCGAGGACGCCGCCGCGTTCGAGGCCCGCGCGAGGCCGTACGTCCGCCGGTTGCCCGACCGGAAAAGATCCGTCGTCATTTTTTGAAACATAAGCCCGTAAAGCTGCCGCATCCGCTCCCCGTCCAGCCCGGATGGGAAGCTCGCATGCGCCGGGAACATCCAGGCGTTGTTCGTCAGCTCGCTGCCGTCGCATTCGTCCAGCTTATAGCCGGATACGCCGATTCCGATATGCTGCGCCGAATGCTGGCGCTCGTATATTTCCCTGGCTGCGTTCAGCGAATAATCGGGGGCAAGGCCGCCCCAGACCGTATAATCTCCGGATAACGGCTTTAACGAATCGTAAATCGGGCTTTCCGGCGACACGTAAGGATGCTCCCATAGATTGACGCGGAAGCCGTCGTCCGTCATCTCGTCCACGAACCGCTTCGGATCCGGGAACCGTTCCGCGTCCCACTCGTACGTAACCGGATAGCTGCGGCTGTGCCAGCCCGGCTCGAGTCCGATAACGTCGCAAGGAAAGTCGCGTTTTCGATATTCCCGCGCTTCCGCGATCGCTTCCTCCGCGCTGTACATGGCCGGTACGCGGTGCCAGAAGCCAAGTCCCCATTTCGGAGGAAGCGCGCCGCCTCCGCAGAACAAGTTATATCTCCGAACCGCGTCGCCAAGCGCAGGCCCTCCGAACAAATAGATGCCGGCGCCTTCTTCGGGGATCCGGATTTCCGCGCGCTCCGATCGAAGCGTCGCCCGCCAGCCGGAATCGCGGTTCCGGTCCAGCGCATCCTCCTTGCGCGTCTCCGCAAGCCGCATCGTCGAGCCCAAATGCATCGTGACCGCGCGCGCCGTATCGATCAGGACGCCATAGCCGCGGTCGCTGACGTAGAAAGGGACGGGTGCATGCGTCTCTCCCGTGTCCTGCTTTGGATCGCTGTTCACGCGCAAATAACGGGTGCGGCCGCGCTGGTTCATCCGCATGAACTGAAGCCCGGTTCCGTAAAGCTTCTCCTCGTCCTCAAGCGGCAGCGCAAGCATGAGCCGACCGCCTCCTGCTTCCGTTACGGAAACGAGGTCCAGCCCGAAAGGCAGGCGAGCCGGCACCATTTGGGCCAGCGCCTCCGTCCGCGGGGCGGCGCCGATCAAGGACAGGGGCGTCAGTCCGTCCGGAAATCCGATTACCGCCTTCCACACCCCCGGAGCCGTTTCCGTCCATGTCAATTCCGCCATCGCCCGTCCCTCCGATCCGCTGCCGGCAGCCCCTGATCGAACGCCGACTGACTAATCCGCGTTATCGCCAACATAACAAGTTCCCCCTTCTCTGATGCCCGTTTCATACCGGCTTGTCTGCCAGAGGAATAACGATGTTCCATGTCTGTTCGGCATGCCGGAACCCTCCCGGACCGTCGGCCGCCGCCGCGAACAGATGCGTGGGCTTCCCGTCCTGAAACAACAAGAACGGCCTCTCGAGGCTTCCCATCGTCTGCACCGTTCCGTCGTCCCAGCGAACCGTACGCGAATACGCCTTCGTCTCCGGCACCGGCTTCCAGCGCAAGCCGTCCGCGGAAACGGCCAACATCCCCCCGTGCTTTTCGCCGCAAATCGTGCCATCCATATCTTTGGCGATCATCGCGTAACCGTCTCCTGTCGGCCAAATGAACGGATCCTCGATATGGAACCGTTCCGGGGGAAACACCGGCTCCTCCGATACCGGCTCGTACGGTCCGCTCCAATGCGATGCCGCGGCAGCCCCGATCGTCATTCGGCCATGCTCGTTGCCTTCGTAACGGCGCGCCTTATAGAGAAGGAGCACGGAATCGTCCGCCTTCACGCATGGCGCCGGATTCGACGTCAAATAGCTGTCGTAACCTCCCGGCCTTGCTGGCAGCAGCGGAGCGTCGCTTCTGCGCCAAGGACCGAACACGCTGTCCGCAACCGCCAGACCGACCCGCTTGTTCGAGCGGGCAACGATGCAGCGCGGATCTTCAAGCCCGAAGCCGTCGCCGGCAACCGGCTCCCGAAGCGGATGGGTCGTGCCCATGTAATAGAGCAGATAGATGCCTTTATGCTTGACGATATGCGGATTGTGCGTGCTCCGGCCGTCCCAATATTCCGCCCCTCTGGCCGGAAGGACGATCTCTTGAAATCGATACGGTCCTTCCGGCGAGTCGGATACCGCCCGCACGATTTCCGAACCGACGAGCCAGCCCGGATGCATCGGCAAGCTCTTCGGCCATCTGGACGCGAAGAGATGGAAGCGGCCGTCCTCGCCTTGGACGACCGAACCGCACCATACCCAATACCCTTCCATGCGAAAGCCGCCGCTTCTGGGAGCCGGAAGCATTCTTCCCGCCAACTTGCTGAATGTCGCGTCTGGCATTGCCGATCACCCTCTTCTTTCCCCATTATCGGCCATACGGCTTATGCGGCTCGCGCCGTATCGTCTGGCCGCGCTTTCGTAGAGCCATTCCTCGGCGGTATGCATCGCCGTCTCCAGGTCGATCCATCCCGATTCCAACCGCTCCCATAGAAACTCGGCGAGCAGCTTCTTGACGAGCCATATTTTCCCGAAGCTCCATTCCATGCAGCGAGCGTCGGATACGACAATGGAGCTGCTGCCGGCAGGCAGCGCCTCGAGGCGATACTGCATGCTGTCCCGATAGGTGCTTGCGCGGAAGTTGAACCACCACATGCCGCCGACATGAACGTTCGGGAAGTTCCAGGCCGCCTGAACGGCATCGAGATTGTTCAGCTCCGAAGCGAGAACGAGCTCGAAGCGGCAGCGGTACGTTTCGAATAAGGCGGAAAGCTTCAATAATCTGGCGGTGTCGTTCGCCGGTAACGCGGTCCCGCACCACGACCGTTCCACGCCGAGGAATAGCTGAACGAGCAGCCCGTGCCGCTCCGCGGCGGAGCATATGCCGTGCAGCAGCTCCTTCATAATATCGTCGCGGCTGCTGTTCTGCCCGATTTCGCTTCGTATGCCCGCTAACGATTCATACCTGGGCAGCGTCGTCATGATGCCGGGCAAGCCGGCATCGGCGAAGCCTCGCAGCATCGCCTCGATTTCGTCCAGCGTTTGCGACAATTCGCGCGCGGGATCGGCCGATTGGGCGACCCGATCGATCCAGGGGCCCAGCTTGCCGTCGATCCGCGGGATAAGGACGGCATCGTCCCGCATGCCCCGAAAGGCGGCATGCGCCGGATGATTGACGGCGAAGCGGCGGATTTGGAGCCGGTCGGCCGTCCGCTGCGCCCAGTCTTCATCGGCGCCGGATCGCTTGACCGCGGCGACCGCTTCACGGACCGATGCGGCATCGCGGATTTCAATGCCGTACAGCTCGCGCAGGATGGCGGTAAATCCGATATTCATCAGCGTGCTTCGCGTGGCGCGATAAGCGTCCAGAAACGCGGAAATCCGCTCCTCTTCCGGAAGCTTGTCGGCATCTGCCGGGTAGCCTGCGGCCTGCAGCTCCCGGAACAGCCAGAAGTAATGCGCGATTTCCCAGAAATCGCTCGCGGCCAACCGATCGCCGACCAGGTGGGTATGCGTATCGAATACGGGCATCGCCATGACGCGGGAAGCGAACTCGGCTTTCGTCATACGGTTTTCAATCAGGCTCATCGACTACATCTCCTTATCCTTGCCCGTTATCGGCTTCGATGCCTTCATCATACCGCCGAAGTGCGCTTCCTCGCTTGTCGTTTCTTGAGATCGGACTGTGTTTTCCTAAGCTTTCCGCAAGCTCATCCTATTTTCCCGACACCCGGCGTCCTTGCGGCATCAGCATCGTAACTTTCGTGCCCAGATGCTCCTCGCTCGCAATGCGAATCCCGAACCCGTCGCCGAAAACCATTTGGATGCGGCGGTGCACATTGAGCATCCCGATGCCGCTTTTATGCCCGGTTTCATCCTGCCGCTCGTCGTCCGCGAGCCGATTTGCCTCAAGCTTCCGCCGCAGCTCCGCCAGCCGTTCGGCAGGCATGCCGCAGCCGTTGTCCTCGACGCTGACCCAGAAGATGCCGTTCGTTTCGCCGGCGTCGATCCGAATCTGATGGTAATCCTCCACCCCTTCGGGGAACGCGTGCTGGAATACGTTCTCCACGATCGGCTGGAGCGTCAGCCGAACCATCGCATGCAGCAAATCGTCCGGCCTTACGGCCACCTCGATCTCGAATGCCCGGCTAATCCGGTGCTGCATCACTTTCATATAGTACATGACATGCTTCAATTCATTCGCCAGCGTAATTTTCTCCAGATTCGTCTGTACGGAATACCTCAGCATGTAGGCGAGCGACTGGACGATCTCGGAGATTTCATCGGAATCCTGCACGGCGGCATAACAGACGATCGTCTCGAGCGTATTGTACATAAAATGCGGGTTAATTTGCAGTTGAAGCGACTGGAATTCGGCGCGCTGGCGTTCGAGTCGGATTTCCTGATTGCTCAGCTCCACCTGGACCACCTTGTCCACCGCATCGGACAACCGTTTGACCATATGATTATAACGCAGCATCAGCTCGGCCATCTCGTCCCGGTGCTTCGGCAGCGGAATCGGCTGCCAATTGCCTCTCTCCGTCAGGCGCATCGCCGATTTGAGCGTCTGGATCGGCCTATTGATCGACCTGCTGAAACGGTAAGCGAGCAAGATGGCAATAAGCAGCGTAAAAAGCCCGACGGTCAGCGTCGCGTTGCGGATGTTCGTAACCGGCTTCCGGACTTCGTCAACCGGCATCGATACGATCAGCTTCCAGCGCGAATAATCCGACGTGCTTGCCATATACATCCGATTCTCGCCGTCGCCGTCGTCGAAGAAAGCGCCGTTTCCGGCTTTCTCCAGCTTGTCCCTTACCGGTGCCGAAAGCTCGGATCCTACCTTGGCCTCGTCCGGATGATAGACGATATTCCCGTTTGCATCGGCTATGAACAGGTAGCCGAATTTGCCCAAATCGACGCCTTTCCACAAGGCGGACAAATCGGCCGAGCGAAGCTCGATCGCGAGCAGGCCGCTTAATTCGGAGGAACTGTATCCCCTGATGCGGCGGACCAGCGTGACCATTTGATTTTGCTCGCCCGGAATAATGCTGTTTTTCAAAATGCTCAAATGGCCTTGAGGACTCGTATTGCTCATCAAAAAGTCCCGATGCTTACGGATGTCCTCTTTGGTGAAAGACTGCTCGTCCGTTTCATTGTAATAGTAGACCGCGTTCCCTTCATCGCTGATCATATAGATGTCGGCGATCTTCGGGTTGCGGATGAATAGAGGGTCGGCTACAACCTCGCGAATCATCTTCCGGTAGTAGTAATAATCGTAGGCTTCCCGGTCGGCCGGAAGATCCATAAACTCCATCACGTAACGCAAGGTCAGCAGCGACACCATGGACCTCTCGTAATCCTTCAAATAAAGATCCGTATGATGCACGGCATTGCGGACGACCTGCTCCATCTGCTTCTCCGCCAATTCGTCCAGCTCCCGCGACGAGGTCGTGTAGGAGATGCCCACGCCGCTCAGCGTCAGACCGATGATGACGAGGAATTGAAACGTCAGCTTCGCGTAAAGGCTGCGGAATTTCATTTGATTCCCAGCGCTGCCCGAAATTCGGACGGCGTCACGCCGACGAGCTTCTTGAACGTTTTCGTAAAATGCGGATAATCGTCGTAGCCGACCTCCGAAGCGATATCGATAATGCGGTAATGCGGCACGGCGAGCAGCTCCTTCGAGCGGTCGATCCGCTTTTGAATCCGGTATTTGACGAACGTCTCGTTCGTCATCTTTTTGAACAGCGAGCTGAAGTACGTCGGCGTAAGGCCGACCATCGAAGCCACTTGCTCCAGCGTGATTTCCTCCGACAGCCTGCCGTCGATATAAGCTTTGGCCTCTTCCATCGGATCCCGGAAATTGCCGCCGCGCATCGAAGCCAATTCGTCGCGAATGCCGCAAAGCTCTTGTTCGAAAGCGTCGACCGCCTCCTTTACGCTTCCGGCTCCCAAATAATAGCGGTTCGGCCGCGGCGCAAAGTTTCGGGCCTGAAACCGCTTCAGCAGCATTTCGCCGCAATCGTGAAGCAGCTCCTTCAATTGCGCCAGCGATAGATTGGCCGAGAGACAGTATTCGCGCCAATCGCCGCTCATTGTCGCCAGCTCGTCGGTTTGAAGCGACCAAATATGCTGCTCCATCCGATCGATCCACTCCACGAATCGGGAAGGCGCCATATAGCCGGCCGGCTTCTTGCTTGCCAAGCGGGCGAGTACTTCATGCACATCCAGCTTTGTAACCGGTTTCAACAAATAATGCTTTACGCCGTAATCGACGCACTTCTGCGCATAGCCGAAATCGCTATAGCCCGAAATGACGACCGTCTTAATATGCGGATATTCCTCTTGCAAAATCCGGCAAAGCTCCAGACCGTCCATCCTCGGCATTCGGATGTCGGTAAGCACGATGTCGGGCTCCATGGCCCGGATCCGCTCAAGCGCGGCTTGCCCGTTCTCGGCTAATGTCACCTTATCGAAAGCCGGCACATACTGCTCCGCCATTCTGGATATGCCTTTGCGAATGACCGGCTCGTCGTCGACCACTAATAGATGCATGGACCGTCCTCCCGACTTTCGTATTGTGTTTCGCTGACCGCTTATCCTCCATCTTACCGCGCGAGAGCGGTTTCATCAATGGACTTGCCGTACGAATGGATAATAAAGCGGCCGTTCCGCAAAGGCGGCAACCCTTGCGAAACAGCCTCTTGACGGATCCGTTCAATTCTCGTGTTCGATCATGACGGCCCCCGACTTGTCGTTCCAGCGCTCCGTCGCTTCCTTAATGATCTCGTCGCCGCCTTTCGCTTTGTACTCTTCGATGACCTTCGGCCAATCGGAAATCGGCTCTTTGCCGTAAATCATTTTGACCATATGATCGATGATCAGCTTAGGGCCAACATCCGGCTGCGGCGCGGCCAGGTCCGGATATTTGCTGAAGGCGTTCAGCTCCGGATAGAAGCCGATGCCCGGCAAGCCTTCCTGGGACAGAACGTTGTCGAAGGCTTCGAGCGTCGCCTTGCCGTCCTCGTTCAAAGCCAATCTGAGCCGGTTGTACGTCGCATCGTGAACGGCCCACATCGTGCCGCTCCGCCAGCTTTCTTCCTCCTGCTCTTCCTTGGTCGCCGGGAATTTATACGAGATCGCGCCGCCGGCATCGAGCGTGTACGTATCTCCCTCGATACCGACCGAGAAGAACCGTTCCGCTTCCTCGGAAATCATCCAATCGAAAAACTTCACGATTTCGATCGCTCTGTCCTTGTCGACGTTGCTGTTAATATAGAAGGTACGCACGACGGGCGAATACAAGAAGTAGCCGCCCTTGCCTTCCGGGCCCTTCGGGGAAGGAATGATGTCAACCGCCGCTTCCGGGACGGCAGCCTTCACGGTCGTACGGTAGCCCGGCAAGCCCGACGCGTTCTGCGACCACATGCCCGGCTTGCCGGCTTCGATGCTCTTCGTGAAGTCGGTCGAGGAAATGGTGGCGAATTCCTTCGGAATAAGCCCTTCGTCATACATCGTTTTGTACACCTGAAGCGCCTTCTGCATGTTCTCGGCATCGAAAAACTTCGGCACGACCTGGCCGTCGACCAGCTCGAACTGGTCTTTGTACGGAAGGACGTCGTACGCTCCGAGAACGATGTCCGCATATTTGAAGTTTTCGCGCATTTGATAGGGAGTCTCTACGCCGAGCTTCTTGAAGGCGCGCAGCACTTCGAGAAATTCATCGACGGTCGTCGGCGGTTTCAGGCCCGTCTTCTCCAGCAGATCGGTACGAATGTACGTGGCGCGTCGCGAAGGGCTCTTCAGAAACTCCGGAATGCCGTATATTTGGCCTTCGTACGATACCGTCTCCCATGCCGCCTTCGGAACAGCGCTCATCAGGTTCGGCGCATGTTCCTTGAGCAAATCGTCCAGCGGCATAAATACGCCGCTCTCTACCGAGCCCGACATCGATTTGCTTCCCGGCCCGCCGATGCTGCCGACGACGTCCGGAATGTCATTGCTCGCGAACATGACGCCGTATTTCGCGTCCTCCATAACTTTGACGTCCAGATCGGTATTCGTCAATGCCTCCAGCTTCAGCACCCATTTATCCTTATTCAAATCCGGAATCCGGGTATGATAGCCCGAGCTTACCGTCGTCGGGAGCAGAAACGAAAATTTCGTCGGCTCCTTCGCGGCTTCCTCCGCTGGCGTTCCTCCGTTGTTTGCCTTCCCGTTTCCTTCGCCGCTATTCTGCTCGTTCGCCGGCTTTTGCTCCTCCGGATTACTGCCCGCGCATCCCGTCATCAAGCCTGCCGCGAGCACCAATGACAATCCCATCCCCCAAACCTTCTTCATCCGACAACCCCGCTTCCCCATTAAGTTGTTTTGTAAGCGTTTACTAGATGTTAATGCTATTATAAGGACGATCATCCATTTGCTGTATGTCGTAATTTAAGCTTGCTTGTATTTTTCTAAGATTTAACCGAACCGACCAGCATGCCCTGGATAAAATGCTTCTGCAGGAACGGGTAGACCAGCATGATCGGGAGCGTCGCGACGACGATCACCGCCATTTTGACCCCCTCCGGCGACACCAGGGTAAGCAGCTCGGACGTCACGTCCGATTGACCGTATTGATCCGTGAACACGATTTCCCGCAAGCGGACCTGAAGCGGAATCCACGTCCGGTCGCTTAAATAAAATACCGCTTCCGAATACCGGTTCCAATGCGCGACCGCATAAATAATGCCCATCGTCGCCAGCGCGGGCTTCGACAGCGGCAGCACGATTTTCCAGAACGTCCGAAACTCTCCGCAGCCGTCGATTTTGGCCGAGTCGATCAATTCATTCGGAATGTTGACGAAAAACGAGCGCATAATGAACAAATTATAGGCGCTTATCGCCATCGGAAGCAATAGCGCCCAAGGCGTATCCAGCAAGCCCAGCTGCTTCACCAGCAAGTAGTTCGGAATGAGCGGCGCGCTGAAGACCAGCGTGAATAATACGAAAACAAGCACGGCTTTCCGGTACAAATACTCCGCCCGCGACAGCGGGTAAGCGAGCATCGATGTCATGAGCAGGTTGATCAGCGTTCCGGCTGCGGTAAAAAATACGCTGTTTCGAAATCCGGCCCATATGGAAGGATCGCTCAAAATGAGCTTATAGCTTGCGAGAGTGAACCCGACGGGCCACAAGCTGACATCGCCCGCGTTGATGGCGACCGCATCGCTGAACGATTGCGCGACGATATGGATCAGCGGCAGCACCATGCTAAGTCCGATAACGCCGAGAAAAACGATATTGCACACGTTAAACCATCTCTGCCCTCTAGTCATGATCATAGCGATTTACACCCCGTTTCTCCATTAGCGCTAGTACAACCCTTCGCCCGTCGCTTTTTTGCTTAATTTATTGCCGATCACGATAAGCGCTAGGCCGACGACCGATTTGAACAAACCGATGGCCGTCGTATAGCTGTACTGACGGTCGACAAGCCCCGCCCGGTATACGTACGTGTCGATAATTTCCCCGTTCTCGCTGTTGAGCGGATTAAGAAATACGAAAACCCTTTCAAAACCGAAATCCAGAAAGTTTCCGATCTGCAGCAGAAATAGAATAACGATCGTCGGCAAAATGCTAGGTATCGTAATCGAGCTTACTTGCCTAAGCCGGCTCGCGCCGTCCATCTGTGCCGCTTCGTACAAATCGGGGTTGATGCCCGCGATCGCGGCCAAATAAATGATCGTCCCCCAGCCGCTGTCCTTCCAGATGCCCGATCCGACCAATATGGACCGGATGTAGCCGTTCTCCCCGAGAAAATAAATCGGATCGACGCCAAGCAGCGACAGGACATGGTTGACGATGCCGGTCGACGGCGAAAGAACGCCGACCACGATCCCCCCGACGATAACCCACGACAGAAAATGCGGCATGTAGACGACCGTCTGCACGATGCGCTTGTAAGCCATAATGCGCAGCTCGTTCAGCAATAGCGCGAGCACGATCGGCACGGGGAACGCGAAGCATAGATCGTAGAGGCCGATCAGTATCGTATTTTTCAAGATCGGAACGAATTCCGCGTATTCGAACATGCGCTTGAAGTGGTCGAGACCTACCCAAGCGCTGCCTCCGATTCCCTTGAAAATATTGTAGTTCTGGAACGCGATGACCGATCCGAACAGCGGGACATAGCGGAAAATAACGAAATAAATAATGCCCGGAAGCGACAACGCGTAAAGCGGCCAATATTTGCGCATAAACTTCCATTTATGGCGCGATGAAGCGAATTGATAGGTCATGCGTATCACTGACATTCCCTCCTCATTCATGACGGTGTTAGCCTATTATAGATTTCGGAGTTGGACGCGGGTATGGCAAAACTTCCGCACGGTTGTCTTTTTTTATGTATGGCGTACGCAAATCGGAATAGAGACCCGCTACTTGAACGAACTTCGAATCCGAAGGGCCAAGGCGGAACGCCGGCAAAAAAAGTGAAGGAAGGATTATTGTAAACGGCCAATCGATCTGTTATTATGCCTACAGGTTCATGAAAGGAGCATGGTTATGTGCTGCGCCTGTTATCCGGTCGTTGAAGAGCGCCCTGAATCCAAGCGATTATTCAGATAAAGGGGTTTTTCGAATGTTATTACAGGAACAATTGATCCAGTCGGTCAAAGAGAAGTGCGAACATGATTCCGATGTGGCTTCATGCATGATGTATGGTTCTTTCACTAAGGGCGAGGGAGATCAATACGCCGACGTCGAGTTTTATCTATTTATTAAGGACAATGAATTTGAAGCCTTTCGCTCAAGACGTTGGATCGCCGAAATCGCTTCTTACGATTTGATGTTTCGAAATGAGTATGGCACCGAGGTTGTCGTTTTTTCTAATTTGATTCGAGGCGAGTTCCATTTTTTGCCTGCATCCGAAATCGATGTAATCAAGACCTTCAAGCCTACCGGCGTATTTCCCGATACGGAATCCATGTTTATTTACGACACGACGGGAATGCTGAAGCCTCGTCTGGATTTTTTAGGCGGCCGCGGACCGGAGCGAATGACGTCCGAGAACGTGAATTTTGCTTTCAATAATTTCGTGAATGCTTGGTTAATGGGCGTTAACGTGTTAAGAAGAGGAGAAATGGCTCGCTCTTTAGATGTACTGACCCAAGTGCAAAAGCATAGTTTGCAATTGCTGCGCGTGAAGGAGCGGAAGGCGGATCGGTGGCTGAATTACACGAAAAATTTAGAAAACGATCTGAATGCGGAAAACTATCGCGATTATTGTTTAATAACCGCCAGGCTGCAAAAGGAGGAATTGGCGCGCGCCTATGCCCATGCATTGGCATTAGCCGAAAGATTAATCGAAAGCTTGGAGACCGACTATGATTTCGAGGTCGATGCGAAACTATTGAATAAACTTCGTCATTATTTGATGAGATAAACAAAGCATATCGATTAAACCAGCGTTATCCTGTCCAATAAAACAGCGACAGACCAGGACTTCTTCCCGTCCATGGCTGTCGCTGTTTTCCGTTTCCGGGATCAGGCTAATGGTTTAAAAAATACGGTGCCGAATCTCGCGTCCTCTCCGCTTTCGTCCACAAAAAGAGACTCGCCAGCAGAATGACGTAAAATCAAAAATGTTCTAATTCCCCATTGACGCTGTAACATCTTTGGCGTATCATAAAAACAAATAAACAAATTGTTTTTATGTGTATAAAGGTGGTGTATTCATCTAGTGCCTCAATTCTCAACCTCAGAAAAAGATCAGCTTCATGATCTGTTAGTCCAGGCAGGAAAGCAGCTGTTCACAACCCAAGGCCTGAAAAAAACGTCTCTGGAGCAATTGACACAGGCAGCGGGAATCGCGAAGAGTACCTTCTATTCCTTCTTCGATTCCAAGGAGACCTTGTATCTGGATCTGTTGGAGCTGGAATCCATTGAAATGGAAGAACGGGTATGGACCGCCGTCGAGCAAGCTTCAGGCACTTATAATGCCATCATCGCTTATTTACGGCAAATGGGACATGAGTTGTCCTCCAATCCGCTCACGAAAAGGCTCATCGCTCATCCCGAGGAGATGGAATTGGTTCGCCGCAGAGTGACCTCCGAATTTATCGGAAGGAAGCTTCAGCGAAACGTTATGCCGCTCATGAAATATGTCAGCGAGCAGCAACAAGCAGGTCAGATGACGGATATGGCTCCTGAGGTTATTGTCGGTGTGCTTCGGGCCGCCATGTTGATTGAAGTGCACCGGCAAGACTTTGACGAAACCTTCTATCCGCAAATTAAAGATGTCATGTATCGCGCTGTCGCCAGCAGTCTAACGTCAATTCTAAGATCAAATGAGGAGTGATAGTCATGGAAATAAATGTTTTGGATTGGGCTTTTGAACGGCATTTAAATCCGTTAAGCTGGTATATTCGCCCTCTCTTCCTCGTTATCTTGGCCTACTTTGCATATAAGCGCAGTTGGAAGGGCGTCGTGATCACCTTTGTGCTCATGATGAGCAGCATGGTCTGGTTTCCAGCCCCGGAAACGATTGATCCGCAGATGCAGGCAGTTTTGGAATTTGAAAAAAAGCTTCTGAGCAATCCCGGTACAGCGATCCTGACACTTGCGTTTATGATGGTATTCGTCTTTTCTATCGGCATGGCGTTCTGGAAGCATTCTTTAAAAATAGGCTTGATTATTATCAATATTACCATGATAGGCAAAGTCGCCATTTCTCTGTTATTTACTGGGGAAAACGGGTGGGCGCCTCTTGGTAACACCTTATTCGGTCTATTACTCGTAAACGGAATCGGAATTCTTTTGATGAAGTGGTTACGTAAAAGAAAGCGTCCTGGAGTTATTACCACCGGATCGGATAAAGAGCTGAGCTAGGACTTGCAGGTAAGGGGAGCCGTTCTTGGGCAGAACTTGATGTTTTTATTCAGTTAGTTGAACGATGGAAGGAGCAGTTTGCCGCGGCAGCTGCTCCTTGTTGTCATTAAGCTAAGTGGCAAGATTGCTGAATATAGGGTCCTTTGGGAGAGAACTTTAGAACGAACAGCTTCATAAAAAAAAGAGCAGCTGCCGTCCCAGCGGCAATCTGCTCCTTGTTGCAAAGGATTTCATGTATAGCCTATTTTTTCGAACGCTTGCGGGAAGAAGTTTTGGCCCGCTTTCTGCGATTCACGCTCGAAACCATGACGTTTTTCTCCGAGTGCGTGTAATGATGCTTGTAGACGGGGCAGCAATGGTGCTTCTTCACCGTTTCGATGTTTTGAACGACGTTGACGAGCTGTGGATGATAGACGTCCTCGAACAGCGTAACCGGCGGATCGAAGACCGTCTGCGTCGGACAATCGGGGCAAAACTCGGCGTCGGACGCGCCGGCCACGTTGCCCATCGGCCCCATGTTGGCCATGCCGGCTACATTCCCCATCGGCCCCATGTTGGCCATGCCGGCTACATTCCCCATGTGTCCCATATTGGCCATGCTGCCGCCTACATTGCCCATGTTATTATAGTAATTGCGTTTCAAGTTCAATTTCCCCTTCCTGTTTTTGAATACATCATATTGTATTCACGGAAAGGCGGAATGACCTGTACACTTGACCCGGAAGGCGATAGCCTTGCTTGTTTCCGCGGTATCGAGAGAGGGAGAAATACCCTGTACCGCCAGTCGTTCTCATCGCTTGCGCGCTTGCGTTACAGCTCGATGATCTTCGTCGCGATATTGTCGCAAAATTCGCTGTCGTGCTCCACGAAGAGAATCGTCGGCTCATGCTCCAGCAGAAGCTCTTCGATTTGCATGCGCGAAATGACGTCGATAAAGTTGAGCGGTTCGTCCCAAACATGCAGATGAACGTTCTCGCACAAGCTTTTGGCGATCAGCACCTTCTTCTTCTGGCCGCCGCTGAAGGACGAAATATCCTTTTCGAATTGGACTCTGGCAAAATCAAGCTTTCTCAATATCGATTTAAACAGGCTCTCGTCGATCCCGTTCGCTCTGGCGTAGTCCGTCAGGTTGCCTTGCAAATGCGAGGTGTCCTGCGAAACGTACGATATTCGAAGCTGGCTGCCGATTCTGAAATTGCCCGTATAGGCCAAGTCTTCGCCGCAAATCAGCTTCAGTATGCTCGATTTGCCGGAGCCGTTGCGGCCGGAGAGCGCGATCCGCTCGCCCCGCTCGATCGTAAAGCTGACGTCGCGGCATGCCTCCTTCTCGCCGTAGAAGATCGATACGCGATCAAGCTCGACCAGCCTGCTCTTATGATAGGCCGTCTGCGAGATCTTCAGGCTGTCGGCCGTTTCGACGTTCTTCAGAAGCTTCCCCCTCTCGTCGGCGGCGGCCAGCTGCCTCTGCTCGATCGATTTCGAGCGTTTCATCATTTTGGCGGCCTTGTGGCCGACATATCCTTTGTCGACTTTGGAACCGGAATTCCTCGTTCCGTTTTTCGACTTCTCCACTTCATCGGACCAGCCGCTCGTTCGTTTGGCCGCTTCCGACAATCGTCTCATGTCCTTTCGCAGCTTCTCGTTCTCGGCCAGCTCGAAGTCGTCCTGCCTCTTCTTGTTCTCCCACCAGGCGGAGAAGTTGCCCTGCTGAATTTCGATAGTGGTCTTATTGATCGCCAGGATGTGATCGACGCAGTTATCGAGAAACGACCGGTCGTGGGATACCAGGATGAACCCGCTTTTGTTCCGCAAATAATCGCTGACTAGCTTTCGAGCGTGCAGATCCAGATGGTTTGTCGGTTCGTCGATTAGCAGAAAGTTGTTTTCCTTCAGGAACAGCGTTGCCAGCAGCACCTTCGTCTGTTCCCCGTTCGACAAGGACACGAACGGCCGGTACAGCGCATCCTCCGAAACCTTGAGCAAGGTTAGCTCCCGCACCAATTGCCAATGCTCGTAATCCGGATAGACTTCTTCGATGATCTCGTACGTTAATTTTTCTTTGTCCGTTACTTGGAACGGAAAATAGTCGAAGCCGACTTTCGCCGATATCGTTCCGCTATATTCGTATTTGCCGAGCAGCAAGTTCAGGAACGTCGTTTTCCCTCTCCCGTTGCGCCCCGTGAAGCCGAGCTTCCAATCCGTATCGATCTGAAAGCTGACGTCCTCGAATATGTTATTGTAGCTGCCGTCGTATGCGAACGTCAGGTTCGTCACATTAATTAATGACATAAAGCATCCCTCCCGCTTGGAAATAAAAAAGAGCCGCAAGAAAGTTACTTTCTTGTAGCTCAAATAAATACGATAACAAACCGAGCTCCGCGGTCAGAGTCCGATTTGGTTATATCCGTTTGAGTGGAAAAGAATAAAGTAACTTTCTTGCTTGCGCAAACAATAAAACGAGCGAACCGATTCGCTTGCTCGTGATGTTTTATCGTTCGATACGGTAAGCAAGAAATCTTACATTATCCCTTTCAACCCCAATCCTTGATTTAGTTCGTATCGTAACATACCCGTATCCGAATTTCAACCCGATGCTTTTCTTTTTTGCGCGTTCATTTGTCTATAACCCTACTAATCTTTCATGCATAAACTATATTATTATCGCCGAAGGAGGTGACACGAGATGACTAAGTTTGCGAACTATCTAGGCGGCGTCATTGGCGGTTTTGGCCTCATTTACGTCCCGGTTTCGAAAGTGCTTCCTAGCCTTGAGCCTCTATTTGACGCGGTAGGCATCCTGACCGTGACCGTATTCTCCGCTGCCTTAATCGTCCATGGCGTGCGCTCCCTGTTGAACAAATATTAATTCGCAATAGTGACAATCGGAAAAGCCTAACGCCTGCCGTTTGACAGGGGTTAGGCTTTTTTCGCTCGTAAACGTTAGGAGCCGTCGCGTAAATTTACTTGATCCCCGAGAACGTAATGCCTTGAATGAACGATTTTTGAACGAGAAAGTACAGCACGATGATCGGAAAAGTGACGAGGACAGAAGCGGCCATCAGCATTTGCCACTCGGCCCCGTGCTGGGTTTTGAACGCCTGAAGCCCCAGCATGATCGTATATTTGCTCTCGTCGGACAAATAGATCAATGGTCCTTGATAGTCCGTCCAGCTGCCCATGAACTGGAACAGCGCGATCGTCAGCAGAGCGGGCTTGCACAGCGGCAGCATAATTCCCCAGTAGATGCGCAGCTCCGACGCCCCGTCGATCCGCGCCGCGTCCTCCAATTCCTTCGGCAGCCCCATGAAGAACTGGCGCAGCAGGAAAATATAGAACGGCGCCCCGAAGAAGGCCGGCAGCCACAGCGGGATGGACGTCCCGACCCAGCCGAAATTTTTGAACAGAATGAAGATCGGGATCATCGTCACCTGGTACGGAACCATCATGACGGCCAGCGTCAGCGCGAAGAGCGGCTTCGCCCCCTTCCACGGAATGCGCGCGATGCCGTACGCCACGAGCGGACAAGCCGCCAGCACCCCGAGCGTCGCCAATAAGGAGATCGTCAGCGTATTGCCTAGATACTGGAAGAATGGCACGTAATTGACCGAATCGGGATAGTTGCTCCACATCAGCATACCCGGAATCCATTTCGGCGGCCACAGGAACAATTCGTTATCCGGCTTGAGCGAGGTGGACAGCATCCATACGAACGGCAGCAGGAAGAACAGACCGGCCCCGATCAGAAAAGCGTGCGCGCACGCATGCTGGATACGCTTTACGGATTGCAGCGATTTCATCGGTTACGCCTCCTAATCTTTCCCTTGATAATAGACCCATCGTTTCTGCGAAATGAAAATCAATGCGGTCAGCAGCACGACGATCAGGAAAAGAATCCAGGCCATGGCGGACGCATAGCCCATTTTCAAATAACCGAACCCGTTCGTATACAAATACATGACGTAGAACATCATCGAGTTGGCAGGCGTTCCTTGACCGTTCGACAACGTGTAAGGAAGCACGAAGTTTTGCAGCGCCCCGATCGTTCCCATGATCAGATTGAAGAAGATGACCGGCGTCAGCAGCGGCAGCGTAATGTGCCGGAGCCGCCGGAGCAGGCTGGCGCCGTCGACTTCCGCCGCATCGTAATAATCCTGGGGAATATCCTGCAGGCCCGCCAAATAAATGACGATGGATTGTCCGACGCCCCACAGGCTCATCAGGATGAGCGAAGGCTTCGACCAATGCTCGCTGCCGAGCCAAGCCGGACCCGGAATGCCGATTTGCTCCAGCCAATGGTTGACAAGCCCGAACTGCGGGTTAAGCAGCCACAGCCAAATGATCGTCGTCGCGATCGGCGGCACGAGGCTCGGCATGAAGAACATCGTCCGGTAGAAGCCTTGGCCCCGGATTTTTACATTCAGGATCAGAGCCAGCCCGATGCCGAACATCAAGCTGATCGGGACGAAAAAGAACGTAAAAAAAAGCGTGTTGTAAATGCTTATCCAAAAAATATCGTCCTTGAACAACGTTTGATAATTCTCGAGCCCGACCCACTGCCCGGGGTCCAGGATGCTGTAGGTGGTAAAGCTGTAATAGATCGACATGATGAGCGGATAGGCATGGAACAACAATAGCCCGAGTATCCAAGGCGCGGTAAAAAGTACGCCGTACAATAGCATTTTCCGTTCGAACTTCGATTTCTTTGCCTGAAGCAAGGCAATCTCCTCCTCCATTGATGGGGTTGGAGAGAGGACGATTCCTCCCCTCTCCCCTCCGCAAGCCGGCTAGAAAAGAGCTTGCTATTGCCCGAGCTTGGCGAGCTCGGCATCCACGTTCTTCTTGACCTCGTCCAGCAGCTGCTGGGCTTCGCCCTTGCCGTTAATGGCCAAATCCTGCACGCGCATCGTTTCGTTCCAGAGGAACGAGCCTACCGGCGTAACCGGTCTCGTGAAGGCGCTCGGCATCATGTCGAGGAAAATTTTCAGGTTCGGATTGTCCGCCAGCTTCAGCTCCTCGTTAACCGAAGGCAGCACCGTAATGTCGTTGCCCGCGGTCGGGCGCTTGCTCCACAGCAGCGTGCCTTCCTTGTGGGCGACGAATTTGACGAACTCCCACGCTTCGTCCGCATGCTTGGCGCCCTTCGGAATGACGTACGACCAGCCGCCGGCCCACGTAATCGACGGGTAGCCTTCGGCCGCCGGCATCGGCGCCACGCCCCATTCGAATTCGGGCTTATATTTGCTGAGATCGTTCAATACCCAGTTGCCGTCGAACACGAAGCCGACTTTCCCCGTCCAGAATGCGTTCATACCCGTCTGGCCGATGGCGGTCGAGAAGCTCGTCAAGTTCTCGATATCGTATTTTTTCGCGTAGCCGGCCATCCAATCCAGCGCCTTGACGTTCTGCGGGTTGTTAGGCGTCAGCTCGCCGTCCTTCTCCCAAGCGCCGCCCCAGTTCCATGCCTGCGTATATAAATAGCCTTGGTTCATCCACGGGATGAGACCGATCTCGTCGTATTTGCCGTTCTTGCCCTTGACGAACATCGCTTCCGCCATTTGATCCAATTCGGCCATCGTTTTCGGTGGGTTATTCGGGTCGAGGCCCGCTTTTTTCATGAGCGTTTTGTTGTAATACATCGCCCGGTTATCGGTGCCCCAAGGAAGGGCGTACACTTTGTCCTTATATACGGCTTCGTCCCAGACGCTTTTGTAATAATCGTCCGGCGACACCCCGCCGCTCTCAACGTACGGCGTCAAGTCGGTCAAGGAGTCTTTGGCGGCCCAAGAGCCGATCAGGAAGCGGTCGAACAAGGCGACGTCCGGCGGATTGCCTCCTGCGATCGCGGTCAGCAGCTTATCCGACGACTGCGTCTGTCCGGACGCTTCCACGAACGTCATCTTCACTTTGATATTCGGAAATTTTTTCTCGAATTCATCGACGACGTACTGTTTGAATTCCTTCTGATAGTCTCCGCCCCACGGGAACCAGAAATCGATCGTCACCTGATCGTTCGGTCCGGACGCGGAGCCGTCCGTTTCATTGGTCCCCTCGCTCCCGGTCGTGGCACCCTTGCTGCTGCAACCCGCCAGGACGAAGACGACCGTTAAGGCGAGGACGAGAAACATCGTCGTCCGTTTCCTGGCCCGTTCCGTTCCCTTCCAAGACAGACTCGCGTTTTTTTTCATGCTTTAGCCTCCCTGTTCATCGAATGAGTAATGCGGCGTTTATCTCGAGCTAGGTAAATTGTATACGTTTACATGAATAGGGCGTAAGGAGATTACTTTTGTTTTTCGTGTGTTTTTTTGGTTCGTTCGCGCAAAGCCGCTTATGCGAAAGGAAATACCAAGGTGACCTTCGTTCCTCCGCCGGGGCCGCTTTCCAGCTCCAAGCCGTACTGCTCGCCGTACGCAAGCTTGATCTGGCTATTGATGTTTTTGAGCGCGAAATGCTCCTCTTCCGTAAAATCGTCGTTCTCCAGCGCTTCCTTGATTTGCCTCAGCCTCTCGGGCGCTATGCCGACGCCGTCGTCCTCGACCTCGAAGGAGAGGAGATCGCCCTTCCTCGCCCACCGGATCGCAAGCCGCCCCTTCCCCTTCTTGTTCTCGATGCCGTGGTAAATCGCGTTTTCGACAAGCGGCTGATAGACGAATTTCAATACTTGCTTGTCCAGCAGCTCGTCATCCACCTCCATGCTCGCTTCGAATTTGTCTTGATAACGAACCTTCTGGACCGAGAGATAGCTCTCGACCAGCAGGGCCGCCTCTCTTACCGTAACCGTATCCCTTCCCTCGCTTAAGCTGATCCTCAAATAATTGGACAGGCCGAAGATCATCGTGCTTATATCGTCAACCTTGTAGATGCGGGAAATCCAATGGATCGAATCGAGCGTGTTGTATATAAAATGGGCATTGATCTGGGAAGCCAGCATCTTCAATTGGTTTTCCTTTTTCAGAAGCCTCTGGACGTACAGCTCGTTGATCAGGCTTTTGATCCTCGTAACCATCAGGTTGAAGCTGTCGAACAAAATGCCGAATTCGTCCTTGCGCCGGCTCGCGATCTGCGTTTCGAAATCGCCTTCCTTCGCCCTTCGCATCGATTGCAGCAGCATCTGGACCGGGCGGTGCATTTGCCGGGCGATAACCAAAGCCAGCACAACGGCCACGATCGTGAAGCATACGGCAACATAGAACGTATACACCCGGATTTCGTCGGAATCCTTTACCAATTCCCGCGCGGGCGCCATGCCGATCAGCTTCCAGCCGGCGATCGCCATTCGTTCATAGACGACGACCGTCTTCTCGCCGTACAGCCTTGCGTTTCGAATCCCGTTAAGCTCGGTGCCGGATAGTCGCAGCGGGAAGACATGCGCGATGCTACCTTCGCCGGCTTCCGCCACGACGTTGTTGTAGCGGTCAACGATAATCGACCTCCCCTGCGCCTGAAAATCCACCTCCGACAAAATTTGCTGGATTTCGCCCGGATCGATCTCCACCAGCAGGACGCCGATCATCTCGCCGTTGCCCCAAATATCCTTGAGCGCCCGCCCGTAACAGAACACGGGCCGTTTCTCGCCGGAAGCGTGCTTGCCCGGCATGAAGGACGGCCTTATGCCGAACCAGACCGGCTTTCCGTCCGCTTCTTTGATTTGTTTATACCACGCTTGCCCGCGCTGGCCTTCCTCGGCCGGGGACATCATCGTGAACGTCGGGCTGCTCGTGAGCGAATAGTGGTAGGAGGCCGTACGTTCCCCGAATACGAAGACGTTGGCCGTATCGTTCTTGATATTCGCGAAGCTGGACAGAAACTTGTTGATTTGTTCGGTGTTCTTCGTTCTTTCGTAATTGTCCCTGAATCCGCCGAGTATCCCGTCCTGCAAATCCTTGTAGGTGAAAATGTAGAAGGACCGGTTCTCGTATTCCTCCAGAATCATCTCGAGCCGCTTGTTCGCCTGCTGGACCGTTTGGAGGGCGACCCTGCCTGCGTTCAGCTGGATAATTTCCTGCGCCTTATGATACGAGAGATACCCCATGATCATGATGGAAACCGTCATGCTGACAAAATAAACGACGAACATTTTGACGCCGACGAACCGCCATTTCGACGTAATCATCCGGTTTCTTGCCTCCTTTCGAATGAGCCTCCGATATCGCTTCAGACGCCAAGATCGCGGTACTGGGCAGGCGTCATTCCTTCGATTTCCTTGAACGTTTTGGAGAAATGACGGAAATCCGCGTACCCGACCTTCTCGGCGATTTCATACACTTTGAGCCTGGACGTCTTGAGCAGCTGCTTCGCCTTGTTCATGCGCAGCCGGATCACGTATTTACTGTATGTCTCCCCCGTCGCCTCATGGAACACTTTGCTGAAATAAGAAGGGTTGAGGTACAGATGCTCGGCCGTGTCGTTCATCGTAATGCCTTCCATATAGTGCAGGTGGGTGAATTGCATGCCGAGCTCGACGATTCTGGCTCGATGGCCGGAGCCTTGCGCTTCGGCGGCGCACTGCTGCAGAACGTCCCGCAGCCGCTGGCCAAGCTCCGCGAACGGAATATCCTTGCCGAGTACGGCATCGTTGTACCGATCGATTCCCGGCGCCGTACGGTACGGATGGGCCGCCTCCCATTTCTTTCCTACGCTATGGAGCAGCTGCCTGAGCCCGCGCGCGATTTGAAGCGGAGAATGCTGATCGCCGGCAGCTTGCAATTGATGCGTCAATTGCTCGATCCATTCGGCGACGGCTCCGGTGTCCCCGAGCTTCATCGCATGGCACAGCTTCGTTTCCCACGAGCCGTCCGGCACGATCGTGACGTTGGCTTCGCCCGTCCCAGCGGGGAGGCTCGCCGCTTCGTACGCTTTGCCGAAGCCTTCGCGGAAAGCGCGATAGCAGGCGCTCAGCGCATCGAGGAATCGCTGCGGCAGCGTCGACAAATTGCCCGTCCCGCTGAAGCCGGCGCTGGCGACGATGCCTAAATACCGCTTCGCCGCACCGATCGCCTCCATCAGCTCGCTTGCGATTCCGGGCTCGCGCTCCTTGCCCGGGCGTTGAGCGGGCGGATCGGCCGAGAAAATAACGACCAGATCCGCATCGGCATGGTGGTCAAGCATGCAGGCGACGGCTCGTCTCTTGTTCATCGTTTCTTCCGCGATGTTGCCCAGGGCGTAGCGAAGCCAGGACCTATCCTGTTCCCCCGCCGATTTTGGTCCCCAATCGTGAATTTTGACCGCTGCCACGATCAATTGATCCGGCTTCAGCGTCAAGCTCAGGTCATGCCATCTCGCTTCCAGCCCACTTGTCGGCTCCTTGGCGTAGCCGCCCAGCAGCATCTCCAGAAAATGCTGCCGGGCGAGCGGCAAGCTTGCGCGGATGCGTCCCGACATCTCCGTCAACTGGCGGCGGCGCGCCTTCTCGCGGTCCAGATCGATTACGCATCTGCGCACGACCTCGAGCAGCGCCGTTTCTTCGATCGGCTTCAGCACGTAGTCGTATGCGCCGTATTTCAACGCCTTTTGCGCATATTCAAAATCGTTGTATCCGCTGATGATGATGACGTACGTCTTATTTGGCCTGTTTTTCACCGCCTCCATCAAATCGAGCCCGTCCATCCTCGGCATCTTAATATCGGTAATGATCAAATCCGGCGATTCGGCCTCGATCCTCGCCAGCGCCTCCTCGCCGTCCTCCGCTTCCCCGATGAGCGTTATTCCTTCCGCCGCCCAATCAATCGTCAAGCATAGACCTTGCCGAACCCATCTTTCGTCGTCCACGACAAGCAGCCTGTACATGCCATCACTCCATTCCAATGTGATTATCGCTTTCAACGATCTATATTTCGCACGCCGATTTGGATATCCTTCCCACCCTATCCGCATGAGGTGTGGGTCGCATTTCGGCATTAATGACAAAAAGAACAAAAAAAGCTGTCTCATCAGGTCATGATTCGACCTAAGAGACAGCTTTATTCCGTAGAACGCCGCTTTAGTTTATACGAAAAGCGAAATTATACCGTAACGTTGTTTTCCATCCAGTTGAAGTGGAACGTGCCTTCCTTGTCGACGCGCTTGAACGTATGGGCGCCGAAATAATCGCGCTGCGCTTGAAGCAGATTGGCCGGCAGACGCTCCGTGCGGTAGCTGTCGAAATAAGCGAGCGCGCTTGCGAACGCAGGCACCGGAACGCCGTTCGTGACGGC
>NZ_JACXIY010000038.1 GCF_014705655.1 Paenibacillus arenilitoris | reverse complement strand
AGCATCGGAAAGCCGTATGCGGGAAAACCGCACGTACGGTTTGATGAGGAGGGGCTGGTCACCCCAGCCCTTTACTCTACTAGCAGTCATCGCGGTACAAGCCTCCCGGCCGCGAGCGGCGCAGTCCATCCCGAGCCAGACCGGCCCGGAGGGAGTATGCGCCTAATCAAGCAGTCCATTCCAGCCTAAGCCGCTCCAAACCGGCCGGCACCTAATCAAAACGAAACAAAACCAATCGTTGTTGTATGGTTGCGCCCTCCGAATTCCTTTATCATGGAACAACGAGGAGGATGAATATGTACGCGAAGTTTTATAAATACCGCTATCAGTACTTGATGATTTTGCCGGGCGTCGTGCTGCTGTTCCTGTTCAGCTACATTCCGATGGCAGGCATACAGGTCGCCTTCCGCGACTTTCAGCTAGGGACCTCCATCTGGAGCAGCGCGTGGATCGGCTTCGACAATTTCGCTTTTCTTCAGGAGCCGCAATTTTGGACGGTCGTGAAGAACACGCTCTATATTTCCGTTCTGAAATTTATTTTCGGATTTCCGGCTCCGATCCTGCTGGCGCTTATGATCAACGAGGTGGCGAGCTCGGCTTTCAAGCGGTTCGTGCAATCGGTCAGCTACTTGCCTCACTTTTTCTCCTGGATCGTCGTCGCCTACATTTTGCAGTCGTTTCTGACGATGGACGGCGGGCTTGTGAACGATCTGATCCAGAAGATGGGCAACGAGCCGATTTTCTTCCTGGGCTCGACGGAATGGTTCAGACCGCTCGTCGTCTCCAGCGGACTTTGGAAGGAGACGGGCTGGAACACGATTTTGTATCTGGCCGCCATTACGACGATCGATCCGCAGCTCTATGAAGCGGCGAAGGTCGAAGGGGCGGGGAAGATGCAGCAGATTCGCCACATTACGCTGCCGGGCATCCTGCCGACGATTTCGATCGTGCTGATCCTCAGCATTCCGAGCCTGATTACGGTCGGGATGGAACAAATCTATCCGCTCATGAACTCCGCGAACATGGAGGTGGCGGACGTGCTCGATACGTATGTCCTCCGAAGCGGCTTGCAGCAAGGCTACTTCGGCATGGCGACGGCCATCGGCCTGATTTCGTCGGTGATCAGCCTGCTGCTTGTCGTCACGACGAACCGGCTATCGAGAAAAATAAACGGCGAGGGATTATGGTGATGGCGCATGAAACTAACCGCAGGTGAAAAAATTTTACAAACCGTCGTCGTCGTCCTACTGGCTTTGCTCTGCGTATCCGTCCTTTATCCGTTTCTGTACATGCTGGCGATTTCGCTGAACGACGGCGCGGACGCGGCCAGAGGGGGCGTCTACCTGATCCCCCGGGACCTTACTTTCATTAACTACGAAATCGTGCTCGGCAACGAGGTCATCCGGAATTCGTACCTGATCACGATCGCCAGAACGGTGGTCGGAACGATCGGCGGGCTGATCGTCACGCTGCTGATCGCGTACGGCTTGTCTTACAGGGGCTTGCCGCTTCGAAGCACGATTCTGTCCTACATTCTGATCACGATGCTGTTCAACGGAGGGCTCGTCCCGTTCTACATTCAATTGAACAATCTGGGACTGCTCAACACGTTCTGGGTTTACATTCTGCCGGGACTGTTCTCGGTCTGGAACATGTTCGTCATGCTGAAGTTCATTCAAGGCATACCGGAGGCGCTGATCGAATCGGCCGAGCTCGACGGGGCGGGCCCCGTTCGGACGCTGATGCAGATCGTCATCCCGCTGTCGAAGCCGATGCTCGCCGCCTTGGGGCTGTTCACGGCCGTCGGGCATTGGAACGACTGGTTCGCAGGCGCTTTCTTCGTAACCGATCAGTCGCTCATTCCGGTCCAAACGTTCCTGCAGCAGCTGCTGTCGGCTTCGGACATATCCGCGGTCCTAGGCTCGAATTCGAACCAGGAAGCGCTGGCCAGAAGCTCGCAGATGCAGAACATAACGCTCATGTCGATCAAAATGGCGGTCGTCATGGTCAGCGCCCTGCCGATTCTATGCGTGTATCCGTTCCTTCAGAAATATTTCGTCAAGGGCGTGCTCGTCGGCTCGGTGAAAGGGTAAGCAAGTACATTTCGTCAGGGTATAAGGCAATACTTATATACCAAATACAGAACAGACAGGGGAGTAGCAAACATGGGCTTCACAAAAAGAGGCAAAAGCTGGGTCGCTTTGACGCTGGCTATCATGCTGGCCGTTCTCGCCGCATGCTCGCAATCGGGGGGCGGCGAGGGAGCGAACAATGCCGATAACCAATCGGAGACGGGCTCCGAATCCGGCGGCTCGAGCGCGTTCGAGCTGTGGCTCGGCTGGTCGGCGACGATCAATAACGAGAGCCTGGTGCAGAAATACTGGAGGGAAACGGAGCCCGGCGTCGACGTCAAGCTCGAAGCGACGCAAGGAGACGCGATGACCGCCCTGAACCTGCGCATCAATACGGGCGGCTTCGAGGACGCGGCGATCTTCAACCGAAGCGAGACGGTCAAGAGCGCGATGGATCGTTCCAACCTCATCATGCCGCTTGAGCAATACTTCGACATGCCGGACAAATATCCGGGGCTGGCTTCGATTCCGAAGCCGTATCTGGAACGCATGAAGGATGCGGACGGGCACATCTGGTCCATTCCGACCTGGTTCGACCAGAACCCGGACGATCCGTGGCCGGGCTGGTCGTCGATGACCTGGGCGGTGCGTACCGATATCGTGGAGAAGGCGGGCATGAAGCTGGAAGACTTGGCGACGCTCGAGGGCGTCGAGACGTTCCTGCGGAAGGCGGCCGGGCTGAAGGACGAATCCGGCAAGGCGCTGCAGCCCCTCTCGTTCCTGATGGACCCGAACGATACGCTCGGTTATAATGACGAGAATGCCGTCTTGAGCGCCTTCGGCGTAACGACGGGCGGAGCGGGCATCGCGAAGAAGGGCGACGAGTTCGTCTTCGCGTACGACGATCCGAACTATAAAGCCGCCTATCAATGGATGAACAAAATGTACCGCGAGCAGCTGATCGACCCCGAGGTCGTGACGAACAAGAAAGAGCAGTACCAGGAAAGAAATAAATCCGGCCGCGTCGCGATGAACGTCGGCGCCTTCTGGAATATTCCGCCTACGAGCTGGGAGACGCTGGACGGTCCGACCGAACCGGCTTGGTATTACGAGGTCATTCCGTTCCCGAAAGTGGAAGGCGTCGAGGCGGTCGGCGTGAACCAGGTCGTCAACCCGTACCCGGGCTACGACGTTTACGTCAGCAAGGACACGAAAAATTTGGAGGCGATCCTGAAGTTTTTCGACTACGCGCTTCAGCCCAAGCCGGAGATGCAGCAGATCATTAACGAAGGACCGGCCGGCCAGTATTGGGATTGGGTCGACCAGCCGCTCGGCAAGTGGAAATTCACCGACGAGGCGTACAAGGAGGACCGGAATTCGGGCGACCAGGCGCTTAAGGCGAAGGTTACGCCGGAGCTGTACATGATTTCGTCCTTCAGCAATACGTGGTATCCTTGGTGGAACACCGCCGAAGCGGACAAGGCCGGAGCGGCCAAGACGACCAAGTTCACGGAAGCGATCGGCCAAATGGGCGGCGTGCGCGCGGCGCATTCCTACGATCTCGTACCGGTGAAGCAGGGTGGGCTCTGGGAGAAATATACGCCGGAGCTGGAGAACATCCGCAAGGAATACCGGGCCAAGCTTCTGATGGCGAAGGACGACAAAGCGTTCGAAGACGCCTGGAACGCGTTCCGGGACGCGCTGGAGAAGCGCGGCCACTGGACCGAACTGAAGCAGGAATGGCAAGAGTCCTATCAAGCGGACATCGAGACTAACGGCGAGTTTTAAAGCATAGGAAGGAGCAGCCCCTTTAAGAAGGGGTTGCTCCGTTTGTCATTCGATTGGACATTAAGCGCGAGGGGTTCATGGACGGGAGGAAGTCTTCATGGTAAAGCAACAGCTGGAGAAATGGATCATACGCATGACCCGCACCATGAACCTGAGGGGCAAGTTCGTTCTGCTGTACGGTCTCATCGTGTTCATTCCGACCGTCCTGCTGGCCGTGGGGGCGGGTTATTTGGCGCTTCACAGCGCCCGGGCGAACTATATGCTGACGATCGAGGAGGCGGTTCGCCAAAGCGCCCAGAGCATCGCGTTCAAGAAGCAAAGCTACGATCTGCTCGCCACCCGGACGGCAACCGACGGCGAGCTGATCTCGCGGCTGTCCCGCGACTACACGAACATGTTCGAGACGCTGGAAACGGTGCAGTACGTGGACCGCTCCTTCGAGAATACGGCCAGATATTTGCCGGGCATCGAGGATTTCCGGATTTATCATGCGAACCCTACGCTCGTCCAGGACGGCGGATTGCTGTGGAAGCCCGATCTGTCGGGACCGGAAGTGAAGGCGTGGTTCGACCGGACGATCGCGTCGCCCGACGCGCTGACCTGGTCGAACGCCGCGAACGATAAGCGCAAGCTCGTCGTCACCCAAAAAATCCTCAATAAATACGGAGAAAGCTACGGCATCGTATACCTTCTGCTGGATTATAACGACGTATTCGCGGAGCCGTTCAACAATCCGTTCAGAGGCGCGGGCGAGCTGTATATCGTGGATGAGAACAACAAGCGCATCATCGCCTCGTCCGAGCCGGGCGAGATCGGCGATCTTCTCGAGGGCTCCACGCTGCAGCGCTACTGGGACGAGCCGGATGCGGCGGAATCGGCGGTCGGCGGCAAGCTGCTCATCAAGACCGAGCTGAATTCCGGTTGGACAGTCGCCGCCCTCGTGCATCTCGATCAGATGGAGGTGCAGTCCAGACGGATTTTTCTCCTGGTCGGCGCCGGGCTCGCCTTCTTCCTAATACTGTCCACGTTCCTGATCATGACCGTTCTGAAAAACATCGTCTGGCGCATCCGCAAGCTGGGCACCCGCATGACCGATATTTCGCAAGGCGATTTCGAGGTGACGGTGAAGAACAGGGACCGCGACGAGCTGGGCGAGCTCGAGCTGCTGTTCAACGATATGTCGGGGCGGCTCGGCAAGCTGGTCGAGGAAATTACGCAGGCGAATCTGAAGGAGCGCGAGCAGTCGTTCAAGGCGCTGCAGGCGCAGATCAATCCCCATTTTATTTATAATTCGCTAAGTCTGGTGCGCTGGCGGGCGATGGATATGCAGGACAAGACGCAGGTCCGCATTATCGACGCGATGACGACGTTCTACCGGCTCGCCTTGAACAACCGGGACAACGTGACGAGAATTCGCGAGGAGATCGAGCATCTGAAGGCGTATGTCGAAATCCAGCAGCTGCGTTATCCGGACCGTGTCACTGTGGAGTGGCTGGCGGAGCCCGACGTGATGGAGCTGTACACGATCAAGCTGCTGCTGCAGCCGATCGTCGAGAACTGCTACTTGCACGGCAATATTATGAAAACGCCGGACGCCGTCATACGGATTATCGTGTTCCGGTTGGACGATTACGTCCATTTCGAGATCCACGACAACGGCAAGGGCATTCCGCCGGAAGCGTTGGAGCAGATTCGCAAAGGCCGGTATGCCGGAACGAAGAACGGATTCGGCATGAACAATATCCGGGAGCGGCTGAAGCTGTATTTCGGCGCGGAGGCCCGATTCGAAATCGATAGCGCAGAGAACGAATGGACGGTCGTCTCGATCCGAATTCCCGCGTGCGAGGATCGTCCCGAGAGAATACGAGGTGAAGAAGGATGATTCAAGCGTTGATCGTCGATGACGAACCGATGCAAATTCAGGGGCTTATCCGTCACATCGATTGGGAGAAGCTCGGCTACGCCCCTCCCTTGACGGCCGAGTCGGGGGAGGAGGCGCTCGCGGCGTTGACGAGCATGTCCGTCGACGTCCTCATCACGGACGTCTCGATGCCGGGGATGACGGGGATCGAGCTGCTCGCGAGGCTGAAGTCGGATTACCCGCGTCTCGGATCGCTCCAGACGCTTATGATCAGCGGATACGACGAGTTTGAATTCGTGCAGGAGGCCATCCACCTCGGCGCCAAAGCTTACGTGCTGAAGCCGATCAAGACGGAGGAGATGGAGGAGAAGCTGCTGGCGTTCCGCGGGGCGATCGAGAAGAAGAACCGGATCGAGCGCGAGACGACGGCGCTGAAGGAGAAGGTGACCGGCAGCCTCGACGTCCTGCAGGACCGGTTCGTGAACGATCTGATCGAAGGGCGCGCGCAGACGGAGCAATTCGAGGAATCCTGGAGCCGCTTACTGGATCTGCCTTCGGCGGAGGGGCAGGGGACGGAGCAGGAGCGGGAGCGTCATATTCGCCTGTTCCTGTTCGTCTGCGACCGGCTTCATGCCGCGCAGCTTGAGGACGCGAGGCAGCGCATCCTGCTCAGCGACGGCTTGATGCGGGCCGTTAAGGTCGGCATGGCGGAATTCCCGAACCTGTACATCGGAAGAACCGGGGCGGACGAGGTGGCCGTCATTCATCTGAACGGCACGCCGAGCGACCGGGCGAAGACGGAGAAGCAGTTCTCGTTCGTGCAGGACGTCACCCGCGAGCAATTCGACGTCTCGGTCACGATCGGAGTCAGCCGGGCATGCGGGAGATGGGACGAGGTATCGCTTCTGTACAAGGAAGTGAAGCATATGGCGGCCAAGGCGAGATTGGGCGGAGGCGGGCTCGTCCATTACTTCGACCAGACCGAGGCGACCGATTATCGCGAATTTCAATTGAACCAGGAGGATATCCCGGAGATCGTCCGTCTGCTGGAGGCGGGCGAGGGCGATCTTGCGATCGCGCATTTCAACCGTATTTTCGACCTGCTGCTCATTCGGGACGCCGCTTCCTTCTCCTACGTGCAGGCTTTCGGCATGGGGCTTATCAGCGAGCTGGCGCGGAAGTTCAAGCGGCCGAAGGAGGCGGACGGCGACATGACGATCGAGATGTGGCAGAGGCTGATCGCCTGCACCGGCAGCGAGGAGGTCCGGGAGGTCGTGCTTGCTTACATCGACCGTTACGGCCGGCTGGGCCGCAAGGAGCAGGCCGCGCAGCAGCACCATCTGATCGCCCGAATCGAACGTTACATCGAAGAGCGGCTGCGGGACAACGTAACCGTGAAGCAGCTGGCCGAGCAATTTCAGCTGAACGCGAGCTATTTGAGCGTGCTGTTCAAGAAGGAGACGGGCAAGACGCTCTCCGATTTCGTGCAGGAGACGCGGATGAACAAGGCCAAGGAGCTGCTGAAGGATCCGAATATTAAAGTGTACGAGGTCGCGGAGCAGGTAGGGTTCCAGACGACCGCGTATTTCTCTTATTTGTTCAAGAAGGTGACGGGCTTCGGGCCGCAGGAATACCGGGATTACCATTACGGGAAATAGAAAGGAAGAGGGGCGGACATATGCTTGAGAAAATCGGACTGGACGGAACTTGGCAGCTGCAGCTGGACGGCGGGAAGCGGGGGGTAACGCTACCGTACCGGGATACGATCGAATTGCCGAACACGACGTCGCATGCGGGCAAAGGGGAGAAAAACGAATCGGCGCTGATCGGCGCGCTGACGGACGAATACGCGTTCGAAGGCTACGCCTGGTTCGAGAGGGTGATCGACGTTCCGGAGCGTCTCGCGGGCAAGCCCTGCCACTTGTTCCTGGAACGGACGCGGGTAACGACGGTATGGATCGACGGACGGGAGATCGGCACGCGGAACAGCCTGAGCACCCCGCATCGCTATGAGCTGGCGGACGGGCTTGAGAAGGGCAGGCATACGGTGACGATTCGCGTGGACAACACCTCCTATCCGACCAAGGGCGGCCATCTGACCTCGGCCGATACGCAGACGAATTGGAACGGCATAACCGGCCGGATGGAGCTTCAGTTCTACGGCGAGGCTTACCTCAGCAACGTGCAGGTTTATCCGAAGCCGGCGGATCGGGCCGTGGTCGTCAAGGCGGAGCTGATTGGCGACGGCTCAGGGAAGCGCGTGGCCGTATCGGCGGAGAGCTTGACCGGCGGGCAAGCGATCGGCGAGCAGGTATTCGAGGCGAACGCGGATAGAGTCGAAGCTGCGTTCGCGATGGGGCGGGACGCGTTATTGTGGAGCGACGAGCATCCGCACCTGTACAAGCTGAAGATCGTCCTCCTGGGAGAGGACGGGGAGCGGCTGGATGCCGAAGAGCTGACGATCGGCTTGCGGGAATTCAAGGCGGCGGGCGACAAGTTCGCGATCAACGGGACGAAGACGCTGCTGCGGGGCAAGCACGACGGCCTGATCTTCCCGCTGACCGGCTACGCGCCGACCGACGTCGAGGAGTGGGTCCGCGTGCTCGGCATCGCGAAGTCGTACGGCATTAACCATTACCGGTTCCACACCTGCTGTCCTCCCGAGGCTGCCTTTGTCGCCGCGGACATGCTCGGCGTCTATATGGAGCCGGAGCTGCCGTTCTGGGGGACCGTCACCGACGACACGTACGAGAAGCATAATCAGGCGGAGCAGGATTACTTGATCGGCGAGGGCTACGCCATGCTCAGGGCGTTCGGCAATCATCCGTCCTTCGTCATGATGTCGCTCGGGAACGAGCTGTGGGGCAGCAAATCGACGCTGAACGATATATTGAAGGCGTACAAGGCGTACGACGACAGGCATTTGTATACGCAGGGCTCCAACAACTTTCAGTTCGTGCCGGATATTTTGGAAGAGGAAGATTTCTTCTGCGGCGTCCGCTTCTCGAAGGAGCGTCTGTTCCGGGGCTCCTACGCGATGTGCGACGCGCCGCAGGGGCATGTGCAGACCGACCGGCCGGGGACGATGAAGGACTATGACGAGCAGATCGTGCCGACGGCGCGGCGGGCGGAGGATGCTTCGACGGGCGGCGAGGCGATCATTCAGATTCAATACGGCACCGAGGCCAAGTCCGTGAAGGCGGAAGCGGCCGGCGAGGAGCTCATTCCGCGCATTCCGGTTCTGTCGCATGAAATCGGGCAGTACGCGTCCTATCCGAACTTCGACGAAATCGCCAAGTATACGGGCCCGTTGAAGGCGAGGAACTTCATGGCGTTCCGGGACCGTCTCGAAGCGAAGGGGATGGGGCATCTGGCGGACAGGTTCTTCGAGAGCTCGGGCAAGCTCGCGGTCGCCTGCTACAAGGAAGAGCTGGAGGCCGCGTTCCGCTCCAAGCGGCTGGCGGGCTTCCAGCTGCTGGACCTTCAGGACTTCAGCGGGCAGGGGACGGCGCTCGTCGGCATACTGGACGCGTTCATGGATTCGAAGGGGTTCGTCTCGCCCGAAGAGTGGCGCACCTACTGCTCGGATACCGTGCTGCTCGCCCGCTTCGAGAAGTATAACTACGAAGCCGGGGAGCGCTTCGAAGCGCGGATCGAGTTAAGCCGGTACCGGGAAGACCCGCTGGCAGCGGGCGAGCTGCAATGGGAGCTGCGAAGCGATGACGGGCGGTTGGCGCACGGTGCGGCGGCATTCTCGCCGGGCGCCGGGGAGAACCATATCGGCATTTGCGACATCCGGGTGTCCATGCCGAGCGTCGCCGCGATGACGAAGGCGCTGCTGTCCCTGTCGATTCCGGGCACGGACGTCTGGAAGACGTACGACCTTTGGATTTATCCGAAGGAGGTTCAGGTCGATCTGGCGGGCATGCCTCTGTTCACGGAGCTCACGGACGAAGCGGTCTCCTTGCTCGAGCAAGGAGGGGACATTCTTCTCCTGCCGCGTCCGGACCGCGCGTCCCGTTCGATCGAAGGGACCTACTGCACGGATTTCTGGTGCTACCCGATGTTCCGCTCCATCTCCGAGAGCATGAACAAGCCGGTGCCGGTCGGGACGATGGGCTTGCTCATCGACAACGCGCATCCGGCGCTCATGCGCTTCCCGAGCGAGTCGCATTCCACGTACCCGTGGTGGAGCATCGTGTCGGCTTCCCGCTCCGTCATCCTGGACGACATGCCGCGACAGCTGGAGCCGATCGTGCAGACGATCGACAACTTCGAGCGGAACCACAAGCTCGGTCTCCTGTTCGAGTGCCGCGTCTTGAGGGGCCGCGTCCTCATGGGCGCGCTGGATTGCGAAGCGATCCTGGAGACGCCGGAAGGCCGGCAGTTTCTGCACAGCGTGACCGAGTATATGCGATCGGACGAGTTCCGGCCGAAGGCGGAGGTCGGGCTGGACGAGCTGAGAAGCCTTTTCTAAATAAGCCGAAATAAACAGCGGCAGGCCGGGACTTGTAGAGTCCTGGTCTGCCGCTGTTGTATTGTGCTAACGTTCTTCCCGGTTCTTGCTGTCCCAGACCACTTTTGCCCCCATCGGCTTCTTTAGAATGGCTTAAGGATCATAAGTACGGTTATGGCAATCATAAGCAGCTGTGACGCCGTCTCGATGGGTACGATCTTTCTCATCAATCGACCGAGCTCGGAGGGGATTTCATCCCCTTTGCTTTGACTTATGGATACAAGCTCCATGATCCTTTTCATCCGCGGCCCGATCAATCCCTCGATCGTGGCGACCATGAGCAGCGATAGAAGGATCGATAGATTTAGCCACATTTGGGACAAACCCGTCTTCGTTATGATCATAAGCCAAACCCCGGTAATAATCAGTACGGCTCCGCCGATTTTAGGCAGGATGGCAAGCTTGTTCGTTACATCGAAAGCAAAGAGCAGCTGGCCGACGGTTCTAGCGGACCTTCGAATGACGGGTGCCACGATAGCGGGACCGATTACCGCGATAGAAGCCAATAGGTGCAAAACGAGGATCCATCCAAACAAACTCACCATCTCCCTTATTGCTCCTTAGCATACCGGAATCTCGCTTTGATAGGCGAGTCCGACCCTTTTCCTCTTAAAAGGCCCTCCGAGCCCGATATGGTCCAGCATGCATTTCACGACATCATCATAAGCAACATCCAGCTCTTGGAGCCGACTGAACAAGTAACCGGCTAGATCGGCCTCGGATAATTCCTTGATCGTCTCCGGAATGGATAGGGGCAAGGTTTCCGTTGCTACATGCAGACGAACCGACGCCGGAGGTTCAATCGAATCCATCATCGTTCCCGGACACATCATTGACCAATCAAGCTCAGAGCGCAGCAGCCGTTCAAAATTCCGGTTGTGAGTTTTATACGCAGGCGGGAATCCGGGCAGATTGTTGCCAATGAGATCGGTATATGGAATATCCAGCAGGCCGGCACCTCCCATTACCCATACCCTCCCGGAAAAACCGGGGTGGATTTCGCATTGGCTTATAATGTTATCAA
Source organism: Paenibacillus arenilitoris (assembly GCF_014705655.1). GTDB lineage: Bacteria > Bacillota > Bacilli > Paenibacillales > Paenibacillaceae > Pristimantibacillus > Pristimantibacillus arenilitoris. Next base: position 68,086 of record NZ_JACXIY010000038.1, on the reverse strand, counting down.
CGAGACGAACGAACTCCTCTCCTTGACCTGCATGGCCGGCGGCAATAATAGCGGCGTCTTGATGCGAGAGCGCCTCGCCGACGCTTACCGGGTTTAGGATATCGTCCACGATCACCTTCACCTGTGTGGCGGAACGCTCTCCTTGCTGTCCATAAAACTTCTCGGGGTTTCGCACGAATGCGGTCATTTCATGTCCCAATTTACACCCTTGCTCCAGCGCTCTTCTCCCCGTATTTCCCGTTGCTCCGAAAACAATAATTTTCATCGTTTTTTCCTCCTTTATAATGGACTCCCGATATCTGGATCGACTCAAGCGTAGCATCGTTTGAAAGTCTTGATAAGAACCCACTTTAAAGTAGGGTCCTTACTTAAAAGTAAGCATTAAACAGCAAAAGCCGCCAGGGAAAATCCCGTGGCAGCTTTTGTTAGGAGTTATTGGCTTTAAGAAGCCGATTCCTCATATTTCCGCTTATTATGGTTTTCTCCCCAAGCACACATGACTTCTGCTACGGGAATCAATGTTTTACCATATTCGCTAAGGGAATATTCTACTTTTGGAGGGACGGTGGGGTAGACCGTTCTATCGATGATGCCCTCTCGTTCCAAGTCCCGCAGATGCTGCGACAGCATTTTTTGAGAAACATCAGGTATAAGCTTTTCCAGATCGTTGAATCGCTTATTGGATTGGATCAATTGCCATAAAATCATTGGTTTCCATTTGCCGCCTAGAACATGAATGATGGTCTCCACCGGACATTCCACATGATGAATCATTGATCAATCATCCCCTTCCCTTGAAGTAAGCTCATTATCCTAAAGTATACACGAAAATGTTTTCTTTCTCAGTATCGGCTTTTTCTCCTGTATTCGGTTGGGCTGAAGCCTGTTTTTCTCCTGAACAAATTGGAGAAGTCGTGGGGCTCGGCATAGCTAATCCGGTAAGCGATTTCACTTACACGGACGTGTCATTCTTGCGGGCGATGCTGCCCATATTCATTCGCCCATCGGGGCGCAGGGCATGAATACCGGTATCCAGGATGCCTTTAATCTGGCATGGAAGCTGGCTCTCGTATCAGCAGGCCGGGCGCCAGAGACACTTCTCGACAGCTATGAGGCAGAACGGGAACCGGTCGGTAAAGCGCTTGTTCAGGGGGCGGAACGATTTACCCGTATCGCGTTGCTGGATCATACGATTCCTATTGCGATTCCAGCGGGAGCCTACATCAACTTTATGGATTTCAAGATGGAGGACTTGCGCTCATCCGGCCAGACGGTTATATCGCCTTCCTCTCCCATTCCGTTTCCGCCGACGGGCTGCTAAGTTATTTGAGAAAAATCTTTACCTTGTGACAGATTCATTACGTGACGACTTGGAGGCTATCGAACATCCATGCAGGGAGATAAAACAAGAGAGAAAATCATTGCGTTCGCAACAATGCACTTTTTCACATTCGGATATTCAAAAGTTTCAACGGAAGACCTTGTATCGGGACTTGCGATGAGCAAATCGACCATGTATAAATACTTTCCCAGATAAATAGCTTCTTCACCCCCGTGGAGGCGTGGAGGCTCGAGTCCTCTCTTCTGCACCACTTACACGACCCCGAGAAGCCTTGGTATTCAAGGTTTCTTTTTTGTTTTGTCCGGTTTTATCGGGTTTCGTTTATTGGTCTTCTTTATCCTGCACTGCCTTTTGCAGCCGTATATCGTCAACTCTGTTCTTGTAGATTATTCCCCATTTCTTCATATCAAGGATGATCGGCTTCAACGTCACTCCGAATTCAGTCAGCGAGTATTCCACTTTAGGAGGCACCTGTTTATAAACTTCGCGGTGAATAATGCCATCCCGTTCAAGCTCACGGAGCTGCAAAGTAAGCATAAATTGCGTCAGTCCCGGATAGAGCCGCCGGAATTCACTGAATCTCTTCGGGCCATCGATAAGATGAAACAAAATGATCGCTTTCCATTTTCCCCCGATGACATCCAAAGTCGTTTCGACAGGACACACTTCCACCCTCGCTACGAGCTTTTTTTTGCGATCTCCCATAGCCATGACCCTCCATTAGTTTGATTTTTAATACTATATTATAAAATTATGCGTACTTTTCTAAATTCAATATTCATTTTAATATAACACTCATACGGCACTTATATAAAGCGTCGTAAGGCAATACAAAGGGAGAGTGGAGTCATGTCAAAGAAGGTATTGATTGTTTATGCGCACCCTGAGCCCACTTCGTTAACTAGCCAGTTCGTTGAGACGACTGTGCAAACACTTCAGGAGCAAGGGCACGAAGTCATGTTGTCCGATCTGTACGGTATGCACTGGAAGGCAGTGTTCGATGAACGCGACTTCCCGGCCAGAGCTAATCCCGATCGATTGTCCTTCGTGATAGAGTCGGGGCACGCTTACTCGACTGGCCAACAGACGGCAGACGTTACATCGGAGCAGCAGAAGCTGCTTACCGCCGACGCCTTGATATTCCATTTTCCGCTTTGGTGGTTTAGTATGCCAGCCATCCTCAAGGGCTGGGTGGACCGGGTGTTTGCTTATGGGTTGGCTTATGGCTACAAAGATGAAGGTAATCGCTATCGTTACGGCGATGGTGGCTTGAAAGGAAAGCGGGCAATGCTGTCAGTGGCCGTCGGGGGGCCGGAGATAGACTATTCGCCGCGAGGCATCAATGGGCCACTAGAGCAACTGCTGTTCCCTATCACCCACGGCACGCTTTACTTCTCCGGCATGGATGTGCTGCCCACCCATGCGGTCTACGGAACCGGTCGCATCACGGCAGCCGATGTAGACGCAGCGAAGGTAGCTTGGCGTTCACGTCTCGAGCATCTCTTCGAAGAAGAGCCCATCCCCTTCCGGTGTCAAAATGGCGGGGATTATCCGGACCGCCACGTACTCGGAAACCATGTCGCTGTTGGACAGACCGGATTGTTGGCTCACATTGCAGAATAGCGCAATGCCTCCGAAAAAGAAGGGTCAGTGGTTATCGGAATAGTGATCACCGCAAACTGAGGTTGTACCAGCGTACCTACTACCTCACTTTTTCCAAATCTAACACATAAAAATATTAAACAATAGAACAACCCTTATTGCGTTAAACTGCCCAATAGGGTAACGAAAAAGCAGCAGCCGATCTTTATGGCCGGCTGCTGCTGTCTGTATTGAGCTAACGTTTCCCGTTAGCTTAATGGCTAGAAGTGTTGCACTCCGCTATAACTGTGATCGCCGAGCCATATCTCATTAGCCTAACAAATTCCGTTTCATATAACCTCTTAAATTTATATTTACAGGTTATAAATATGGTGATATTATGATCTTATAACCTTTATAACAATTTTAATCAGGTTATAAATGAGGGGGAGGACTGTAAATGAACATTCAAAAATTGCCTTGGGCAGGTATTCGTATCGAAACAGGTGACATCGCGATTGTTATCGACCCAATTGCCCGCATTCTTGAGGAGTTCGGGGGCGCTCGTGAGCCCATGTATCCGATCAGCAATTTCGGCAAAGCTGATGCCTTATTGATTACGCATTTGCACGAGGATCATTTCGATCCGGCTGCGATAATTGAGGCTTACGGAGCTGCTATCCCAATCTATGTGGCAGCCGGATTGGAAGATGCCGTTCGGGCTGCAGGGTTGACGAATGTAATCGGCGTCGCAGTCCACTCAACTTTCGAGCTTAGTCGAGATGTGAAGGTGACCGCATTACCTTCCGTAGATGGTTTAGGCGACATCCAAGTCGCTTGGTTCGTCGAAGGAGCAGGACGTAAGGTTATTCATTGTGGGGATACCCTATGGCACGGTTACTGGTGGAGCTTTGCTCAAAATTACGGGCCGTTCGATGCAGCATGTTTACCGGTCAATGGTGCAGTGCTTGAGTTGCCGGGAATGATACCCACCGGGCAGCCCATCTGCCTGACACCCGAGCAGGCAATCGCAGCAGCCACGGTTCTCGGTGCCAAAACGCTTGTGCCTATCCACTATGGAACTATGCAATATCCGCCTATCTATAACGAAACCCCTAATATTGCCGCCCGCTTGGCGGCAGCTTCGGAAGTTCAATTGAATGTCAGCATGATAAAAACAATGGAAAAAATAACACTGTAATACGTTGCCGACAGCGTACAAAATCCCGTTACAGAGGAGCAGCATTCATGGAACAGAAAGTATTAACTCTTGGCGGTGCAGTATGGATCAATCTGGCTAATACGTTCGTGATGCAGGACAATCACAAAGTCGATGTTCTTGAAGAGTCGAATCACGTGCTACAGTGGCTTGAGGGGAATGGCTTGCTCGCAGGTGAACTTCCGGACGATCCTGGAATAGTCTCAATTCACGACACGCTAGTACATCTCCGGGACATTTGCATGGACGCGATCTCCGAACTGCACCGGGAAGGAGGCTTGTCCGATCGAACCTTTACCAGACTCGAGAGGAAGTCCGGCGAACTCGTTCTCGATGTTCGGTTGGAGCGGCAGAATGGTGTTCCTCATTTGATTCACGTAGGACGCAGCATGATGGATCGAATCAGTTATGCGGTATTGCATTCTCTGGTAGAAACACTTGCCCAATATCCCCCGGAACGGATACGCAAGTGCGAGCATGATTCCTGCATCCTTCATTTCGTGGATACATCCAAAAGTGGCAAACGCCGCTGGTGCAGTATGGACCTTTGCGGTAATCGCCAGAAGGCGGCTGATTTTTATGCCAGAAAAAAAGAGCGGTCTTGGAGTTGAACGGCATAATACAAGATTAGAGGTTTCATCTTTGTCGCCTTAAACCAATGCCACGACAGGTATGATGTTTCCGGTCTTGTTTACGATAATCTGACAGCTTCCCTGGCTCTCACCAACTGGCTACCGAAGAATGAACAATAGAGGTGAACGAGATGACATTCCTAAATAATTCTTTCGATTTCGCCGTGATCGGCGGGGGACTTACAGGATTGACGGCTGCCGTTTATTTGGCGAGAGCGGGGAAATCCGTCGTCGTGCTGGAAAAGGAAAACCAGCTCGGTCGGCAGTGGACCTATTGCGATGCGATGGATGTGATAAGTGCGGGTTTTGCGATCCGGCAAGGCCAACTTGCCGGAAAAGGTGTCTGGTATGTGGAAGGAGGTTGGCAGACCGTCGTCGACGATTTGCGCGATGCGGCGATCCATGCCGGAGCCTCCATTGTTACGGGTAAAGGTGCCAAGCATATACAGATTGAGAATGGCCGCGTACACGGCATCGAGCTATCGGATGGTAAAGAAATGAAGGTATCCGTCGTCATTGCGGCAACTGGGCCGGATGAGCTTTGCCGGCTCTTGCCGGGAGAGGCTCGACAATCGGTCGGCAGATGGAAAGAACAAGCGCAATCCGGACCCGTCACATTGAGCGATAATGGCGCGCTCGTTTTGCACGCGATGAGATATAACGACAACGATATTGGGAGAGATGCTCAAGCTGACAAGAAGGAGTTGACCGATCTTCTGGACCTTCTCGAGCCAGGCTGGGAAAAGGAGGTCGTTGCGATCCGATTTTCTCCGAACGTCCTTGTCAGCCACGATTCGCGCACGATACGCTGATACTTCCCATTCTGCATCCCATTGATTCGAACTTCCCATACCCCTTTTTCGACTCCCTCGCAAGCGCTTTTATTCGACTAATCTGCCGTTAGCTTAATGGCTGCGCTATTTACAGCCTTATTTTCATCTGTTGTCGGGTCGATGGTGCCATCCGCGTCTTTATTTGTTCTACCTTATCCGGCTTTTGCGCGATTTGTGTTCGGAACATGCCTCTTGCTCTTCTTCCCGAGGAGGTTGGTTCCCATGACGCCGGCAATAATAAGCGCAGAACCGGCGATGTGGTACGTGCGGACTTCCTCTCCAAGCAGAAGCGCGCCGGCAGCGATCGACACGATCGTCGATAGATTGGAGAAGACGCTCATTTTGGACGCTTCGATTCTGGATAAGGCATAGTTTGAACTAAGCGCCGTAACCAGCGTGGACAAGATGCCGAGATAGAGGATGGCCGCGATAAACGAACCGCTGGCAAGCGGAGCGAACAATCGATCGAGCGTTCCCGCGGTTGCATGTCCGGCAAGCGACGCGGCAAGGAAGCAAAGAAAGGCAATGCCCAGCATGACATACGTAATCTCCGCGGGACTGAACGATTTGAGCAGCCGCCTTGCGAACACGCTGTACCCCGCGACGGCCAGGCAAGACAGGAATAAGAGGATAATCCCCTTCATGTTGGACCAATCGATGCCGCTGCCCTTCATTATGATGATGAACAGGACGCCGCCGACCGACAGACAGATGGATAGCTTTTGCGGGAGCGTGGTCGTTTCTTTCAAAAACAGGAACGCCAGCAGCACGGTTAACACCGGCGTGAAGGCAAACAAAATGCCCCCTTCGCCGGATGTGGCATGCTGCAGGCCGTAGGATTGGAGCGTGAAAAAACCAAGCGGATACAGGGTGGCCAAGAGCAGCACCTTGCGGAGCTTCTTCCCGCGATAGTTCAAACGGACCCGGCCCAGCAGGACGGGAACGGACATGACGGCGAAGGATGCCGCAAACCGGAATGTCAGCGTATCCAGGGGCTCGGCGAATTCGAGCGCAATCTTCGTGAATAAAAACGAAAATCCCATGATCAAAGCATTCATTACCGCGCAAAGATAAGCAAGTGTCAATCCGGACGGATTCATCGGAGCCAAGCGCCCTCCTTATACGAAAGTGTCATGCTCGCGAACATGGAGCTGATACCTGCAATGGTAAAACGAATGGCGGATACCAACAACAACGAATATCCGGAACTGTGTCGATACAGTTGCTCCTACTCGCGAATGACGAAAGTGAAAAGGAGGGGCGACATTACTGCGGCGACCGGGCTGTCTGCCTCGCTTCTTCAATTATTTCCCGAACCCCTTCCTCGATTTGCTCCGGCCGCGCCCGTGAGATGCTGATCCGCAAAAACTTCTCCCGTTCGAGATAATTCGTTAAATAAAATCGTTTGCCGGAGACGACGAAGATGTCCTTTGCCGCGAGCCGTTCGATCAGCCGCTCAAGGTTGACCGTTTGAGGCAGCTTGAACGGCACGAACACGCCGAAGCGGACATCCGGTATTTCCAGCAAGTTTGCGCCGTTATGCCGCCGCGCGGCCTCGTTCAGAGCGCGGATCCGGGCCGCGTATTGGCTGCCTATTTTCCGTTTGTGCCGCTCGTACATGCCGTTCTTGATATACACTTCGAGCGCCGCCTGGGACAGCTGGGAGGCATCCGCATATCTTTTGTATGCATGGAACGTTCCCAGCAGCTTTTCCGGCAATACGGCGGCGCCGAGACGGAGTCCCGGGAAAATGATTTTCGAGAAGCTTTTCAAATAAACGACATGCGACGTGCCGTTATAGGCGTAAATCGGATCGAAGCCCGGTTCTTCGCCCAAATCGGCCATGTAATCGTCTTCTACGACGTATACGTCGTATTTGCTCGCCAGTCGGGCGATCGTCTTCCTCTCCTCCGCGCTGTACGAGGTGCCGAGCGGATTGTGGTACCTAGGCATGGTGTAGAAAAACTTGATTCCGCCCCGCCTGAATTTCTCCTCCAATTCCCGCATATCGATGCCTGCCGCCGTACGGGCGATTCCGCATACCGGAACGCCTTCCGCTTCGAGAAAACGCAAGTACAGATCGTAGCTCGGCTGTTCGACCAGAATAACCGAATTCCCGTTCGGAAACGGCATCTTCGCCAGTAATTCGAGCATCGGCGATATGCCCGACGTTACGACGATCCGCTCCGCTTTGGCGAATACTTGATCCGCGGCCAAATGGGAAACGAGCGTATGCCGAAGCGTCTGAAGCCCTTTCGAATCGCCGCACGTAAACAGATCGTGTTTGTACGTGTCCACCGCTTTGTTCAAGCAGTGCTGGAAATCCAAATACGGAAACACGCCCGGATCCGGCGACGCGGATGCGAAATCGATCGACTCGCTCTCCGCAGCGCCGGTCCGGCCCCCGGGCTTTTCCACCACGTAGTAACCGCTTTGAGCGATCGAGTAAACGGCGTGGCGTTTCGCAAGCTCCGCGTATGCCCGGGTAATCGTACTGACGCTGCACCCGTACAGCTTCGCTGCTTTTCGGACGGAAGGCAGTTTTTGACCCGAAACGAATTGCCCTCCGTCGATTTTTTGCTCCATATCGGAGAGTACGTCCTCATATCTTTTCATAACCGATCGCCTCTCTTTCTTCTAGCTATTATAGGACACTCGGCCGACTGTATCGATACACTTTTGAAAAAAGGCCATTGTTCCAAGCTGCAAAGCGAAATATGCTGTGAAGTAAAAGTCGGTACAAACGACAAATGCAAAGGAGTCGATCGAAAATGTCATCCGCCAGGCATACCGAGCCTTTCGCCTTATTCCGCGAACGTCATTCCGTCAGAAATTTTGACGCGGCGCACAAGCTTGGCGAACAAGTAATCAAGGAGCTTCTGGAGATTGCGGGCAGCGCTCCGTCGTCTTGGAATCTTCAGCACTGGAAGTTCATCGCCATTACCGAGGCGACCGCCAAGGAAAAGCTGCTTCCGATCGCGAACGGCCAGAAGCAAGTCGTCGACGCTTCCGTTACCGTCGCCGTACTCGGGGACCTGGAGGCCAGCCGAAATGCCGAAGCTGTATACGGACCCGTCATCCGGGCAGGGCTTGATGATAGTTACGCAGGCTATCATTCCCATCAACTCCTGTTCGCTCAAATCGAAGAGGCGTATGCGGTTGGCGAGACTACCTCCTATCGGCGCGACGAAGCGATTCGGAACGCCTCGCTGGCCGCCATGCAGCTTATGCTCGCCGCAACGGCGAAGGGGCTCGATTCCGGCCCGATGGTCGGCTTCGACGTCGATGCCTTCATCCAGGCGTTCCATGTCCCGCCGCGATATGTTCCGGTCCTTCTCGTTGCCGTCGGCAAGGCGGCGAAGCCCGCCCGGGCGACCTCCCGTTTCCCGGTGGAGCGGACGGTCGTCTGGAACGGGTTTGAGCCCGATCCGACAATTCCGGTGGAGGGCTAATCGTTCGCACGCTCGGGGAAAATCGCATCCAAGCAGGCTGCCGAACGACCGGCAGCCTGCCGCAAAATAATCCCCGCTTGCAAATGGTACGAAATCGTAGTATTATGATGGAAAACATACCCATATTAGATGAACCGGAGGACGCGGCCGATGATGGAACAGCTGCTGGAGCTATTTTTGCATAACGGTTTACGCCCTCTTGGCAATCTGTCCGAGACGAACGAGCTGGAGCGGAAAGTGAACCGTTCCGAGCTGACGGCGCTGGTCCTGCTCTATTATCGCGGACAATTGACGATGTCCGCGCTCGCTTCCGGGCTGGGGGTTCCGCTGAGCACGACGACCAGTCTGGTACAACGGCTGGTGCGCAAAGGGTTGGCGGAGAGAACCCAATCTACCTTGGATCAGCGCATTATGAATGTGGAACTGACCGCGGACGGACGGGAGCTGGCTTTGCAGGCAAAGTCGATCATGGAGAACATGCTGGCCCGCGTGCAGGCCGCGCTCAGCCAGGAGGAGCTGGAACAGTTTCTCGTCCTGGCCGTGAAGGTGGGCAAGGCGCTGCAGCAAGGCAACGATCAGCAAGCGAGCGGGCGCAAAGACGGGAAATTGCGCAAAATCGCGATCGACGATTAAGCGGAGGGCGGAAGCGGTACTTTTTTTTACGCAAATAGTACGAAATCGTAGTAAATGAAAGGAGGAATGAACGATGAGAATTATCATTTACACCGGGAAAGGCGGAGTCGGGAAAACGAGCGTCGCCGCCGCCACCGGTCTGCGCCTTGCCTCGCAAGGGTACCGCACGCTCGTCATGAGCACGGATGCGGCTCACAGCTTGTCCGACTCGCTGCAGCAGCCGCTGGGAAGCGAGCCGGTTCCGATCGGCGATCGGTTGTGGGGGCAAGAGGTGAACAGCTTGCTGGAGACGGAGAAGCACTGGGGAGCGGTCCAAAGCTGGCTGTCCGGCATCATGAGCTGGGCGAAGCTGAACGATGTCACGACCGAAGAAACGCTCATCTTCCCCGGTATGGAGGAGCTGTTCAGCCTCTTGCAGATCAAAAGCCATGCGCAGAGCGGAAGGTACGATGTGATCGTCGTGGACTGCGCGCCTACCGGGGAGACGCTCAGGCTGCTCAGCTACCCTAACCTGCTCAAATGGTGGGTGGAGAAGATCTTTCCGTATGAGCGCCGTCTGGTCAAGATGGTTCGGCCGATCGCCAAAGTGGTTTCCGGCGGCTTCGAGCTGCCCGACGAACGCGTCATGGACGGCATCGAGAACTTTGTCCGCGAGCTGGAGGAGCTTCAGGCGTTGATTGCGGATCACGAGAAGACGACGGTGCGGATGGTCATCAATCCGGAAAAAATGGTCATATCCGAAGCAAGACGGGCGTTTACTTACCTGAACCTGTTCGGCTTCAACACGGATGCCGTCATCGTCAACCGCGTCCTCCCCGCAGAAGCGGGTACCGGCTACTGGTCGGCGTGGCGGGACATCCACGCCAAGTATGAAGAGGAAATCCGCGCTTGCTTCAGCCCGCTGCCGATCTTCCGCATCCCGATGATGGAAATGGAGGTGCACGGGCTGCCGATGCTGAAGCGGATCGGCGATGCGGCCTTTGCCGGAAGCGATGCCGCGGCCGTGCTGTACCGGGGGAGAATTCAGGAGATTCGCAAGGAAGGCGATCGGTACGTTCTGGACCTTACTCTCCCCTTCATCGAGAAAGAGCAGCTGCAGCTCAGCGAGAAAGGCGACGAGCTGACCATCCAGGCCGGCCCTTACAAGCATAAGGTGCTATTGCCGCGGACGCTGCAGGGGCGGCCGATTACCGGAGCGCGATTCGCGGGGGAGAAGCTGTCGATCCGGTTTGGCGAGCGGGCTGCCGATAACGACACGGAAGAGGTGGAAGCAAATGGATCGTAACACGCGGTCGACTCTGGAAGCGATCGGCGACGTGCTGAACGGCCTGGACCACTTGCGCGAGACGATCATGGGGGATGTTGTCCCGGCGGAGGCGCTGCGGCATTTCCGTTCGTCGCGCCGGGAAGCGCTGCTCGGGCTGAGGAGCGTGTTGGATCGCTCCATCGAGCAGCTGGCCGAACGGCCTTCCCCGGATTCGCGGGCTTCGACGGGAAAGAAGTCCAGCCGTTCGGTCCCGATTTCCGATGAGTAGCTGATTTTACCATCCATAACATTCATTGGAGGTGCATGGCTATGGACTGGCAAAGTATTGCACTGATAGCAGCCGGGGCCATCGGCGGTATCACAGCTGCGGCTCACGGCATACTGATGCAGCGGCTGATCATCAAGCCGATCGAGGCGGTCTTCGCGGCGAACGGGCGGATAGCCGCACCGATGCAAAAGCTCGTGTGCTTGCTTCTTCATTTCACCACGCTCAACTGGTTCATCAGCGGGCTCGTCTTGATCGCCGCCGCAATCTGGTTCAAGCCGGACGCACGGCTCGTGACGGGCCTGCTTGCAGGCAGCTCTTATTTATATGGCGCCGTCATCTCGCTATGGGTCATGCGCCGCCCTCATCCCAGCTGGATTTTGATGTCCGTTTCGCTTCTTCTTATCGTCTTGGGAATTTCGCCGGTTTCATGAGGCGATCCCATGCCAACCTCGACCAAGGTCCGGGGCAAACACGGCCGCCGGACCGTTCCTGCCGGAAGGGGCGGTGTCTATAATGGAGAAGTCGGTAGAGATAAGGGATAGAAGCGGGAGGAAGAAAGCATGCGAAACTATATACAAATGGGAAAATTCATGCTGCTGGCGATGGTGGCGATCGGGCTGGCGAGCTGTTCGAGCCCGGTAACGTCGCTGACGGGTGCGGTCGAGAATGCCGTCATCGGCGAAGCTTCGGGTTCGGGCGAGCCGGAGAGCAGAGGGAAGGAAACGTTCGAGGCCGATGCGTTCGACAGCATCCGGGTCGCGGCGGAAGCGATGGAAATTTTCGTCACGAGGGGCACGGGCGACAGCGCCGAGGCGGAGCTGCTGGTCGACGATACGATCAAGAGCCGCTTCTCGTTCGAAGCGAAGATCAAATCCAGAGCGCTCGTCATCGACGTGGAAGAGAAGGAGCCGTCCGGCCTTTTTAACAAAGGGGTGCAGGAGGGCGAGCGCAAGCTGTTGATTTCGCTCCCGGACAAAACCTACGACGAAGTGAAGATCGAGAGCAGCTTCGGCATCGTTGCCGCTTCCGACCTGAACTCGGACAAACTGGACATTCAGGTCGACGCGGGCACGATTCGGCTGAATCAGGTGACGGGCGAAATGACGCTCAAGACGAACGCGGGCGATATCGAAGTCGAAGGGCTGAAGCTGGAGCGCGATTTGTCGGCGAGCGCGGACGTGGGCGAAATTCGGATCCGGCTGGACGAAGCGCCGGAGGCGGCCGAGATCGATCTGAGAACCGACGTCGGCGAAGCGACGGCCGAGCTGTCGGATATCGATTACAGCAAGAACGCCGCGAACGAGAAGGTCGGCACGATCGGCTCGAAGGGAGCGCGGATCGAGGCGCATACCAGCGTCGGGGCCGTGCGGGTGGATACGGAGTAATCGGACCGGGACAGGCAAGACGAATGGAATAACGGGGATACGGGGACTGCTTCTTCCAAGCGGTCCTTTTTTTTGTCGGCTTCGCCCGTTTCTCGCCTCTTGAACGCCGCAATGAACGGCCGACGGCCGGTTCGCCGCAGCCGATGCCGTTTCTTCGGGGGAAAAGTCTCGGCGATGTCGAATAGAAGATAAGAGTGTAGGGATGATGGCTGTTCCCCGCAAACAGTCGGAACCGCCGTTAAGCAAACGAAGAGAGGATGAATCGAATGAAAGCACCTTTATTTCGGGATCCGGTATACGACGGGGCGTGGGAGCGGGTCGGGATCATTCTCGATCAGCCGGGTACGCGCGAGGACGACGGCGCGATCGGCCTGCATGCCGACGTCGTCGTGCAGGGAGAACAGGCCTTTATCTTTTATTTCACGCATCCCGGAAGGAACGAGGCGCCGAGCCTGGAAGGGATGGAGGGCCGGTACGAAAGCCGCCGCTCTTCGATCCAGGCGGCCCGGCTCGACGTCGTCGACGGCGTGCTCGTCTGCGACCGGAACGAGCCGTTCGAGCTCGAGCTGCTGCCGGAGTAGGCGGGAGCGAGCGTCGGGGGCGCGATGAGTCGGTCGAGCTCGAGATGTTGCGGGAGTAGGGGCGGGCGAGAGAGGGGTTGTTACGAGTCGATTGAGCTTGAGCAGCCACCGGAGTAATAGGGGGTTAGCGTTGGGATTGTGATGAATTGGAGCTCGAGCAGCCACTGGAAGCAAGCGCAGGCGAGCGTGGGGTCCGTGCAGACGGATGCGAGCGAGTCGCGGGTTGTCGTGCGGGCGGGGAAGGCCGGCGTTCTATGGGGCGCCGGTCTTTTTTTTCGCGCGAAACGCTGTTTGCGGACATCCGTATACCCTACAATGCAGCATAAGAAGCGGGCGGCGGCACGGTCGCTGTCCGAACGATAGACGAGAGGGGAAGAAAGATGCACAACGTATTCGTGTACGGAACGCTGCGCAAGGGAGAGGGCAATCACGGGCTGATCGCCGATGCGGCTTGCTTGGCGATGACGGCGAGCATCAAGGGCGTTCTCATCGACACCGGCCTCGGTTATCCGGGGCTGCTGGAGGGGGAAGGCGAAGTGGCGGGCGAGCTGTACGTCGTGTCCGATCGCCACCTCGAGCGGCTGGACGAGCTGGAGGAGTATTTCGGCGAAGGCGATGAGGAGAACGAATACGACCGGGTCGAGGTGGAAGTCCGTACCGACGGCGGCTCGACGAGGGCGTGGGCTTATTATTACAAGAAGGCCGGCTATGGCGATGCGGCGGCGGGAAGCTATCCGTCGTTCCCGGATTGGAAGGCTTATCGGATGAGGGGATGATGGCCAGATGGTCTGGCGGTTAGTCCCTTGCAATTCTGGCGTAATCAATCGATGCGCCCCGCTCCCGAAAAAGTCGACTGCGGCAGAGCAACCGATCAGATAAGAAACCTAGCCTCTCCGAAGCAGAGAAGCTAGGTTTTTTGTTCATTCTTTGGGGATCAGTGCTGCCCTCTTAACCGCGGCAAAGAGGGGTTCCCGTGCCGAGCGGCGAAATCGTATGTGCGCGGCAACGTGCTCAAGCACCCGAATAAGGAGGAACCTGACATGAAGAAAATCGGCATTATCGTTGGCAGCTTGAGAGAGCAATCGTTCAATCGGATCGTTGCGGAGGCGATCCCCGAGCTTGCGCCCGGGGCCGAGTACGCGTTCATCTCGATCGCGGAGCTGCCTTTGTACAACGGAGACTTGGACAAAGGGCCCGGACCGGAGCCGGTTCGGCAATTCCGCGAAGCGATCGCCCAGGCGGACGGCATCGTCATCGTCAGCCCGGAATACAACTCGGGCATCCCCGGCGTCCTGAAGAACGCGCTCGACTGGGCTTCGACGCCCACCAAGACCGCGGCGCTTCTCCGCAAGCCCGCCTGCGTCATCGGCGCCACGCCCGGGGCGAAGGGCACGATGATGGCCCAGCAGCAAATCCGCCAGACGCTGGAGGCCGTGCAGGTGTTCGTGCTTCCTTTTCAGAAAATGTATATCTCGCAAGTGACGGACAAGGTCGATGCGGACCGGCGCCTGTTGACGGACGAAACGACCCGCAGCTATTTGCAGCGCTACGCGGAGGCGTTCATCCGCTGGATCGATCAGGCATCAACGCTGAACTAGACGCTAGACGGAGCCGCTAAGCTGATCCGCCGACGGCACGCGGCACATCCGATCCGAGTAGCGCGAGCCCCACAGGGAGACGCCGACCAGCACGAGACTGGACAGGACCGACAACAGCATCGCGTTCATGAAGGCGGACGCCGCGCCGAACGCCGCGAGCGCGACGAGCCCCGTGACGTAAGGCGCCGGGAAGACGCCCGACACGATCCGCATGAACAGGACGTTGCCGAGCAGGAAGAGGGCCGGTCCTCCCAGAATGACGGCCGTCGTTGCGGCTTCGATATGGCCGACCGGATGGGCGAGCACGAGTTCGTCGCCGACCGCCGTCACGATAATGCCCGCAACGAGCAGCAAATGCGTGTATGTGTAGGCCGATCTGGCGACCCGGCCGGGATCGGAGGAATGGGCGATGAAGTAATGGCCGGTCTTGGCCGTCGAATCGAAGTAAATCCACCACATAGCCGCCGTGCCGACGAAGGCTGCCGCGAAGGCGGCTAGCGTGGCCGGGTCCCACGCGAGCTTGGAGAAGGTCGCTCCGGTCAGCAGGATCGACTCCCCTAGCGCGATAATAATGAACAAGCCGCAGCGCTCCGCCATATGCGACCCTTCGACGTTCCAGACGACCGTCGGCGTTCGGCCGAGGCGAGGCGTCCAGAATCCGAGCGATGGAGCCGCGTATTCCACCAGCAGCGCGACGATCCAAAGCGCAAGCCGCCATTCGCCCTCCGCCATCCCCCCGGCGATCCATAACGTACCCGACAGCATCAGCCAAGCGAGTATTCGGACGAAGCTGACGCGAAGCTCGGGCAGCCCGTCGCGAAGCATCCATACGGTATAGGCGGTCCGTCCGACTTGAAACAGCGTATAAGCGACGGCAAAATAAAGTCCGGTCGACTCGAACGCTTTCGGAATCGAAGAGGACATGACAAGCCCGAGCAGCATGAGCGCGATCAGCAGGACGCGAACGTGCTTGCTCTCGGGATTCAGCCAGTTGATGACCCAGGCGGTGAAGATCCACGCCCACCAGACGGCCATCGTGAGCAGCGCCAGCCGAACGGCGCCTTCGATCGTGAAATTTTCCAGAAAGGAATGCGATAGCTGCGTTACGGCAAATACAAAGATCAAATCGAAAAACAATTCAATGAACGAAACTTTCCCCGAGTCGATGTTTCCTCGGGTGCGCAGCAGCACGGTTCTTGCGGACAACGGCTTCATCCTTTCTCCTGAACGATATAAGAAGTCCAAAATGGCTAGCTCTTATTGTAGCATGGACGGGAAACGGAAGTCTCGGAAGGAAATCGGGTTTTCAAAAGAGAAAGACGGACATCCTGCGGAATGCCCGTCTTTCACTTTTATTATTTCTTTTTCGTCGATTCGGCTGCTTCGGAATCCTTGTTGTTGCCGGGGCTCGGCTTCTTGTTCGGGTTGTTTTCGCGCGACACGGTCCTTAACCTCCTCCTGCCTTATTCCCAATCCATTGTGCCCCGTTGCCTCCCGGAATATGTCATTTCGTCGCAAATCAAACGGGGCTGTCCCAAAAGCAGGTGTGCTCGTCTTGATGAAAAATCGGCGGGACGGCATTCTTCGAACCGACAGCGCGTTTCATTGCTCGCTCCCGAGTTTGGGACAGTCTTTTTTAATTTCAAAAACTGATATTAAGTGCGAAAGAAAGGGGTGCAGTAGGCGTATAGTTTCAAATATTGAAACTAAAGCGGTTAATATCGAAAGGGATAGCGCGAATGGAATCGTTTAAATTCAAATATTGAAACTAACTAAGGTAGGTGTGGGGTTGAGAGCGATTTAGTTTCATTTTTTGAAATTAGCACCGTCGGTCGTCTCATGGTCAAAGAAGCTATACAGGGCTGTCTCTCAGACCGGTTCACGGCCTTTTGAGACAGCCCCCGCTGCATTACTCGTTAACAGATCACGCCTGCTCCAACCGGTCCACGAACAATTCCGCGTAGTAGGAAAGCGTCCGCTTGGCCTCGGCGGAAATATGCTTTTGCATATTTTTGGCCTCCAGCTGCGTCATGTATTTCTCCAAAAAGCGAAGGGCTTCTCTATTCGAGCCTTTCTCCAAGTGGTGCTTCGCCTGCTTCAAGCTGTTCGCCAGCTGGGCGGCGAGAGGCTTCTTCAGGTCGCCGGTCGCCATGTACTGCGCCATGTAGTTCTCCAGCACCGTGACGAGTCCCGGCGTCGCCTTGACCCGGTTCGACGCCTCGGATTCGCCGGCGGCGTTCTGCGCCTTGACGTAGTAGGTGTAATCCACGCCGGGCTCGGCCGTGCGGTCGTAGAACGTATGCACCTTGGCCGCTCCGACGTTCTCGACGACGCCGTTCGCTTCCCGGTACACGTTGACCTGGGTATCCCCGCCGCCCGAGGTCCAGATGAGCCCGACAAAAGCTTCGCCGACCAGCCCGACGACGAGATCGGCTGGCTTGCCGGGAACGGGCATTGCGATCCGCAGCGGCTCCGTCGGCGCCGTCTCGCCCATCTCATTGACCGCGGTAATCCGGTAGCTGTAGCCCGCGCTGCTCACGCTGACGCTTTCGTCGACGTAGGAGGCCGATGCGACGCGGGCGATGAAGGCAAAAGCCTCTTCGCCGTCCGCTTTCCGGTAGACGTTGTAGCTTTCCGCGCCGTCCGCCGGCGTCCACTGGAGCTCGAAGGAATCGGCGCTTACTTCCCCGGCCGCCAGTCCCGAAGGCACCGCGGGCAGGGTCACCGGCGCCTTCGTCGTCGCCTCGACGCTGCCGGAGCGCTCGGATTCGCCGCCGATTCCCGTCGCCGACACCCGATAAGAGTAGGAGGCGGAAGGATTTACCGTCTTATCGGCGTAGGCTGCCGACGCGGTCGTGCCGATTTCGCTATATTCGCCAGCCGAACCGTCCGCCCGGTACACGGTGTAGCTGATCGCGTCCGCCGCCGGCGTCCATGCCAGCTCGACGGACAAGCTTCTGGCCGCCGCTATGCTCAGTCCCGTCGGGGCGGAAGGCGCGGGCTGCGACGTATCGTAGACAGCTACTTCGATCGCCGCCGAGAGCGGAGATTCGCCGCCGGCGTTCAGCGCCGACACTTTGTATTGGTACGCGACGCCAAGCTCCGCATCGGCGTCCGCGTATTGCGTCTGCTCCGCCGCCGCGACCGCTCTGAAGTGAGGGTCCTTGGAGGAGGAACGGTAGACGAGATAGGCGTCCGCCCCTTCCGCGGCCGACCAGCCAAGCGATACCGCGCCGTCCGCCGCCGCCTCGCCCGCCAGATCCGCAGGCGCAGACGCGGGAGGCGCCGTTTCCGGAGCCGACGGCTTCAGAATGACGATATACGGGCACCTCGACGTGTTGTTGTTCGCGCCCATGACGACGCGGGAGCCCGCCGCGTAACGCTTCTTGTACAGCTTGTACGTCACCGGCTGGCTGTCGACGATCGTCTCGCCCGTATCCTCATAGTGGGCGGTCAGCCATTCGGGCTCCGTCGTAATCCTCGAATCGTACGCGACATACACGTCGGCGTCGGCGGCCAAGTAGAAGGAGAGCAGGTCGCTGCTCGTCGCGCTCCTTGAGCCGACGGCCGAGCGGATCCATTCGAGCCCCTTCAGGTGTTCCGGGATGGCGTCGAACTTGTAAACGCTGCTGCCGGTCATCCGGTCCCCGAACACGATGTCGCCGGACTGAAGATTGTTCCGGACCGACCAGTTGGCCGCATTCGCGCTGCCGCTCGCGCTGTTGTCGTTAATGACGACATTACGCAGCAGCTCCCCGTCCATGCTCGGCGCCGGCTCCGGCGTCGGCTCCGGCTCGGGCGGGACGGGCGGCGGCGTGAACGGAGGGCCGGACCAGGCCGGCGGCGTCATCGGGTAGTCCGCCGGGAAGCCGGGCGCTGCCAGCTCGTTCAAATACTCCTCCAAATTCGTATAGCCGTTCCCGTTGGCGTCGCCGTTGCGGTCCGCCGGATCGGCCGGGTTCAGACCGGCGGCCAGCTCCCAAGCATCGGGCATCCCGTCCCGGTCCTGATCGGCGGGAGCCGTATCTCTCGCCAGCGGCGGGAAGCCGCCGACATCGTCCTCGTCCCCGATAATGACGCCGGTCTGGTTCCGGACGCTGTTCATGACCCGCGCGTCCACCGCGTCCCGCGCGAGCGACGAGCCGGCGTGGTTCAAAATATGCTCGTACGCGGCCTCCGGCGTCTGCGTATGCACGAGCGGGTATTCGAAGCGGTCCGGCACGACGACGCTCGGCCGCTCCGCCTCGATGATGCCGGTGCCCGCGTCCGTGCCGTCGAGCCGGCCGTTCTTGTTGCCGTCGATCCGGTTGTCCGCCAGGTACACCTGATAATTCTCGTTGCCGCGGACGACGGCGTACTCGGGATCGGCCGAATTGCGGCCCGCGACAAAATAATTCCCGACGACGTTCCCGTAGCCCTTCGTCCCGGACTCGCCGCCCGCCACATAGGGGAAGCCGCCCCAGTTGTAGACGATGTTGTTCACGAAGTCGATCTGGCCCTTCGTCTTCGGGTTCCGGTCGTTGTTGTGGGCGTAGAGGTTGTGATGCATCGTGATCGTGTTCATCTCGATCAGGCCGCCCATCGAATGGGTCAGCAGGCCTTCGGAGATGACGGACCATTGGACGGTAATGTTGTTGGAGCGGGGATTGTCGTAGTCCTTGCTCTTGATGGACAGCACCTCGTCCGTTCCCCAGGAGAAGGAGGAGTGGTCGATGATGACGTTCCGGCAGTCTTCGAAATACATCGTGTCGTCGTTAAACGTCTGCTTCCCGATGCGGAAGCGCAAATACCGGATCACGATATCGCTCGACTCGATGAACCGGATGTTGTTCCCTTTGATCGTCACGCCCTCCCCGGGCGCCGTCTGGCCCGCGATCGTAATTCGGGATTTGTTCCTCGCCACGATCTGGGGAATCGTGATTTCGCCGGAGATGTCGAACACGATGGTGCGCGGCGTATCGCCGGCCGTCATGATGGCGTCGTGGAACGTTCCGGGTCCCGTCAGCTCGTAGCTCGTGACATGGTACACCTCGCCGCCGCGGCCGCCGGCGGTCGCATAGCCGAAGCCTTCCGCCCCGGGAAAGGCCGGGAGCTTCGAATTGTCCGCCCGCGCGGGCAAGGGCTGAAGCGGGTAAATCGAGCAAATCAACATCATGCTGAGCAGCAGTGCCAAAATACGCTTCATTTGCTTCCTCCTCCAAAGTCGATTATCGTTTGTTGCCGGTGAAGCCGTTCGAACGTTCCGCCTCCCTTCCTCTAAATGGGTTAGTCGTTCACGCTCATTATAGATAGCGCTTTCATTCGCGAACAATCAATCATTCCGCCACGGGGCGCACAAATCGCGGATTCGGGAGCGGCTGGCGGATCGGTTGGTGCGGGGAGGGATTGGTTGGTTGCGTAACGACCGGGGGAGTGGTAGCGGGAGGGGGGGCGGGATGCCTTACGGCTGCCGATGATGCGAAATCCTCTTGACAGCTTCCGGCGTTCGCCTTATATTGATTGTGTATTTGTGAGGAGTTGATTGCATTTGTTTGCAAATGAACGACGGATGAAAATTATGGAGCTGCTGGAGCAGAAGACGTCCGTGACCGTATCGGAGCTCATGAAGCGGTTCGGCGTGTCCATCGAAACGGTGCGGCGCGACCTGGAATACCTGGAGAGCCAGCAGGCGCTGAAGCGCGTGCACGGCGGCGCTGTCTCGAACCAGAAGATGAAGCGCTTCGCCAGCCTGGAGAGCCGCATGTCGGAGAACCGGGAGCTGAAGCGGCAGCTCGCCGGCATCGCGATCCGGTACATCCGGGAGGACGACACGATCGCCCTGGACACGGGCAGTACCGCGATGGAGCTGGCGCCGCTGCTCAAGGAGCATTTTCGCCGCTTGACGGTCGTGACGAATTCGCCGGAGGTGTTCGGGGCGCTGACCGATGCCGAAGGGTTCGAGCTGATCCAGATCGGCGGGCAGTACCTGCGCGGGGAGAAGGCGTTCTACGGCCATATGGCGCTCGATGCCGTCAACCGTCTGCATGTTGCCAAGGCGTTCGTGTTCCCTTCGGCCGTCTCGCTGCGCCACGGGGTAGGCGTGTTCGTCCATGAGCTGTTCGATATCCAGCGGGCCTACATTCACAACGCCGACGAAGTGTTCATTCTGGCCGACAGCTCGAAGTTCGAGATCGCCGCCACCGTCAAGCTGTGCGATGTGTCCCCGTCGCATACGATCATTACCGACCGGGAGCTGCCGGAGCCTATTTACAGTCTGTATAAGAAAAATGCCATTCCCATCGTAAAAGAATAGGAGCTGATCGATCGTGAGCGACAAAGTACTGCTGATTCTCGTCGACGGCATGCGTCCGGACAGTCTGGAGCTAGCCGGTCATCCTTATATTGCGGAAATGAAGGCGAAGGGGAGCAGCGCGCTGGATGCGCGGACGGTGATGCCGAGCGTCACGTTGCCTTGCCACATGTCGCTGTTCCACGCCGTTCCGCCGGAACGCCACGGCATCGTGGAGAACGTCTATACGGCTCAGGTGCGGCCGATTGCCGGGCTGTTCGAGCAATTGGCGGCGCATGGGAAGAGCTGCGGCCTGTTCCACAATTGGGCGGAGCTGCGCGACCTGGCCCGTCCGGGGGCGCTCGCCCATAGCTGCTTCATCTCGGGCAGCGTCTATACGTACGAGGCGACCAACCAAATGCTGACCGACCGGGCCATCGAATATATGAACGAGGAATCGCCGGATTTCGTCTTCCTCTACTTGGGGCTGGTGGACGAGATTGGCCATCGGCACGGCTGGATGTCGGAGGCATACATCCAATCCGTCTACGATTCGTGGGTCTGCATCGAGCGAGCCGCGCGCGCGATACCGGAGGACTACGCGGTCATCGTCATGGCCGACCACGGCGGACACGACCGGACGCACGGCACGGACATGCCGGAGGATATGACGATTCCGATAGTGATGAAAGGCGGCTCGTTCTCGCCCGGGCAGCGGATCGAAGGGGCAAGCATCATCGACGTTGCGCCGACCATTGCGAAGCTTCTCGGCGTGCCGGGCAACAAGGATTGGGAGGGCAAATGTCTCGTATAAGCGCGGCTGGGCAGGAGACGGAGACAGAGCCGGCATTGACCAAACAGCGAGTCTTCCTGTTCAGCGCCTTGTGCTGCCTCGTCTACTTCACCAGTTATATGACTCGGCTCAACTATGGGGCGGCCATCTCCGAAATCGCGGATTCGCTCGCCATCTCCAATCAGGCTGCCGGCATGGCCTTGATCGGAGGATTTATCGCTTACGGCGCCGGCCAGCCGATCTTCGGCCTATTGGGCGACCGCGTCAAGCCCCGGTACATGATAACCGCAGGGTTAACGGCAACCGCGGTCTGCAACCTGGCCGTCTCGGCGTTGCATGACATTTCGGTTATTACGGTCGTCTGGTGTTTTAACGGATTTTTTCAAGCGATGCTCTGGCCGCCGCTAGTGCGGATCATGGCGCAGACGCTGACCAGCGAGAACTATCGCAGGGCCAGCGTCAGCGTCTTCACGGCGTCCTCCGCCGGGACGATCGCGGTCTACTTGCTCGTGCCGCTCTGCATCTGGCTGTCCGGCTGGCGGCTGGCGTTTGTCGCTACGGCTGCGTTAGGGCTTGGCATAGCGGCGGTGTGGTTTGTCGGCGTCAAAGGATTTGCGGTGCGGGAGTGGATCGTGGACGAGAAAGCGGTCGAGCGTCCCGTACGGGAATCGACAGGTGCCCTCGTCATGGCCTCCGGCCTTCTGCCGATCATGCTGGTCGTCGTGCTGCAGGGGGCATTGCGCGACGGCATTACGACGTGGATGCCGACCTACTTGAACGAGGTTTACCGCTTCGGCAATTCCATCTCGATCTTGAGTACGGCCATTCTGCCCGTCTTCGCGATCGTGAGCGTGTCCGCCGCCTCGTTCGTTCAGCGGCTGATCGGGAACGAGCTCAAAACCGTCGCCTGCATCTGGGGCATCGCCCTTGCGGCCGCGGCCGGCCTGACCGCGGTCTATGCCTCGAATGCCGCGGCCTCCCTGCTGCTCATGGCCCTCTTGACGAGCTGCGCGAACGGGATCAACCTGCTGCTGATCAGCCGGCTCCCGATGCACTTCGCCCAATACGGGCGGATTTCGACCGTCTCGGGCCTCCTCAACGCCTTCGCCTACCTCGGCAGTGCCGTCTCCATCTACGGCATCGCGGCCATCAGCCATCATTTCGGCTGGAAGGCGACGATCGTCGTCTGGGGCGTAATCGCGTTGATCGGCATGCTCCTCTGCGCGCTGTGCGTCAGGAAGTGGGGGCGGTTTACGGCGGGGGGACCGGAGAAGGTGAAAGTGTTGCGGGTGAGCGTCAATGATTGAAGCGGCTGCGGAGAGAGCTGCTGAAGGAAATGGGTATTGAGATCGAGCCATATGCTGATCTTAGCGTGATTGAGCGTGACTATGGGACTGTGACGATTCGCTTAATTACTTATAAAGCAATGTATGCGAGCGGGGAGATTGCGCCGACGGATCACGATGAGGATCTTTGGGACCTTTTTTTGCGTTAAGGCGGAGCTGCTTATTGGTAGGGTTTCTTACAGGCAATCTGAACTATGACAAGGGAAATTCTCAACGATAAGGGCGGAACGGGGCGGCAGTTACTATTTAAATAGTCCGCAAGAAATGTTCCGCTTTTCGAATCGCAGTGTTATTATTTGGATGAAAATACGCACGGCTACAATTTTGTAAAGATTTCGCAAATCATTATCCAGTCTATCTTAGCCCTCAACTTGCAGACAAGGTGGGGGCTATTTTACGCATACCCGAAGGATGATGCGGCTCTGGACAAGTAACAAAGCGATAAAGCGCTCCTAAAAGTCTGAAAATTTCGTCATTTGAGCAGCCTTCGGTCTACATTCCATTCCAAAAATTTGAGGGGGGTGATTCTCCACAGAAAATAAAACTTAAAAATATCTTTTAGGAGGACAAATTATTGATTGCTCTATTATTTCCTGGTCAAGGATCTCAATACGCAGGGATGGGTAAAAGTCTTGCCGACGAATTCCCTATGGCTCGAAGAACATTCGAAGAAGCGGATGACGTACTGAAAATGAACCTGTCTTCATTATGTTTTGAGGGTGAGTTGTTCCAATTAACAAGAACGGAGTACACGCAGCCTGCCGTATTGACGGCAAGCGTAGCCGCATACCGTGTCTATATGGACGAGATTGGGCTTAAACCGGACTTTGCCGCCGGGCATAGTTTGGGAGAATTTTCCGCACTAACCTGCAGCGGCGCGATTTCGTTTGCCGATACTCTGCAAATTGTACGCCATCGCGGTCAATTGATGCAAGAAGCGGTGACAAACGGTCTGGGCGTCATGACGGCAATCGGTCAGGCCGATCGTAAGCGGGCCCGGGAGTTGTGTAAGCAAATCTCAACCAAGGAGAAGCCGGTTGTGATTGGCTGTTACAATGCCCCGGAGCAGCTCGTGTTATCCGGGCATGAAGAGGCCGTTAACGAGGTGGCTTCCGAACTGTTAAAGATCGAGGGAGTAACGGTTAATCCGTTGAATGTGAGCTCGGCTTTCCATAGTCCAATGATGGAGCCTGCTGCCGGTCGGTTTAAAGAAATACTTGCCCCCTATCGCTTCGGTTCAGGTGACTACCCGGTGATCTCTAATGTGACCGCTCTTCCGCATGAATCGCAGCATCTGATGGATCTCTTGACCCGGCAAATGACGGAACCGGTTCGGTGGCAGGAATCGGTCGAGTATTTACGGCTTCACAAGGTGAAGATTGCCATCGAGCTAGGGCCTAAGCAAGTGCTGCAAAGCTTAATGAAAAAAAATGCTCCTTCCATCCTGACCGTGTCTTTAGGAGAGACGGATGATCTTCCAAAGGCAAAGGGAGCGTTCAACCGGGAGAATGCCGAGCCTTCTATTATCGGAAAGTGTCTGGCGATCGCGGCAGCGACCAAAAATCGCAATTGGGATAACGAGGCTTATGCAAAAGGCGTAATCGAGCCTTATCGAAAGGTGAAGCAAATCGCCATGCAATTGGATCAATCCAAGCAAGAACCGACCAGAGAGCAGCTGGCAGGAGCTCTATCGATGCTGCGTTCCGTATTTGAAACGAAAAAAGTACCGCATAGCGAGCAACAAAATCGGCTAAAACCATTACTCCGAATGCCTGTCGTAAATGAGCTTATGCGAACGGAACAGGGGGATTTCACATGGCCAAACTTCTAAATTTTGATATAAAAAGCAATAAAAGCAAAACGGAATCATCCGCACCAATCATTCATGAAGGATCGACCAAAGAAATTGCGATCATTGGTATGGCCATGCAATATCCCAAGGCGGCGGACCGGCATGAATTTTGGAGTAATCTGATTCATGAAATAGACTGTTCAGGCGATTTTCCACAAGAGCGCAGAGGCAACATCGAAGCCTACTTACGCTTTAAAAACGCTAATGATAAGATCAAGTATTTTCGAGGATGTTATCTGGAAGAAATCGATGGATTCGATTATTCGTTTTTCGGGATAACGCCGAAAGAAGCCGAGCTGATGGATCCAAACCAGCGATTGTTCCTGCAGACGGTTTGGCAAGCGATAGAAGACGCCGGTTATGGCGGCAAGAAGCTGATCGGATCCAATACAGGCGTGATCGTGAGCAGTGAAGGCGCCAAGCCGTTAAGCTACCAGACGATCGTCCAGGATGTAGAACCGGAATCGACTTATTTGGCCTACCCGGGGAATTCGGGGCCAATGACGGCAAGCCGCATTTCCTATTTATTGGATCTGCATGGACCGACGATGCTGATTGATACGTCTTGTTCTTCTTCGCTTAGCGCGATCCATGTTGCGGTTCAAATGCTGCGTAACGGCCAGATGGATCAGACGATTGTGGGCGCGATTAAGCTTAATTTGCTTCCGGTCGATATTGGATCGCGCGTGGGCATGGAATCATCCGATGGCCGGACGCGAACCTTCGCGGATAACTCGGAAGGAACCGCGCTCGGCGAAGGCTCTGCAGCCTTGATCCTCAAGCCGTTGAGTAAAGCGATGCGCGATCATGATCATATTTATGCGGTGATTAAAGGCAGTGCATCCAATAATGACGGACGTGCGATCAGCATAACCGCTCCCAATCCGATCACGCAGGAAGCCGTTATTGTAGAAGCGTGGAAAGATGCCGGAATCCATCCGGAGCACCTCTCTTATATGGAAGCGCATGGGACGGCAACCCAATTGGGCGACCGAATCGAGATTTCGGCCATTACGAACGCCTTCCGGCGTTACACGGATAAGAAACAATTTTGTGCCATTGGATCAGTCAAAACCAACTATGCCCATACGTATTCTTTGTCCGGCATAACAGGGGTCATTAAAGCGGCGTTAAGCTTACAGCATAAGAAGATTCCCGCCAGCCTACATTTCCATAAACCGAATTCTAATATTTCGTTTGAAGAATCGCCTGTTTATATCAATGATCAATTGACGGATTGGGAAACGGAAGGCATTCCCCGTCTTTGCGGAGTCAGTTCTTTCGGGATGAGCGGCACCAATTGTCACCTTGTGCTGGAAGAGGCGCCGCCAAGGAGGGAGGAACAGGCGGTACAGAAAGGTCCTTATTTGTTTACGCTCTCTGCCAAGTCGGAAACGGCACTGCGCGAGCTGTTGACCGGCTATGTGCGTGATATTGCCCGGAAACAGAGCGAACAGGCAAGTCTAAGGGATATCTGTTACACGGCGAGTACGGGAAGAGAGCATCATCCGCATCGTATGGCTATGGTCGTAAATGATTTACGGGACCTTGAAAGCAAACTATTGAAACTGGCACGGGACGGTTGGGAAGAAGCGGAAAATTATCAACACGCAATCGAGTCTTCTGAAAGGGAAGAAGCGAGTCGATATGCGGAACAAGCTCTTGAAGCCGGCACTGGGAAAGAGGGCTTGCTTCTAAGGCTGGCGGACTTATATGTAAAAGGAGCCGACATCGATTGGGACAAGCTGTACAGGAAGGAATCCGCGTACAAAGTGCCGCTCCCAACCTATCCGTTCGATCGCGTTCCATGCTGGATTCATATTCCCGATCGATCGGAATCGCCTTCAAAAACCGTCGAACTGACGGGCAGAGAAGATAACGACTATAGCAAAAAAGAGCAGGATGTCGCAGCGGTTTGGCAAAAGATCCTGGGATTAAAAGTGGTGAATATCCATGAAGATTTCTTTGATCTGGGAGGCGACTCCTTTATTGCGATTCAATTTGTATCGAAGCTCCATGAAACCTATCAAGTGGCGCTAAACGATCTATTCACCTATCGGACGATCCATCAGCTTGCCAAAAACATCAAGGAGCAATCGGACAGCCCCGAAGCGAAGCTGGAGAAATTAAAGAAGAGCTCACCGTCGCGAGCTGCGATTTCTGCGGAGATGCAGCGATTTATTCAAGAAGAAGCGAATAAATATGAGGCGCAATATAAGGAATTGGAACGTGTAGATCTGACACAGGTGAAGCATTACGCCAATATTTTGTTGACCGGCGCTACCGGTTACTTAGGTATTCACTTGTTGCACGATTTATTAAAAGAGTCGAACGGTCGTCTCCATGTCCTTGTCCGAGGCAAGACGCAAGCGGAAGCCGAGGCGCGGTTAGCCGATAAATGGAAGTACTATTTCGGGTTTGCTTTATTCGACCGAAATCGAGTAACCGTCGTAAACGGAGATCTGCTCTATGACAGGTTCGGTTTAACGGATGAACAATATGATTCTCTCGCCCAAACGATAGATTGTATCATCCACTCGGCCGCGACGGTGAAACATTATGGTCATTACTCCGAATTTGAAGAGCTGAACGTAAACGGCACGAAGCGGATGATCCGGTTTGCTCAGGAACATCAACCAAAAGATTTCAACTTTATTTCGACTACGGCGGTTTCCAAAGGAAGCATACAAAATCGCAAATGCGTGGTGTTTACGGAATACGATCATGATATCGGTCAAGAAGTAGGCCATCCCTACGGCGAAAGTAAATTAGCAGCGGAAAAGCTGATTGTAGAAGCTAGAAGCCAGGGATTAAACGGCAATATATTCAGGGTTGGGAATATTATGGGTCATTCCGAAACGGGCAGATTCCAGGAAAACATAGAGGACAACGGATTGTATACCATTATTCAGTCTATGGCTAAGATGGGGATTTTCCCTGACAGCAGTCAAGGCGAAATTGATTTTACCTACATCGACTATGTCAGCCGCAGCATCTGTCTGCTGTATAATCGGGAGCATTTAAAGAGCGAAACTTATCATCTGATGAACAGGGATAAAACCAGCTTCTGCGAACTGGGAGAAGCGGCAAAGGCATCCGGTTTAGCTGTGACAATGGCGCCTTATGAACAATTTATCGATTTTATGAGCGATAACTATACAGATGAACGTTTAGGCCCCTATATTCATAACCTATTGCTTCATTTCGGTTTCTTCGAGGAGCGGGAGGAGGAAGCGCGCGCACACTTTGTCATGCTCTCGGACAAGACCGAATGGTTATTGAAGCCATTTGGACTGGTTTGGAGAAGACCGAACCAAGAGCAATTGAAAAAAGTGCTGGATCATTGCATAGAGGTTCAATTTATCTGACGCGGTCGTAACGGGAGGAGAATAGGTAAGCCTTGTTAGAGGATCTGAACAAAATGATTCGCGACCCAAAACGTTTGAGTACGAGTGAGGCTATACGTCAGCAGCACGGCCGGGATCTTACCTCTTATCATGCCGGGCGTTTTCCTGACGTGGTTCTCTACCCTAAGGACAAAGAAGAGTTAAGAGAGATTATCGCTTATGCCAATCGGATCGGATGCCCTATCGTGCCTTTTGGACTGGGAACAAGCGTCGAAGGACAAGTCGTTCCCGTTCAAGGAGGAATCAGCCTAAATTTCACCCATATGAACCGGATTTTAGAGATTAGAGCAGATGATTTTGCCGTACGGGTGGAACCGGGCGTGACGCGAATGCAGCTTAATCGCGAGCTGAAGAAATATGGACTCTACTTTCCGATTGATCCGGGAGTCGATGCGACACTGGGAGGCATGGCAGCTACCAATGCCAGCGGCTGCAGCGCAGTACGTTATGGATCGACAAGAGAACAAATTTTAGGAATGGAAGCTATCTTGGCGGATGGTTCACCCATTCGGACCGGGAGCTTGGCCAAAAAATCTTCGGCAGGCTATAACTTAACCCAGCTGCTGGCGGGATCGGAAGGAACGCTTGCCGTATTTGCAGAGCTTACTTTGCGCGTATACGGGCTGCCGGAGACATTTCTGTATGCGAAAGCGGTTTTTCCCGATTTGCAGCAAGCTTGCAAGGCTGCGAATCGAATGCTGTACCGTTCGATTCAACCGAGTAAGATCGAGCTGGTAGATGCGTATACGATTCAGGCGATCAATTCTTACAAACAGACGAAATATGAGGAAAAACCAACCTTGTTCCTAGAGTTAAGCGGTTGGAAGAGCGCGGTTACGGCTGAAGTGGAACGAGTCAAAGAAATCATCCAGGAGGAGGGAGCCGGTGCTTGGAGCCATACGTTCGATGAATCATTCGGCGAGCAATTATGGGATGCCAGGCGACATGCGGCTCTTGCCATAGCGGCATTAGCACCGGAGAAGAAATTAATGACGACGGACGTATGCGTTCCCTTATCCGTTTTGCCGGAAGCCGTAAGCTTTGCCAGGGAAGTCATGCAAGCGGAGGACCTGCAAGGCGCTATTCTCGGACATATCGGCGACGGCAATTATCATGCGGTGTTTCCGATTGACCCGTCTGTTCCGGAGGAAGCGGCGAAAGCGGCGAAAGTCAATGAGCGGATCGTTCGCTTCGCGCTGGAGCGCGGGGGAACTTGTTCGGGAGAGCACGGCATCGGACTTGGAAAAAAGCAGTATCTCACCGAAGAGCATGGAGATGCCGTGCCGTGGATGAAAAAAATAAAAGAAGCGTTTGATCCGAACCATATTTTGAATCCAGGGAAAATCTTTTGATGAGCAAAGATGAATTGGACAGAGGAGGAGAAAGAGATGAGCAATACAAAGGTGGAGCTGAAAGCGGACCAATTCGTGAGCGACGTGTTTCCGATCGAGGATATCGATTATGTGGAAATTTTAGTGGGGAACGCAAGACAGGCTGTCTTCTATTATAGCAAGCTGTTCGGTTTCCGAATCGCCGGGTATAAAGGGCTGGAAACGGGCCACCGTGATGTTTGTTCCTATTTATTGCAGCAAGGCGAGATCCATCTCGTCCTTACTTCCGCCTATGAGCCGGAGCATCCAATCGCGAAGTTTGTTCATACGCATGGGGATGGCGTGAAGGATGTTGCGTTCCGCGTCAAACAGATCGAGAAGCTCTATCAAACGGCGATTGACAATGGCGGAATTCCAATCCAGCCGCCTCAGGTCATAGAAGATGAATATGGCAAGGTGACAATGGCACGGATCGGCGCATATGGGGAAATGGTTCATACGCTGGTTGAACGTACGGAATATACGGGATTCTTTTTACCTGACTTTAAGGAAGTCAATCAAAGCGTTTCTTCCTACGACACTTGCTTAACCCGCATTGATCATCTTGCCATTAACGTAGAAAACATGGACAAATGGGCGAAATATTATGCCAACGTATTTGGTTTCCATTTGTTGAACGCCTTCAATAAAGACGATATAAGCTCCGATACTTCTTCCTTGATGACCAAGGCGATGCAAAACGATACGGAACGAGTGAAATTTCCGATCGTAGAGCCTGCGCCGGGAAAAAAGAAATCGCAAGTGCGGGAGTTTCTTGACTATAACCGGGGGGATGGGATCGGTCATATCGCGGTTGAAACAGACGACATTATCAAGTCTGTCGAGAACCTGGAGAAAAACGGACTGAAATTTCTCTATACGCCGGACGCTTATTATAACTTGCTGCCTGATCGCGTAGGCGAGATCGATGAATCGGTCGATAGCTTGAATCGGCTTAATATTCTGGTTGACCGGGATGAGGAAGGTTATTTGCTGCAGATCTTTGCTCAACCGATGGAGGATCGTCCGACCCTCTTCTTCGAAGTGATTCAACGGAAAGGCTCGCGCGGCTTCGGAAACGGGAATATTAAAGCTTTGTTCGAAGCGGTGGAGCGCGAGCAATTAAAAAGAGGAAATTTATAGAGGCAGGGAGAGATTCGTATGGCTCAGCGGTTAGCGGCTTGGACGCAGCGGACGAAGCGTTCCGCGTTACAGGATATGCTTGAGTTAACAAGCGGTCCGGAGTATATCTCGTTTGGCTTGGGCTTGCCGAGTACGGAGTGTTTTCCGGCGGAGCAACTGGCAATTTCGGCGGGGGAAGTGCTGCTCCGGCAATCGGATCCTCTGCAGTACGGTCCTCCGACGGAACGGCTGAAGCGGCAAATTCAGCTGTTGATGAGTGAGCGCGGCGTTACGTGCAGCACTTCGCAAATTTTTCTCACTGCAGGGGCGCAGCAAGGTATCAGTTTATTGGCACGGCTATTGCTGGATCCCGGCAAGACGATATTGACCGAAGAAGTGACCTATACGGGATTTCTGCAAGCAGTGGAGCCTTATCAACCGCGGATTTTGACTGTACCGACCGATCCGGTCATGGGGATTGATGTGGAACAGGCGGAGAAGGTATTGCAGACTGGGGAGCGTCCGGCTTGTATGTATGTGATCCCGAGCGGTCACAATCCGCTTAGTTATACATTGAGCAGAGAAAAGCGGCAAAGGCTGGCTCAACTGGCGGCGGATTATGAAGTGCCGATTATCGAGGACGACCCCTATGGCTTCTTAGCCTATGAAGATAGCGAGATTCCGGCGGTCAAGTCGTTTCAACCCGA
The DNA here is from genome assembly GCF_014705655.1 of Paenibacillus arenilitoris. Taxonomy (GTDB): domain Bacteria; phylum Bacillota; class Bacilli; order Paenibacillales; family Paenibacillaceae; genus Pristimantibacillus; species Pristimantibacillus arenilitoris. The sequence continues at coordinate 36,430 of NZ_JACXIY010000038.1, read as the reverse complement.
TTGGGTCTATTATGTCGGATCATTTTCCAAAATTCTTGCGCCCGGCTTGCGATTGGGCTGGATCGTTGCGGGCGGGGAGATCGTCGAGAAGCTGTCTATCGTGAAGGAAGCGGCTGATATTAATACGAGAACGCTAACGCAGCAGATTACCGCCAACTTCCTTCAAAAAGACGAGTTTACCGAGCATCTTCAGCATTTGCGTCAGGAATACCGTTCACGGAGAAATAGTATGATCGATCATTTATATACGCAAATGGGGGACTATGCATCGTGGACAACCCCTTCGAGCGGGCTGTTTATTTGGGTTCGTTTTCCCGAATCGGTCGACACGATGGAGCTGTTCAGAGAATCGATCGCGACGGAGAAGGTCACCTTTTTCCCGGGCAATATTTTCGCCGTCAATGAAAGCCAAATGGCTGCTTCGTCGGTCCGGTTGAATTTTTCATTTAACAACCATGACAAGATCGAAGAGGGGATAACGAGGTTGTCCCGATTGGTGAATAGACATAGGAAGTGAATGAGCATGGAACGGAAAATAAGACTGTATTGCTTTCCTCCCGCCGGGGGAACGGCACAAATTTATTACAGCTGGTTGAAGTATGCGGATCAAGCGATCGAGCTCGTACCCATTGAGTTGTCGGGGCGAGGGAGGCGGCTTCCTCAGCCGTTATTAACGAATATAGCGGATATCGTAGAAGATGTATGTTCCATGATTCAGCCTGACATCGGGCAGAAGCCTTATATGCTCTTTGGTCATAGTATGGGGAGCTTGATTGCCTATGAGCTTTCAAGAAAGCTCATGCAGAGTGGAAATCAAGGCCCCTTGCATGTTTTTTTCTCGGGGAGATCCGTTCCGCATCAGCCGGCGAACAAAATACGGCATCAATTACCGGACGAGGAGCTGAAGAAAGAGATTTTCCAATTCGGAGGAACTCCCAAGGAGCTGCTGGATGATCCGGATTTTATCCGTATGTTTCTTCCGATTATCCGGGCCGATATGAAAGCGGTAGAAACCTATCGGGCGGAGGAGGAGATTGCCCCATTACCCTGTAACCTCTCCATTTTCAATGGAAAACGGGATCATTTGATTACTAATCTGGAAGAGTGGAGGAACTATACAACCGAACAAATCGAGTATCGGTTCTTTGAAGGGGGTCACTTTTATCTACTCGACCATGACCAAGAAGTCGTGGATCTCGTCAATCAAAGAGCGCTTGAATGCGTGAGGCAGATGAGGAGGGAATTATGTTAACGACGAAATGCCGATGCGTTACCTTTCGTTTTTCAAGTGAGCTTGTTGAAAAGCTTATTTCGTTTAGCCATACAGAACGAATAGAGCTTCAAGCTCCTTTGCTGACAGCCTGGGCCGGTTTATTTTATCGCTATACGGGACTGGAACAGATCGTTGTCGGCATCGGGAGGGAAGGAGAGCAGGACAAGGCGGTTCCGTTAGCTGTCGATTTTTCGGAGATAAATGGTTTTCGCGGCCAAGTAAAAGCGGTTCACGCGATGCTGCAAACCGTTTTATTCGATCGGGATGAAACGACTTCTGTATTTACCTGTTCGGCTCTTCCTTCTCTTGGCGGTCTGCAGGGAAAAAGTACAGTTACGCTGGAAATTGCGCGAGAAGGGACAAAATGGACAGCGTCGCTGCTCTATCCTGAACATGATTTCGAAGAAGCCGCGATTAGGCGTATGTCAGGACATTTGCTGCAGTTACTCGCGGGTTATATGAATCAACCGGAAGTCCCAATGGACCGAATTCCGCTGCTTACCGGGCAAGAAGCGGCGCAGCTGCTGCTTGAATGGAACAGCGCCGGAACGAAGCCGGCGGAGAATCCATGTATTCCGCATTGGTTCGAAGCACAGGTCAGGCGGACTCCCGATGCGGCGGCTATCGTCCATGACACAGACAGGCTCACTTATGCTGAACTGGATCAACGCGCGAACCGGGTAGCCCATTATTTATTGCAAAAAGGGATTGGTCCCGAGACCTTGATTGGCGTGCATATGGAACGGTCGATAGACATGGCGGCCGCCATCCTGGGGATTTTGAAAGCTGGAGGAGCTTATGTCCCGATGGACCCCGCGTATGCGTCGGAGCGGCTCTCCTATATCCTGGAGGATGCGAAAGCTCCTCTATTAGTAACCCAAGAGTCCTTGGCGGAAGCTTTCGCCGGGCGAGATATAGAAGTGGTGTGCATGGACCGGGATCGGGATGCCATTAGGGAGGCGGGAAGCCATCCTCCCCGTATTCCGGCGCCGATTCAAGGGGATCATCTGGCGTATGTCATTTATACTTCCGGCTCTACCGGGATACCGAAAGGCGTTGCCGTCGAGCATAGCAGCGTCATTGCTTTAATGCAATGGGCTCAGGAAGTCTATACGCCGGAGGAGATGGCCGGTGTATTAGGCTCTACTTCGATTAATTTTGATCTGTCCGTGTTTGAAATGTTTGTCACCTGGAGTATGGGCGGAACCTTGATTTTGGCCGAAAATGCTTTACAGCTCCCTCATCTGCCGGCAGCCGGCGAGGTCACCTTAATCAATACCGTGCCGTCGGCGATCCGGGAATTGGTAAGGATGAAGGCAATCCCTGCCTCCGTGCGGACGGTGAATTTGGCCGGCGAACCGTTAAAGCGCGCGCTTGTCGAACAAATCTATGAAATAGAAACGGTGGAGAAGGTCATCAATCTATACGGACCTTCAGAAGATACCACCTATTCGACTTTCAGCTATGTCGATCGAGGGCCGGAGCTGCCCGTTTTTATCGGTCGTCCGATACCCAATACGCAAGCTTATGTACTGGATAAACACTTGCTGCCCGTTCCGGTCGGAGTGCCGGGAGAGCTGTATTTGGGCGGAGCGGGGTTAGCGCGGGGGTATTGGAATCAGGAGGAGCTTACGAAACAAAAATTTATTTCGAAGGTATGGCGCAACCAATCGAATGAACGATTATATCGCACAGGCGACCTGGTCCGGTATGCGGCGGACGGCAACCTGGAGTACTTGGGCCGAATGGATCACCAAATCAAAATACGGGGATTTCGGATTGAGTTAGGAGATATTGAATCGACTTGCATGAAACATCCCGATGTGCAGGAAGCGGTGGTCGTTGCCAAGGCATTCAACTCGGCTGATGATTTACGATTAGTCGCCTATTTTACGACCAAGACGGAATATTCCCAATTGAAAAGAGAGTTAAAGATTTATTTGCAGCAAAAATTACCCGACTATATGATTCCGTCTTATTTCGTACCGCTGGAACAAATCCCATTAACGGCTAATGGAAAAATCGATCGCGGGGCTCTGCCTCAGCTGGAGATGATTCAAGCATCCCAGGTTGCTCCACGAAATGAAACGGAAGAGAAATTGGCTGCGATTTGGCGCGACGTTCTACAGCTGGAATCGTTGGGGATAGAGGATCCGTTCTTAGCCGTAGGCGGTCAATCGATATTGGCGGCACAGATCCTTGTAAGGATGCGTTCGGAATTTCAAATCGATTTGACTCAGCGAATGGTGTTCGAAGCCTCAACGATTGCCGAGCAGGCGCAAGTCATAACGGAAGCGCGGAAGCAAGGGATAAGAACGGCTTCCAATGTCATCGTTCCCCGAGACCGGGTGGCACGTCATCTTCAAGGATAAGGAGCAGCAAAAAAATGAACGAACAACATCAACCATACTATGTATTTCCGGCATCGGATGCTCAGCAGAGCCAATGGTTTTTCCGTGAAATGGCTCCCGATAGCCCCTTATACAATCTGCCTTATCTGATCCGTATGCAGGGTGTCTTAGATCGAGACGCTTTGGAAAAAAGCTTGCAAGCCGTTGTTGACCGGCATGAATCGCTTAGAACTTCATTCCGTATGGAGCAGGATCGACTGGTTCAAGTCATTGCTCTCGAACGATCGATATCGCTCCCTGTCTCCCGCCTCGATCGTTCAACCGGCATGGATCAGGAAAGCTGGATTCAAGCTTGGGCGATGGCGGAAGCCAGCCGATTGTTCGATTTGCAAGACGGTCCCTTGCTTCGAGCACACCTTCTGGAAGTATCGCAGGATGAGCATTATCTGGTCGTTACCATGCACCATAGCATTACAGACGGCTGGTCGATGGCTGTTTTTATTAAAGAATGGCTGGCCTTTTATCGCCATTTCGTTGAAGACCAGCCGATCGGCTTAGCTGAACCATCGCTTCAATATGCAGATTTTACGGAGTGGCAGAGAGAAAGATACGAATCGGGCGAATGGGCGGACCAGCTCGCTTACTGGAAGCGGCAATTGCAAGGCAGTCCGGCAGCCTTGCCATTGCGGGCAGATCGACCCCGCCCGCCCGTGCAAGCCTATCAAGGAGCTTCATATTCCTTCTCTATCGGCCCGGAACGGACAGAGGCCGCGGCAGCCTTCAGCAGAGAGGAAGGCGTTACGTTATTTATGACTTTATTCGCGGCGTATCAAACGCTGCTCTATCGTTATACGGGACAGGACGATCTGGTCGTGGGGACCCCGGTCGCGGGCCGAAATCAAGCCGGAATGGAAGATTTGATCGGTTTTGTCGCGAATACGTTAGCGCTGCGGAGTCAAATTGGAGAAGGCTGGTCATTTAGGCAATTGGTCGAGCACATTCGTCATGTCACGTTAGACGCCTACGATCATCAGGAAGTTCCGTTCGACAAAGTGGTCGATGAATTGCAGATTGAGCGGAGCGCCGCCCATTCGCCGCTCTTTCAAGTGATGTTTGTGTTGCAAAATATGCCGGTTGCGGCATGGGAGCTGCCAGGCGTTACCTGCACCCCGGTGTTGCTTCATAACCGGACGGCAAAGTTTGATTTGACTTTGACTATTGCGGAAGAGACGAACGGATTAACATGCTCCTTCGAATATAATACCGCTCTCTATCGGGAAGAGACGATTCGGCGCATGGCCGGTCATTTCGAACGATTGCTTCGGCATGGAACGGAAGCCCCGGATCAATGGCTGACCCGATTACAGATGGTCACATTGGAGGAAGCGGCGCAAGAAGCCGCCCGAATGAAGCAAAATAAACGTTATTTTGATACGGAACATGCGATTCACCAATTATTCGAGAAACGGGCTGCCCGTACGCCTCATGCAATTGCCGTTGTCTTTGAGGAGAAAGCCTATACCTACCAGGAACTGAATGAAAGAGCCAATCAATTGGCTCATGAGCTGGTGCAACGAGGGGTTCGTGCAAATTCGCTTGTCGGGATTTGCATGGAACGTTCTTTGGATCTGATTGTTGCGATTGTCGGCGTCTTGAAAGCAGGAGGGGCTTACGTTCCGCTGGATCCGAAGATTCCGTCCGACCGGTTACAATTCATCCTGGGGGATTCTCAGGTTAAGGCCTTATTGACTCAGAGCGAAGTGAGCCGAAGCTGGCCGTCGCTGACCGTGACGCCGATTCATCTTGATGCGGATTGGGAGAAGATCAGCCGGCAAAGCAAGAATAATCCGGAGCTGCCGGTGTCTGCACGCCAACTGGCTTATGTCATTTATACTTCCGGGACAACGGGCAAGCCCAAAGGCGTATTGGTCGACCACGGAAATGTGACGCGTTTGTTTGCCGCTACGGAAGATTGGTATCGATTTACGGATCGCGATGTATGGACGCTTTATCATTCGTATGCCTTTGATTTTTCAGTGTGGGAGATTTGGGGGGCTCTGCTCTATGGCGGAAAATTAGTAATTGTCCCGTTCTGGATCAGCCGTTCTCCGGAAGATTTTTATCAGCTGCTACAACAGGAACAAGTGACCGTGTTGAATCAGACGCCGTCTGCTTTCCGGCAATTGATCGCGATGGCCAGAACAGACCCGGGCCGGAAGTTAACCTCCTTGCGCTATGTCATCTTCGGCGGAGAAGCGCTCGATCTTCAAGGCTTGCGCCCTTGGTTTGAGCGGTATGGCGATCAAACGCCGCAGCTGGTCAATATGTACGGGATCACGGAAACGACGGTTCATGTTACCTATCGCCCGATTACCTTGGCGGATCTTGAAGAAGGGCAAGGAAATGTCATTGGCATTCCGATTCCCGATTTGCAGGTATACGTATTGGATCGGCATCTTCAGCCTGTACCTAAGGGTGTAGTAGGCGAAATGTATGTCGGCGGAGCAGGTGTCGCTCCCGGGTACTTACGGCGGCCCGAATTAACGGCGGAACGATTTATTATCAATGAAGCCGGAGAACGGCTCTATAAGACAGGCGACTTGGCCCGTTATTTGCCAAGCGGCGAGCTGGAATACCATGGACGAATGGATCATCAAGTGAAAATCCGCGGTTTCCGTATCGAGCTGGGGGAAATCGAGTCGGTCCTTAGCCAATATCCGGGCATTCGCGAAGCGGCTGCAGCCGTGAAGGAAGATGAGCAGGTCGGAAACCGGATTGTCGCTTATGTGGCAGGGGAAGAGGCCCGATTATCCGAACGGATGGATGATCTTCGTCGTTATTTACAGGAGCAATTGCCTGATTATATGATCCCTGCGGCATTTGTTGAAGTAAGCGCCATTCCGCTCAACCATAATGGAAAAGTGGATTATCGCGCTTTGCCGGCGCCTGATTTTACAGCTGTTCCAAGAAGTTATGTCGCTCCCCGCACGGATTTAGAGAAGAAATTAGCTGCAATCTGGGAGCAGGTGCTGCAGGTTCAACCGATTGGCGTTGAAGATAATTTCTTCGAAGCGGGCGGCGACTCCATTTTGAGCATTCGAATTTTGGGCGATGTGCGAAAGCTGGGGTATACGCTGACGGTGCAGGATCTATTTCGTTACCAGACTATTCGCGAATTAGCTCCTATCATTGAAAGTTCAAACCGGATGGAAGATCGCCTGCCTGTCACTGCACCGTTCCAGCTGATCACGGAGGAGGACCGTACCCGTTTGCCTGCGGGTGTTAGGGATGCCTATCCATTGACCAAGCTCCAGGAGGGAATGTTATTTCATAGCAGTTATCGGCAGGATGCAACGACTTATCTCAATGTTTCTTCATACCTCCTGAAGGCTCCCTTTCATCTGCAAGCATGGGAGCAAGCGATTGCCGGCTTAATGAACGATCATTCCGTATTGCGTACTTCGTTTGATTTAACCCAATATACCCGCCCCCTGCAGCTGGTACATGAAGAGGTGGAGCTGCCTTTCGAAGTGGTTGATTTGCGCCATCTGTCGTCACCGCAGCAAGAACAATGGCTCACAGACTGGAAGGAGAACAAAGAAACGGCTTCCTTCGACTGGACCAAGGCTCCGTTGTTTAAAATCGTGATTCATCTCCGCTCGGAGGAGACCTTCCAGTTCACCTGCATCGAACACCATGCGATATTAGACGGATGGAGCGTGGCATCTTTATTTGCCGAGGTATTCCGACTTTATGTCGCCTTTATGAATCGCAAAGAAAATAAGGGGCAGGCGCCGCAAGCCGAATTTCGTGATTATGTCGCGATGGAAGGAGAGGCGCTGCGGTCCGAGGAGCATCAACGGTTTTGGAAAGAGCAAGTCTCCTCCTCCCCGTTCCATGAGCTTCCCCGTTGGCACAAAGCCAAGACGGAGCAGCGACACCAAATCCGCGAAAGGGGAGTCGAGATTCCGCTAGCTGTATCCGATTCGGTGAAACAGCTTGCCAATCAGCTGAAAGTGCCGTTAAAAAGTATATTGCTCGCTGCCCATTTCCGTGTGCTGCAGATGGCTAGCGGACAGTCGGAGGTCGTTTCGGGCGTGCCGTTTAACGGACGAACGGAAGGCCATGACGGCGAAAGAACGCTGGGACTTTTCCTCAATGCCTTGCCGTTTGGAGTTGCCTTGTCCGGCGGTACCTGGACGGATCTCATCCATCAAGTCTTTGAACAGGAGCAATCCTATTTGCCGTATCGTCGTTATCCTTTGGCGCAAATTCAGCAGGATTCGGGCGGAAGCCCCTTATATGAAGTGATCTTTAACTTTACACATTTTCATATTCTTGATTCCTTGCAGGATTTGGACGATTTCCATGTGCTGGCGTTTTCCGAGAGAACCTATAATAACTTTGCGATGTCGGCAGAGTTCAGATTAGATCGGTCTGATCACCTGCAATTATTAATCCAATGGGATCATACGCAGTTCTGTGAAGAACAAATGGCTTTGATATCCGGTTATTATCGGAAGGCATTGGAGTCCATGATTCAAGATCCTATGGCACGTTATGAAGAACAGGACTTAATGACGGAAGCGGAAAGAAATCGGATTGTCACGATATTTAACCCGCCGGAGTCAGAAGAAGAGTCGGCTGTATTGCGGTCCAAGACCATCCATCGATGGTTTGAGGAGCAAGCGGCAAAAACGCCCGATCAAAGCGCCGTTGTTTATGAAGGAATGCAACTGACTTACCGGGAGTTAAATGAAGAAGCGAATCGATTGGCGCACAGGTTGCGGGCAAAAGGGGTTGTACGGGAATCTATCGTAGGCATTATGGTGGAACGCTCCATCGAGATGGCTGTCGGAACGCTGGCTATTCTGAAGGCTGGGGGGACTTACTTGCCTATCGATCCCGAGTATCCTGCCGAGCGAATCGAATATGTGCTTGAGGACAGCCGAGCATCCTTGCTATTAACCAAACCGGAATGGATCGGGCGCTTCCATTACGCAGGCGAAGTGATTGATTTATGCCATCCGTCAGACGAGGCAAACTATCCGCACAATTTACCGGATGTGAACGATCCGTCAGATTTGGCTTATATCATTTATACGTCGGGTTCAACGGGAAAACCAAAAGGGGTGATGGTCGAGCACCGCAACGTCCTTCGACTAGTCATCCAGCAAGATTTTATTGACTTTATGCCAGGTTACCGCCTTCTGATGACAGGCAACTTTGCCTTCGATATCTCCACCTTGGAAATTTGGGGTCCGTTATTAAACGGGTTAACGCTCCATTTGCTAAGTAAAGAGAAGCTGCTGGATCCTGAACAAATAGAGCGTGAATTAGCAGACAATCAAATCGATATCGTCCATCTGGTCTCCCCTTTGTTCAGTCAATTATCGCAAGGGAATCCGAAGATGTTCTCCACGGTCCGGACGTTGTTGGTGGGCGGAGACGTCGTATCGGCAAGCCATGTGAACGTGGTGAGAAAGCATTGTCCGAAGCTGAAGGTGATCCATTCGTACGGACCGACGGAAAATACGACGTTTTCGACAACCTATCAGGTGAATCGCGATTTCGATTCTTCTCTTCCTATCGGTAAACCGCTGCGCCACTCCACCGCCTATGTCGTTGATCCAAAGACGGAATGGCTGCGTCCGGTCGGCGTACCCGGCGAGCTGTGGGTTGGAGGAGAAGGCGTTGCCCGAGGTTACTTCAATCAGCCTGAAATGACGAAGGAGAAATTTATCGAGAGCCCGTTCCAAGCAGGGGAGAAACTATATAAAACAGGCGATCAAGCCAGATGGCTCCCCGACGGTACGCTTGAGTTTCTCGGACGGATCGATCAGCAGGTCAAAATCCGCGGTTACCGGGTGGAGCTTAGCGAGATCGAGTACAGCTTATTGCAGCTGGAGAATGTGAAAGAAGCCGTCGTCATCGCAAGAGGAGAGCAGCATGATAAATATTTGTGCGCCTATGTGATCGGCTCGGAGCCATTATCCGTGTCCGATCTGCGCGAGCATGCCGCCGAGTCGTTGCCTGCGTTTATGATTCCCAGCTATTTTGTACAGCTGGAACAAATCCCGCTGACCGCGCACGGCAAGGTCGACCGCAAGCAGCTGCCGGCACCGCAAGCCGGAGGCTATCTTGAACAGGAGTGGATCGCGCCTCGCAATGAGTGGGAGACCAAGCTGGCCAGCGTATGGCAAGAAGTATTGGGGCTGGAGCGGATTAGCGTCCGGGCATCGTTCTTCGCGCTGGGCGGTCATTCCTTGAAGGCAACCATTCTTGTCAGTAAATTGCGCAAGGAATTACAAGTGGAAATAGAGATCAAACATATTTTTACGCATCAGACGGTTGAAAGGCTGGCTCAGTTTGTCATGCAGGCGGAAGTACGGCAGTACGAGAACATTCCAGTCGTTGAGCCGCAGGAGTACTACCCGGCATCCTCCGCGCAGAGACGAATGTTCACCTTGGATAAGATTGTAGATAACAAACGGCTGTATAACATTCCTATTGCCGTTAGGATCAGGGGAAATGTAGATCGGGGACGATTCCAGGAAAGCTGGCAGACGCTGGTTGATCGGCACGAATCGTTACGCACCGGCTTCGAGCTGGTTCATGGCGATGTCGTACAGAAGGTTCATCCGACCGTTCCATTCACGGTCGATTTCATGCCGGTTTCATCTGAAACCGAAGAAGCTTGGATACAACAGCTGGTAAACCAATCGTTTGATTTAAAACAAGCGCCGCTCTTTCAAGCGACCGTTCTGGAACGTACGGCAACGGACTTCATTCTTGTCCTGAATATGCATCACATTATTTCGGATGAAGCCTCGATCGGAGTCATCCTTCGCGAGCTCATTGTGATCTATGAAGGACGTCCGCTACCGGAGCCAAAAATCCAATACAAAGATTATGCCTCCTGGCACAATCAGCTGCTGCAATCCGAAGCCATGAAGCAGCAAGAATCCTATTGGATGAACCAATTTATAGATGAGGTGCCCGTTCTGCAATTGCCGACAGACTTCGGGCGTCCCGCCGTTCAACCATTCGACGGGGCTTCCGTATCGTTCGTTGCGGACTCTTCTGTCATGACCGGTTTAAGGAAACTGACGCAATATACCGGCACGACGAGCTATATGGTTCTATTGGCGGCTTTCAACGTGCTGCTGGCCAAATATAGCCGTCAAGAGGATGTGATCGTCGGTACGCCAATCGCCGGCCGAACGCACGCGGATGCAGAGAATGTAGTCGGAATGCTTGTCAATACGTTGGCTATCCGTACGAATCCTCGAAGCGACAAAACCTTCCTGCAGTATGCAGGCGAGGTGAAATCGCAAGCATTGGAGGCGTATCGTCATCAAGATTATCCGTTCGATTATTTGGTCGATCGGTTGAAAGTAAAACGGGATCTCAGCAGAAATCCGTTATTCGATGTCCTGTTTTCGATGGAGTATCCGGCTATTCCGCAAAGCGGCACCGATGAAATCCGTTTTGAGCCTTATGAGGCGCCTTATCCGTTCGCCAAGTTTGATCTTAGTTTATATGCGCAAGAAATCGATGAACAGCTCCGGTTTACTTTCCAATATTCAACGAGGTTGTTTACTAAAGAAACGATGGAACAGATGGCCGAGCACTACCGGCGAATTCTTCAATCCATCCTGGCCCGGCCGGAGAAGAGCTTGGCAAGTATCCAAATGATAACCGATAGGGAGAAACAACAGATCCTCTTCGGCCTCAATGAGACGGAGGCAGCGGCTCCGGCCGATCGGACCATTCATCAGTTATTCGAAGAACAGGTGCGCCAAACCCCGAATCGGATAGCCGTTGTTCATCGCGAGGTCAGCTTAACCTATCTTCAAGTAAACGAACGAGCCAATCAGTTGGCGTGGCTGCTTCGTCACGAGGGAGTAACGGCCAATACGATCGTGGGATTGATGGTAGAGAGATCGGTTGAAGCGGTCGTCGGCATTCTGGGCATCTTGAAGGCAGGCGGAGCTTACGTCCCGGTGGATCCGGAGCTGCCAGCGGAACGAGTCCGCTATTTACTGGAAAATAGCGGCGCTCCTATGTTGATTACGCAAAGCAGCTTGCCGGATCCAGCCGATTACAAAGGCAAGAGGATCGATATTCATGATCCAACGCTTGCCAAACAGCAGGTAACGAATCCGGAGAGCGTGAATCAGCCGGACGATTTGATGTATGTCATCTATACATCCGGCAGCACGGGCAATCCAAAAGGCGTGATGATCGAGCATCGGAGTATGGTCAACTATGTCGCCTGGTTTACGGAGACGGCGAAGCTGACCGCTGACGATCGTACGATTCTGCTCTCCTCGTATGCCTTTGACCTTGGCTATACCAGCTTGTATTCCTCTTTATTAAACGGATGCGCGATTCATATCGCCGATAAGGACCTGGTGCGGATTCCGGAGGCGTTATTAGCCTACTTGGGCGACCATCGCATTCGTTTTATCAAAGGGACGCCGTCGCTATTTCGCATGATGCTGCATGCCTCTTTCGAGCATTGGCGGAAAGCGTGTGAAACGCTGCGATTAGTGGTACTGGGCGGTGAATCGATGAATGCGGAGGAAATGAGAGGCTTCCTTCAATCGTATCCGCATGTTCAAGTCATGAATCATTATGGACCGACAGAAGCCTGCGTCGGCGCAATTGCAGGGTTCGTAGATCCGGAGCAATTGGCGGATCGAGTCGGTATACCGGTCGGAAGACCAATAAACAATACTAAAATATACATTCTGGATTCGGAATTTCAGGCTGTGCCCGCAGGTGTACCCGGCGAATTGTTTATCTCGGGAGCGGGGCTCGCGAGAGGCTATCTCCATCGTCCGGAGCTGACGGAAGAGAGATTTGTAGCCAATCCTTTTGTGGATGGAGAGCGAATCTATCGTACCGGAGATATCGTACGGTTATTGCCGGATCGAAGAGTCGAATTCCTTGGTCGTGCCGATCATCAGGTGAAAATCAGAGGCTATCGGGTAGAGCTTGAAGAAGTCGAAAGCCATTTGCTTCTTCACCCGTCGATTCGTCAAGCAGCGGTCATCTGTAAAGATAGTCAATCGCTTGTCGCCTATATCGTCACGGAGGAAGAGCTTACCCTTGCCGCGCTGCGGGATTATTTGGCGGAGAAAGTACCGGACTATATGATTCCGGCACAATTTGCGGTATTGGATCGGATCCCGCTTACGCCAAACGGGAAAGTCGATCGGCGAGCCTTGCCTGAAGTCGCGGGAATCGCATTGGAAGCCCCGCCTACACCGCCATTCGATCAAATCGAACAAGATCTCGTTCAAATCTGGGAGCAGGTGCTCGGGATTAAGGGGGTAGGAACGCATCATAACTTCTTTGATATCGGCGGGAACTCGATGTCGTTGATCCGGATGCATAGTCTCATTGAACCGGTGTATGCCGGCGTGACGGTGATCCATTTGTTTGCTTACCCGTCGATTTCGAAATTAGCGGCGTATATTCGACAAACCGCCAGCCAGGATCAAACATCGAATATAGAAGCAATCCCGTATCCTGAAGACTACTTCGCTGCGGACCAAGGATTAAAGGGTACATTGAATTTCACCATTGAGGGCGAATGGTTTGCGTCCATACGAGATGCTGCCGAGAGCATGCGGCTTAATCAATCGGTAGTCATGCTCGCTCTGTTCCTCTATCTGCAAGCCGAGCTTACGGAGCGGGAACAAATCACGATCCCGGCGATTACAGGCTGGGACGGCAGGATCCATCTCGTAACCATCGATTTAAGGAAGATGGAGAAGCTGTTGGACCTGTTCCGAATCGTACAGGATCAGGTAGAAGAAGCGGCTTCCCCGAAGGATCCATCCATGGATCCGGCGTTTATGAAGATCGCGAAGGATGAACATGCTTTGATCCCTGGATTTATGAGCAGTAGCGCTTCTGCTTCAGAAATGAGATTCGCGGAGATGTGCGACCTGCTTCTAGTGCTCCACGAGCATCCAACCCATCTGTATGCGGAGTGTATGTACAATGCCCGTTTAAACAAAGCGAAAATAATAGAAATGATGCAGCAATACATGCAAATCGTCCAATCTTTAGCGGAGCAGCTTGAACCGAGCAAAGGATAAACGCCGAGGCGATAAGGACCAAGACAGTTCTTCATGGATGCCCTCTCAAGCAGGATGGGCAGGAAGTGGAGAACTTGTCTAGTCCCTTTCTTGCAAAGAAGGTGGGAGATAAGAAGATGAATTTCTCATTATTTAGACAACGCAGCTTTGCGTTATTAATTATTTCGGAGGCTACCTCTTTATTCGGCACCTTCTTTTTGAATGCGGCATTCGCCCTCTATGTGTTGAACCTGACAGGATCGGCGGAGAAATTTGCGGCGGTCTTAGCGCTGGGGATGGTTCCCTATCTCATCGTGGGTCCGATTGCCGGCGTATTAGCGGATCGATTCGACAAGAAAAAATGGATGATTCTGCTGGATGTATTGCGAGGCATGCTTTGTATTGGCTTATTTGTCTTTAGTTTATTTGAGACGATCACGATGCCCTTTATCTATTTCACGGTCTTATTTATATCCACTTGTGAAATCTGTTACGGTCCTGTATTTATATCTCTGCTGCCTAGCGTAGTAAAGGAAGAAGAGCTTGTTTCCGCCAATTCATTTGAAAAAACGATTAACGAAACGATGAAAATCCTCGCCCCTTTTCTTGGAACCCTTGTCTATAGCTTGGTAGGAATCGGACCTGTGTTATTGGTTAACGGGTTTACTTTCCTGATCTCCGCTCTGGCCATCTTCTTTATGGTCATTCCGAAAGTAGAGGGCGTAATATTCAGACAGATCCATTTGTTTAAAGATATGTGGGAGGGGTTTAAAGTCTTTTTTATAGACAAACGATTGACTTCGATCGTTTCCAATGCCTTTTTGACTCACTTTTTTATGTATCCGTTTATCTTATTGGGCTTTCCTTATATCATTGTAACGATACTAGGCGGCAAGGAGACCGATTATGGGATCGTAGAAAGCATTTCAACGATAGGAGCGATCCTTGCGATCTTCATTGTGCCTCCGATGAAGAAATTTGGCGTAGCCAACAATATCGGAATCGGTATCCTGGGCATGTGCGTGCCCGTTATTCCGTTATTATTTTTAGGCAATCCGGATTTCATCCAACTATTGAAGGACAGTGACTATTATCCTGTCTTATTTTTCGGTCTGATCAGCTTCCTGCTGTTCCTGGCCTTTAGTTTTTATCTGGTCTTTTTTGCCACCTTTTATCAAACGGTGGTGCCAAGAGAACTCTTCGGCCGATATGGAGCGGGAATGATGCTGTTGAACGGGTTGGCCAGATTGTTCGGATTTCTGATTTTCGGTTATTTATTCAGCCTGGATTCCTTATTGTATGCCGTTATTTTCTTTGGGACCGGTATGCTGCTGAAAATTGTCGTACATATCCCGTTTATGGTCATTACGAAGAACCTGGAACAGCAACGGAAGCAAGCGGCACAAGGGAAAGAGAGGGTTGGGACTCAATTGGGAGCGGGTGCGAACGAATGAAAGTGAAGTCAATCCTGAACGTATACTGGGTACAAATCCCCGAGGAGATCAGCTTATCGGATTGGATAGATGATTTCGATCTGTTGGATAAAGAAGAAAGAACGATCTATGAACGGTATCGGGTCGATTATAAAAAAATCGAATTTTACACCGGAAGATTGCTGTTGAAAAAGTTGCTGGGGCAGAG
The DNA here is from genome assembly GCF_014705655.1 of Paenibacillus arenilitoris. Lineage (GTDB taxonomy): Bacteria > Bacillota > Bacilli > Paenibacillales > Paenibacillaceae > Pristimantibacillus > Pristimantibacillus arenilitoris. The sequence goes on along the minus strand of NZ_JACXIY010000038.1, from coordinate 21,071 downwards.
GCTCGAGATTCAACCGGAGAAGGTAGCCTTTGAGAAGAATCCATTCGGCAAACTATATTTGCATCCAAAGCACGTCAAGGAAAGGGGGATCGATCCCCTATTTTTCAACTTGTCCCATTCGAAAAGGATGGTGACCTGCGTGATTTCTTCTATCGACGAGGCGGGCATTGATGTGGAAGGGATAACCCAAAATCCTCTGGATGTCATGAAGGTCGTCTTTGTGCCTCGGGAGCGAATGCTTATCGAAGGAGAGATATCCCATGCCAAGAAGGTTGAGGCGTTCTATAGAGTCTGGACACGCAAAGAAGCCGTGATGAAAGCAGTTGGCAAAGGATTTTCGCTTTCACCCTTGTCCTTTGCCGTACCCGTTCACGGAGAAAGAGTAATGGATGAGCATTATCACTACTATACCTTCCAGCCGATTCATGGCGAAATCATTTCGATTGCCGTACGCAGAGAAGATGAGGTCGAGATCGAATTTGAATGCAACGAAGTTGCGTTTTCCTGTCTGTATGCCAGTGGATAGCCGTTCGGGTCTGTCCAGATGAAAATAAAGAATTAGACTGGAGTCATTGATTTGACGCGTTTTTTGAATTGAAAAATCGTCAGATTTTGAAAAAAGAGTTTTAGACTGATCCATTAAAAGAAACAGCTGCGGACCAAGACTTGAAAAATAAAGACTTAGACTGCTGCTGGTATCATTCAACTAACGTCCCCGTTAGCGGAATGACTTGACTTTTATCTAAGGAACAGTTACCCAGACGAGTTGTAAAGGCACGTCCTAGGCTTTCCTTTTCAGGAGGTTTTTCTTACGGCGAAGGGATCGTGATTTCCGAATATCCATCCGTATCACTGGACTCACTCTTAAATGAACAACGCATATATGGAAACGTATCATTATCAGTTTTTCGATAACTGCAAACCGCATGCACTTTATATAAATCCTTGCTCAAATATGCAGGCAATTCACCAGCATTGGCAGCGAGTCTCTCTACCTCGCCGTTGGCATGGCATTGCTGCCAAAATCCCCCCGGGGTAGTCGGTTCTTCGCCACCTCCGCTAGTGTGAAACACTCTCTCAATACCAAATACTTGGAAAGCCTCCTTGGTTTCATCCTAATAACAGAGCAAGCCCGTTCAACCGGAGACGGGCGTTGGCCCAGCCGTCCGATAGAACGGGCTTGCGGGAACCGGTTTACGGTTCCGGAATGTACTTCTCCGTGCCGTCCTGCTGCTTCTCGTATGAATGGTCCATGGATGCTTCCTGGATATAACCGTATGCCCAGTGGGCTTGCGTGACATCCGGCCATTGCTGCGGCGCTCCGATCAGCGGTCCGCGGCCCAGCAGCCTGTCGAGCATCGTGACCGCCTCGGCGCGGGTCAGCGACGAATTCGGGCGGAACGTGCCGTCCTCATACCCGTATACGATACCTGCCGCATTCGCTTTCTCGATGACGGCTTTCGCCCAACTTCCTTCGGTATCGGTAAATCCCGCGCTTGCGCCCGTTACTTCGGGCAGCAATGGGGCGATCGCGCTCGCCATCTCCGCCCGTGTGATCGTCGCGTCCGGCTTGAAGATGCCGTCGGGATATCCGATCATGAGGCTCATGCCGGAGGCGCGGTCGATGTACTCCTTGGCCCAATGTCCATCCCCCACGTCCGGGAACTCTCCAGGCGCCGCATCCTCATCCCGGTCGAAAACCCTGACCAGCATCGCGGCGACTTCCGCGCGGGTTACGTTCCGGTCTGGAGCGAACGTCCCGTCGGCATAACCGAACAGAAACGCTTGATGCACCGGATTCATCCAACGGATGACGGTAAACGTGCCCGTTTTGCCGGCGGAGACGGGAAAGCGGATCCCAAGCCGATCTTCGCCGTCATATGGGACGATGCTTCCTCTCGCCAGCTCCTTCGTACCGTCGTCATACAACGCGAAGACCGCGACTCTCTTCAGCTGTTCGTCGTTAAGCGTCGCACCGGTCAGCGGCAGAATCGCCTCGTATCTATCGCTGGTCGCGTTCGATCCGATCGTCATCGGACGGCCGACGGTTTCGACCGTGCCGCCTCTCGCGGCTTCGAGTACGAGCGGATCCGTCGTTGCCAGCCTTTCGATCGATGCGAGGTCCTCATCCCAGGCCGGTTCGATGCGGAAACGAAGCCCGTCCGTGACCCCTTCGAACGTTGTATCCGGAATGACGACACGCGCCCGCGTCGCTGAAATCTCCATCCGGATCTTGCTTTCGGACAGCAGATCGGCCGAAGCCTTCGGGAACTTCGCAATTAACTTTGCGTCCCTTTCCTGGACATCCGTAATCAGCATTTTCGCATAATCGGACTCGAGCGTCTTCAGCCTTTCGACTGCATGGGCCGCCTGATCTCTTGTCAGTTCGACTTCTGCTTGCCGGCGTCCGTCGGCATCGGATGAACGCAAGATGTATGCGGTCGATACAATGGAACCGCTGTTGCCGTCTACGACTTGAACCGTAGGCCGTCCGGATTCGGAACCGGAGTCCGGCGTCGAAGGCGCTTGCGGTGCGCGCGGCGTCGCGCGCGCTTCGTTCGAAAATCCGCTGGCTCCTGCGGCGTTATGCGCCTTCACCGCGAAATAATAAGTCGTATCGTTGACAAGACCCGTCGCCGTATAGGTCACTCCCGTCACCGTGGTCAACGGCAAGGGGTCGTACGCACCGGATGCAGTGCCGATATAAAGGCTGTAATAGACGGCTGAAGTGACACTGTCCCAGGTCAAAGACGCTTGGCCGTTTCCGGGAGAAGCCCTGAAATTGGCGGGAGCATTGGGAGGGTTCAGACTCCACTGGGCGTAGACGGTCACATTTCCGCTCACGACGGTCGTCGCGTCGAAGACGGTTCCACCCCCGTTCGGCAGCGTATTCCAGCCCGCGAACGCATAGCCGGGACGGGTCGGCGGCGCGGGGAGAGCTGCCACTGTGTCGCCGTCCGTCACGATCAAGGTCGAGGGAGTCGCCTCCGTATCCCCGCCGTTCTTTCCGAACGTGACCGTGTGGGTAACCGCTTCAAGCTTTTTGATCTTGTGGTTGCCGCGGTCCGCCACAAACAGGTTCCCGTTATGATCGAGATCGATCCCGAGAGGGACGCGTAATTGCGCCGCCTTTGCCGGCCCGCCGTCACCGGAATCGCCGAAAGTGCCGGTCCCGGCAACGGTCGTGATGATGCCGGTCGGACTTATTTTCCGAACGATGTGATTGCTGTTCTCCGCGACGTATAGCGTTCCGTCGTCGTCTACGGCGAGTCCGATCGGGTTCCACATATTGGCCGCCGTCGCCGGACCGCCGTCGCCGGAATAGCCGGCAACTCCCGTGCCGGCCACCGTACTGATGTTCCCTGACGTTTCTACTTTCCGCACCCGATTGTTATTGAGGTCCGCGATGTACAGATTCCCGCTGTCGTCAAAGTCAACGGAATACGGAGTATTCAACTGCGCCGAAGTCGCCGGTCCGCCGTCCCCCGAGAAACCTGAAGCTCCCGTCCCGACTACCGTGGTGATGATGCCTGTCGTTTGATCCACTTTCCGAATGGTATGATTAAAAATTTCCGCGATATATAAATTGCCGGCGCTGTCCACGGCAACATCCACCGGATTGTTCAGCAGGGCCGAAGTCGCCGGTCCGCCGTCGCCGGCATAGCCCTGAGCGCCCGTGCTCGAGCCGGCCACCGTACTGATGATGCCGTTCGTATCCACCTTGCGTACGCGCTCGTAGCCGAGTTCCGTTATGTACATATTCCCTGCGCTATCGAAGGTCACGCCCCCAGGGAATCGCAATGTAGCCGAAGTCGCCGGTCCGCCGTCCCCCGAAGGGATGCTCCAGTTCGCCTCGACCCCGGGCCTTCCGGCTACCGTCGTGATGATGCCGGACGTATCCACTTTCCGAATCACATGATTCGACGAATCCGCAAAATACAGATTTCCGGCTGCGTCTACGGCAATGTGGTACACGATGTTGATATGGGCCGAAGCTGCCGGCCCTCCGTCTCCGGAGAAGCCCGGTGCACCTGTTCCGGCGATCGTGTCGATCGTATAGTTCTCCGCCGCCGCGTAAGCGCGGCTCCCCCAGTCTGCCGGCAGCAGGGGAACCATGCCGTTCACCGACATGACCACAAGTACGATTAGAAGCAGCTTGACTGCTCGTCCTTTCCATGTTTGCATATTGGCTCTGCTCATCATTCTCCTCCGTTCTTGAAACGCGTCTCCAAAACTTCTTGTTCGATAACCATTCTATTATACGGGATACGACCGAAGGTGAATATACTTCTTTTTGGGATTGTTATTGAATTAATGAGTAAGAAAAGTTTCGATGAGATCACTATTCAGGATATTGCAGATCAGGCAAACCTAAACCGCGGAACCATTTATCTTCATTATCAGGATAAATACGATTTGTTGGATAAACTAATCGAATCGCACATGGATGAATTAGGTGAGATGGATGAATGGGCATGTAAGCTTGATTGGAGCAATGGGCTTGCCCCTTTTTTTGAGTATTTTGAGAAAAATTATTTATTCTTTTCAACCATGTTAGCCAGTAAAGGAGCCCCCGGTTTTAGGACTCGGCTTCTTAATTACATTATGGAAGGATTCAAGGGCGAGATTGATAGAGAAAGTGGGCGAAATGTGGACTTAAGTGAAGATGTTATGTTGCAATATGCTGGCACCGCTTATGTAGGGGTAAATTGAATGGTGGATTAGAAATGGAATGCCGTATCCGCCGCAAACCATGGCTAAACAAGTTGGAGCCTTATTGGAGAGAAGTCTATAGAATATATTCAATACGTTCTGCTTAATTGGCATATTCGATGTTTAATAAATTTTCGCCTCAATCATTAGCGTAAACTGCCAGTTAGTTTAACGCTATCGCTAGTCTAATACTTTATTTTCCCAGTCTACAACTATATTTTCCTTGTCTAATACTTTATTATTCAGTCTAGTACTTTATTTTCTTTGGACAATCAGAGCAAGAAAGATGGTTTTTTGTTTTCGGTTTCATTGTTTGAAGGAGAGAAAAAGAAGCTGTCCTTCGCGCCTAATTTTGTTAATAAGAAGTACTATGAACCCGATCAAACTCTTATTGCGTCTATAAAGCGTTTATTTGAGAACAATGAATAGGTCGAGGTTGAGCACGATAAACCATACGGACCGGATTATCCTCGTTCGTCATACTTTCACCCTGTTCGTTAGCTGGTAACTCGGCGACAATGATGAAGGGTCTACAACGGTTCGCGTAAATTATGGATTCGGCGCAGTATTTCATATGACAAAAGAGGGGGAGACCGGCATGTCGGACGTAAGACAGCAAATACTAGAGGAATTGCGAAAAATCGAACGGGAAGAAAACGTGCGGATATTGTACGCGTGCGAGTCGGGCAGCCGCGCATGGGGCTTCCCGTCCAAGGATAGCGACTACGACGTAAGATTTATTTATGTCAGACCGGTCGAGTGGTACTTATCGATCTTCGAGAAGCGGGACGTGATCGAACGGCCGATCAGCGACATGCTGGACATTAACGGCTGGGATTTGAAGAAAGCGTTGAATTTGTTCCGCAAGTCCAATCCGCCGCTGCTCGAGTGGCTTCAGTCCCCGATTGTCTACGGCGAGATCAGCGAGGCAGCGGACCAGATTCGCCGCATTGCTCCATCTACGTTTTCCCCAAGGTCGTGTATCTTCCACTATCTGCACATGGCGAAAGGGAATTACCGGGAGTACCTGCAAGGCGAACAGGTGAAGATCAAAAAATACTTCTACGTTCTCCGCCCGATACTGGCCTGCGAATGGATCGAGAAGCACAACGCCATGCCTCCGATGGAATTCGACCGGCTGCTCGATGCGCTAGTGCCCGAGGGAAGTGAGCTTAAGGCGGTTATTCAAGATCTGCTAGCCCGTAAACGGGCAGGAGACGAGATGGATTACGAGCCGCGGATTAACCCGATCAACGTTTTTCTGGAAGAGAGGATCGCCTATTACGACCGGACGGCTTCGGGCATGCAAGCGGCGGATGGCGGACAGGATCAGCGGCTAGATGATGTATTTCGATTGGTGTTGAGGGAAGTGTGGGGGAGCTCTCCAAAATAACCGTCCGTGCACTTCAACGTTTCTTCTATTTGTTTCGTCGTCAAACCTAAGTTCAAGTAAGCTTTGATCGTTTTGATCCGCTCAATGGCAGCCTCATCGAACGCTCGGTGACCGTTTTTAAGGCGGGAAGCAGTGAGCAGACGGGTTGCTTCATAATGCCGGATCGATCGGATACTGACGCCTGTTGTTTTAGACAATTGGCTTATTTTCATAGAAACGGCTCCTCTCAAGTGGAATGTGCCGACTGACGCTCAGTCACGCGGACGGGTTCCGGATCAGCTCTGCCAAACGCGAGAAGTCTTGCTTGCCGTAGCCCCTGTCGATCGCCTGACGGACGATAGATTTTGCGGCGTCCATTACGCCAACGTCGATGCCGCGGGCTTTGGAGGCATGGATAATGTTATCCATTACAGCCCCGGTGGAGATGAGATTGGATTCATTCCCGGGTAATGGCTGTTGTCGACCTGATTCGCAAATTCGGCCATTATATCGGGCATCATGCCGATGATGCTCCGAGCATACGGCACGAGGCGCGTCGCCGTGATGTTCTCCGCACTGGCTAGGGCGAGGGCGTGGATGTAGCCGGTCATCGCTGTCCAGAAAATATCGAGCAAAGCTACGTCGTATGCGGCTGCACGGCCTGGATCGGTACCCAGATAGGAAGCCGTGCCTCCCAGACTCGTTAGCGTTCGCTGGTGTGTAAGATAGGCGTGCTCAGATCCGCTGTACAAAATAGACGCTTCCGGCTGACCGATGGCTGGCACTATCATCGCACCGTCGAGATAGTGGAATCCGCCATCTGCAGCCCGTGCAGCCATTTGCCTCGCTCCATCGGGAGAACCGCTGGTCAGATTCACCAAAGTCCGCCCCTTCAGCGAAGCAGCCGAATTCTCAAGAATAGCGTATACGGCATTGTAGTCGAGTACACAAACGATTACGAGCGGACTTGCCTCAACCGCATCGGCAGCCGTATCGGCAACCGTCGCTCCTTGGCTGACAAGCTCGTCGGCTTTGCCGGAGGTACGGTTCCATACCGTAGTCGGATGGCCGTTTCGTAAAAATGCAGCTGCCAGCATTCGGCCCATATGACCAAGGCCAATGACCGTAACCGGCGAGCGATCGGAAGAATAAGGCGATCAGGGCTCCCATTTCACCGATTAGCTACTTTAGTAGCACGCTCTCTTCTCCGTTCAACCAGGTCCTTTCTCCCCTTTTTGCGAAAATCAGGATCTAATACCCTCTTTTCACCATTTCTATACGTGGATTTGACATTGTTCATCATATCGATTGTTATCATGGCCAAGTCGAGCTTTTATATATTGTGCCAAGAGGGAGAATCGAGAATGAGAACAACAAGGAAAGTGACAGGCTGGATGCTGGCATTCGCCATGCTGTGCGGAATGTTCAACGTTCAGGGAACAACGGTAAATGCGGAGGAATCAACCGCTAAATCGATGACCGTGCAAAAAACATCAACACCTCCGGTTATTGACGGCACGACAGACGAGTCCATATGGACCGTGCAAGAGCCTATGACAGTCAAAATAGGCGAAGGTAACCCGGACGAAGCCAAATTCGGCTTACTTTGGGATAACACTTACTTATACATTGCCGTGAACGCGGCGGATGATAAGCTCGTTCATAATGGAACGGGATATTGGTTCGAGCAGGACAACATCGGTATCTTCTTCGATCCAAGCCGTCATAGGTCCGCTCCGTTCGTCGACAGCGATATGCAGATCGGCATCGGGTTTCAGCCGGATACGACGACGCCGTCCTTCAACTTTGGAGCTGCACCGAACCATGCCAATAAGGATGAGAAGAAAATATTAAGAGCTATTCAGAAGACGGACGCGGGTTGGACGGGCGAAATCGCCGTTCCTTGGGACATGCTGAATTTCGATCCTGTCACTGCCAAGGAGCTTGGCTTCGAAATCGGCGTCACGGACAGGGACGACGCTGCCGCGCCGGGACCAACCCAGATGTGGAGCGCATACAATACCACTTCGTTCTGGAACGATACAACCGGTTATGGTTCCCTGATCCTTGAAGACAGCGGACCGGTCTCCGGACAAATATCCGATGTGCTGCTCGAGGACAATTTCGACGGTTACCAGAGCGGGGAAACACCGGCAAACTGGATTTCCGACGTGAACGCGGGAAGCTCCCCTATCACGGTGTCCAAAGCCGAAGACGGCAGCGGCAGCTTATTGTTCGACGGCAACGCGGCAGGCCGGCAAGCCCGAATATCGGCTCCCGTCCAATGGGATAACTACACGGTCGAAGCCGACGTTACGTTCGAAGGCGTCCTGAACTCCGGCAGATGGGCCTCCCTCATGTTCCGCGGAGCGTCGAGCGGCAAGCAGCCCTATAATCAGATGGCCGTCAGACAGAACGGAGCGTATGAAATAGCTTACCGGAAGCCTGACAACAGCTGGTCTGTCCCCGTAAGCGGAACGTGGGGCAAGCCGCTCGACTTGAACCAGACTTATTCGTGGAAAGTCCGCGTGTTCGGCCGCAATGTGAAGCTGTACATCAAGGCTTCGGACGAAGCCTCCTACACCTTGCTGACGGACAAAACGCTGTCCGCAGAGCTTCTTGAGCGGGGCAAGGTCGGCTTCCAGGCCGATCAGAGCAAGGTCCGGTTCGATAATCTGAAAGTAACCCGCATCCACGCGCTCAGCCTGGAGGCTGCCGTGCCGGAGTCGCTTGAGGCGTTGACCGGTCCGGCCGAGGTTGCTTTTACCGCTCACTATTCAGACGGGATCGTAGAATCCGTTCCCGCCGATCAAGTGAAGCTATACTCTTCGGACGAGAGCATTACGAAAATTGTAAATAACAAGCTCTATCCCGTAAAAGCCGGACAAGCTGTCATTAAAGCCATTTACGGAAATGCCGAAGTCCAGCGGCAGATCACCGTGACGCCGTCAACGACCGGAGCGCAAATCGTCTCCTTGAAGCATGCGGAAGGATATGTGCTGGCCGACACCGGCAAGGAAATCGATCCGGCCGCTCTCACGTTCCAAGCGGAATTTAACGATCTGACAAGCGGAACGGTACGAGGAGACGCGCTAACATGGACCTCGGAGAGCCTATCCGTTACCGTGGAGAACGGCAAGCTGAACGTGCTGGATAAAGGCGTTCATTGGGTGACGGCGCAGGGAGGTTCTGCAACGGTAAAACTTCTTGTCGTTGCCAAAGCTCCAGCAGATTCGGAATATGTACTGTACGAAGAAAACTTCGACCAGCTCGCGGAAGGCTCCATGCCTATGGATTGGAAACGGATTGAAGGCACCAGTCCCGCACTCGCGTCAGTGACGGCTGGCTCGTTCATCCTGGACGCCCGTACATCTCCGGATAATCCTTCCCGAGTGCTGCTGCCAGGCTATCTAAGCTTGTTCGGCAACTATACCATTGAAGCGGATATGACTCATCTTGCCGCGAACGATGCTGCCAGATGGCATTCCATCATGTACCGGGTACAGAACGGCAATTATCCTTATTACCAGATGGCGGTAAGACAGAATGCGTCCGCGGTGAACGGCGTGGAGTTTGCCGAGAGAACGCCGGCGAACGCCTGGAATGTCCCGGACAAAGGCGCCTTCACGGAATCCATCGCCCCGGACAAAATGTACCATTACACGGTGAAAGCCCATGGAAACCGAGTGCAGCAATGGATTAACGACAAGCTCGTTGTGGATACGGACGCCGCTTCGGCCTACAGCAAAGGAGCGATCGGTCTTCAGGCGAACGGCAGCAAGGCGAAGGTGGACAACGTCCGGGTCACGCTCCTGCAAGAGCAGCTCCCTCCAATGCCAGCCGACAGATTCGTCCATGTAGCGGAGCCTCATACCGGCATTTCGCTTGCGCCGTCTGTCATTGCGAATATTGAATCCAAGGAGCAATGGAACAGACTGACGGACGACAAAGCGGCTTCACTTCCTGCAACGGTGATTTTGCACCTCAATAAAGATTTATTCGTTACGGAAGGCAAAGGCCGGAAAACGATCGGCAGCCTGGATGAAGTGCTTCAATCTATGAATAACCGGATGATTCCCGCTTTTTATGTAGAGGATCAAGTAACGGTGACCCAGCTTGCGGAATACCTCAAATCCGCCGGTCTGGAAGACGCTTTTGTTATATCGGATAAGGCTGACCTGGTTCGGATGACCAGAGAAGCTTACCCGATCGTGCGAGGCATCGTTGATTTCGGTTTGAAGGGGAAGATCGACCGGTTAACGGCTGAACAATTAATGGAGATTCGCCGCACCACGAATCGAGGCTTGGCCAAGATCGCCCTTCTGCCGCAGAAGGCGGCGACGGCTGAGCAGACTGTTTACCTGCAAGAGCGGCTTATTACCGTATGGGCGATGGAAGAGGAGAAGAAAGAGGATGAGCAGCAGCTTGCGCTTCACCGGCTCATCACATCCGGCGTGAACGGGATCGTGACGGACGCCCCGGAGAAAGCCGTTAGCGCGCTCGGCGTCTATAACCATGGCACAACGCTGATCCGCAAGCCGCTCATTATCGGCCATCGGGGAATTCCTTCCCTTGCGCCAGAGAATACGATGGAAGGCTTTAAGCTGGCGTATGAGAAAGGCGCCGACATGATCGAGAACGATATCTTCATCAGCAAGGACGGACATTTGGTCATCATGCATGACTCTACCTTGAACCGTACGACGACAGGAACGGGCAATGTGGAGGATTACACGCTGGAACAGCTGAAGACCTTCAAAGCGAACAAGCAGTTCCCGGAAACGTATCCTGACGCGGGAATTCCAACCTTGGCGGAGGTGTTCGACGAGTTCAAGGATAAGGACGTGCTGCATTTCGTTGAGATCAAGAGCTACAAGCCGGAAACGGTCGACGCGTTAGTCAAGCTCATTAAGGAAAAGGATGTCGAAGACCAGGTTGCCGTCATTTCCTTCAGCGATCAGCAGTTAAAGCGGCTGGGCGAGCAGATGCCCGAGATGTCCATGGGCTTCCTTACCGGCGGATACGCGAATGAAGCGAGCGTGAACAAGTCGCTGCGCGAAACGCTTAAGGTGATTCAGAGCTTAAACACGACGTTCAACACAAGCTATCCCGGAGTCGGTCCGAAATTTATGGAAGCGGCCAAGCACCGCGGGATAACCCTCTGGCCATGGACGTTCAGAGACTTGAACGAAACGATGAACTATTATGCTAGGGGTACGCACGGACTCACGACCGATTATGCGCAGTGGGCTTCCGATTGGCCCGCAGAGTTAAAGCCGGAAATGCCGGAATACAAGCTGAAGGCGAATAAAGCTTTGGAGCTTTCCGCTATTGTGAAAACCCATATCGGTACCGAGAGCAAAGTGACCCCTGAAATTGTGGTGATAGACGGAAACGAGAAAGTAAAAGTAGAAGGAAACAAAGTAACCGGCTTGAAAAAAGGCAAGGTATATGTATTGCTGAGGTATACGGCAAGCCTGGATGCCGCGAGGCAATACGATCTCTACACGGTGCCGGTGATAATTACGGTACAATAAATAATAGGAACGAGAACCGTCGGGACGAGCCTGACGGTTCTTGGCGTGAATTTGATGCATCGTTCGAAGAGGCAAGCAATATTAAGTTTCCCTTCCGGAACGTAAGCGGGGATGTTCGGGGAGCATCGATTGAACGAGCTTTTGCACGCTTGGATGCTGCAGCCCCATAAATTGCTCTTTATCCGCGCAATAAACAGCCAGCTTACCTTGTTCCATGACGGCCAGCGCATCGGAAATGTGATAGGCGGCCTTAATATCATGTGTAATAAACAAATAAGACAGGCCAAAATTCGTCTTTAAATCGCATAATAAAGCGAGAATGTCAGATTGGGTCACCATATCCAGACTACTGACTGCTTCGTCTAACACGATCATTTTCGGCTTCAACGCAATCGCTCTCGCAATATTGATACGTTGGAGTTGTCCTCCGCTAAATTGATGCGGGTACTTACTTCGGTCCTCCGGATGAAGGCCGACGATTTCCAGCAGTTCTTCAACCCGGCGTATGTGTTCCTGCTTCGAGAGCGGTTCATAGTTCAACAGCGGCTCACCGATTATTTGCTCCGCATTCATTCTCGGGTTAACGGATGAATAGCAATCTTGAAAAACGACTTGCAGATCGCGGCGGAGCTTGTTGCGGTCGGATGCATGAGCTGCATACAGATCGACGCCTTGAAACAGTACTTGCCCTTGCTGCGGTTTTTCCAAACCAAGAATGACTTTGCCTAGTGTGCTTTTACCTGCTCCGCTCGTCCCCAGGAGACCTAGGCATTGGCCTGGTTCGATAGAGAGGGAGACGTCGGTAAGCACGTTTGATCGCTTTGCTCTTCTAAACAGACGGAATGCGGAGTATCCATGCGTAACATGACTAACGTGCAGCAGACTCATATTCTAGCCCCCCATCTTCGATAACATACGAGCAGCAATAGGGCTGCTCCGCCAATCCCGGCACAGCTGGAAAACATCGTTTCGTAAGTGAATGCATTCGCGAGCAGACTTAACGCCCAAATTCCGACAGACGTCCCAAAGTCGGCCGCTGCAATAAACAGTCCGATTCCTTGACCTTTGAACCGTTCCGGTACAATGAACGAGACATAGGTCAGCAGCGTCGGATAAAGCATGGAAAGCGCAATTCCGTTGCATACAGCGGCGAGCATAACGACCGTCAGCGAGTCTGCGATTCGCAGCAAACCGACGGCAGCAGTCATCAGACAGATAAGCAGAACGACCAATTTGTAAGGGAAACGTTTCTCCGTCGGAATGAATTTTCGCCCAAAAAAACGAAGAAAGACGAGAACGGCCGTTTCCGTCAGAAAATACAAGCTGGCATAAGGCAATCCGCGAATCTCCAAGTAGATCGGGAGAAACGCAGCTATGGTACCAATAACGGCCGATGCTAGAAGCATGATGAATGAAGGAAACAGCAGTTTCCGGTCGCGCCATCCGGAATATTTTTCATTTGAGGCCGTTACGGCCTGCGAATGGTCATTATTCCGCCGCTCAGGCATTCGGACGTTTGCTCCAATCAGGAGCGTTATCAGACCGAGAGGAATAAGTGCGACAAATAGGAACGTCGTCGGCACATGATCGATGAAATAGAGAACGAGAAAAGGACCGTATGTGTATGGCAGCATAGACGAAAGAGAAAACAGGGACAAGCCTTGGCCACGCGCGTCTTCCGGTAAAGCTTCTATGATCATCAGATGTGCTATCATTGAGAAGAAGGAAAGGATTACGCCTTGCAGAATACGAAGCCCCGCGAATAGCCATAGTTCTTGAATCGAATATAACGATAAAACAACTGCATTCAAGATTAGCGTAGCAATGAAAATCCGTTTCGTTCCCAGCTTGTCGACAATTTTGCCGGCAATAGGCCGCAAAAACATCGATGTAAACATGTACGCTCCCATGATAAAGCCGATCAGCGCCGGACTTGCTCCAAGCTTCTGCGAGCTAAGCGGTAGAAGAATAAGCAGGATGTGGCTGGTCGTATAGAACAAAACCGCCATGCTGTATATCTGTATCGCTCTTAATCCGAAGGGATGATTCTTCGCCAATGCGGCCGATGCTTCCGATTTATCGGAATCCGTTGAGGCGCTCATGCCAGTATTAACTCCTTGGATTGCTGTTTAGTGGAGAAGGAAGGTCTGGCATTGAGCAGTTTTTGCGTATATTCATGCCGCGGGTAATCGAATAACCGAAAAACCTCCGCTTTCTCGACAATACGCCCATGCTGCATGACGGCAACTTCGTCGGCTATTTCCGCAATCACTCCCAAGTCATGAGTAATTAACAAAATGGATGTACCGTATTCAGAGCGAATACGATCGAGCTGCCGCAATACCCGCAGCTGATTATCTACATCAAGTGCGGTGGTGGGCTCGTCTGCAATGATAACCGAGGGGCGGAGGCAGATGGCCGTTGCAATCATGACCCGCTGAAGCATACCGCCGCTGAGCTGAAAAGGGTATTGCTTCATAATCCCGGCCGGATCCGTCAAGTTTACGTCTTGAAGGGAAGATACGGCCAGCTCATAGGCTTGTTTTTTCGAAAGAGACGTATGCGTGCGGATCGTTTCGATCAATTGATTGCCGACGGTCAACACCGGACTAAAGGCATTCATCGGATTTTGCATAATAATCGAAATTTCTTTGCCGCGAATGGCACGCATCGATTCCTTACGAATTCCGTTCAACTCGCGTCCATTTAATTGGATGCTGCCATCAATTTTTGTTGTTTTCCGGTCCAGCAGCTGCAGCACAGACAGGCTTGTGACCGTTTTGCCGCATCCGCTTTCTCCAATTAAGCCAAGCACGCGGCCGGGTTGAAGCTCCAAATCGACGGCATGAACGAGCGGCGTCTCACCTTGGGCCGTTTTCGCCGATACGCGCAGGCCGCTTACTTGCAATACAGGGTTATGATGTGCTGTCACTAGGGTTGCTCCTTTCAAAATCGGCGTTTGACGCCGAAGCGCTCCGACAGAGCCTCTCCTAAAATATTGAACGTTACGACAATGATTAAAATCATCATGCCCGGATATAACATGAGCTCAGGATTGCTGCGAATGTACGATTTGCCTTCATGGATCATCGATCCCCACTCCGGAGAAGGCGGCTGAATGCCGAGTCCCAGAAACGACATTGCGGCGATGTCCATGATCGCCCATCCGATCTCAAGCGTCCCCATAACGACAATAGGAGGGAGCACATTCGGAATCATATGCCGTCTAATGATCGTCCACTGCGAGGAGCCGCTTATTTTCGCCGCCGCAATGAAATTCCGCTCTCTTAAGCTGAGCACCATACCTCGAAACATTCGTGCGTAATAGACCCATTGCACCATAACCATTGCTAAGATTACCTGCGGCAATCCCGGGCCGAGAATTCCGACTAGCCCCAACACAAGCACAAGCGACGGAAAAGCCATGACACCTTCGCAAAAACGCATCAGCACCTGGTCAATTAGGCCGCCTTTATATCCGGAAAACGTCCCGATCAACAAACCAATCAGGAGCGAGGAGATGAAAATAATTGACGCGAAACCGAGTGAAATACGCGATCCGTAGAGTAAACGGGACAGGTTGCATCGTCCGAGCTGATCGGTGCCAAGCGGATAATTCCATGAAGGGGATTGCAGCTTAACGCCCAAGTTGACATGAACCGGGTCATGCGGCGCGATCCACGGAGCCAATATGGAAAGAATAAAAAGGACGGCCAGAATAACCGAGCACACGGCTGCGGTCTTCTGGCTTCTAAGTCCGGTACGTATGCTCGCTATCAATGATCGGTCCGTCCTTTCCAAGAGATTCTAGGATCCAAATACATTTGCAGAAGATCGACAATCAGATTGCATACGATGAACAAGCAAGCGGAAATGAGCACATAAGCTTGGATAACCGGTATGTCCCGATTAAAAATCGCTTCAACAAAATAACGTCCGAACCCTGGCCATGAGAAAACTTCTTCGGTGATGATCGTTCCCGCAAGAAGTCTCCCTAAATTCATGCCAAGACCGGTCAGCATGGGGGATATGGCGATTTTTAAAACATGCTTGCTCAGGATGACCTTTTCCTTGATCCCTCTGGTCCGCGCGTACAGCACGTACGGCTCTTGCAATTGTTCCAGAACGCCGGTGCGCAGCAGCCTTGAATAGATGGCGATGAGCCCAAGCGCGAGCGTAATCGACGGAAGAATAAGATGCTCAAAAGAGCCTTTGCCCTGCACAGGCAACAAGTCGAGCTTAACCGAAAAAAAGAAGATCAGCAGATATCCGAGCCAAAATTGCGGAATCGATGCGCCGAAATAGGCGAGCAGCCGGCTTATGTGATCAAACACGCTGTTTTTGAATACAGCGGCCAAAAAACCGATGGGGATGCTAACGATTACGGCGAGCGCGATGCTGCTAAAAGCGAGCTGTAGCGTTGCCGGGATCCGCAGGACAATCTCTTGCCAAACAGGCTCGTTCGAAACATAAGATGTGCCGAAATCAAGTCGGCACATCTTAAGTAAGGATTGGGCGTATTGAACGAGCAGCGGCTGATCCAAGCCGAACTCCTGTCTTTTCTGTTCGAGCAGCTCCTCCGTCGGATGAATATGCGCCGCCGTCAAATAGGCTTCGGCGGGATCGACGGGTGAGAGATAGATGAGTAAAAATGTGAGAAGCGTGGCAAAAAGGAATATCGGGATGACGGCCAGAAGCCGTTTACCTATGAAGCTGCCCATGATACGCCTCCCCGAATTACCGATTTAGCTCAATGCTGGAGAACGGGTTATCGTCCCGGTTTCCAGGAAACGCAAAGCTGCTAATTTTTTTATTGTATACAACGGTTTTCTTAATGTAGGAGATCGGCACAAGCGCACCTTCTTCGTGCAACGTTGTCTGAATAGCGTCAAACAGCTCCTTGCGTTTATTCTCATCCGTCGTGGCGAGAGCTTCTTGCACTTGCCGGTCGAGTTCATCCTTCATCGGCAGGTTGGCAAGAGCCTCCGCAATACCGAAGCTCTTCTCCGCCACAATATGGAAGAAGGAGCTCGGATCGTACGGCGCGCCGTAATTGCTGAAGAAGTACAAATCGAATTGTCCCGCACGGAACCGTTTGATTTGCTCTGTAAGCTCAAGGCCCGAAAGGTTCAATTTCACGCCAATGCCCGCCCATTCCGCTTGAAGCGTTTCTGCCATTGGCTTTATAATTTGATCCGTTTTCTCGTAAATCAATTCCACTTCGAGCGGTTTGCCGTTCTTCTCGCGCACCGACTTGCCTTCCGGGAGAAGCCAGCCCGCCTCGTCCAAATAAGCTTTCGCTTTCTCAACATCGTAGCCGAGCGGAGCGGGGTTCGTCTGCGCATAAGGGAAGTTGGAGGACAACAAGCTGTCCGCCAGGTCTTCCAATCCGGAAGTGATGCCTTGTACCATCGCTTCTTTGTTGAAGCCGTGCTGCAAGGCCAACCGAACGTTCTTATCCGACAGCGCCGCGTTTGTCGTGTTCATAACCAGCTGTCTTGTTGCGACCGGGCTGGATATTTGCGTTTCGTAATCGTCGTTATCCTGCAGCTGCAGAAATGCGTCCATGCTGATGGCACCTTCGCCGTAGATCAAGTCCAATTCGCCTTTTTCGAAGGCAAGAACACGGGTGTCGCCGTCCGGAATGATTCTGAAGACCAATTTATCCGCTATCGGTTGCTCGCCCCAGTAATTGGGGTTGCGCGTAAACTCCGCATACTCATCTGTTTTATAATCCGTTAGCATCCACGGGCCGGTGCCGATCGGCTCCTTCACGCCTTTGGAAGTGTCGCCGTCATCCGGGAAGCCGGCTTCACCGAGAAAACGTACCGGACGAACGACCGACAGCTCCTGCAATGTTGGAAAATAAGCTTGTTTCAATACGATGTTGAAGGTATATTCGTCAACCGCTTCCGTTTTGTCCAGCAAGCCGATGAAACCGAGCCAGCTGTGATTTTCAACGTGCTTCATAACCGCATCGAAATTTTTCTTGGCAACCTTCGCGTTAAACAAAGTGCCGTCCGAGAACGTAACATTTTGACGAATTTTAAACGAATAGGTTTTACCGTCCTCCGAAATCGTCCACGATTCGGCAAGGAATGGCACAACTTCGCCGCCCTCGGTATAGTTGACCAGCGGCTCGTAAATCATCGATTGCGCGATAAGCTGGGAGGGGTTATAAACGTGAGGGTTCATCGGGCCAACGTCCCGCGGCCACGATACGGTGATCATTTTATTGGCAGGTGCCGTTTCCGAAGGTTGTTCTTTGCTGCCGGCATTATTATTAGTTGTATTCGTGCCGGAACAAGCTGCAAGCGCTATGGAAAATAAAAGCAACATTAGCAGCAGCATATTCGATTTTGAGCTAAACATGTTGTAGTACTCCTCACTTCCATGTCTCTTTTTAGTTATTGATAATGATTATCAATTTCTATAACAGAATATATGATTCCCATTAAGCTGTCAATAACAAAGACCCTGACTTCTTCTTTTCCATTCTTGAAGCTCGTTTAGCGCGTTCAGATAGATTAAATAGGAAGGACTTTTTACCCAATTTGTCGAATTAAACCAAAGAAAGAGTAAAGATCGGAATTTCTAGATGTACTACTAAGATAAGAAGGTGCCCAATGATCGTATACAGCAGCTCTGTTGCCGACTTTAAAGAGGCAGTGGATGACAATAAAATCGCCGTTAATATCGAAGCCGCATTCATAGAAAAGCTGGGCAAGCGGCCTTCCGTTTCGGAATGGCGCTCTTGGAATAACTCCATGCAGTTCATGGAGCGGATCATTCGCAATTCGAGAGTCGCCGACGACTGTGGCGTCATGATCGAATACAATATCCCGGCTACGAGCAAACGAATCGATTTTGTCATTGCCGGACAAGACGATGAGCAGAACCGAAATTTCATAATTGTGGAGCTTAAGCAGTGGGAAGACGCATGGTCGACGGAAAAAGAAGACATCGTCAAGACATCGATTAACGGCGCAGTAAGAGAAACCACGCACCCGTCGTATCAAGCCTGGTCTTATAGGCAATTCATCGTCGATATGAATGCCGCCGTATATAGCCAGGATGTCCATGCGCACTCCGTAGCTTTTCTGCATAACTATCGGGAAAAGAATCCGGAACCGCTTAAAGCGAAGCAGTACGAGAAAACGATTGCGGAAGCGCCGCTATTTTTATCCCATGAAACGAAGAAGCTGCAGGATTTCATTTTCAAATATGTCGGCAAGGGCAAAGGGATGCAGCTTCTATATGAGATTGAGAACGGGAAAATAACGCCGTCTAAATCTTTGGTCGACCACATCAACGCTTTGTTTGAAGGGAATTCGGATTTCGTATTGCTTGATGAACAAAAGGTTGCCTACGAAACTATCGTAGCCTTGGCCAAGAAACAGGACAGGAAGAGGACGATCATCATAAAGGGCGGACCGGGCACGGGGAAGTCCGTCATATCCATGAATGCGCTTGGCGGCTTGCTGCGTCATAGCTTGAATGCCAAGTTCATCGCGCCGAATTCTTCTTTTCGGAATGTCATGGTGGAGATGCTAACGAAACAAAGCTCCAGATCGAAGATGAGAACGAAGAGTTTGTTTCTAGGGTCGGGGAGCTTTGTAGAAACGGAGAACGATCAATTCGACGTTCTTATCGTAGATGAAGCGCATCGTCTGAAGGGGAAAGGCGCCTATATGTATAGGGGAGATAACCAGATTGAGGATATTGTCAAAAGCGCGAAAACGAGCGTGTTCTTCATCGACGACCTGCAAAGAATTCGTCCTGACGATATCGGCACGATCGAGGAGATCAAGAGAATTGCCAAAATGCGAGGTTCTGAAGTCCATGAGTACTCGTTGCATGCGCAGTTCCGGTGTGCTGGTGCGGAGGGCTACTTAAACTGGGTTGATGACGTCCTGGGCATACAGAACACGGGGAATTTTAACGGGTGGGATAAGGCGTTTTTTGACTTTCGCATTGTCGATTCGCCTCATCGTTTATATGAACTAATTAAAGATAAACAAGCTAACGGTCACAAAGCAAGACTAATAGCCGGCTATGCATGGGATTGGACATCTCCTAAACAAGGAAATCCGAATGGGCAGATCGAGGATGTTGTTGTGGAGGAGCATGACTTTAGAATGCCGTGGAACGGCTATGCCATTCGAGAATCTTGGGCGATCCACCCTGACGGAATCAATCAGGTGGGCTGCGTTCATACCACCCAGGGGCTGGAGTTTGATTATGTCGGCGTCATCATCGGGAACGACTTGAAGTACGATTCGGAGACGGGCGCGTTATACTCCGATTACAAAGACTACAAGGACGTCACGGGGAAAAAAGGGTTAAAGAACGATCCCGCCAGGCTTAATTCGCTTATTAAAAATATCTATAAAATCCTGATGTCGAGAGGGATGAAGGGCTGTTACATCTACTGCAGGGATCAAGCGCTTCAGGCTTATATGAAGGAACGGCTTGCAAAAACGACGGAATAGAAGGAGGACTCCTATCAATGCCAACATACAACAAACTCGTCCGAGAACGGACTTAGAGAAGGGGATCATATGAGCCAGAAACAACTATCAACATCTGCACTAGCGAGAGAATTGGGACTGCCCGCCAAGCATCTCTTCCAAACTTTAATGGATGCCGGATGTATTCAAAGAGAAGACGAGGCTTGGGTGCTGACCAATAAAGGAGCTGAGCTGGGAGGCACTATGAAGAGCCATCCTCAGCACGGTACCTATATTGCATGGGACGAAAAGATAAAGGTCTTCTTATCGGAGCAGGGCGGAGCAGAAAAGCTCATAACCGCTGTTGCCTTGGGCAAGTATTTTAATATATCTAAATTTAGAGTAAATCCAATTCTATCCGAACTCGGCTTGGTTCAAAAAAGCGTGAAGGGATGGGCGGTAACCAAGCTGGGCGAGAGCCTGGGCGGCAAGCAGTTTGAATTCGAACAAACCGGTATCCCTTATGTTAGCTGGGAGCCGAGCATCCTTACAAACGATAGGCTTCTTGAGACGTTCCAATCCGTTCAAGGTGTCGCGATTGAGGAAGTGAAGGAAGAGAAAGAAGCATCCGCGATTAATTTCCGTGATAAATTCGAGGCTAAGCATCGCGCAGCCGATGGGCATTATGTCCGTTCACGTGCGGAAATGTTGATCGATAACTGGTTGTATATGTCGGAGATCGTTCATGCTTACGAAAGAAGGCTGCCTGTCGAAGAAGAGGTGTATTGCGATTTTTATCTGCCAGTCGGCAAAGTTTATATTGAGTTCTGGGGCCTGGAGAACGATGAGCGCTATGCCGAACGCAAAAAAGAAAAGCTTAAGGTTTACGAGAAATATGGATTTAACTTAATTGACTTGAATCTTGCGATTTTTCGATACAGTGTGCCTCAAAAGGCAGACCTGTAGCGTGAAAGGTAAATCAACGGTTTAGGCCGTGAG
>NZ_JACXIY010000037.1 GCF_014705655.1 Paenibacillus arenilitoris | reverse complement strand
GATAATCATGGAGGAGCCGGATGCGACGACCCGCACGTCCGGATCTGTGAGAGGCCTATGCGCTTGCGCATAGGCCTACTCGATCTTTTTTGTTCTATTGACAGATAAATCTACATGATGTAGCTTTAAAATAGAACTACATCATGTAGATGGAGGAGGGGGTTTGTTTAAATGGCAAAAATCTCAGAGGCTGAACGAGAAATTATGGAGATTATCTGGAAGCACGCACACCCGATGACAACAGCAGATATTTTGCAGGTGCTTCCTGAAGGGAAGTGGAAGCAAAGCACAGTCATTACTTTTTTGGCTCGTTTGATGGAAAAGGGAGTTGTTAAGGCAACACGGATTGGAAAAGCCAATCAATATCAGGCTTGTATGACTGAATCGGCATATCGCGCAATGGAAACGAAGCAATTTATTCAGGATGTTCACCGAGGCTCTGTATCGGGGTTAATTAGCGCCTTATGTGATACGGGAGAACTGAATAAGGAAGATATTGAAGAGCTAATAAAGCGTCTTAGAGAGTAGGTGGAGCATGCTTATTCTTTATTATTCCATACTGCTCATGTCCGTGGTGACTTCGACGTTACATGTTGGGTTATGGCTGCTAGAGAAGTGGACCAGAACTTATTTCTCCGCGAAATGGCATTACGTTTCCTACATTCTGGTATATACCTTCTTTATTTTTCCTTACTTTAAGGCCATAACTTTTTTAAGTGAGCGATTTTCGATTCAATCAAATGTCCATTCCATGGTAGTCCCTATTCAAGCAGCGGTTCAAGAAGCTACGGAAGTGTCCAAGCCTCGTACGGAGGATATTAGCTCGGTGCCTAATCAGTCAACTTATGTATTACAAGCTGATTGGCATATATTGAATGTGATTCCCTATCTGTTTCTTACAGGGACAATTATTTTTCTCATAGTGGCGTTCATTCGCAATTTCAAGATTCATCATCGAATGACTTCGGTTTGTGAACAAACATATGATCTTAACCTTATATTGGATCTGGAAGCCAGCAAGCAAAAGTTGGGGATCAAAAGAAATGTTGCGGTCTACTTCGCGCCATACGTTAGCTCGCCTTTCCTTTATGGCGTTATCCGACCGCGCATTGTTTTGCCAGCAGGCATTGAATTTACAACTGATGAGTATCGGCAAATTTTTCTGCATGAATTGACCCACTATAAGCGATATGATATTTGGATCAAATTATTTTTGATTATTGTAAATGCCTTACATTGGTTTAATCCGCTTGCCTATAAAGCAAGGCGAGACATTGATCGATACTGTGAACTGTCCTGTGACGAGCAACTGGTTCGTTCCATGAATTTGACAGAGCGAAAGCAGTATTGCGAATTGTTGTTAAGTGTACTGTGGAACGTCACTGATCAAAAAACCCAAGTTTATACTGCTTTTAGCGATAAAGGAACCTATCTTGAAAGGAGAATTAGTATGATTCTGAACAATAAAGGTGCAAAGCGAAAGTCGATTCAACTTCTGTCCGGTGTGGTTACCCTATTCATAATCCTTGGTGGCTCGGCTGCTGTATACGCGGGAAGCATTAATGCTAAAAGCGTGACGGAGTTGAACGATTCAAAACCTGGCGTTGTACTACTGAGTGAAATTAAAAAGGAAGGCAACATCGAGCTTGCTGTAGAAAAAGCAGCGAGCAGAGAGTATCTCACTGCCTACAAGGAAATTCATCCAGGCGAAAGTAAAGGGTTTGGCGGTTATGCGCTTAAAAAGGGGGATTCTCTTACACCGACATTTTCCTCTGCTGGCGGTGAGCTTAAAGTCTACTTATTGGAATATGACGATCAGGCGCTGGAAGACGGTGAGTTATTGAACAGCAATTCCAAACACAATTTGGTCGAATCAGGCAACTACTACTTTGTATTAGTAAACGAAGGCCATACATCAAGCACAAATGTAGAGTTAGCTGTTCAGCTTCAAGTTAATTAACCTTCCTTATTTTAACAGAAAGCGACTCTCAACGAGTCGCTTTCTGTTGTTGTCTCTAGAAGCATGCTATTGAATCATGTGGCCAGCGCCGTTCCCCCCATCCTCCTATCCTCATATCATAAATGGGGACAGGGGGATGATAGTTGTATGCTAAACAACGTTTCACTTTGCGAGAAGTTCTCAAGAATTATCGGTGGTCAACCCGGTTTTGCCGGCGGAAAATGCGTCTCAACGATAAATCGGAAACAAATAAGATCAACGATCTTGAGGAAAAGATTTCAAGTAACGTCTTCTTTCTCGTTCGAATCCTTAAATGTTCGAACCGGCAAAGCGCTTTGTCTAGGCAGGGCGGCATTCTTACAGAAAGAAGTAAATACATTCATTGCGGCCCTTTGTCGGCAAGGAATTAAAGTTTCGTCTATCCATAACGAATGGCTGTTCGACCGGCCCCAATTGATTTACGTCAATATTGAAGCGGTTGAGAGACCGCTTGTATTTGCAAGAATAGTCAGGCGCGCGTTAGATGCAATCCGCTAAGTTAGAGTTTCCGTCTCGGCAGCAAACCTTCTGCCCAAATGCTGGTTAATGATGGGAGCCCTGACGCAGAATAGAGGTAATAATTCTGTATAAAAAACTCGGAGGTCCCCATGAATGCCTTTTTCCTAGACCGCGACGGCGTCATCAACGAAAGCGGCAACGTGAACCGGGTCGCGGATCTGGTCCTGCTGCCGGGCGTGCCCGAAGCTGTCCGCACACTAAACGACTTCGGCTACGAGGCCTTCGTCGTCACCAACCAAGGCGGCGTAGGGCTTGGCTATATGCGCAAGCGCGATCTGGACAAGATTCACCGGCACATGAGCGATCAAATTGAAGAAGGAGGTGGGAAGCTCCGGGAAATCCGGGCTTGCATCCACAAGCCCAGCCAAGGCTGCCGCTGCCGCAAGCCGAAGCCGGGGATGCAGCTCGAGCTAATTGAGCGGTACGACATCGACCGGTCGGCCAGCTTCATGGTCGGCGACCGCGACGTGGACATCGAGGCCGGTCGTGCCGCAGGCGTCCGAACGATCTTTATCGGCGAGAGGGCGCTGTCGCACGTCAAACCTGACTATGTGTTCCCAAGCCTCCACGACGCCGTCACCGAGCTGCAAGCAAGCGGATTGCTGCAAGCGAGCGATAGCCGGTCTGGCGACGTATGACACAGATTCAGCATTAGAATGGTTCGAAACGCTTGTAAACCCGCTTAAGGGCACGATATAATAAACCTATTCGTACAGATGGAGGGATTAGTGCGTTGATGATGATGGCCGTTTTCTTGACAGTTGGGATCTGCTAAAGACCAACTGAATAACTCGATTGGCATGTGAGCCTGCAAGCCCGAAACCGCGGTTTCAGGTTTGTTGTCATGGCTGTTCGCATGGTTATGGCGATTCGCATGCATTCGACGATCAAGGAACGGAATATTCAATCACGCTCGATTCCAAGGCGCACCTACTAAGAGGTCGCCTTGTTGGTATATGGAGACGCGAATGAACGTTTGTTCATTTGCGTTTTTTTTATGCCGCAAACCTCAACTACGAAGGGGCAATAAAAAATGACGCTATACTTTGCGACGGTTCTGCCCGGGCTGGAGCACGTACTGGAGAACGAAGTTCGAGCGAAGCTGGCGGATGCCAGCCTTCAGCGCTCGGAACGGGGAAAAGTGTTTTTTCGTACAAGCTTGCCTTTGAAGGCATTAATGGAGCTGCGAACGGCAGACAACCTGTACCAACAAATTCGCCGCTTTCGAGTCGGTCCCCACAAAATCCACCTGGCCGAGATCGAACGGGTTCTATATGAACTGGATTTGTCCTTGGAGCTTGTCCAAACTTCGGGATTCATCCGCTTTAAAGTGAATGCCAGCAGAGCGGGGAAACACACGTATTCCCGCTTTGATGCGGCCGAGGCGGCTGCGGCTGGGATTGCGAGGCGCAATCCAAGGCTTCGCCTTGATCCGACAGGAGGACATGAAATCGAGTTCCGGCTTGACCTCCAGGAGGAGGAAGCCGTGTTCTCCTTGCGATTGACGGATGCTGGCTTTCGTTATCGCCATGCACAACGAAGCTTCACGCAGGCCGCCCTGCGCCCTTCCGTCGCGCATGCGCTTGTCTGGTTGTCGGACCCGAGGGCGGAGGATGTCGTGATCGATCCATGCTGCGGCTCGGGCACGATTTTGTCCGAACGGCTCGCTTACCCTTACTGTCAAATAGAGGGCGGGGATGTATCCGAGGCAGCGGTGGAAGCGTCCAGAGAAAATATCGGGCTTCATGAACGCCTGAAGCTTCGCCGCTGGGATGCGCGCCGTCTTCCCGTTGACGCCGGTTATGCCGATGTCATCGTGACCAATCTGCCCTTCGGCCGCCAAATCTCGGCGGACGAATACATTCCGCAGCTATACCGCGACGTCTTCAAGGAGATGAAGCGGGTATTGAACGATGAAGGACGCATGCTTTGTTTGACGGATGCGGATGCGGCGCTGCGATCGGCAGCCGACCATTTGCAGCTGAGCTGTTCCGAAATAGCAGCCATCCATTTGAAAGGGCTCCATCCGACGCTATATAGGCTCTGGAAGGCTTGAAGCGGCTGAATGCCGCTTCTTCCGCCTTTTTCCGCCAACAATCGCCATCAAGTGCACAAACTGTACATGGAGGTTCAAATTGTACATAGGAAGCCCCCGGCCGGTTCATGCTATGATAGACGATGTACAAAAAAAGTAGGGGGATTGGATTTGAACTGGGGAAGGGGAAACTTCACGCGGAGCGTAGCGTTTCGATGGATCGTGTCGTACGCCGTCATCTTATGCATACCCGTCATTCTTAGCGTTATCATTTATGGCCAAACCAGGGACATTGTCAAATATGAGATCGAACGCGCGAGCGGTGCGATGCTGCAGCAGGTGAGATATATCGTGGACGGGGAGCTGCTGCAGACGGAAAGTCTGGCCGCGCAGCTGGCCATTCGGCCGGATGTCCGGGCTCTGCTTGCTTCGTCCAAAGAAGAGAACGCTTACAACGTTTACAAAATGAAGCAAGAGCTGAGCAAGCTGTTATCCACGAACGATTTTATTCGAGGCATCTATCTCTATTCGAGTCCGCTGCATTCGGTGCTCTCGAGCGAAACGTATTTGAGGGAGCGGCTGTTCTACGAGATCAAGCATCAGACGGCCGATTTCGCTTACAAGGACTGGCTTGACCTGATGAACCGTCCGCAGTCGGGGGAGTACGTGCTGCTACCGGTCGAGCATCAAGGGAAGATCGTAAGCACGCCTTCCTATATCCGGTCGTTGTCGCTGCAATCGGCCGACCAGCCGGAGGGCACGCTGCTCATTCCGCTTAATGTCGATAAAATGATGACGATGCTGGGGAACATCGATTGGGTGGAGAAGGGCCAAGTGTTCATTATGGATACGAAGGATCAAATTCTGTTCCGGAACGGCGAAGGCCAGGCGATCGAGCCTGCGTCCTATCGGGAGTGGAGCAGCCGCGGGACGGGCACCTTCACCGGCACGTTCGAGGGCGTCGAGTCGATCATTACGATCGAATCGTCCGATACGACGGGCTGGAAGTACGTCAGCGTGTTCCCGACCGACGTCTTCTGGGAGCGCGCCGCGGCCATCCGGACGATGAACCTGCTTGGGCTGTTGCTCTGCTTCGTGATCGGCGGCGCGGTCATTTATTATTTTGCCCGCAAAAACTACGATCCGGTCAAGCAGCTCGTCAGCGTCTTCTCCCGGAATCCGTCGAAAGGGACAGGCAAGGACCTCGACGAATATACGTTCATTCGGCAAAGCGTGCTCGAGACGATTCGCGAGCGGGACGATATGAGCGACAGGCATACCAAGCAGCTTCGGGTGCTGCAGGATTATTACCTCGGACGGCTGCTGAAAGGGCAGGCGGACCGCAGCGTCCCGCTTGCGGAGCTGGCGAAGACGCATAATCTGGCTTGGACGAGCGACCGGTTCGCGGTGCTGCTGTTCTATATCGACAGCGACGAGGGAGGGACGAAGGATCTGGCCTTGTCGCAGTTTATCGTGTCCAACATCGTCGCGGATTCGATTGGCGACCGCTTGACCATCCACTTCACGGACATGGACGGCATGCTGGCGGCGGTCGTGAACGTCGATCCGGTTTGCGCGGAGCAATGGAAGGACGAGCTCGAGGACCGATTGGCGCAAGCCTACGAGTTCATCACGGCCCGGTACAAGCTTCGCTTCACGACGGTGGGAAGCGAGCTGCAGACCGGCCTCGACGGCATCCATCAGGCGTTCCTTCAAGCGCTTGAGGCGCAGGAATACCGGCTCGTGCTCGGGGAAGGCATGCTGATCTGGTACGGGGACATCAAGCAGAGCGAGGGCAGTTATTTCTTCACGGTGAACGATCAGATGGTGCTGATCAACCTGCTGAAGGCCGACGAGTATGAGAAAGCGAAGGCGACGCTCGACAATGTCATTCAGCAGGCGTTCCAGCGGGATATGTCGCATGAGATCGCCAGGTGCGTTCTGCTCGACGTCGCGACGACGCTGATCAAGACGATTCCGGGCGAGGAGCAGGCCGGCATCGCTTGGGACGAATGGCGTCCGCTGAGACGGCTGCTGTCAAGCTCCACGAAGCTGGAATTCCAGCAGGAGCTGGAGGGCATCTTCGACCGGGTATGCGGCGTGCTCCGCAGCAAGCCGAACGTACAGACGAGCGCCGGCATCGGCGAGAAGGTGATCGCGTTCGTGCAGGAGCATTATAGCGACAAAAACTTAAGCGTGTCGATGATCGGCGACCAGTTCCGGCTGTCGCCGCAGTACGTGTCGCGCTTATTCCGCGAGCAGACGGGGCAGGTCGGGCTGCACGACTATATTAGCCAGGTCCGCGTGGAAGCGGCCAAGGCGCTGCTGCTCGAAGGAGGTGGCATCGAGGAGACGGCGGCCAAGGTCGGCTTCGCGAGCAGCCACGCTTTCATCCGCGTATTCAAGAAATACGAGGGCATTACGCCCGGAAGGTTCAAGACGATCCAATGACGCGTCGATCGGGGCGAGTCGGGTCGACAATCGGAATGTCAAAAGGAAGGAGGCCGCTTAACATGAAAGCGCGCAGGCTCGGTTTTTGGAGAAAAGGTTGGATGGCGGTCGCCGTCATGGCCCTGTTCGCGTCCGGCTGCTTCGGCGGCAGCGGCGCGGACGGGAGCTTGCCGACGGATAAGACGGGGACCGCAGCTCCCGGGCAGCAAAGTCCCGCGGCGGCCGATGAGCCGTTCGAATATCCGATGCAAGGCTCGCCGGAGCTCACGTTAATGACGGAATTTCCGGACATGGGGACGCCGAATGCGGGGCCGATCGACGAGGAATACGAGAAGCGGACCGGCATCGCGATCCGGCATCTCGGCGGCGTGCAGATGCAGGACAATAAGTTCAACTATCTGCTTGCCTCCGGCAACCTGCCGGACATCTTCATGAATAACTGGCTGCAGTTCCCGGGAGGGCCCGAGAAGGCGATCGAGCAAGGACATATTCTGCCGCTGAACGACGTCATCGACCGCTATGCGCCGAATTTCAAGCGGGTGCTCGAAGAGAATCCCGAGATCGACAAAATGGTGAAGACGGACAGCGGCATCTATTACGCGTTCCCGTTCATCCGTTCGGAGACGGGCAAGGTGTACGGCGGGCCGATCGTCCGCAAGGATTGGCTGGACGAGCTGGGCCTCCCCGTCCCGACGACGATCGGCGAGTGGTACACGGCCCTCAAGGCATTCAAGGAGAAGAAGGGGGCGAGCGCGCCGCTCACGCTCCGAACGTTATTCATGGGCGAGCGAACGGCAGGGTTCGCGGGGGCGTTCGGCGTCATGGGTAACTTCTACGTCGAAGACGGGAAAGTGAAATACGGCTACCTGGAGCCGGGGTACCGGGACTACTTGGCGACGATGAGCAAGTGGTACCGGGAAGGGCTGCTCGATCCGGACTTTGCCGTCCTGGACCTGGAATCGGTGGACAAGAAGATGATGTCCGGGGCGAGCGGCGCCACGGTCGGCTGGTTTTCCTACATTGAAAAATATAATCTTGCGGCGCTATCGGGCGATCAGGCCGCTCAATATGTGGCGGCTCCCTACCCGACGCTTGCGGAAGGCGAGATTCCGAAGTTCGGACAGCTCGATAACGCGTATGCGGGGACAAGCTCGGCGGCGATCAAGGCGACGACGAAAAACCTGGAAGCGGCCGTCCGCTGGCTCGACTACGCGTATTCGGAGGAAGGCAGCCTGCTGAACACGTTCGGCATCGAAGGCGTCACGTATACGATGAAGAACGGCGAGCCGGCCTATACGGATCTGGTCTTGGCGAATCCCGAAGGATTATCCGGCGATATGGTCATGCTGCAATACGCGCATCAGACGAATTTCCCGATGATTCAACGCGATTCGCAGCTGGAGTGGAAGTTCGAAGAAACGAATGAGGCGGTCGACGTGTGGCGGAAGACGAAGCACGAGGATTATTTGCTGCCGCCGATTACGCCGACGACGGAGGAAGCGGGCGAGCTGTCCGCGCTAATGGACGGCATCGGCGAATACGTGAAGGATGCGGAGCTGCGGATCATCATGGGCGAGGATCCGATCGGCGCTTACGACGAGATGGCGAAGCAGCTGAAGCGGCTCGGAATCGACCGGATCCTTGCAATTAAACAAGCGGCCTATGAGAGATATGTCAATCGATGACTTCCGAACGCGGAAGTCGTCTTTTTTTTGCGCCCAAGAACGTCCGATTCGGGATTAAGTCCCGTCGTTTCAAGGTGTACATCGCCATTTCCTTGTTATCGTACATCATTTCCGTTATTGCACATTGCCGCTGAAAGCGCTTCTCCGGTA
This sequence comes from Paenibacillus arenilitoris, assembly GCF_014705655.1. GTDB lineage: Bacteria > Bacillota > Bacilli > Paenibacillales > Paenibacillaceae > Pristimantibacillus > Pristimantibacillus arenilitoris. Next base: position 79,294 of record NZ_JACXIY010000037.1, on the reverse strand, counting down.
CATTGATGGAGCGACAGAAGCGTCGGGCCCTCGGGTCCGGCCACGGTAAATTTTCATAAGGAAGGGATGACGGCATGGCAGCTCATGCGCAAGGCAAGGCGGCAGATGCAAGTCCGCTATGGAAGCACGTACGCAAGGAATGGAAGCTGTATTCGTTCCTGATCCTGCCCGTAATTTATTTCATCATTTTCAAGTATACGCCGATGCTCGGGAACATTATCGCCTTCCGGAAGTATAGAGGCGGAACGAATTTCTTCGGGTCGGAATGGGTCGGATTTACTTATTTCGAAATGTTCATGAAGGACCCGACGTTCTGGCGGGCGTTCTTCAACGATCTCACGCTTAGCGTAAGCTATCTCGTGGTCAAATTTCCGATCACCCTGCTGTTCGCGCTGCTGCTGAACGAACTGAGGAGAGTGAAGTGGAAGAAGTTCGTGCAGACGGTATCGTACCTGCCCCACTTCATCTCCATGGTTATCGTGGCGGGCATGATCAAGGAGATCGTCTCCATGTCGGGACCGCTCAACAGCGTCTTGTCCTGGATGGGCTTCGATAAAATATCGTTCATATCGCTGCCGGAATGGTTCCCGACGATCTACGTCACCTCGGGTATCTGGCAAAGCCTCGGCTGGGGAACGATTCTGTATTTGGCGGCGATGACCGCTATTGATCCCTCGCTCTACGAAGCGGCGAAGATGGACGGCGCGAACCGGTTCCGGCTCGCGATGCACGTGACGATTCCCGGCATTTTGCCGACGGTCATGGTTCTCCTGATTCTCGATATCGGCAGCATTCTCGGCTCGAACTTCGAGAAAATCCTGCTTCTGTACAACCCGTTAACCTATGAGACGGCGGACGTCATCTCGACCTACGTCTACCGGATGGGCATCACCGGCAGCAACTTCAGCTACGCGACGGCAGTCGGCTTGTTCGAAGGCGTCATCGGACTGATCCTCGTGACGATCGCGAATGAAGTTTCGAAGAGAACGACGAAATCCAGCCTATGGTAGAAAGGAGCCGCATGAAGTGAACCGAACCTCAACCTTCAGCGCTTTTACGATTGCAAATGGATTGTTCATGATTCTGGTCGTCTTGTTCACGTTGTACCCGTTCGTCTATCTTGTGGCGCAGTCCTTCAGCTCCGAAGCCGCCATCTATGCCGGCAAGGTGACGATCTTCCCGGTCGAATTCACGACCAAGACGTATGAAGTCATTCTAAGCAAGCCCGATTTCTTCCGGTATTACTGGAACACGATCGTCTATTCCGTGATCGGCACGTTCATCGCTGTGGCCGCGACGGCCGTCATGTCCTACCCGCTGTCGAAGGAGAGGCTGCGCCTCAACAAATTTTTTATCCCGTTCGTGCTGTTCACGATGTACTTCGGCGGCGGCCTTATTCCGAACTACATTCTGGTCGCGAAGACGCTCGGCATGCGGGATACGATCTGGGCGATCGTCATTCCGGGGGCGATCAGCGCCTTCAACGTCGTCCTGATGAAGACGTTCTTCGCCGGCATTCCGAACGAATTGGAGGAAGCGGGACGGGTCGACGGCCTGGGCGTATTCGGGATCTTCACGAGAATCATCCTGCCGCTGTCGAAGCCGATTCTGGTGACGATCATGCTGTTCGTCATGGTCGGCATGTGGAACAACTGGTTCGGGCCCTCGCTCTACTTGCAGACGAAGGAGAAGTGGCCGGTCGCCTTGTATTTGAAGCAAATTATCGACAACGCGGTCAGTCCGACCGAAATCGGCGCTTCGTCCGAGCAGGCGAGCCAGATCGCCGCAAGCGTCAAATCGACGGCGATGGTGCTCACGTCGCTGCCTATTATTTGCCTCTATCCGTTCGTGCAGAAGTATTTCGTGCAGGGCATGATGGTCGGGGCGGTCAAGGGATAGCAGGCGGAATCGGTATAACCGGAAGGGCTTCGGCCTTCTCCGTTATATATAATCGCAGGAACCAAAAAAAGGGAGGCAGCGGTATGTACAAAATCGGTAAAGCGGCATTGACGATCATGCTGGCATTGATGATCGCGGTGGTTGCAGCGTGCAGCTCGAATAATAACGGAGGCGCTTCCAATAGCGAATCGCCCGCAGCGGGCAATGCAGGCGCGGGCGATGCGAAGGCGGAGGATTATACGTTCGGGGAGGATCAGACCTTCCATTCGAACGAGCCGGTCACTTACTCTATGATGTACAGCGACCACGAGAATTATCCGACGAAAGAGGACTGGAGACTGTGGAGCGCCATTAAAGAGAAGACGAACGTGGAGTTCGACCTGTCCATCACGGCCAGGACGGAATACGAGAATCAGAAGTCGCTGCTCGTGAACAGCGGCGACGCGCCTTATATCATTCCGAAAACGTACGACGAATCCGCATTCGTGGCATCCGGCCAAATCGTGCCGGTCAGCGATTGGGTGCAGTACATGCCGAACTACATGAAGGCCGTCAAGGATTGGGGCATGGAAGAGGATCTGAAGGCCAAGATGAAGAACGACGGCAAATATTATGTCCTTCCGGGCATGTGGGAGATTGCCGGCGGCGGTTATTCCTATATCATCCGCAAGGACGTGTTCGAGGCGGCGGGCGTGGACGTCGAGGGCCAGCAAGGGAACTGGACGTACGAGGAATTCGCTGAAGCGATGAAGAAGGTCAAGGAGCATACGGGCGCGCAATACGTGTTCTCCGATCAGTTCAAGGGCGATTCGGCGCTCAATATTACGGCCGTTCAATACGGCGTTACCGGCGGATGGGGACTGTCCAACGGTCTGGTGTTCGACCATGAGAAGCAGCAGTTCACCTTCGCCGATGCGTCGGATGATTTCAAAAACTACCTCGGTTATTTCAACAAGCTGATCACCGACGGCATTATGGATCCGGAATCGTTCACGCAGGAAGACGATGCGGCGCGAGCCAAATTCTTCAAAGGCGATACCTTCGTCATCAGCGGTATTTATCAAGTACTTGCGGATTTCAAGAGTAAAATGCAAGATCCGAATGCCGAATTGTATATGATTACGCAGCCCGGCGGACCGAAAGGAAAGCTTCGGGTCGAGACTTCCCGTCTCGAGAACGGCATCATGATCAGCCAGAACGCGCTTGACGATTTGGGCGAGGAAGGCTTTATCAAGATGCTTCGTTTCGTCGACTGGCTCTGGTATTCCAATGAGGGCCAAACGCTCAGCTTGTGGGGCGTGGAAGGCGAGACGTACGACAAGGACGCGGAAGGCAGCATCGTCCTCAAGTCGGACATCTATTACAACGGGATCAATGAAGGCGCATCGAAGCAGCTGAACGTCGATTTCGGCTTCGCCGGCGGAGTGTTCGCGTACGGGGGCTCCGCGGAGCTCAGAATGTCCAAAATGACCGAAGGCGAGAAGGACTTCGTGAACCGCGTCCAATCGACGCGGGAGCCGCGCAAGCTGGCGCCGCCGATCATGGGCACGCCGGAGGAGAGCGAGCAGATGAACCTCATCTCGACGCCGCTCATGGATTACGTGAAGACGATGACGCTGAAGTTCATCACCGGTCAGGAAAGCTTCGACAAGTGGGACGAGTATAAGGCGCAGGTCGAAGCGAACGGCAGCACGCGGTATACGGACATGGCCAACGAGATTTTCGGGAAGACCAAGAGCTTGCTGGGCTATTAAGGGTTGAAAAAGAGGCTGGGTGCGGTCTTCTCAAGGAGGATGCACCCGGCCTTTTCTAGAAATAGTAGACATTACGCTTGAATGGAGGCAGCTTAGGTGACGGAGATGAGGGCAAGGATCGGAAGCGAAGCGTGGCTTCGTTATGAAACGGTCGAGAGCGAGGCACTGCGGGAGGAATATCGGAACGCCTGCGCGGCCGTTGCGATCGCGGGGGAAACCAAGGTGCTGCGAACCGCGGCGACGGAATTGAAGGAAGCGATGCGGGCGATGACCGGGTACTCGCCGGAGCTCGTTGCGGCTCGGGATCTTGAGGCTTCGGGCGTGATCATCGGGGTATTGGGCGGCGGGGATGCCGCAATCGACGGCGCGATCGGCGGCGAAGCGGACGCGATCGGCGACGAAGGGTACGTGATCCGGTCGATGAGAGGCTCGGCGGGGGAGTCGGGCCGCATCCTGATCGCGGGCAAGTCGGACCGCGGCGCCTTGTACGGCACGTTTCATTTGATCCGGCTGATGCAGCAGAGAGAGCCGCTCGGCGGGCTGCATATCGTCGAGACGCCGGCCAACGGCCTCAGAATGATCAATCAGTGGGACAACATGGACGGCTCGATCGAGCGCGGCTACGCGGGCAAGTCGATTTTCTACCGGGACGGCAGGTTCGTAGAGGATTTGACCCGCGTCCGGGAGTACGCCCGGCTGCTGTCGTCCGTCGGGATCAACGCGATCTCGATCAATAACGTCAACGTGCACCGGGAAGAGACGAAATTGATTACGACGGCGTACGAAGAGACGCTCGTGAAAGTAGCGGATATCCTCCGGGCTTACGGCATCGGGTTGTTCCTGAGCATTAACTTCGCGAGCCCGATCGCCATCGGCGGCCTGTCTACGGCGGATCCTTTGGACCCGGCAGTCAGAGGCTGGTGGGCCGAGCGGGCGTCCGACCTGTACCGGGCGATCCCGGACTTCGGCGGCTTCCTTGTGAAGGCCGACTCCGAATTTCGTCCCGGCCCGTTCACGTACGGCCGGAATCACGCGGACGGCGCGAATATGCTGGCCGAAGCGCTGGCGCCGCACGGCGGGCTCGTCATCTGGCGCTGCTTCGTCTACAACTGCCTGCAGGATTGGCGCGACCGTTCGACGGATCGGGCGAGGGCGGCTTACGACCATTTTACGCCGCTCGACGGACAGTTCGCGGACAACGTCATTCTGCAAATCAAGAACGGACCGATGGACTTCCAGGTGCGCGAGCCGGTGTCGCCGCTGTTCGGGGGACTGCGCGAGACGAACCAGGTGCTGGAGCTGCAAATTACGCAGGAATATACGGGGCAGCAGAAGCATGTGTGCTATCTCGTGCCGCAATGGAAGGAAGTGCTCGACTTCGATACGCATGCCGCGGGCGAAGGAACGACCGTTGCCAAGATTGCGAACGGCGGCGCGTGGAATCGTCCGTACGGCGGCATCGCAGCCGTGTCGAACATCGGGGACGACGCCTGCTGGACCGGGCATCCGCTGGCGCAAGCGAACCTGTACGGCTATGGGCGCCTGATCTGGAATCCTTCGCTCACCGCCGAAGGGATCGCCTCGGAATGGATTCGGCTCAGCCACAGCTGCGACCCGGCGGTCGAAGACGCCGTCCTCGGCATCCTCATGAACTCGTGGGGCATCTACGAGAGCTATACCGCGCCGCTCGGCGTCGGCTGGATGGTGAGTCCGAACCATCATTACGGCCCGAACGTGGACGGGTACGAATATTCGAAGTGGGGGACGTACCATTTCGCGGATTGCCGCGGGATCGGGGTCGATCGCACAATCGGAACGGGGACCGGCTACGCCGCGCAGTACCATTCGCCTTGGCGCGAGACGTACGATTCGCCGGAGAGCTGTCCCGACGAGCTGCTGCTGTTCTTCCATCACGTGCCGTACACCCATGTGCTGCGCAGCGGCAAGACGGTCATCCAGCATATTTACGACACGCATTTCGAAGGCGCGGAGGCCGCTGCGGCGCTGCTGGACGAATGGCTGTCGCTTCGAGGCAAAATCAACGAAGAGGATTTCGAGCTCGTCGCCTCCCGGCTAGCCGAGCAGCGCGACCACGCCAAGGAGTGGCGCGACGTGATCAATACGTATTTCTGCCGGAAGTCCGGCATTGCGGACGGGCAAGGCCGTCTGATCTATTGAAGCGGAAGCCGCTAATGCGCGGCATCCCAATACGTGCGAAAGCGAGCGGTGCGATTTGATGAATACGAAGGTTCTATTTAACGATGGATGGGAATTCGCCAAGAGCGGGCTGGACGCCGCCGATCATGCCGGGCTGCGCTTCGAGCCGGTCGATCTTCCGCATGACTGGCTGATCTATAATACGCAGGCGCTGTACGAGAATTCCATCGGCTGGTACCGCAAAACGTATACCCATTCGCGGCCGGGCCGGCAGCTGCTGCTCCGCTTCGACGGCGTATACATGGACTCGTCCGTCTACGTCAATGGCCGGCTTGTCGGCGAATGGAAATACGGCTACTCCTCCTTCGAGCATGACATCACGGACGCGGTCGTCAGCGGCGAGAATGAGATCGTCGTGAAGGTCGTGCACCAGAGCCCGAACAGCCGCTGGTATTCGGGCGCGGGCATTTATCGGAACGTGTGGCTGAAGGAGCGGGACGCCAATCATATCGCGGAGGGCGGCGTCTATGTCTCCACGAAGCGGCAGGGCGACCGCTGGCTGGTGGAGATCGATACGGACGCGCGGATCTTCGAGGACGTGCGGATCTCGCACAGCATCCGCTACGGGGAGCTGGAGGTCGCTTCCGCTTCGGAGCGGGTAACCGCCGCGGACGGGGGCGGCACCGCGACAAGCCGCCAGACGTTAACCGTCGAGCAGCCCTTGCCGTGGAGCACGGACGAGCCGAATTTGTACCGGATCGTGACGAGGATGCAGCGGGAGGCCGGCGGTGCGGACGAAGGAAGACAGGACGAGGTTCTGGAGACGGTCGCGACGCCGCTCGGCTTCCGGAGCATCGCGCTTGACCCGGAACAAGGGCTTCGGATGAACGGGAAGAAGCTGAAGCTGAACGGCGTCTGCGAGCATCACGACCTCGGCGCGCTGGGGGCGGCTTTCAACGTCGCGGCGCTGCGGAGAAGATTCGAGATTTTGAAGGACATGGGCGTCAACGCCATCCGCACGGCGCATAATATGCCGGCTCCGGAGCTGATGGACTTGGCGGACGAGATGGGACTGCTCGTCGTGTCGGAGGCGTTCGACATGTGGGAGCGGCCGAAGACGACATACGATTACGCGAGATTTTTCAAGGAATGGGCGTATCGCGACGTGAAGAGCTGGGTGCTGCGGGACCGGAATCACCCGAGCCTGATCATGTGGAGCATCGGCAACGAGATTTACGATACCCATGCGGACGAGCGGGGGCAGGAAGTGACCCGCATGCTGCTCGATTACGTGCTGGAATTCGATCCGAAGCGGAACGCGCGGGTGACGATCGGGTCGAACTACATGCCGTGGGAGAACGCGCAGAAATGCGCCGATATCGTGAAGGTGGCCGGCTACAATTACGCGGAGAAGTACTACCGGAAGCATCACGAGGAGCATCCGGACTGGATCATTTACGGCAGCGAGACCGCTTCGGTCGTCCAGAGCCGGGGCATTTACCGCTTCCCGTTCGAGAAATCGATTCTCGCCGACGACGACGAGCAGTGCTCCGCCCTCGGGAACAGCTCGACGAGCTGGGGCGCCAAGTCGGCGGAAGCGTGCATCCTGGCCGAGCGGGATACGCCGTTCTCCCTGGGCCAATTTCTATGGACCGGCTTCGACTATATCGGCGAACCGACGCCGTACCATACGAAAAATTCCTACTTCGGCCAAATCGATACGGCGACGTTCAAGAAGGATTCGTATTACGTCTACCAGGCCGCCTGGACCGATTACCGGACGAAGCCGATGGTGCACATTTTCCCATATTGGGATTTCAATGACGGACAAACGATCGACGTCCGCGTATGCTCGAACGCGCCAAGGATCGAGCTGCAGTTCAACGGGACGACGGTCGGCACGCACGACATCGATCACGAGCGCGGCACGCAGCTCGTCGGCTGGTGGAAGCTGCCTTACGCGAAGGGGGAGCTCAAGGCCATCGCCTACGACGAGGCGGGCCGCCTCATTGCGACCGACGTTCGCCATTCGTTCGGGGACGCGCGGCACATTCGACTTCAAGCGGACAAGGAGACGCTTGCGGCCGACGGTACCGACCTTATTTTCGTAGAGATCGGAATGCTGGACGCGGACGGTCATCCCGTCGACAACGCGAACAACCGCGTGCGCGTCGAGGTGACGGGGGCCGGACGGCTGCTTGGGCTGGATAACGGCGACAGCACCGATTACGACCCGTATAAGGGAACGAGCCGGAGATTGTTCAGCGGCAAGCTGATGGCGGTCATCGGCGCGACGCTTACGCCTGGTGCAATCGAAATTACGGTATTGTCCGAGGGTATGGCTGACGCGTCGATGACGTTCGAAGCGCATCCCGCGAAGGGCGGCGTACCGGAAGGATTATCGGCGAATACGAGCAATCGGGAGCTGCCTTGCGTGACGGGGAGCGCGGATGAAATTCCGCTTCGCAAGATCGAGCTTATCAGCGAGGCGGGGCAAATTTTCGACGAATCCGTGAAGGAAATCACCGTTCGGGCCGTATTGTGGCCGGAGAATGTCTCGTACCGGGACGTCGAGTGGCGCGCCGTGACGGACGAAGGCATCGATTCGAATATCGCGAAGGTCGAAGCGATCGGGCTTGAGGCGAAAATCACGGCCGTCGGGGACGGAGCGTTCCGCCTTCGCTGCACGAGCCGGAACGGCACGGACAAGACGAAGCTCATCTCGCAGCTGGAGTTTACGGCAACCGGTCTCGGGGTCGCCTACAAGGATCCGTACGGCTTTATTTCGGGGGGACTGTACGATTACTGCAAGGGCGACGTCAGCAACGGCAACGAGCGAGGCGTGGCGACGAGCCGGGACGGCGAGACGCAGGTCGGCTTCCGCGATATCGACTTCGGGCCGTACGGCTCCGACACGATTACGATACCGATCTTTGCCCTGTCCAGCGAAGAATACGCGTTGCAAATCTGGGAAGGAATGCCCGGCGAAGAAGGGAGCAGCTTGGTGGCCGACGTGATCTATCAGAAGCCGTCCAGGTGGAACGTCTATCAGGAGGAGACGTATCGCCTGAACAAGCGGCTTCGCGGCATTACGTCGCTGTGCTTCGTGCTTCGGCAGAAGGTACACATCAAAGGCTTTTCTTTTGAAAGGCAGAGCCGGGCGTTCGAGCGTAATGCGGCGGCTTCGTGCGACCGGATTTACGGAGACGCCTTTACCGTCGCGGGCGATCGCGTGGAAGGCATCGGCAACAACGTTTCCCTCGAGTTCGAGCATATGGATTTTGCCGGCGAAGGCACCTCGAAGCTGGTCGTAAGCGGCAGATCGCCGATCGATAAGAACACGATCCATATCCGGTTCGCCGGCGAGGACGGGGAAAGCAACCAGCTGGTGGAATTCGAGCATACGGGCGGCTACGAAGAGCGGACGTTTGCGCTGGAGCGGGTAATGGGGCTGCAGAAGGTGACGTTCATCTTCCTGCCGGGGAGCACCTTCGACTTCGACTGGTTCCGCTTCGAGCGGGAATAAGCTGAGGACCACGGTGTCCATCACGGACAAGCTTGATGTATAATAGGAAATATATGCCTATTACACGTCGGGAGCGAGGGGAATGGACTAGTGGAAGCCGTAATGGCGAAACAAAGATCGAAGCGGCGGACGATAGCGATTCTGTTGGCGGCTCTTCTTGCGGCGCTGCTGCTCGTCAGCTTTTTGTCGCCCGAATTAACGATAAGAAGAGACATCTTATTCCGTCTGCATCCGATTTAAGAAAATCTTGGATGCGCTTGTCGACCAGGCTAAGCTTGAAATCAAGGAGCTTGATATTCTTCTTGCAGAAAACGGAATTGCACCTTCACCTAAACCAGCAGATAGACCTCAAGTAAAGCTAGAAGATATTCCGGCTGGTGCAAGATTCACTGACCCTGAAATTGCAGCGGCTATCGCAGCCGACACAGCTACAGGAATCGTTGCTGCTAGCCAAGCTATGTCTCAATGTATAAGAGAAGATATCGCAGCGTTATATGCAAAATATCATCTCACGAAGACAGCTTTGGCAGTTCGTATTCTGGAGATGAACAAAGACAAAGGTTGGCTGATCCCTCCTCCGCTCCAACTAAAGCGGCCTGAACCAGTAAACGCGTAAAGCACATTTTCTAATCCCGCTCAATCGAGCGGGTTTTTTTTTCGCAGCTCCTTCCTTGCCAGCTTTTATGTGAAAGAAAGGAGAAAGTGATAAATACATCGCTTGATTGGCAATCTCTAAGAGTAATGGTCATCTATTCAACTCCTAAATAAGATTTTACTTTATTAAGTGGCCTCGTCCTGTAACATACGGACGAAGCCACTAAACCGATTGATTATCTAATTGGAAACCTGTTGGCATGAAAAATAAAGTTGGCATTTATTTTGATAAGTGTAAGAAATCTGTGTTTAAGGACGTCTCTATATGTAGAGAGCATTATTTAACAAAGCATAATTGACTTTGGCCAACAGTCGAGATGTTTTAGTATGATGAACTCATATCAATCTAGAACGGAGGGGAGTCAGATTGAAATAGATCATGTAAATTTACAACGGCAACAATCCTTCGATTATATTTTTAAGAATTACAAAGATAAGATATACAGTTTTTTTATACATTCTGGCATTAACGCAGAAGATGCGCAAGATCTGACTCAGGACACTTTTTTGAAGATATATCGTTTCTTGGATCAACAAGACGCAAATAAAAATTTAGCTGCGTGGATTTTCAAGATTGCTTCCAACACAGCCAAAGATTATTATTGGAAATCTTCTTTATTTCGAGGTCGTAGAAGTAAATTAGAGCGTTTATCTACATTCGATAACTCATCAACGCCAGAAAGCATCCTTCTTCAAAAGGAACAAAAACAAGAATTGCAAAGGATTTTGTTGAGAATTCCATTTAACTATAGAGTGATTCTCCTGTTACGTTTTACTAATGAGCTAAGTTATGAGGAAATTGCTGAGATTATGAATTATAGCGTGAATAAAGTGAGTGTGCATTTACATCGAGCAAAAAAGAAGGTTAGAAAACTGTTGACGAACAGCGAGGTGATCGAATTTGAAATGCTTTACTGAAATCGAGGCTTGCATGTACTTAGCTAACAGTCAAAACGATGAGATAGAGGCTCATATCTTACATTGCAATGAATGTAAAGATCTATTGAACAAAACAAGGCGCGAGTTGGACTATTTTAACGACCTACTTTATTCAAGTGAATTGCCTGATCAAGCAAATTACAAAATAATGAGTGAAATTTCGAAGATTGAGAAAAATCAAAAGGGAGAATACGGTTTAAAACCATCTCGACCAAGAAAAAAATATTATATTGCAGCTTCAATTGTTGCATTCTTATTGATTGCATGTTCTTCGCCAGTCATGGCTAAATATGTCCAGTCTTTATTTATGGATTCTGATGTGATGGATCAAGGGCTTCTGACCGCTTATGAAGTAGGAAACGTGTTTCATGCGGATATCGCTATAGAAGATAGAGGATTTACTTTAAAGGTCTCTGATATCATTGCGGACCCGGCTCGCGTAGCTGCAGCAGTCCAGATAATAGGAAAAGATGGCGAACATTTTGATAACATCCTTAATCTAAATGGTTCTAACCATATTGAGGTAGTGGGCGAAAATGAAGAGGTTCTTGCGGAGTTCTCCGATATCGGCTACGCACCTGATTTTTATTACATGCAATCTATTATGAAAAATGAACTAGAGCACGATCAAGTCTACATTAGGGGAGTCATCAACCGGTTAACTACGGATAAAGGTGAAGTGATCGATGGCGATTGGAGTTTTAAAATACCGGTTAATTTGAAAGCTGTTTCTAAAAACGTAGAGGTTAATAACTTGAATAAAACCTACACGTTTAAAGGCATCGCTCTTGAAGTAATGAGGATGGTATATTCCCCTGCAGGTGTAAGGCTGGAGATTAATACTTCGGAACTTGGAGATGGAAGTAATAGCAACGCTACTAAGCCAGAGCATGAATTATACTTTCACATAGAAGACATAAACGGAAAAATAGTCGAGAAGGTTACGACGATGGAAGTAGGGTATCCAAGTAGTTTGTTTTCAAAGACGGTAACTTATAACCAGACTAGTCGAAAGTATCAATGGACCTATCTATTCCGATCATTACAGCGCGAAGAAAGCTTATATTTTGTATTAGATGGTCTTCGTAAAACCGAACAAAGCAAGGATATGATGAAATTCAATCCAAGCGACTTGCAAAAAAACATCAAAACCTTTGAATCAAATGGAGACATAATAAAATTGGGCGGAGTCAAACAAGAAGCTAACAAAACAATTATTCAAATTGGAGGACAGTTCGTCAACCCATTTATAAATGATGAATGGCAACTGATTGATGATAATAATAAGAGTTATAAATTAAGTTTTAGCGGTTCTTACATGGAGGAGAACACGATTACGTTAAATGAAGATTCAGAATTTATTGCTGAAGGGACTCCTTTTATTAGCGGTAATTGGCTGCTTAAAAGAGTGAAGGTAGACACAATCCATCGTCCAGATCAAAGCTGGCGTTTTAGAATCGATTAATTCATTCTGCAAGCAGGCGTCTGTTTAACTCCTCTCCTAAACCAAGAATGCTCATCATGCAATTATGGCGAGCATTCTTGGACTAGAATTATGAAAAACTTTCCAACTCCGCTAACGGGCAGATTACTTTAATATTGCCTTTGCAGGAAATCGGATTCCGCACGATAATATAATTTTAACGTACAAAAGGCGGCCATTCCCTCTGGAACGACAGCCTTTATACACCCGTATCAACCAACGAATTGCATCATAGCTGGTTAAACCGCTCGCGTTCTTCCCAGAACGGGCCATGGCCGCTGTATTGGAATGGGACGAACTGCGAGCCCTTGATCAGTATGTGCGTTTCCTGTCCTTTGGTGAAAGGGACGATTTTGTCGTGTATGCCGTGAACAATCAGTGTAGGTACGGCGATTTTCTGAAGATCCGAATACACGTTTTCGTCTTGCAGCGTGACCATGATCGCCGAAGTGGCATAGCCGGCTGCCTGCAGGCTCATCTGCATAAACCAATTGGCGAACGGTCCTGTGATAAGCTGGAAGAAGAACAAGTTAGTCACGCTCTGCAGCATGTTGGGGCGGTCGTTCAAGGTGGCGGCAATAAACTCGTTCGCTGTCTGTTTGTCCACGCTGGACGGCGCCGCCGCATCGATCAACACGAGTTTGTTTACGCCATAGCCTTGGTGCCGCGCCATGTACCGGATCGCAATCGCCCCGCCGGTCGAGTGCCCTGCCAGTGTAAAGTCCTTCAGTTGCAGTGCGCCCGCGACGATACGTATATCGTCCGCCAAACGGTCAAAGCCATAGCCCGTGAACGGCTTATCCGAGTTGCCGTAGCCCCGCCAGTCGATGCTGACGCAGCGGTAGCCCATTGCCGGAAGCACATCATACTGATATTCGAACTGATTGTGGTTAAGCGGCCAGCCATGAATGAAAAAGATCGTTTTCCTGCCCGCCGGATTAATATCCTCCACGAATATGTTAATGCCAGGTTCCACCGTTATAAAGCTTCCCACGCCGATCCCTCCGAATCCGTTATCGTACTTCTACTAATATATACTCACAGTTGGGGCATAGATGATTGCCCATGGTCGATTTCCGGTGCCCTGGGCTAATCTATTTCAAAAAACTGCTCGAATAGCATGTTATTTAGGCGGATTCGTTGTTACGCTTACGGAAACGCTAGTTCAACGCATCTCGGGGCAGTTTGTCAGCGCAACTGCTCCATTTTAGTGCCGACTTTTGTCTGGTAGAACACTCAGATGCACGAAGTGTCCATTGAGTAAGCAAGAAGGATTCGAAAATAAACGATATTGAAACGAACATTATGCGTATTTTAACGCCGAAGGTGCCTCTATTATAGCTCCAGTTTTCACAGCACCCCCCCTAAATAGGGTCAATGATGGGCATTATAACGATAACCAGTAGTTCAGACGTTAACAGCTGTCTCCCAAAATATCGCTTGCCTTAAAGTGTACTTTAAGGTTTAGGATGAGGAAGAACCAGCCGATTCCGTCTGAAAATAACCGATAAGGAGCGATCCGGCCAATGGCATTCACGATCAAAGAAGCTTCAGAGCGGCTTGGTTGCCCGGCTCATACGATTCGTTTTTACGAGAAGGAGGGATTGCTCCCTTACATTAAGAGAGATAAGAACGGGAATCGACTGTTCGAACAAGATCACCTGGATTGGATCCGGCTGATGACATGTTTCCGGGCGACAGGGATGAAGCTGTCGTTGCTGAAGGAGATGGTGGATCTTGCGCTCGATGGTGATTCGACGATTCCACAGCGCAAAGCGATCTTGAACCAGTACAAGGAAGATTTATTTCGCCGCCAGAACGAATTGGCCGAAGCGCTCGACGCCGTCAATAACAAACTGTCGATATACGAAGACATCGAGAAAGGGAGAATCCCTTCCGAGAGCCAGTTGTTAATCAAGATGGAGGAGTCAGAGCGACAACAAACATAGAATGAGGGATTAACAAATGCAGCAAAGAATTTTGGGCAATAGCAATATCCTCGTCTCTTCGATCGGACTGGGAATTATGGGAATGTCTCCAGGCATTTACGGGGAGACTAACGACGAACAGTCGATCCAAACGATCCATCGCGCTTTGGACATAGGCGTCACGATGTTCGATACCGCGGACGTGTACGGGAACGGGCATAACGAAAAGCTGCTCGGCCGTGCTCTTCAAGGGCGCCGCGAGCAAGCCATTATCGCCACCAAGTTCTCGTACACCCCAAATTACGAGAGCATCAGTGGCCATCCTGATTACGTTAAGAAAGTAGTGGAGGATAGCCTTCGCCGTTTGAATACGGATTACATCGATCTATACTACCAACACCGCGTCGATCCGCAAATCCCGATAGAGGAGACGGTCGGAGCGATGGCAGACTTGGTCAAGGCAGGCAAAGTTCGGGCGCTCGGCCTGTCCGAGGCTTCCGCTTCCACCATTCGCCGCGCTCATGCCGTGTATCCGATCTCCGTGCTAGAGAGTGAGTATTCGCTCTGGAGCCGTGACATCGAAGAGGAGATACTCCCTACCGTAAGAGAGCTGGGGATTACCCATGTGGCCTACAGTCCACTGAGCAGGGGCTTTATCTCCGGCGAGCTTCGCACTTTCGAGGATCTGGCCGCCGACGATCTTCGCAGATGGATGCCGCGGTTCCAAGGAGACAACTTTCGGATGAACATTGAGGTTGTCGACAAGATTAAGGAGATCGCGATGGAGAAGAACTGTACACCATCCCAATTGGCCATTGCCTGGACGATTGCCAACGGGGCGCTGCCTATCCCGGGTACGAAGCGTATCAAGTATCTGGAGGAAAATGCGGCCGCGGCTGATATCCTTCTCATGAAGGAGGACCTCGAACGAATCGATCAGGTCAGCCCCAAGAATGTCGTTCACGGCACGCGTTATATGAAAGATCAGATGACGCTGCTCGACGGCTAGACTATAATCAGAAGAAGCATTGGTCCACGGGCTCCGTGGACCATTTGCAATTGGATATTGTCTCAGGAGGTCGGCAGCCAGGAACGCTTGTTTTACAGATCGAATCAAAATCGCTCCAGGCTTCTGGACGAGCCAAATATCACCCCGTTGCAGACTCATGTATCCATCTTATTTTCACAACTTCCTTAACTCAGCCAGGATATCCTCCGGATCGGGGCGCTTCATGAAATCCGGGTTAACGTACGCGGAACGGATCATGCCGGATTCGTCGATCATGAAGGTGGAAGGGATGGGAAGGATCCACCGCTCGGTCGCGTTGTATTCGGCCAGATCCAGCTTGAACTTGTTCGTCATGATCTCCTGAAGGTACGGCGGCACGTCGTACAAAATATTGTAATAGGCGGCCACCAGACCGTTCGTATCGCTCAGCACCTGGAATCGCAGTTCTTCCTTCTCCTGATGGGAAAGCGTATTGTCCGGGCTTTGCGGGCTAACGGCGATGAGCCTGGCGCCCAGCGCATGAATCTCCGGCAGCAATTTCTGATACGCCCGGAGCTGCGCGTTGCAGAAGGGGCACCAGCCGCCGCGGTAGAAGGTGAGAACGACAGGTCCTTTGGCTAGTTCGTCGTACAAGTGAACGGGGATGCCCATCGGATTATTCAGCGAAAAATCTTTCGCCTTCTGCCCTTCCTGCAGGCCATGCCGCACGCCCGATTCCTGCTGCTCCCGGATCGAACGGAACATCTCGGCCAGCACTTCCGCGGGCGAATGGGCGACAAACTGTTGTTTCATTTCTTCCAGCGTTTGCTTTAATGACATGAATGAATTCCTCCATCATTATAACGGAATGTATGCTCCGCCAACCTATAATTTTAAAAACCCAATAACCAGAAAAACGATACCGATTGCGATGGAGAGGTAGCCGGCGACTTTTTTGACAGGACCGCTCCATTTGGACAATTTGCTTAGAATGGAAATGGAGAAGACGGCAACAAGCGCGAGTATCACGCCTTTCCCAAGCGTATAGGTAGTCATGAGCAGCGCTCCGTGAAGCGGGCTTCCTTGAAGGGCGATATAGCTAATCAGCGCAAAAAAGATGGGGATTGCACAGGGTGAAATGACCAGTCCGTAAGGAATCCCCAGCTTGAAAGCGGCCATGTTGCTTGGCGGGAGGTCCGGCCGGCTCATCGGCTTCTGGAAAGCGGGCATCGCGAATGTAATGACGCCAAGCAGCTGAAGCCCGGCCAATAGGTCAAAGACGGGCGGAACCCAGGTCAATAAATGGTATTTCTCGACAAAGGGCAGGAACTGCTGGCCGAGCAGCGCGATGATCAAACCGATCAACAGCGAAGTGACAATCATACCTAAGATAAAGTTGATCGCGATCACAAGGGCTTTTCTTTTATCGCCGGCCGCTCCTTTCTGGACATAACCCGCAAACATGGCAAGCACAGGCAAATAGCATGCCAATACCGCGCTCACGATGCCGACGATGAAGACAAGGATGTAAGTAGAGGCGGAAATTCCGCCCGTGATCGTAAAATGATATAAATCTTCCATTAGTTTCTCCTTTTATTTCGTATTAGATCTTCATGATGCAGCAATTCGTGCACACGCTCACGAAGCTTGGGCAGTGCGGGCAAAGAGCTGAATTCCGCTTTCCCGTTGATGAGAATCGCTCCGGCGCTGAAAACGTTCAGTTCCTGGAGACGTTCAAACTGATCGACCACATGCAGCTCCCGAATCTCGATTTGCGGAAATTCCGCCGCTGCTTGCTTCACCAGCTTTAGCGCTTTTTGACAAATGGAACACCCTGGCCCAGCCGATACCACCTCGATTAACAAAAGACCTCCTCCTTCTTTTCCATTCTGTTAAACTTCCTCCATGCCAAAGGAAGATTTGTTTTGATTATAAAGGGCGGGCTGTTAAATCCTTGTTAAGTGAAGCTCCGGATGACGGCCTTCTTTTCCTCGCATCGCGAAAATGCGTGTGCTATTCTATTGTCATTGAAGGAAGGAGTGGTGATATGCGAATCCTCATTGTTGAAGATGAGGAGGACCTTTCACGCGCGTTAGCCAAAGGCTTAAAGCGGGAAGGTTATGCGGTGGACATCGCTGTAGACGGGCTGACCGGGTGGGAGCACGCGGATACCAATGATTATGACGTCATTCTCCTCGACATCAATCTTCCGGAGCTGGACGGCATTTCGCTTTGTCATCGGATTCGTCAGTCCTCGCACCATAACGATGTGTTTATCCTCATGCTGACCGCGCGCAGCCATCCGGACGAGGCGGAAGAAGGGCTCGATTCGGGCGCGGACGACTATCTCCGCAAACCGTTCGTGTTCAATGAATTGCTTGCCCGCATCCGGGCGCTCCTTCGCCGGCGTTCGTCCGTGAAAAGCCCCGTCCTGCAGTTCGGCCAGCTTACCCTTGATTCGAAAACGAAGGAAGTCCGGTTCGAGCATGTTCTTGTTTCATTAACGAGAAAAGAATTCGGTCTGCTCGAATACCTGATGCTGCATCCCGGCGAGGTCATTTCGTCCGAAAGGCTTCTTGAGCATGTTTGGGACATCCATGCGGATCCCTTTTCCTCTACGGTCAGGGTTCACGTCAATTCCTTGCGCAGAAAGCTCTCGCACCATGATCCGGAGGCAGGGGAGAGGTATATTCAGACCGTTCAAGGGTATGGGTATAAATGGGCTCTGAGCACGGCTGCAAAGAAAGAGGAAACGACATGAGACCGTGGAACCGGCTTTCGCTTCGTGCAAGAGTGACGCTGTTTTCTATTCTTTTTTTGGCGATATTGATTACGCTATATGTGTCTATAGAGTCTTTTTTCTCCGTTTACAGCATTGTATCCGAGTCGCAGGGGCGTATCATAAGCTTGGTTGTCGTTCTAATAGGCATGATTCTGAGCTCGCACTGGCTCGCCGTCATTATCCTGAAGCCAGTGAAACGGATGAGTGAGACAGCTGCCGGAATAACGGCATCCACCCTGCACCAACGTCTCGAAATTGACCTGCTGCATGACGAATTGAAGAAGCTCGGGATCGTATTTAATTCGATGCTGGATGGGCTGGAACACTCCTTTAACCAACAGGCCCGGTTTGTTTCCGCGGCCGCGCATGAATTAAGAACGCCGCTTTCCATTCTGCGTACGAATCTTGAAGTGGCCGGAGACGGCGATGGCATTGATCCAAGCGAATGGCGGGATTACAAGGCGACAACCGAGCGGACGCTTACGCGACTGGAGTCATTAACGGAGGATTTGCTGCTGCTGGCGGACGGTACGTACGATCGGGAGCATGGTGAGCACCAGGTTGTAGAGCTTGCCGACATTCTTGCAGATGTCACTTCATTTATGGAACCGGTGGCCGTCAAATACGGGGTGACGCTTCATCTGACGGAGCCCTGCGCGGCTTTGGTCAAGGGGGAAGAAAGCTTCTTATTCCTGGTCTTTCGAAATCTGCTGGACAACGCCATCCGGTATAATCGGACGGGTGGGAACGTAACGCTGCAGGTCTCGCAAGAAGATGGACGGGTTGCGGTACGGGTTTCGGACACGGGGAAGGGAATACCCCGGGCGTCTTGGGAGCTGATTTTTGAACGGTTTTATCGAATCGACTCGTCACGGGCACGCAGGAGTGGCGGGGCTGGTCTGGGCTTGTCGATTGTCCGCCATTTGCTTGCCTTGTTCCAGGGGACCGCTGAGCTGGAGACGAGCTCCGAATCGGGAAGCGTATTTAAGGTCACGTTGATCCGGGGTTAAGATGCTCGACCGACCACCAGCACCAGCCGGATTGCGGCAACGGCCGCTGCAGGAACGAATCGATGCTTGGTCACCGGTTGCTCAAATGCCAGCGGTCCATCGCCGCCTATAGACGGGGTGTTGACCGATTCCCGAAGCATGCCGAAGCCTGCCGAAGCCTGCCGGAGCATGCCGAAGCCTGCCGGAGCCTGCGAATGTGCAGGCTTTCGGTCGCTTTATACGTGCGGCGAAGCAAATGCCTGCGAATGTGCATCTTTTTCCAGCTGGTAAACACAAAAGGAGGCTCATGTCCCGAAAAGCCTGTACATACGCAGGCATTCCGTACGGCCGCCACATCGGTAGCGCAAAGGCTGCACAATTGCAGGCTTTGCGCTCGGTTAGCTGTGCTGATAGCAGAGGCGATGCATGCTTGCCAAAACTAATGTAATTAGTTATACGCATCCGGCAGAAAACATTGGCGGTCGGTTTTCTCGTTGTTGCAGCGACCGCCGTCCTGTTGGTCTATTTGCCGAACATGGGAAATACGATTGAACAATAAGAAGACAGGAATCGAGGTCGGTGGGGATGAAAATCGTCGTCGTATCCGATACGCATATGCCAAGAATGAACAAGAAGCTGCCGGATCGGCTGCTGCGCGAGCTCAAAACGGCAAAAGCCGTCATTCATGCGGGCGATTGGACGAAGCTTTCCGTATACGAGGCGCTGGCTGCGTTCGCTCCGGTCTACGGCGTCGCAGGCAACAATGACGGAGCGGACATCGTCCGCAAGTTCGGCTGGCGGAGACAATTCGAGCTCGAGGGCGTAAAAATCGGCATCGTTCACGGACATGGCCCGGGGAGGAGAAGCAATACGGAAGCGCGCGCGCTCGAAGCGTTCCAGAACGATCGTCTGCATGTGCTGATTTATGGCCATTCCCACATCCCGGTGCTTAAGCGTTCGGGCGGCCTGCTCGTCTTTAATCCCGGGTCGCCGACGGATAAGAGGAGGCAGCCGATGTATTCGTTCGGCATTTTGCGGCTTGCCGGCGGAGCCGTGTCCGCCAAACATATTTTCTACCATGACAAGTCGTAGATTTAGCTTTGAATACTTACCTATCATCGTCAGCGCTCCCCGTTCCGCCGCTCCCGGTATTGCCGGGGGGTCACTCCCTTCAATCGAAGGAAGACGCGGGAGAAGGTCGGGTAGGAGGAGAAGCCGGATTCAAACGCGATTTGGGCGATCGGCAAGGTCGAGGAGAGGAGCAGGCTGCACGCATGCCGGATCCGAAGCTCGTGCAGGAAATCGACGAAATGCAGGCCGAATTGCTCCCCGAACTGGGAGCTGAGCTGCGTCGGATGGACGTGGAACCTCTCGGATAACTCCTGCAGCGATAACGGGTCCAGGAAGTGCTCGTAGACGTACTGGACGACCGGCCATATATTTCTGGAGGAAGGCGCAGGCCTTCCTTTTTTATTTGGTTCCTGCGCCGCGCTTCCGTGCCGGACGAATTGGGACAGCGCCTGCAGCAGCAAGGAGCGGAGCACGATCGGCCGCCACGCCTGCGACGATTCGTACTCCCCGTAAAGCGCGTCCCACAGCCGAACCGTCTCACCCAGCGCCTCCTCCGGCAAGCGAACGTAAGCGGGCTGATCGGGATCGCGGCCAAGCAGCAGCTCGTCGAGCCCCCATGCCGCTTCGGGACCCGTCGCTAGCAGCTGCATGTCGAAGTTGCATATATACATCGTTAACCGGTCGTCCGCCAAGGAACGGTACTCATGGATCTGATAAGGGAGCAGCAGCACCAGCGTGCCGGGCCGCAGATCATGCTCCGCGCCGTTGATCCGCTCCTTGCCCCTTCCTTCCAGCACCAGCGAAAACTCGATAAAATCGTGCCGATGCGGGGAGACGGACGTATATTTCTTTTTTTTCATATAAAAAGGGAAATCCGAATCGATATTCGGAAATTCGAACAAGTATTGGGGGTACATGCCGTTCTCCTTGCCTCCCGCCGATCGTCGTAGCTTTATTATACGATTGAAGCGCTTCCAAAGAAATGAAAGGTTTTATAAAATTATGAGAACCGCCATCCGCGGCTTCGGGCTATAATCCCACTATCATAACGGTTTCGCAAAGGAGAGGGAATGGTCGAATGAACAACGCGATGGAGAGCGGGAACGGGTTCCGCGGCATTTTTTCGGCGCTGCTGACGCCGATGCGCGAGGGGGGAGACATCGATTTCGAGTCGCTGGCCCGGCTGGTCGAGCATCAAATCAAGCAAGGCATAAGCGGCTTCTACGTGGGAGGCAGCACCGGCGAAGGCTTTCTTCTGACAGCCGAGGAACGGATGGAGTTATTGGAGGCGGTCGTCCGGGCGGCTGCGGGCCGCGTCACGATCATCGCCCATGTCGGCTGCATAAGCACCGGGGAATCAGTCCGGCTGGCGGAGCATGCCGAGGCGCAGGGCGCGGACGCCGTATCCGCCGTCGTCCCGTTCTATTACAAGGTGTCGGCGAAGGAAATCCGGGAGCATTACGAATCGATTATGGCGGCGACCTCGCTGCCGATGATCGTCTACCATTATCCCGGCGCGACCGGCGTCAGCTTGTCGACGGATTTCTACGAGCAGCTCAGCCGTCACCCGCAGTGCATCGGCGTCAAGTTCACGTCGCTCAACCTGTTTGAAATGCAGCAGATCCGGGCCAAGTGCGGCGAGAAGTTCCTGATCTACAACGGCCACGACGAGGTCTACCTCGGCGGCGCGTATGCGGGAGCGGACGGCGCCATCGGAAGCACCTTCAATATGATGCCCGGGCTGTTCGCGCGAATGTACGACGCCGTCGCCTCGGAGGAGCGTCCGGCCAAGCGGTCGCTGCAGGCGCTGCAGGCGGAGGCGAACGAGGTCATCGCCCATATGATCGGGTATGACGTGATCCCTTACGAGAAGCACATCCTGTATTTGCAAGGCGTAATCGCGACACCTGCCGTGCGAAGGCCGCTCAAGCAGTTCACGGCGGAGGAGCGCGCTTCGATCGAGGCGTACTATGTGCAGAGCGGCACGCTTCGGCGCTATCGGCACGAGAAGAAATGGGGGAATGAGGGATGAAAGCTTCAGCGAAGGCGAAGGCCGTAATGCTGCTGCTGGCGGTCCTGCTCCTGGTTCCGGCCATGCGGGCGGAAGCGGCAGGCACGTCCGGCTCGAAGGTCGTCTACGTCAAAGGCGGCGGTTATACGAGCGTGCACACCTCGGACATCGTCACGTACGATGCGAACAACATCGTCATTGCCTGGAGAGCCGAATACAGCCCGGATCACCGCGACATGGGCGACATCATGTACGCCTATTCGAGCGATGGCGGCGCGACCTGGAGCGCGCCGGGCATTATGGCGCAGCACGACGCGAGCTGGAGCTACGCCAATGTCACGTTGTACAACGACAACGGCACGCTGTACGCCTTCATGGGCAAGACGGACAGCAGCCTGCCGAGCTCGGACAGCCAGCAGCTGCTCGTCGCGAAGAAAAGCACGGATAAGGGACATACGTGGGTCAACCATTACATGACGAGAAACTATGACGATACGGCGGTCAAGACGGTGCTGGGCGGCAAAATCTACAAAAGCGGATCGAACTATTTGCTTCCGTACCACGGCGGAGGCCAAGGCTTGCTCCGATCGGCCAACCTGAAGGATTGGTACGAGCACGCCTTTATACCCGATCCCGGCGTCGGGCTGCAGGAAGGCTTCGTAACGGCGTCCTATTTTCCGAATACGCTCTGGATGGTTATGCGGACGAACGCCTCGAGCGGCGGCTTCGCCTACAGCAGCACCAGCACGGACGGAGGGCTGACATGGACGGCGCCGGCGCAGGAGGCCTATCTTCCGAATTTTAATTCTAAAGCTCCCGTTACCACGACGGCGGATAATCAGTACGTCTATCTGTACAACGACGACAGCGCCCGAAGCAAGCTGTACTTCAAGACGAAGCGGCAGGGACAGCCGTGGTCGGAGCCGGTGCTGTTCGCCGACAAAGGAACCGCGAAGGATGAATACCCGGCCATGATCGAATACGAGCCGGGCAAGTTCTACACCTCCTACAATTACAACCGTTCGGAGATCGTGTTCAAGAAGCTCGACGTAAACCCGGGAGCGACGGCCGCGTACTTACACATGGAAGCCGTCGATGGCGGACAGACGCCGGATGCAAGCGGCAATGACAATCATTTGACGGTCTTCGGCGCGGAGGTCGCGGCAGGCAAGTCGGGCAATGCGCTGCGCTTCGACAATCAGGACTATGCGGAGATTGCGGACGGCACGGGGCTAAGCGCCGGCACGGGCGACTTCTCGGTATCGCTCTGGGCGAAGCCGGACGCCGTGGGCGGCAGCCAGATGTTCCTGCTGTGGTACGGCGATGCCGTCGCCGGGGCAAGCCAGTGGTGGCTTCGGGCGCAGAGCGACGGAGGCATCTATTTCATGACGGCGGGCGGCGGCTCCGAGAAGGGGACGGGCGGCAGCGGCGCGTTCGCGGCGGGCCAGTGGACGCATATCGTCGCCAAGCGGGAGGCCAATCTGCTGAAGCTCTATATGAACGGCGAGCCGTACAGCAGCGCGACGGTCCCGATTCCGTTCAACGTGAACGGCGACAATACGCTTCGAATCGGCAAGGAGAAGTCCGGCGCTTCAAGGCCGTGGGCGGGCCTTATAGACGAGGTGCAAATTTTCGACTATGCGCTGAGCGACGAGCAAGCGGCCCAATTGTACGAATCGACTTTATAAACAAGCATGTCGAGGCTGATCCCGATCAGCCTCCTTGCTATTTCAGCGGGCGGAAAGGGGCAGGATCATGCGGAGAAATTTTTTTGCGAAGCTGATATTGACGATGGCGCTGCTCGCCGTCGTTCCGAGTCTCGTCTCCAACATCGTCGCTTATTTTAAAGTATCCGATACGTTCCGGAAGGAGACGGCGGCGAGCAAGCAGCAATATTTGAACCAGACCATTAACGCGATCGAGATCGTATTGAACCGAATCAAGGAGAACGCCAATCAGCTTGCGCTGAACCGGTCGTTCCAGAAATTCGAGCGGTTCCCGAGAGGCGGCTATTACGAGAGCCTGCAAGGGGAGCTCCGGAAGGAGGATCTGCCGGCGCTTTATTCGTATTTGGAGGCCAAAAAAAACGCCATCGAGACGTTCCACACGTTCCGGCTGTCCAACGCCTTCGTCGACTCCGTCTACTACTACGACGACCGCAACCAATCGGTCCTTACCTCGGACAACGACGGCTCGAACCGCCAGTTCGGCTGGGACGAATTTTACGACAAGGGCTGGTACGACAGGCTGCCGCAGGCAGCGGAGACGATCTTTTTCACCGACACGAGAATGGCCAGGCAGTACCGCTCCCCGGATAAAAACGTGCTGACGCTCCTCTATAAGACCGGCAGAGGGAACAGCGCCTTCATTATTAACCTGGATGCCGAAATGATGCATACGAAAATATTCAGCAGGCTGAACCGGCAGGACGACATTTATGTCGTTTCGGCGGAAGGGAATATCTTGTTTCACAAAAACGCCGCTCGGCTGCACCAAAGCATCCGGCAAGTTCTTCCATCCTTTGTCGGGTCCGCCGGCGAAGCGGGCTATTTCGAGGAAAACGTCGACGGCAGCCCGAAGCTGGTCGGCTACGCGGAATCGCCTCTGCTGGGCTGGACGTTCATGAACGTCTCGGATATGGAGGCGCTGTCGAAGGGGACGGTCTCCATGAAGCGAACGATCGCCCTCTCGGCCGTGCTTCTGTTCCTCCTCTCGCTCATGCTCGCCTATTTGTCGTCTAAGCGTCTGTACAGGCCGATCCAGCGGCTCAAATCGATGGCGGGGTGGAACCCGGATCGCCGCAAGCTGGAGCGCACGGACGAGCTCGGCGTCATCGGCCGGTTCATGCAGTCCGCGATCGATGAGCGGGACTACTACAAGGAGAAGCTGGATCGGAGCCTGCCGATTCAGCGGGAGCAGTTCAAGGCCGCACTTCTGAGGCGGAACCGGATGACCGCGGAAGAAATTTCCGCCAGGCAGAACGATTTGAACGTGGATCTGGATCGGACGAATCTGGTCGTCATGGCCATCGCCCTGGACGAGCCCGACCGGCAGGAGACCGGGACGGAGGCGCGCATGACCGGCGAGCTGCGGAAGCTGCGCGTCACGGATACGATCGGCCGGAGCCCGCTGCTGCTTGGCGCGAAGCGGTTCCTGGTGGAGACGGAGCAGGACGTCGTCGCCCTCGTCCTGTCGTGCGGCGGCATGGACCGCCAGCAAGTATTCAGGCTGGGGCAGCGGCTGCTCGACGAAGCGAACCGCGAGCTGGGCGGCCGCTTCACCATCGGCGTCGGCAGAACTTGCGAGTCCGCCCGGGATCTCCCGCAATCGTACGAGGAGGCGATCGAAGCGTTGAAATATCGCGTCCTGTACGGCAGCGGGGACGTCATCTCGATCGAGGACAGCCGGCTCGACGGCGCCGCCTGCTTCCGCTATCCGAAGGAGAAGGAAGAGCAGATCCTCGGCTGCCTGAAGACGGGCCGAGGGGAGGAGGCGATCCGCGCGTTCGGGGAATTCGTCGCGGAGATCGAAGCGCACAAGAGCCGCATGCATTACAACCAGCTCCAGCCTCCCTTCGTGCAGCTGCTGACGGCTATCCTCGGCGCGTTCGCCCAGCTCGGCGCGGACGTGGGAAGCGTGCTCGGGGAGGAAGCCGATCTTTACCGCGAGCTGCTCGGCCAGTCTTCCATGAGCCGCATTGTCCGCTGGTTCGAGCGCGTCATTCAAGCTTCTTCCGCTTATATCGAGCGCGAGCTGAGCGCCAAGGGGAACCAGCATATCGCCAGGGCGGTCGAGATCATCGAGCGGGACTACGCCCTGGATTTGTCGCTCAACGCGGTAGCGGAGCGGCTAAAGCTCAATCCGGCTTACATTAGCCGCCTGTTCAAGCAGATTACCGGCGACACGTTCGTCGACTATTTGAAGGCGGTCAGGCTTGAGCGGAGCAAGGAGCTGCTGCTCGGCGGCGGCATGAAGATCGGCGAGGTCGGGCGGCTTGTCGGCTACAGCCATTCGTACTATTTCATCAAGGTGTTCAAGGAGCAGACCGGGCTTACGCCCGGCGAGTACAGGAAGCTGCACGGCGCGATGCTGCGTCCCCAGCGCTCCGGGCTATAATGCGGTCGGATGAAGACGAAGCCGCCACTACGAAAGTATGACGATTATGATAAGTAAAAGAAATCATACGAAAGTGGAATTTTTATGATTTAAAGCGCTTACAGACCCTGCTATGCTTCGGTTCAGGCAAGGCAGGCAGCTTTGCCCGCCACAAATAAAAAAGGGAGGAACGGCTATGAAACAAAGGTTTGTCAGCCTGCTGCTGACCGCGGCGCTTGGCGCCGCCCTGCTGGCGTCATGCTCGGGAGAAGGCGGCGGGAACGCGGCGGATCGGGAAGGCGGGGAGAAGGGCGCGACGCCGATTTACATTTATCAGAACACGGGCGCCTTGAACGCGAAGCCGGAGGGCAGCGTGCCCGCGGAGCTCGAGAAGATGAAGCAGCACTACGTGGAGAAACTGAACATTGAGCCGATCGCCATCATCCCGCCCCAGGGCGGCGACGCCGCCAAGGAGAAGCTGAACCTGTTGCTTGGCTCCAGCGACGAACTGGATACCTTCAATGGCAATTGGGACGATTACGCACCGAAGGGCGCCATTATTCCGCTGGGTGACCTGCTGGACGAATACGGGCAGGACATTAAGAAGGCATGGCCTCAGGAGGCATGGGATTACATGACGGATAAGGAGGGGACCATCTGGGGCATCCCGCGGGGAATGCCGGCCACCCACTATCCGATCTGGATCCGCACCGATTGGCTGAAGAAGCTCGAGCTCGAAATGCCGCAAACGCTCGATGAGCTGGAAGCGGTCCTGAAAGCGTTTAAGGAAGGAGATCCGGACGGCAACGGCAAGGACGATACGATTCCGATGATGACCGACCTGAACGGCATCAAGAACGCGCTGCTTGGCGGCTATACCGAGCACGGCAACAGCAACTGGTTCGACTCTTCCGACCAAATGCTGAAGCCTGCCGAGCTGGCTCCCGGCTTTAAGGATTTTGTCGCCAAGATGGCCGACTGGTACCAGAAGGGCTACCTCTACAAGGAGTCCTTCGCCAAGTTCGATCCGCTTGAGCTGCTGAAAACGAACCGCGTCGGCACGTCCTCGATGTGGTACTCCCGCATTACGCTGCTTTTCCCGCAAATAAAAGCGAATTTGCCGGAGGAGGCCGATTATGAGATCATCCGCGGCATTCAAGGGCCGAAGGGCAAGCCGATGACCGCTTCGCCGGGGTCCACGACGGCACAGCTCATTACGAAGAAATCCAAGAACGCCGCAGCGGTTATTCAGTTTATTAACGATCAATACAAGGATATCCCGACGAATTCGCTCACGGCCGCATTTGGCACGAATTGGCGCTACGTCGGGGACAGCAAATTCGAAGTCGAGCTGACGAATCCGGAAATCGCCTACGCCGGGGAATATATGCTGTCGCTGGGCACCGCAACCGAGACGGCGTACGCCTTCAAGGATCCGATCAAAGAAATGCATGCCGACTATTTGAACAAGGAGCTGTTGCAGCTGGATACGGCGAAAATGCCCGTCGATGCGACCATTATTTACGACAAGGTGCAGCTGCAGGAGAACATTCCGACGCTCGGGGATATCGACCGGCTGCGAAGCGAGGAACTGGTCAAATTCGTAACGGGAGCCAGGCCGCTCAATGATTTCGATGCTTACATCGATCAGCTGTACAGGGCGGGGCTGGATCAATGGATTGCCGAATATACGAAGCAATATAACGAGAAGAAGCAATAGACGGCGGGCAAGGTGCCGGAGGGAAGGCGGGCCGCGTTGATTCGCTATGCGCGGCCGCTCTCCGGCGGCCGGAAGGAGGAGCGCCCTTGGCAACGACGAATACGGCAGGCGCGAAGCCCGCGGCGGGACCGGGCGCCGCACGGCGGAAGCTGTGGTCCGCCATCAAGCTGCACCGCTTTTATTACTATTTGATTTTGCCCGGCATGCTGTACTTTATTATTTTCGATTACATTCCGATGTTCGGCGTCATCATTGCCTTCAAGGATATTTCCCCCTTCGAGGGGGTTAGCGCGATTTTCACGAGCGAATGGGTCGGCTTCAAGCATTTCATCCGCTTCTGGAACTCGTATTACTTCTGGAACGTCATGCGAAATACGCTGTTGATCAGCGGCTACAAGCTGCTGTTCGGCTTTCCCGCCGCGCTCCTGCTCGCGCTGCTGCTGAACGAGGTCAAGCATACCGGCTTTAAGCGAATCGTCCAGACGATTTCGTACCTGCCTCACTTTATTTCTACCGTCGTCGTAGCGGGCCTGGTCATGATGGTGCTGTCAACCGATAGCGGCATGATTAATGCGATTGTCGTCGCCTTCGGCGGGGAGCCGGTTCATTTCCTGGGCGATCCCGCGTACTTCCGGAGCATTCTCGTCCTGTCGCATGTGTGGCAGACGGTCGGCTGGGGGACGATTCTGTACTTGGCCGCGATGACGGGGATCGACCCCGGCTTGTACGAAGCGGCGAAGATCGACGGCGCGAGCCGGCTGCGCCAGGCGTGGCACATTACGCTGCCTGGCATTACGCCGGTCATCGCGATCCTGCTCATCCTGTCCATCGGCGGCTTGCTTAACGCCGGGTTCGAGAAGGTGCTGCTGCTCTATTCGCCTTCGGTCTATTCCGTTGCGGACATTATCGATACGTACGTATACCGGGAAGGCCTGAACAAGCTGAACTATTCGTTCGCGACCGCGGTCGGCGTATTTAAGAACATTCTGGCGATGATCCTCATTCTGGGAGCCAATTACGTCGCGAAAAAAATGAACCAGACCGGCATCTGGTAAAAGGAGGGTCTTCGATGAGCGCGATGAAGCCCGCCGCGTCGGAGCGCGTCTTCGACGTCGGCAATATCGTTCTTCTGTGCGTATTGTCGCTCATGTTTCTCATTCCTTTTCTGGCCGTCATCGCCACCTCCTTCATCAGCGCGGAGGAGGCGATGCGGAGAGGAGCGTTCATCCTCATCCCGGAGAAGCTCGATTTCGGCGCATACGACATGCTGCTGAATCGCGGCATGATCATTTATAACGCGTATAAGGTCACGCTATTCCGGGTGACGGTCGGCACCTGCCTTAATTTGCTGCTAACCGCCACGCTCGCTTACGGCCTTGCGCGCAGAACGCTTCCGGGCCGCAACGGGCTCGTGCTGATCATTTTTCTGACGATGATCTTCCATGGCGGGCTTATCCCGAACTATATGCTCATCGACAAGCTCGGGCTGAAGGATACGCTGTGGGTGCTGATCTTTCCCGGCCTCATCAGCGCCTGGAACCTGTTCATCATGCGCAACTTCTTCCTGACGCTGCCGGAGGAGCTGGAGGAGTCGGCCATTATCGACGGCGCGTCCCCGCCGGTTATTTTATGGAAAATCGTCGTGCCGCTGTCGATGCCCGCCTTCGCCACGATCGGCCTGTTCTACGCGGTGCATCATTGGAACGATTGGTTCAGCGCTTCGATTTACATTAACGATCAGAGCAAAATGCCGATCCAGGTCGTGATGCGCAATATTTTGCTAAGCGGGCTTCTGCAGGACGAGACGCAGGTGGAGCTGATCCGTGACCCGCCGCCGGCCGCGACGTTGAAGTCGGCGGTCGTCGTCGTCAGCACGCTGCCGATTCTATTCGTCTATCCGTTCATTCAGAAGTATTTCGTGAAGGGCATGATGGTCGGTTCAATCAAAGGTTAAATTCGGAAGGGAGTTTATACGATGATCGAAAAATATGCGGTAAGCCGCGACGACGACTGGTACGAGGCATGGCCGGACTTGGCGCTTACGCGGAGCGGCAAGCTGATCTGCGTGTTCGCGCAATGTACGCATCACGGGGATCGATCGGCCACGCGGCTCATGATGATCGAGAGCGCGGACCGCGGCAGAAGCTGGGGGAACAAACGGCCGCTTACGGCGGTCACGAACGGCCGGCCTTATTGGAATTGCGCGCGCATTACGCGGCTTCGCGACGGCAGGCTCGTCATCGTCGCCGATCAGATTACGAAGGAGAAGGAGGGGGGCGGACGCAATTACCTATGGATCGGCGATGCGGAGGGCGAGCGCTGGTCGGAGCCGATCGAGACGCCGCTTGAGGGCATCGTCCCCGACAAGCTGTGCGAGCTCCCTTCCGGCAGGTGGCTGTTGTCCGCTCACATGAACGGGCAGTGGCTCCGCTATTCGGATAATCAGGGCCAAGACTGGTCCGAGCCGGTGCTCGTGGCGCGGCAGGAAGGGCTGAAGCTTTGCGAAGGGAGCATTCTGCCTCTTGACGACGGCACGCTGGTCGCCTTCCTGCGGGAAAATTCCGGCGACGGCCAGGATTGCTACAAGGCGATCTCCTACGATCAAGGAGAGACCTGGAACGGCGTGTACCGGATGCCGCTGCCGGGCTGCCATCGCCCCGTGGCGGGGCTGCTGCGGAGCGGGAGCGTCATGATCGCCTATCGTTTCATGCAAGGGGGCAAAGGCTGGCTCGGCTATTGGACGCAGAACTTCTTCGTCGCCCTGACGGATCAGGCATCGGCCAAGGCAACGGAGCGCAAGGAGCAGTGGACGCGGATCATGCCGGTCGATTACGACCGGAGCCCGGTCGCCGACCTCGGGTACTCCGGCTGGGTGCAGTTCGACGACGGCGAAATCTACATCGTCCAATATATCGTCGACGACGCGCCGAAGGGACAGATCCGCGGCTACAGCCTGCGGGAGGAGGAATTCCTGCTGCCCCCCGCCGGCGCGCGGTAAGGCGGACTGGACCGTCGCAAAAGCAGGTTTGCATGCGTAAGGGACGGTTCGCTTCATCCTTAACCGCCATTTTTCGTATTTGGTCGATTGCCCCTTCCCTTCGCAAACGGTAGGCGAGCGAGAGCCACCCGACCTTCAGGCTGACTTTTTTAATTTCAAAAATTGAAACAAAATGCGAAAGAAGAGGGCTTCGTGGGCGATTAGTTTCAAATTTTGCAACTAAATCGGCTTATAGCGAAAGCTGTATCGCGTATGGAACCGTTTAATTTCAGATTTTGAAACTAAATAGGACATACGTGAAGTTAAGAGCAATTTAGTTTCATTTTTTGAAATTAGCATCGCCGTCTCTTGGCCGTCAAAACCAACACAGGGCTGTCTCTCAGGTCGTAACACGGCCTTATGAGACAGCCTCTTTTCGTCCGGCCACCTCATCGATGGCACAATCGCCCCACAATCGCAGGCTTTGCGCCTAACTTGTTTCGATAAATAGAAAAAGGAGAGTCCCTCCATCATCTGGCGATGACGTTTGGGACGCTCCTTCTGTTCCGGCTGTTACAGCTGCTTCAAATAGTCCACGATCGTCAGCAAGCCTTTGTCGAAGTTCTCCAGGTTGAAATGCTCGTTCGGCGCGTGCAGATTCTCGTCCGGGAGGCCGAAGCCCATCATGACGACGGGAGCCTGCAGGATGCGGGAGAACGTCTCCACGATCGGAATCGAGCCGCCGTCCTTCGTGAACAGGGCGCGCGTGCCGTATACCCGCTCGTAGGCGTCGGCCGCCTTCTGGAGCATCGGATGCGACGGATCCATGTTGAACGCGCGGGCTTGCTCGCCCCGCTTGACGGTCAGCTTCGCGCCCGGCTGGACATGCGCCTCCAGATGGGCGATAATCCGCTCCAGCGTCTTCGCCGGGTCCTGATCGCCGACCAGGCGGCACGTGATTTTGGCATGCGCTTCCTTCGGAATGACGGTCTTCGTCCCCTCGCCTTGAAAGCCGCCCCATACGCCGTTCAGCTCCAGCGTCGGCCGGGCGCCGGTCCGCTCGACGAAGGAGTAGCCTTCCTCGCCGTACAACGCGTCGAGGCCGAGATCGGCTCGCAGCTGTTCCTCATTGTGCCGCTGCTTGAGAAATTCCTCGCGCATGTCCGGCGACAGCTCCGGCACGCCTTCGTAGAAGCCGTCCACCGCGACCCGGCCCTTGTCGTCGTGCAGCGAGGAGAGCAGCTCGACCATCGCGTGCAGCGCGTTCGGCACGCCGCCGCCGAACGTGCCCGAATGCAGGTCCGTATTGGCGGTAGCGATCGTAGCCTCGAGCGAGCACAGCCCGCGAAGGCCGGTGGAGATCGCGGGCTTCCCTTTGGCGAGGAGCGACGTGTCCGAGATGAGCACGACGTCGGCCGCCAACTTGTCGGCCTGGGTCTTCATGAAGGCGGGCAGGTTCGGGCTGGAAATCTCCTCTTCGCCTTCGATGCAGAACTTCACGTTCACCGGCAGCTTGCCCTCTTGGCGGAGGATCGCTTCGATCGCCTTCACGTGCAGGAACAGCTGCCCTTTATCGTCCGTCGCGCCGCGCGCGAACAGCTTGCCGCCGCGAATCGCCGGCTCGAACGGCGGCGTCTCCCACAGGTGAAGCGGATCGACCGGCTGCACGTCGTAATGGCCGTAGACGAGCACCGTCGGCTTGCCCGGCGCCTGCGTATGCTCCGCGTACACGATCGGATGCCCGTTCGTCGGGATGATCTCCACCTTCGCAAGTCCGGCCTGCTCCAGCTTGCCCGCCACCCACTTGGCGGCTTCCTTCATATCCTGCTTATGCTCGGACAAGGCCGAGACGCTCGGTATCGTTAGAAATTGCTTCAGTTCTTTCAAATGCCGTTCTCTGTTCTCCTGAAAATAGCGCTCGTAGCTCACAGGGACTATCCCTCCTCAACCGTTATGACTTCAGTATACCTTTTGGGACGGAGAAGTAAAACTTTTCCGGCGAGGCAAAAAAAGAGCCGGAATTGGGGATAATGTGCTATCATTACTTGTTAGGACTTAAAAGCGCCGTTAACAAAAAGGAGAACCGATGACATTCGATAAATTGAACCTATCGCCCGACATTTTAAAAGCGTTAAGCAAAGAAAATTACGAGAAGCCGACGCCGATCCAGGAGCAGGCCATTCCGGCCGTACTGGCCGGCAAGGACTTGCTCGGCTGCGCGCAGACGGGAACGGGGAAGACCGCCGCGTTCTCGCTGCCGATCGTCCAGCTGCTAAGCAAGCAGCAGGTCCCGCCCAAAGCGGGCCGCAGCATCCGCGCATTGATTTTAACGCCGACGAGGGAGCTCGCGCTTCAGATTTACGACAATATCCGCGGCTACGCGCAGTTTACGCGATTGCGCTGCTCCGCGATCATCGGGGGCGTCTCCCAGAAGGGGCAGGAGAAGGCGCTCGAGCAAGGCACCGACATCCTGGTCGCGACGCCCGGCAGGCTTAACGATTTCCTGAACCAGAAGCAAATCGAATTGAGCCATGTCCAAATTCTCGTGCTGGACGAAGCCGACCGGATGCTGGATATGGGCTTCATCCGCGACGTGAAGAGGATTATCGCGAGCGTGCCGGCCAGAAGGCAGACGCTGCTGTTCTCGGCGACGATGCCGCCGGAAATCGCCGATATGGCGAAATCGCTGCTGGTGAACCCGGTGAAGATCAATCTCGTCCCGGCGACGGCTACCGCGGACAAGATCGAGCAATCGGTCTACAAGGTCGCGAAGGAAAATAAGCTGAAGCTGTTGAACCATCTGCTGCAGGACAAGTCCATCGCTTCGGTGCTGGTGTTCACCCGGACCAAGCACGGCGCCGACCGCGTCGCCAAAGGCTTGAAGAAGGCGGACATCGCGGCGGAGGCCATTCATGGCGACAAGTCCCAGAACAGCCGCCAGCGCGCGCTCGGCAACTTCAAGAGCGGCGCGACGCGGGTGCTCGTCGCGACGGATATCGCGGCCAGAGGGATCGATATCGACGAGCTGTCCCACGTCATCAATTTCAACCTGCCGAACCTTCCGGAGACGTACGTGCACCGGATCGGCCGCACGGGCCGGGCGGGACAGAGCGGCATCGCGCTCTCCTTCTGCGAGGAGGAGGAGCTTCCGTACCTGAAGGACATCGAGAAGTCGATCGGCAGGAAGATCCCGGAAATCAAGGATCATCCTTATCCGCTGCAGCTTGCAGCCGAGCCCGAGAAGACGGCGGCAGTGTCCGCGGCGCCTGCCCGTTCCAACGCGGAGAGCAAGCCAAAGCCCGGGCGGAGACGCCGGCGGCGCCCGGCAAGCCAATAGATCAAATAAACGCATGACAAAGAAAGCCGCATACCTGGACCTATTGGTCGGCGTATGCGGCTTATACGTCTTGCTTCAATAGATTAAACGATAAATCCCTGCGGCTAACAGGGCGGCGACGGCAAGCAGGATAAGCGCTCCTCCCGCTGTCAATTTGCCGAATCGCCTTCCAAGCCGATGGAAAATGCGAGCCCACATCGTACGAGCCTCCTTTCCCGATTATAAATTTTTGCTGCGGTAAACGTAAACGGAGAGGCACCAGGACAGCAGCAATAGAACGAGGCCGCCGCCGAGCATCCATAACGAAAGCGGGAGGCCGTCCGCCTCCGGCAGGCTGCGGATAAACGAGCCGACACCGATATTCGTCCATTCCAGGAGCCGAATAACGAGCAGGGCGGCGCCCCCGACGACAAAAATGACGATTAAGTCGAGAACCTGGACGAGACGCGAACCTGCAGCGAAGAAAACCGGAAAATAGATGGCGTAAAAAACGAGCAGAATGAGAAGCGTGACCACGATCGATTGCGCGCTGAACCAAGGCAGCTCCCGGGCGGGCAGGAAGATCCCG
Organism: Paenibacillus arenilitoris; assembly: GCF_014705655.1. Lineage (GTDB taxonomy): Bacteria > Bacillota > Bacilli > Paenibacillales > Paenibacillaceae > Pristimantibacillus > Pristimantibacillus arenilitoris. The sequence continues at coordinate 44,416 of NZ_JACXIY010000037.1, read as the reverse complement.
GCTAACCAACGCCATAGAGAGGTAAGCGCAAAAGCAATCGCCATGAACATGGCAATCCCCGCATATTTGGCCGTTACGATGTCCGTTCTCCGCAGCGGGAAGGAAGCGAGCATCCGGCCATTGTTGTTTTTCTCGTCCGCCTTGCTCGCCACCACAATGAGAAAATGGCCGAATATCGCGGCAGGAACGGAAAGCGGCATGCCTTCGAACGCGCCGAGAATAAAGAAGAAGAAGCCGACAAAAACGAAGCCTAGCGCGATAAATCTCTTTTGAATGCGGATATCCTTCATGAGCAGCTGAATCATCTATCGCACCTCCCGCGTGAAGACGAGGATATCGTCCAGAGACGGTTTCTCCGCCGTGACCCGGCTTCCGATATCATCCTCGGATAATCCCTCTTTGGCGATTAATCCTTCGAACCCCAACGCGTTTTGCTGTAAACCGATTACTTTATCCCGAAAGCGATTCGTCTGCAGACACTCTAACGGCCCCTTTACCAGCAGGTAAGAATCGATCAGCTCCTCTTTGCTTCCGCTAAACTTCAATTGTCCGTTGCGGACATAAACGATATAATCCGCGATCCTCTCCAAATCCGCACTGATATGGGTAGAGAAGAGCACGGACCTATGCCCCTCCTGGATGTACCCGCTTAGGATCGACAGCACCTCCCTGCGGAAGACCGGGTCCAGGCCGGACGTCGGCTCATCCATAATCAACAGATCCGGCTCGTGGGCCAAAGCGGCGGCTAACGCGAATTTCGTTTTCATCCCTTTGGACAAATCGCGGATTTTTCGGCGTCCGGGCAATTGAAAATCATGCAAATACCTTTGAAATACCGACTCGTTCCAAGTCGGATAGAACGAAGAGACGATCTTTTTCATTTCCAGGACGGTTAAATGGTTATAAAAGAAATCTTCATCGTATACGAAGCCGATTTGCCGTTTAATTTCCCTTTCCTTGTCGCGGTACGATTGGCCGAATACGCGCACCTCCCCGCTATCGGGCAGAACCAGATTCATGATCGAGCGAATTAACGTCGTTTTGCCGGAGCCGTTAGGACCGATCAAGCCGGTAATATAACCGTTATAAATTTGGAAATCCAGACGGCCCAGAACAAATTCTCCGTTTCGTTTGGTAAATTGGTGGAACTCGACGGCATTCATGCTTCATTCTCCTCCCCGTATAAAATCGTAACTAAATGCAGCAGCTCCTGCCGGGTTAAACCAAGCTCCCGACTTTCTTTGATTGCGGAATGGATCTGATCCTCCAAGGCCCGGTACTTGATTTCCCGTATCGATTCTTTGTTTGTGCCCGATACGAATGTCCCCTTGCCGGAAACCGACGTCACGAGCCCTTCCTGCTCCAATTCGTCATACGCTCTTTTCGTCGTAATGACGCTGATCTTCAAATTTTGGGCAAGATTGCGTATGGAAGGCAGGAGCTCTCCTTCCTGCAGCTGACCGGATAAGATTTGATTTTTAATCTGTTCTTTAATTTGCAGATAGATAGGCTCTCCCGATGAGAGGGATACGGAAAGATGCATCGATTCAGGTCCTTCCCATTAGTGTATATATCGTATATTAACAGTATATATGATCAATGAGCCGTTTGCAAGCCCAAGAACACCGCCGCGTACGGCAGGCAGACCCCGCACCCCGAAACGAACGGAAGAGAGAGGCTATGTCATGTCCGAATTGTACAAAAACAGGTCCTTTATCCACAAATACACCCGATTCAAATCGAGGTAAAATTAGGCATATCTGTCTTGTCTTTAAAATATGAAATAGGGATGCAGCTTAAGGAGGGACAAAGCGTGAGCAAAGTTCGGGTAGGGTTCATCGGAACCGGGGGCATTTCCCAGTGGCATGCAAGGCAGCTGTTGGAGTTGGAAGAGGCCGAGATCGTGTCGATCTCGGATACGAGTCCCGTCAGCCGGGAGAAGTTCGTAACGAAGTTCGAGTTGAACGACGTGGCGCAATTCGACGATTACAAGGAGATGCTGGCCGCCGGCGGCCTCGATGCGGTCGTCATCTGTTCGCCGCATACGCTGCACTTCGCGCAAGCGATGGACGTGCTTGAAAGCGGTTGCCATGTGCTGATCGAGAAGCCGATGACGTGCTCGTCGGAGGAAGCGGACCTGCTGATCGCGGCCGCCGAGAAGGCGGGCAAGCTGCTGCAGGTGTCGTACCAGCGGCATTTTCAACCGGAATTTCTCTACATCCGCCAAGCGATCGCCGACGGGGTCATCGGCAAGCTGACCTCGATTACCGCCACGCTTTACCAGGAATGGGGGCAGGGCACGGTCGGCTCCTGGCGGCAGGATCCGAGCCTGTCGGGAGGCGGCATGCTGATGGATTCCGGCAGCCATATCGTGGACGTGCTGCTGTGGACGACGGGGCTGACGCCGGTCGAAGTGAAGCCTCAGCTGCATATGCAGGGAATGCCGGTGGAGATCGACTCCTTCACGTCGATCCGCTTCGCCGAAGGGCCGGTCGCCGGACTGAACGTCATCGGCTACGCGCCTTGCTGGCACGAGACGTTCGTGTTCTGCGGCGAGGACGGCGGCATCTTCTACGACAACGGCAAAATCGCGCTGCGCCGCTTGCGGCAGGAGCCGATCGTGCCGGAGCTGCCGAAGCAGACGACGAACCAGGACAAGAGCTTCATCGACGCGATTCTCGGACGCCACGAGGTGCTCGTGCCGGGCATCTTCGCGAAGAAAGTCGTCGGCCTCACGGAGATGATCTACCAGGCCGCGGACTACAAACCTTTTTAGACGGAACGGTACATGTACCTTGACCTTTCGAACTTACGACATTACGACGCAGATGGGCCTGCGCGAACCTTTAGGAGGATTGTCAACCGATGAATTTCCAATTGGGCATGCGAATTCCGCCGAAAATCGGCTCGGAAGGAATAGAGAAGGTGGCGCAGTGGGCCGCCGGGGTTAAGCTCGACGTGCTGGATGTGCCGAGGCTGACGCCGGAAGTGAAGCAGGCCTGCGACGCGGCCGGCATCGGGATCGGCTCGGTCGACGCGGTGCAGACCGGGCAGCTGCTGAGCAAGGACGACGCCCGCCGGGCGGCCGCGCTGGAGGCGGCGAAGAAGCATATGACGGAGACGGCGGCGCTCGGCGGCCGCGTCCTGTTCATGTGCCTCGTGCCGGAGGACCACAGCGTGCCTCGCCGCGAGACGTTCGCGATCTGGAAGGATACGTTCCCGGAGCTGGTCCGCCATGCGGAGCGGGAAGGGATCTACATCGCCATCGAAGGCTGGCCGGGGCCGGAGCCGCACTATCCGACGATCGGCTGCACGCCGGAAATGTGGCGCGCGATGTTCGAAGCGATTCCGTCCAAGCACTTCGGCCTCAACTACGATCCGTCCCATCTCGTGCGCCTCGGCATCGATTATTTGCGAGCGCTGACGGAGTTCGGCGAGCGAATCAATCACTGCCACGGCAAGGACACGGAAATTCTGCACGACGAGCTGTACGAGTGCGGCGTGCTGTCCGCGACGTTCGGCGCGAAATACGGCTTCTCCGAAGGCTCCTGGCGCTACACGATTCCGGGCCACGGCCAGGTGGAATGGGACCGGGTCGCCGTGCGGCTGGAGAAGCTCGGATACCGGGGCGCCGTCAGCATCGAGCTGGAGGACCATCGCTACTGGGGCTCCATCGAGGCGGAGCGTCAGGGGATCGAGAAGGCGGCCGAGCATTTGGCGCTGTATTTCAAATAGCTCATCGTTGCTTGAAGACACTAGCGAGGCGGAGACGCCTGCTCGCTAGTGTCTTTTTATTTTTTCTGCCAAGGGTTCGACCCGGTTGGTGTAGTTTCAAGTTTTTGGCGTTTATAGAAATGAATATTATTGAAAGCGAATTCTTTGTTTATTTTGAACATGGTATCTTTAATTTGACTTCTTATTGTAAATGCTTTCATCGGTTATTGTTACCTTGTTAATGGACAATAACGCGAGGAGAGATGCTACGATGCACTTTATGACAAAGAACAAATCGGTCATGCGTAAAGCGACGGCTACGGCACTTGCGGCTGCGATGCTCGTCACGGCCATGCCTCTCGTTGCGCATGCCGGCGATACGTGGCCGTTCAAGGGCGACAGCGCGCACGGGATTAACCAGCCGAACGTGCACGGCTACACGAGCGGACAGATTGCGGACTGGAGCCCGGAGACGGATCCGGATGCCGAAATGCTGCGTTCGCATGTGCCGCTCCAGCGGCGCATCCAGCCTTTTGCCGCGACTCAGGCGAATCCGCTGCTTAGCTCCGACGTGCAAATGATGAATGTTGCAGGCGATTACGGCAACGCATTTATCGAGAATGCGCCTTATACGAACAAATTCGCTCAATATCATTTCAATTTCTGGCAATATATCGATTACTATTCCTACTGGCATGGGACGGCGACCGCTTACACCCCGCCTGAATATTATGATGATCTGGCGCAGTCGAACTGGCAGCAGAAGTGGTTCGAATTCGGCATGCTGAACATCCCGAACCCTACCTATACGGATGCGGCTCACAAAAATGGCGTTTTATCGCTCGCAGGCGTGTTTTTCTCGAACAATGACCGCGGTCAGCAAACGTACAAGCAGATGATCGTGAAGGATGCGGACGGCAACTTTCCGGTCGCGGCCAAAATGATCGAAATGGCCGAATACTTCGGCTTTGACGGGTATTTCATAAACCAGGAGGAAGTTAACCCTAATGTTGCCGCCGCGGATATTCCGACGTACATTGCGTTCCTGAAGGCGTTGCAAAAAGGCGGACTCTATGTTCAATGGTATGATTCGTTGAACACGGCGACCGGCGCGAACGCGTTCGCGAGAACGTTTAACGACAACAACGTGGCCCTCCTGCATGACAAGGCAGGCAACGAAGCGGTATCCAATTCCTTTTTCTTTGATTATGGCGTTGGAAATTCGCAAATTAACAGCGCAGGTACATATTTGAATAACTACAATACGGCTAACGGCACTAGCTTTAATCTGTTCGATATCGGCTTCGCGGGTCTGGAGGCGGGACGCGATCGCTTTAAATCCGTTCAGGGAACGGCGCTTGCCAATAAGCTTGCGAACGGTCTGCCGCGTTTAAGCCTTGCTACGCTGGGAGCGGACTTTGTCCATGCCGGCCTGGATGAGGATATGGGGCTGAGCTGGCCCGTTAATCACAGGGCGGAGAACGATTACCAATGGATGACGAATTTGCGCGAGCAGTTGTGGTGGACGGGCCCGAACGTGGACCCGAAGAATACGGCGAAATCCGCAACGAATACCGTTGCGGACGTTTATGCCGACAATCGCTACTGGCCGGGCATCTCTTCCGTTATTGCAGAGCGCTCGGTTATTGACAGCGGCAATTTCTATACCAATTTTAACACCGGACATGGATTGAACTACTATGTGAACGGCGAGGTGTCCAATAACGACGAATGGTCGAACATGAGCTTGCAGGATGTGCCGGTAACTTGGCAATGGTGGCAGGACACGAAGGGCAACCGTCTGACGGTAGACTATGATTACGGCTCCGAATACGACTTGACGGCCACAACGCGTTATCGGTATGAGCAGCTTGGCGGCTACAACGGCGGAAGCTCGCTGGCGGTGAACGGCAGCCTGAACGCCGAGAACTTCCTGCGTCTGTTCAAGACGGATCTGGACGTCCATACGGGCTCGAAGCTCTCGATCACGTACAACAAGCCGTCGGCGGACGATCAGTCTGCCGCTTATATCGGTCTGATTCTCGAGGACAATCCGGCGCAAGTCGTTAAGGTGGCCATTCCCGATTCCGGTCTTCAAACATCCGGTTGGGTGACCAAGGAGCTTGATCTTGGCGCCTATGCCGGTCAATCGGTTTCAGCCTTCGGCTTGGTCTTCGATCCGGGCCAAACGGCTGTAGCCGACTATCAAATAAACGTAGGCCAAATCCGCATTACCGATGGAACGGCAGCGAAGCCTGCGGCTCCGACCGGTCTGACGATTACGGAAGCGTTTGCCGATTCGGGCGAAATGAATGTGAAGTGGGATATGGAGCAGGACTACTCGAAGGTGAAGCAGTATAACGTATACATTAACGATGTATATGTAGGCGGCAAATATGACGATGTGTTCTATATTAAAAAAATTCCGGCCAAATCCGGCACGTTAAAGGTCGTTCCGGTTGGAGCCGACGGCGTAGAAGGCGATGCGGCAACGCTGGCCTTTGACCTTGATCAAGCGGTATCGGGCATCGCCGTCGACTCGCGGGCATCGGGCGAAATGACGGTAAGCTGGACGAATCCGCAAAATGCGTCGGGAGATACGACGGTTGCCATTCGCTCGCTGAACCGGATTACGACGTCAGAGCCGGTTGCGGCGCGGAAGGTTGCGAAGGCAGGCGCAACGAGCGTCGGCTTTGCGGACATGCCGATCAATGGGGACGATTATATCGTTACGATTACAACTGCTGCAGGAAGCTCGGTTCACAAAAGCGGCAATTTCATTGACAAGACGATTGAGCCATACGGTGAAGCGTGGTCCTGGAACGGCAATATGCTAAGCCTTCCGATGCCGAACACGAGGGACTGGCGTTACCTGTACGTGTATGAGAACGATACGCCGAAATCTTTTGCGACGACCTACGGCGTTGGCGACAAACCGGTCATTATTAGAGGCAGAACGACGAAAGCAAGCTTGGGTTTCTCATCGGAGGCAAAGAGCGTTTATGTGGTGATGGAGGACTATGCCGGCAATCGATCCGAGCGGACCTATTTGCGCAACTTTGCTGCCTTTGCACTGACGGGCGGTTCCGAGCTTGTGCCGGGTGCTTCCTTTGAAGCCGTCTACGGTCTGGACTCCAATCCGGAGGTAGCCGCACAGGAAATTACGCTGACCTACGATCCGGGAATGATCGAGTTCGTTTCAGCTGCCTCGCTGGATGAAGAGAAATTCAAGGTTATCGATTACGATGATAAGACGCCTGGCGAAGTAAGAATGCTTGCGGTTCATTTGGGAGAGGGAATGGCCGATCCGAATGGCAATCTGCTGAAGCTTGCGATGCGGGTGAAGCGAAAAGCGGCAAGCGGCGCAACGAACGTGCGGGTTGCGGCCAAAACGTCGGACGGCGCGACCGAGACGACGCATCAAAGCCGCAGCGTCGCGCTGAACGTGACGGAAGCCGCAGTCGGCAAACCGCAGCTTAACGCGCCGATCGCGCAAACGCAGCAGAAGCATGATGCAGCCGTTGAAGACGTATCGGAAGCTGCGTTGCAGGCTGCAATCGCACAAGTCAAGCTTGTAGATCAAAATTCGGATAACAGCTTGACCGTAAGCGATTTGGCGATTATAGCGAAAGCTATTGGCAAGACAATAACGGATGCGGACTGGAACACGGTAAGCCGCTCCGACTTGAATGATGACGGCAAGATCGATACGAAAGATTTGGTCTTTATGGCCAAAAGGATTTTGCGTTGGTAAGCATTCATTTGCAATAACAACTATTCACATTGGGGGGACAGGGCCGCGCTCTGTCTTCCTTTTCCTGTTTTAGGGATAACCGGTATGACGCTTCAGTCCTTTTTAATTGCAAAAAATGAAACGAATCGCGAAAGAATGAGGCTTCGTAGTCGTTTAGTTTCAAATTTTGAAACTAAGTCGGTTAATATCGAAGGGTAAAGTGCGAATGGAACCGTTTAAATTCAAATATTGAAACTAAATAAGGTGTGTGTGGAGTTAACAATAATTTAGTTTCATTTTTTGAAATTATTATTGCCGTCTCAATGGTCATCGAAGCCAAACAGGGCTGTCACTCAGGTCGTTTCACGGCCTGAGCGACAGCCCCTTTCTTTTACGCGAACTCCCGAGGATGCCGCCGCATCAGCTCGGGCACCGCGTCGCCGCGGCCCGTCGCTTCGAGGCGCTCGACGTACCGCGGCAGATTGCCCTTCGCGTGGTAAGGTCCGCCTTCCTTGATGACCGTCCACAGCGGATCGACGTCATACGGCATCGTCGCCATCATGTCGTCATGCCATTCGTTCAGCAAGTAGACGGCCTCTCTGCACAGCTCCGGGCGCTCCTTCGCCACATTATGCTGCTCGTGCGCATCCTCCGCGAGATTGAACAGCATCTCCTTGTCGAACAGGTGATACCCGTCATGGTAAGTCCGCACGTACAGCCAGTCGCCGAAGCGCACGCTGCGCTGGCAGACGTGGGCGCACTGCGAGACGACCAGGTAATCCCTGCCGGCATCCTCGCCGTTCTTCAGGACGCTCGCGTAGCTGCGGCCGTCCCAGCTCGGCGCCGCCGGCTGGCTTAGCAGCTCCGCCACCGTCGGCAGCAGGTCGAGATGGTAATGAAGCCCTTGGTCGCTCGTTCCGCGCTGCAAGCCGGGTCCGCGGATGATCATCGGGATGCGGCAGGTGCCCTGATCGGCCGTACCGTGCTCGCCGTAGATGCCGAGCTCGCCCATATTCTCGCCGTGGTCGGCCGTAATGATAACGACCAGGTCGTCCATGACGCCCTTGCGCTCGAGCTGCGCGAACAGCGCGCCGATATGGTCGTCCATATGGCGGATGCCGCAGTCGTAGCCGTCGATCATCGTCCGCAGCTCCTCCATGGACGTAATCTCGCCCGGATGGCGCGGATAGTTCGGCGAGGTCTTGTTGTCGTACATGTTGATCTCGCTCGCGCTGTGCGGGCCGACCTTGCGCATATGGCCCTCCAGCACGTCCTCCGTAATCCAGGCGGGAAGCGGCTCGTCCCGGAACGGATTGCCGAAGTCCTCCGGCGCCCGGTACGGGGTGTGGGGATCCCAGTAGTTTACGTACAGCATCCAGTTGTCCTGCTCGGCGTTGCGCTCGATCCAGTCCAGCACGACCGGCGTCACTTCTTCGGCGGACTCCATGCCGCCCTTGCCCGTGTTATGGATCTCGTTGAAGCCGGCATAGAACGTCCACGCGGAATGCCGCTCGCCGAACGGGCTGACGAGCGCCGTCCGCATGCCCGCCTTCCGGAACAGGGCGGGGAAGCTTTCCGAGGCGAGCCGGTCGCGGAACTGGCGCTCGATCCCCTCGTGCCGCACGTCGGCCGCCGTCCCGCCGTGGCCGACGACGCCGTTATGAATGCCGAGCCGCCCGGTCATCAGCGCGGTGCGCGACGGGAAGCAGGGCGCGTCGGACGTGTAATAGTTGTCGAAGCGCACGCCCTCCGAAGCGATTCGGTCAATGTTCGGGGAGGTGTTCCGGTGATAGCCGTAGCACCCCAGGTGATCCGGCCGGGTCGAGTCCAAATCCAGCAGCAATACTCTCATGTCTGATCAAATCCTTTCCCATTCATTATTTTTCATCATGCCCCGATCCGCTACCCCTTCACGGCGCCGGACATCCCGTCCACGAAATAACGCTGCAGGAACAGGAAGATGACGATGATCGGAGCGAGCGCGATCGTGCCGCCCGCGGCGATGCCCGTCCAGTCGACGATGTTCTCGCCGCGCAAGGCGTACAGGCCGACGGCCAGCGTGCGCAGCTCCGGGCTGCTCAGCGTCAGCACGAGCGGGAGGAGGAAGGAGTTCCACGTCCAGATGAACTGCATGATGACGACGCTCCCGATGATCGGCTTGGAGAGCGGCAGAATGACGCTGAGATAGGTGCGGACGAAGCCGCAGCCGTCCATCGTGGCCGCCTCCTCGAGCTCCTTCGGCACCTGGCGGAAGAAGCTGGCGAACAGCAGCACGAACAGCACGTGGCCGCCGCCGGATTCCGCGAGGATGATGCCGCCAAGCGAATTCATCAGCCCCATGTCTTTGATCAATTGGAAGACCGGGATGATGGAAAACTCCAACGGGACAAAAATGCTCGCCCCGAGGACGGCCAATATGACGCCCTTCCCCTTGAACGAGTACCGCCCGAGCGCGTAGCCGCACGCGGACGTAATGATGAGCACGATGACGATGACGGTAACCGTCACGATGACGGAATTGAGAAAGTAGCTTTCGAACTTGCCGTTCGTCCACGCCCTCGCGAAGTTCGACGTATCCCAGCTCTCGGGAAGCAGACTGAGCCCCTTCTCGAAAAACTCCGTCTGCGTCTTGAACGATGCGGACACCATCCAGAGGAACGGGTAGATCCAGACGAACGACAGGAGCAGCAGCGCCGCGTGAACGAAAACTTTCGGTACGACCCTCATGCGCCGCGCCCCCTTCCGGCAGAGCCGATCATTTTGCGGATAACCGCCTGCAGGACGGCGATCAACACGATCGTGAACGCGAAGAAGATGCCGGCCGCCGAAGCGTACCCCAGCCGAGGGAGCCCGATTTCGCTGGAGAACGCGAACCGGTAAATATAGGTGGAGACGACGTCCGTCGCGAAGAACGGGCCGCCATCGGTCATCGTTTTGATCATGTCGAACACTTTGAGCGCCCCCGAGACGTTAAGGAGCGTAATGACGAGCCCGACGGGTACGATGAGCGGAACGGTGATGTGGACGAAGGTTTTGGCCGGCGTCGAGCCGTCCACCTTGGCCGCTTCGTACAGCTCCCTCGGAATGCTCTGCAATCCGGCCAGCCAATAGATCATGTTCATCCCGAGGTTCTTCCATACGTAAATAAGAATGACGGTGAACATCGCCCAGTGCGGGTCGCCGAGCCAGTTGACCGGCTGGTCGAGCAGGTTCAGCTTCATGAGCGCGTAATTGACCGCCCCCTCGGAGCCCCATATATAGACCATGATGATCCCGACGACGGAAGCGGTCGTGACGACCGGGATGAAGAACAGCGTCCGGTACATTTTGGCCAGCTTCAGCAGCGGATTGTTCAGGACGACGGCGGCCAGCAGACCGAGGACGAGCAGCAGCGGGACCGCGCCGAGCATGAACAGGAAGCTGTTCTTGTAGGCGTTCCAGAAGTACGGGTCCGCGATGAGCTCCTTGAAGTTGCCGAGGCCGATGAACTTCGCGTCCGAGCTGATCCCGGACCAGTCCAGCATCGAATAATACCAGTTGACGATAATCGGCCAGCCTTGGAACATGGCGAAAAAAATCAGGTTCGGCGCCACGAACAACCAGCACCATAAGGCGATTTTCCTCGAGCGCGGCGTACGGCGTACGGCTATTTCGCGGCCCGGCTGCGCAATCGTTGTTTGACTCAGGAGGATCCCCTCTTTCCCATGCGGGAGCGGACGGCGAGACAATCTCCGGGCAGCCGGCCATCGCGCCGCCATCCGTCTCCCTTATTTCGAAGTCCGGTAATCTTCAGGCATGAAGTCCTTCATCGGATCCCAGTTTTCAAAAACAAAATCCGAGGCCTCGACGGCCGCGCCTTCCTTCTTGGCAGCCTCGATCGCCGCCTGCCACGCTTTGTCGACCTGCGCGGAATAGGAAGCAAGCGGGGTCTTGTAATCCTTCAGCGCCCCGGACACGGTGCCGCCGAGCAGCTCGCCGAGATCGGGATGCACGTCCTTGAATTGGTTGAACACGGCGGAGCTCGCCGGATTGCCGATATTCGGATCCGGGATGAGGCGGCCGTATTCCTGGACGATGTCGTAATACTGCTTCAGCTGTTCGACCTTGGAATACTGCTCGTTGATGCCCTTGACGACGGAGAACGCATCGCCCGACGATACGCGCTCCTGCTGGAAGTAGTCGCCGCCGTAATACTCCTTCAGATAGAGCGCCGCTTCCTCCGGATGCTTGCTGTCCGCGGATAAGCCGATCCACGGCTGGCTGCTCAGCACCGGAATGGAGCCCTTGCGGCCGGAATCCGGAACGGGAGGCGCCATAACGCCGTACTCGAGATCCGGGTTTTCCTTGTTCCATACGCCGATGCACCAGGCACCTTGCACGATAAACCCGGCCTGGCCTTGACCGAACAGCGCGCGCGCTTCCGGCGCCGAGATGCTCATCGTGTTCGGGTGGAAGCTGCCGTCGTCTCTGAGGCCGGCGAACAAGTCGAACACGTCCAGCACCTCCTGCGAATCGTACGTCGTCTCGCCGGTCGCCAGATTGATCGGCGAGCTGCCGCTCAGTCCCGCGCCTCCGAGGGAGGCCCACTCCTTGGCCGTCGTCGTCCAGCGGTTGTTCTGCTTGCCGCCTTCGATCATGCCGTAGTAGCGGCCTTTGCCCGCTTCCGTGATCTTCTTGGCCGCTTCGCGGAATTCGGAGTAAGTAGCCGGCGGGTTTTCGGGATCCAGTCCCGCTTCGCGGAACAGCTTCTTGTTGTAGAAAACAAGGCTGCTCGGCAGCGACGCCGCCTCCGGGATCGAATAGATTTGGTCGTTCGCCATCGTCGTTCCGTTCTGGAATGTGCCGTCCACGAACTTGTCTTTGAAGCTCTGGTCAAGATAAGGATCGAGCGGCTGGAACCAGCCGTCCTTCACGAGCGCGGACAGCTTCATGCCCGTCGGCACCGGGAATAGATCCGGCGCCTCGCCCGATTTGACGGCGGTCAGCACCGTATTTTTGAACTGGTCGATGGTCAGCTGCGTATATTCGATCTTAATGTTCGGGTATTTCTCCATGAACCGCTTGTGGAATTCCTCCCGCACCGTCTTGATGCTGTCGCTCCAATCCATGATCCGCAGCGTCACCGTTTCGGATGGCCCGTCCGCTTCGCCGCTGCCGCCGGCGCTTGTTTTATTGTTTTCGCCGGAGCCGGAGCAAGCGGCCAATTGGCCGATCAACAGCAATAGAACCATTCCCCATAACCCTTTCTTGATTCCTCTCAAACCGAACCCTCCCTTATGAGAATGAGAACTTCAGCGCATCGAGAAAGCGGTTTCCCTTTTAGGCGCAGCTCATTGTGTTAGCGCTTTCTTTTGTCGCTTTAGCAGCATTATAGGCGATGCCTTATCGGCCAGTCCATGTACATTTCACTTTTTTGATGTACATTTCTATTGTCATATTTTTGTGTTCGCGAGAATGGCGAAAGGTTGTTTACGGAGAAAGGCCGATATGGTAGGATTCAATCAATAATCGAGCGTAGAGAGGTGCAAGGCGTGTTTCAGATCATGAGTGTACATTTCGATCATTTCATTCCGAATTGGCGGACCCAGATGGAGGCGATCGGGTATAACGTGCTTGTGCTGGTTCGCGAAGGAAAGGTCAAATACGAGATTAACGGGGAAGAGATCGTAGCGGAGAGGGGGGATATGCTCTTCATTCCGAAGGGAACGAGAAGAAGCGGCTCCAATTACTTGGACAGCCCGCATCAGAAGCATACGATCCTGTTTACATTAAATACCGGGTTAGGCACGGGGATTCCGTTCCTCGATCAGGGGCGGTTCGTCAAGCTGCGAATCGCGGGTTTCCAGTACGCTTCCCACCGCTGCGAGCGGCTGTTCGAGGAGATGAGGGGCGACAAGAGCTTCCGCTCCTTTATTTGCCTCGGGATCTTGCAGGAGCTGTTCGGCATGCTGGCCCGCGAGATGGAGAAGCCGGAGCTTGCGCCGATGAAGCAGAGCTACGCGCAGATCATGCGGTCGTATCTGCTCGAGCATTACCGCGAGCCCGTCGAAATCGAGCAGCTGGCGCGCCTGATCCACCGATCGCCGAATTACGCAACCGCCTTGTTCAAGGAAGTGTACGGGCAATCGCCGATCCGCTACATGCATCAGCTCCGCGTCATGGAGGCGTGCAACCTGCTGCTCCATTCCGACATGACGGTGACGAGCATCGCCCAATATTTGGGCTACTACGACACGTCGTATTTTTTCCGGATGTTCAAAAAGCACAGCGGCATGTCGCCTACCGATTTCATAGCCCAGGGGAGCCAAGCGGATCTGTCGCATTTGTTCTCCTGAGCGCGTCGACGCCCGCCCATGTCCTAATCGTGCAAAAACAAGTCTTATATCCATAAATACGCCTGAATTCGGCCGTTGTATAATGATAGGGCGTTCTTAGCATGTCGACAATTGCGCGTAACCAGGGGGAATGAGCGTGCCGGCCATATTGATCGTGGACGACGAGCCGATCGAACGGAACGGAATAAAGTCTCTCATTAAGAGATTTCAATACGATTTGACGATCGTGGAGGCGGAGAACGGCGAGCAAGCGCTCGAGATCGTTAACCGCGGCGAGATCGATATTTTGTTCACGGATATCAAGATGCCGTTCATGAACGGACTCGAGCTGGCGGAGCAGGCCAGAAAATGCCATCCGGAGCTCGAAATCGTCATCTACAGCGCCTACGGGGAATTCGATTACGCGCGCAAAGCCATCGAGGTCAAAGCGGTCAATTATTTGCTGAAGCCGATGGTGCTTGACCAGTTTAACCGGACGATGACCGATATCATCGCGCTTCTTCGAAGCAGGGAAGCTGAGCGGGAACGGCACGAGAAGATGCTGGAAGACTACAGGATCGGCACCCTGCACGCGAAGGAGAAGCAGCTCCTTGACTGGCTCGGCGGATCTTTGCGGGAGCAGCAGGCGGACCGCCGCTCCCCGCTGCCGGACGAGAGCTACGCGGATAAGTCGTTTTTGCTCGTTCTGGCCGATTATAAACGCAAATTTTTTGACGCATCGTATACGGAGTTCACGAGCATGCTCGGGGCGATGGCAAGCGGCGCCTTCGACTGCGTTAACTTGAACGAGTACCAAAGCGTCATCCTATTCCGCTACGACGCCCGCGGACCGGCGCCAGACCCTGAGGAATTTGCCCGGCAGCTTCTTCAGCAATTGCGGGAGCGCTTCCGCGAGCAGGTCGTCATCGTGCACAGCGGAATCATCGATGACGCCGGGCAAATCGCGGCGGAATACAACCGGCTGGAGCAAACGCTGGATTACAAGTTTTTTGTCGAAGGCAGCGCGGTATTGTCCGCCCCGAACGAGGCCGCGGGACTTGCGGGCAAAGGGAATCAGGCGCAGACGATTCTCGATACGCTGTACAAGCAAATCGAGCTGGGCGATTACGACGGGACGGAGCGAATGCTTCCGATGCTGTGGAGCCACTTGGAGAACAACAACGGCCTGTCGGTTCTCTATTGCAAATACCTAATCTCCGAAATCGTGAAAAAATTGCATGCGCAAGCGAATTCCGCAGAGCCGTTCAGCCCGATGATCGAAACCGTGTTCGGCTGCCGCGATCTTCAACAGCTTAAGGAGCTGATTGCCCGGGAAATCGGGAAGCTGAGATCGAAGCAGGAAGGCGGCGAGCGGTCCGAGGAGACGAACCGGGTCATCCGTTCCGTCATGGACATCATCGACTCCGAATATATGCACGACATCAGCCTGGAATCGATCGCCGAGAAGGTGTATTTAACCCCGAGCTACTTAAGCTATCTCATTAAAAAGCAGACGGGGCGGAGCTTGATCAAGCAGCTGACGTTAGTCCGATTGGAGAAAGCCAAGCAGCTGCTCAAGCAGACGAATATGAAAATCGTGGACATCGCCCAGGCGGTCGGCTACAGCAATTCCTCGTACTTTTGCATCACCTTCAAAAACTATTCCGGCACGACGCCGGCCAAATACCGGGAGAACGGAGCGGGATAAGATCGGCGGCCGCGAGGCCGGCCGGTCTTTTTGGCATGCGAGCGACCGACCGGCCCCGCAATGATCGAAAAAAAATGAAACGGATCGAAAAAATGTGAGATTTCTTCCTCTCCGGCGCAAGCTTACCATTAGATTGAATCGCCACTAGAAGCTATGAGGGAGGACGTTATGAGGAAGAGCAAACCAACTTTTTTGTTAGCGCTTACAGTTATGTTTGCGCAATGCTGGACGGGAGGGAGCGCCTACGGCATGGAGAAGGAACCGATAGCCATTACCGAAGTGAAGCAGACGCCTTGGATGATCGAGGACGAGGGCAAGCTCAAATCGGAGACGCGGCTCACGATCGAGAACGCCGGGGAAAGCACCGAGGCTTGGGTTAGAATCGACGCGCCCGGAGGCAAGCCGTACCTGCAGCCGATCGGAACGCTGGCCGCCGGGACCAATCAGGTCGTCGTCGATGTGGCCGAGCTGCGCAAGGACGGGGACAAGGTGACCTTCTCCGTCTACGGCAACGACGAGGGCAAGGGAAGGCCGCTGGGCCGATTGACGAAGGAGCAGAAGAAAATCCGCCACTGGAAAATTTTCGTCGCGCACGACGTCCATATGGATATCGGCTACACCGACTCGCAGGAACAGCTGAACGGGACGATCTTCCCGGGCTTTCTCGATGAGGCGCTGCAGAAGGCGGAGGAGACGGAAGGCTTGGATGAGAACGACCGGTTCCGTTATCCCGTCGAAGCGTCCTACATGCTGTACGAATCGGCGTGGAACGCCAGAAACGCCGACTGGATCGAGAAGCTGAAGCAAAGCTTACGGAAAGGCGCCATGACCTATCCGAGCAGCTACGTCAATCAGGTGTATCAGGGCCTCGGGACGGAGCAGCTGGCGCGGATGGCTTATTATTCGGAACGGCTGCTGAAGGATAAGCTCGGCGTCCCTTCCAACAAGCTGCTGTATATGTCCGACGATCCTTCCTTCTCGTGGGCGGCAATCGATACGATGGCGGAATCGGGGATCAAGTACTTGATGATGAGGCAAAATCCGGACCCGTTGTTCGCGTATCCGAAGCTGTTTTATTACGAAGGGTTGAACCCTCGGAATAAAGTGCTCGCTTACAACTACGGCCATTACAGCACGGACGAATTCGATTTCCGAAATGCCGACAGCAAGGTAACGGCCGCGAACGTAACCGAGAAAGTGATAAGCGGCTACCATCGGGAAGACTATCCGTACGATACGATCATCGCGGACTTCACCACGCCGTACGACAACAAGCCGGTAACGGCGTCCGTGCAGCAGAACATAAAGGAGCTGAATGCCAGAAAAAATGCCGACGGGCGCGACTATGTGTATCCGTCGTTCATCAGCTCCACGGTCAATGATTATTTCGAATATATCGACAGCCATTACGACAAAGAAATTCCGACGTTCAAAGGCAATATCGAGGGCTGGTGGAATTACGGGGTTTCCTCCGCCTCCTACGAGACGGGAATCAATAAGGAGAACCACGAGAAGGTGCCGGCCGCGGAGTTTTTCGCCACGATGGCGAGCAGCGCGGATGCCGGCAATCCCTATCCGTACGAGCAGCTTTTATCGGCCTATGACAATATGATTTTGTTCGACGAGCACTCGTGGGGCAATGCGTTCCCGCAGGCGGATGAGCAGTGGGCGTGGAAGCGGAACACGGCGCTTGCGGCAAGCAGGCAGGCCGACCGATTGATCGACGACTCCTTGGGCGCGATCAGCGCTTTGATCCCCGCGGACGAAGGGACGATAGCGGTCTACAATTCGTTGTCGTGGGAGCGCTCCGATCTGGCGACGGTGGAAACGTCCGGGCTTCCCGAGCATTTCACGCTGGAAGACGCGGAGACGGGAGAGGCCGTCCCTTATCAACGGATGGATGGAGGCAAGATCGCTTTTGTCGCGAAGAACGTGCCGGGGCTCGGATACAAAACGTTTCAAGCGCTGCCTGCGGCCGAGGAACCGCAATTCCCTTCCGGCATTCAAGTGACTTATTCGACCATGGAGAACGACTATTTCAAAGTGACGTTCGACGAGACGGGCGCGATCGCGAGCATTGTGGACAAGCGGAACGGAGGCAAGGAAATGGTCGACGCCTCGGCGCCTTACCGGATGAACGAATTCGTCTACCATACGACGAAGCTGATGAGTCCCGAGCTGTATTCGACGTTCACGGTGAAGCAAGCGCAGCTGACGGGCACGAGCGGGCCGGTCATGGCAACCATGACGGCCGACGGAGCGACGGCCGGACTTAACGGCATGAAGCGGAAGGTCGTTTTGTATGACGGCATTCCGAGAATCGATATCGTGAACGAAGTGGACAAAGCGGACGCCCCTTCGTACGGCACGCAGGACGAGGAAGGATTTTTCGTCTTTCCGTTAAACGTGCCGAATTTCGATTTGCGGCATGAAATGCCGAGCGGAGCCGTGAAGCCGTTCGCGGGCTCGAATATCCGGGACCGCGACAATGAACAGTTTTACGGCTCGAGCACCGCCTATTTCACGGTAAACCGCTGGATCGACGCTTCGGATAAAGACGACTACGGCATTACGCTATCGCCGCTGTCGAATCCGATCGTGCAGTACGGCGAGCGAAGATCGGCGATGGGAGACTGGGATTACCATGCGGACAATCCGTGGGTATACAGCTTCGTCTTCAACAATAAGTGGCATACGAACTTCCAGAAGACGCAGCCGGGTCCGGTCACGTTCAACTACTCGCTTGCCCCGCATCAGGGAGGCAGCTGGCAGGAAGGGCGCGCGGACCAATTCGGGATGAACGCCTCGAACGCGCTGCAGGCGAAGGTAATCGCAAGCAGCCAAGCCGGGGGAGCGAGTCTCGCCGCGGAGAAGGATCAATTCATCGGCATCGATAAAGACAATGTCGTGCTGACGACGGCCAAGCTGGCGGAAGCAAGCGGCGAAGGGACGATTCTGCGCTTTAACGAAACGCTGGGCCGCGAGACGAAGGTGACGGTTGACGTCGGCTTCCTGCAGCCCGAGGCGGTCGCGGAAACGGATCTGGTCGAGAACGACCGGTCGCCGCTCGCTCTGAAGAACGGCACCGTCTCGTTTACGATCAAGGGCCACGGCTGGAAGACGCTGCGGCTGACGGGCGGCGAAGCGCCGGCCAAGGTACGGAATCTGCAGGGCGTAACCGATGATTACGGGACGCAGCTGACGTGGGATGAGGCTCCGGGAGAAGGCATCTCCCACTACGAAATTTACCGCGGAACGGAAAGCGGCTTCGAGCCGGGCGCCGGCCATTATCTCGCTTCGGTTAGCGGCAGCCATTACCTCGACCGCCAAGTGGTGCCGGGCTTGACGCGTTCGTACTTCTACAAAGTGCGCGCCGTAAATGCGGGACGGAAGGGCCTGCCGTCCGATGCCGCGCAGCCGGCAGCGGGCTCCATCGGCGATACGGCCGCGCCGACCGCGCCGGCCGGACTCGACGGCCATGCCCGGAGCGCAAGCCGGGTGGCGTTGTCCTGGGAGCCGTCTTCGGACAATGTGTCCGTGAAGGGCTATAAGGTGTACCGCGACGGGGTAGAGATCAAGGATTTAAGCGGCTTCTACCGCAGCTTCCTGGACACGGAGGCGGCCGGCAGCACCACGTACAGCTATTCGGTCAAGGCCTATGACGATGCGGGGAACCTGTCCGGGATGAGCGGTCCGGTCGCGGTAACGACGCCGGAATTAGCCGTGTCGGGCGGCAATGTCGCGCCGCTTGCCGAAGTAACCGTATCTTCGGCCTTCAACGCGGATTACGGCGGGGCCAAGGCGGTAGACGGCGTCTCGGGCTTGCACGGCAGCGGCGAATGGGCTTCCGCGGGGGAGACGAATCCGTGGATCGAGCTGGCTTGGGACGAACCGAAGAAGGTAAGCAAAGTATCGCTCTATGACCGGATCAACCTCGACGATAACGCCTTGGCCGGCAATTTGCGGTTTAGCGACGGCAGCGTCATCCCGGTGGACGGCATTTCCCCGGACGGCGCGGCAAAGGATGTTGTGTTCGACGAAAAAACGATTTCATGGGTCAAGTTCGAGGTGACCGGCGGAGCGGGCGGCAACGTAGGCTTATCCGAGATCCAAGTATTCGAGCCGGCCAATCTGGCCAGAGAGGCGATCCTGTCCGCTTCGTCGTGGTACGACGAGGGCAACGCGCCGGCCAAAGCGGCGGACGGCATCGTCGGCGTGCACGGCAGCGGGGAGTGGTCGTCCAAGGGGGAGAGGACGCCATGGCTTAGCCTGGAATGGGTGGAGAGCAAGGTGGTCAACCAAGTTACGTTGTACGACCGCGCGAATACGGCCGACAACGCCGTCAGCGGGCGGTTGACGTTCAGCGACGGCAGCAGCGTCGAAGTGACGGACATTCCGGCGGACGGCTCCGCCAAGACGGTTTCCTTCCCGAGCAGGGCGGTAACGTGGATCAAGTTCGAGGCGACGGGAGGCGAAGGCAGCCATGTCGGCCTCTCCGAGATCCAGGTGTTCGAGGCGGAGAACGCCGCGGCCAAGGCAAGCGCAACGGCTTCTTCGGAATATAACGGCGATTACGGCGCTTCGAAAGCAACCGACGGCGTCATCGCCGTGCAAGGGGCCGGGGAGTGGGCTTCGCTCGGCGAGAAGGAGCCCTGGATCCGGCTGGAATGGTCGGAGCCGCGCACCGTTAATCGGATCATTTTGCATGACCGGATGAATCTGCTCGACGACGCCAGGGGCGGCACGCTGACCTTCAGCGACGGCACATCCGTCGAAGTGGCCGACATTCCCGCGAACGGCGAAGGGAAAGCCGTTACGTTCCCGGATAAGACCGTGACCTGGGTGAAGTTGGACCTTCGCGGAGCAGGAGACAACGTGGGCTTGTCCGAAATCCGGATCTATTGACCATTCCGTAAAATAGTGAAACGAATCGAAAATATTTTGGATTTCGGATGAACCGGCTGTTTTATATGATGAAGGCGTAACCACTATCGATGAAGCGGGGGAGTAAGGGTGAAAGGAAAATGGATGCAGCTTGTAATGGCTGCTGCGCTGACGGCGAGCTTGGCGGCTTGCAGCCAGAACGCAAATTCGGGGAACGGCGCAAACGAACAGAATGCGGCGGCGGAAGGAACGGGGAATACGCAAAATAAGCCGGACAATGCCGCGGCGGACGCGGATCCTCTCGCGCCGTACGAGGAGACGGTCACGTTCACGCTGGGAAGGCAGGGCGTCGCGGGGAACAACCTTCCGGCCGGCGATACGCTGGAGAGCAACCAATTCTTGAAATACGTCGAGGACAAATTAAATATTAAAGTCCAGTACGATTTCTCGGTGGAAGACGGCGAGGCGTACAAGCAGAAGGTGAACCTCGCCATCGCCAGCTCCCAAATTCCGGATGTCATGATCGTCGACGAGAATCAATATAAACAGCTCGCCGAAGCGGATATGCTGGCGGATCTGACGGAGGCCTACGACAAGTACGCGTCCCCGTTAATCAAACAATATTACGATTCCTATAACGGCCGCGTGCTGGACGCGGTCAAGAGGGACGGCAAGATGCTGGCGCTGCCGGATACGAATATCGCGGGGAATAACCAGCTGCTGTGGGTTCGCGGGGATTGGCTGAAGACGCTCGATTTGCAAGCGCCTTCCACGCTCGACGAAGTCGCGGCCGTCGCCAAGGCGTTCAAGGAGCAGGATCCGGACCGGAACGGCGCCGCCGATACGGTCGGCCTGCTGGGCGACCCGAACCTGGCGACGGACGGCGCGTTCTTCACCTTCGACCCGATATTCGCCGCATACGGCGCTTATCCGGGCTATTGGCTGAAAGACGAGTCCGGCGCGGTCGTGAACGGCTCCATCGCCCCGGAGATGAAGGACGCCCTCGGCAAGCTGCGCGAGATGTACGCGGCCGGCCTCATCGACGAAGAATTCGTCACCCGCAAATGGAACGACAATGCGGCGCAGGTCGCAAGCGGCAAAGCCGGCATCCTGTTCGCCCCTTGGTTCGCGGGCTGGATGCTCTCGGACTCGGTCAAGAACGACGCGAAGGCGGATTGGATCGCCTTGACGGCTCCTCTGGACGAAAGCGGCAAGCGCAACCTGGCCGTATCCAAGCCGTCGGGCCAGTATCTCGTCGTCCGCAAAGGCTTCGAGCACCCGGAAGCGATCGTCAAAACGCTCAGCGTCCAGTACGAGGGACTTCGCCTGAAGGACCCCGCCGCCGCCGAGCTGTACAAGGGCCTCGGCGTCAGCTGGCTGAACTGGCCGCTGAACCTGCAGCTGAACAACGAAAATACGGTGTACGAAGGGTACCTGCGGCTGAAGAGCGCCGTTGAGGCGAAGGACAGCGCGAGCCTGCCTGCGGATCAAGTGCCCACATACGATTCGATCGTGAAGAACCTGGAAAATCCGAAGCAGGATATCGCCGCCTACGCCAACTACCTGGCTTACTATGTCGGCGGCAGCGAAGTCGGCTCGGATAAGCTGAACAGGATCGAGCCGGTCTTCTACGGCCAGACGGAAACGATGGCGAAGAAAGGCACCAATCTGACGAAGCTTGAGAACGAAACGTTCCTGAAGATCATTACGGGCAACGCGCCGCTGGACAGCTTCGACGATTTCGTCGCGCAGTGGAAGAAGCAGGGCGGAGACGAAATTACCCAGGAAGTGCAGCAGGAAGCAGGGCAATAACCGGACACCGGCAGCATGTCGCGGTTAGGCATCGGGTTTTCCGTCTTGGTGCCTAACCGCCTAACCCGGCGAAGAAAGGGGTTGCGTCTTTGAGAAACAGAAGCTTTATCCTGAATTATCACCTGATGTTAATACCGGGTGCGGTTCTTCTCTTTATTTTCAGCATCGTGCCGATGTTCGGGGTGGCCATCGCCTTCCAGGATTATATTCCGACCAAAGGCATTTTCGCCTCCGAATGGGTAGGCTGGGAAAATTTCGGCTACATGTTCTCGCTGCCCGACAGCAAGCAAATTTTCGTGAACACGATCTCGATCGCGTTAATGAAAATAGCGGCCGGACTCGTCGTGCCCTTCGTGTTCGCGCTTCTCCTGAACGAAGCGAGAATCGTCCTGTTCAAGCGGACGATCCAGACGGTCGTGTACTTGCCGCATTTCATGTCATGGGTCATCCTGTCGGGCATCCTGATCAACATGCTGACGCTGGACGGGCTCGTGAATCAAATTTTGAGCTGGTTCGGCCGGGAACCCGTCATGTTTCTGTCCAGCAATGCGTGGTTTAGGCCGATCCTGGTCGCCAGCGACGTGTGGAAGGAATTCGGCTTCAGCACCATTATTTATTTGGCCGCGCTTACCTCGATCAACGCGTCCTTGTACGAAGCGGCTTCCATCGACGGAGCGAGCCGCCTGCAGAAGCTGCTGTACATCACCGTTCCCGCGCTGCTGCCGACGGTTATTTTGCTGGCGACGCTAAGTCTCGGCAACGTGCTGAACGCCGGATTCGAGCAAATTCTCAATCTGTACAATCCGCTCGTTTATGAGACGGGGGACATTATCGACACTTACGTGTACCGTACGGGTCTTCAGGAAATGCAGTTCGGCCTGGCGACTGCGGTGGGGCTGCTGAAGTCGGCGGTCAGCTTTATTTTGATCCTGATCTCCTACGGGCTGGCTTACCGTTATGCCAATTACAGAATTTTCTAAGCGAGCGTGATCGGAATGGTGAAAGAAACGAATAAAATAGCCGATTCGGGCATTTACCTGATTTTGGCGTTCTCGGCGCTACTGTGTTTGGCGCCCATCCTGTACGCGGTCGCCCTGTCCTTCAGCGATAAGGCGGCAGCCAACGCCGGGCTCGTCTATTTCTGGCCGGTCGACTTTACGTTGTCGTCGTACAAGGAGGTGCTCGGCGACCGCTTCTTCTTTATATCGTTCGGCGTTTCCGTGCAGCGGGTCGTTCTGGGCGGGATCATCAATTTTCTCGTCACGGTGCTGATGGCGTATCCGCTGTCCAAGTCCGCCAGATTGTTCCCGGGCCGGAATGCGTACATGTGGTATATGGTGTTCACGATGCTGTTCAGCGGCGGGCTTATTCCGTGGTATATGACGATCAGCTCGCTCAAGATGCTAGACAGCATATGGGCGCTCGTGCTGCCTACGGCCGTGCCCGTATTCAGCGTCATCCTGCTCATGAATTTTTTCCGCGGCATTCCGAAGGAGCTGGACGAAGCGGCGAACATGGACGGGGCCGGGCCTTGGCAGACGCTGTTCCATATTTATTTGCCTACGTCCGTGCCGTCCATGGCTACCATTACGCTGTTCTCGATCGTGGGCCACTGGAACTCCTTCTTTGACGGCATGATTCTGATGAACCATAAGGAGAACTGGCCGCTGCAGACGTACATTCAACAATTGGTGCTTTCCTTGAGCTCGATCATGAATACGACCGATCCGGAAGAGATCAAGCGGCTGTCGGCGATATCGAACCGGACGCTCAGCGCGGCGAAGGTCGTTCTCTCGATGCTTCCGATTCTATGCATCTATCCTTTCCTGCAGCGCTATTTCGTGAGCGGCATCGTGCTGGGCGCGGTGAAGGAGTAGCGGGAACGGGGGAAAGAGGACGGCCGATGAACAAGTTGAACCCAGTGCTCTATTTCATTAATAATTTGCGGTTTAAGCAGAAGCTGATTCTCTCCTATCTGCTGGTCGTCATCATCCCGATGTCGGTGCTTGGCGCTTACTCCTATAACCAATCCAAATCGCTGCTGATCAAGCAGGCGAGGATCGGCATCGAGAGCAACGTGAAGAAGATGGCGGACAGTCTCGATTACAAGGTGAAAATGTACAATGCGGCGATCGAGTCGATCAGCTACAACTCGACCATCGTCAACGTCTTTCATAATGAATATAACGATTATTACGAGATGTACAAGGATCTGGAGGAGAAAGTGGATCCGCTGTTCAATACGATCCAGTTTCTGAATAACGATATCCGCCAAGTAACGGTGTATACCGATAACGATATGACGGAGAGAAGGAATTCCATCCTTGCCGTGAAGCGCGTCGAAGATGCGGCATGGTTCAAGGAAACGATGGGGAGCGTCCAAACGAACTGGTTCAGCGAGGACGGCAAGCTGTTCGCCGCCCGCAGGTTCGTCGGAACGTACCGGCAGGACATCCGGAATCTGCTGTACGTAGAGCTTGATGCGAAGAAAGTATTTGCCGATCTGGCGATTGCCGGGGATCGGCAATACGGAATTATGATCACCGACCGGAACCGCAGTATTTTGTATGCGAACGCGCGGTTCGATGAGCAGGACACGGAGGAACGCATCCGGCGATGGATCGGCGAAGGCCGCGAGGCGTCGGACTGGCCGGGGCTGATCGCGATCACCTGCGAGATTGCCGAGCCGGGCTGGAGCATTGTCTATTACATTCCGAGCGATTCGGTGTCGGTGAACGCCGGCATCATCCTGAAGGCGACGATTACGATCGAAGGCATCTGCCTGCTGCTTGTCATGATCCTCATTTGGGCGCTGTCCTATTCCTTCGTCAAGCGGATCCATCGGCTCAACCGGACGATGCATATGGCGGCGATCGGCAATTTGGAGATCGAGGCGAGCAGCGACTCGAAGGACGAGATCGGCGAGCTGACGAACCGGTTCGGCAAAATGCTGAAAAGCTTCAAAGCGATGATCGACGAAGTGTACCGGAGCAAAATCATTCAGCAGGATGCGGAAATGAAGGCGCTGCAATCGCAGATCAATCCGCATTTTCTGTACAATTCCCTTTCCCTGATCAATTGGAAAGCGATCGATATCGGCGCCGACGAGATTAGCCGCATTACGACGACGCTGTCTCTCTTTTACCGGACGACGCTCAATCGGGGCGACGACATCATTCCGGTGAAGGGCGAGCTGGACAATACGAGAGCGTATATCGATATCCAGCTGGTCATGCACGAGTACCGGTTCGACGCGGTGTACGATATCGACGAATCGTTGTATGCGTACGACGTCATCAAGCTGATTTTGCAGCCGGTCGTGGAGAACGCCATTGAGCACGGGATCGACCAAAAACGCGGCGGCCGGGGTCTTCTGACCATCAGGGGAGCCGAGGATGGGGAGACGATCGTCTTCACCGTCGAGGATAACGGACCGGGAATGACCGAGCGGCAATTGGAAGACGTGTTCGTGAAAAAATCGCAAGGCTACGGCTTGTATAACGTCCAGCAGCGGATACGGATCTTTTTCGGGACGCAATACGGCATATCCGCCCATTCCGAGCCCGGGCAAGGCACGCGCATTACGATCGTGCTGCCGAAATATAACAAAAACAAGGATGAACCGCGGAGGGAGCAAGAACCATGAATCAATCGTTGAAGAGAAAGTGGAAAATTTATACGATTCACCATTCGCATACCGATATCGGCTACACGGAGCGCCAGGAAAAAATCGAGCAGTTCCAGGTCGACTATATTCGCCAAGCGATCGAAATCGCGAAATCCGTCCGGTCGGGGGGACGCCCGGAATGGAAGGGCTTCAAGTGGATGTGCGAGACGTTCTGGGCGGTGGAGCGGTTCCTGGAGCAGGCGACGGACGAGCTGAAAGCGGAGTTCGCATCCGCCTTGAGGCAGGGCGATATCGAATTGTCGGGCACTTATTTGAATATGACGGAGCTCATCGACGGAGAGCTTCTTACCCATATGGCGGGCAGGGCCAAAGCCTACGCGGACCGAATCGGCATTCGGGTCGATTCGGCGATGACCGCGGACATTAACGGCTACAGCTGGGGTTACGCCCAGGCGATGATCGATTCGGGCATCGACCACCTGCTCACGAGCATTCATACGCATCACGGCATGTTCGCCCTCGGGCGCAAGCAGTATCCGTTCTATTGGGAGACGCCGGCCGGCGACCGGCTGCTCGTATGGAACGGTGAACATTACATGATGGGCAACGATCTGGGGCTTAATCCGGATTCGATGCTCTCGTATACGATCCGGGACGAATTCCCGGTATGGGGCGTCGCGGAAAATCATTGGGAAGTGGCGGAGACGCGGATCGGCCGTTACTTGCAGCAGCTGGAAGCGGAAGCGTATCCCTACGACTTCGTGCTGGTGAACGTCATGGGCCAGCTTCGGGACAATGCGGCTCCGAACGGGGGCGTCATGGCTTTCATCCATGAATGGAACGGGAAGCACGGCGAGTCCGTCGAGATCGAAATGACGACGCTGTCCAAATTTTTCGAGCATGTGAAGAAGCAGCCCCGGGAGATTGAAGTGTTCCGCGGCGATTGGCCGGATTGGTGGTCGGACGGCGTAGCCTCCACCGCCATGCATACGCAAATTTACAGGGAAGCGCAGCGCATGCTTCGAGTCGTGAAGCGGCTCGACCCGACCGGCGAAATCGCCGGCAGAAGCTTGATTGCCGAAGCGGAGCAGCAGCTGATCATGTACGCGGAGCATACGTGGGGGTACCATTCTTCCGTCAGGGAGCCGTGGCATCCGCTCGTGCAGGAGCTCGAGGTGCGCAAGCAAGCTTATGCGGCGAACGCGAGCCGCGCCGTCTGGACGGCGCTGGACAACGTGACGCACCGCAAAGGAGAGGCGCTGGTGGCCGCCGGCCGTCCGTTCACGTACAAAGCGATTAATCCGTCCGGCGGCAAGGCGGAGGATCTGGCTTATATCTATATCGAAGGCGGATGGGAATCGGATTTGTTCCGCGGCGGCCTTGAAGTGGTGGACGATCGGACGGGCAGCGTTCTCGTTCACCAGAAGGAATCGGTCAGCAAAGGAAACCAGATTGCGGTTAAGGTCGCGCTGGCGCCGGGGGAAGAGCGCACGTATACGCTGCGCCCGGCGGCAGAGGCCCGCGCGAATACGGCGAAGAGCACGAGGCTTGAAGGGAACGACAGGGTCTACGACATGAACGACCTGATTCCGCTGCCGGACGCCTTCGGGAAGCAGGGGTTATCGATCGGCGAATCGTTCGTGGAGTCGCCGCATGCGCGGATCGAATGGAAGCTCGGAGATGGGATCGTCTCCTGGATCGATAAGCGGACCGGGGAGCAGCTGCTTCGGAGCGGCGCCCCTCACGCCGCGTTCACGCCGGTCTACGAAGTAACGCCTGCCGGGAACGCGAAGGAAATGGCGGAGGTGCGCAGGAAGATGGGGCGCAACCGCAAAGGGATGGACGTGCGGCGCCATGCCGGGCGGTTGACGGGCGCGAGGGAAGTGGCGAACGGACCGTTGTACGGCACGGTAGAGCTGCTCTACGAGGTGGAAGGCTGCAGTTATTATTCTTTGTTCATTACGGCGTACACGGGCATGCTCCGGGTCGACGTATCCGTTCGGATGCACAAGAACAGCGTCTGGGATCCGGAGAACGTCTATGTCTCGCTGCCGTTCCGTTCCGGCTGCGGGGAAGAGCAGCTGTGGGTGGAGAAGGCGGGAGCACTGGTCCGTCCCGGCATCGATCAGCTGCCCGGCACGATGCTCGATTATTATTGCGTGCAAGAAGGCCTTGCCTATGTAGCGGACCGAGGCGGGCTTGTCCTGGCGGCGAAGGATACGCCGTTGATTCAATTGGGCTCGCTCGAATACGGAACGAGGAAGGTTCACGGGCAGCAGTCCGAGGACGAGTTCCGGGATTTGTACGCGTGGGTGCTGACGAACTATTGGGAAACGAACTTCAAAGGCACGCTGGGCGGCTTCTATGAGTTCCGATATACGCTGCAATGGGGTGCGGAATTGAATTCGCCGGAAGCGGCGATCGCGCAGGCGCATCGCATCAACGAAGGCTTGGTCAGCTTCAGGAGCCGGTAATGACAACTCAAAACCCGACAATGGATCGGAGCCGATCCGATGTTGTCGGGTTTTTAGATCAGGAGGACGAGATGAACACCTTATACAATAAAGAACCGGAGATCAGAATTAACGGCAAGGACCGGGAAATTTGGGCGGGCTATGCGTCCATCGCGGCGGAATTGCGGCGGAAGTCGGAGGGACAGGCCAAGACGGTGCTAGCGATCGAGTGCTATCCCGGCGTCCGGCTGCGCGAAATCGAGGAAGGCATTCGGCTTCATATGCCGATCGAAGCCGTGTTTCATGCGGAAGACGCGGCAATCGACGCGGAGCGGCGGGAAGCGAAGATGAGCCGCTATTTGACGGACGACCGCGTATTCGGCTATATGGCTCCGTTTACGGTTGACGAATTTTACGACGAGAGCAAGCTGGAGCGGCTGCGGGAGAGGATTGAGCGGGTATCGCATGGCCTTGTCGTCATCATCGGGTTCGGGGCGAGCCTGGCTGCCGAGCCGGACGTGCTGGCGTACGCGGATTTGGCGAGATGGGAAATCCAGCAGCGCTACCGGAGCAAGGAGAACGGGAACTGGCTGGCCGGCAACGCGGATGAAGATTTGCTTCGAAAATATAAACGGGGCTTCTTCGTCGAATGGCGCATGGCCGACCGATTGAAGCAGGCGGTGCTGCCGCGGGCCGATTATTATTTGGATACGAACGCGAAGGACCGTCCCGTCATGGCGACCGCGGGCGCCTTGTTCGCCGGACTCGAGCAGGCGGCCGCGCAGCCGTTCCGGCTCGTGCCTTACTTCGATCCCGGGGTATGGGGCGGGACGTGGCTGGAGAAGCACATCGGCCTTGAGCCGAAGCCGCATCCGTACGCCTGGGGGTTCGACGGCGTGCCGGAGGAGAACAGCCTGTACTTCCGGTACGGCGATATTCGGATGGAGCTGCCCGCGCTGAATCTCGTTTTTTTCCAATCGGCCCATTTGCTCGGAGAACGGGTGGTCGAACGATTCGGCGCGGAATTTCCGATCCGGTTCGACTTCCTGGATACGGTCGGGGGGCAGCCGCTCAGCCTTCAGGTGCATCCTCACAAAGCTTACATCCGGGAACATTTCGGCATGGCCTATACGCAGGACGAGAGCTACTACATGCTGGAGGCCGAAGACGATGCGGTCGTTTACTTGGGCCTGAAGGAGGGCATTGACGCGGAGCGGATGATCGGCGATTTGGAGAAGGCGCAGCAAGGCGGCTTCACGTTCCCGGCAGAGCGGTACGTGAACGCCTACCCGGCGAAGAAGCATGACCATTTCCTGATCCCCGCCGGTACGGTGCACTGCTCCGGCACGAACGGCATGGTGCTTGAAATAAGCGCGACGCCTTATATCTTCACGTTCAAGCTGTGGGACTGGGATCGGCTGGGGCTTGACGGCAAGCCGCGGCCGGTGCATCTCGAGCACGGCCGCAAAAATATCAGCTGGGAACGCACGACGGCTTGGGTGAACGACAATTTGGTGGACCGGGTCGAGCCGTTGGGGGAAGGCGATGGGTGGACGGAGGAGCGTACGGGCCTGCACGAGCTTGAATTCATTGAAACGAGGCGCCATTGGTTCACGGGCAAGGTTCCGCATCATACGCAGGGCACGTTTCATATGCTTAATTTGGTGGAAGGCGACGAGGCCGTGGTCGAAAGTCCGGAAGGGAAGTTCGAGCCCTTCGCGGTCCGCTACGCGGAAACCTTCATTATTCCGGCATCCGTCGGGGCCTACACGATCAAGCCGGGAAGCGGCAGCCGGAGCGGCCGGCTCGCGACGATCAAAGCCTATGTCCGCTCCTAAATCTCGCGTTCGGGCAGTTGGGAGGCCGTTAACCGATGACGCATATTACGATTGATTTCGGCGGTACGAATATCAAAATCGGCTTGGTTCTGAATGGCGCGATTCTGGCTCATTCGAGCATGCCTAGCTATTCGGGGCAAGGTATACAAGGCAGGCTTGACGATGCGGAGCGGGCGGTAAGGAAGCTGTTGGGCGAACAGGGCATTCGGATGGAAGATTGCACCGGGCTCGGCATCGCGATACCGGGCATCGTCAATAGCGCCGAACGGCAAGTTTTGTCCATTCACGAGAAGTACGAGGACGCCATCGGCTATTCCTTCGACGGGTGGGTGCGGGAGCGGTTCGCCATGCCTTTCGCGATGGAGAACGACGCGAGGGCGGCATTGATCGGCGAGACGGCTTACGGAGCCGCCCAAGGCGAGAAGGACGTCGTCATGGTCATCTTCGGCACGGGCATCGGAACGGCCGTCATGATCGACGGACAAGTGCTGCGGGGCAAGCATCATCAGGCTGGCGTGCTCGGCGGGCATTTGACGACCGATCGGCAAGGACCGCTATGCAACTGCGGCAATCGGGGCTGTCTGGAGGAATTCGCCAGCCATCGGGCGCTGAGGCCGAGGGCTATGGAAAGCCGGGCGTTCAAGGACAGCGTCCTGTCCGCGGCCGACGAGATGGGTTATCTTTCCGTTATCGAGGCGCGGCTATCGGGGGACGGTTTTGCGGCGGCGTATATGGAGGAGCTCGTCTCCCATTGGAGCGCGGGTATCGTGAATTTAATCCATGCCTACGATCCGGACGCGGTCTTACTGAGCGGCGGCCTGATGAAATCCGCCGAGGCGGTGCTCCCGTTGATCGAGGAAGAAGTGCACGGCCGGACGTGGACGCCGTGGGGCAAAGTGCGGTTCCTCGTATCGTCGCAGCCGGACGCTTCCGTGCTGCTCGGTCTATCGAAGCTGCTGGATACGAAATCGAATTAGACGGCGATTCGTTCAATTATCGCCGTCACTCGCCGCCCATCCAGTTCCGGTTCCGCTCCCTGTAGTCTTTCGGCGACAGCCCGGTATGCTGCTTGAACAGCCTGGCAAAATAGTTCGGATCCTGTATGCCCAGCCGAAGGGAGACGGCGGATATCCGCTCGCCGCCTTCGGCGAGCAGCCGCTTCGCTTGCTCGACCTTCATCCGGTGGATGAACGGCAGAGGAGGCATGCCGACATGCCGCAGGAACAGCTTGCGCAGATGCGATTCGCTCAATTGAACAAGCTCGGCCAATTCCGCTACGGAAGGCGGCCACCCCGGATTTTGCGCCAGGAAGGCGACGGCGCCGTTGATCCGACTGTCCGCGGACAGGAAGGCATCGCCGGACGGATCCTCGAGATACCGGTCGAGCATGAGCCCGATCAGCCGGATCATGCCGGCGCGGAGCAGCATGGAGCGGGCGATGCCGCCGTGCTCGGCCGTCGCGGCCATTTCGCGCAGCAAATCCGGCACGGCGGGGGGAACGGCGCCGTCGCGGAAGCGGACGGGGAACCGCAGCAGCTCGTGCCAAGACCGGTCCGGCATGAACGCGACCTCCGCGGCGAAGTTCAGGCTGACGAGCGTCACCCTGTCGGTAACGGGGCGCGCGGAGAGCATGCTGCCGGAGGGGAGATGGAGGAGCTCGCCCGCTCCGGCCATATACCCGGTCCCGTCCACGATAGCATGAACCCGTCCCCCGGTGACGTACCAGAAGACGGACTGCGGCAGCTTCACGCTTGCGATGCGCCAGTTATAATCCAGCTCATAGGTTCGGATATGAAGAAATTCGATGCGCAGCGAATCGACGAACAGCTGTACCGGATGGTTCATGGGAGAGCGCCTTCCTTTCTCCGGATAATGAAAAAAGGCCCGATTACACGTTAAGTGTAATACGGGCCTTTGCTTCTGTACAGCCGGAGGGCGCAGCCGGCAGCGCCTATTCCCGCGGAATCGCGCCGACGATGGCGTCGTTGCGCCGGCAGCGGTCCTGGCCGCTCACGAGGTATGTCTTGATCCGGCTCGTGTCGCCGGTCCATTCCTCCATGCGGAACTTTACTTCCGGCGTCGTGTACCGGACGGAGAAGGCGACCCGCGGAATGGCGGAATCGTTCATTTCCGAGCCGTGGAACGTCGCTTCGTTGAAGAAGGCGATCTGCCCCGGGGTCATCTCCAGATCGACCGCCTTCGTCTCGTCGATCCAATCCGCCGCGATGCCTTGGCCGAACGCGCTTCGGCCGTCGCCCGCGTCCACGTGCTCGACCAATTGCCTATGGGTGCCGGGGATGACGCGGAGGCACCCGTTCTCCCTTACCGAATAGCCGAGGCTCACCCATGCGGTCGCGTTAATCGCCGGCTCCATCGGCCAATAATGAATGTCCTGATGCCATGGAATGAATTTGCCGTTGCCCGGCTCCTTGTACCAGAAGTGCATGGCCCACAGCACGAGATCCTCGCCCAATATTTGCTTCATCGTGCTGACGATGGCGGGATGCGTCGCCAGCTCGTAAGCCCACCGGCGGCGCTGATGCCAGGCGGACAGATTGGCGTCCGTCGGTCCGGGCGCGTATTTCGACTGCCCCAGCTCTT
Organism: Paenibacillus arenilitoris; assembly: GCF_014705655.1. GTDB lineage: Bacteria > Bacillota > Bacilli > Paenibacillales > Paenibacillaceae > Pristimantibacillus > Pristimantibacillus arenilitoris. The sequence continues at coordinate 11,731 of NZ_JACXIY010000037.1, read as the reverse complement.
CGAAGAATAGATCGTAATACCGGTCCGCCTCTTCCAGGCTCAGCCCTTGGACGGGGCCGCTGTAGCCTTCCTCCCTGAACTGCCCGATCGAGAACGGTGCTCCCTTTGTAATCATCAAATTCCCTCCGATGCTTCGCATGAATGTCCTTACGCTATTTAGGATAAAGCATTCGGAACGCGATTCTTAGAGGGGGAATCGATTATTGCTAGCACAAACCGATTATTTTAGGGATGGCGAGCCTAACGCAGATTGCCATCCAGAGCCTTGGTTGCTTTCGCCTTCAGATTGACCAAAGCTTGCACATTTCTTGCCGTAATGGAGGCGACTCCCAAATCAAGGAACCTCTTCATTTCGTCCTCTTCATTAATGGTCCATACGTAGACGGGCAATTTCAGCGAAGCTGCTTTGTCCAGTAGCTCCCGGCGAACAAGCTTATAATCGATGTTGATCCCGAAGCAGCGAGCTGCGACGGCGTCGCGGCAAGTCTGCTCTATCGCTTCGCTATAGGCGGATTGCAAGAACAATTCGGCATTCGCATTGAGCAATTTGCGCAGCTCCGGGTGAGCTTGCTGCACTTTCATGGCACGGTCCGTCCCGCATCCCGACAAATATACTTGCTCGTATAGGTTATATTGTTTCACGAGAGCAGCCACCGGCTCGATGCTCTCATCGTCCTTCAAGTCCAAATTGGCCGTCTTGCCAGCGTCCCGAATGACGAGCAGCATCTCTTCAAGGGTGAGGATCGGCTTGATTCGACGCAGTTCGGCTAGAGTCATCTGCGAGATCAGGCTTTCGCTGCCATCCGCGGTTATAAATTCATCATTATGGGCCAGAACGGGAATGCGGTTCTTCGTTGCCCGTATATCTTCTTCGATCACATCGGCGCCAAGCTCGATTCCCGTTTCGATCGATTCAAGCGTATGATCCTGTTTATTCATGCATCCGCTGTGCGCGGTAATCAGAGGAAATGGTTTGTCCATATGCATCCCTTCATCAATCAAAATAAATGGCATTTGTAAAAGCAATTCACCAGGCCTTGTACGTCAATATGAAAGGTTCTCGCATTCGTATCGCTTTTCCTCTTTCTTCTTTCGCCAACTCGCGGATACTCCGAAAAAATTGCCGCATCGATACGCCGAGCGTTTGCGGCGCGTTAGGACGTGGGACGGAAAGAGCAATCCATAAGAAATCGGGGTTCATCAAATGGTCTATAATAAGGGAGTTATGTCTTATGCCAACAGTTTTCCGAATAGGTTGAGGGGGGAACGTATGAGCAAGCAAGGTAACGATCCGCAATATGCCGTCGAGGCCGTTGATTTGGTGAAAAAATTCGGGGACCGGCGCGTCGTCGACGGGATTTCGCTCCAGGTGCGGCGAGGCTCGATTTACGGGTTTTTGGGGCCGAACGGCGCCGGCAAGACGACGACGATCAAAATGCTGGCCACGCTGCTCCGTCCGGACGGCGGCTCGGCCAAGGTGATGGGCTACGATCTGGAGAAGGCGGCGAATCAGGTCAGGCAGCGCATCAGTCTAACGGGACAGTTCGCTTCGGTGGACGAGGATTTGTCGGGGCGGGAGAACCTGATCCTGATCGCCCGCCTCGTCGGCTTCTCCCGGCAAGGCGCCAAGGAGAGGGCCGACGACCTTCTGAAGGCGTTCGGTCTCGAGGATGCCGCGCAGCGCCAAGTGAAAAAGTATTCGGGAGGCATGAGGCGCCGCATCGACATTGCGGCCAGCATCGTCACGGCGCCCGACCTGCTGTTCCTGGACGAACCGACGACGGGGCTCGACCCGAGAAGCCGGAACCAGGTATGGGACATTATCCGGGCGCTCGTCCGGAACGGAACGACCGTATTTCTGACGACGCAATATTTGGAGGAGGCGGACCAGCTGGCGGACCGCATCGGCGTCATCGACAACGGGCGGCTGATCGCGGAAGGCACGAGCAAGGAGCTGAAGGCGCTCGTCGGAGCCGGCAGGCTGACGGTTCATCTGCATAACCTCGACGATCTGGTGGCGGCAAGGCGCATTTTGGAGGAGATTACGGGCGAATCGGTCGAGGCCGACAGCCGGACGCTCAAGCTGACCGCGCCGATTACCGATCACGGCGAAGCCGCTGCGGCGCTTAGCCGGCTGGTCATGGAAAATTTGCAAGTATCGGATTTCGCGATGGCGCAGCCTAGCCTGGACGAGGTGTTCCTGACGCTCACCGGCAAGACGACCGGGCAATCCGGGGAGGAAGGAGAGGAAGCCGATGTTCATCAAGCCGGATAACAACCCGGATTTGCAGAAGGCGCTCACGCTCGCGCACCGGCCGAGCCGGCCCGGCGCCCTGGGCGCTTCCTTCACGTTCGGCTGGCGCGCGCTGCTCAAAATCAAATACGTGCCCGAGCAATTATTCGACGTGACGGCGTTCCCGATCATGTTCCTGCTCATGTTCACGTATCTGTTCGGAGGAGCCATCTCCGGCTCGACCGGGGAATACCTCGATTTCGTCCTTCCGGGCATTCTCGTCATGTCGGTGTCCATGATCACGATGTATACGGGCCTCGACCTGAACAAGGATATTCAGAAAGGCATCTTCGACCGTTTCCGCACCTTGCCGTTCTGGCGGCCGGCCGCTCTGGTAGGGGCCTTGCTCGTCGACGCGGTTCGTTACTTGATCGCATCGGTCATCATGATCGGCTTGGGCTACCTGCTCGGCTTCAGGCCGGAGAACGGCATCGGCGGGCTGGCGCTCGGCGTGCTGCTGCTATTGTTTTTCTCGTTCAGCCTGTCCTGGATTTGGACGTTTCTCAGTCTCGTCGTCCGGACGGAGAAAGCGCTCATGGGCATCAGCATGATGGTGCTGTTCCCGCTGACGTTCCTGAGCAGCGTGTTCGTCGACACGTCGACGATGCCGAATTGGCTGCAAAAGTTCGTCGACGTCAATCCGATCACGCTCGTCGTCAATGCGGTGCGCGGCTTCGTCCACGGCGGCGTGACCGGCGGGCAGCTTAGCACGGTATTGATCGTATCGGCGGCTCTGATCGTCGTATTCGCCCCGCTGACGATGTATTTTTACAATAACAAGAAATAGGCGAAGCAAGCGCGGCCGGCTCCTTGATCGGGGCCGGTCGTTTTTTTGTGCTTATCATTCACTTTTACATCCTCTTCGCGTGCTATAATAGAAGGAATGAAAGAATTGTAATCGTGGAACGCGAGGTGATACCAAGATGGCCTACATGGTCCCGGAAGTTTTACGGACGGGCGCGACCGCCGGCGAGCGGCTGCTGTTCCGGTCGCTTAAGGAGCATCTGCCAAGCGATTACGCGGTTTATTTCGAGCCGGAGATCGAAGGCTGCCGGCCGGCGTTCGTCGTGATCGGTCCCGATTTGGGCATGGTCGTGCTCGAAGTGACGGAATATACGAGGTCGGCGCTGGTCGAAGCGGACCGCGGCGAATGGCAGGTCTATACGGCCTCCGGCCAGCTGGAAACCGTTCCGAATCCGTACCTGCGGGCGCGCGATACGGCCCGGCAAGTGGCGGCCGGGCTGGAGAAGGACGACGGCCTGACGGAGCCGGATGTCAATCGGAAGGGGAAGCAGCTCCTGTTCCAGCTCGGCTTCGGGACGGTATTCACGCGCATGCGCCGGAACGATTTTATCGAGAACGGCCTGTACGAGGTCATCGCCGAGCCGTTCGTGCTTTGCCGCGACGAGATCGACCGCGAGGACGGCGGCTTCTCGGCCGACGCCTTGATCGAGAAGATTCACGGCATGTTCACCGAATGGAAGCGGAACCGGAGCATCCTGTCGAAGGAGCAGCTGTGGGCGATCCGCAATCACTTGACGCCCGCCGCGAAGCTCGGCTCGGAATTCAGGCCGCCGGAGAGCGCGCGCGAGCAGTACGTGCTGTCCTTGCATCAGCCGCAGGCGATGGACGTCACCCAGGAGAACATCGCGAAGCAGCTCGGCGATCGCCACAGGCTGATACGGGGCGTGACGGGAAGCGGGAAGACGCTTGTGCTGGCGAGCCGCGCGAAGATGCTCGCGAGCTTCTATCCCGATTGGAAAATTCTCGTCATCTGCAATAGCGTGGCGCTGTCGCAGAGCCTGAAGCAGATGATCGGCCGGATGATGGACGAGCCGGAGGATCTGCTCGATTGGATCCGGCTGGCCGAGCAGCGGGAAGGAAGGCCGGACAAGCCGTACATCGAGGTGTTCAACTTCCACGAGTGGCTGAAGAAGGCGCTTGGCGCCAAGGATACGGACGTGTTGACGCTCATCGCCAAGCTGGAGAAGAAGGAAGCGATTCTGCCGATGTACGAGGCGATCCTGATCGACGAGGGACAGGACTTCCAGCCGGAGTGGCTGAGACTGCTCACCCATCTGCTGAATCCGGCGACCCAGAACCTGCTGCTCGTCGAGGACAAGACGCAATCGTTCTTCAAGCGCAAGTCGAGCCTTCTGAAGGCGACGGGTCTCGATTTCCGTGGGCGGTCGCGCTTCTTGTCCGTCAATTACCGCAACACGTCGCAGATCGCGAAGTTCGCCTGGGACTTCTACCAGCGGTATTCGCTGCTCCGCGGCGGCGTGCAGTACGGGTCCGCGAAGGGCGTCGACATCATTCCGCCGCAGAGCGCCCGCAGAGCCGGGCCCGAGCCTGCGGTGATACGGTGCGGCAGCTTCAAAGAGGAGGTCCGCGCCGCGGCGGACCGGATTCGCGAGCTGCACGTCGGGCATAAGATTCCGTATGCCGAGATGGCGATTTTGTACCGGGTGAAGGATAATTACCATTCCTCTTACATCGACGCGATCCGCCGGGAGCTGAAGGGGCGGGAGCTGCCGTACCGCTGGCTGGCCGAGAATGATGACGACGAGAGGGAGGAAGCGGCCCCGGCAGGCGACGCGGTGAACGTGGCGTCCATCGACAGCGTGAAGGGCCTCGACTTTCAGGCGGTCTTCATCGTCAACGCCGAGAACATGCCGTTCTCGCTGGAGATGGCGGAGGAACGCGAGGTGTCGCTGTTCTACGTGGCGATGACCCGCGCGCTGGAGTGGCTGTTCGTCTCGTACAGCGGCGACTCCAAGTTCACGCCTTACTTGGACGAAGTCCGGAACCGGGCGCAGGAGCGGGAGAGCGACCCGGAGCGGAAGCAGCCCGTCAAGCTGCTGGGGTGATGGTTAGAGCGATGAAGCTTCGCATGGCGCAAGGCGCCTGATCAACGACTGCAGTTCTCCTTAAGAGGGGACTGCAGTTTTCATTTTACATAAAGCAGCCCGAACCGACGGAATTCGACACACTTTCCCCTTTTCCATCAGGTATGATGATAGAGCATTGGTAGCGGCATTGGGCCGTTCGAACGATGCGATCAAATCGAAAAGGGCGGGCAGAGGAATGAAAAAGGAGTCTTTTACGCAAGGTGAAGTGTTTATTCTAGGCATCGGGGCATGGCTGCTCATTCTTTATTTCCTGAAAAATTCGGAGAAAATCGAGCTGGACTCCAATTTTATCGCGATTTTCTCGTTGGCGGGACTGTTTTTTACGGCATCGGATTTTTTCCAGCTGTTGTCCGAGCACCATTTATCCATATGGAAAGGAAAGAGCGGCTCGCTTTGGACCCGCCGGCTGACGAGAGCATTCTCCTATCTATTATTGTTCTTATCGGGCGGCTGCTTCATCATTCTGCCGATCTCGTATATCCACGGCAACAAGGCGCTCGCCAAGCTCGGCGATTCCGCGACGCTGCTGAGCATGAGCATCATCCTGATCCTGATCGTCTTCAAAAATTTGCTCCAAAGAGTGCAAAGCCGAGCGGATGTCCAAAAGTAGCGGAGGAAGTTTAGTTCAGGACAGCGAAAGTTAAGGGAGGCCAAAGCGAAGATGGACGTATACCCGGGCAGGGACCTGATCGATTGGCAGTACCGGAACGCGGCGCCGACTGCGATGCCCGCTTTTCATTCGCACAGCTCTTATGAATTTTTTTATTTGCACGAAGGACAGGCCCGTATTTACGTGGGGGCCGCAGCTACGAGCTGCTGCCCGGCGATTTGCTGCTCATGCAAGGCTCGACGCTTCATAGGCCGTTAGTCAACCGGGACGCTCCTTACGTGCGCACGATCCTTCACTTCGAGCCGCGGCTCATTTCCTTGATTGATCAGGGAAGGGGAGGGGCGGCTGCCGATGGCACGGATGCCGATCGCCTGCCGGAAGTGCTTCGCCCCTTCTTCGAGCTGGATCATGTCCGGCTTCGGCTCGGCGCGGCCGAGCAAGCGGAGGCGGAGCGGATGCTCGTGCACATGCAGCAATGCTACGTACGCAACGACTTCGTCGGGCAAAACCGTTTTTTGCTCGCGCTCGCGGACGTGCTGTACTGGGTTTACGATTTGTGCCGCGAGCATTTGCGGGAGGACAAGCAGGGCTCGGAGAGGGAGAGGCACGTGCACAATGTGATCGCCTACATCGAGCGCTGCTACATGAACGACATCACGATGGATTTGCTGGAGCGGGAACTTCATTTGAATAAATATTACATGAGCAAGGTGTTCAAGGAATTGACGGGCACGACGATTTTCAAATATTTATACAATCGCCGCGTGAATCAGGCCAAGGTGCTGTTTCAGGTCGACGAGGGGGCTGTCGGTGACGGATGCCGGCTTCAGCGTCGGCTTCAAGCACGCCTCCCACTTCACGAAGGTGTTCAAGCAGATTGCCGGCACGACGCCGGAACATTATCGCAGGCAGGCAAGACGGCCTGGGGGATGAGAGAACTTCGGGGGCATGTTCGGCACCTCGTATAATCCGCTGCGGTTGACGGATTGGCTTCTGGCAACGAGTACAAGCACGGAACGTTTGGAGAGGAGGTTCCGGCAGTCTTGTGCTCTTTTTTTGTCACGACTCTCCCTATCCTTTATAATAGATACATACATTATTTGCTAATGAAGGGATTGCGCTGGATAACAACCGTGGGAGGTGCAGGCTTGAAGATGATGTTCACGGTAGACGTGGAGGATTGGTTTTGCAGCCCGCAGCTGCCTCTCTCCGATTGGGAGAGGCGCGAGATCCGGCTGGAGCGGCCCGTTCGTCAAATGCTGGAGCTTCTCGACGAGCGAAAGGCGCTAGGAACCTTCTTCGTTTTGGGCTGGATTGCGCGGAAACGACCCGGCCTCATTAAGGAAATCCACCGGAGGGGCCATGAAATCGCTTCGCACGGCTACGCGCACCGTCTCGTCCGCAGCCAGTCCCCGGGGGAGTTCCGGCAAGACATTCGCGCGTCGAAGGATATATTGGAGGATGTGACGGGCGACGAGGTACGCGGGTATCGCGCGCCCTGCTTTTCGATGACGGAGTGGGGGCTCGAAATGCTGAGGGAAGAAGGGTATGCCTACGATTCCAGCCTGATGCCCCATCGCTTCAATCAACTGTATAACGAGCTGAAGCGTCCTTCTGACGTACCGGCGTCTTTTCGCATAAAGGATAAGCTGTGGGAAATACCGCTGCCTGCCTATCGCCTGGGCGGGCTTCGCGTGCCATGGGGCGGCGGCGGGTACTTTCGGCTTTATCCGTATTCTTTGTTTAAGGCGGGTGCCAAGTCGATCCTGCGGGATCGGGGAGCCTTCGTTTTCTACATTCATCCTTACGATCTGGACCCGGACCAGCCGCGCATTTTCAATTCGTCCTTGCTTAACGGCTTCAGGCGATATTACGGGCTTGACGGCACGCACGACAAAATCCGGAGGCTGATGGCCGATTACGCGGTCACTTCCATTCGGAGCCAAAATCCCCAGATCGGAGAATCCCGCTGACATGCGCGGCAAAGTCGAAATCGTGCGCGACGGCCGGCTGCTTGCGGGCGCCGCTTATTTATTTTGCAGGGAGAACGGCGTGCGGATACCGGGGCTTGACAAGCCGGCTGCGGATGTGAGGCTGAGGCTCGCGGCGGAAGGCGCCGCGGATGAGAAGGGCAGGCTGATCGATCCCGCTTTCGGTTATGCGTGCTACGAATATTATCGGCAGACGCACGCGCCCGATTATTTTGATAAGCTGCTGCTGAGAGAGGCGGAAGGGCGCCGACGCATCCTCGATCTGTGCTGCGGAGCGGGTGCGACGGTGAAGGCGCTGCTCGGCCGCGGACCCGATCTTATCTACGCAGTGGATTCGGACGAGCGGCAGATCGGGCTGCTGGCCGCGATCGTCCAAGCGTCGGAAGCGGCGCGCGGCAAGGTGTCGGTGCATACGGCGGACGCCCACCGGCTGCCGATCGGAAGGCATGCCGTCGATTACGTCGTCTGCAGGACGGCGCTTCACTATTTGGATCCGCAGCGCGCGCTTGCCGAGGCGTACCGCGTTCTCTCGCCCGGCGGCAAGCTGTTTCTGCTCGTTCACGGTACGGGTTACAGATGGCATTATCTCGTGATCCGGAATGGAATCTTCAGGCGGAAAACGGCAGCCTATCTGCTTCGGAAGCTGCTTGGTCGCCCGCGCGGCGGACAACCCGGCACCGGCTTGTCCGCCGTGCAGGCCCGGTACTTGACGTGGCGCGAATTGGAGAAAAGCCTGCTGGCCGCAGGCTTCGACAAGATTTCGTTCCACACGTCGCCGAGATGGATGGTCGCCGGACGTTTTCCCGTCTATTTCGCGGCGGTCGCGGAGAAATAGCGGTCGCCCGGCCGTTCCCGGGAAGCCTGTCGCTTCCCGGACAGCAGGGCGGGCGCCTTTGCCCGGGGTTTCCTACTGCTTCATCCCCGTATAGATAAGCACCGCATCCCGGAGAAACTCCGCTCCGCCGGGCTGCCGCTTATCGTAGTAGGCCGCGAACCTCTCGTCGTCCACGTACATTTGCGCGACGCCCGCGTGAGCCTCCTTACTGTAATTTCCCCAGTAGAAGGTAAGCCACTGCTTGTGCAGATCGGCCGTTTTTTGCGCGAGTTCGCCTGCCGGATCGCCCGTCGCGAAGGCTGCGGCCAGCGTGGACAGCACTTCTTCCCCCAATTTCTCGACCTCCCGGTACTGCTCCTCGGTCATGTTCTTCAGAGCTTGATTGGACCGCTCGACCTGCTCTTCACCGTATTTTTCCCTAATTTCCTTGCCGTATTTCCTCTCGTTCTCGTCAATCAGCTGTTGCTTGAACCCTTCGAATCGCTCTTTATCGGTCATCGTCATTTTCCCCTCTCTTTGAGCTAACGTCTTATCGACATTCGCGATTAACAAGTCCAACTGCACCCGTCGCTCGAGCAGCTTCGCCCGGTGCTCCCTGAGCGCGGCGTCGCCGTCGAAGTCCGGCGAGGCGACAATCGCCTTGATTTCGTCCAGGCTGACGCCAAGCTCCTTGTAAAAAAGAATTTGCTGCAGCCGGTCCACCTCGGCCTGGCCATAGATCCGGTAGCCGGAGGAGTTGATTCTCGCCGGCTTCAGCATGTCGATTTCATCGTAGTAGCGAAGCGTCCTCGTGCTGATTCCCGCCAGCCGTCCGAGCTTTTGAATCGTATATTCCATCTGCTCGCCTCCTTGCACAATGATCGTACACCTTTACGCAACGTGAAGGTCAATCCCCTTTTTCGGAGTCTCCCCAAAAAAGTCGACCGCCCTCGTTGAAGGGCGGCCAATGCTTTCTTTATCGCATATGAGATGAGATGATGGCGCTAACCGGTCGGATCGAAATTCGCGGCGTCTCCGTACGTGCAATACGCGTTCTTGCTCGTCCGCTTGGCGTAATATAGCGCTTGATCGGCGCAGTTGTACAGATCGTTGGAGTTCCGTGCGTGCTCGGGCGCCAGCGCGATGCCGATTGACGCGGTCGTTTGATACTCCTTCACGACGTCGACGCCTTTAATTTCCATAGGAGACCGCAGTCGCTCGATAATCGCGCGCGCGACCTCCGTGGCGGTCCGCTCGTTGTCGAGATCGTTCAAGATAACGACGAATTCGTCGCCGCCGAGCCGGGCGATGAAAGCGCCGGGATGGGAGACGGCCGACCGGATACGCTTGCTTACCTCGACAAGAAAGGCGTCCCCCGCGTCATGGCCGAGCTCGTCGTTGATCTGCTTGAAGTTGTCGAGATCGATATGCAGCAGCCCCGTCGTCTGTCCCCGTCTATTGTTTTTGGCGATGCTCGCCGAGAGCGACTGCACGAACGCGGCGCGGTTGAATAGCCCCGTCAGCCAGTCGTGGGAAGCCAGATAGAGCGGTCTCGCGACAAGCCGGCTAATCACGAAGGAAATGATAAGCGCGATCGCCAGCGTGGCGAGCAGCTGAATCAGGAATACGTTATTGTTCTGCTTCAGCTTGTCCAGCAGCTCTTGATCGTTGTATTTGATTTCGACGATGCGGTGATCCGTGTAGCGAACCTCTTGGTCTTGACTGTACTGTACGATATAAGGAACGTAACGGTAGGCGACCGATCTGCCGTTTTCGATCCGTTTTACCTGCTGCACGTCATTTTCTCGGTAAGCTGTATCGAAGTAAGGGCGGTTTTCGGAAGAGACGAGCGCCGCTTTGCCGTCCTCGCCGCTTTTGCCGATCGCTTTGCCCGATGTCGTAAAGACGGTAATTTCGTGAATGTAGCTGTACTTCTCGGCCAGCTTGCGCCCGATTTCCAGGAAGTTGAAGCTTTGGAAGACCGGATTGTTCTCCTGGTATAGTCCGAGCTCGATCAAGTATTTGTGGTCGGGCGTCGGGACGTAGCTGTATTTTCGAAGCTTGCCCGTGTTCGACTCTTGGTCCAGGCCGTCGGCCACGAACGAGTCTCCCTTCAGTCTTTCGGCTAACAATTCTGCGAACCGCCTCATCGTTTCGTTATCGGCTCTGAAATCAAGTCCGACATCCGGGGCGAAGCTGCTATGTACGATCTTCTGGGCATCGTCGATGATGTAGATGTCCATCCCGCCGGACGCTTTCTTAAGCGCATCGTAATCCCAGGAGGCGACATCCGGATTGTCGCGGTAATGCTCGAGCAGCCGCTCCGAATAGTCGCGCATTTGCTCCTCCAGCTTATCGTCCGACATCTGGAACGCTTTGTCTGCATCCGATACGGCCGTTACGATCACGTCCTCAACCAGGGAAGATTCCCGTTTAAACCCGGCGATTAATTGCTCCTTTAAACGATGCTGGTTCACCAGCGAGATGACGAGCGTCAATAAAATGCTGAAAACGCCCATGATGATCATCAGTTTCGTTTTAAAGCCGCTTTGCAATGCATCTCCTCCTCTATTAATTGGGAAGTAATGCCTAATAAAGTAGTTCCGATATACCAGTAAAATATAGCCGATTTAGGTGGAAAAGTCTACGGCAATAGAAGCGCGGCAATCGCGAAAAAACGGCAGGCAAGCGGGAAGAGGCCGTGCGGAAATATCGCTATCAACCGAACGACGGCTGCATACCTTTTGTACCAATGCGGGGACGGACTCGAGTACATTTAAACGTTTTTTCGGACAGAAGCCATTGTGCATATTATATGTAGTTTGAATGCCGGTTATTAGGGAGGATAAAAAAGTTTCACAAAAACGCTTGACCTCATGGGCGGAGGCATGGTATATTCTAATTCCGGCCGAGAGAAACAAGCGGACGGCGCAGCAAAAGATTGTTCTTTGAAAACTGAACAACGAGTGAAACTGCCCCATTAATCCGTACGGATTAATGGAAAAGCGATAAAAGAATGAGCAAGTCAAACACCATTATGGAGAGTTTGATCCTGGCTCAGGACGAACGCTGGCGGCGTGCCTAATACATGCAAGTCGAGCGGAGTTAATC
>NZ_JACXIY010000036.1 GCF_014705655.1 Paenibacillus arenilitoris | reverse complement strand
CACGGCCTAAACCGTTGATTTACCTTTCACGCTACAGGTCTGCCTTTTGAGGCACACTGTATCGAAAAATCGCAAGATTCAAGTTAGATATTCAGGATCAGTTATTCACATTGATTAATCGTAATGACTACGCTATAATCTAATATTAATTGTAATCATTACATATAGGAGGCACTACTTTTGAACACTGCGAACCAACATAAGACTTTGCTGGCGTTAATCGCATTCATCCTTTCCTTTTCGCTGTTAAGCGCATGCGGACAAGCCAATGAATCTGATGAAAATTCTTCTGCAAACAAGAAACATATCAGCTTCCTTTATAACTTCTCAACGAGCTCATTGGATCCTCATGTAGACTCCAGCTACGTGCCGCTCAGAGCCGGCATCACGGAAACGTTAGTGAAACTGGATGAGGAGAATCTGGCGGTAGCCCCATGGCTGGCCGAAAGCTGGGAAAGCGATGACGGGCAGCATTGGTCCATTAAGCTGCGCGAGAACATAACCTTCCAGAACGGCAATCCGATGACAGCCGAGACGGTGAAAGCTTCTCTGGAGCGTGCGCTGGAAGAAAGCGTGGCCATCCAGAATGCTCTTAAAGTCGATTCGATCGAAGCGGACGGACAAATGCTGAACATTACAACCGTACAACCGTTTCCCGAATTTATATCGGAGCTCGTCAATCCGAATACTTCGATCATTGATGTAACCGAAACGGATTTCGTTAACCATCCGGTTGGCACGGGGCCCTTCCAATTGAAATCCTTTGCCCCTGGCAGCAAGCTCGAGCTTGTTCGCTATGACGGTTATTGGGACGGAGTTGCTCCGCTTGATTCTGTAACCTTTATGTTCAATGAAGATGCCAATGCCCGTTCGCTTGCTCTTAAGTCAGGACAAGTCGATATTGTATACCGCCCTGAGGTCAACAGCCTGGCGTCCCTGGATGAAACTAAGGGCGTACATGTTGAATCCACAGCTACCTTCCGTGTGCATCAGATGACCATGAACCTGGAGCGCGAAAGCATGAAAGATATCAATGTACGCCGTGCAATCGATGCGTTAATCGATCGCCAGGAAATTGTAAATTCGATTCTGCTCGGTTACGGTGAAGCGGCTGTTGGCCCATTCCTCCCTTCTCTTCCATTCGCTCCGTCCTATACAGAGAACCAATTGGAGTCAGGAGAAGAAGCGGCAATTGCTTATCTGAAGGACGCGGGCTACACGCTTCAGAACGGTGTTATGCAGAAGGACGGCCAGCCTCTTGAGCTGACATTGCTGACCTATTCCGCAAGAGCGGATTTGCCGCTAATCGCGCAAGTATTCCAGTCCGATGCCAAACGGATCGGCATCAACGTCGAAATTCGGCAAATCGATACGCCAGAAGAATATATGGCTTCTAACCGCGACTGGGATATCGCTACCTACAGCAACCTGACGGCTCCACGGGGCGATGCGGGCTATTATTTGAATGCAACCTACCATCCAACTGGAGCGCTTAACTTCAGCGGAGCAAAAGACGATGCGCTGACGGCCATCATCGACGAGCTTAACCGTACCGTTAAGATGGACGCACGTGCTGCACTGGCTGAACAAGCAGCCAATTATGTCCGTGACCATGTGTACAACTCCTTTGTCCTCCATCCATCAACCATCGTCGCATATAATGAAGACAAGGTTGTCAACTGGGTAACGGCCAAAAGCGAATATTATATGATCACCAATAAGCTGGATGTGAAATCATGATTCGACTGGTGCTTCGCAAATTTTCAGAAATGCTGATGTTTATAATGTTGATTACATTCATCAGCTTTCTGATCGTTCGCCTCGCTCCCGGCGATCCGGTTCTAACCATCTTGAATGTAGATGAGCTTGCGGTAAGTCAGGAGCAGATCGAAGCGCTTCGCGAGGATATGGGCTTGGGCGATCCGCTGCTCGTTCAATACAGCCAGTGGCTGCTTGATTTCGTAAAGCTTGATTTCGGACAGTCCTATTCAACCGGACAGCCGGTTATGGAGATCATCCTTGCAGGGATTCCGGCAACGCTGGAATTAACATTCGGTGCGCTAATCGTCATGCTGCTGCTGTCTGTCCCGCTCGGATCGTTGGCCGCAATATACCGCAACAGCTGGATCGATCATATCAGCAGAGCTTTGGCCATTGTGGGCGCGGCTGTTCCAAGCTTCTGGTTAGGTTTATTATTCGTTGATCTGTTCGGCGTACGGCTCGGATGGCTGCCAACGATGGGCAGGGATGGCTTCTCCTCCCTGCTTCTGCCTTCCCTGACGCTTGGACTTGCTATGTCCGGCGTCTATGTCCGGCTGCTGCGCTCCAGCCTGCTTGATTCGTTAGGCCAGGAATTTATTCGTGCAGCACAATCTCGCGGGCTGTCTCCATCCCGCGTTTTTTTCATTCATGCCCTGCGCCACAGCCTCCCGCCCGTCATTACCGTATTTGGCGTAAGCTTCGGCAGCCTGATCGGCGGGGTCGTTGTGGTAGAAGTGATATTCGCTTATCCGGGCGTCGGCAAGCTGGTGCTGGACGCCATCAGGCAGCGGGATTACCCGCTCATTCAAGGATACATTTTCGTGATGGCGATCGTTGTATTCATAGTCAATACGGCTGTTGATCTGTCATACCGCTATTTAAATCCGGACATGTATTTGAAAGAAAAGAGAATACGATCATGAAATCCTTAAGAATCGGACAATCCTATAAGCTCACTTGGCAAATGGCCATAGCAGCCATCTTCGTACTTACGGTTACAGCAGCCGCTTTGTATGCCTTCGTATATTTGCGACATGACCCGAATCTCACGGATTTAAGCCAAAGTCTATTAGCGTCAAGCCGGCTGCATCCTCTCGGCACGGATCACTTGGGGCGTGATATCTTAACCAGGATATTGCTTGGCGGCGTTCAAACTGTCGGTTATAGTCTGCTCGCCTTAACAGCAGCGCTTCTGATCGGTATACCGTTAGGTTTGCTAGCTGGTTATCGCCGTGGGTTCACAGACCGAATATTGATGAGAATTGCCGATGCTTTTCTTGCTTTCCCGGATACTCTTGTTGCGATCTTGCTAGCCGGCATGCTTGGTGCAAGTATCGGCAATTTAATTGTCGCCGTCATTCTCATCAAATGGGTGAACTACGCCCGGCTTGTTCGCAGCACCGTGCTTACAGAGTCGCAGAAGGATTATGTGCTTATCGCGAGGAGTAACGGCTTGTCGACGGCCCGCATTATGCGCAAGCATCTGTTCCCCCATATCATCGGCAACGTCCTGGTCATGGCTAGTCTGGATCTGGGCAAAATCATATTGCTCATCTCCGCCTTTTCCTACATCGGACTTGGTGTACAGCCGCCGTACCCGGAATGGGGAGCTATGCTGAATGAATCGCGTCCTTATTTTCAATCGAGGCCAGCGCTAATGATCTATCCGGGACTTTCTATTATTACCGTTGTTCTGCTGGCGAACATGCTTGGTGATTATTTCCGCGATCGCTTTGACGTCAAGAAGGAGGTGCAGCCATGATCTTGTCCATCGATCAATTATCCGTGCGTAAAGGCGAGCATACGCTTATTCAACAAGTATCTCTCTCGTTACAGAAGGGAGAGTGGTACGCACTGGTCGGACAAAGCGGCAGCGGCAAGACGCTGCTAGCGCAGTCGATCGGGCAGATGCTCCCTCCAAATTTGAAAGCAAGCGGTCACATTCAATTTATGGGAGAAGAAATGCTCGGCATGCCCTCTGCAAGGGTCCGAGCATTACGCGGCCGCTCGTTGTCTTATGTGTTCCAGGATTATCAAGGCTCCTTCACCCCATTCCGAACGATTAGTCAGCATTTCGATGAGGTGCTAAGAACGCATACCGCATCTTCAGCCCGTGCACGCCAGGAACAAGCATTGGAAGCATTAGAATCCGTAGGATTAGACGAAGGACTCTATAGCTGTTATCCGTCTCAATTAAGCGGCGGGCAGCTTCAGCGCGTATCTATTGCCATGGCGCTTCTGCTCTCGCCGGATTTGCTTATTGCCGATGAAGTGACTACGGCGCTGGACAGTGTATCGGGTCATCGAATATTGCAGCTTCTTGCCAGCAAGCAGCAGCAAACCGGCTGTACCATCCTGTTTATTACGCATGACTGGCGCCATGTGAAACGTTATGCGGAACGAATCGCCGTCATGAAAGCAGGCGAGATCGTCGAGTCGGGCAGCAAGCATCGAATCCTTGACCATCCGAAGCACCCTTATACGCAACGGCTTATCCAGAACTCGCCCACATTGCCGATCCCAGAGGGCTTTCTCCCTTCCGGACTGGAGGAGGCAAATAAGGTATGAGTCTACTGACTGTGAATCAATTAACCAAGTCATACAAGACGGGCACGGCGGCTGTAAATCATGTATCTTTTCATCTGAATCAAGGAGAATGCCTGGGGCTGGTAGGAGAAAGCGGCTGCGGAAAAAGCACATTAGCCCGCTGTCTGCTGCGCTTAGAGGACATCGACAGCGGCAATATTATATTGAACGGAGTTCGGATCGAAGAACTTCACGGCCGTAAGCTGCAGCCGTACCGTAAACATATCCAGATCGTGCTCCAGAATCCGTCGGCCGCCCTTAATCCAAAGCTGAGAATAAAGGATATATTAATTGATCCCTATGAGCAGTTCAAGCATGAGCTTCAATTGAAGCACTTTACGGTTCCATCACGGGACAGCTATGTCAAGCAGCTACTTGAAGCCGTCGAATTGCCCGCCTCGTTCGCGGACCGATACCCGCATGAACTGAGCGGCGGTCAGCGCCAGCGGGTAACCCTTGCCAGAGCAATCAGCATCGAGCCGGATCTTATTGTGCTGGACGAGCCAACCGCAAGCCTGGATGTGCTGTCACAGGGCGCCGTGCTTGACCTGTTAGCCTCATTGCAGTCCCAATTGGCCTTATCTTATCTGTTCATCTCGCATGATCTTGCCGCCGTCTACCAAATGTGTCAGCGCATTCTCGTGATGAAGGACGGCCAATTCGTCGACCAATGTGAACGCGAGCAGCTATTCCATGAGGAACGCCATGCTTATACGAAGGAACTGATTTCGATTTATTAAAGGGACTATTCCAACAATTCGGTGCAAACGCTTGCCTGCGCAAAGAACCTTCTCCAAGGCGGTCTCCCCCGCCCTCCTATCAAAGGTAACTTTCAGCACCAAGTAAGCGATTCATGCGAATAATTTCGACTTATAATAAATACGTAGAGGGGCCCTTTGCATTATATTCAGAGATTTTCGTCCTACTTATGGTACGGCTCTCAATAACACTCTAACGGCTTCGGGCGACCACCGCTAACCGGCCGTTTTCGTTCGAGTACTCGCACGTGGACAGTACAATAAGTTTGTCGCCATACCGGGCTGTTACGCCCGTGTCATAAAGAGCGAGATTTTTGATGTTCTGAACATACGAATCGAACTCGGCGGGCGTTCTTACATTCTCAATCTGGTAGTATTTAAAAACGTCGTCCGATTTGCGGTAAACTTGTGACAGAATAACGGCAATAATCTCATACTCGTTCTTTTCGTAAAGCGTGCTGAACTGGAACGTAGCATGCTCTTTAAAAAAGCTTTCGCTCTTATACTCCATTAAATCTTTAAACATCCAACCGCTCTTCATGTGATGTCCATGAATCAGCAATATGTCCGAACCGTTAATCCGGCTATGCGCGTCCAAAAAGGGAAGGCCGCCTTTGTTTTCTTTTTTATCGAAATCATGATTGAGATAGTATTCCGCATCCTGCGGATTCAGCATGACCGGGTACTCGATGCGGGTGCCGTCAATCTTCAGCCAACCCACGATGTCCGGATTCCTCTCGTAAAGCTCTTGAAATTCGGGGAGCATGACCGGCTCATTCGCCTTATTGAACAAAAGGGAGGGGAATGCATCCCCTCCGCCTTTGTCCGACCCTTCCTCCCAAACTTTTGTCAGTTCTTCGATTTTCTGCTGCTCAGCATAATCCTGCAGGAACGTTCTCGCAAGTGCGGCAAGCGAAAATACCAGCACAAGGAAGGAAACGGCGATAAGAACCTTCTTCGTTTTACTCATCTTCTTACCGCCTCCCCGTTTACTGAATGTGCTTTTTCTTCCTGTTGCCTTGTAGACAAAGTCCGATCGTGATCAAGGACATCAGCGCCAAGGCCATATATAAGATTGGCGATACGCTGCTATCTCCTGTTTTCGGAACTTCGTCCAGCTCGTTGTTGCCGTTGCCGGTCCCATTGTCAACGTTACCGGGGGCGTTGTTGCCGTCGTCGGTTTCATTGTCGCCGTTGCCAGCTCCATTGCCACCGTTGCCAGCTCCATTGCCACCGTTATCGGTTTCGTTGCCGCTATCACCGGTTCCATTGTCAGCGTCTTCGGTTCCGTTGTCGACTTCGTCGGTTCCGTTGTCGCCGTCGTCGATTCCGTTGTCGCCGTCGCCAGGTTCCGGCTCAGGGGTCGACGGGGCAGGCGGGATCACCGGTCCACCGCCGGAAGCGATCGGCTTCATTGGCACGTCGTATTTTACAATGTCAAAATCGACGGAAATCGTGCCGCTCCTATGCGTCTCGTATCCGTCCTTCACTACGATCAGATAGTAATCCGCTTCAGGAAACACCATGTACGCATAGAAGCCATTTGCGTCGCTATCCTGCTCCGGGCTCTTGTTGTCGTGTGGCGGAAAATTCGGAACCGGAGGAAGCGTTACTTTCGTATCTGCAATGCGGCCGTTATTTCTATTCCGCTCCGTATCCGCATAATACAGGGTAACTTTCGCTCCTTCAATTTTCTTGCCGGTGATGGCATCTCCTGTCGTTTCATCATAAACCGTACCGTAAGGGTCGACCAATTCCTCGGAAATATTCAGCTCTCCGTTGGCTTTCACGTCCAGCTTCGCCACTTTGAGGAGCACTTCCTCGCCTGTATCGGCTTGATAGCGAACTTCCATAGTGTACTCTTGCCCACTTAGCCCTTCTACGGAGAAAGTGCCGTTCGAAGCCATCGAAAACGCCTTGGGAAGACCGTTCTCCTTGATATAATTGTTGGCCTTGTCCTTCAGATAGATATGCATCTGGCTAATAAACGAATCGTTGAATAGCTCTGTTGTTCCATCCAGCTGCTTGAACATAACGATCCCTACCGCCGTAATATCCGCCGGAACGGTCTCGTCCGTTACGCTGTTGTCCACATTGGCCTTCTGCGTGAACTCGACAGGGACTTCCTTCCCGCCTACCTGGTACCACTTCGTATATGTGATCGTATAGTCGGTATCCGCTGCGGCTGGGACCGAATATTCCCCCCGCTCATTCGTCTCTGTCTGAAGCTCCTTGCCTGTCTTTAGATCGGTCACCGTGATGGGCGCATTAGGAATTTCTTTTCCTGTTTTGTTGTCGCGCAGCACGCCTTCCAGATACGGGCGGGTATTGACAAAGTGTGCCTCGGCCGCTATTTTCTCCGGAATAGTACCTGTGCGAACGAGACTTTCAGGATCCGTCACATAGCCGTCCTGCATATAGTCATTCTGGGTCACCGAATACTCGAGATACGTGGGAAGTCCTTCTACAACGAACGTCTGGCCATCTGTAAGCTCGAAGGTGTCTCCGCTCTTGATCGTTCCCGTGCTGCCGTCCGATTTCTCATAGGCGTAGGATTCGCCCGACCCCTCGCCGGTGAAGGTGACCGTGTACTTGAACGGCTTCTTCTTGTCGTCGTCTTTGCCTTGAACCGTGTTGCTGATGATCAGGCCGCCTGTTATGACTCGCACGTTCGTGAACGGGGCAACTTCGTCTTTGCCCACCATGACTCCGGTATATTGGCGTTCGTTAGGCGTGGTCACGTATTCGTCAGCGGTGTAGTCCTTCTGAGTCACCGTGTATTTCAGATCCTTAGGCAGACCCGCAATTTCCAGTGTCTCTCCATCCTTGAATGTGAAGGATTCGCCAGACTTGATCGTGCCCGGTATGCTCGTCGCGCCATCCGACTTCGTATACGCGTAGCTCTTATCCTTTCCTGTATCCTCAAAGCTGACGGTGTACTCGAACGCCTTCGTCTTGTCGCCGCCGTTGCCCATGACCGTGTTGCTGATCGTCAGCTTGTTGACGGTCCGTTCGTTGAAGAAGTCCGCTTCGCGATCGGCGCGCGCCATGACTCCCTCATCAGACAAGGCCGCAGGGGTGGTCACGTAGCCGTCGTGCCAGTAACCGTCCTGGGTGATCGTATACTTCAAATTCTCTGGAAGATCGATAATTTTAAAGGTCTCGCCATCCTTGAGCTCAAAGGTATCGCCGGATGCGACCGTACCCGTCGTGCCGTCTGAATGCTCATAATTGTAGGTTTGACCCTTTCCTGTACCGTCAAAGGTCACCGTGTACTTAAACGGCTTGTCCGGTTCATCGCCGTCCCCCGTAACGGTATTGCTGATGGTCAGATTGCTAACATATCGCTGGTTGACAAAATCTGCTTTGTGATCGCCTTTATTCACGATTGTGCCTGACAGCTCTCTCGTTCCCGGCGTGGTCGTATAACCGTCAATGGTCGTATAATCGTCCTCGGTTACGGTATAGACCATATTTGCAGGCAATGCCGGCAGCGTTACAGATTCCCCATGCTTAAGGGTAATCTTGTCACCACTCGTAATCTTACCATTGCTGGTTGTACCGTCCTGCTCCTTGTAGATATAGGTGTACTCTCCATCCTTGCCCTCGCCGTCGAAGGTCACGGTGAACTCGAAATCTTTGTCCGGATTGCTGCCGTTGCCTTCCACGTTCTTGGTGATGGTCAGCTTGCCTTGGGCCGGTGTGGGCACAATCAGCGGATTGTTCGAGTCCACCTTCTGTCCATCTACAAGAACAGGCTTGCCCGGCGCATCAATGACACGTACCCGGTACACCGTAGTCGTAGGCAAGTAAGTGAGGGGATCAATATACGTCTGCTTGAGCAAATAATCGCCCGGCACCTGAATAATGAAATTCGTCTTGCCGTCCGTGCCCGTCGTTTTTTCCGCCATTACATTGTTTTCTTTATCCCTGGCCGGTGTACCGTCAGGATTGAACAACTGGAACTTTACGTCCTTCAGCGGTGTTGTTCCGTCGGGACCAACCTTCTTGAGGAAGAGCAGGCCGTTTTCGTTTGCACTTCCCGCCACATCGTTCGCGTCCAACGTAATACTGCTCTGCGCTTCGATCGGCGGAAGGGTATCATCGCCCATCAGCTTGATGGAATTCCCGGCCGCTCCCGGCTGCATGCCTTGGGACTCGGTCTGGTAAACGATCTGATAGAGCTTGTTCGGATCGGCAAAATCAAACCTGAGCGTCGATCCCCCGGTTGCCTGATCTATGCCCGCGGTCACCTTCACTTCGGAGTTCGGATCCGCAAGATCCAGCGGCCCTCCGTCACGCTCCAGAGTGCCATCCGACTTCAGCTTGCCGGGATAAACAGCGATGTCGGAAGGTTCGAGAGATAGACCGCCCTCCGCATTCTGGCGCAGCTTCAGACCCTTGGCAAGGGTATCCAGCAAATAGACGCCCTGCTTCATTTCGAACGGAGGCGTGTAGTTCACCGTCCATTCCTGTACACCGGAAACCGGCTTTTTCGCTGTCTTGCTCAGAGACTGCATAGGCACAATAATTCGGTGCTCTTCAGTAGCGCTATAAGGCTTGTCCCCCCATTTCATGGAAAACAAAGCCTGATTCTTACCGGCATCATTTTTACCTATTTGGTAGGTCGCCAGCGCGGCATTGGTCGGACGCGCCTTCACCAGAATGACGTAAGGGCTCTCCAGCTTGGAGAAGGTGAAGGTGCCCACATTGCCATTCTTGGAAAAGCTCACCACGTGCTTGGGATCGTTCGGCTGAATGACCGCAGTAGCTTGTGCGTATAGGCCATAACCGCCTCCACTTGACCCACCTAATTCAGCATTTGAATGATAGCCCGTAACACCCGTATAGAGCCGATAGGCTTCGCCCGGAGCATAATCCACGAATTCCCAGCCTTCAGGCAGTGTATCCATCAGCTTGATGTCGCTGGCTACGCGTGTGCCGCCGTCCTTGGCCATCTCCTCCGTCTTGAAGCCCGGCATGTTCACGGCCAGCCGGAAAGTGACGGTTCGATCCTTGCGATCGTAGCCTGCCAGGATGTATTTATCATCACGGAAGTCGTCCAGATACGAGTTCGGATCATTGACGACAATTGGCCGCGTCCATATGCTGGCGCTCCAGTTGCCATAATTTCGATTCCAATCGGCGGCTATGTTTCCTAACGCGTTGCCTTTCTCATCGACTGTACTCGCATACAGCATCTCCTTGTTCAGCATCCGCACCCTGTTCTTGGTGGTGGCATCATATCTAGCCACATAATCGTCACCATCGAAGAGCAAGCCGCGGTTGCTCCAATCGCTCCAATTGCCCCCCTTATCTTGTCGGAACAGGTTGTCCGGGTTGGTCGTAACGGATTCGAAAGAAACGCTCCCCAGTACATCTCCTTTATACCCTGTCACCTTGACAAGATCCGCCACCGGCTCGCCTTTCACCGTCAGGGTAATCACATCTCCGGTCAGTCCACCGCTCATAGTTAGCGTATTGTCGCGGTATTTTTGCCAGAGCTGCTTATCGTCGATTTGGCTCCTGATTGCATTCAGGGTGTCCGGTGTTACCCTAGGATTGGGATCCAGATTATCCAGCACATCGAGAGAATCGCCATGAACCAGTATATCGTAGACGACTGGAGCATCCAGATCATATTGCAGCGTCAAGTTGATCGTCCACTTGGCGCCTCCATGTAGCGCTTGAGCGGTGTTATTTCTTGCTGCAACGGTTTTCGTGAAAGCATGTGCGCCGATCTTCACCTGCGCAGCGTCCACAACGGAATCGGGAGCGGTCCAGCCGGTCGCATCGTTGTTCTGGATGGCATTTTCTCCATCCTTCACGTCCAATTCCCAGTTGGCGCGGGCACTATAGTCGAAGGTTGACATACTGCCGTCTGTCACCTTTGTTACAACAGTCAAATAGAGCGGCCCGTCCAGATTCCCGCCGATGGCTGTTCCAATCTCGTACTCCCCTGCGGCGTTGCGGGTAATTGGGGCTTCCGTGCCGCTGTCCCCATTCTTATAGGTTGCGGACACAAACTCCGTCCCGGCGGGCAGCATGTCTGTAATCTTCACGTTCTGCAAGCCGGTTTTGGACAGCACGCTGTTATTGTTAATCCTCTTGTTAATCTCAACCGTCCACGTGATGAGCGTATCGTTTCCGCTCTTGCTGGGCTTGCCGCCCACCAGAATCCAGTTGGGACGAATAGCAATCCGGTGCGTATTGGATGAAGCCTTCACATCGGCAGCCGTGTCACCCAAAAGCTTTGCGGTGTTATCAATGCGGTACCATCCGTGCTGATCAAAATTGCCATTCTTCTCATAGTAATAAACATTTTTAGGAATCCACGTTTTGAAGGTAATTTCCGCCGTGCTTTTGACGTTATCTGCAGTGGATACGTCTGGGAACTTGTAGGAAAACGTGCGATCAGCAGCATAAGCGGGATCTGCCGCATCTCCATCCACAAAGAAGGACCCTGGCACATATACACCGACGTTCGCAAGCTCATTAGAGAAGGTCAACCCATCCAGCGGCATGGGGATGGTTTTATCGTCCGTGTCGGTGGCAGTCACTGCCACTCGCCATGTAATGGCGCCCTCTTGAAAAGAGGGGTTGTTGATCCCGCTGTCATAACCGCCGTTGCTTAAGGAGCTTACGGTAATGCTGTACTCCGGCACCAAATCAGAGTTTTTAAACTTATAGCCATTTCCGAAAATGGTCGTATCCCCGCCGCCGCCCGGGGTTTGATCTGCTGCCTTGGATACGGCGGAGAAGCCGATTTTGACGTCGCGTCTACTGCCGTCATATACCCCTGCGCCATCAAACGTAATTTTGATGGAATCGGCAAAAAACTGAACGGTAGCGATTTTCAGGCTGCCCTGATTAATGTTTAGAGGACCTGCAGGCGTCAAATTCACATCAGGGAAGTAGATTGCCTTATCCAGGACGGCATAATCTCCCTGCTGAATCACGCTTTCGGGCGGAGCATTAATATCGTCGCCCTTGGTCGGCACGGCGATATCCTCCAGCACAAGTGTAAAATTCTCCCGGCCGTTAATCTCTCCACCCACTGGGATCACAGTCGCAGGGTCACCCTGCTCTACCGTGAGCTTGAACGTCGCATTGGCGTTCGCTAGCACAGCCGTTTTGTCCGCCGGGTCTGCTGCCATCGCCGTGAGCGCGAAAGAGGACGGCGGATTGTACACCGCGTCAGTTGCCGTTGGCGGTTCATCTGGCGAGTCATTCACCCCATCAGATACCGCCGGCGAGCCGGATGCGCCATCAGCATATGTAGCAGCAGGGAATACCACTGTCTGCAAAAGAAGCAATACTGCCAGACAGAAGGATATCATAGCTTTACCTATACTGCGTTTTTGTTTCAATGCGATAATCTCCTCACTCCTGAAATTTTTGGCAGCGGCCAGTAACTTCCACCCTTTCCTTTGGCCATCTTCGCCACTTCTGAACAATTACCAGACTATGTTCCCGATATAGCGGTTTGTTCATAATTTTTATCGGATTTCCATAATCCAAAATTTAGTGTATGTACGTTAAGTTCAGGGCTTTTTTTGATACTGACCTCCATTAATGTATGTACTGGCCTACATTAAAGACAAACTCTGGCCAAAAACACAAAAACTCCAAAACCCATAATTACATTGTCTGTAACGGCAAGTTCTCACTTTTCATTCAGAATGCGCAACCAACTGCTGCTTTAGATAGTTATAGAGTTTTTGACTCACTAGTTGGAGGGGGTATGCCGATTCCTTACACAAGATCCCGAATGGAAGAACCATCCACTTACGCAAGAGGTGATAGAGCCGGAAGATTTTCAGGGGTCTGCTTATCACATCAGAGACTTGTCCCTATCGCAGGAAGCTGGAGATGAATATGCAGGAAAAAGGGAATGTGACGCTCAACACAATGAAGATCGGGAGTATGACGGCGCTGAAATTTTGTATAGTAAACGGGTTAGGGATCGCGCTTGTCCAAAAAATATGATGGAAACCGAAATGAAGGGGACAACGGTCAGAATGATCAGCGCAATCCTCATCTACAAGAGGCATGTTACTTGTGGTAAGGCTCCCCTTAACGGTCATAATAGCGAAAAATGCAAAAGAAAACTGACGCGGCCAGCTCCCTTTTGGTTGTGCGAGACTTATTTACAGTATCGTTTCCCGTTCAATGACTATAAATGAGATCCTCCCGTAACATCAAGCAATTGGGCTGTGACGAAACGGCCATCCTGAGATGCAAGGAACGCAACAACATCGGCAATATCGGAGGGTTCTCCCATTCGTCCAAGAGCAACGATGTCGGCAGGGAGTTTTTGCGCTTCGGGTGAATCAAGAAAGTCCGCATTCATGTCGGTTCTAACCATGCCGGGTAAAACCGCATTTACCGTGATACCTCGAGGACCAAGCAGTTTTGCAAGATGAAGAGTGAAGGTATTGATTGCTCCCTTTGTTAAGTTATAGGCCATAATGGGCGGGTAGGCAACCCTAGTAACACCTGATGAAATATTGACGATACGCCCTTCGTTGCGAATGCGGGAAAGCGACTGTTGAACTAAAAAGAACGGTGCTTTAACATTCACTGCAAATATTGCATCAAATGCGGTTTCTGTCGTTTCTTCAAAGGATTCGGGTATTCCCATACCGGCATTATTGATTAATATGTCGAATTCTGTATTGCCGGTTCGATGCTTGAGTTCCTCATCAAGCAATTGGATTAGTTGATTAACTCCGGCAACCGAGTTGAGGTTGGCACCAATAGAGAAGCCTTCACCCCCATTCGCTTTTATAGACTTAACCACATCTTCCGCAGCATTCTGCCTACTTCCATAGTGAACGGCAACCAGTGCACCTTCTCTTGCTAGTCGTAATGCGATCCCTCGACCGATCCCTCTGCTGCCGCCAGTAACCAAAGCCACTTTTCCATGTAGTCGATTCATTTTTACTCTCCTCCCCAATCGGCAACTAATAATGCGCTGCGATGCCGTCTCTGTGGCACATACTGCAAATGTTCCTTTTTCCAATCGATTGGCAATGCAGTCCAAGTTTTTCCGTTATCTGAAGACCGATAAAGTCCCCGATTATTCAGCGCATAGAAAGTATTGGTATCTTGCGGGTCCCCTGCTAAATTGGAAATCATCGTACCTTTCGCAACGGGCAAGCCTTCTTCAACCCTTTTCCACGGCTGATTTTTTTCTTTACGATAAATATAAGATTCTGCAACCGAAGGGTCATAAGCATTTCTTGCTGCAGCAGCGGCGGAAACAAGCATCATGTCCGGGTCATCTTTATTGACTACCATACTAAACATATATCGATGTTCTAACCCCTCGCTAATAGGTTCCCATGTCTCGCCGCCATCGCGGCTCATTAACACACTCCTGCCTGGTTGATCTACACCGTCGCTGCACGCTGCATAGATTCGATTAGGTGCCTTCGAATGAGTTAATAGTGTGTGAGCGTCTAATGGGTTTCCTTCTTTTGTATCCAGCCAGCGTTCGCCCCCATTTGGAGTTTTAATCACTGCTCCTGCTTCGATGGAAGCGTATATATGTCCATTAGACGGATCTTCCGCAATCATACGAACATTATGGGTTTGGGGATTAGGAGGAAAAGACCAGTTCGAATAGGAAGATAACGCTTTGATTTCTTCCCATTCTCTCCAAGTTTGGCCTCCATCGATGGAATAAAATAATGCACTCCGATCTGTTCCTACATAGACCAATCCATGATTTCCGTATTTTCTGATCGGGCTGATGAAAACCGAAGTAAAGATTGTTTCCGGGATCTCTTCTCCGATCCTTCTCCAACTGTCCCCGCCGTCATCGCTCATCCATAGGCCATAACCGTCGGTACCACAATAAAGACGGTTTGCCAGGAAGGGATCGACTGCAATACATACTGGGTTTAAAACCATTGAGCGAGTCTGGACATTGTACTTCGCTTCTAATTCATCTAATACAATTAATTCTTCCGACACGCATAAGAAAAATCGTTTCATCTCGTTCTCTCCTCTTAGACAGATTTGTTTGCTACCGTTTGCTGATTAGGTTAAACTACAAATACAGAGCTTGATTATATTGACTATAATCATTAACCCTATATACATAATGATTATGGTCAGTAAATTATAAAAAGTCAAGGAGATTATGTATGAGCAGCTCAGATTTCCCTTTTCCAGCAAACTCTACTTCAGCCGCCTTTGTGTTACAAACTCTCATTAAGACCACACACCAAGTTCATCGTGAATTCGAAAGGCTGTTATCGACTATGGGATTACCATCCTACTTAACTGGACCACGTTTGCGCGTACTTTTGGATGTTTCTCAATTTGGGAACATTCGTATGAGTGATTTGGCAAAAAACCTGGGAGTTGAGGCTCGGGTTATGACACAGTATGTAGATACCTTAGAAGGACAAAATTTGCTAATGCGGATGGCGGATCCCAATGACCGTCGGGCAACGCTGGTGAAATTGACAGATGAAGCACTCCCTATCATCGAAAATGCGCGAATCATCATGGAACAAGCTGCCGAAAAAATATTTGAAGGAGTATCCTTCGACTCGCGCAAGCAGTTGATTCAGCAACTTAATCAACTTACTCAAGGTAACGGCAAGTTTTAAGGCCATCCTTTGCTGGATGGCCCTTTCCTAACGGTCATTCTTTTTTCTAACAGGTATCCAAATCTCACTTCTAAAAAGTTTGCGATGTTACGTTCTTGCTCTCATTCCATAAGAAGTTTTTTAAATGGGCTTTCTCGATGGTTATTGCCACTCCCCGCTTTACCACTATTTGTGATAAGGCTCCCCCCGATTTATCTTCACCGCCCGATAAATCTGCTCCACCAGCACCAGCCGCATCAGCTGGTGCGGCAGCGTCATGCGCCCAAAGCTAAGCTTCTGTTGGGCGCGCCTCAGCACCGCGGGAGCGAGCCCGTTGCTCCCGCCAATAACAAAAGCCACGTGGCTCCGCCCATACGTGGCTAATTTAGCGAGCTGGTCCGCGAGATCCTCGCTGGACCAGAGCTCGCCGTCGAGCGCGAGCGCGATAACGTGAGCATCCGGCTTCAGCTGCGCCAGAAGCCGTTCGCCCTCTCGCTCGCGCACGATCGCTTCCTCCGCCGCCGACATCGTCTCCGGCGCTTTCTCGTCGGGCACTTCCGTGAGCGTGAGCTTCACGTAAGGCCCGAGCCGCTTGGCATACTCCGCGATGCCAAGCACGAGATACTTCTCCTTCAGCTTGCCAACGGCCGCTATCTGTATATGCATGCGCTGCGCTACACATCCTTTGTTTGTCTTAGGCGGTCAATCAACCTATCCGTTTGCCTCCGGTATCGCCAACCTCATCCCGCCGAATCATACCCCGGATAAGCCCGCCCCACATTCTGTATCTCATAGCAAATCCGCCTTAGCTTCCCCTAAACGACCAAAAAAGCCGCAGCGTCCTCGCACAAATCGCATTTCCGGGGCGGGTCCCAGTCCGCGAACTTCGTCTCCTTCAGGTCGACCACGTCCGGCGCGTCCTCATATTCGTCCACGAAACGGTCCAATGCCCGCTCGATACAGGCTTTGCATACACAATACATACTCTACACGCTTCCTATTCCTGTTAGATGTCAACTTGCTTGTCTTCTCCCAGCATAGCAGAAAATCACCCTCCCTGTGAAGCGAAGTCCACCCGTTCCCTGCTTCTTCCTGAGCCAAGGGGATAGTGAAGCAAAGCGCGCGGAAACGCGTCACCCTCTGCCGACTCCGACTTCACCCACCCTTAAAGGCAATGATCGCAGCCAATGCTCCAATTCGATCTCCAACGAGCTCCTGAGCCGATGGGATAGTGAATCAAAGACGCACCGAACCGCAGCACCCCGCTCTTCCGACATCTTTTCCGCCGATCGCCTCTCGTTTCCTTCACGTTCCGACAAAAAAATCACGCGCCTAAGCCGCTCCATCCATCATCGCCCTACCCAGTCTCACCGAGCCCCACTTCGTCCCACCACGTTCGCTCGCCACGTCCCACCTCTAAACCCCACCACCGCCAGCAGCAAAAAAAAGGACCGCGCACGCCGCAAACGGTCATCTCGAACCGTACGCAGCATACGCGGCCTCAGGCGGAACGCCGCCCTCATCCTATTCCTTCACCTGATCGCCGTTACTCTATCAAGTTCCGCTCTCCGCTATTCCTCTTCTTCCTTCTCGCCCAGCTTGAACGACGTATCCTTCAGCTTGCCGTCGCGGTAATACGTAATCTTGATTTCCTCGCCGATCTTCTTCTTGCTGTACAAATATTTGCGAAGCTCCATCGTGCTGCCAATCGACTGGCCGTCGAGCTTCACGATGACGTCGTTGAACGCCAGCCCCGCGTCCTTGGCGGGACCGACGGCCTCCAGCACGATGACCCCGTCGAAAATCTCGTCCGGCAGCTTCAGCATCTCGCTAATATCGATATCCGAGGCCGGCCCTTCCTGCTCCGCCTCGCCTCCGTCCGCATCCTGCCCTTCCTCCGAGCCTTCGTCCTCGCCGAACGCTTCCTCCATCGCCTGCTGCTCCCAATACTGCTCCAGGTCCATCGTATAGACGCCGAGGTACGGACGCGGCACATAGCCGCGCTCGCGCAGGCTCTCGACAATCGGCATCGCGTTGTTGATCGGAATCGCGAAGCCGATGCCTTCGACGCCGAAATCGGCGATCTTCATGCTGTTGATGCCGATGACGCGCCCGTCCAGGTCGATCAGCGGTCCGCCGCTGTTGCCCTGGTTGATCGAGGCGTCGATCTGGATGACCTCCTGCTCCCAGTCGTACACGCCGTCTTGGTTCAGCGACACCGGCACGATCTGCTTCGTCTTGCTAATAATGCCGGACGACACCGATTCGCCTAGCCCGAGCGGGTTGCCGATCGCGATGACGTATTCGGCCGGACGAAGCTTCGAGGAATCGCCGATCTCGGCGACGGCGTCGATCCCTTTCGCGTCAATCTCCAGCACCGCCAGATCGGTGATCTGGTCCTTGCCGACGATGCGCGCCTCGCGCCGCTCGCCGTTCATGAGCACCGCCTTCACGGCCTGCGCGTTGTCGACGACATGGTAGTTGGTCACGATGATCGCTTTGCCGTCTTTTTTGTCGATGATGACGCCGGACCCTACGCCCGCTTCGCGCAGCGTGCCCTGCTCCTCATCGCCCTGCTCCTCTTCGCCGCCGATGCCGAACGAGAACAGCTGCTCGTTAATGATGCTCACCACCGCCGGCCGAACCTTCGCGGACGCCTGCACGGGGCGCTCGAGCGGATCGGTCGTCTGCACGACCCCCGTCGCCGTGATGGACCCGCCCCCCGCCGCGCCGTCGCCTCCTCCGAAGAAGGCACCGAACAGGAGCGTGGCCGCGATCGCGCTGGTGAATGAAGATACGAAGGCGATGCGAACGTTGGACCACTTTCGATCGCCGCTTTTATATGGAAAGCCAAAGTCACCCCGTTTATGCTCGCGCGCGGCGCGCCGGGACACCTTTGTCGAATAGAAATCATCGTCGAATAAGCCCATATCCATCGCTCCTCTCGATGCCTCTGACATCAAGACTATTTTTTATCAATCTAGGAATGTTTTCGGAAGAAATGACTAAAATAATAATAGATTCGTCCCACAAAAAAAGGAGAGATGACGATATGAAAGCCAAATCGCCCGCCGCCTGGGAACACGTGCAGCTTGCCGCCAAGCTGGCCGACTTGAAGGATGACCATTACCGCACCGTTCTGACGCTCAGCGCCATGCTGGAGCTGTTCATAGAGAAGGGCATCCTGACGAGAGAAGAGCTCAGCGCCAAGGCCGACGAGCTCGACGCGCAGCTGGAATCGCTTATTTCCGCTTCACTTCATCCCATGGCGTAGGCCGGTCGTAATACGTCGGCCGCAGCGGATGTTCATCCTTTTTATAAAATATTCCGTTATCCTCTAATATAGTATTCACGGTCATCATCGCCAAATCCATTAAGTTATGGTCGAGGCTGAGATGGGCCAGATAGACCCGTTTCGTCCGGTCCGTCATGAGCTCCAGCAGCGCCTCGCCCGCCGCGACGTTCGATAGATGGCCGACGTCGCTCAAGATCCTTCGCTTCGTGTTCCACGGATACCGGCCCATGCGCAGCATCTCCGTATCGTGGTTCGACTCCAGCACGAGCACGTCCGAATCGATAATATGCCGTTTCACCTTCTCGCTTACATACCCGAGATCCGTCGCCAGGCTCAGCTTCTCGCCGTGCTCGACGAACACGTACCCGACCGGCTCCGCCGCGTCGTGCGAGATCGGATAAGACTGGACCGCCATCGAACCGAAGACGACCTCCTCGCCGGTCTCCATACAGACCCGCTTCTCGGCCGAAATCGTGCCGATATGCCTCTCCATGGCGCCCCACGTCGCCTCGTTCGCGTAGATCGGCAGATCGTACTTGCGCGCGAACGCGCCAAGTCCCTTAATATGATCCGAATGTTCGTGCGTGACGAGCAGCGCATCCAGCTCGTGGCCGGCTATGCCCCGCTCGCGCATCAGCTCGTCCAGCTTCTTCGCGCTCATTCCCGCATCGACCAGCACCGTCTTGTCGCACCCCTGCACGATCGTCGCGTTGCCGGTCGATCCGCTCCCCAATACCGTAAATCGTAATCCCATAGCTTCTTGTTCCTGTCCCTTCTCCCGCTCCCGAATTAACCGTTCGCCGCCGTTTCCTCTGCCGCTTCGTCCGTCGCTACTTCCCCGCTGATCGCATGAACGTAATAGGGAAGCCCGTTCTCCAGCAATACGCGCCAGGATGGCGCCGACACCTGCTTCTCCGAATCGAAAATTTGCCCGTGATAGCCGAGCTGAATATCCGTGATGACCGCCCCGTCCGGCAGGTACGTCTCGATCAAGCTGCCGACCGCCTTCGTCGCCGGCAGCACCTGCTTCGCCTCGCCGATGCTTTGCAGCTCGACGAGGTCCTGCTTGTACGCCACGATTTTCTGATTGCCGTTGTAGTACAGCTCCAGCCGCACATCGAACATCGGATGCCCCTCCACCATCCGGTGAAGGACGAACTTGCCGTCGCTGCTGTTCAGCAGGTCGAACGAATACTGCTCCAGCTGCGGAATGCGGCCGCCCAGCTCCTTAACCAGCTCGGCTTGATTATAAATCAGCTTGCTGTCCACCGGCGTATCGAGCGTTACCGGCTCGGCCTTCTTCCGGCTCTCCGACTGCAGCAAGTACGTCAGGTCGCCCAGCTTCGGAGTTTCGAGCGGCAGATTGGCTTCGAGCGAAATCCGCTTCTGCTGCATCAGCTGCACCTTGTCCTGCGGCAGCTCCGCCGTGTTCACATTAACGTTCAGCTGCTCGCTAATATCGAGCCACAGCTGATAACCGAGCAATATATTGAGCAGCAGGAACGAAATAATCAATACGCTCTTCGCCCGTCCCCAATCCACGCGCCTTCACCTCCGTTCGTTCCGCCTTGTTCTATGGTCCGTTCCCTATCGGTTGGCCGCCAAGCTTGCCCGCGCCGACGGAAGACAGCAGCTTCGCCTCGTCGCTAAGCTCCTCCGACTGCGCCGTTTCCTCCCCGCCAGCCTCCGCGCCGCCCGCCGGGGTTTCCTCCTGCTGCCCCTTCGGCGGCTCATAGCCGCTCGGGTATGCTTCCGACAGCACTTCCTCCGTGCCGTCCTTCAGCCGAACGGCCCATACCGGCGTGAACCGCATCCTATTCTCGTCGGCCGGCATCGCCTGCAGCGCCGGGAACAACGCCGTCACCTCGCCGCGTCTCGCGTAATTTTCCAGACGGCCCCCCAGCGTCTCCCCGCCCGGCAGCCAGCGGATATTGCGCGTTTCCGACTTGGCCCCAAGCGTAATGAGCGATCTCGAGTATTCCGTCACGTCGCCCTGCTGAACCGTCAAGCGCATATAGCCGTAGCGGAACGGCGGCGTCTCGATCACGGGGTACTGCTCTACGTACTGCTTGAACAAAATATACTTCCCTTCGCCTTCGCCCGTCTGCTTCACGAACCGGTGAACGCCGTCCCAGCCGCCGTTCTGGTTAATGAAATCGACCGAGGCGTACACGTTGTCGCTGAGCAGGTTCTCCAAGCTCTGCGGTGCGGCCGGATCGGTATAGCTGATCCACTTGCCGTTCTGCTCGACCTGCAAGCCCTTCTTCCCGTCCGTAAAAATTTGCGAGCCGCTCCGGTCCTCGAACGCCCTGGTCGTGTTCGGATCGAAGAACAGGCTGTGCTGCATCAGGTCCGGCGAATACGCCTCGTACGGGAACACCATCTCCGTCGATTGGATCGGGTCGTCCGGTACGTACAAGCCGTCCGCCGTCATCGTATATTTCGGCTGGAACTGCCCGAAACCGACGTAATCCTGCACGTCGCGGACGGTCAGGTCGGCGCGCACCGATTCGTACACCGTCTGCCCGTCGGCGCTGAAAAAGAATGTCCGCACTTCCTCCGTGCCGGTCGTTTTGAATATCCAGATCCGGTCGATCGTCTCGTTCAGGAACAGCAGATCGCCCTCCAGCTTCAGCAGCTTCTGCAGCAGCTCGACCGGAATGCCGTTGTCGAAGCGAAGCTCGATTCCGATGTCGTTCTTGCGAATTTCATCCCATTCGAGCACGTTCACCGGGCTTCGCTGGAAGCCCTTGAACTCCCGGCCCTGAATGCGCTGGTTCAGAATCATCTCATAGAACTGCGTGCCCGGGTAGATGACCGTATGCTTGTTGCCGCCCAGATGAATGATGAGCTCCTCCGGAAAAATAACGCTCTCCACGCTCGCCGCGGGCCCCATCGGCTCCGCGTTCACGTAATCCTGCTCGCTGCGGACCGTCGCGCCCAGCCCCGGCATGCTGTAGGCAAGCAAGTAGCTTTGCAGCAGGCTGAGCGCCACCAGCACGATGAGCACGGTCGTCTTCGCCTTCTCCATCATGCCGGCTCACCCCCTTCCCGCAGCAGCGGGAGGGTGAACGTCACGGTCGTGCCCTCGTTCAGCTCGGAATGGAGCGAGATCGTGCCGCCGTGCGCCTTGACGATTTCCCGGGCAATCGACAGGCCGAGACCCGTGCCGCCCATATTGCGCGAGCGCGCCTTGTCGACCCGGTAGAACCGGTCGAAAATCCGGATCAAATCCTTCTTCGGTATGCCGATACCGGTATCCTTCACGCTGATCGCCAGCATGTCCGAATCGGCCGGCTTCTTCGCCGTCAGCTCGATCGTACCGCCGTCGAGCGTATACTTGATCGCGTTCGAAAACAAATTGTCCAGCACCTGGTCGATCTGATCGCGGTCCAGCCACGCGGCCTTCAGCCCGCGGTCGACCCGGACCGCCGCCTTGATCGACTTCTGCCGCAGCTGGAACGAGAAACGGTCGGCGACCTCGTCGAGCATCTCGTGCACGTTCGTCTGCCGCCGCCGAAGCGGCGCCTGGTTCGAATCGAGCCGCGACAGGTGCAGCAGGTCCGTCACGAGCCGGATCATCCGCTCGGTCTCGTTGCGGATGACGCCGAC
This sequence comes from Paenibacillus arenilitoris, assembly GCF_014705655.1. Taxonomy (GTDB): domain Bacteria; phylum Bacillota; class Bacilli; order Paenibacillales; family Paenibacillaceae; genus Pristimantibacillus; species Pristimantibacillus arenilitoris. Next base: position 53,440 of record NZ_JACXIY010000036.1, on the reverse strand, counting down.
GAACCGCTCCGACAGCTCCCGCTCCTCGAGCGCGCCGTCGTTGAGCGCCTCCGCGTAGCTCTTGATCGTCGTCAGCGGCGTGCGCAGCTCATGCGACACGTTCGCGACGAACTCGCGGCGGGACTGCTCCAGCTTCTCCTGCTCCGTGACGTCCTGCAGCACCGCGATCGTGCCGGTCGTCCCTTTGTCGCGCCGGTGGATCGGGGTGAACGTGACGCGCAGAATCCCCTCTTCGCCGCCATCCGCCTCCGGCTCCCTCGGGCCGCGCTCGATGAGCAGCGTCTGCCCCCGGCCTTCCTGCAGCTCCTGCAGCTTCTGCTCGGACAGATCGAGCAGCTCCGTCAGCTGGCAGCCTTCGCAGGTCCGCACGTCGAGCAGCTCGAGCGCCCGCCGGTTCCAGACGATGACCTGGCCATGCTCGTCCGCCGCCACGACGCCGTCGCTCATATTCGACAGAATCGACATCAGCTTCTCGTTCTCTTCCTCGTTCACCGAAAGCGCATCCTTGAGCCGGATCGTCATGTCGTTGAACGCCATGCTGAGCCGGCCGATCTCGTCGTCGCCAAGCACCGGCACCTGCATCTCGAACTTTCCTTCGGCCACCGCCTCCGCCTGCTTCGTGAGGCCCTGGATCGGATTCGTGATCGTATGCGCCAGCAGAATGCCGAGCACGCCGGTCAACCCGAGCGCGATAAGCGTGCCCGAGAAAAAAATCTGGTTCACCCGGTTCACCGTATCGTACAGCTCGTTCATCGACGCGACGACGTACACCGCGCCGACGACCTTGTCGTTAAGCGTCACCGGCTGCGCGATCATCTTCTTGCGCGTGTTGTCCTCGTCGATGATCTCCTCTTCGTTGTCCGAGATGTTCTGCAGCGCCCGGCTGACGGCCAGCGACTTGTTCTTCTTGCCGATGTACGACTGATGGCCCTGCAGCGACGTTGCGACGACCTTGCCGTTCGAATCGAGCACCTGCACCTCGGCGCCGCTGATGCTGAACAGGTTGCGCACGACGAGGCTGAGGTCCTCGGTCGTGCTCTCCGCCGAATCGCCTTCCGTATCAGGCTTGGCCGCGAGGCTCGGCGCCGCGAATTTCGACAGGATGTCGGCCTGCTCCTTCAGGTTGTTCGTGAAGCTGTCGTTCAGCGAGTTCTTCACCGTGCTGATGAAATAAACCCCGATCAGCTGCATCGCCACCAGAATGAGCAGCAAATAAATAATGACGAGCTTGACTTGAATCGTATGGAAGAAGCTCTTGCCCTTCATTCTTAACCGAAGCCCCCGGTCTTCGCATTGCGCATCATGTAGCCGAGCCCGCGCCGGGTCATAATGTATTCGGGCCGGCTCGGATCGTCCTCGATCTTCTCGCGCAGCCGGCGGATCGTCACGTCAACGGTCCGCACATCGCCGAAATATTCGAAGCCCCATACGGCTTGCAGCAAATGCTCTCTCGTCATGACCTTGCCGCTGTTGCGCGCCATATAATAGACGAGCTCGTACTCCCGATGCGTCAGGTCAAGCGGCTCGCCGTCCTTATACACGACATACATATCCGTGTCGATGAACAGATTGAACAGCCGCAGGCCCTGCTGCTCCTGCTCCGCCGGCGTATCCGTGCCGGCCGAACCGCCGTAATCGCTGCCGCTTACGCCCGACGTCGCGACCGGCTGCTTCTGCTGCCTGCGCAAATGCGCTTTCACCCGCGCCAGCAGCTCGCGCGTGCTGAACGGCTTCGTCACGTAGTCGTCGGCGCCGAGCTCGAGGCCGAGCACCTTGTCGATCTCCGTATCCTTCGCCGTCAGCATAATGATCGGCATCTGCAGCTTGGCGCGCACCTCCCGGCAGACGTCCATGCCGTCCTTCACCGGCAGCATCAGGTCGAGCAGGATCAAATCCGGCTTCTCCTCGAACGCGAGCCTTACCGCTTCCCCGCCGTCGAAGGCGCAGATGACCTGATGGCCTTCCTTCTCCAAATTAAACTTCAATATATCCGCAATCGGCTGTTCGTCGTCGACCACCAAAATTTTTCCGTGCATCGCTACACCGCCTGTCGCTTGTCCATAGTCTTTTACCTTCTATTCTAACACACGTCGATGCCTTGTTCACAATGAAACTTCCCTCATGTTAGCAAGGTTTTTCCTTCGCCGCAGGGCGCCTCCCGCCAATAAAAAAAGAGAACCGCTCCGCCTTGCGATGGAGTGATTCTCTTTGCTTGAAATCGGGTATGAAATTATAAGTACTTTAACGGATTTTGAATCACGCCGTTCTTGTGGATCTCGAAGTGCAGATGGACGCCGGTCGAATTGCCCGTGCTGCCCATGATGCCGATAATATCGCCCTTCTCGACGATATCGCCATCGCTTACCTTATAGGAGCTCAAATGGCCGTACACCGTCTCGTAGCCGTTCTTATGGTCGATGACGATCGTCTTGCCTAGCCCTTCCTTCGTGCCGACAAACGTGACCTTGCCCGCATCGGACGCCTTGATGTTCTTGTTGCCCGTCAGATCGATTCCGTTGTGCATCCGTCCCCAACGCTGGCCGAACTTGCTTGTCAGCCTGGAGCCCGATACCGGCATCGCGAAGTTGCCGCTGCCTTCGCCGAGCACCACCTTCGTGCCGCGTTCGACGATCTTCGGCGTCGCTTCCTTGATGATCTCCTTCGTCAGCAGCTCTTCGCTGACGACGTAGCCGTTCTGCTTCACGATCTTGTACGTCAACCGCTTCGAGCCAGGGGTTCCTTCGGAGAGCGTCTTCGATTCGCCCACGCGCATGCTCGCGTTCTGCTTCACTTCGACCGGCGGCTCGATCGATTCGACCTCGACCAGATTCTCGACCGTCTTCACCGTCAGCTCCGGCTGAAGCACCGTCAGGTCGAGCACGTCGCCGATCGTAATCTTGTCGTCCTTGATCCAGCTATTATTCTCGTAAATGACCTCCGGGGAAATGTCGAACTGCTGTGCGATGCAGCCGATGCAATCCCCTTCCTTCACCGTATATTTCGTCGGCTTTACGCTGCCCTGAACGAGCATCTTGTAAATGTCTTCCGCCGCCTTGATCTGTTCCGGATCGGCGTCCACCGTTTCCGTCAGAACGGCTTCCATGAACGCGACTTCCGTCACTTCCCGGCCCGGCTCCTTGGACGGCGCGCTCTTCGCAGCCGCATCGGCCGCCTCCGCCTCTTCGGCGCTGAAGGAGAGCGACCTGACTTCCTTATCCTTCTTCTTCGCCGCCGCCAGCTCGGGGGCGAACTTGCTCTGGACGCGGAGCAAAATATCGTCCGCCGTCTGCTGATCCTTCACGATTCCGATGACCTTGCCGTCAACCTTCACTTCCACGCCTTCCGCGTGAGCGGTGAACATACCTTCAAGCTTATTCAGCGTCGCTTCGGTCTCGGGCTCCGCCTTATAACCGCTGTCGCTTTCGTATGTAAGCTCTCCGGTATCGAGAATCATATTCACGTCGGGGTTGGCCTTCTGAATCTCCTCGGTCTCCAGCAGAACGAGCTGTTCCACCTCGTCGGGCGTGCTTACGGTGCCGACCGCCGTGCCGTTCATATATACGTTATAAAAAGTTACGGTATTTGCTTGAACATATTGCATGCCGCCAAATCCGGCCACTGCGAGGAGTATGAGCGCCCCGCCCGTCAGCAACACCGGCTTCTTCCGCCAAAAAGGCTTGATAGCCCGATCGCTTACGGTTTGCTGCTTCGTCTTGCCATTCAAGTGCTGCGGCCGACCATGACGAAAGTACTGGGTCGCTTGTTCCCATGCTTTCTTCATCCGACCCTTGTCCCTGAAATCGGTCATGATTGTCTCCTTTTCGCGCTTTTGCAACTAGATTTCCAGATTCCGACAATAAAAAAAGGCGAATTCTCCCGTCGGATCACTCGCCTAATAATGTAACACATGCCCAACAATTGGAGCAACCTTTACACTACGTTCACTATATTAATATTTTTTCAGAATGGTCATCATCTGCTCGTATTCGGTCTTGTCCAGATACTGCGCCATGATCTGCTGAATGTCCGTCAATTCCTGCTCGGTCAGGCCGTTTTCGACATACTGGGAGATCGTCTGCCACGATTGCTGCGGCAGCTTGTCCATTAACAGCCCGAACAGCGTTTCCTTGTCCTGATCGGTCATTTGCTCCTTCACTTCGGACAATTCGTCCGTCGTAACGGCCGTCTCGGTGCCGTCGATCCCAGACGCACCCTCCTGCTCCGCTCCGCCTTCGGACTCAGCTCCCCCGTTCGCCTGGGTCCCGCTGCCTACGCCGATATCGGTGAGCGGCGCGTCCTCGAGCTGGCCGAACGCGTCTACCGCCTCGGGCTCCTCGCCCTGGCCCTCGCCCGCAGGCTCGTCCTTCTCCGTCCCGTCCTCACCGGCAGGCGACGTTCCCTCCTTATCCGCGATATCCGTCTTCAGCAGCGGATCGGCTCCCCACAGCTTGCCCCAGACGCCGGACGTGGCCATCGGCGGCACGTCGAGCGGCAGATTGAACTGCTTCAGCAGCGTGTCCACGTAGCTCGTCACGATGTATCCGGTCGTCCATATCGACAGGAAGCTTACGATCAGCCCGGCGGCGATCAGCTTCGCGAGCCACCCTATTTTTTTGAACATACGAATCACCAATCCTCTCGATTCGGCAGCCGATCCGCTAGCAATCGACGCCTGCTACCCTAATCCGATACCTACCATTATGGTCAACAATCCGGCCGTCCATTCCATCCGCTCTATTTATTTCGCGATAGGCTCGGCTGCGAGAGAACAAAAAAAAGGATGGCCAAAGGCCATCCTTCATTGCCGACTATTCATAGATCGGACGAACGGGATTCGTCTGCTCGCGGTTGCGGCCGACCGAGAAGATCGCGATCGGAATGCCCGTCAGCTCGGATACGCGGTTCACGTAGTTGCGCGTGTTCTCCGGCAGGTCCTCGAGCGTCTTCGCGTTCGAAATGTCCTCCGACCAGCCCGGAAGCTCCTCGTAGATCGCTTCGCATTCGGAGACGAGCTTCAGGTTCGCCGGGTAGTTCTCGATCACTTCGCCGCGCAGCTTGTAGCCCGTGCAGATCTTGACCGTATCGAGTCCCGTCAGCACGTCCAGCGAGTTGAGCGACAAGCCCGTAATGCCGCTGACGCGGCGGGCATGGCGGACGACGACCGTATCGAACCAGCCGACGCGGCGCGGACGGCCGGTAACCGTGCCGTATTCGTGCCCCTTGTCGCGGATCAATTGGCCGATCTCGTTATCCTGCTCGGTCGGGAACGGACCGTCCCCTACGCGCGTCGTATACGCCTTGGCAACGCCGATGACTTGCTGAATCTTCGACGGACCTACGCCGGAGCCGATGCAGACGCCGCCGGCCGACGGGTTCGAGGACGTGACGAACGGATACGTGCCTTGGTCGATGTCGAGCATGACGCCCTGCGCGCCTTCGAACAGCACCTTCTGGCCCGCGTCGATCGCGTCGTTCAGCACGACGGACGTGTCGGTGACGTATGGGCGCAAAATGTCGGCATAGCCCAGGTAGTCGCTTACGATCTGGTCGGCGTTAAGCGGCTCGCCGCCGTATACCTGCTCGATCAGTTGGTTCTTCTCGGCGACGATGGCGCGGACGCGCGCCCCAAAGCTCTCCCCGTCCATCAGGTCGGCGATCCGGATGCCGTTGCGCGCCGCCTTGTCCATGTAGCACGGACCGATGCCTTTGCGTGTCGTGCCGATCTTGTTGTCACCCTTCCGGTCTTCCTCGAGCGCGTCGAGCACGAGGTGGTACGGCATGATGACATGCGCGCGGTCGCTGATTTTCAAATTGTCGGTCGAGAAGCCGTTCTCGTGGATATAATTGATTTCGTCGATCAGCGCCTGCGGGTTGATAACCATCCCGTTGCCGATGACGCAAGTTTTGTTATGGTTGAAAATTCCCGATGGAATCATCGTCAATTTGTATTTTTTGTTATTGATGAGGATCGTGTGTCCGGCATTGTTCCCCCCTTGGTAACGAGCAACGACGTCGGCTCCTTCTGCCAAGAAATCGGTGATTTTGCCTTTCCCTTCGTCTCCCCACTGCGTACCAACAACAACTACCGTAGACATAATCATACCCCCGTCCGGCGTTTACGAACACCGAAAATTACCGTCTTATGGCATTAACGCGGCATTCGCCTTATCGAGGCGACGCGTTAAAAGTCAAAAGACAGCATTATTAGTGTAGCAGTCCGGCCTCGAGAAGTCAAACGAAAAACGAACAATTGCATAGTCGCCCATGCAATTGTTCGGGAATTATTTAGGAAGCGTGCGGCGGCTCCTCGTGCGTCCGGTCCAGGCTCACGAATTTGTTGAACTGCTTCAGGAACGCCAGCTCGACCGTGCCGACCGGGCCGTTACGCTGCTTCGCGATGATGATTTCGATAATGTTCTTCTTCTCGGATTCCTTGTCGTAGTAATCGTCCCGGTACAGGAACGCGACGATGTCGGCGTCCTGCTCGATCGAGCCCGATTCCCGGAGGTCGGACATCATCGGACGCTTGTCCTGCCGCTGCTCGACGCCCCGGCTGAGCTGCGACAGCGCGATGACCGGCACCTCGAGCTCGCGCGCGATATGCTTCAGCGTACGCGATATTTCCGAAACTTCCTGCTGCCGGTTCTCGCCCGCCTTGCCGCGGCCGGAGATGAGCTGCAGGTAGTCGATCAGAATCATGCCGAGCCCGCGCTCCTTCTTCAGGCGGCGGCATTTCGAACGAATCTCCGCGACGGTAATGCCCGGTGTGTCGTCGATGTACACCTCTGACTCCGACAAGGCGCCGATCGCCATCGTCAGCTTCTCCCAGTCGTCGCCCTCAAGATGGCCCGTCCGCATTCGCTGCGCGTCGACGTTGCCTTCGGCGCATACCATCCGCTGCACCAGCTGGGCGGCCGACATCTCCAGGCTGAAGATGGCGACCGTCTCGCGGGCGCGGACGCCGACGTTCTGGGCGATATTGAGCGCGAACGCCGTCTTCCCTACCGACGGACGGGCCGCGACGATGATCAGGTCGCTCCGCTGGAAGCCGGCCGTCATCCGGTCGAGGTCGGTGAAGCCGGACGGAATGCCCGTCGGGCCGCCGCCGCGGTTCGTGTACAGCATCTCGACCTTCTCGAACACCTCCATCAGCACGTCGCGGATGGAGATGAAGCCGCTGCCCGAGCGACGGTTCGAGATTTCCAATATTTTCTTCTCGGCATCGCCAAGCAATACCGCGACGTCGTCCGAATTGGCGTAGCCGTCGGACACGATGTTCGTCGCCGTCCGGATGAGCCTCCGCAGCATCGACTTCTCTTCGACGATCTGCGCGTAGTAATCGACGTTCGCCGCCGTCGGCACCGAGTTCGCAAGCTTCGCCAAGTAGCTGACGCCGCCGATTTCCTCGAGCACCTGCTGGTCCTGCATATGCGCGGTCAAGGTGACGAGGTCGACCGGCTGGTTGGCCTCGGCCAGCTCGACCATCGCTTCGAATATCAATCGATGAGGACCACTGTAGAAGTCTTCGCTGCGCACCCGCTCCATCGCCGTGATCAGCGCTTCGGTCTGCAGCAGCACCGCGCCGATGACGGCTTGCTCCGCCTCCAGGTTCTGGGGCGGCACGCGGTCAAACATAAGCTCTGTACTCATGGGTCACTCCTTTTATCATGTGGAAACGGCTGACGCCGTCCTTAGGCGGCATAAGCTCGTTTCGCTACGCCGTCCGCTATTCCTCGGAAGCCTGAACGCTCAGCTTCGCCTTCACCTCGGGGTGCAGCTTCACGGCCACCTGCGTCACGCCGAGCGTGCGGATCGGCTCGTCGAGCTCGATTTTGCGCTTATCGATCTTAATGCCCTGCGCTTCCAGCGCTTCGGCGATCTGCTTGCTCGTGATGGCGCCGAACAATCTGCCGCCCTCGCCGGCCTTCGTCTTCACGACGACCGTCAGCTCGTCGAGACGCTTGCCGAGCGCGACCGCGTCTTCCTTCTCCTTCTCCTTGCGCTTCTGCTCGGAAGCGTTCTGCACCTCCAGCGTCTTCAGGTTGCCCTCGGAAGCGATTTTGGCCAGCCCCTTCGGCAGCAAGAAGTTGCGCACGTAGCCTTCGGACAACTCCTTGATTTGCCCTTTCTTGCCTTGCCCTTTGACGTCCTGCAAAAAGATTACTTTCATTCGAATAACCCCTCTTCCGCTTCGATTTCTTCCAATACCCGCTTCAGCCTCTCGGCTACCTCCTGAACGGTCCCTTCCAGCTGCGTGGCGGCATTCGTCAAATGCCCGCCCCCGCCCATTCTCTCCATCACGACCTGCACGTTCATATCCCCGAGCGAGCGCGCGCTGATGCCGATGAGGCCGTCGGGCCGCTCGCCGATGACGAAGGACGCGTGGATGTCCGTCATATTGAGCAGCGTATCGGCCGACTGCGCGATCAGGAGCTGCGAATATTTGCGCCCGCTCTCCGTGACCGCGATCGCCACGTGCTCGTAGAGCACCTCGGCATGCTTGATGATCTCCGCCTTGCGCACGTACTCCTCGAGATCCTCCTTCAGCATCCGCTGGATCATCGTGGTGTCCGCGCCGCTTCGGCGCAGGAACGACGCCGCCTCGAACGTGCGCGCGCCCGTCCGGAGCGAGAAGCTCTTCGTATCGACCGTAATGCCGGCGAGCAGCGCCGTCGACTCCCTTACGTCGAGCACGACGCGATCATGGATGTACTGCAGCAGCTCCGTCACCAGCTCGCAGGCCGACGACGCGTAAGGCTCCATATAGACCAAGGTCGCGTTCGATATGAATTCCTCGCTGCGGCGGTGATGATCGACGACGACGATGCGCTCGGTCAAGCTGAGCAGCTTCGGCTCCTTCACCATCGACACCTTGTGCGTGTCGACGACGACGGCGAGCGTCTGATGCGTCACCAGGGAGAGCGCCTGCTCCGGCGATACGAACCGCTTCGAGAGCTTCTCGTCCTCCTTGATCATCTCCATCATCTTCTGGATCGCCGGATTGACGCCTTCGAGCACGATATACGCTTCCTTGCCGAACAGCTGCGCCGCCTTCAGCACGCCGATCGCCGCGCCGATCGCGTCCATGTCGGGCATCTTGTGGCCCATAATGACGATATTGTGGCTCTCGCGCATCAGATCCCGCAGCGCGTGCGCCACGACCCTCGCGCGGACGCGGGTCCGCTTCTCCACCGCGTTCGACTTGCCGCCGTAGAACGACTGCCGGCTGCCGACCTTGACCGCCGCCTGGTCGCCGCCGCGCCCGAGGGCGATGTCGAGGCTCGTATGCGCCCATTGGCCGAGCTCGGTAATGTGGCTGGCGCCGGCCGCGAAGCCGATGCTGAGCGTGACCGGGATTTTGTGGTCGCCGGTAATGTCCCGCACCTCGTCGAGCACGACGAACCGCGACTGCTCCAGCTGCCTGAGCGTCTTCTGGTCGGTGATCAACAGGAACTTGTCGTTTGTCAGCCGCTTCAAATAAATATGGAACTTCTGCGCCCATTCGGTAATTTCGGCCGTCACCTTCGAGAGCATCGAGCTGCGCTGATGGTCGTCCAGCCCTTGCGACACCTCTTCGAGGTTGTCGATCATGACGACGCCGAGCACGAGCTTCTCGTCGTCGTATTTCCGGCCGAGGTTCCAAAGCTCTGTTATGTTCTTGACATATAGGAGGCGTTCCTTCTGCTTGAAGATCAGCTCATACACGTTCGAGCCGATCTTCGCCTCGATGGCGCTCTCGCGCTCCTTCACCTGCTGCAGCGTCGGGAACAGCTCCGTAAGCGGCACGCCTACGACGCTCTCCTTCTCCAGCATTTGGGCAATGTACGGATTATGCCAATCGACCGTCCGGTCCTCGTTGTACAAAATAATGCCCAGCGGCAGCTCGGTGATCACGTCGTTGCCCGCCTTCTTCACCCGGTAGGACAGCGTGCCCAAATACGATTTCAAATCTTTGCGGAACGCCCTCTCCGCCATGACGGTATAAACCCCGAGAGCGGCCGTTAATACGAGCGCAACCAAACCGAGCAGCCATTCATACCAGGCAAGTGCCACCGTCATGAACGCAAGCAGGATAAAAGCCCATATTTGATGCATGCCGTGCCAGCGCGTTACCAAAAATTTCGGCATTTCCGATCCGCTCCCGTGTTATGGTTTCGTGAATGACTTCCGGATAGGAAAAGCGGTATCCAGCACGCCGATAAGGCTCAGCGGCGGGAAGATCAGAACCGGAATCGCCAGGATGACCGGCACCGCTTTGTTCCATCCCCGCTGATGCGCGAGGAAGAAGAAAAATCCGACGGCCTGGAATGCGAACACAAAACTAAGCAAGGGCACCAGATTCATGACCGCCACCGCGAAGAACGAGTCTCCCGTTGGCGTGGAGAACAGCTCGATGACGTACGCGATCAAATAAATAAGGACGAGGATGCGCGGCAAGCGCCAGTCCCTGGCGCGCGCGAATCTCGGCGCTTCCGGCCCGCCGCTCCACTTCAGAGCCTTGCGGACGAGATACTGCGTAATAACCGTGTATCCGAAGGCGATCATAATGAACGTGACGGGAATCGAATTGATCATCGTCCGGATAACCGTATCGGTAAATTCGGCGTTCCATTCCTGCGTCAGCAGCCCTTGCGCCTCCATGTTGTCGATCGAAGCCCTGACCATCGCGCTCAGCTCGCGAATAAGCGAAATATCGAGGAACATCTCGAACACGAGCAGCTCCAGCATGAGCTGGGCCAGAAATACGACGCCCACGGTCCGGATCACCTTCGAGGCGGGCGCCTGCTTCGCGTACAAATAGCCCATCACGATCGACGGTATGAGGAAGAACAAGCCGATAATAAGCGTTGCCGGCCCTCCCACGAAATAAGCGATCACCCATACGGGCAGGAGATGAAGCACGAACGATTTCGGCGGCAGCGTCGCGTACAGCACCACGTACGGCACCATCAGCAGCAGCATCGTAATGACGTTCAATAACGGCAATACTAAGGACAATAATAATAGGAGTGCCGCACAGCTCCACAGCACTGGTTTCAAGCCGGTTTTCAAACCGTTCACCTCTTGCGCATCATAATCATCAGTTCCTTACGAAACTTTTACACCCCATTATAGCATAAAAAAAAGACGGAACCACTTTCTCATTCCGTCCGGCTGCCTCTTATTTTATCCATTTGACGCGCGTAACGTTGCCGTTCAGACGCTTTGCTGCTGCATGATGATCTTCTCGCAGTAATCGATGATCTCGCTTCGGCGGACGATGCCGATGAAGCGGTTCATGTCGTCCACGACGGGGACGAAGTTCTGCACCTTCGCGAGCGAGATCAAATCGTCCATGTTCGCGTCGATCCGCACCGTCTTGTTGTTCATGCGGAGCGGAACCTCCGTCAGCTTCACCTTGTTCGTCTGCTCCAGGGTCAGGTCGGCGTGCCGCTTGATGTACCAGAGCAGATCGCCCTCGGTTACCGTGCCCGCGTAGCCGCCTTCCTCATCGATGATCGGCACGGCCGCGAAACGGTGGTATTCCATCCGCTCGAGCGTCTGCCGAAGCGTCATGTCCTGCGTGAAGCATACGACGTCCTGCTTCGGCAATAAGAAAAAAGCGATATTCATCTCTTCAACTCCGTTCCGTTTGCTCCATCCCCTATTGTAAAGGCGGCAGACGGTCCGGGCAAGGGGCTTATTGCTCGGCGGTCGTATTCTCCGCGCTGGACAGCGATTGTACTTCCTTCGGCTTATTCGCGCCGTATTTGTCCGGAAGAATCAGGCTTGCGGCAGGGGTATTCGGATCCAGCCAGCTCTTGATCATCGCCTGCGCCTTCGCCAAATCCTCTTCGTCGGCAAAATAATACCAGGCCCCGCCGCTCTTCAGCCGGCCCCCGGTGCCGAGCAGCGAATGGCTGTATATGCGGCGCTCCTTCGCCGACAGCATATCTTGCCCGAGATCGATCAGCTGCTGGGGCCGCATATCCGTGCTGAAATTCTCGCCCATAATGTCGAACATCTCGGGAATTTTGGACCATTGGTTCATTTGCTTCGCCTTGTCCATCAGCAGGGTCAAGAAAATTTGATGCCGCTCCGTGCGGTTCATATCGCCGCCCGCATCCTCGCGGTAGCGGACGTAATTAAGCGTATCCTGCCCGTCGTACGTCTCCTGGCCGGCTTTGATAACGAATTTCTCGTGGTCGTAATCGTCGTTCACCATGTCCTCTTCGATCGGAAGCGGCATGCCTCCCAGCTTGTCGATCACTTGGCGGAACCCTTCGAAATTGATCGAAGCGTAGTAATGAATCGGCGAATCGAGCAGCTTCTCGACCGTGTCCATCGCCATGCCCGCCCCGCCGAACGCGTAGGCGTGCGTGATTTTGTCCTCGTATCCTTCGCCGACGATTTCGACGTACGTGTCGCGCGGGATCGACAGCATGAGCAGGTTGCCGTCCTCCGGACGGACGACCGTGTAAATCATCGTATCCGATCGCCCGATCTCGTTGCCGCGCTGGTCGACGCCGAGCAGCAGCATCGCGAACGGGTCCTGCTTCTTCTCGGTCGCGACCGGCACGGGCTTCGTCCTCTCCACCGGCTTATACGTCGGCTCCAGCTGCTTCTCCACGTGATCCTCGATCAGCCAATCGAATCCGAGCATGGCCAGCGCTCCGCGGTTGAAGAAGGCGGCGGCAAGCAGCACGACGACCGCCAGTGCGGCGGTGCCTCTGTACATCCATTTTTTTCGTTTATTCATAATATGATGGCTTCTCCTTATCGCTATTTTTGCATAAATCGCGCTCCCTCTCATTTTAGACGATCGTTCGACAAAACAGGTTACAAAACTTTTACAGAAAATTTCGCCTGCGCTGGAAACATTTTTTATTGGAAGACGCAGACGGATTTTGACGTTATATGGCTGCAATTACCCTTTTTTAAGTCGAATGAAAACAAATTATAGGCGATTTTTTGGAAATTGATTCAATCGTAAAAAGGTCTACGAGCCGCTTCCGCCGAATACAATCATGGCAAGAATATGTAAAACAGGAAAGGGTGAAGCGCCACCATGCAACCGTCCTTGCAGCCGGATCCTTCCTCGACCGGCCTCGACCCGAAAGTAGCGGGCTTGCTTTGTTATTTGGGGGGATTCGTTACCGGCATTATTTTTCTCGTGCTCGAGAAGCAGAGCCGATACGTCCGCCTGCACGCCATGCAGTCGACCGTCGTATGCGTCGGATTGATCGTGCTGAATATCCTGTTCGGTTTCATCCCGTTGATCGGATTGTTTCTTAACTTCCTGCTTGCGCCCATCGGGCTGATTTTGTGGATCGGGCTCATGCTGCTCGCTCTCCAAGGCCGGCTCGGCAAGCTGCCCGTCATCGGCGACTGGTGCGAGCAGCAGGCGAACCGGTTCTGATCCGGCGGCTTGTCGCGCCCGCGGATCGGACAGGTCCGGGCGGGGTATTTGCGGCACAAAAAACGGCTCCGTTCTCTTGAGGAACGGAGCCGTCCGCATTTGCCCGCGCGTATTTGCTTCCAATTGGGGGTACGCTAACGGGTAAACAAATTCGCGAAAGGGTCATGATCATGCTTTTTAACTACTTCTGGGGCTTAATCGTTCCGTGGCTGTTCGGCATCTATATGGCTCGCAAAGTGCCCAAAATATTGCTGCTCATCTTCCCGGTCGGCATCGTCATCTCCCATACGATCAACGACTGGGGCATTCACGAGCGGTATTGGATCTTCGCCCCGGTCAAGGAAAACAACGAATCCGTAGCCGCCCTGCCGCTCGATCTCGGCCTCTATGCCATACTGGCCGCGTCCTTGATCTGGGCGATTCATGCCCGCAAACGGGGATCGCTGCTTATTATCCTCTTGTTTTCCCTGGGCACGACGCTGCTCGAATGCTTCGGCCTGCTGATCGGCCGGGTATGGTACGACAACGGCTGGAACGTCGGCTGGACGTATTTGTCCTACGTCTTCGCCTATTATCTTGTTTATTTCTATTATCTTCTGTTGAAGCGCCAACGCCTGCTATAGGCTATTGCTCGGGATCCCGTTCCTCCCGCCCCCTCTTGTAAACGCCCGACAGATCGTCCCGCACGCTTCTCTCCCATAGCGGGACGCCCGAGCGATAAGCCGCTCTGCCGTTCAAATGGCCGGCGACCGGCGAGGTTACGAACACGAACGCGATGCCGAGCAGCAGCTTGGCGCTCACATGCTCCAAATAGAACGCAAAGTACAGGAAGGCGCCGGTTAGAATAAGCAGCACCCCGAGCGTCGCGCTCTTCGTCGCGGCATGCGACCTCAGGTAGACGTCCGGCAGCCGGATCAGACCTAACGCGCTAAGCGCACCGATCAGCGATCCGGTCAGCACGATTAGGCCGATGGCGATTTCGCCGGCCGCGCTAATCATCACCATGTTCAATGACCTCACCTCTTTCGATATACCTCGCGAAAGCCGTCGTCCCGATAAAGGTCAATATGCCGATGACCAGAATAATGTCGATGTACGCGAACGTCTTCAGCAGCATGCAGACGACGGCGATCATGGACAGCAGCAAAATGCCGATCGTATCGAGCGCGGCAATCCGGTCGGCGATGGACGGCCCCTTGAGCAGACGGTACATGCAGCCGATGACCGCGAGCGACAGAATGCCGAGCGAAACGAGCAGCATCGTGGACAGCATCACCGCGTCACCTCCATAATCGCCCGCTCGAACGTCCCCTTGATTTGCTCCGACAGCTCCTCCGCGTCTTCGATGTCCATCGCGTGGATATATAAGATGCGTCCGTCCCGCGCCACGTCGAGCGTCAACGTCCCCGGGGTCAGGCAGATCAGGCAGGAGAGGAGCGTAATCTCCCAATCCGACTTCAGCTCGGTCTTGAGCGCGAATATGCCGGGCCTGACCGCAAGCCTTGGCCGCATGACGTGAACCATCACCGCCCAGCTCGAGAGGAGCAGCTCTTTCGCGAACAAGAGCAGAAGCTTCAAAGCCGCCCACAGCCGTCTCAAGTAGAAGCCCTGCGGCCAGAAGCGGCTCAGCAGCCCGATGCTCGCGATGCCGAGCAAATAACCGACCGCAAACCGGGAGAACGACCAATCTTCGAACAGGAACATCCAGACGAAGGCGATAATAAAATTCAACAGGATTTGCAAAGCCATGTCCTCTCTACTCCTTCAATACGGCGTCAATATACGCCGCCGGATTCATAAGCGTGTCCCCCGCCTCCGCGACGAACCGGTACACCCATTCCGAGCCCAGCCCGACGGCGATAACGAGGACGGTCAGACAGGCTGTGGACGCAAGCATTCCTATGGATAGCGCCGGCACCGGCTCTCGCCCCGGACGAGCCTTCTCATCGCCCCAGAACGCATGCATGAACAAGCGGATGAGCGAATAGAGCACGATCAGGCTGGATGCGAGCGATATCGCGGCGAGCTCGTACTCCCGCTCCTGCAAGCCTCCCCGGATCAGCAGAAGCTTGCCGGCAAATCCGCTCAGCGGCGGGATGCCGGCGACGGCCAGCGCCGCGGCGAAGAACATCCAGCCGACGGCCGGGTAACGCTTGATCAGGCCGCCCATTTCCTTCAGCTTATTCGTGCCGGCCAGATGAACGATCATGCCTCCGAGCAGAAACAGCAGTGCCTTGGCCAGCATGTCGTGCAGCAGATAGAAGACGGCGCCGTCAAGCGAATCCTTCGATCCGGCCGCGAGCCCGAATGCCAGAAAGCCGACGCTGATCACGACGTTATAGTTCAATATGCGCTGCACGTCGGCATATGCGATGGCCCCGAGCGCGCCGAGGACCATCGTGGCGCCCGCCATCCAGCCGATCCAGCCGTGCGTCGCCTGCGGCTCGTGGTAGAAAATCAACGTGAACGTGCGGATCAGCGCGTACAACCCGACCTTCGTCAGCAAGCCGCCGAACAAGGCGGCGACGGCCGCGGGCGGAACGCCGTACGAGCCGGGAAGCCAGAAGAACAGGAACAGGCCGGCTTTCAGCGAGAATACGATCAGGAACAAGACGGCAATCGCGTTCAGCACGCCGCCCTGCCCCGCTTCCGCCACCCGCACGGACAAGTCGGCCATGTTCAGCGTGCCGACCGCCCCGTACAGATAGGCGACGGCGGCGACGAACAGCGTCGATGACAAAATATTGATCAGCATATATTTCAGCGTCTCCCGAAGCTGCTTCTTCGTACCCCCGAGAACGATGAGCGCATAGGAAGAAATGAGCATCACCTCGAAGCAGACGAACAGGTTGAACAAATCCCCCGTAAGGAACGAGCCGTTAACGCCGACCATCAAAAACTGCATAAACGGATAATAGTAATGCCGCTCGCGATCCGCTCCGACGGTGCCGAAGGAGTAGATCAGACAGAACGCGCTTACTGCCGTCGCAGCAAGAACCAGCAGCGCGGCAAGCATATCCGCCGTGAATACAATGCCGTAAGGCGGCAGCCACCCGCTCATATGCAGCGTCTGGATGCCCTCCGCCTTCACCTTCATCAGCAGCGCAGCCGACGCCGAAGCCGTCGCGAGCATGCTGAGCGCGCTGATCCAGCGCTGGGCGGCGACGTTATTTTTCAGGAAAATAAGAACGGCCGCCGTGCATAGCGGGATAAGCAGCGGAAAGACAAGCAGGTTATTCATCGTCCTTCCCCCTTAGCCGCTCCATGTCGTCGGTCCCGAGCCTCTGATACGCCTTGTAGGCAAGCACGAAGAAGAACGAGGTGACGCCGAAGCTGATGACGATCGAGGTCAGGATAAGCGCCTGCGGCAGCGGATCGACATAGGCGTCCGCCTTCTGTCCGAGAAGCGGCGCCGCGCCCGTCTTGAGCCGGGACATCGTGAGCAGCAGCAGGTGAACGCCGTGTGTCAGCAGCGACGTGCCCAGAATGATGCGCAGCAAGCTTTTGGACAAAATCAGATAGACGCCGACGGTGAAAATAACGCCGATGGCGAGCGACATATACAGCTCCATTCTACTTATCCCTCCCTATGGCCAGAATGATTGTCATCGTAATGCCGACGACCGTTAAATAGACGCCAAGATCGAACAGCATCGCCGTGGCGAGCTCCACGTGGCCGAGCAGCGGCAGGTCGAAATAGCCGAACGCGTGGCTCAGAAACGGCTCGCCGAAGAAGAACGAGCCCATTCCGGTCAGCAGCGCCGCGATAATGCCGGCCGCCGTCACCTTGCGGAAGTCGACGGGAACGATATCCCGCATCGCCTTCATGCCGAACGCCATCGTCAGCAGCACGAAGGCCGCAGCCGTCATCAGCCCGCCGATAAAGCCCCCTCCCGGCTCGTGATGGCCCGAGAAGAACAGATAGAGCGAGAACGTCAGGATGACGAAGATGACCGCCTTGGATATCGTCTTCAGAATGACGTCGTTGCTGCGGATGTCCCTTCCATCGGCAGCGAGAACCTGAGCCGGCCGCCCGTCTGCCGTTCCGACCGCGTCCGGTCCAAGCTTGATCAGCGCGTATATGCCGAGCGAGGCGATGCCGAGCACGACAATCTCCAGCATCGTGTCGAAGCCGCGGAAGTCGACGAGAATGACGTTGACGACGTTTTTGCCGCCGGCCAGCTTGTAGCTATTTTCCAGGAAATAACCGGATATCGACTCGAACGAGCGGCCGCTGCTCGCGCTGAGCGCGACCGCGGTCATGACGGCGCCCACGCCAAGCGCGATCAGGAAATTCGACAGCTTGAAGCGAAGTCTCGCCAACTCCTTCTTCAGCTTCGGCAAATGGTAGAAGCATAGAAGAAACAGCGTGACCGACACCGTCTCCACGATCATTTGGGTCAGGGCCAAATCCGGCGCGCGGAAAATGACGAAAAACAACGTAACCATATACCCCGCCGTACCCGTCAGGATGATCGCCATCATCCGGGAGCGCGCGAACGGCACGGCAATGACGGAGGCGACGAGCGCAAATATAATGACCGCCTCGTACAGCGACATCGGCGCGAAGTCCGAGAGATCGACCCGCATCCCCCCCGAACCGGCCATCGTCATGGCGACGGAGACGATAAGGAAGAACAGGATATAGATCAGATAGTGCCGGACCGAGCCCGTCATATAACGATCGGTCAGCCATTTCGCGCTCCCGTCCAGCCTGCCGATCCCTCCGTCATACGTCTTGTTCAAGGAAAAGCGGGTAAACAGCGGCCTGTTCAGCAGGCTCAGGCGCGGATACAGCTTATAAAGCAATATTCCTGCGGCGACGACGCCGATCGTCATATAAATTTCGGCCGTCCAGCCGTGCCAGAACGAGATCGAGACATGAAATTTCGCGCCCGCGTCCAGCATGGCCGGATGGATCGCCGCCATCGCCGGTTCAATAAGCGAGTAGGACAGCAGGTTCGGGAACAAGCCGAACACGACGGCCAGCGAAGCGAGAACGACCGGCGGCAGCAGCATGCCGAGCGGCGCTTCGTGCGGCTTCTTCGCCAGCTTCTCGAACTGCTTCTTGCCCGCGAACGTCTTGAACAGGAGGAGCATGCTGTACAAGAACGTAAACACGCTCGCGATCCAGGCGATCACCGGGAAGAACGCGCCCCAGAACGCCATGTTCCATACGTCCAGCTCGCGGATATTCAGAACGGCCGTAAAAAACATTTCCTTGCTAAGGAAGCCGTTAAACGGCGGCAGCCCGGCCATCGACAACGCGCCGATCAGCGCAGCCGAGAACGTAACCGGCATGACGGACATCAGGCCGCCGAGTCTGCGAATGTCTCTCGTGCCCGTCTCATAGTCCACGATCCCGACGACCATGAACAACGCCCCTTTGAATACCGCGTGATTCATCAGGTGGAAGATGCCCGCCAACGTCGCTTTCGCGTAAAACAACGATTCGCTCGTGCCCGTGTAGACCGCCGCAGCCGAACCGAGTCCGAGCAGGCTCATGATCAGGCCAAGCTGACTGACGGTCGAGAACGCGAGCATCGCTTTCAGATCGGTCTGCTTGAGCGCCCGGTACGAGCCGTACAGCAACGTGGCGATGCCGGATGCGGCGATGAGCCAGAACCAGGCCGGCTCGCCGGCGAATACCGGACTGAAGCGGGCGACCAAATACAGGCCGGCCTTCACCATCGTCGCCGAGTGCAAATAGGCGCTGACCGGCGTCGGCGCCTCCATCGCGTCCGGCAGCCAGATATGGAACGGGAACTGCGCCGACTTCGTGAACGCGCCAAGCAGAATGAGCAGCATCGCCGGGATGAACAAGTCATGTTCGGCTATGTCCGCCGCGCTGCCGACAAGCTCCCGAATGCTGAACGTCCCCGCCATGACGTAGACCAGCGCAAAGCCGCCCAGCATGGCCAAGCCGCCAAGGACGGTAATCAGCATCGACTTGAGCGCGCCGTAGCGCGATTTTTCCCGGTGATGCCAGAAGGCGATCAGCAGGAAGGACGAGATGCTCGTGATTTCCCAAAATCCGTAAAGAACGATGACGTTGTCCGACAGCGTAACTCCGAGCATCGCCCCCATGAAGAGCAGCAAATAGACGTAAAAGTGCCCAATAGCTTCCTTTCCTTTATCCAAATAAAAGATCGAATATAATACGACCAACGTACCGATTCCCGTTATGAGGAGGGCGAACAATAAGCCGAGGCCGTCCACATAGACGGTAAAATCGATGCCCAGCGACGGAATCCACGGCAAGGACGCCGTCATCCGCTCTCCTTCTTGCACATTCGGCAGCCATCCCAGCAAATAAACGAATAACGCGGCCGGAGCGGGCAGCACGAACCATCCCGTATGCAATCGCTTCGACCATTTATGCAGAACCGGAACGAAGACGGCCAGGATAAAAGGCAATAGAATGACGATATGAAGCAAAGACAAATCTGTTCCTCCTTACGCAAGCAAGATATACCTAATCAGCATTTCCAATTTCAGCTAAAAGTAAGTGCCGGCAGCCGCAATCCCCGAAAAAACGCAAAAAGAGCCCGCTGTTGGCAGGCTCCTCCGGTTAAAACGTCATATGATTTTTTTCATAGCTGATATAAAGTATATCGTCCGGCGTCCCCGTTGTCAAAACAAATCGCCGCCGTTTTCCGCAATTGGAGCATGAATCGTCCCCGACTTGGAGATTACTCTCTAATAAGGAGTGATCGCATGCCCGTCAAAAAAATCGTCGTCTGCGCGGCCTTGTTCGTTCTCCTCGTGCTCGCCGGCGGCGTCCTGAACAACCGCCTGTCCGCCAAGCAATCCGCGGCCCGCAATCAATCGCACGACGCCCCAAGCGTCACGATCTATTCGTCCTTCCCTTCGACCGGACCGGTTGACCGCCAATCGCCGTTCGCGCCAAGGGAGTATATCCGCATCATTCGCCGGAATACCGCCGAATGATCGCTCTGCACGCATCGATGAATGCGGCCGGGTCGTCGTGAACGGTATAGGAGAATACGCCCTGCTTCGTATGCAAATAAAGCAATCCCCCTTCACCCCCCATTTGCCGGTAGGAGAGATCGAACAGCTCCCGGATCGGAAACTCGCGGAAGCGGGTTTCCAGCTTATGCTCGTACAGACGCATATGCCTCTCCTGCACAATGGCTTCCTGGCTGTTCGCCGTGACGACCCGCTCCACCTTATAGTAAGACTGCTCCGCGATCCATTTCATTGTCCGATCCCCCTTAGTCGTTCCATACCAGCATAACAGAATCACCGGCGCTTGACATAAGAGCCGTTCTTCTTGCATTATGGTGAATATAAAATATAATCATTCATAAAGTCATTGAAAGCGGGTTCGATGCGCGTGCCTAAAAAGTTCACGGAAAAGGAAAAGGATTGGATCCAGCACAAGCTGCTGGAAGAAGGGCGGCGCCGATTTGCTGCGTCCGGGCTTCGGAAGACGAGCGTGGAGGATTTGACCAAAGCGTGCGGAATCGCGCAGGGCTCGTTTTATTTGTTCTTCGCGTCCAAGGAAGTGCTGTTCTATCAGCTGCTGCTGGAGGAAGAACAGCGGATACGCGTGACGCTGCTTGAGTCTTATCTTGCGGAGGACGTCGTCGCGAAGGAATCGATCAAGCGATTCATGCTCGAAGCCTTCCGGCTCCTTAGCGAAAGCCCGCTCATGAAGCAGATGTACCTCGAGGGCGATTTCGAGCAGCTGGTACGCAAGCTTCCGGCCGAGATGCTGGAACGCAATTTCGCCGAGGATCGGGACGCCTTAATGCCGGTCATTCGCAGGTGGCAGGCTTCCGGACTCTTGGCCGGCACCCGCCCGGAGCTGATCGTCGGCATGCTGCGGTCGCTGCTGCTATTGTCCCTGCACAAGAAGGAAATCGGAGAAGCCGTCTTCGACGAGACGATTGCGCTGCTGATCGACCTGATCACCGAAGGCATGCTCGCCAATCAAGACGCAGGGAGAGGATGACATGGTCATTGAAGCCGATCAATTGTTTTTTGCTTATCCGGGTACAAAAAAACGCATTTTGCACGGATTAAGCTTCTCCATCGGGCCGGGTGAAATTTTCGGCTTTCTAGGTCCGTCGGGCGCGGGAAAAAGCACGACGCAGAAGATTCTGATCGGCGCGCTGAAAAGCTACGAAGGCCGGGTCCAGGTGCTGGGCGAGGAAATTCGGAACAGCCGCTCCGACTACTACGAACGGATCGGCGTCGCCTTCGAATTCCCTAACTTTTATGCGAAGCTTACCGCGCTTGAGAATTTAAAGCTGTTCCGTTCGCTCTACGCCGGGGAGACCGAGGACCCGATGCGCCTTCTGGAACGGGTCGGACTGGGAGACGCCGCTCACGCGAAGGTGTCGGAGCTGTCGAAGGGGATGAAGATGCGGCTGAACTTCTGCCGCGCCCTCCTTCACCGGCCGCCGGTCCTCTTCCTCGACGAGCCGACGTCGGGGCTCGATCCCGTCAATGCGAGGATCATGAAGGAGCTCATGCTGGAGAGGCGGGCCGAAGGAACGACGATCGTCATTACGACGCATAACATGCAGGCCGCCGAGGAGCTGTGCGACCGGGTCGCTTTTATCGTGGACGGACGGATCAAGCTGATCGACTCGCCGAGAGAGCTGCGATTGCGGCAAGGCAAGAAGCGCGTTCGGGTCGAGTACATGGACGGAGAACAGCGGCATACGGAGGAATTCGCGATCGACGGCTTGCACCGGAATGAACGGTTTCTGGCGCTTCTCGCCCGCTTCGAAGTCGAAACGATCCATTCGCTGGAGGCGTCGCTCGAGCAAATCTTTATCGACGTCACCGGGAGGACGCTGGCATGAGGCTTCTCGCCGCTTTTCTGAACGATGTCCGTTTCCAGTGGCGCCACCGGTTTTATTTCGTTTATTTGCTCGTCTGCTCTCTTTATTTGCTGCTGCTCCATGCGATTCCGGCCGCTTACAAGGAGACGGTTACCGTACTGCTTACGTTCTCCGATCCAAGCGCGCTCGGGTTGATTTTTGCCGGGGGGATCGTTCTGCTCGAGAAGGATCAGGGCATTCATGTCAGCCTTTTCGTTACCCCGCTTAGGCTGCGGGAATATTTGCTCGGCAAGTCGGCCTCCCTGGCCCTGCTCTCTACAATGGCCGCATGGGCGATTCACGGGCTTTCGTTAGGCATGCCGGCTGCGCCCGCGTTGTTCACCGTCGGCGTCGCGCTTACGTCCACCTTGTGCACCTTGCTGTCCATCGGCATTGTCGTCCGAACGCAGTCCGTCAACGGCTTCCTTCTCTTGACTCAACTGTATGCTTTGCCGCTGGCTTTGCCTTTGCTCCGCTTGTTTGAGATCGGCCACCCGGCTTGGTACGCGATTCTGCCGACGAACGGCTCGCTTCTGCTGATCGGCTCGGTCTATCGGTCTGTTACGATCATGGAGACGGTCTATTCGATCGCAATATTGTGGGCCGGCAACGTCATCGTCTATTTTTGGGCGAAACGCTCCATCGAGCGGCACTTATTATCCGGAACGGAGAGGGGAAAGAGCGACAGATGTTAAAATACCGGATCTTATTGCTAAACGACGCGCGCCACATTTGGAAGGACCCGATGCTGATGGCCGCCCTGCTCGGCCCGATTGCCGTCATCGCATTTGCCCGGTTCGTCTTTGTTCCGCTTTCCGGCTGGCTGGAGGGGCAATTCGCCTTTTCCCTGCTTCCGTATACGGATTTTGCCGCTGTCTTCCTGCTGCTCACCATCCCGCTCCTTCCCGGAACGATGGCCGGGCTGCTCATGCTCGATGAACGAGATGAGCACCTGATCGGCTACTATGCGGCTACGCCTCTTACGCGCGGCGGTTATTTGGCGTACCGATTGTTTATGCCGAGCCTCTTGTCCGCTCTGCTGAGTGCAGCCTTTATCCTTCTGTCGGATTTAGCGGTTATCGGACCGGGAGCGATGCACGCCTTCCTTCTGCTTGCGATCGAAGCGCCCTGTTTCTCTCTCTTTCTTGCCGCATATGCAGGCAACAAAGTCGAAGGCCTGGCTCTGTCCAAGCTGAGCGGCCTTCTCTTCGCCGGACCGGCCGTCGCCGCGTTCGTCCCGGAGCCATGGCAGTATGCCGGCGCGTGGATCCCTTCGTATTGGCCGGCCAAAGTTTATTTTCTCGGCGCGAACGATGAGCCGGTCCTCTCCTCCGCGCTGCCGGTTGCGGGACTGCTGTTTCACCTGTTCCTCTTATGGCTGCTGATCCGCGCCTTCCTGAAGCGAATCGATTAATTCGATTGCGAGGATTGTTTCGTCTTCTCGCTTAATCCAAGCTTCAGAACCAGCGGTTTGATCGTCAGCCCCTGGACGAGCAAGGAGAAGAGGACGACGCTGAACGTCAGCACCAGAACGGTATCGCGTCCCTCGAAGGAGGCCGGCAGGCTGAGCGCCAGCGCGATGGACAGACTGCCCTTCAATCCGCCCCAGTTCAGCACCGCCTTCCATCTGCCGGGGAAATTGCGCAGCATCGAGACGCTCGCATACAGCGCAACCGTCCGGCCTACGAGCACAATCCCGATGGCGGATGCGATCGCGAGCCATTTGTCCGAGAAGTCGATATGTTTGATTTCCAATCCGATCATCAGGAAAATCATGGAGTTCGCGATAAGGGTAACGACGTCCCAGAACGAGTTAATGTTCATCTTCGTCGTCTCCGACATGCCGATTTTGGCCCCGTAGCTGCCGAAGATCAGGCCGCCGACCACGACCGCGATGACGCCGGAGACGTGGAAGTGCTCCGCAATAAAGAAGCTGCCGAAGAAGAGCAGCATCGAAAACCCGATTTCCAGCGGGTAATCGTCATATAACCGAATGAGCTGCGAGAACAGATAACCAAGTACGGCGCCTACGGCAATACCGCCGAGCGCGAATTTTAAAAACAGCAATAGGCCGCTTCCGAGTCCCGCTATCCCCATCTCCATATAGGAAAGCAAGTAGACGGACGATATCTGGAATAGCACAACCGCGATTCCGTCGTTGAACAGCGATTCCCCTTCAATGATCGTAACGACCGATTTGGGAACGCCCAGCGATTTGAAGATGGAAATGACGCTGATCGGGTCCGTTGCGCTCATTAGCGAAGCGAACGTAAACGCAACGATAAGCGGCAGATCAAGCAGGTAATAGCAAGCGGCGGCAATGATGAAGAAGGAAAGCAGCGTGCCTCCGAACGCCAGCGCCAGGACCGGCTTGCTTTGTTCTCTGAGATGCGAGAATGGCAGCTTCAGTGTGGCGTCGCCAAGCAGAATCGGCAGGAACAACGAAATAATAATCGCCTGGAATACGTGGGACTGGGTAATGAACGATTCCGCTTCCTCCAGCAATGGAACATGCGTTACGCCAAGGATCAGTCCGACGATGACAAGCGCGATCGAGTAAGGCTGATTCAGCTTCTTCGAAATCGCGATAACGAACATCGAGACGGCGAGCAGAATGAGTAGTTGCACAAAGGTTTCATTAAATACATGCATGCAGAGATCCCCCTTTATCGAATACGGAAGTGCTTGGTCTTGAACCGGATGCGGCGATCGCTTATAGGGGCAGCCCCCTTTAAACAGCAAAAAAGCCCGTCACAAGCAGATACCCATGTTTAAGACATAGCTATCCCTTGTCGACAGGCTCCTCCGGTATTCCAAAACTATTCTGTTAAAATAATCATACCTCGTGATCATTCCGGTGTAAATGCTATTTTGGAAATTCATGCATAGAACTTCCAATCGCAAGCATGCAAAAGAAGCCTGCCAGGCATACGCCCGGACAGGCTTCTTGCGTTTCCAAAGCCGAATTAGCCTAAATTGATCGCTCTGATCTTCTCGAGCGGAAACTTCGGCTCGCGGGCTTCCGTCAGAAGGCCGTTGATTTCCTGCTGCACGTCGGCAAGCTGCGTATAGCAGTACCCGCTGATGTAATCGACGCTCTTAATCGCCTTCGTCAAGCCTTCGAACCTCGCGAGGAACGCCTCGTCCGTCGTCACCTGCTCGCCGTAGCCCCAGCCCTTGTCGGATTGGAATGCGATGCCGCCGAATTCCGTGATCATGATCGGCTGTCCCTTGTACCCGTATCCTTCGGCGAACGCGTATTTCCAATGGTTGCAGGTCGTCTCGTTGCTGACGATCGCTTCCTTGTTGCCCGCATAGCGCTTCAGAAATTCGTCGCCGGTCTGGACGTAATCGTGCAAGGTCAGAATGTCCGACACCGTATGCTCCCATCCGTCGTTCGTGATGACCGGACGGTACGGATCGATCGACTTGGTCAGATAGTAGATGCCTTCGGTAAATTTCTGCTGCTTCTTGTCGCGAAGGATGGCCGATACGCCCCATGACTCATTGAACGGAACCCACGTAATGATGCTCGGGTGATTGTACTGCTGCTGCACGATTTCGAGCCATTCCTTCGTAAAATTGTCGACCGCGTCATCGTTGAATTCGAAGGTAGCCGCCATTTCGGACCAGACGAGCAGCCCTTTCACGTCGCACCAGTACAGGAAGCGGGCATCCTCGATTTTCATATGCTTACGCACGCCGTTATAGCCCATCGCCAGCATGTTGTCGATATCCTCGATCAGCGCTTCCTCGCTCGGCGGCGTCAGATGCGAATCGGTCCAATAGCCTTGGTCCAAAATAAGCCGCTGATAGATCGGCGAGTTGTTCAGCAGCACCTTGCCGTTCTCGATGGAGATCTTTCTCATCCCGAAGTAGGAATGGACTCGGTCCACGACCTTGTCGCCCCGGTACAGCACGAATTCGACGTCGTACAGGTTCGGATGCCGCGGCGACCACAGGCTCTTCTTCCATGGCCCGTTCGCTTCATGCACCAGATCGACCTCGATGCTCTGGCTCGGGCGGTCCGCTGCCAAGCTTACCCGCTTCACGGGCTTGCCCTTCAACGTCACGATGGCTTCGAGCCTAAGCTCGCCCGCCGTTCCCGCCGCGCCGTGCACCTTGTAATCGAACCGGACGGCGTTGCGGTCGATGTCCGGCGTTATTTTGACGGAATCAAGCCTCTGCTCCTCCACGTATTCGAGCCATACCGTCTGCCAGATGCCGGTCGTCTGGACGTAGAAGCATTCGAAGTTGTCCTTGGTCCAGCGCTGCTTGCCCCTTGGCTGGGTGCAGCTGTCGCCGTCCTCCGCCTTGACCGTTATGATGTTATCGGCCCCGAATACGAGATAAGGCGTAATATCGAAGGAGAACGCCGCGTAGCCACCTTGATGCCGGCCGACCATCGAGCCGTTCACCCACACTTTGGCGATGTAATCGACCGCCTGGAAATGCAGGATGACCCGTCTGCCTTCCGCGTCTTTCGGAATCGAAACCGATTTGCTGTACCATACGTGCGGATGGAACCGCTCTTCGCCGATGCCGCTCGCTTTCGTCTCGTACGTGAACGGCACGGTGATTTTATGCGTCTCTTCGAACGTCTCCTGCCAATTCTGCGACTCGCCGACGTTGCCGTCGTCGAAGCGGAAGCTCCACTCGCCGTTCAAATTCGTCCAATGCTCGCGAACGAACTGCGGTCTGGGATAGTCCTTCGTATAAGCTTTGGTCGTCATGGAATCTCCCTCTCCTTACCCTTACCGTCTCTTTATCTCAAGCGCATAGACCGACGCCGGCCGCAGCGTATAGCCGCTCCGCCATTCGGACGCCGGAACGGCACTCGACGCGCTGACGATCCGGTCCGGCTCGAACACGGAATTGATGTTCTCGTAATGATCGCCCGTAATTTCGTGAACAATCGTTTCCTCCGCGGCGTCGAAGCCCGGCAAATCCAGCTCCGCCTTCACTTCGTTCAGGCTGCGGTTCACGATGAATACGGTCACGACGCTGCCGTCTTCATTCGCGCAGGCCGCGACGTCGAGATCCGGCAGCGCGTCGAGCGCGACGGGCGTCGGCTTGGAAGCTTCGACGGAGAAGGTGCCGCACTCGGCATCGACTTGCAGCATATGCCGGATGTCCCGATTCGCGTAAAGCTTCATGACCTCGTAGGTCGGCGTTCCGTATACGGCGAGAGGCTTCCCGCTCCAGCCCGCTTCCTTGCCGCGGTACTGGTCGGCGTAATAATCGCCTACGCGGATGCATCCGCCGAGCCAGCCGTTCACCAGATCCGAGAAGCTGCCGATATGAATCATGTCGCTGCGGCGAAGCATTTCGTTCAGGTTGCCGGCATTGGCGACCGCCGCGCCGAGCGTATGCTCGTCCGGCAGCCCTTTGCGAATCGTATTCGGGTAATACATGGTGTTATATTCGGTAATGGCCAGCTTGACGTGGCTGTGCTTCGCGTTCGCGCGGATGTGCTCCTCCGTCTTCGACACATGATGACGGGTAAATTCGGGGAACGCCGCGATCGCCTTGTAGCGCTCGTCCGCCGGCGTTTCCCGGTTCATGCCGAACGGGCCGTAGCCGTGGTACAGATGCAGCGTCAAGTATTCGAAGCGATCTCCCGCGATATCCAGCACCGTCTTGTTCCACGCCTGATCGAAGTGGCCGCAGACCGACAGGATCAAAGATGGATCGACCGCCTTCATTGCCTCGATGAACGGAACGGTGCGCTTGGCGAACTCTTCCGCGGAGCAGGTGCCGACCTGCCACTGGCCCCACACCTCGTTGCCGATCTCCCAATAACGAACGCCGTACGGCTCGGGATGGCCGTTCGCCGCGCGCAGCGCGCCCATCGGCGTATCGGCGCCGCCGTTGCAATATTCAACCCACTGCGCGGCTTCCTCCGGCGTGCCGGAGCCGTCATTGATGCAGATGAGCGGTTCGACCTGAAGCTCCCGGCAGAAGCGGATGAATTCGTCCGTTCCGAAATATTTGCTCGTCCAGCCGCCCCATGCCTCATTGTACATGACCGGCCGCTCCAGGACGGGCCCTACGCCATGGTCCCAGTGATAAGCGCTGATGTAGTTGCCCGCCAGCCTCATCATGCCCGCGTTAAGATCCCGCGTCATGTCGATGACCTCGCGCTTCACCATCGCGACGCTGTCCATCGGCAGCAGCGACGCGTGATCGAGCCAAAGCATGCCGGTCGATACGTGATCGATCCATCTAGGATGGTCGGCGGGAACGTAGATGCGGAGCTCGGCGTCGGCGCATTCGCGCGCCACGGACAGCCGCGCCTCGTACTCCCGCCAGTTATGGCTGGACAAGTCGACGCGCGCTCCGCCAAGCAGCTCCTCCGTGCGCCGGTCCACCGCTTGGACGAGCACATACTTGAGCTCGATCGATGCCCGTGCGACCAGCTTGACCGTATAATCCATCGGCCCTTTCAAAGCGGCCTTCTGCGCGATGCCGGCATAAGCTTCGTCGTCGCTCAGGATGCGGATGCGCTGGCCGCGTCCGGAGTGCCGGGGAGCCGGTCCCTCCAGGGCGTACTGCGTATTCTTGCCGTTCGTGTACGTTGTCCAGCTTCCCGATACTTCCCGCTTCGTCAGCGATTCGCTCTCGAAATCCATATCCTTGAGCGGATAAGCGAGCATCGCTTCCATATGATCCCGGATGTCCTCTACGAAATGCCCGAACAGATACGGATTAATCGTATGCTCGCTCGTTCGGCTGCAATCAATGGTAATCTTTGCGTTCCTATTCATAATGCCTCCGTAAGTCTTGTGATATTGGCCGCCGTTAACCTTTGACCGAACCGATCATGACGCCTTTGACAAAGTGACGCTGCACGAATGGATACATAACCAATACCGGCAGGGACGATACGATGATGACCGCGAACTTGATGCTCTCCGCGAGCAGTATCTTGTCTTCCATCCCGACGACGCTGCTGCTGTCGGTCATCGCCGTTTGGCTGATCAGCAATATTTCGCGAAGCACGAGCTGAAGCGGATGAAGCGCCTCGTCGCGGATATAGATCAGCGCGTTGAAGAAGGAATTCCAATGGCCGACCGCGTAGAACAGCACCATTACCGCCAGAATCGGCTTGGATAACGGCAAAATAATGCTGATCAGCAGCCGCCAGTTGGAGCAGCCGTCGATATGGGCCGCCTCCTGAAGCTCCCAAGGGATGCTCGACTGGAAGTACGTTCTCATGACGATGAGATTGTAGGTGGCGATGGCGCCCGGAACGATCAGCGCCCACATCGTATCGACCATGCCGAGATCCTTGACGAGCAGATAAGTCGGGATAAGACCGCCGCCGAAAAACATGGTGAGCGTGATGAGCACCATGATCCCGTTGCGAAGCGGCAGATCCGGCCTCGACAGCGGATAGGCCGCGAGCAGCGTCATGAGGATATTAATGACCGTGCCGACGACTGTATAGAATATCGTATTGCGGTATCCCGTCCAAATACGGTCGTCGTGCAAAATGTTCGTATACGCATCCATCGTGAAGCCCTTCGGCAGCAGCCACACTTCGCCGCTGATCACCCTGGCCGGATCGCTGAACGAGGCGCCGACGATATAGAGAAGCGGATAAAGCACGATGACGATAATGACCGCCGCGATCGCATACACGATGGCGTCGAACACCTTGTCGTCCGAAGCGCCTCTTATGGTTTGTTGCTTGGACAATGCAGGTTCCTCCTTTACCATAAGCTCGTCTCCGACGTCTTGCGCGCGATGCGGTTCACGAGCAGCAAGAGCACCAGATTAATGACCGAGTTGAACAGGCCGATGGCGGCGGTATAGCTGTACTCGCCTTTCAGAACGCCCGTCGTGTAGACGAACGTGGAGATGACATCGCTCGATTCCAGGTTCAAGTTATTTTGCATGAGCAAAATCTTCTCGAAGCCGATGTTCATGAAATGGCCGATATCCAGGATGAGCAGGATGACGATGACCGGCGCGATGCCCGGTATGGACACGTGCCAGATGCGCTGCAGCCGGGTCGCCCCGTCCATCTTGGCCGCCTCGTACAGCTGCGGATTAACGCCGCTTAGCGCCGCGATGTAAATAATCGATTGCCAGCCCATGTTCTGCCAGATGTTCGAGCCGATAAAGATCGTCTTGAACCAGCCCGCCTCCTCCAGGAAGCGGACCGGCTCTCCGCCGAATGCCTCGATCACCATGTTGATCGGACCGGACGTCGGCGAGAGAAAGACGTTCAGAATGCCTACGATAACGACAACCGAAATGAAGTGCGGAATATACGTGATGTTTTGCAGCAGCTTGCTGAACCGCTTGCTTCGGATCTCGTTCACGAGCAGCGCCAGCATAATCGGAATCGGAAAGGCGATCAGCAGCGAGAACAGGTTAATGGACAGCGTGTTCCAGAGCAGCCTCCAGAAATAGTAGGAATCAAAGAACCGCTCGAAATGTCCGAAGCCTTCCCATTCGCTGCCGAGAATGCCTTTTGCCGGATTGAAATTTTTGAAGGCGATTTGCAGCCCATACAGCGGTCCGTAGTGAAAGATCAAATACCAAGCGATCGGCAGAAGCAGCATGAGGTACAGATCATACCGCTTGGCCATTTGTTTTAACAGGCGGGAGCCGCGGCTCGATTTTCGAGGCAGAGCGGGAATCGCCTCTGCTTGCGCGCTCTTCATGGGCATCTACTCCTTATCTAACGCGGATCAATGTGTCGGCCTTACTTTTCCATTTTATCGTAAGCTTCCTGATAGATCTTCTGCAGCTCATCGAGCTTCATCTTCTTGAGCGTGGATTGGAACTCTTCCCACTTATCGAAGCTGAGCGCGCCAACGATAAACTTCGTGCTTTGTTCTTCGTAGTATTTGTCGATATCGTTGCGAAGGACGTTCACCTGCTGCGCCGTCTGCTCATCGAACATCGGAGCCGCGTAGCGTACTTCGGGCATGTATGGATCGAGCTTCTCCTGAGCCTCTTGCACCTGCGGAGGGTTAATGAAGGAAGCGACCTTCTCGCTAATAATGTGCGGCGCTCCGCCCCCTGCGTACGGCGTGATTTTCGCCTGATTCGTAATATCCTTCAGGAAATCTTCCGTGTAATACGGAATGCCGTCCCTCAGCTCGTAATGCTCGCCCTCGCGGCCGAACCGCAGCAGCGTGGAGCCTTCATCGCTGTAGAAATAGTCGATCCAGCGCATCGTCGCTTCCGGATATTTGTTGACCGACGTAATGGCGAACGCTCCGAAATCCCGCGGAACCGGTCCGCCCTGGCTTTGGATCTTGTCTCCGTGCGGCCCCGTGAACGGCGCGACTCCCGTATATTGATCCTGGATCGACAGGAAGTTATTGTTCGTCTGGTCGAAGAACAGCCCCGTGTTGCCCGTGCCTTGCTTCGCCAGGAACTGCGCTTCCTTATGCGAGAAAATTTCCTGGTCGAGAAGCTTCTCTTTGTAAAGCTTGTTCAAGTACATCAGCATCTCTTTGTTCTTCTCGCTGCCCATCCAGATTTCGACCTTGTCGTTCACCAGATTGATGTTGTAGCCGAGCTGCGTATCCAGTCCGAACGATCCGCCCATCGCAAGGACGATCGCAAGGCCGGGGCGTGCGGTCATCGGAAGCTCATCCGCTTTGCCGTTGCCGTTCGGGTCTTGGTCCCGGAATGCGACCAGCACGTTGTACAGGTCTTCCGTCGTCTCCGGCTCCGGCAGGCCGAGCTTGTCGAGCCAAGCTTTATTGATCCACTTCTTATCGGTGCGGGCCGCATTCAGCGTCACGATGCCCGGGATTGCGTAAATATGGCCTTCCGGCGACGTAATGCCGGGGCGAATTTCCGGATATTCGTCCATTAGCGCTTTCAGGTTCGGCGCGTATTGGTCGATCAACTCTTCCAGCGGAATCAGCTGGCCGGCCGAGCCGTAACGAACCGCCTCAAGCGGCGACAAGCCCGAACGGAACAACGCGTCCGGAAGCTCGTTCGACGCGAACAGCAGGTTCTTCTTCTCTGCAAAGCCGTCCGTCGGAGCCTCGATGAACTCTACTTGCACATTGCTCATTTTCTCGTAATCCTGGAACACCGGCATATCCTTGAACGGACCGTTGACCGGCGCGATCCGGGTGAACATCTTCAGCTTGATCGGCTGCTCGACGATCGGGAATCCTTCCGCCTGAACGACGGCGCCTTCCGAATTGCCCGCTTCGTTCCCGTTCTTGTTGCCGGCATTGGAACTGCACCCTGCAATCAAAAGCCCGGCAACGACCATCGTACTTACCGCAAATCTCCCCCAATGTTTGCGCATGTATTAATGACCTCCATTTTATATTCACCTTACGGATGATGTAAGCGTTTCCGCGGTGTCAATTTATTATAATCCACGCGAAAAAACGGCAAATTACAATAATATGACTATTTACTCCACTTATTTTACGGTTTTGTTATCGCTTCCACGGCCCAATCCGTTCAAATACATTTGCGGCGTCATGCCGGTCAATTCCTTGAACACCTTGAAAAAATAGTTATGCGTCGTAAAGCCCACCTGATTGCTGATTTGCTTGATCGAGTACTGGCCGTCCTCCAGCAGCTTGCGGCTGGCGTCGATCCGGACCCGGTTCAAATATTCGGAGAACGTCTGCTGCGTCTCCTCCTTGAACAGCCGGCTTAAATACGAAGGGTTGAGGCCGATGGCGCCCGCCGCCAGCTCCAGCGTAATGTAGCCCGAGTACCCTTCCAGAATGAAATGGATAGCTTGCGCCACATGCCTCGAATAGGGCCCGGTGACGCGCTGCTGCTTCAGCAGCTTCAGCAAGCCGGCATAATAGGCTTGCAGCCATTGCTCCAGCTCACCCACCTTGCCGCATTTCTCGAGATCGCTGCGCGAAGGCAGCTCCTCCATCGCGGCTTCGGCGGAATGCATCGGCATCCATTTTTTTATCGCTTTATCGCCGGTGTGCAGGAGCTCGCTGACGATCATCTGCACGGCATGGGAATGAACCGGCTGATTGCGGATAGACGCGAACACGGCCATTAATACATTGTGCATTCCATCCTTATCGAGCCTCTCGATGGAAAGGAGCAGCTGCTTCTGCTCCTCGATGCTGAGCGAGACGCGCTGACTGGTATAGACGCTTTGTTTCGTCTCTTCTTGTTCCGGCATCTCGCCAGCCGGCCTTGCGGCGGGCCGTTCCGCGGAGGGCGAAGCGTCGAGTACCCGCTCCGCCGAGCCGTAGCTTGCGCCGACCTGGATCAAGCTGCCGCATACGTGCCCGATGGCGTAGCTGCACTTCAAGTTAAGAAACAGCTCGAGCGAATGCTGCAGCTTGCTCATCAGTCTGGCGGCTTCGCTGGCGGATGCATGCTCGCTGCGTTCCTTGAACGCGAACACGACGGCAAGGCGCCCGTTCCCCACGTAGGCCGCCGTCCGCTCGCCCGGATCGCCCAGGTTCTGCTGCATCATATCGACCGCCTGCCGGACCAGACGGTTCGTCTGCACGTCGCTGTAGGATTCGGTCAGCAGCAGGAAGGGCACGATCTGTACGACGGCAGCGGCGTAACCGACCGCCCCGCGATACAGGCCGCTCTTGCGGGCAAGGGCTTCGAGCTCCTTGGCTGCTGAAGGGCTGCCCTTCACCAGCTCCGCGATGCAGTCGCGGACATGATCCGGATTCACCCGTTCTTCCGCCGCTTCGTCCGCGATCCCACCCTCCTGGTTCCGGTTCTTCTTCCCGAGCTCCAGCACCGCTTTGTTCAATACCGCCATGAGCGCATCGCCGTCGAGCCGATGCTTCAACAAATAATCGACGGCACCGTCCTTCAAGCACTCGCGCACATAGTCGTAGTCGTCGTAGCTGCTCAGCATGATCGTCTTGACGGAAGGAAACCGATCCCGAATCGTCTTGTTAAGCTCCACGCCGTTCATCTCGGGCATATTCACGTCGATTATGGCGATGTGAGGCGGCGACTGCTCGATCATGTCCAGCGCCATTGCCCCGTTGTATGCTTCGCCGCTTAGCTTGAATCCATGCTTCTCCCAGTCCAATAACGTCCACAAATCGTTCCGAACGAGTGGTTCGTCGTCTACCAGCAGCACTTGAAACATGATCACACCGCCTTTTTATCGGAATTATCCGTATCAGTCAATTTCGGAAACCTGATTTCGACCTTCGTATACAGCCCCGGCTCGCTGTATGCCTTCACGCCGTAGGGCTCGCCATACATGCGGATGATCCGTTCATGCACGCTGCGGATGCCCATGCCGCTGAAGCGCGACGATTCTTCCTCCTTGCCCGCTTCCCCTTCGCCGAGCAGCTGCTCCAATTGATGCGGCTTCATGCCTTTGCCGTTGTCCGTTACCTCGATTCGAAGCTCGCCGTTCTCCTCGTAGACGCGAATCAGCACGTATCCCCCGTTCTCGGAAGGACCGATGCCGTGAATGATGGCATTTTCGACGAGGGGCTGCATCATCAGCTTCAGCACGCGGCAATGGAGCAGCGCTTCGTCCTCGATCTGAGTATGCACTTCTATCGGCACCATATACTTGTATTTCTCGATCGATACATAGCTGAACACGTAGTCGAGCTCCTCGCGCACCGTAAGAAATTCGTTGGAATTGCCGAGTACGCTTCGCATGAGCTCGATCAGCGAGCCGGACACCTCTTCGATATTGGGCACCCGATTCAGCTTGGCCAAATATTTGATCGTGTTGAGCGAATTGTATAGAAAATGCGGCCGAACCTGCGCCTGCAGTGCCGTCAGCTCGGCCTCGCGCTTCTTCTTCTCGCTTATTCGTATCCCTTCCATCAGGCGCTTCAATTCTTCCACCATGCTGATGAAGACGCGGTACAGCTGACCGATTTCGTCCTTTGTTTTGATCTCGGTCTTCGGAAACGTCAAATTGCCGTCCTTCACGAACATCATCATCGCTTTCAGCCGCCGGATGTTGATCGTCATCCGCGTCGTTACCATATGCGAGCCGATCAGCACGACGATAAACACGATGACCGATACTTCCGCCATCAAATTGCGCATCTTCGTAAAGTCGATTAGCAGCGAGTCCATCGGAATGAGCGCCAGCGTCGTCCAGCCGGTACTTACGGACAAGCGGCTGACGACGATGTACTTCCTTCCGTCAATGTCCGTCTCCACGACGTCGGCGGATCCCGCGAATCGCTCATTGAGCTTGACGATCGTCTCCAAGGCGGGCGCGGAGGAGGACGGCTCCGTTTCGGTACGGTAGACGAAGCCGTTCTGTTCGTCGAGCACGTACAGCATGCTGTCCTCGGTCGGCTTCACGCCGTACGTTTTTTTGATGAATTCATAGTTCAAATCGACCATGACGACGCCGATCGTCTCGCGGTTGAAACGGATCTCCCGGCCTACGGTGATGGCGTCCATCGCGCCTTCGGGCTTAAAATACGCATGCCGCGAGCCGTTGCGCAGCATGTAATCCATCATCGGAGTCTCCAGGACGGTACGGTCCAGCCACGGGCCGCCGGTGAAGAACACCTTGCCGTTCAGGCCGACCACGGCGATCCTCGTAATATAAGGCTTATAATCGATTAATCCCGATAAAAATTCGTCAATCCGCTTCTGCTCCTGAAACCACTCGAAGCTGATTTCCTCGGACGGGCTGAGCAGCGTATTGATCACCGTGTTTCTGTTGGTCACGACAACCGTATTCAACCGGTCGATTTCCTCGAGCATAATATTGAGCGATTCATCCGCCTGGCGAATGCTGTCCGTCACCGAGGTGACCGCGTTCCGCTTGATCATCTCCCGCATGTTCACGTACACGATGCCGGTAATCGTAACGATCGAGAGAAGGGTGACCAGACTGAACGCGATTAAAATTTTCCCTTGGATGCTGAGCTGCGGTGATATCAACCTGATAAGGGAGGAAAGCTTCATAGGCAACAGCCTCCTTTACAAATAGCCGTGTGTAGAACAATCGATGCGCCCTTTGATTAAAGCGCTTACTATTTTGCGCCGTTATTCGGCTCTTCTTGCTTTGCGCACGGTGGACGGTGAAGAATCGAAGTAAATTTTGAAAGCTCGGGTGAATGAATATAGGCTGGGGTAACCGAGCGAAAACGCGATTTCCGTAATCGTCGCGTCGGTTTCTCTCAGAAACCGCTTCGCCTTCTCCATGCGAACCTTCTGGATATATTTCATTGGCGGCAATCCGACCTGACTGGCGAACACGTAGGAGAAGTGCGAGCGGTTCACGCCGGCAAATTCGGCCACCTGCTGAACGGAAATCCCTTCCGTCGCGTGAAGCTCGATATAATCCATGCACCCTTTAATCCAGCCGGCAGGTTCGGACGACGGGACCGTCGCCGATTCCGGAACGAGTCCGGCGAACAGCTCGCAGACGAGTGCTTGCAGCGACAAGGATACGGCCGGATTCCACTTCTCGGCGACGGCCAGCGCGGCGATCAGCCGATCGGCCGTTGTCTTGACGGAGGAGGCGGCCAGCTTCTCGCGGTACGGCCTGTCCGGCGATAATTCGGCAAGCTCCAGCAGCCCTTCGACCCTGTCCCCGTCAACCGCGATCCAGCTCATCTGCAGCGGTTCGTCCGATGGGAGCATGCAGTAGTAGTAAGTCCGGCCCGGAAACAAACAGAACATGTCGTCCTTCTGCAGCTCGACATGATGCCCGTCGAATTCCAACCGTACCCTTCCCTCTCGCACGAAATGAAAGCTATAGCACTCGATTCTTTTGGGCCCCACTTTATAATGGGGTTTTGCTATGCATCGTCCCGCACGGACCGGCCAGATCCGTCCCTCCTTGTCCAAGTCCCCCGGCGTATAGTAAATAAAATCGGCAAATTCATGATCGTATTCCTGCATCAAAGACGCTCCCTCCATCAATCGACTGTCCGATTCTTCTATTCCTTACGACAAAATGACAACTATATCATGATCGTATTTTTGCGTAAAATGACTGATTGTAAACCCTATCATAATATGTTGAAATCGGATCTGTCTAGGAAACCCGACATAATGATAAATTTGGCATTCCTCACAAGGGAGGATTTAACAATTTGTAGGCGGTATACCGCCCTTCGAAGTATCCAGCAGTAAACGACTGACGCTGCGCACGAACCGCTAGCTCCATCTTGCGCAGCTCGGTTCTGAGCCGTCCTTTGGCGGCATAAGCTCTTTTCGCGATGAAATATAAAACAAAAAAAAGAGCCCGGTTAAGGGCTCTTTCTTGTTATGTCGCTGCCTGTCGACTATTCCGTCGTGTAAGGAAGCAAGGCGATTTGACGCGAACGTTTGA
This sequence comes from Paenibacillus arenilitoris, assembly GCF_014705655.1. Classification (GTDB taxonomy): domain Bacteria; phylum Bacillota; class Bacilli; order Paenibacillales; family Paenibacillaceae; genus Pristimantibacillus; species Pristimantibacillus arenilitoris. The sequence goes on along the minus strand of NZ_JACXIY010000036.1, from coordinate 15,915 downwards.
TCGCGATCGTCAGCAAGCGTTGGTATTTCGCGCTTGTGCCCGTCACGCGGCGAGGCAAAATTTTGCCGCGCTCGCTGATGAACTTCTTCAGCAGGTCCGTGTCTTTATAGTCAATGTGAGTAATTTTGTTAACGGTGAAGAAACAAACTTTACGGCGCTTGTTGCGACCGCCTTTACGTCCGCTGAACTTGCGCTCCGGACGCTCGTCGCCGCCGTTCTCTCTTTGCTTGAAAGCCATGGTCGTATCCTCCAATCGTTGATAATGTTAAAACGGTAAATCATCTTCCGAAATATCAATTGGGCGTCCGTCATCCTGGAACGGATCACGGCTGTCATTCCGCGAGTTATTGTTAGACCGGTTCCCGCCTCCATAAGAAGCGTTACCGCCGCCGGAGTTTCCTCCTCCGCCGCTTGCGCCGCTAGAGCCGTAATTGCTGCTTCCGCCTTCTTCGCGCGCCGCGCCGCCTTCGCGGTTGGACTCCAAGAAACGTACGTTATCGGCAATGACTTCCGTCACGTAGACGCGCTTGCCTTCGTTGTTCTCGTAGTTACGCACCTGAATGCGTCCTTCCACCGCCGTCAAACGGCCTTTGCGCAAGTAGTTGGCACAGGTCTCGGCAAGCTGGCGCCAGGTTACGACCGGAATGAAATCCGCTTCGCGTTCGCCTTGGCCGCTCGTGAACGGGCGATCTACCGCGATCGTGAATTGCGTAACCGCTACGCCTGCAGGCGTATAGCGAAGCTCGGGGTCTCTCGTCAATCTACCAATCAATATAACACGATTCAACATCGTTACCGACCTCCCAATCGAACGATCTTGCGCGGACTAAGCAACGTCTCTTACGATCAACGTACGGATGACTTCATCCGAGATCTTCATGATCCGGTCGAGCTCGTTCACGACTTCGGAAGTCGCGTTGAACTGTACCAGTACGAAGTACCCGTCGCGAAGCTTGTTGATCTCATACGCAAGACGGCGTTTGCCGATCACATCAGTCTTCGTGACCTCTCCGCCATTGGAGATAATGCCGTTGAACTTATCAACGATCGCTTGAACGTTCTCTTGATCAACGTCCGGGCGAATGATGTACATCACTTCATATTTGCGCATAGGGTTTCACCTCCTTTTGGACTAACGGCCCCATAAATGGAGCAAGGAACGAGCGTATGCTCGCATCTTTATACTATATCAAATCCAATCGCCCATGACAAGCGTGAATCCTCAAGTTTCAGCCAGGCAGCCGGAATCTGCTAATTATGCAACGGCACTCAGCTGCGAATACTAAAGCTCCGGACGACTGCGAATTCGCGTTCGTTCGAACCAAATGATCAAGCTGGAGGCGATTGGAATGGGCGAATGGACAAAGTTCGTTGCCGGCGACAGAGCCCCGAACGACGGCGTATACATCGAGACCGGCGACAATTCGTTTCATATGGGGATCGAGAATCCGAAGAAGGTGACGCTGAAGCGAGGCGAGCGTTTCCCCGAGACGACGAACCATGAACGAAGATGGAAACGGATGGGCCATTAAGCTTTTGTAAATGTTCGTGAATATTCGAATGCGACATGTGCCATTCTAATGATCGACGGTGCAAGAGAGGTGTGGTTCCATTGAACCTGTTGGTGATAGGAACTCGGTGAGGATTTCGTCCACTCGGTATAAATGAAGCGGAGGGTTGTGCCAAAGACTCCTGTCTGTAACACACGCGCATTCCGAGCGTTCGTACGTTATCCGTTAAGGCGGGAAACGTACGATCATGCTCCAATGGATGTACTGAAGCAATTGCTGAATGGTCCATTCGCGTAAATGTAGCTCCAAGCTTTCGCATGCTTGAAGTGAGAATTGATCGACTCAACCATCAATCACCGTCAAGAAGAGGACTCGCGAAGAGTCCTCTTTCTTCTTTGCCTCATTTTAAGCTTCATGCCAGGCTTTGGCGGGCCGGTCGGCGGGATAGCCGTGCTTCTCTCTGTAACTTTTGCGTTCGGCGGTAAAATCCCACCACTGCTTCCCGCTCCCCGGATGATGGGCATGATGCACGGCAAGCCGCATCACATCCTCCACGCAAGGATCCATCCAGACGCCTTGAAGCTTCTCCAGACGCTCGACAAGCTGCGCGCCGGTCTCTCCCCCTGCCTTGATGTCTTCAAGCGAGTAAAAGCCCAGCTCGGTCAAATGCCAAGCGAGCTTCGGACCGAGGGAAGGTATGCTCTGGAACCGGGCAAGCGCAAGCAGCAGTTTCGCCCTTTCTGTTGAAATTTGCAAACTCACACCTAGCTGGTCGACATTATAGCCTGCAAGATCGGCCAGCTTGATTTTGCTTGCTCTCATCGCCTTGCGCTCGGCATCGGTTAGCGGCAGCTTTGGCGTACTCATGGTACGGGCAGCCCCCTTTTATGTAGATTGGTCAAAATAAAAAACGATCCATTCGCGGATCGCTTGACTGTTATATGAATGGCGGAGAAGGTGGGATTCGAACCCACGCACGCTTTGACACGCCTAGCTGATTTCGAGTCAGCCCCCTTGGGCCTCTTGGGTACCTCTCCGGACACAAAAATTATATTATCATAAAGGCCGATCAGATGCAAGTCCAATTTTTATTATATCGCAGATTCAAGCATCCGCCGCTCCCTCTTCGGCCGCTTTCGATCGAAGCACCTTCTTCATGTTTTTCTCGAACTTGGCTCTCGGAATGAGGACGCTGTGCTTGCAGCCGACGCATTTGATGCGGATATCCATCCCCATCCGTATAATCTCCATCTCATTGGAGCCGCAAGGATGCTGCTTCTTCATCTGCACGATATCGCCCAGCTCAAACTGTTTTCGTTCCATCCGTAACCCCTCCCTTTTCATTTCGCTGATAGGTAACCATTCTTGGATACGGAATTTCGATGCCGTTCGCGTCCAGCGCTTTCTTGATCTCCATATTCAACTTGCGCGCCACAACCGGATGCGTGTTCGGCTTGCACTCGGCGATGACCCGGATCGTCACTCCGGTCGGAGCGATTGCTTGTATGCCGAGCACCTGCGGGGAAGCGATAAGATCCGGATCTTGCATGCCGATCATCGTATGCCGGATCACTTCGATCGCGCGGTCGACCTCTTCCTCGAAGGCAATCGAAATATCCACGACGGCAAGCGAATTGTTAAGGGAGAAATTCGTCAGCTCGTTAATCATGCCGTTCGGTATAATATGCATCTCGCCGGTCCAGCTTTGGATTTTCGTCGTGCGCAGCCCGATCATCTCGACCGTCCCTTTGAATTGCCCCGTCTGGATCACGTCGCCTACGGCGAATTGATCCTCCAGGACGATAAAAAAGCCGGTTATGATGTCCTTCACCAAACTTTGCGCGCCAAAGCCGATCGCGAGCCCCAGTACGCCCGCCCCTGCGAGCAGAGGGCCCAAATCGATGCCGAACTCGGACAGGACAAGCATCGCCGCAATAAAATAAATCACATAAGAGGCAACGTTTTTCATTAGCTTGCCCAGCGTCGTCATTCGCCTCGCCTGACTGGATAAGCGCTTGCTCTCCCGTTCCAGAACCGCACGGTTAATCGTTTTATGTATAATCCATACGACCACTTTGCTTACGATTAAAATAACGGCTACGCGAATGGCGGCATTGGCGATACTCTGCCATACATCCTGATCGGTCAGCCAGCCTGCCGACGATTCGTACATCTCGTTGATTGACATCGATGCTCCTCCTTCTTCCGGTTGCGGTGCTCGTTATACCTCAATTTGTTTGTATCCCGATTCCGCGGCTTGAAAGATGCCCCTGATTTCGACATTTTCCTGGTCGATGACGTCCTTCACCACGTCAAGGCTTTCTTCGGGGAATTGAATGGACAGCGCGCAGCCGGCCGTTATCTCCTTAGGCGTCGGGCAAATATCGATATCGACCTCGGCGTATTCGAGCAGCATCTCGGCCCGCAGCGCCTGCTGCGTCGAGTCAAATGCAATTAACATAAGCCCATCCTCCAAACCTTTCGCTAATCAATCATCCTATAAACTATGTGACGTATAAAATGGTTGACCCATCCATATACTAGTAACATATCGGCATATCGGAGGGATTCTATGAAGCTACCATTTATGAAGGACTCGTCGTTAAAGGTACCGTACACGACCGCTAACGTGATCGGTATCCTTGTCAATCGGTTAACGGTCATGCTCGAGGAATTATCCGACAATCGGCCGATCGTTATCGTTTGCGTAGGAACCGACCGCTCCACCGGTGACGCGCTGGGACCGCTCATCGGCACCTCGCTTACGAAGTACCGCAGCTCTCATTTTACCTTGTTCGGCACGTTAGAGGAACCCGTTCATGCCATGAATTTGGACGATACGCTGCAGGAAATCAACCGAAGCTTCCACAAGCCGTTCGTCATCGGAATCGACGCCTGCCTCGGCCAAGTATCGAGCGTCGGTTGCATTCAGCTCGGCATGGGCCCGGTCCGCCCCGGCGCAGGCGTTAATAAAGAACTGCCCCCTGTCGGCGATATCCATCTGACAGGCATCGTAAACGTCGGAGGCTTCATGGAATATTTCGTGCTGCAAAACACCCGCCTTCACCTGGTGATGAAGATGGCCGATATTATCTCGTTAAGCTTGTTTACGGCAATTACGAATCATGCTCAGCTCTTAAGCGCTCGCGAGCAGACCGCAGCCGCCGATAACGGCTAAATGATTATTCCCCTCAAAGCGACCGCCGTCACTTCGCTTCTGCAATCGCCTTTCGCTCTTCCGGCGTTAACGGGTAGGCGGATTCGCCTTTTGCGATCGGCTTGGCGTACACATACGAGTTTTCCCTGCTATGAATGCTCGTAATGACCGCTCCGTCGCTCTCTTCATTGATGATCGCGAGCGTGAAGCTGAGATCGCTTCCTTGATCGGCGAAAGCATTATAACGATGAATGCCGAGCTTTCCTTTTTTTAGAGGGACAACCTGCTGGATACCGTTAAGCTGCGCTTGCAGACGTTCGGACCTTTGCTTCTGCTCGGCTATGCTTTCCTTCATGTCGATGATGACTTCTTCCAGATTCGTAACACCCGTATTCCCCATAACTGCCGTATATTGCTTTCTTAATTTTTTGAGCCGTCCGCCGACGACCGCAATCCAAATGATTAAAATGATGACAAGCAGAACCAAAACCACCGTGACTGCATTCATCGGATTTGTTGTCCAGTCTTCCATTGTTGTTAATCCGCCCCCATTTGATGGCTATGCCCGATATTGCGAAGTTATTTCCTGCATGGCATCGGCGAGCGCATCCACTTCCGCTTCCGTCGTATAGATGCCTACGCTTGCGCGGACGGCTCCCGTCGCGGACGTTCCCGCGCAAGCATGCGCGAGCGGCGTACAATGAAAGCCCGCGCGTACCGCGATGTTATAATGCTGGTCCAAAATAAACGAAAGCTCCGACGGATCGATTCCCTCCGCATCGAATGCGACGATGCCCGTCCGCTGTTCCCCAAGCGCGGGGCCAAGCAGCCTGATACCCGGTATCCGCTGCAGCCCTTCCATCAGCCGCTGCGATAATGACCATTCCTTCGCATGGATGCTCTGAACGGACTCGTTCCATACATGCTGAACGCCCATTCGCAGACCTGCGATTCCGGGCGTATTCTGCGTCCCGGCCTCATAGCGGTCCGGACGTACGCGAGGCTGCTCCAGCGCCTCGGACTGGCTCCCCGTGCCGCCGTGCAGCAACGGCTCCAGCTCCAGCTCCGGATCGATGTACAGGCCTCCTGTGCCCTGTGGACCAAGCAAACCTTTATGCCCCGGAAAAGCAAGCATGTCGATGCCCATCGCTTTAACGTCAATCGGCAATATGCCTGCGCTTTGCGCTGCGTCGACGAGAAGCTTAATGCCGTATTTTTTCGTCATTTCCGCAATATCCGCCACCGGCATTATGGTCCCGAGCAAGTTCGAGCTATGGTTAACGATAACGAGCGTCGTGTTTGGCCGAATGGCTTTGGCGACGTCGTCAAGTTTAATATTGCCGCGTTCATCCGCTTCTATATAAGTAACCTGAATACCAATCTTTTGCTCCAACGCATACAGCGGACGCCGAACGGAGTTATGTTCGACGGATGTCGCGATGACATGATCGCCTGACTTTAGCCAGCCTTTGATCGCTTGGTTGAGCGCCATCGTCGTATTCGAGGCGAACGCAATGTCATTCGGGTTTTTTATATTAAACAACTTGCCAAGCTGCTTTCTGGCATCAAAGAGAATTCGGCTAGCCCGTACGGCCATGGCGTGACTGCCCCGTCCGGGATTGGCCGCATCGTTCAGCATCGCCTGCATAACCGCTTCCGTTACGGCCGGAGGCTTCGGCCAAGAGGTTGCCGCATGATCCAAATATATCGTAGATTTCTCCATTTGATTCATCCACCTTACCCTCTCTATCGTTGTTCCACATAACAATGGCATACCTTAGTTTAATCCTTCAACCGAAAGATTACAACGTCGGGTATGCCATTGTTCAGGTATGAATCGAATGCGATTAAGCCATATATTGGAGCAATTCCAGCAATCTCTCCAAATCCTGTTTACTGTAATATTGCAGCTCGATTTTCCCTTTATCCTTCTGCTGTTTAATTTTTACCGTCGTTTTAAATCGTTCGCGCAGCGTTTCTTCGAGATGATCGATATAAGGATCCCGCTTTTTCTGCTTTGGCTTCGTTTTTTCTTCCGGCTGCTGCTTCGAATCCAGCTTTTGAATCGCCTCTTCCAATTCGCGGACGCTCCACTCCAACGCCACCGTCTGATCGGCAAACTCCTTCTGCACCTTCACGTCCTTAATGCCGACCAACGCTCTCGCATGACCCATCGAAATTGTTCCACGTGAAACATTGTCTTTAATTTCCGCCGGAAGCGATAGCAGTCTGACAAAATTAGCAATATGCGAGCGGGATTTGCCGACCTTCATCGATAACTCTTCTTGCGTTAGCTTGAACTTATCAATCAGTGCCTGGTAAGCAACCGCCACTTCAATGGCGTTCAAATCCTCGCGCTGAAGATTCTCAATCAGAGCGATTTCCATAACCTGCTGATCCGTGAACGATCTGACGACCGCCGGAATCGTCGTATTGCCGCAGAACTGGGATGCGCGGAAGCGTCTTTCCCCCGCTATAATTTCGTACCCCTTTAATACGGTTCGAACAATAATCGGTTGAATGACGCCATGCTGCTTAATCGATTCCGCCAATTCCTTAATGGATTCCTCATCGAACGTTTTCCTTGGCTGATATGGATTCGGTCTTAGCTGTGATAATGAAATCTCGATTACTTTATCGTCATCATTCACAGAAAGCGATGGAATAAGCGCATCCAGCCCTCTACCTAGCCGCTTGCTCATACATGATCACTTCCTTTGCGAGTTCAAGATAGACTTCTGCACCCTTAGATCGTGGATCGTATGTGATAATGGCTTGTCCATGGGATGGCGCCTCGCTCAGTCGAACGTTGCGCGGAATAATCGTTTGATATACTTTTTGCTGAAAATATTTTTTAACCTCTTCGATGACTTGAATGCCGAGATTCGTTCTGGCGTCCAGCATCGTAAGCAATACGCCTTCAATTTGTAGCGATGTATTCAAATGCTTCTGAACGAGCCGAACCGTATTTAACAATTGGCTCAAGCCCTCCAGCGCATAATATTCACATTGAATCGGAATGAGGACGGAATCCGCGGCCGTTAACGAATTGATCGTGAGGATGCCTAAGGATGGCGGACAATCGATTAAAATATAATCGAAATCATCCTTCACCAGATGAAGCGACTTTTTTAGCCGCAGCTCGCGGGATATCGTAGGTACGAGCTCGATTTCGGCGCCGGCCAACTGGATCGTTGCCGGAATGATTTTCAATCCGGGCACGTTCGTATCAAACATCGCATCCCGCGGATGGACATCGTTAATAAGCACATCGTAGATGCAATTGTTGACATCCCCTTTATCGATGCCTAGTCCGCTCGTCGTATTCCCTTGCGGGTCGATATCGACAAGCAGCACCTTCCTCCCCAGCGATGCCAGACAGGCGGCTAAGTTAACGGACGTCGTCGTCTTACCGACACCGCCCTTCTGATTCGCAATCGCAATAATTTTCGACAAAACCGGCTCACCTCTGTATGTACAACTTTAATATGCTGCCTTGTTATCTTCGTGATGGTTTACAAGCAAAACCAGCTGTCCCGCCATTTCGGAGAAAGAGAACGGTTTTCGCGGTGAAATATAACCCGAGTATAAGCCAAGCGAAACGGCTTAGAAAAACTTGTAAATGGTTATCTTTGAATGAATTAACCAAGAGAAACCGGCTGTCGGCCATCCTTCGGTTGAATAACCCGTTTCGCGCTGTGTAATAAAAAGGGTTATATTTCTTTACAAATGGTTTCGCCGCCCTCGGCGAGGACGGCATCGATTACGTATAAAATAAGGAATTTTTATTGCCTTTTCGGGATTTGAATAACGATTTCGTAGTGATCTTCATGATCCTTTTCATTCGTTTTGATCGGAAGCCCGGAACCGGATACCATCTCGATCGACTGGCGAATCGTATTCAGAGCCAAACGGACATCCTTCGTGAACGAAATCCGTTTCGCCTTTTTCACCTTGGCCGTTTCCTTCAAGAAAGCGATTCTGGTTTCAGTTTGCTTCACGTTCAAATCTTTGGTGATGATCTCTTCCAGCACCTGATGTTGAAGCTCCTCGGTATCGAGCGACAACAGCGCGCGGGCGTGCCGCTCCGTAATCTTCCGTTCCATCAGCGCAAGTTTAATAGTATCACTTAACATTAACAATCGCAATTTATTGGCAATCGTCGATTGACTTTTTCCGAGTCGCTGCGCCAAGCTTTCCTGCGTCAATTGATGCAGCTCGATCAGCTTCTGATAAGCAATCGCTTCCTCGATCGCCGTCAAGTTTTCCCTTTGCAGGTTCTCGATCAAGGCGATCGACGCCGTCTGCGAATCGTTGAACTCGCGCACGATAGCCGGAATCGTATCATAACCAAGCTTCGTTACGGCTCGCCAACGGCGTTCCCCCGCGATAATCTCATATCGTCCGTTGCGCATGCGAACGACGATCGGCTGAATGATCCCGTGCGTCTTGATCGTCTGGCACAGTTCTTCGATTCGATCGTCATCAAATATCGTTCGCGGTTGAAACGGACTTGAATCGATTTCCTGAATCGGAATTTGCCGCACTTCTTCATGGAGTATGCGCTGGTCGGACAAACCGAACAAACGAGAAAATTGTTCTTTCATATCGATAATTACCACCCGATCATGAGATAAACCCGCAAGCTGTTGTCCGTCTCGAATCGCCATAACACTGTCGTCATGAGCAATTCTCTGAAAATTTCACCATCCGCCAATAGAGTGCCAGCCTAGATGTCATTCTCCTACCGGTCAAACCAGCTGCAAAGTTTTTTTGAAATAAATACGCTCCTGCTTCACTTTTCGCATCCGCATAGCGATTATCCATAACAAAAAGTCATTCGGAAGTAATCGAATGGCTTTCTTCAAACGGACCGATCCATTTCCAGACGATTGTTGTCAGATGCAATCCGCGCATCATGACAAAGCTTGCTAGCATTGCCGCAACCTGAGTTTCATCTTACCTATCTATTTCGACTGCCTTTGAGCGAAATCCTGCTTGACAGCCGTCCTCTACCTACAATTGTCGCATTTTATCAACGAGGATAGCTCTGCAGCGTACATTGGCACAAATGTTTCACGTGGAACATTATTTACGAGCTATATTAACGGCTGTTTCAGGGGCGTGCCCGCTTTTCTAGGATATTTGCGAGGCGTAGCGTCGGTTTTCTCAATAAGGACAATATGTCTTTCGGATTGCTCGTTCGGCAGCGTAAGCTTATGCTGCGATTTGATTATTCCTTTTAACTCGCGCAGGCTGAAAGACGCTTCCTTCACTTCCTCATCCGATTGCGACCCTTTCATCGCCGCGAAGAGCCCTCCCTTGCGCACGAAGGGCAAGCAAAACTCGTTCAATACGTTCAAGCGCGCGACGGCGCGGGCCGTAACGAGATCATACCGATCGCGATGCTCCGGCAGCCGGGCGACGTCTTCGGCCCTTCCATGCAGACAGGCAACGTCGGCTAAACCTAGCTGCTCCGTCAAATGAGACAGAAACTGAATTCTTTTATTCAACGAGTCTACGATCAACACGTTTAAATGAGGAAAACAAATTTTAAGCGGAATGCTGGGAAACCCCGCGCCCGATCCGATATCCGCAAGCTTATGTACCTTGTTCACATTCGTGTAGAAGGATAAGGATACGGAATCGTAAAAATGCTTCTCGTATACCGCGTCCCGCTCCGTTATGCCGGTCAGGTTCATTTTTTCGTTCCACTCGACGAGCAAACGGTAATACAAGTCGAATTGCTCTAGCTGACGGCCGGAGAGCGGAATGCCGCTCTCCTCCATCCGTCCGGTGAACCAAGCGATCGTTTCATCCATGTTCAAGAACCTTTCGCCGCGGTAACGCGATTATAATGTTCGAGATATACGAGCAAGATCGAAAGATCGGCAGGCGTAACGCCCGACACGCGGGAAGCCTGGCCTAGCGAGAGCGGCCTGACGAGCTCGAGCTTCTGCTTCGCTTCCGAAGCCAATCCGTGCACTTCGCTATACACAATATCGTCCGGAATCCGTTTTTTCTCCATTTTGTTCAGCCGTTCAACCTGCTGCAGCTGCTTCTCGATGTAGCCAGCATATTTGATCTGGATCTCGACCTGCTCCTTCATCTCGTCCGTCATGTCCGGCGTAGACGGCACGACCGTCTCTAGCATGGCGTACGTGACTTCCGGGCGGCGCAGCAGCGACAGAGCGTCCGTACCGTTCGTCATCGGGGCCGTTCCGGCAGCCGTCAGCATGTCGTTCACCTGGTTGGGCTTCACTTTAATGCCGCGCAGCCGTTCGATATCCGCCTCGACCATTTCCTTCTTGCGCAAAAACTTGGCGTAGCGTTCTTCCGTTATAAGCCCGATCTCATAGCCGATCGGGGTTAGGCGCAAATCCGCGTTATCGTGGCGAAGCAGCAGGCGATATTCCGCTCGCGACGTCAGCAGGCGATACGGGTCATTCGTCCCCTTCGTCACCAGGTCATCGATCATAACGCCGATATACCCTTCGGAGCGGCCGAGCACGATCGGCTCTTTCCCCTGCACCTTCCTCGCCGCATTGATGCCGGCCATGATGCCTTGACCTGCCGCCTCTTCATAACCGGAGGTGCCGTTAATTTGTCCGGCGGTGAACAAGCTGTCGATCACTTTCGTTTCAAGCGACGGCCATAGCTGGGTAGGCACGACCGCGTCATATTCGATCGCGTAGCCGTTACGCATCATCTCAACATTTTCCAATCCTGGGATTGAACGTAAAATGCCGAGCTGCACGTCCTCCGGCATGCTCGTCGACAATCCTTGCACGTAATACTCCGACGTGTTCTTGCCTTCCGGCTCCAGGAAAATCTGATGCTTCGGCTTGTCGGCGAAGCGGACGATTTTGTCCTCGATCGACGGGCAGTAGCGCGGCCCCGTTCCTTCGATCGCTCCCGAGAACATCGGCGCGCGGTGCAAATTATCGTTGATGATCTTATGCGTCGTCTCCGACGTATAAGTTAGCCAGCAAGGCAGCTGCTCGTTCGTCGACGATTCCGTCTCGTGGGAGAAAAACTTCGGATTGTCGTCTCCCGGCTGAATTTCCGTCTTGGTGAAATCGATCGTATCCTTATGCACGCGGGGCGGCGTGCCCGTCTTGAAGCGCACAAGCTGCAAGCCATGCTCCTTCAAGCTCGCCGACAACCGGACCGACGGCTGCTGGTTGTTCGGACCGCTCTCATACATCAGCTCGCCCATAATGATTTTGCCGCGCAAATACGTTCCCGTCGTCACAACCGTCGTACGCGAGCGGTACTCCGCGCCCGTCTTCGTAATGATGCCTACGCACTTGCCGTCTTCGACGATGAGCTCTTCCGCCATCCCCTGACGCAGCGTCAGGTTTGGCGTTTCCTCGATCGTCTTCTTCAAGACATGCTGGTAATCGAATTTATCCGCCTGCGCGCGAAGCGCGTGCACCGCCGGGCCTTTGCCCGTATTGAGCATCCTCATTTGAATGAACGTTTTGTCGATATTTCGTCCCATTTCCCCGCCGAGCGCGTCGATTTCCCGCACCACGTGGCCCTTTGCCGGCCCGCCGATCGACGGATTGCACGGCATGAACGCAACCATATCCAAATTGATCGTAAGCAGCAGCGTCTCGCATCCCATGCGAGCGGCGGCCAGCGCCGCTTCACAGCCCGCGTGTCCTGCGCCGATCACGATAACATCATATTGTCCTGCCAAATATCCCATACTTCAGACCTCCAATCTGCCTAACCTATTTGCCTAAACAAAATTGCGAAAAGATTTGATCGATCAACGAATCGCCGGCCTCGTCGCCCAAAATTTCGCCGAGCGACTCCCACGCCGCACGCGCGTCAATCTGAATGACGTCGATCGGAATGCCCATATTCGACGCTTCGATCGCATCCGACAGCGATTGACGCGCACGCTTCAGCAAAGAAATATGCCGGACGTTGCTGACATATGTCAAATCGCTTGCTTCGAGCTGCCCTTCGAAAAACATTTCGCTTATTGCCCGCTCCAGCCCGTCCAGCCCCTCTTCCGCCACAACCGACATCCGGACGATCGGAGCGGCCGGCATCGACTCCTCCACCACCTCAATTTCTAATTGATGCGGCAAGTCGGTCTTATTGATGACAATAATGACCGGACGATCCTTCAATTGCGCAAGCAGCTCGCGATCCTCCGCTTGAAGCGGCTCGTTATAGTTCAAGACGAACAAAATGAGATCGGCATCCTCCAGCGCGTTTCGCGAACGCTCCACGCCGATCCTCTCCACGACGTCGCTCGTCTCCCGGATGCCGGCCGTGTCCAGCAGGCGCAGCGGAATGCCATTAAGCGAGACGAACTGTTCGATGACGTCGCGGGTCGTTCCCGGAATATCGGTGACGATCGCTTTGTTCTCCTGCGTCAGCACGTTCATCAGCGACGACTTCCCGACGTTAGGGCGTCCGACGATCGCCGTTACGATGCCTTCACGCAATATTTTGCCTTCGTTCGCCGTTTTTAACAGCCGATCTATTTCAACAATAGCCGATCCGCATTGCTCGCGGATATAGGCGCTTGTCATTTCCTCGACGTCATGCTCGGGATAATCGATATTCACTTCGATATGCGCCAGCAGCTCGATAACGGTCTGCCGCAGCTCCTTGATCTTCTTGGAGAGCGCCCCTTCCGCCTGCTTCCGCGCGACCGAGAAAGCCCGGTCCGACTTGGAGCGGATCAGATCGATAACCGCCTCCGCCTGCATCAGGTCGATCCGGCCGTTCAGGAACGCGCGCTTCGTGAATTCACCGGGCTCCGCCGTCCGGAAGCCCTCGAGCTGCAGGACGACGTCCAGCACCTTCTTCACCGCGATGACGCCGCCATGCGCGTTAATCTCGACGACGTCCTCGGCCGTGAACGACCGCGGCCCGCGCATCAGCGTGACGAGGACCTCTTCCACGCGCTCGCCCGTCGCGGGATCCACGATATGGCCGTAATGAACCGTATGGGATTCGGCATCCTTCAAATTTATTTTCGAACGGAAAATACGGGCGGTCCCTTCGACCGCATCCGGTCCGCTTATCCTTATTATCGCAATGCCGCCTTCTCCGACCGCGGTCGAAATGGCGGCAATCGTATCATGCACCATCGTCTTTCAACACCTCTCAAATGGAAAAACAGCAATGACCATAAGGAGCCATTGCTGCAAATTGCGTTTCAATTCGACTTTATCTCTCAATCCTCGCGCTACTGCCTGAGCGCAATGACGACGCGCCGGTTCGGCTCGTCGCCCTTGCTGAACGTCTTCACCTTAGGATGGTTCTGCAGCTGCGAATGAATCACCTTGCGCTCATGCGGCGACATCGGCTCCAGGACGACTTCTTTCCTGGTCCGGATGACCCGGCCCGCAAGCCGTTCCGACAAATCCTCCAACGTCTTGCGGCGGCGCTCGCGAAAATCTTCTGCATCGAGCACGATACGAAGATGACTGTCCGAATAACGGTTAGCGACAATATTTACTAAGTACTGTAACGCATCAAGCGTTTGTCCGCGGCGTCCAATCAGCATTCCGAGGTCCCCGCTGCCCGATACGGCGAGTTGGGTGCCTTCCCTCGTATGCTTTCGATCGATGTTCACTTGCAGCCCCATCGTGCCCGCCACCTCGCGGATGAACTGCTCCGCTTCAAGCATCGGATCGGGGATTACCTCAAGCTCAACCTTCGCTTCCTTTACGCCGAACAAGCCCAGAAAGCCTTTGGCGGGATGTTCGAGCACGACTGTTTTCACGCGGTCTTCAGTTACCTGTAATTGCGATAATCCGTTTCGTACAGCATCGTCTACCGTCTTTCCCGATGCAACGATTTTCTTCATTTCGCAGGGGCCTCCTTACCCTTGTTGGATGAACGAACATACAGGAAGTAGTTTTGGACGATCGTATAGATATTGCTGTATACCCAATATAACGGCAGAGCCGCAGGGAACGAAATCGCCATGACGAAAATGAGCACCGGGAATATCGCCAGCATCATGCCCATGCCCGGCATCGTCTGCGTCTGCTGCTTCTGCATCATTTTGGACTGAATGTACGTCGTTGCCGCGGCAAGGATCGGCAAGATATAATACGGATCCTTCTCTCCGAGCTGGAGCCACAGGAAGGAATGCTCGCGAATGTCCGGATTCATATAGATCGCGTTGTACAGCGCGATGAACACCGGCATCTGAACGATCAGCGGCAAGCAGCCGGCCATCGGATTCACCTGATGCTTCTGAAACAGCTTCATCGTCTCTTCCTGCTGCTTCTGCGGGTTATCCTTGTACTTCTTCTTGATTTCGGCCATTTCCGGCTGCAGCGCCTGCATCGCCTTCGAGCTGCGGTACTGCTTGAGCGTCAAAGGCAGGATCAGCGTCCTAACGATAATCGTCAGAAGCAATATGGCAAGTCCGTACGATTCGCCGAACCAGCCGGCGAACGTATCGAGCGTGATCGCGAAATAGTAGACGACGTTCCTCTCCCAGAAGTTGCCCTCGGCAAGGTCGGCCGTCTCCGTCGTCTGGTTCGTCGGAGCCCCGCAGCCCGCCAACACCCCCATTAACAGGACAAGCCCAAGCACTAAAAACCACTTTTTCTTCGTAATCCGAAACAACATGAAAACTCCTCTCTGAGAGCCACCTGCGTCAAGCTTGTACACTCTTATATTTCCAATCTCGACTATACCATAATTTAGAGGACAAAGAAACAAGGACCATGCCCGTGCATCCGCTTTCTTGCGAGCGTGCGGAAGGGCTAATCCGACTGCTTCTCCGTCCCGGGGGGTTTGCCCCCGTTTTTGAGCAAACCGGCCTTCTTCAGCACGTGGAGAACGCTCTTCTCCATCTCCTTCAGCTTCATGGCGGTCGCCGGCTTCCTCACGATCAGGATCAAATCGGTTTTCGGAACGATGCGGCTTGCCTGGTGGCGGACGATCTCCTTGATCATTCGGCGCATCCGGTTGCGAACGACGGCGTTGCCGATCTTCTTGCTCGCCGATACGCCCAGGCGGAACGGATCGGCCGCGGGCTGCTTCGACCAGTAGACGATGAATTGCCCGTTGGCAAACGATTTGCCGCCCCTGTATATTCGGCTGAAATCCTCCCGATTGCGAAGGCGAAGTTTTCTATGCACGACTGATAGCCACCGTTCATTGTTCAAATTAGCAAGAAAGCAAGCTTCTCACTCAAGTATCGCCAACTATTCGCCGGCGTAAGCAGCGGCGCTGGCGAGGTTCGTTTGTATGTTC
>NZ_JACXIY010000035.1 GCF_014705655.1 Paenibacillus arenilitoris | reverse complement strand
CAAGCTTCTCACTCAAGTATCGCCAACTATTCGCCGGCGTAAGCAGCGGCGCTGGCGAGGTTCGTTTGTATGTTCAAAAAAAAAAAAGACCACCGGACGTGGTCTTCTGCTTATGCGCTCAGTACTTTTCTTCCCTTTTGACGACGCGCTGCCAAAACTTTACGTCCGTTCTTTGTGCTCATCCGCTTGCGGAATCCATGCACTTTCGCGCGCTTGCTTACATTCGGTTTAAATGTAGGTCTCATCGATCTGCACCTCCTACTATGGCATACTCCCAAGCATCGACGGGCGACCCGCCGCTGCCTTCATTTGTTCTCGCGGTGAAAAAAACGCTTTTTTTATTAAACCACGCCCACCGTAAAAAGTCAATGATTCCCCATCCTCCGATTCGGCTGGAAAATGTTTTCTCCGAAGGGCTGTGGATAAACGCATGCGTCGCCCACCGCCGCAGGAAACTAATAACATGTGCATAATCCACAGGCGCCGAAAACGAACTTTGTCGAAATCTTAACAAGATATAAACAATATGTAGTGGTGTAGATAACTTTTATGCACAAGTGGTTGAGTTTGTGGATAAAATCCGTGTATTCGTTGAAATACAAGGCATCTTTTGCTATGATAATTATGTTTTCGTTGTGGATTACATCGTTGTTGCCTCATTTTTATCAACAGTCTGTGGATAACATTGTGAACAAATTAATCCCCTATTTATAACTCATTCGCAAAATTCTCTGCATAATGTGGATGCATTCGTTATAATACCCGGCTATTCGACATTTTTACGCGTACCTGCGCCTTTTGGGCGATTAGGATAAGGAGTGACAGTCTGTGGACAGCCATACTTACGATATATGGCAGCAAGTGTTGTCGATCATTCAGACAAAATTAAGCAAGCCTAGCTTCGACACCTGGTTCAAAGCGACGAAGGCTTATTTTGTCGATGAATCGCTGCTCGAAGTGACCGCGCCGACAACGTTTGCGGCCGAATGGCTGGAGGGCCGCTATACGAAGCTGATACGAACGACGCTGTACGAATTTTTGGGCAGACAGATCGACGTTCGCTTTTCCATAGAAGAACCGAAGAGCGCCGAGCCGGCCGTCCAGTTCCCGCCGAAAGCGGCGCAGCCGCCGGTCGCGGCCGAAGAGACGCATACCCATATGCTTAACCCGAAGTATACGTTTGATACATTCGTCATCGGAGCCAACAACCGGTTCGCCCACGCGGCCTCGCTCGCGGTGGCGGAAGCGCCGGCGAAAGCGTACAATCCGCTGTTTCTGTACGGAGGCGTCGGACTCGGCAAGACGCACTTAATGCACGCCATCGGGCACTACATTATGGATCACAACCCGAATACGAGAGTGCTCTACATCTCTTCAGAGAAGTTTACGAACGAATTCATTAACGCGATCCGCGACAACCGCGGGGAGAGCTTCCGCACGAAATACCGCAACATCGACGTGCTGCTGATCGACGACATTCAATTTTTGGCCGGCAAGGAACAGACGCAGGAGGAGTTCTTCCATACGTTCAACGCGCTGCACGAGGAACGGAAGCAGATCGTCATCTCCAGCGACCGGCCGCCGAAGGAAATTCCGACGCTCGAGGAGCGGCTGCGGTCGCGCTTCGAATGGGGACTCATTACCGATATTCAGCCTCCGGATCTGGAGACAAGGATCGCGATTCTTCGCAAGAAGGCGCGCGCGGAGAACCTCGATATCCCGAACGAAGCGATGATCTATATCGCCAACCAGATCGACACGAACATCCGCGAGCTCGAAGGCGCGCTGATCCGGGTCGTCGCCTACTCGTCGCTCATCAACGCCGACATTTCGTCGCATTTGGCAGCCGAAGCGCTCAAGGACATCATCCCGTCGAGCCGGCCGAGAATGATCACGATCCAGGATATTCAGACAAAAGTCGGGGAATTTTACGGTTTGCGCCTGGAGGAATTCAAAGCGCGAAAGCGCACGAAAGCCGTCGCTTATCCTCGGCAGATCGCCATGTATCTATCGCGCGAGCTGACCGATTTCTCCTTGCCGAAGATCGGCGAGGCATTCGGCGGGCGCGACCATACGACGGTCATTCACGCCCACGAGAAAATTTCGCAGCAGCTTAAGGTGGATCAGGACCTGTACAAGATCGTTCAGAACCTGACCGAAAAGATCAAAAATCATATGTGAACAACCGAGCAAGCCTATGCACACGCTATGCACATGTGGATAGGCTTGCTTTCTCGGTATTCCATAGGGTTATCCACATATCCAGCGGCCCTACTACTACGTCTACTAAAATTCTTTTAAAAAACATCGTAAATCACGCGTAAACGCGGTAAACCGAATCATTCCCCAAAACGAGCGCTAGGAGTGAAACCATGAAATTATCCATCTCTAAAAACGAATTGAACGACGCCATTCAACAAGTCGCCAAAGCCGCATCTTCCAGACCGGCCATCCCCATTCTCGGCGGCATCAAAATCGAAGTCACGCATCTCGGCGTAACGCTGACGGCAAGCGATACCGACATTTCGATCCAAAGCTTCATTCCTGTGGAAAAGGATCAATACGTTATTGCACATGTGGATAAACCCGGAAGCGTCGTTTTGCCCGCCAAATTTTTTGTCGAAATCGTCAAGAAACTGCCTTCCGACCAAGTCGTCATCGACGTAGGAGCCAATTTCCAAACGATCATTCGATCCGGTTCGACGGAAATCCAAATGGTCGGCCTCGATCCCGAGGAATTTCCGGTACTTCCCTCCATCGAACAAAACGATACGCTTCAAATGCCGGGCGATCTATTGAAAGCGATGATCCGCCAGACCGTGCTGGCCGCCTCCACCAGCGAACAAACGCCGATTTTGACGGGCGTGCTGTGGACCTTGTCGGGCGGTGAATTGAAATTCGTCGCAACCGATCGACATCGTCTGGCAAGCCGGACGTCGCAAGTCGACACGCCCGAGGAATACAAATTCAGCAATATCGTCATTTCGGCCAAAACGCTGATCGAGCTGTCGAAGCTCGTGCCGGAGCATAACGCTCTTGTCGACATCGTCGTGGCGGATAACCAGGTGCTCTTCAAGCTCGACAACGTTCTGTTTTTCACGCGGATTTTGGACGGGACCTATCCCGATACTTCTAAGATTATTCCGCAAACCTACAAAACAGAACTCGTTCTGGATACAAAAAACGTAACCGACGCGATCGACCGCGCTTACCTGATGTCGCGCGAGGAGAAAACGAATATCGTCCGCCTGATGACGCTCGAGGACGGCTCGATCGAAATTTCGTCCAGCTCGACCGAGCTCGGGCGGGTGACGGAGCAGCTGGAGGCGAAGGAATTCAACGGCGAGCCGCTGCGTATCGCGTTCAACTCCAAATATATGCTCGACGTGCTTAAGGTCATCGACAGCGAGCAGCTGTTCATCGGATTTACGGGCGCGATGAGCCCCATCATCATCCGTCCGGTGGATCACGCCTACAGCATGTACGTCATTTTGCCGTACCGGACGACCGGTTAACAGCCGGTTTCGACGGCTTAGAAAGGAATGAGACGATCACGATGAAGGAAATCGCCATTCAGACCAAATATATAACGCTCGGCCAGTTTCTGAAGCTGGCCGATTGCATCGCGACCGGCGGGCACGCGAAGTTTTTTCTTCAGGAGAACAAGGTGCTCATTAACGGGGAAGCGGATAACCGCCGCGGCAGGAAGCTGTATGCCGGCGATCAAGTAGAAGTTGAGGGCTGCGGCGTCTTTACGGTAGGTAAAGCGTAACGGACCGGGAGGTCGAATCGTGTTTTTAACAAGCATCCAGCTGCAAAATTACCGTAATTACGACGAGCTTGACCTGCAGACGACGAACAAGGTGAACGTATTTCTCGGACCGAACGCCCAAGGCAAGACGAATCTGCTCGAAGCGATATTCGTGCTCGCCCTCTCCAAGTCGCATCGGACGTCGAAGGACAAGGAGCTGATCGGCTGGCAGAGTGAATCCGCCCGCATAGGGGGAAGCGTAGATAAGAAGTACGGCACGGTCAAGCTCGACCTGCTGTTCTCCGCGCAGGGAAAGAAGGCGAAGATCAACGGCCTGGAGCAGCGGAAGCTGAGCGATTTTATCGGCTCCGTCAACGTCGTCATGTTCGCGCCGGAGGATCTGGAAATCGTGAAAGGAACGCCGGGGGTACGGAGACGGTTTCTCGATATGGAAATCGGACAAGTGCAACCCGGCTATTTGCATACGCTGCAGCAGTACGGCAAAGTTTTGCAGCAGCGGAACAATTTTTTGAAGGCGTCCTACGGGGGCGGACCGAACGCGACGATGCTGGACGTATGGAATATGCAGCTGGCGGAGCACGGTGTTAAAATTATGAAAAAAAGGGAACACTTTATTCATAAACTGCAAACGTACGCCGAGCAAATCCATTCGGGCATTACGAACGGAACGGAGCGGCTGACGATCGAATACCGGCCGTCGTTCGATACGGACGCCTTGCAAGATGAATCTGTTTTATTTAATCAATTTATGATAAAGTTAACACAGGTGAAAGATCAGGAGATTCGCAGAGGCGTTACTTTGGCGGGGCCTCACCGCGACGATCTGGCGTTTTTTATCAACGGCAAGGAAGCGCAAATTTTCGGCTCCCAAGGGCAGCAGCGCACGACGGCCTTGTCGCTCAAATTGGCGGAAATCGAGCTCATTAACGAAGAAATCGGGGAATATCCGCTATTGCTGCTTGACGACGTGCTCTCGGAGCTCGATCAGAACCGTCAGACGCAGCTTATCGAAACCTTCCAAAGCAAAGTACAAACGTTTATAACGACGACCGGCCTTGAAAGCGTGAATGTCAGCAGGCTTCAGGATGCCGGTATCTATCATGTGCAAGGCGGCCGTGTGACCCGGTAGCGCGCGAAAGCGAATAGGAGAGGTGGGCGAAGGATATGTACATCCATTTAGGCGGCGAGAAAATTATTCGGGCTGCGGAGTTGGTGGCTATTTTTGATATTTCGATCGAACAATCCTCTAAACTATCCAAGCAATTCGTAGCGGGAGCACGCAAGCGCAAGGACGTCGAGACGATCGGCGAGGAAGAGCCTAAATCGATCGTCGTGACCAAGCAGAAAATCTATTATTCGCCGATTTCATCCTCTACGCTGAAGAAACGGGCCCATCATTTTGCGGCGAACGGCTAGAGCGAAGGCGATCGGGAAGAGCAGTTGAGAGGAGCAGTGAACTTGCATGTCTTTGGATCAACATACGTATGATGAGAGTCAAATACAGGTCCTGGAAGGTTTAGAGGCCGTACGCAAACGTCCGGGGATGTACATCGGCTCCACAAGCGGCAAAGGTCTTCACCATCTCGTCTGGGAGGTTGTCGATAACAGCATTGACGAGGCGCTGGCCGGTTATTGCACGAAGATTGATGTCATTGTTCATGAAAATAACAGCATAACCGTTATCGACAACGGACGCGGCATTCCGGTCGGCGAGAACGCGAAGCTGAAAAAATCGACGCTGGAAGTCGTCATGACGGTGCTCCATGCGGGAGGCAAATTCGGCGGCGAGGGCTATAAAGTATCCGGGGGTCTGCACGGTGTAGGTGTTTCCGTCGTCAACGCGCTGTCCGAGTTGGTTATCGTTCAAGTAAGGCGGCAAGGGCATATTTTCCAGCAGGAATACCGCAAGGGGGTTCCGCAGTACGAGATCAAAATCGTCGGAGATACCGAAGAGACGGGCACGAAAACGACGTTCCTGCCAGATCCGGAGATCTTCACGGAAACGACCGTCTACGAGTACGACACGCTGCAATCGCGTATCCGCGAGCTGGCGTTTTTGAATAAAGGCATCGAAATTACCCTTACCGACGAGAGGACCGGCGTGTCCAACTCGTTCAAATACGACGGCGGCATTATCGAGTTCGTCAAGTTTCTGAACAAAAACCGCGAAGCGCTGCATGAAACGCCGATTTATGTCGAAGGCGCCAAGGATCATATTCATGTAGAGGTCGCGCTGCAGTATAACGACAGCTATAGCGAAAATATTTATTCGTTCGCCAATAATATCAACACGCATGAGGGCGGGACGCACGAGTCCGGCTTAAAGAGCGCGTTGACGCGCATTATTAACGACTACGCCCGCAGGTCGAATCTGATCAAGGATAACGATTCGAACTTCTCGGGCGACGACGTGCGCGAAGGCCTCACGGCCATCATTTCCGTCAAAATTCCCGAGCCGCAGTTCGAAGGCCAGACGAAGACGAAGCTCGGCAACAGCGAAGTGCGGGGCATCGTGGAATCGTTCTTCGCGGAGAAGTTTCAGGAGTTTCTGGATGAGAACCCGGCCGTATCGCGCAAAATCGTCGAGAAGGGCCTGCAGGCTGCGCGGGCCCGCGAGGCGGCGCGCAAAGCGCGCGACCTCACTCGTCGCAAGAGCGCGCTGGAAGTAGGCTCGTTGCCGGGCAAGCTTGCCGATTGTTCGTCCAAGGACGCCTCGATCAGCGAGCTGTACATTGTCGAAGGGGACTCCGCAGGCGGCTCCGCCAAGCAGGGGCGCGATCGCCACTTCCAGGCGATATTGCCGCTGCGGGGCAAAATTTTGAACGTGGAGAAGGCCCGTTTGGACCGCATTCTCGGCAACGCGGAAATTCGCGCGATCATTACGGCGCTCGGCACCGGGATCAGCGACGACTTCGACCTGTCCAAGGCGCGCTACCACAAAATCATAATTATGACCGACGCCGACGTCGACGGCGCGCACATCCGCACGCTGATGCTGACGTTCTTCTACCGGTACATGCGCCAAATCATCGAAGCGGGCTATATTTATATCGCCCAGCCGCCGCTGTTCAAGATCGAGCGCAACAAGGTGATTCGGTATGCTCAGTCGGAGAAGGAACGCGACCAGATTATCGCCGAATTCGGCGAAGGCGTGAAAGTTAACGTACAGCGCTATAAAGGACTTGGCGAGATGAACGCCGAGCAGCTGTGGGAGACGACGATGGATCCGGAGAGCCGGACCATGCTCCAGGTCACGATCGAGGACGCGATCGAAGCGGATGTCGTCTTCGATACGCTGATGGGCGATAACGTCGAGCCGCGTCGAGATTTCATTCAGAAGTACGCCAAATACGTGACGAATCTTGACGTTTAGGCTAACCGCCAAGGAAAAGAAGCAGTCGCCCGCTTAAGGCCGACTGCTTCTTTTCCTTTCGAAGCGGCCATAGGCGACCGCGTACCGGTACATTTTTTGAAAGATGCCCGGATCCGAGAGCTTGCGGAAGATGAACGGGTCGGGGTAGGTGTTCACCTCGAGGACCCATGGAAAAAGACGCGTATCGACCGCGATGTCGACGCCGATTTCTTTAATATTCGGGTAAGCCGTCTGCAGATTGTTCGCGATCGCGACGCTCAGTTTTCTTAGCCGGGTTTTGAAGGCGGCAAGCTCCGAGGCGTTCGTATGGTCGCTCATAAGCCGTTCGATGGCCATCGGCGTCCCGCCGCTATGGTAGTTCGTTACGATTTTTCGGGGGTGGCCCAGCCTGCCGATTATGCCGGTAGCCTCCCATTCGTCCTGGAGATTTTTTTGCACCATGACGCGAATA
Organism: Paenibacillus arenilitoris; assembly: GCF_014705655.1. GTDB lineage: Bacteria > Bacillota > Bacilli > Paenibacillales > Paenibacillaceae > Pristimantibacillus > Pristimantibacillus arenilitoris. The sequence goes on along the minus strand of NZ_JACXIY010000035.1, from coordinate 4,560 downwards.
TCGAAGCGCCGCTTCTGATGACGCAGCAGGTGGATTCCCTTTTGCACGATATGACGGCTGTTCCGCTTCTGCCTGACGGCGAGGCTTTGGTAGAGCTGCTCGAATGTCGGAAAAAATTGTACTTTCTTGCCAATCTGGTAACGGTAACCGAAAGCGGGCGCGGTCGTGCGCTCTACCCGGCAGACGCCGTTGCCGTAAGTGCCATGGATCGGCTTGACGTAAACCATGCCGTAGGTCTCGATCATGGCTTGCAGATTGCCGCGGTTAAACAGCCTCGTTTCGGGCATAAACTGACGCAAATAGTCCGATTTTTGCATAACCTGCGTTTTTGCCCATTTGCTCTTCACGCGTTGAATTCTCAAGGCGTTGATACTCCTCTCGCGCTGGTTGTTCGCTCTCGTGATTGGTAAGGATGCAGGAGACAGACTTTATATTGAATGATATAATGAAAGTTGGGTCTGTTTATCTTATGGCGGTATTTCGTAGATGGCGAAAGGTATTTCACCTATTTTTTTGAACAATGAGGAATAACCCAATTAACCGCAAGCTGCAGCAGACGGACAGGAATTGCAAAGCGCGGGCGATCAAGGTTTACCGGTCCGGTTTTTGTGAAAGTAATATAATGATTAGGTTGTTTGAGAGCAGCGATCGATGGCGTCAGGGAGGTAAAGCATGGCGGAAGAACAACGAATGTCAATAAAAGATCGGGATATTGGTACGGAAATGCGAGATTCCTTTATGGATTACGCAATGAGCATCATCGTAAGCCGCGCCCTGCCGGATGTTAGGGACGGGCTTAAGCCGGTGCATCGCCGTATCTTATTTGCGATGTCCGAGCTCGGCATGTCGCCGGATAAGCCGTACAAGAAATCGGCGAGGATCGTAGGGGAAGTCATCGGCAAGTATCATCCGCACGGCGATTCTGCCGTGTATGAATCCATGGTACGGATGGCGCAGGATTTCTCGATGCGTTACATGCTCGTTGACGGGCATGGCAACTTCGGTTCGATCGACGGCGATTTTGCGGCGGCGATGCGTTATACGGAAGCGCGCCTGTCGAAGATCGCGATGGAGCTTCTGCGCGACATCAACAAGGAAACGATCGATTTCGCCCCGAACTACGACGGCGAGGAGATGGAGCCGGTCGTATTGCCGGCGCGTTATCCGAACCTGCTCGTGAACGGCGTTACGGGCATTGCCGTAGGCATGGCGACGAATATTCCGCCGCATAACTTGAACGAAGTGATCGACGGCGTGCAAGCGTTGATCGGCAATCCGGACATTACGTCGGTGGAACTGATGGACCATATAAAAGGCCCGGACTTCCCTACGGCCGGCTTCATCATGGGCCGCCAGGGCATTCGACAGGCGTATTTGACCGGACGAGGATCGGTGACGATGCGCGCCCGCGCGACGATCGAGGAGAACGGCGGCAAAGCGCGCATCGTCGTGCACGAGCTTCCGTACCAGGTGATCAAAGCGCGACTGGTCGAGAAGATCGCCGAGCTCGTACGCGAGAAAAAAATCGAAGGCATTACCGATTTGCGCGACGAATCGGACCGCAACGGCATGCGCGTCGTTATTGAACTGCGCCGCGACGTCAATCCGGGCGTCGTGCTGAACAATTTGTACAAGCATACGCAGCTGCAATCCAACTTCGGCGTCAACATGCTCGCTCTCGTGAACGGCGAGCCGAAAACGCTGAATTTGCGGGATATGCTTTATCATTACTTGCAGCATCAGATCGAAGTCATCCGCCGCCGTACCGAGTATGACCTGAAGAAGGCCGAAGCCCGGGCGCATATTTTGGAGGGCTTGCGGATCGCCCTCGATCATTTGGACGAGGTAATCGCGTTAATCCGTTCCTCCCAGACGGCCGACGAAGCGCGCGAAGGGCTGATCGAGCGGTTCTCCCTCAGCCACGAGCAGGCGCAGGCGATATTGGACATGCGTTTGCAGCGCCTGACCGGACTTGAACGCGACAAGATCGAAGCGGAGTACGCCGAGCTGATGAAGAAGATCGCCGAATACAAAGCGATTCTGGCGGACGAGCAGCTCGTGCTCGATATTATCAGCACGGAGCTTGCGGAGCTGAAGGAACGGTTCGGCGACGAACGCCGAACGGAGATTACGGCGAGCGACGAGGAGATTTTGGACGAGGACTTGATTCCGCGCGAAGACGTCATCATCTCGATTACCCACTCCGGCTATATTAAGCGTCTGCCGGTTTCGACCTACCGAAGCCAGAAGCGGGGCGGCAAAGGCGTCGTGGGCATGGATACGAAGGATAACGATTTCGTCGAGCATCTTTTTGTTTCCAATACGCATCATTACTTGCTGTTCTTTACGAACAAGGGCAAGGTATACAAGCTCAAGGCATACGAGATTCCGGATCTGAGCCGTACCGCGCGCGGCACGCCGATCATCAATCTGATTCAAATCGAACAGGGCGAGACGATCAACGCGGTTATTCCGGTTCAGGATTTCGATTCCGAGCATTACCTCTTCTTCGCGACCCGGCAAGGCGTGGTGAAGAAGACGCCGCTCGACGATTACGTGAACATCCGCAAAATCGGCCTGATCGCCATTTCGCTTCGCGAGGACGATGATTTGATCGGCGTGAAGCTGACCGACGGCAACCAGGAGATCATTATGGGGACGGCGCAAGGCATGTCGATCCGTTACTCCGAACAGGACGTAAGATCGATGGGCCGTTCCGCGACCGGCGTTAAGGGCATCCAATTGGACGATGACGATACGGTCATCGACATGGACGTTATTTTGCCGGACAGAGACATTCTGATCGTTACCTCCAGAGGCTACGGCAAGCGTACGCCTGTCGCCGATTATCGGATTCAGAATCGCGGCGGCAAAGGCATCAAGACGCTCAACGTCACGGATAAGAACGGTCCGATCGTATCGCTCAAGGTCGTCGAGAACGACGAGGATCTCATGATCATGACGGCTTCGGGCACGATGATCCGGACGAGCATGAGCGGCATTTCGACGATGGGCCGGAATACGCAGGGCGTCAAGCTCATTAATACGCGCGAGGACGATACGGTGGCAACGGTAACCCGGGTCGCTCGGAGCGAGGATAACGAGGCATTGGACGACCGGGAGGAGCAAGACGGGCAAAACGGCGAAGAGACAGTAGAGTAAAGCCGTTGTCCCGCAATAAGGTTGAAGGGGAGAGGACACGAGTGGCGGCGGTAACGTTATCTCAGCTTAAGCCAGGCGACAAAATCAGTGAAGATGCCCTCACTCCGCTTGGCAGTGTTCTGTTACAGAAGGGGAAGGTCATAACTCCGAAGGAAATTGAGATTTTACAAGCTTTTCTGATCATCGCCGTCGAGATTGAAGCCAGCGGCGCGGCGAGCAAAGCTCAGGATGAAGCAGCTGAAGAACCGGCGCAGGAGACGGGCATGACGCTCGTTTCCTCTCCCCTTCACAGAGAGTACGATCAAATGGTGCAGGTGCTGCGCGGGGTATTCAACTCCTTCGCCGCAGGCTCCAGCTTGCCGGTCATGGACATCCGCAAGCAGTTAGAGAAGACGATTGAGAACGTGAGAAGCTATAATCTTCTCACCTTTACCCCGCGCCAGTTCGCGGAAAAAGACTATTTGCTGCACAATAGCATCGCATCGGCGTTAACGTCGTATCAGATCGCGCAATGGGTAGGCTTACCGCAGAAGGATTGGATGCAGGCTGCGTTCGCCGGACTGCTGCACGACATCGGCAACGTGAAGATCGACAAGGCGATATTGACGAAACCGAACGCGCTCACGCCGGACGAAAAAGAAGAAATGATGAAGCATACGGTTATCGGGTATCAAATGCTCAAAAACGTGCCCGCCTTGAATGAAGGGGTCAAGATGGCCGCCCTGCAGCATCACGAGAAGGTCGACGGGTCCGGTTACCCGCTCGGAATCGACGCGACCAAAATCCATCCTTACGCGAAAATCGTGGCGATCGCGGATATTTTCCATGCGATGACCTTGAACAAAGCGTACCGAAAGGCGATTTCGCCGTATCTGGTGCTAGAGCAAATCCAGAGCGACGCATTCGGCAAGCTGGATCCGGGCTATGTGCGGACGTTCGTAGAGAAGGCGACCCAGTTTCATAATGGCACGGTCGTCAAGCTTAGCGACGATCGCATCGGCGAAATCATATTTACCGATCGCGCGCATCCGACGAGGCCTTGGGTTTCCATAGACGGGACGATCGTTAATCTCACGCTGGAGAGGCAGTACCATATTAAAGAGGTGCTGAAGTAAGAATGATGACGGCGAATTCAAGATGCGGTTAATCGGCTGGCAGCAGCTGCTAACGGTATAGCGAATTCGCCGTTTTATATTTGTTATGGAATGCGAAGCGGAGCGCTCGATGTTGGCGAAAAATAATTTTAATAAAAGCTTGCAATCGAATAGGCAAACGTGATATATTATCAAAGTCGCCGCTGAGACATAGCGCCGACGCGATAGAAAAGCTTGTTCTTTGAAAACTGAACAACGAGTGAAACTGCCCCGTTAATCCGCATGGATTAATGGAAAAGCGATA
>NZ_JACXIY010000034.1 GCF_014705655.1 Paenibacillus arenilitoris | reverse complement strand
GGGCTTATCCTACAAGTTTTCCGACAGGAAAATCTGGCATCGTAAGCATATGCTTATGTACCCCACAAAGTGAAGCTTAGGCTTCGGAGCAGATTCCGAATACTTTGCGGGGGGCCAAAATACAAACTAAAGGCTCTACAGATTATCTTTCGTATCCAGTTTTCAGGGCGCAATGCCTTGGTTTTCAACCGTACCTCTTATGCAGGTGAAGCCGTTCCCTGATAGCTCAGTTGGTAGAGCACTCGACTGTTAATCGAGTTGTCACAGGTTCGAGTCCTGTTCGGGGAGCCATTTACGCTCTCATAGCTCAGTAGGTAGAGTGCATCCATGGTAAGGATGAGGTCACCGGTTCGATCCCGGTTGAGAGCTCCATTTTCTTTCAATCGCAAAGCCAAGCAACATCTTTTTTCGGCCCGTTGGTCAAGGGGTTAAGACACCTCCCTTTCACGGAGGTAACAGGGGTTCGAATCCCCTACGGGTCACCATGATTCGGAGGATTAGCTCAGCTGGGAGAGCATCTGCCTTACAAGCAGAGGGTCGGCGGTTCGATCCCGTCATCCTCCACCATATCGCTGTTGGGGATTAGCCAAGCGGTAAGGCAACGGACTTTGACTCCGTCATGCCTAGGTTCGAATCCTAGATCCCCAGCCATTTTTTATTATGAGTCATTAGCTCAGTTGGTAGAGCACCTGACTTTTAATCAGGGTGTCGTAGGTTCGAGTCCTACATGACTCACCATTTTTTTTTATATTCGTGCGCGTATGGCGGAATTGGCAGACGCACCAGACTTAGGATCTGGCGGGAGACCGTGGGGGTTCAAGTCCCTCTACGCGCACCATATAACAGAATGTCACGCATCACCCAAGCGCGTATGGCGGAATTGGCAGACGCACTAGACTTAGGATCTAGCGGGAGACCGTGGGGGTTCAAGTCCCTCTACGCGCACCATAACATGAGAAAACCCTTGGCGAACAAGGGTTTTTTGTTGTTTATTTTTAAAAGAGGCCGGAGGCCGCCTTAGAAGGCAGCCGCCAAGCGAGCGGTTTCGGCAAGGCCGGTTTCGATGATCGTTGCCGAGCGGTCCCGGTACTGCTGATGGCCTTCGATAACGACCGTAAGCGGCTCGGCGATCCCCCAGAAGGCTAACGTGTTTTTCATAAAGATTAGGCACATTTCGGAGGCGGCTGCCGTTCCGCCGGAATAGTCGCCGCCGCGCGCGTTGAGAAGCGCTGCTTTTTTATCCCCGATAAGCCCTACCGGACCGTGCTCCGTGAAAGAAAACGTTACGCCGGCTTCGGTCAAGTACGATACATAAGTGATCAGCGGGGCCGGCACGGTCATGTTCCAAAGCGGAAAAGCGATTACGATTTTGTCCGCTTCGATGAACTGGGCTTGATGCCGCTTGATGCGATCAATCCATGCGCGTTCCTCGATTGTGAGCTCGTACCCTTCGCCAAGCTTGTAAGCTGCGCTTAAAGCGGCGTTCCCGTGATAGGGAAGATCCATACGGAACAAATCCAGCTCGACGATCGCATCGTTCGGGTTTTTCTCTTTGTAGGCTTGAAGAAACGTTTCATACATGCGGACGCTGACCGCTTGCTCCGAAGGACGGTCATTGGCTTTAATAAACAGCACGGTTGTCATGGTTCATGATTCTCCTTTTTTTAAGGCAGATTGATCTAACAAGGACAGAATAAACGATAGCCGCTGACAGCAGGCTGTCAGCAGAAAGTGGTATACTGTTCATGAGGAACAAGTTTGGAGGTAAAGCTCATGAAGCTGGATCGACTGTTGGCGATTACGATGGCGCTGCTTAACAAAAAAAGAATCGGAGCGGCGGAGCTGGCCGAACGGTTCGAGGTATCGCTTCGTACGGTCTACCGGGACATGGAGGCGATCAATGCCGCGGGCATCCCGATCGCATCGTTCGCGGGGCTCGACGGGGGCTACGAAATTATGGAGGGCTACCGGTTGGAGCGGCAGAGTCTCTCGCTGGACGATTTCTCGTCGATATATAATGCCCTGCGCGGCATGCAATCTGTCTCGAACGATCAGGACATCGCCGGCTTGTTGGATCGGATCGGCTCCTTGATACCGGCGGGGAAGGCAGAAGAGGGCGGCACGCTGAACATGGACTTGCAGTGGCTTTCAAAGCCGGCGGACAAGGAAAAAATTCGCCTTCTGCACGGGTCCATTAAGGAAAGCAGGCTTGTCGCTTTCGACTACATGGATTATTACGGTCAGGAAACGGGCAGGCGGATCGAGCCGATGGGGATCTATTTGAAAGGCAATGCTTGGTACGTATGGGGGTATTGTCTCACGCGGCTGGATGTGAGGGTGTTTCGGTTGTCGCGGATCAACCGGCTTGAGCGTCTGCAGGAAGGATTCTCTCGCCGTCCGCTGGTGCTGGAGGATTCGCCGGTCAAATGGCCGCAGGAGCACGAGCCGCGGATCGAGGCAACGCTTCATTTCAACCAATCGATGAAAACGAAAGTAAGGGATGAATTCGAGCCGGAGCAGATTACGGCTTTGGAGGACGGGACCATTAAAGTCATAGCCCGTTTTTATTCGGAGGAAGCGGCTTTGCGAAGAGCGCTCGGTTACGGGAAGGATGCGGTCATCGTCGAACCGAAGAAGCTGGTCGATGCGATGAAAGCGCATTTGGCGGACCTAGCCCGGCTATATCAACAATAAAGGAAAAAGACATGCGTTCGGTAACTGGGTACCGGCTGCATGTCTTTTTTCAAATATAAAAATTAATTGCGCTGGGTTATTACTGTTCTTGATAGGTGATGGCCCAAACGAGCTTATCGTTCATCCGTTTCGTGAGCACCTCGCCCCGGATATCCCCGATCAAGGCGTCCACCCACCGCAGCTCCGCCTCGTTCAGCGCAAGCGCGTATTCCTGCTCGACGACGAATAGCCGGTCAAGCCCGTGCTCGGCGTTCTGCCGAAGCTCGGTACGCATTTTGGCCGTTAATTCGGACAGCTTGCCGCACCTTTCCTCAAGCAAAACCACGGCCTCCTCCGGGGATAGATGACCGAGGAAGGCGAGGCCCGCGGCGAATTGGGGGTATTCCTTGGCAGGCGTTCGAACGAGGGAACGAATCCAGTCGAATAAGACGGCCGTGCCGGCAGGCGTAGGCTCGTAGATCGTTCGTTCCGGATGCTTGCCTTCCCGCTCGGTTCCGACAGGCTGGATGAGCCCTTTTTTCAATAACGTCTCGATGATCGCGTAGAGGGATCCTGTATTTAATTTGATGACGTCGTTCATGCCGCGCTGCTTCATGGTGGCTCCTGCTTCGTAAGGATGCATCGGCCTCTCTTGCAGCAGGGATAGGATGGCTAACGCCAGCGGGTTCGTTAATTTTTGTTTTGGCATGATCCGCAACCCCTTTTTCGGTTCATGTAATAGTCTACATAAACTATATAGGCTTGTTTTCCCGGCGTCAACCGAATCACGAATGCGATAAATTTGTAGTTGACATCGTTTGGTCTAAATAATATAGTTTAAATAAACTATAATACATGGAATATCGAAAACAATGGGAGGGAAAAGCAATGAGTGAGCGGGATAACGATAAAAGGGTCCTCGTCATCGGCTGCGGGATAGCCGGGCCCGCCTTGGCGCTGTTTTTGAAAAGAGCGGGGTTCGTCCCCGTCATCTTCGAAGCGGATAGGCAATGGGACGAATTCGAGGGATTGTTCCTGAATTTGGCCAGCAACGGCCTAAACGTCCTGAAGGAGCTTGGCATCGACCGCGCGGTTGCGCAGGAAGGCATTCCGATGAGAGGGATGCGCATGTTGAACGGCAAAGGGCGGATGCTTGGCGAGTTGGGCGATGCGAACGGACCGGTGCAAGGCTACACGTTGAAGAGGGGATATCTTCATAAAGTGCTTCGGGACGAAGCCGAACGACAAGGCATCTCGATATTGTACGGCAAGCGGCTGAAGGATATCGAGAACAAGTCGGGCCATTCCGTCACAGCCTTCTTCGAAGACGGCTCTTCGGAAACGGGGAAGCTTCTCGTCGGCTGCGACGGCATTCATTCGAAGGTCCGTTCGCTCATCCTCCCCGATGCGCCTAAGCCTTCCTATACGGGATTGATAAGCTACGGGGGATTTTCCCCGGCCAAAACGATAACGGGCAAGTCGGAGCTTCAAACGCTCGTCTTCGGCAAAAGAGCTTTTTTCGGCTATGTGGAGAACGATACGGAAACGTACTGGTTCGGAAATATGAACATGGGCGGTTTGCCTACCCGCAGGGAGCTGATGCTCATTCCGCAAGCCGAATGGCGGAGCAGGATCAATCATTTGCACGAGATCGACGCGGACCCCGTGCCGCGAATCGTTCAGGCGACAAAGGGAGGAATCGGCGTATTTCCGATTTACGATATCCCGAAGCAGCCGCTTTGGCACAAAGGATCGGTCGTGCTCATCGGCGACGCGGTTCACGCGACCTCGCCAAGCGCAGGCCAGGGAGCTTCGCTCGCTCTTGAGGATGCGGTCGTGCTGGCGAAATGCTTAAGGGACATCCCGTATTCACCGAAGGCGTTCGAGCGGTTTCAGGAGCTGAGGAAGGAGAGAGTGGAGAAGATCGTGCAGTACGCGAGAAGCATCGGCCAGCGGAAGCATGCAACGAACCCGGTGCAGGTGTTTTTCCGGGATAGGATGCTCCCTCTCTTCCTGAAGTCGGCGAAGAGCAAGACGCATTCGTGGATGTACGACTACAGAGTCGATTGGAATCAAAGAACGGAGAGCGTGTGACGGATCGTTTAATAGGGGAAGCCATTAGCGTGCCGTAAGATTAACGGGACAAAAGACGATAGCCGCCTGTCCGCAGCGTGTTCGTATGCGGGCGGGACGGCTTTTTGTGCGCGCGATCCGGTTGCCGGCGGCTGCCGTCCTGCATTCGTCTGCAATTTGCAGCAACTAGCCATTGACAATACTTGTGAGAAACATTATCATTAAGTAGTCAATGATAATCGTTATCATTTTTTTGGGAACGAATTGAAATAGAATAGATTAATTATCCAGTTTGGTGTCTGCCTGCGAGCAGCGGAAGGAGCGTGCATGTCCAATGATTCGCCTTACGACTTCGAGTCTTGACATTGCTTATGATGACCGTCTGATTGTCCAAAATTTGAACATTGCCATTCCGCAAGGAAAGATAACGGCGCTTGTGGGATCGAATGGCTCCGGCAAATCGACCATTCTGAAGACGATGGCCCGCATCATGAATCCCGCCGGGGGCAGCGTGCTGTTGGACGGTAAATCCATTCATAAGCAATCGACGAAGGACGTGGCGAAGCAGCTGGCGATCCTGCCGCAAAATCCGACCGCGCCGGACGGGCTGACCGTGTCGGAGCTTGTATCGTACGGAAGGTTCCCATACCAGAAGGGCTTCGGCTCCATGAGCAAGGACGACCGGCAAATCGTGCAGTGGGCAATCGAAGCGACCGGCATGATGGAATTCGCCGACCGCCCCGTGGATCAGCTGTCGGGCGGACAACGGCAGCGCGCATGGATCGCGATGGCGCTGGCGCAGGAGACGGATATTTTGTTCCTGGACGAACCGACGACGTTCCTGGATATGGCTCATCAGCTGGAAGTGCTCCATTTGCTCCAGAAGCTGAACGAGGTGAACAACCGTACGGTCGTCATGGTCGTTCACGATTTGAACCATGCCGCACGTTACGCGCATCATATGATCGCGATCAAGAAAGGCTCCGTCGTAGGCGAAGGCTCGCCAATCGAGGTCATTACGCCGGAAATTATGCGCGAGGTGTTTAATATCGAGGCGGATATCGTCGCGGATCCCCGCACGGGCGTCCCGCTCTGCCTCCCGTTCGCGCTTGCCGGACAGCCGGCCGCCGACAAAGTGACCATGATCGGACATAAGCAGGAGGGCAGTCTGGCAGCAGCCGGGGCATAGCGTCATTTACTTAAATCAGCCGCGTCCTTAGTCGGGATGCGGCTCTTTGCCGCTAATAGCGGCGGTAGCAGAATTGAAAAGTCCAGGCGTAGTAAAATATTTTCGGAATTTCGGTTTTTTTTCATGTTTTTTTCGAAAAACAGTTGCATTTTAATTTCAGAGGTGATATATTATTACTTGTCGCCGCAACAACAAGCATCACGAGCTGCAGGCGAAAATGATATGCGGAAGTGGCTCAGCGGTAGAGCATCGCCTTGCCAAGGCGAGGGTCGCGGGTTCGATTCCCGTCTTCCGCTCCATAATGTGTGCCCTTAGCTCAGCTGGATAGAGCGTTTGACTACGAATCAAAAGGTCAGGAGTTCGAATCTCTTAGGGCACGCCATTTTTACTTCAATTGATGTTGCTTATTTACTTCTCGGGACGTAGCTCAGCTTGGTAGAGCACCTGGTTTGGGACCAGGGGGTCGCATGTTCAAATCGTGTCGTCCCGACCATTTTTTCAACTTCATACGCGGGTGTAGTTCAATGGTAGAACTTTAGCCTTCCAAGCTAATAGCGTGGGTTCGATTCCCATCACCCGCTCCATAACGAAACGACAAGAACCTGATAAGGTTCTTTTTTTGCGTTATGGAGCTGGATGGGAGAGAAATCCCTCACGCTAGGAAGCGTGGGTTCGACCGGCTGTTAAGGCTGATGCGAAGCAAAGCCGGCAAGGCCGAGCGTCAACTTTTCCGAAGGGAAGAAGCCGGTCAATGGCGTTCGGCCCCGAAAAGTTGAGTATTCCCATCACCCGCTCCATAACGAAATGACAAGAACCTGATAAGGTTCTTTTTTGTGTTATGGAGCTGGATGGGAGAGAAATCCCTCACGCTAGGAAGCGTGGGTTCGACCGGCCGTTAAGGCTGATGCGAAGCAAGCCGGCAAGGCCGAGCGTCAACTTTCCGAAGGGAAGAAGCCGGTCAATGGCGTTGGGCCCGGAAAGTTGAGTATTCCCATCACCCGCTCCATAACGAAACGACAAGAACCGGATAAGGTTCTTTTTTTGCGTTATGGAGTCAGGTGGGAGAGAAATCCCTCACGCTAGGAAGCGTGGGTTCGACCGGCTGTTAAGGCTGATGCGAAGCAAAGCCGGCAAGGCCGAGCGTCAACTTTCCGAAGGGAAGAAGCCGGTCAATGGCGTTGGGCCCGGAAAGTTGAGTATTCCCATCACCCGCTCCATAACGAAACGACAAGAACCTGATAAGGTTCTTTTTTTGCGTTATGGAGCTGGATGGGAGAGAATTCCTTCGCTCAAAGCGCGAGTTATCCTGCTAGCCGGCAGTCGGAGGATCCGCTGGGGCATGGCGAAGCCAGAATCAACCCCATCATTTGGTTACCAATTCTTCGCGGTCCACGGCTTGAGGCGGCTGTTCCAACCATCCGTGATCGATCATAATATTGGCTCCATCTTCGACGAAATTTCCGACTTCAATGGAAAGACGCGCCAGCTTCTCTGCAAAGTCATGTCTGGCGCACATCGACAAAGCATTCCCGTATCCTCTTATTCTCATGGCAAACATGTCCAGCTTATGGAACATCATTAATTTATCTGAAAACGGAGCAACGGTTGAGGTTGTGACCATAGGATCAAAAATCGGGGGGGACGATAATTGTTCTTTTGCAAGCATATTACTGAAAATATCGTAATGCTTGGCGGCTATTTCCTTCCCTCTAACAAAATAGCTTCTAACCTGTTCCGATTTGGCGACTTGGCTGAAGCCGATTAAAACCGCTTTGCTCGTCGCGTTATTTTCGATGTTATCGTAAAGATGCGTAATCTCCAATGCTTGAAGCGGTCTTACTTCTCCGAAGAAACCGTTTAGATAATTTTGTTTCTTGATGAATTCCACCTTGTCGGGATAAGCGATGAAGGAAGGCCTTGACATAAATCCTTTGTTTATTATGGCTTCGTTCACCTCATTCAAAAATTTAGCCGTAAAATCGAGACATTGCGTAAATAGTGCCCGAATATCCGGCCTGGTAACCAACGGAACGGCAATCGCATATAAACTTACTCCCGCTTTCCCTACATATTTCAAGTAATGAAGATAGAACTCGTCAATGAACAACCTTGGCGCGGCAACATTGACATCCTCTTCCGAAAATCCTATTGGAATGGGGTATTCCTCTTGGGTATATATCCCTTGGATGGTCTTCACTAATTGTTCGGTTATGTTAAGACCGTTCTCGAGGACTTTCTTGATATCCTGATCTTCAACATGATTCAGCATATAATGCAAGACGCATCTGCACATGCTATTGCCAATATAAGCCGCCCACAATTTCGCTTGTTCCGCCGACGTTAGTTTGTCGTTTGTGTCATTTTCGCCAATGGTGAACTGCACAGATCCACTTGTCATTGTCGTATCCAACGATAACCCTCCGTTCGAAACCATTTTCCGCTTATGTTTACCTTTCGCCGTTAACTCAATGCATTGAGTTTTGTTAAAGGGTCGCTTTGAACAATAAAATAAGGCGCCCCTTTCGGGAAGCCTTTCGTGATGTCATCGCTACTTCGATTTTTTTTGTACGCCGGTTCTTCCTTGATCGCTCGGGCTGCTGGATCGCGACGGAGCATGCTTGGGGTTGGTTTTATCGGCTTTGGACTTCGTGCTCATGGTTGTCGGTCACCTCCTGTCTCATCCGTAAAAGTATTTCTCCGATCCGCTTTCCTTATTAGAGAAATGAACGGTTGGCGTTCCGGAAAAAGGGGAGGTCCATTTTGCCAGATTTCGCTCGGGGCTTCAACCCTGTAGCATTTTGTAGTATGATGGTAGAAGTCAAAAAACGTTAAGAAAGTACGTGAGCGCTTACGACGTAAGCTTTCGCAAACGAAATCCATGCTTACGAAGAATGTTTGCATTCGCAAACTAAGCTTACGCTTACGAAGACAGTTTTTGCGTACGCAAAACTTTAAGGAGGAACAGTATGTCGGATCAACCAGCATCTACTTTGACGACTAACCGGCCGCAAGCGAACAACCTGCTGCGACGAGACGTGCGCTTTCTGGGCAACATTCTCGGCGAAGTGCTCGTTCATCAAGGCGGGCGCGAGCTTCTTGACATCGTTGAGGGAATCCGCGAGCAAAGCAAAGCGCTTCGCGCGGAATTCGTACCGGAGCTATTTGAGCAATTCAAAGAAACCGTGTCGTCCCTAAGCCCGGAAATCAGACACCAAGTCATCAGGGCGTTCGCGATTTATTTTCAGCTTGTCAACATTGCCGAGCAAAATCACCGGATTAGAAGGAAACGCGACTATGAAGTATCCGCCGGAGAAACGGTGCAGCGCGGGTCGATCGAAAGCGCGGTTCAGGATTTGAAGGAACGCGGCATCGGCGTCGAGGACGTGCGGGACATTATGGGCGGCATTTCGCTGGAGCTCGTCATGACGGCGCATCCGACCGAGGCGACCAGACGCGCCGTGCTTGATATCCATAAGCGGATCGCAAGCGACGTGATGGAGCTGGACAACCCGACGTTGACTTACCGCGAGCGGGAGAAGCTGCGCGATAAGCTGATGAACGAAGTGCTTATTCTGTGGCAGACGGACGAGCTGCGGGACCGCAAGCCGACCGTCATCGACGAAGTGCGCAACGGCCTCTATTATTTCGATGAAACGCTGTTCGACGTGCTGCCAAGCGTATACGAGGAGCTCGAGCGCTGCCTAAGCAAATATTATCCGGATGAGCAATGGCATGTGCCGGACTACCTGCGCTTCGGCTCGTGGATCGGCGGAGACCGCGACGGCAACCCGTCCGTCAAAGCGAAGGTGACTTGGGAGACGCTTACGCTCCATCGCCAGCTGGCGATCCGCAAGTACGAGGAAAGTCTCGGCGAGCTGATGGGCCTTCTCAGCTTCAGCACGAACCTGGTCGAGGTGACCGAGGAGCTGAAGGAATCGATCCGTTCGGACCGCGAGCATGTCGAGCTGAAATGCGTGGACCCGTGGCGAAACGCGAAGGAGCCGTACCGCATCAAGCTGGGCTTCATGCTGGAGAAGCTCGCCAATACGCGCAACGAGTCGCTCAAAGGCTCTCCGATGCGCTACAACCATCCGAACGAGCTGCGCGAGGATTTGCTGGTCATCGACCGGAGCCTGCGCCACCACTACGCGGATTACGTGGCGAATACCGCTCTGGCGAAGCTTGTGCGCCAGGTGGAGCTGTTCGGCTTCCATCTGATGACGCTCGACGTTCGTCAGCACAGCCAGGAGCACGAGAACGCGATGGCCGAGATTTTGGCCAAAATGAACATCGCCGCGGATTACGCGTCGCTCTCCGAAGAGGAGAAAACGGACCTGCTTCACCGTCTGCTGAACGATCCTCGCCCACTTACGTCGGGGCATCTGGATTATTCGGAATCGACGCGCGAATGCTTGGACGTCTACCATACGATCTATAAGGCGCAGCAGGAGTTCGGCGTCAACTGCATCACGAGCTATCTCATCAGCATGACGCAGGCTGCGAGCGACATGCTCGAGGTTATGGTGTTCGCGAAGGAAGTCGGCTTGTTCCGCAAGGAAGCGGACGGCACGGTCCGCTGCACGCTGCAGTCGGTGCCGCTGTTCGAGACGATCGACGACCTGCATGCGGCGCCGGCGATCATGAAGGAGCTGTTCGACCTGCCGATTTACCGGCAAGCGGTCGAAGCGAGAGGCAACCTGCACGAAATTATGCTCGGCTATTCCGACAGCAATAAGGACGGCGGGGTCGTAACGGCGAACTGGGAGCTGCGCGTGGCGCTGAACGAAATTACGGCCGCGGGCAAGGCGTACGACGTGAAGCTGAAGTTCTTCCACGGGCGCGGCGGGGCGCTCGGACGCGGCGGCATGCCGCTGAACCGCAGCATTCTCGCGCAGCCTCCTCACACGATCGGAGGCGGCATCAAAATTACCGAGCAGGGTGAGGTGCTCTCCTCGCGCTATTCGATGCAAGGAATCGCGTATCGCAGCCTTGAGCAAGCGACTTGGGCTCTGATAACGGCCGCCCGTCTGGCGAAATATCCGGAGCAGGCGCCGCAGGCCGAGGCGGAGTGGGACGACATCGCGCGCTCGATCTCGGAGACGGCGCTCGAGAAGTATCAGGACCTTATTTTCCGCGACCCGGACTTCTTGACGTATTTCAAGGAGTCGACGCCGCTGCCGGAAGTCGGCGAGCTGAACATCGGCTCCCGTCCGTCGAAGCGGAAGAACAGCGATCGGTTCGAAGACCTGCGCGCCATCCCATGGGTATTCGCGTGGACGCAGAGCCGTTACCTGCTTCCGGCATGGTACGCGGCGGGAACGGCGTTCAAGCAGTACGCGGGCGACGACGCGGGCAAGCTGGAGAAGCTCCGCACGATGTATGAGCAATTCCCGTTCTTCCGTTCGCTGATCGACAACCTGCAGATGGCGCTGGCGAAAGCCGACCTGCTGATCGCGAAGGAATACGCGGACATGATCAAGGACAAGACGATCCGCGACCGCATCTTCCAGCAAATCGAGCAGGAATACAAGCTGACGGGCGAATATATTTTGAGCATTACGGGTCAAACGGAAATTTTGGATAACGTGCCGGTAATCCAGGAATCGATCCGTCTGCGCAATCCGTACGTCGATCCGCTCAGCTACATGCAAGTGCAGCTCTTAAGCGAGCTTCGCGCGCTGCGCGACAAGGACGAGGACGATCCCGAGCTGCTCCGCGAGGTGCTGCTCACGATCAACGGAATTGCAGCAGGCCTCAGGAATACGGGCTAACGGGCAGCAACCGTCCGATCGAAGGCCAGCCATGGCGATTAACGCCGCGGCTGGTCTTTTTGCCGTTCGACGAAAGACCGCGGATAGCTGCGATTTGCCTATTTTCTTATGTTCCTTTTAAATCCGCTTAAGTTTCGTTTAAGGAACATCCTTCATGATAGAGACATAGACGGAAGACACGAGACATGAGAGGATGATCGGCATGAACGACAATCACCATAACGCCAATAACGCTGCTAATACGGGAAATGCTTCGACGAACGGTTCGACAACGTACATCTATGAATCCGGCAAAACGACGAACGATATGAGAGCGTCGTACGAAAAGGAGCTCGGCATGCACATGGACATGATGAAGCCGTCGATGGGCGGCGGCAGACGCCCGAAGCTGAGCGGCAATTCGGCCCGTACGATGCTTGCTTCGTTCCTGATCGGGGCCGTCGTTATCGGAGGCTTCTCCTACATGGCGGACAAAAACAACCTCTTCAGCGGCGGCGCGGCGGCGAACGAGGACGCCGGCACGAGCATCGCGAGCGGCGCCCAGACCGAGGACGCGGGGCTGACGACGGCTTCGCTTGGCACGAGCGACGATATCGCAACGATCTATGAAGCGGCCAGCCCGGCCGTCGTGAAGATCGAGACGTACGCGGAGCCCGCCCGTTCGGAATCGATGTTCGACGATCCGGCGTTCCGCCAGTTTTTCGGAGGCGAATACGGCAGAGGCGGACAATCGCCGCAGCAAGAGGAGCAGCAGGAAAGCGCGGAGCTTGCGCTGACCGGTTCGGGGACGGGATTTTTCTTCGAGAGCGACGGCTACATTCTGACGAATGAGCATGTCATTGCGGATGCGAAGGAAGTGAAGGTGACGGTTCAAGGGTATGACGAGCCGCTTACCGCTGCCGTCATGGGCTCGAGCTACGAGCTGGATCTTGCGGTGCTGAAGGTGGAAAGTCCGGACGGCAAGGCATTCCCGTCGCTTGAGCTCGGCAGCTCGGACGAGACGCAAATCGGCGATTGGGTCATCGCGATCGGCAACCCGTACGGCTTCGACCAGACGCTGACGATGGGCGTGCTAAGCGCGAAGGAGCGTCCGATCACGATCGCCGATGAACAGGGCGAGCATCAGTACGAGCATCTGCTCCAGACGGACGCGTCGATCAACCCGGGCAACTCGGGCGGACCGCTGCTGAACGAGGAGGGCGAAGTCATCGGCATCAACACGGCGGTCAATGCCGAAGCGCAGGGAATCGGCTTCGCGATTCCGACGACGACGATTGCGAAGGTGCTGGAACAGCTGAAGACGAATACGCTGTAAGCGAAGCGGGACATACGATCCGGAAGCCGGAAGGCGGCCGGGTCGTGTTTTTTATGGGGCTAGCCTTTCGTCCAAGGGCGGACTGGCCCGGAGTCGATTGCCCCGCTCGCGCCAAACGTATATAATTGGCAGAATGGTTTGTTTTTCGCGAAATGGGAGGGCCGCTTCGATAATTCGGCCTTACAGCTATCGGAAGCTTGTTTCGCAATGGTCTTGCTTTTTCGGTTCAGGTGGATTACGATTTTTTTTAGAATGTTTTAGGGTTAAGAGATTCGGCCTCGCGACGGCGGTTACATATTATGATTAAAACGGGTCAATTGCGATCGGACCTCGCCGAAATCGCCATTGCAGAGAACGTTTCATGGCGGTCTGTGAAACGAAAGGAAGGTTTGGAGGAGTCAAGGTGAATGTATTGGAACCGCGCCTTGCGAAGCTGGCGCTCAAGGGCGATCAGCGGGCGTTTGCGGAGCTTGTCGACTTGTACCAGGACAAGCTTTTTCATATGGCATACCGAATGCTGAACAACCGGCAGGAAGCGGAGGACGTCGTGCAGGATACGTTTCTTCGCGTATACAAAAACCTGGATCGCTATGACGAGACGTTAAAGTTTTCGACATGGATCTACCGGATCGCGACCAACCTGTGCATTGACCGGCTGCGCAAGCGGAAGCCGACCTATTCGCTTGACGCGGAGTCGAGCGACCACGAGGGACTGGACGGCTATTCGATGATTCCGAGCGATAACCGGACGCCGGAGTCGGAGGTGCTGCTATCGGATACGCAGCGCATCATTCATGCGGCGATCGCGTCGCTGCCTCCGAAGTACAAGACGGTCATGACGCTGCGGTACATGCAGGACTTGTCGCTGCAGGAGATCGGCGAGGTGCTGGACATGCCGGTGACGACGATCAAGACCCGCGTGCACCGGGGGCGGGAGTTTCTGCGCAAGAAGCTGGAGCACAAGCTGTAGATGGAAAAACTATCCTCAAAAAAAGTGAAACATCCCTCTCGCGTTCAACGTATCCTAATAGCGAGATTAGAACTATTGCGCGAGCAAAGGAAAGAAAGGACTGGCTGCCATGAATTGCAACGTCGCCATCGTATGGATCCATGACTATTTGGACGGCGAGCTGCCGCGAGAAGACATCGCTGCATTGAAGACGCATTTGGCCTCATGTCCGGCTTGTCGCAGTCGGTTTGAACAGCTCCAGAAGACGGACGCCGCGGCGTTCCACACTTTAGAAGCGATTAAGCCTACCGCGGAGTATGACAAGAAGGCATCGGAGCAGCTGACGCAGAGAATCATGCAGCAGCTGCCGAAGCAGAAGAGCAAGGAACGGAACCGATTCGTGCGGTTTATTTACCGGTACCCGGGCGTTACCGCGGCCGCCGTGTTCGCTCTCGTTATGCTGGGGAGCTTCTTTACCATGTGGGAAGAGGATAACAAGCTGGTCGTAGCCGGCGAGGATCTTCAGCAGGTTATTATAGAGGGCAATACGGTCATCGTGCCGGAAGGGGCTCATTTGACGGGCAACCTGACGGTCGAGAACGGCACGGCCGACGTGAAGGGCGAAGTGGCCGGCAACGTAACCGTTATCGACGGCAAGCTGAACCTGGCTTCCACGGGCTATATTGCCGGCCAGAGCCGGACGATCGACCAGGCGCTGGACTGGTTCTGGTACAAAGTAACGGAGACTTTCGGCGGCACTGCCCGTTAAGGCAAGCGGCCTCCCTCGGACGGGGAGGCGTTTTTTTTTATTTTTTTATGAAAAAAGGGTTTCGAGGCGCTCATCTAGAAAATAATAAAGTTGAAATCCGATAATAGATAATTGGCATACGGGTTGTTGGGGGTTGGCAAATGAGTTATTTCACGGATTTAACCTGGCATGATTATGTGAAGGACATTATCGACGTAGCCATCGTAAGCTTTATTATTTATAAAATGATTCTGCTCGTGCGAGGCACGCGGGCCGTGCAGTTGCTCAAAGGGATCTTCGTGCTGGTCGGCGTATGGGGGCTGAGCACCTGGTTCAATCTGTATACGCTGAAATGGCTCATGAATCAAATCTTCACCTTCGGGATCGTAACGGTGCTGATCATCTTCCAGCCGGAGCTGAGGAGGGTGCTGGAGCAGCTCGGCCGCGGCAAGCTGTTCGCGCGCTCGTACTCGTTGGAGCGGGATATCGTCAGCGAGCAGGTCGACGGCGTCATCAAGGCGGTGCGGTTCATGTCGGAGCGGAAGATCGGAGCGCTGATCGTCTTCGAGCGCAGCACCGGGCTCAGCGAATTGGTCGAATCGGGCATACAGATGGAATCGAAAATCACGTCGGAGCTGCTCATCAACATTTTCACCCCGAATACGCCGCTGCATGACGGCGCGGTCATCATCCGGGGCAATCAAATTATGGCTGCGGGCTGCTACTTGCCGCTGTCGGAAAATCCTTTTATCAGCAAGGAGCTCGGAACCCGCCATCGCGCGGCGATCGGCGTAAGCGAAGTGACGGACGCCGTATCCGTAACGGTGTCGGAGGAGACCGGGCAAGTGTCGCTCTCGCTCGGCGGCATGATCGTGCGGGACATTAACGAGGAATCGCTGATCTCGAAGCTGTATGACGAACTGACGCCGAAGGTGAAGACAAACGGGCAACAAAAGGAACGGCTATCGTTGGTGTCGTTCTTTAAGCGGAAAGGAGGCCGTGATGGATAAATGGCTGAGTCATCCGACTGCGCTCAAAATTATTTCGGTCATTCTCGGCTTATTGCTGTGGGCGGTCGTCCACATCGACCCCGAATCGACGCCCCAGACGGTTATGACGACAAGCATCGATACGAAAATTATAGAAGCGGCCAAAATTATCCCGCAAGGCTATGACGCGGAGAAGTACGCTTTGACGGCGATGGAGCCGACGGTGGTGCGGATCGTCGTGCAGGGCCGGATATCGGATCTGCTCGCCGCGGCGTCGATCGAGGACTATCCGGTAACGGTAGACCTGAAGGACGCGAAGCCGGGCATACAGGAACTGCCTCTGACCTTGGATATGCCGAAAGGAATCGAGCTGGTGGAGATGTCGCCGCGGACGGTGACGGTACAGCTTGAGGAAATATTGACGAAGCCGTTCGAGCTTCAGATCGACGTCACCGGCAAGCCGGCGGACGGCTTCGTTGCGGGAACGCCGACGCTGGTCGAGCCTACGGGCGAGGTTCAAGTGACGCTGCCGAAGGACGATATGAGCCGCGTCGGCCTTGTATCGACGGAGATTAACGTGGACGGCGAGGATAAGACCGTCTCGAATAAGAGAGCGAAGGTCGTCGTCTACGATACCGAAGGCGTGGAGATGACGAACGCGGTCGTATCGCCGGAGACGGTGCATGTCGAAGCGAGGGTGACGCCGCCGTTCAAATCGGTGCCGCTTCACGTCCGATATACGGGAACCTTGCCGGACGGACTCAGTCTCGTATCGGTGAAGCCTTCGATCGCCGAAGTGACCGTGTACGGGGATACGAAATCGCTCGAAGGCGTGCAGGTCTACGACGGCGCCGTCCTGGATCTGTCCAAGGTGGAGGAATCGGGAACCTTTCAAGTGAAGACGCAGCTCATTGATGGCGTTAAAATCATCGAGCCGGCGGAGATCGACGTGGAAGTCGTCGTTGCTCCGGTCGTGACGCGGACGATGACGGCCATTCCGGTCACGGTCGAAGGCGAAGCGGACGGTCAGACGGCAAAGTTCCTCGTCCCCGCGGACGGGAAATTCAGCCTCACGGTTAGCGGCGCGGAATCCGTTATTTCGAAGCTGACGGCGGCGGACATCCGAATTATCGTGAATGTCGACGGGCTGAAGCCGGGCGTATACGACGTGCCGCTGCAGGTAGACGTCCCGGCTTACGTGCAGATCGTCATCGGAGACGCCGGAACGCTTAGTGTATCGATGGAGATCGTCGACGATGCCGCGGCGGATTCCGGACAGGACGAGGATTCGGAGCCGGTGACGGGCACGCCTTCGGACGTGCCGGAGGAGACGCCGGTTCCCGGCGAGGGAGGCGCCGGGAATGAAGAACCAAGCGACACCGGATCGAATACGAATACTTAAATGATGAAGCGGGTCTAATAGAAAAAATACGCAGCAATCGACAAAGGAGCTATTTCAATATGGGGAAATATTTCGGAACAGACGGCGTGCGCGGAGTGGCCAATCGGGAGCTCACGCCGGAGCTTGCTTATAAAATCGGCCGCTGCGGCGGCTATGTATTAACGAGAACGGCTAGCAAGCCGAAGGTCGTCATCGGCCTCGATACGCGCATCTCCGGGCCGATGCTGGAATCGGCGCTTATCGCCGGTTTGTTGTCGATCGGCGCGAGCGTCGTTCGGCTGGGCGTCGTATCGACGCCGGCTGTCGCGTATTTGACGCGCGAGCTTAACGCGGATGCGGGCGTCATGATTTCGGCGTCGCACAATCCGGTGGAAGATAACGGCATTAAATATTTCGCGGGCGACGGCTTCAAATTGTCCGACGAGACGGAGCTCGAGATCGAGAAGCTGATCGATGCCGAGAAGGATGAGCTGCCTCGTCCGGAAGGCGGCGACATCGGCGCCGTGACGAGCGACGAGGGCGCGAAGCGGCGCTACCTCGATTATTTGAAAACGACGATCAACGGCGGCTTCAGCGGCCTCAAAATCGTGCTCGACTGCGCGAACGGCGCCGCTTACGAGCTGGCGCCCGCCGTATTCCGCGAGTTGGGAGCGGACATTATAACGGTAGGAGCGGAGCCGGACGGTCTGAACATCAACGCGGGCGTCGGTTCGACGCATCCCGAATATTTGCGCGAGCAGGTCGTGAGGCATGGCGCGGATCTCGGGCTGTCGTTCGACGGGGACGCGGACCGGCTGATCGCCATCGACGAGAACGGCGAGGAAGTCGACGGGGACTTTATCCTATGCATCATCGGCGACGCGATGAAGCGGGCAGGCAAGCTGAAGCATGACACGATCGTTACGACGGTCATGGCGAATATCGGTTTCTTCAAGGGCGCGCAGCAAATCGGCCTGAAAACGGCGCAAACCGCGGTCGGCGACCGTTACGTCATGGAGGAAATGCGCCGCGGCGGCTATAATCTGGGCGGCGAGCAGTCCGGGCACGTTATTTTCCTCGATCATATTACGACGGGAGACGGCATTCTGACCGCGTTGCAGCTCGTTGACACGCTGGCGGCTTCGGGCAAGAAGCTGAGCGAGCTCAAGGGGCTCATGCGTAAATACCCGCAGAAGCTCGTCAATGTCCGCGTGGCGGACAAGAGCCTGTACCAAGGCAATCAGGCGATCGAAGCGGCGGTGAAGCAGATTGAGGCGGAGCTCGGCGACAACGGCCGCGTGCTCGTTCGTCCATCGGGAACGGAATCGCTTATCCGCGTCATGGCGGAAGGTCCGGACAAGGAGCAGGTTGAGGCTTACGTCGCGCAAATCGCCGATGTCGTGAAAAAAGAACTAGGTTAACGATTTTTCATTTTATGTCGAAAGCCTGTCGGTTCGTGGAGCCGACAGGCTTTTTATGTCGAATATGGGGTGGGCGAACATGTATTTTTGAGCAACAGGTTGCACTGCCCAGTGAAAATGAATATGATAGAAAGTATGATTCAAGAAGGAGAGCGAGGATAGAGGTTATTTAAGCAAGTTAAGCGCCAGAGCTTGCGTGATGAATGATTTGGTTCCGAACGTGGCAACATGTGAAGAATCGGACATTCATACGGGAAGCTGACGAGGTGAAGGTGTTCGAAGCATTCGGCGGGGACCTTCCGGTAGATGGCAAGCCAACCGAAAGCCGTAACGCAAAAAGACCGGGCGACCGGTCCTACAAACGTGCGGCGGGCTGCCGATGATTGGATTCATTAATTGATCATTGCTCCCGTATGTCCAAGATGCCGCCTGCGAGGTGGGGTCGGGCAGAAGGGTTACCTTTTTCCGCATCAATCGGATTATGGTGTGACAACTTCATATTGGCCCTGCCGCACATGGCTTGGCATCCGGTCTGGACGGGAAATCTACCTTATCGGAGGCTTATTGAATTATGTGTGGAATAGTAGGATATATTGGCAATCGCGGTTCGCAGAACATTTTGCTCGAAGGGTTGAAGAAGCTGGAGTACCGGGGTTACGACTCCGCCGGTATTGCGGTCTTCACGAAGAACGGGCTGGAAATTACGAAATCCAAGGGACGGTTGGCGAATTTGGAAGGACTGCTGAGCGAGGAGCCGCTTGAAGGCACCGTCGGCATCGGGCATACCCGCTGGGCGACGCACGGCAAGCCGTCCGACCTCAATTCGCATCCGCATACCGACAATTCCGCGAAGTTTTCCGTTGTGCATAACGGCATTGTCGAAAATTATTTGAACTTGAAAGAAGAGTTGATTGCAAGAGGCCACTTGTTCGTATCGGAGACGGATACGGAGGTTATCTCGCATCTTGTGGCCGACGAGTACAACGGCAACATCGTCGAAGCGGTGCAGCGCGCCGTGAAGCGCATGCGCGGGGCGTTCGCGCTTGGCGTGTTGACGGAGCACGAGCCGGATCGTCTCGTCGCGGTGCGTTACGCTAGCCCGCTCGTTATCGGTATCGGCGACGGCGAGAACTTTATCGGCTCGGATATTCCGGCGATCCTGGAGCATACGCGCGACGTTTACATCCTGAACGACGGCGAAATGGCCGTATTGACACGCGATGCTGTCGAAGTGATGACGACAGAAGGCGAAACTATTTCCAAGGAAATATTTCATGTCGATTGGGATCTCGTGACGGCGGAGAAAGCCGGATTTGATCACTTCATGCTGAAGGAGATCCATGAACAGCCGAAGGCCTATCGCGACACGATGATGAGCCGTGTGTCGGAAGACGGCAAGTCTGTGGATCTGAAAGAGCTCGGCATGTCGTCCGATTATATCAAGTCGATCCGCAAAGTGCAGATCGTCGCTTGCGGTACGGCATTCCATGCCGGTCTTGTCGGCAAGACGGTCATCGAGACGCTCGCCCGCATCCCGGTAGAGACGGACGTCGCGTCCGAGTACCGTTACCGTTCGCCGATCATTACGCCGGATACGCTCGTCATCGTCGTGAGCCAGTCGGGCGAGACGGCCGACACGCTCGCTGCGCTTCGCGAAGCGCAGCGTAACGGCGCGAAAGTATTGGCCATCACGAACGTTGTCGGCAGCTCGGTCGCGCGCGAAGCGGACTTCGTGCTCATTACGTGGGCCGGCCTTGAAATCGCCGTCGCCTCGACCAAAGCTTACACGTCGCAGCTGATCGCGTTCTACCTGTTCGGACTGCATCTCGCCAGCACGCTTGGCACGCAGAATGCTTCCGCCGTCGCGGAAGTGATCGCCGCCATGCACCAGCTGCCGGACCAGGTGGAGAGCATTCTGGCGAAGTCCGACGTGCTCAAGAAGGTCGCGGAGTCGATCTCGCATCATAAGCATCTGTTCTTCATCGGCCGCGGCATCGACTACGCCGTCGCGCAGGAAGGCTCGCTGAAGCTGAAGGAAATTTCGTATATCCATTCCGAAGCTTACGCGGCTGGCGAACTGAAGCACGGGACGCTCGCGCTGATCGAGGAAAGCATCCCTGTAATCGCTCTTGTTACACAAGAGGAGCTGTACGAGAAGACGCTTAGCAACATTAAAGAAGTGAAGGCTCGCGGCGCTCACGTGCTCGGCGTGGCCAACGAAGGCTTCGAGGAAGAGGCGGGTAAATCGGTCGACGAGCTATTCGTCATTCCGAAGACGCTGCCGCTCCTGTCGCCGGCCCTGTCGGTCGTGCCTCTGCAGCTGATCTCCTACTACGCGTCGCTGGCGCTGGAGCATGATGTGGATAAACCGAGGAATTTGGCGAAGAGCGTGACGGTGGAGTAGGCAAGAGCTTGGCTATAGTGTCGTGGTGTAAACATCACACAAAGTTATCTTAAAGCCTAAATAGTCATCTTACGAGCCGAGCGAGAAGCGGGATCAATTCCTGTTCTCCTCGGTTTTTCACAATGAGTAGGTGAGGGGGAGGCATAGGCAGGTGATGCAAGAGAAAAGTAGGTGATTTGCAGGTTTTACGCATCCAGTCAATGAGATTGAATTCTTTTCATCATTATAAAAAGCGCAGGAATCTGCCTTTGGAGATAGACGCTTAAGGTTAACATCTCAATTTAAGAATGACGATATGATGTTAGAGGCGCCTCTTCATTCGAAAAAGTAAGCATTACCAAAGAGGTAGTGTTATTGACTGGATGCATAGACTATTTGTAAAAATTAATTGAAGTTCATAATTCCCTGATCATTGATTTGATGAAATCATTATCTGAGAAAGTTAATGATTTTCTCGAGGACATCAGGATAATTGAATTTGATATCATGTTCCCAAACTCGGAGTATCTCCCAATTCTTAGATAAATACAGGCTTGATATTTCTTTGTCTCGCTTAATATTTCTTTTAATTTTGGTTTCCCAGAACTCTTTGTTCGTTTTGGGTAATCTGAAATGATCGGGACAACCATGCCAAAAGCATGAATCGATAAAAACAACTTTCTTTTTCTTCTTTAATGAGATGTCGGGCTTTCCCGGTAAACTTTTGGTGTTTTTTCTAAATCGCAGTCCATACTGCCACAAATCTTTTGTGATACGATCCTCAAGCTTAGTATGAGTGGATTTTACAGAGCGCATTATTTCCGACCTTTTTTCTTTAGAAACGTGATCGCTCATAATTACTCCTCTCCTTACTGTCTAAAGAATTTGACGATCGACAAACTTTGATGCTAGTGCTACGATAAAAGAAAAAGTTAAGGTGGAATTGTCATTGAAAGTAATTGATTTATTCGCTGGCGTCGGGGGAATGAGCCTTGGGGCTGCTAAAGCGGGGTTTTCTTTAGCGGGCGCAGTGGAACTTGATCCGATAGCCATTAAGACTCATGAGATTAACTTCCCTAAGAGTGTTCATTTAGAATGCGATGTCTCTGGAATCACAGGAGAAGATCTTAAGCGTGAGTTAAAATTAAACCTTGGGGATCCAGTTGGAATAATTGGCGGTCCTCCATGCCAGGGATTCAGTTCAATGGGAAGAAGAGACGTTGACGATCCACGGAACTCTTTATTTATACATTATTTCCGATTAGTCAGCGAATTACAACCAGACTTTTTTGTAGCAGAAAATGTTCTTGGCATACTTGATTCCAAGTATGATAAAATTAGGGAACAAGCATTTTTGCTACTTAAGAACGACTATACAATTTTACAACCAGTGACGATTAGTGCAAAAGATGTAGGCGCTCCGACCACTCGCACTCGTGTTTTTTTTATCGGTATTAGAAACAATTATAAATCTCTTGTCAGTAAATTTGATTTCAACCTTAAGTCGGAAAAACCTTTTTTTGTCAAGGATGCACTATTGGGATTGTCAAAGGAAGTTAGTTTTAATGAAGGCCATTGGAGTTATACTGAGAAGGTACAGAACTCCTACAGTGAATTAATTTCTAGCCACATACCAGAAGGGATAGGAGATACAGACTCCATTGAACGTTTTCTTATTAATTCGGAAATATCTGGAATGACGGGAACAAAACACACAAAAGAAGTTATAAAACGGTTTGAACGTGTAAAGGAAGGTCAAACTGATAAAGTTTCTAAAGCTCCTAGATTAAGACAAAATGGTTTTTGTCCAACACTTCGAGCAGGTACGGCAAAAGACAAGGGGTCGTATCAAGCTGTAAGGCCTATACATCCGACTGAGAACAGAGTGATTACTCCAAGGGAAGCAGCAAGATTACAAGGATTCCCGGACTGGTTTCAGTTTCACAAAACCAAATGGCATAGCTTTAGACAGATAGGAAATAGCGTGTCTCCTATCGTTTCAGAACATATACTTAATCGAATTAGAGAAGTGCTATTTACAGTTTAAGGATGTGATAAAATGAGCGATGTTCAAAAAATATCAGCGTTTCCTGCAAAGGCTTTCTTTGTAAACATGTTAACAAGAGACATTGAGTTATCCGATGCAATATTAGATTTGTTGGATAACTGTGTTGATGGCGTTTTGAGAAAGCGAAAAGAAATGGGGTTGACTGAAGAAGGCCAAATGCCATATTCAGGATACAAAGCCGAACTAACAATTGATCCTCATCAATTCTCAATTAAGGATAACTGCGGTGGGATTCCTATTGATATAGCTGAGAAGTATGCATTTAGGATGGGGAGAAGTGACGATCGAGACAAGGATTTACCTACGGTTGGTATGTACGGAATTGGTATGAAGAGAGCAATTTTTAAAATAGGTAGAAATTGTAATGTAACTTCTAACACATCAGAGAAAGCGTTTGAAGTTTCAATAACACCAACATGGCTAGAGGATGATGCAGAATGGGAGTTGCCTTTAACACATGTTCCAACTCCAGACGGTGAACCTGGTACAACAATTACAGTCACAGAGCTATATGAAAATATTGCGAATTCTTTCTCGCAAGAGAGATCGAACTTTATCGATCAATTGTTTGAGAATATTGCAAGTCAATATAGTTTTATTATAAAAAAGGGTTTTCAAATTAGTATTAATGATGTGTTAGTTAAACCCATGCCAATTGAATTGCTTTTTGATACAGAGCAGGAGACTGGGATTTCACCTTATGTATATAGCGGGGTTATTGATGATGTAAGTGTATTACTGGAAGTTGGTTTTTATCGACCTACACCGAGTGAAGATGAGTTAGAAGAAGACCAAGATATAAAAAGAACCAAAGATGATTCTGGTTGGACAATTATTTGTAACGATAGAGTAGTAGTATATAAAGACAAGACAATATTAACTGGGTGGGGAGAAGCGAATGTCCCTGCATTTCATAACCAGTTTATTGGAATATCAGGGGTTGTAATTTTCAAATCAAATAAAGCGGAAAAGTTACCTCTAACCACTACTAAAAGGGGCTTGGAAGCATCATCGGTACTATATCTGCAAGTGAAAAATTATATGAGAGAAGGCACGAAGATTTTTACAAGTTACACAAATGTGTGGAAAAAGGACCCTGATAAAGAACGAGAAACTTCTGATCGAGCAAAGCCGATTAATGTACTTGAAATACCAAGTTATATCCCTGAAGAGAAGTGGAAACCGATATTAGTAAATAATAATAGTACAGAAAAAAGATTTATTCCAAATTTACCAAAACCGAGTGTGGAAAATCCACGTAGACAAATTAGATTTATTCGTGAATTGTCAGAAATTAAAAAAGTTGCGGAATATCTTTTTGAGGATCCAAATACTTCTCCAGCTGATGTAGGTAATGCTTGCTTTGATCAGATATTAAGGAGTATTGATGAAGAATGAGCGGAGCATGGGTGCCATATCACTTAAGGTGGAATAAATCAATTGATCGCTCTATTTTTATTGAGTTCTTGACGAAGTTGAATGCATATCAACCTGTTCAAAATTATAGTTACATTGGTTTCGGCGCCGTACATATGGAGGATTTTAAGATTGTGCATTCACTTTTAGGTATTAACGATCTTAAATGTTTAGAGCAGGATACGTACATCCATAAGCGACAAAAATTTAATAGGCCGTTAGCTTGTATTGAACTATGCAATCAATCTAGTGGTGAGTTTATTTCTGATTTCTTCCCAGAAAGAAATAGTATCGTATGGCTCGATTATGCCGATCCACGGCAAATTGGAACGCAAATAAGGGAGTTCCAAGCGTTGCTATCTAAACTTCAAGTATATGATGTGGTAAAAATCACCTTAAATGCAAACCCTAATGCCTTAGTGAATCAAACGGAAGTTAGGCCGCGAACTACAATTGATAAAGAAAAAATGTATCAAGATAGATTTAATAAACTCAAAAGTAGAATGTCAGGAATCATGCCGCAGACAATTAATGCGGACATGATGACAAACACCGGGTTACCGATTGCGATAAATCAAATCATTGAATATTCATCAAAACAGATATTAGATGGGAAGACTAATAGAAGATTCTTTCCTGTTAATTCCTTTGTTTATGCTGATTCCAACCATCAAATGTTAACTTTTACAGGTGTTATTTTAGAACATAATCAAGAGGATTCTTTTATAGAACGAACTGGGTTAAATAATTGGGAGTACTTTTTGAGAGACATTAATGAACCTCATAAAATAGATATTCCTGATCTCACATTACGAGAAAGGATGGAAATTGATTCTTTATTGCCTTGTGATGATTTGGAGAGAATATCAAGTAGGTTATTGACTAGTAATGTGCAATTTGATGAAAATAAAGAGAAATCAATGAGTAAATTAGAAAGTTATATGAAATATTATAGGCATTCGCCATTTTTCACAAAGATATCAGTTTAAATCAATCTATCTAATACTTTATTCTCATTAAGTCTATGTAGAGTCGAATTCTTATTTCTCATAAGCTGACGATTTTCAAAACTGCGTAAAATCAACAACTCCAGTCTAATACGTTAATTCATTGTACAGTAGTTGTGTAAACATCATTCAATGACATCGTAAAGCCTAAATAATAGTCAATTTACGAGCCGAGCGAGAAGCAGGCACCTACCTGTTTTTCCTCGGCTATTTTCGTCTTACTCATTTAATTATTATTCTGGGCTCTGTTGCGCAATCGCAGCTTGCCGACAATCCACTTCGACGAAGCCGCTCCGCTTACGCTCCTCCTTACTCATCACCGCCTCCTGCTCCCGAAAGGCCGACGGAGACAGGCCGTACTTTTTCTTGAACAGCGTGGAAAAGTAAGCCGCATTGTACATCCCGACCGATTCGCTGATTTTGGCGGCGGTCTCGTTGGTCGAAGTCAGGAGAGCCTTGGCCTTCTCCAGTCGGATATGATTCAGATATTCACTGAATGATTGTCCGGTCGATCCCTTGAACAGCTTCCCCAGATAGCTTGGGGACAACCCGGCGATATTGGATACAAGCTCAAGGGATAAATTCGGTTCGGCGTAATGCTCCTGCATATAGATTTGCACCTTCTCGATGACGATGTTATGCTTCTGCGCGTTCATCCAATGGTTTTTCTCCTCGATCAGGCTGCAAATATTGGCGCAGTATCGGATGAAGAGGCTCTCGATTTCCTCCAGGTTCTCGGCCGCCTCGATCTCGGTAACCGCGTCCAGATATTCCGTGAAATTAGAGTCCGGAAGATGCCGCAAATAATCAAAATGCTTGAGCAGGGAGAGCATTAATTGATTGCTGTACGTAATCGCCTGGTTGACCGAGCCGAATGAAATTTGATCGATAAACTGTTCGGTGGTTTCCCGAATGGCGTCCGGTTTGCCGGATTGAACGGCTTCGATCAGCTTCTTCTCGCTATCGGCCGGATAGCTGATCGTTGTCATAATATGCGGCCGGGTCGTCTGGGCATCCAGAATCGACTCTTTGCCATAGATCAATCGATACTTCACATACTGCTGGGCCGAGATATAGGAGAATGAGATGTTTTTTCGGCCATAGCTGATGTCGCCGACCCCGATCGAGACCGTCAGCTTGAAGTATCGCTTCAGGAAGCTCTGTACGTTGCGGAGGGCGGGCTTAAGCTCCTCCGGCCGCTCGTTCGACGCATATTGGCAGATGGCCGCCGCTTCATTTTCCCCCGTAATCAGGTAATCGCATGCCCCGAGAGGCTCCAGCATCTCCTTGGCGATATTGCCCAGGGCGAAGCGCAGCAGCGGCTTCTGTCCGCCTTCCGTTCCCCCTCTTGCCGGCTCCGGATCATCGATTTTGAACACGATCACGCAGAAATAAGACGCTGCAAGCTCCTCGTCGATGTTCCGAACGAGTTCTTCGGGCACGGAGGTATCGGGCGAGTGGCTTCTGAGCAGCGAATGCAGGTAATGCTCCCGGATCGTTCGCGATGAGCGGTTGATCACGAATTGCATCGACTTCTCTCTCTCCTCCAGCGAAGTGAACATTTCCGCCATGACCTGATATTCATCGACGAACGGAGACTTTAGATCGGCTGGATTCTGTATGATCTTCTCGAACAAGGCCGAGAACGGCCTATAAATGCTTTTGCTCAGAAAAATGGACGCAAGCAGCCCGATCAGCACGATCCCTCCCGTCACAAGCAGCGTAACGTTGCGAAGATGATCGATGTTGGAGATCAGACCGGAGTAAGGGGTAACGCTTACAAAATACCAGTCCATTTCCTCGGACTTCACATAGGCAATCAGATGCTTCTCGTTATGAATCGTTGCCGTGAAGCTGTTCTCCGTCTCCTCCTGGCTCAAAATCCGCTGCACGTACGGCGTGCCGGACAAATCGTCCAGAAACAGATTCGAATCCGTGTGAGACAGCACCTTGCCCTCCTTGTTGATGACGAACACGTTGTTGGCCGAGTCCGATTTGCCGATTTTGCGGATCGTCGTCAGGATGGACTGCTCCTCCACGTTGATGTAGATGAGCGGGTTGCTCGCGGATCGCAGCGAATAGTTCGGGTACAGCAGAAAGGTCAGGAACTGCATCGGGGCATCGTTATTTCGGTTGGGAACGGTCAGACTCCGCGGGTAAAACTCCATATATTGCTTGGCGCTGATCGCGTAGAGCGAGGAATCGAACGGCAGCCCCGCCGTATCGACTACCGTGTTCGTGGACGGCCGATAGATCCCGATGCTGTAGATGTACGGATACGCGCTTTGTATCTGGGTCAATTGATGAAAGACATGGTAATTCCTCGTCTTATCCTCCTCCGTGTCATTCAGGAAGGACGTAATCTCCGGCTGCGTAAGCAGGGAATTGCCGATCGTCATCGCTTGGTTATAGACGACGTCGGATGCGTAGCTGATTTGGGACAGCATCGCTTTGGAATTGCGATCGATTTCTTTGATCGCGCTCTTGGAGAAAAAATAAAAGAGATAGGTGGACAGCAGACTGACCGTGAGAAGAATGAGCAGAAAATAGGAAATCGTGAGCTTCTGGAATGCCTTATACCGAACTAGCCGATTCATGGTGATGCGCATGTGGATTCCTCCGATGCAGCTGGTGTCATTTCTTCAATATAGAATAAAGCCGCTTAAAAAGATACGCCATTCCTTAAAAACGAAAAGCAGTTCGGATATTTGAAAGCCCTTTAATCGAATCGCGAAAGCGAAATCCGGTATTTAAAATTGGCAGCGCCTGCCCGCTGATATAGAGTTAAGGCAAGCGGCAACGCAGCCAAGACATGTTCGCTAAGCCCATGCTTCCGAAGCGAGTTTTGCTCGAAGCCGATTTGGGAAGCAATGCTCGCAAAACTAAGCCTATGCTTTCGAAGCGAGTTTTGTACGAAGCCGATACAGGAAGCAGCGCTCACAAAACTAAGCCTATGCTTTCGAAGCGAGTTTTGCTCGAAGCCGATTCGTGAAGCAATGCTCGCAAAACTTTAAGGAGGATAAGAATTTGGAAAAGAGACAGCGACTGGCATTCGGCATGTTCTCGGACATCCGCAAGAACGGAACGTCTTACCTGCTGGTCCTTCCGGCGATGGTATACACTTTTATCTTCGGGTATATGACCTATCCGTATATGGTCATTGCTTTTCAACGCTTCAATTATACAAAGGGCATATTCAATAGCGAATGGGTGGGGTTTCAGAACTTCGAGTTTTTTTTCCGCTCCTACAAGGCGTTGACCGTCACCTTTAATACCATTTTCCTGAATTTGCTATTCATTGTCTTTGGCACGCTGATGGCTCTCGCGATTTCACTCGTGTTGAACGAGCTGCGCAAGAAGCTCTTCGTGAAGGTCAGCCAATCGTTCATGCTGTTCCCTCATTTTATTTCCTGGATCGTGGTCAGCTACGTGTTGTACGCGTTCTTCTCGATGGACATGGGACTTGTCAACCAATGGCTGAATAAGCTCGGCATCGCCTCCGTCAACTGGTACACGGAGCCGGAGGTGTGGCCCGCGATCCTCACGCTGATGCATGTATGGAAGGGAGCGGGGATGAGCGCCGTCATTTATTTGGCGACCATTACCGGCATCGACGAAACGCTGTATGAGGCGGCCGAGATCGATGGGGCGGGCCGATGGCAGATGTGCATGCGCATCACTCTTCCTCTCATGATGCCAACGGTCATCATTCTGACGCTGCTCTCGATCGGCAAAATCATGTACGGCGATTTCGGCATGATCTATGCCTTGGTCGGCGACAACGGCACCTTGTATTCGACCACGGACATCATCGATACGTATGTGTTCCGCTCGCTGCGTCAGATCGGCGATCCTTCCGAAGCGATGGCCGTCGGGCTGTTCCAATCCGTCGTCGGATTCATTCTCGTCTTCGGCACGAATGCGATTACGCGCAAATTTTTCAGAGACGGCGCTTTGTATTAAAATCCCGCCCCGGCATAAGCCTGCCGAAGCAAGGTTTCAGGAGGAATCGTAATGAAGAAGTTTTCCCTCGGCAAGACGGTCATGTATACCCTGATCGCGATTTATTCGGCGGTTTGCCTTGTTCCGATGCTGCTCGTGCTGATGATCTCGATCACGGACGAGGACGCCGTATTGAAGAACGGCTACAGTCTTTTTCCCGAGAAATTTTCCTTGTATGCGTATAAACTGATTTTTACGGGCGGCTCCCAGGTGATGCAGAGTTATGGCATTTCCATCTTCGTCACGATCGTCGGCACGCTTCTGGCGGTTTTGGTGACCTCCATGGCCGGCTATACGCTGGCGAACAAACAGGTGAAGCACCGTAACCTGCTGGCGCTCTATTTTTTCATTACGATGATCTTTTCCGCCGGGATCGTACCTTGGTATTTGATGAACCGCGCGCTCGGTCTGACCGACAACATTCTGGCGCTCATTATTCCGTCGCTTCTGTTCAGCCCGTTCAACCTGTTTCTGGTGCGCAACTTCATGAACGGCGTACCCGATTCGCTGAGAGAGTCGGCGACCATCGACGGCGCCAATGATATTACGATTGCGTTCCGGATCTATCTGCCGCTGTGCATGCCCGTTCTGGCGACGATCGCGCTCTTCTACGGGCTGGATTACTGGAACAACTGGTGGAACGCGATCATGCTTATCGACAGCAAGGATTTGTACCCGCTTCAATTCATGCTGCTGCAGCTGCAATCGGAGATCAGCATGCTGAACGAGATGACGATGCTGGCCGGAACAAGCGAAATGACGCTTCCTTCGGAATCGGTCAAGATGGCGACGGCGATCGTGACGATCGGGCCGATCGTCTTCCTCTATCCGTATTTGCAGAAGTACTTCGTGAAAGGCCTGGTCATCGGTTCGGTCAAAGGCTGATGTCATCCCTTCGGGGTTAACATAAATAAAAGCCATATATAAGGAGGTCATGATTTATTATGAAAAAGAGTTACGCCTTTTTATTAGCCGCGGTACTCGCCCTAACGACATTGATTGGATGCGGCAAGGACTCGAATTCGGATGGAACGGCGGATGAAGGAAACAACGCTTCCGTCCATAACGACAAGTCCGCCGAGACGGTCAAAATCAAATATTTGGTTCCCGGCACGGAGCCGAAGGATTACAAGGAAGTGTTCCGGAAGGTTAACGAGAAGCTGGCCGCGGACGGCGTCGGCGTCGAGGTGGAGAAAGTCTATATTCCGTGGGACGCGTGGGATCAGAAGCTGAACCTGATGCTGTCCACGGGCGAAGAATTCGACCTGTTCCACGTCATGCAGGACCGCACGCCGTTCTCCAGCTACTATAATCGCGGCGCGTTGGCGGACATCTCGGATGCGATCGAAACGTACGGAGAAAATCTGAAGAAGCATATTCCGGACGATATTTTCGACGGGGCCAAAATCGATGGCAAGTATTATGCCGTTCCTTCTTATTGGGTGGAAATGGCGAGCGAAGGCCAGTTCAACATTCGCCGCGACATTCTCCGCGAGAACAATCTCGAAGAGCCGACGACTCCGGCCGAATTGATCGGCGCCTGGGAGACGGTCATGAAGAACTGGAAGGGAAGCAACAAGCCGTATCTGGGCACGCGGGCGGACTTCGACCCGATCTCCCTGCATACGTCCATCCTGCACCGGACATACGATACGTTCCCGTTCACGGTCAGGGATAAGTTCTTCTACGTGAATCAGAACGGCGAGGCCAAGTCCTGGATCGAGACCGAGGAGTTCAAGAAGGACGCCTCCTTCATGCGCGAGCTGTATACGAAGGGACTTACCAATCCCGATATTCTGGTCATGAAGCAGGAGCAGGTCGACGCGCAGATGGAAAGCGGAGAATGGTTCGTCCGCCTCGGAACCGGAGGAAGCTTGAACGGACTCAAGAAGTACAATCCGGAAGCTACGGTAGACGATATCGGCGTCGTATGGTTCAACCCGGAGAAGCAATATTTGCGCCCGCTCACCTTCAAGAACGGAAATGCCGTGCCGGTGAACAGCAAGCATCCGGAAGCGGCGGTCAAATTCATGGATTGGATGCTGGCCAGTCAAGAGAATTACGATCTGGCACTATATGGAATCGAGGGCACGCACTATACCGAGGACGGCGAGAAGGGCTTTAAGCCGATCCGGGATCCGGAGAACAACAACAACTCGAGATACAGAGGCTCCGATTCGCAGAACGGCAACGTCAACTTCATGCGTTTCGACCTGGAGAGCAGCATTCCCGACAACAACAAAGTGTTGTTCGAGCCAAATCCGAATGCGGTCAACAGCATCGCGGCGAACTTTGTTTTCGACCCGACGAACGTAAGAACCGAGTATACCAACATTTTGTCGGAAGCTTCGGCGAGCATCACTCCGATTTATATGGGCGTTCAAGAATACGACAAAGCGTTCCCGGCTGCGCTCGAGAAGATGCGGAAGGCCGGTCTGGATAAGGTCGTGGCGGAATATCAGAAGCAATTCCAGGAATACCTGGACGCTCAGAAATAATCAAAAGGAAGGCGTGGAGAATGGTGACCCTGAAGAAACGAAGACTTGAATTCGAAGCGGCAAAAAAGATCTATGAAAGCGCGACGCTAGTCTTTCACGGCGTGGACGGTTTCGATGTCTACAATATTTCGATTCCGTTCATGCGGGACGGGAAGCGCTATTTGTTCGGGCGGGTGGAGCGCCGCGAAGAGTGGGCCCGCTCTTGGGTCCGCCTGTTCGAGGAGACGGGACGGGATGAATGGACCGTGGTGAAGGACAGCATGATCTACACGCTGGAGGACCCGTACATTACCGAGATCGGCGACGAGCTTGTCATGGGCGGGACGCATGTGCAATATGAGCGCGGCAAATACAGCACGTTTTTCGGCTATTTCTACCGGGGCACCGACCTCCACGATTTGTACTACTTCACGACCGGTCCTAACAAAATGAAGGATATCCGCCTTGTTCCGCTTCCGGACGGCAAGATCGGCGTCTTCTCGCGTCCGCGCGGCGCGGAGATGAGAAGCAAATACGGAAGCGAATCGATGATCGGCTTCACGGTCATTGACAGCCTGGATGAGCTGACGGCGGACGTCATCGAGAAAGCGCCATACATTCACGGCATCTTCGGGGAAGGCGAATGGGGAGGCGTCAACCAGGCATATCTGCTGGATAGCGGCAAGATCGGCATTATCGGCCACATTAGCTACCGGGATAAGGACGAGAACGGCGGGGAATTGAGGGTGTATTTGAACATGGCCTTCGTCTTCGATCCCATCACCCGGGAGTCCTCGGACCTTCATCTCATTGGAAGCCGTTCCTGCTACCCGCCGGGGCCGGCCAAGATGCCGTATTTGGTCGACTGCGTCTTTGCTTCGGGCATCGTGATGCGTCCGGACGGCAAGGCCGATCTGTACAGCGGCATTGGCGATTGCCAGGCGGGACGCATTACGATCGACTATCCGTTTGCGGGACATGGGCGTTTAGTTTAGAGGGAAAAGATTGGAGGCTGCGAATCCCGCGAATGGCACATACAATGGCGCTGTCGATTACGCCTCTTTTTTGCGTGCCGCTGATTTGGTGGCTGTAACGCTTGAGCTATAAGCTGACGCTGATCCTTCATCAGTGTCGGCTTTTTTCGTTGCTATCCCCGTAAATGTCCTTTATAACCCCAAAAAGCACCCCCTGGCAAAATTAGCACGGTCATCCGTTCGGCATTGTATGGTAAGATGTTGGATAATCTGAATGGGCTTGTTTGCTTGGAGAGACGAAAATAGCCGGAAAGAGGGGGCCATCTATGAAGACGAAGCTGTCGAGTCGGTTTTACAAGTATTTGATTTCCTACATGCTGTTAATGCTTATCATCCTATTGGCGGCAGGAAGTCTGGCTTATGGCCGACTATCCGATTTGCTGCAACGCAACGCCGATTCCGTAAGTGCTTCCATATTGGCCGAGGTCAAGCTGAAGTCGGAAGCCTACTTGCAGGAGATGGAACGCATCGCCCTGCAGATCCCGATGAATCCGCAGCTGAATCCGTACGCGCTCGCCCAGGGCGGATACGAAAGCTATCAAGCTTTGAAGCAGATGCGCATGTACGCGACCAGCTCTTCTTTTATTTACGATATGGCCGTCGGCTACGGCGGCGAGGAAGCGATACAAACGATCAGCTCCAACGGCACGTACGATTATGCTTCTTTTCTGCAATCGTACGCGTTCGGGCAGCCTTATGCGGCAATGATTGAAGAACATGTGAAGGACAGCAAGGAGCCGCTTATCGTATCCCGCCGGACCCATGCTTATGGCTCGGTCAGTCCTTTTTTGTTGTATGCGTACCCGTTTCCGGGATCGCGCGGCGAAGAGCTGCGATTTGCGACCTTCGTCATTCGGGAACAGCATTTCACGTCGATGATTCACCGGGTGCTGCAAGGGTATGACGGGTATTTCTATATGCTGGATCGGGACAATCGTCTCATTACGTCCACGGGATTCGGCCGCCCGCCCGGCCGTCAGGAGCAATGGCTCGAATTGGTGACGAACGATGCGAATGCCGTAGACGGGAAGCAGCCGGATGCGTCCTCGGTTTCCCGGCTTCGCTTCACTTCGGAAGCGAACGGCTGGACGTACGTGCTGGTTATGCCCAAAGGGCAGTTCCTGAAGGAAACCCGGTCGATCACAAGGCTGTATGTCCTTTCCGTGCTGGGCATTTTTGTATTCGGCCTGCTTCTTTCCTATATGTTCGCCAGACAAAATTACCGGCCGTGGCGCTTGCTCGCGAGTACGGTGAAATCCGAAGGAGCTCCCTTGCGGATGACGGCGGCGCCTGCGCCGGGGCTCTTCCGTGTCCGTGCCGGGGATGAGCCGCCTACGTCTGCAAGGGCGACTAGCGATGAATATTCGATCGTGGCCAAAGCCTTCCACGAATTGACGAGGGAGAACAGCTCTCTCTATTCCCGGATGAAGCAAGGCAGCCGGCTGCTGAAGGAGCAGTATGTGCTCTCGATGATACGAGGAGAAGAAAGCAAGCGGAAGGAAACGGCGCAGATGCTCGACGATCCGCGCTTTTTGCTTCTTCACCCTTCCTACGCCGTTATGCTGCTCCGGATTGACAATTCATCCCGGCTGATGCGCATGAATTCGCAGTCGCAGCTGGAAGCGCAAATCTTCGCCTTGATGAATATTGCCGAGGAATTGGCGGAACGGCTGGGCGGGCGCTATACGCTGCAATTGTCCGAGCCCGGCTCGGTCGCTCTTGTGCTCAACCTCGAACCCGGTCATGGCGTGCAGCATGAGCTTGAGGTGCTCGCAGGGCAAATTATCGATGTATACGCCCGCTATTTTCGTTATTCGGTCACCGCCGGGATCGGCTCGGTAGTCGATGACCGTTCAAAGGTGGGGCAATCGTTGAAAGAAGCGGAGGAAGCGGCGCAATATCGTTATTACGAGGGCCCGGGCCATGTGATGACCTACGCATCCGTTAAGCCGCTGGCGGATCGCCCTTATCACCATCCGTTTCCTAGCGAGAATCGCTTGCTGCTCGCGATCAAGGAAGGCCATTCCGCCGAGGCGGCGCAGGCGATCGGCGAGATCGCTTCCGCGATGAGGGAGCAATGCGTCGTTCCGCGCTCCTCCAGAGAAGTATGGAAGCGTATAGGAATGGAGATCGCGCGAAGCCTGGGCGATGCGGACGAGGAGTGGATTCGGCAGGAGAAGGAAGCGCTGCGGCAATTCTGGCAGTCGGCAAACGAGCAGTTAAACGATATTGAACGCCAGTTGACCAACCTATGCGCAAGCTTGTGCGAATATGCGGAGAACAGCAAGGAAAGCAAGCATTCGGCCCTGCTCGAGCAGTTGATGCAATGGGTCCATCAGCGTTATACGGACTGCGGGGTGTCGCTGGAGACGGTTGCCGACGAGGCGGGGCTGTCGCCATCCTACGCGACGCGCTTCTTCAAAAATCATACGGGGTTCTCCTTGATGCAATACATCGACAAGCTGCGGATGGATAAAGCAAAGGAATTGCTGCGCACGACCGATCTCAAAATCGGCGAAGTCATCGAGCGTTCGGGATACGTGGACGAGGCTAATTTCCGCCGCAAATTCAGAAAGCAGGAAGGCGTGTCTCCGATCAAATACAGGAGCATCAGCAGACTCGGGTAAGCCGTCCGCGGGCGCTCTCCCGGCGCGGGGAAAGCATTGCACGGCAATAAAAAATAAGCACGGTACGGCAGGTCAAAATTTGCACGCCCTCTCAGAGCTGCTTGTTTACAGGGCGGGAAGCCGGCGGGTAGGCTTAGGAAACGGCAGGCGGATGAGCGAAGCACATGGCCGCTCCGATAAGAACATTGCCGCGGGAAGGGCGATAAGAGAGGAGGAATCCAGTTGAAGAAAGTCATCCCGAACTTCCAGCTCTACCTCATGTTGGTTCCCGTTCTTCTATTCTTCGGCGTCTTTCATTATTGGCCGATGTACGGGGTCCAGATCGCGTTCAAGCGGTTTTCGGCGATGAAAGGGATTTTGGGGAGCGAATGGGTCGGGTTCGAGCATTTCGAGCGGTTTTTCCATTCTTTTTACTTCATGCGGCTGCTGCTGAATACGATCGGGATCAGCTTGTATGAGCTTGCCGTGGCGTTTCCCGTGCCGATCATCCTGGCGCTCATGATTCATGAGGTCGGCGGCAAACGATTCAAAAAAGCGGTGCAGACGGTCACGTATGCGCCCCACTTTCTGTCGGTCGTCGTGATGGTCGGCATGCTCGCGACCTTTCTGTCGCCGACGACCGGTGTCGTCAACCACTTGCTTTCGTTTATGGGCTTCGAGAGGATCTCGTTCATGACCGAGCCCGGGTGGTTCAAAACGCTGTTTGTCGGCTCGCATGTGTGGCAGAATGCCGGATGGAGCTCGATCATCTACATCGCGGCGCTTACCGCCATCGATCCGCAGATGCACGAGGCGGCGGCTATCGACGGGGCGAGCCGGCTGCAGCGCATCTGGCATATTAATCTGCCGGGCATCTCGTCCACGATCGTCATTCTTCTGATTCTGAATATCGGCTCGATCATGAATGTCGGCTTCGAGAAAATCTTTCTTATGCAGAACGACTTGAACATCGCCTCATCGGACGTGTTCGCCACGTACGTGTACCGCAGCGGCATCCTGGGCGCGCAATACAGCTTCGCCGCCGCGGTGGGACTGTTCAACTCGATCGTCAATCTTATTCTGCTGGTCGCCGTCAATCTGACCGCGCGCAGGGTCAGCGGGAACAGCCTGTGGTAGGAAGGGAGGGCAGAAAAGATGATTCATAAGACCAGGAACGATAAAATCTTCGATACGCTCAACACCGTCATTTTGAGCCTGATCCTGATCGTCGTGCTTTACCCGCTCGTATTCGTGCTCAGCGCATCGATCAGCAATCCGTTATTGGTCATCCGCGGCGAGGTATTGCTCTTTCCGAAAGACATGACGTTACAGGCTTACGCCCGCGTGTTCCGGGACGGCGAGGTGCTGGGCGGATTCATGAATACGCTGCTTTACGCCTCGACGGGGACGCTCATCAATCTGGCGATGACGACGATGGGGGCTTACCCGCTGTCCCGGCCGAACCTCCAAGGACGCAAAGTCATCATGCTCGTTATTTTGATGACGATGTTTTTCAACGGCGGTCTGATCCCGACTTATATGGTGGTCAAATCGATCGGCATTATCAATACGTATTGGGCCATGGTGCTGCCGGGCGCGATATCCGTCTTTCATTTGATCGTCATGCGGACGTTTTTCGAGAATATCCCCCAGGAGCTTCACGAAGCGGCGGTTATCGACGGCAGCTCGCAGATTCGTACGCTTTGGTCCGTTGTCTTGCCGTTATCGCTGCCGATCATGGCGGTGATGACGTTATTTTACGGCGTGTTTCACTGGAATTCGTTCTTCAACGGCCTGATCTATCTCTCCGATCAAAGCAAATACCCGCTACAGCTCATCATGCGGGACATTCTCATCAACAGCCAGATGCAGGATATGATGAACCTGGCCGACGAATCGGCGGTTCAGCAGCAGCTGATGGGCGAGAGCATCAAGTATGCGCTCATCGTCGTGACGAGCTTGCCCGTACTGGCGCTCTATCCGCTCTTGCAGCGCTACTTTGTTCAAGGCGTGATGATCGGGGCGATCAAAGGATAAGATGCGGGATCAATGAATAAACAGGGGGGCAGAACGATGAAAAAGCTCAAGTTAATCGTCTCCGGCGCGACCGCGGCAGCGATGGTGCTGGCCATGACGGCATGCGCTTCCGATTCGGGCAATCCGGAGGCAAGCAACGACGGAGAGGGCGGCGACCGTCCGATTTCGCTGCGGATGCTTACTTCCGTATCGCCGGTTTATGCGGATTTTGATAATATGATGGTGTGGAAGGAATATGAAGCGAAATCGGGCATCCACGTCAATTGGGAACAGGTGCCGGATACCAGCTTCGTGGAGAAGCGGAATATTTTGCTGGCCAGCGGGGACGTGCCGGATGCGATCTTCCGCGCGCAATTGCAGAACTCCGATCTGGTGAAATACGGAGCGGACGGCGTCTTCATCCCGCTTAACGATCTGATCGAGGAGCACGCGCCGAACTTGAAGAGGATCTTCGAGCAGTATCCGGAGGTCAAGGAAGGCATTACGCAGCCGGACGGCAATATTTATTCGCTCCCGTTCATTAACGATTTTCCGTCGGCGAATTACGGGTCCAAGCTGTTTCTGAACGAGAAGTGGATGAACAAAATCGGTGCCGCCGAGCCGACTACGACGGAGGAGTTCTACGAGCTGCTGAAAGCGTTCAGGGACAAGGACGCGAACGGCAACGGCCAGATGGATGAGGTGCCTTTGACCGCGCCTAGCATCGATTCGATTTCGCACGCGCTTCGCGGATTCTGGGGCCTCGGCAATCGCGGCAGCGCCCACCCGTACGTCGATATGGACGAAGAGAAGCAATCGCTTCGGTTCATCCCGGCGGACGCCCGGTATAAGGAGCTGCTGGCGTTCATGGCGCGACTCTACAAAGAGAAGCTGCTCGACGAAGAGATCTTTACGATGAACAACGCGAAGATGACGGCCAAAGGCGAGGCGGACACGGTGGGCAGCTTCGTCTTTGTCAATCCGGTGCCGATCGGTCAGACGACGAAGGACGATTTTGCCGGGATGAACGCGCTCGTCGGGCCTCACGGGGATCAGCTCATCGCCGGCGTCAACCCGACGATGCGCGTCTCGGGCGCATTTGTCATTACGAGCGTCAATCCGTATCCGGAAGAAACGATGAAATGGGCCGATTATTGGTATTCCGAGGAAGGGATGAAGCTGTTCTTCA
The DNA here is from genome assembly GCF_014705655.1 of Paenibacillus arenilitoris. Lineage (GTDB taxonomy): Bacteria > Bacillota > Bacilli > Paenibacillales > Paenibacillaceae > Pristimantibacillus > Pristimantibacillus arenilitoris. Next base: position 49,729 of record NZ_JACXIY010000034.1, on the reverse strand, counting down.
TGGGCGTGGAGGGCGAGACTTTCCGAACGGTTGGCAACGATCAGTACGAGTATGTCGAGGAGATCACCAAAAATCCGAACGGCTTAACGCTGGACGAAGCCGTGGGTCAATATCTCGCTTGGCCGGGCTCGGGTCAGCCGACGATGCAGACCGAGAAGTTCTCCAAAGGCGGCGCCAGCTACCCTTCGGCTCTGGCAGGCACGGAGAAAGTAAGCGACTATTTCCCGGATGAAGTGTGGCCGGCCTTCACGCACACCGATGAAGAATCGGCTCTGCTGGCATCGATCGGCAACGACTTGACCACCTACGTCAATGAAATGACGGTGCGGTTCATTACGGGCGCCGCTTCCTTCTCCGAGTGGGACAATTACATTCAAACGTTGGGACGCATGGGGCTCGAGCAGTATATGGACGCTTATCGGCAAGCGTACGAACGCTATAGCGGTTAGCGATTGACTTAAAGAAGGAGAGTGCGCGGTATGAAGGAAAGAAGGCCGAACGTCATCGTGTTTATGACGGATGATCAGGGCTATGGAGACTTGTCATGCATGGGATCAACGGATGTGAGGACGCCGCATATCGACCGCTTGGCGGCCGGCGGCGCCCGGTTCACCGACTGGTACGCGGCCAGCGCCGTCTGCTCGCCGTCCCGGGCATCCCTGCTGAGCGGCAGATATCCGGGCAACGCCGGCGTGCGCTCGATTCTGGGCGGCAGAAGGCAGACCAGCGGGTTGATGACGAAGGTCCCCACGCTGTCTTCGGAGCTGAAGAAGCTCGGTTATTCGACCGGCCTGTTCGGCAAATGGCATCTCGGCGTTCGGGACGATTGCCGCCCGGAGCAGCATGGCTTCGACGAAACGTTCGGTTTCATGGCCGGCTGCATCGACTATTATTCGCATATTTTTTATTGGGGCAGCCCGCATAACCCGCTTCACGACCTCTGGCATAACGGACGGGAAGTGCATGAGGACGGGGAATACTTCACCGATCTGGTGACGCGGCGTGCGGTAGGGCATATTCGGGCCATCGCAAACGAGGATCAGCCGTTCTTCCTGTACGTGGCCTACAACGCGCCGCATTATCCGATGCATGCCCCGAGCAAGTACACGGATCGCTTCGCGCATCTGCCTTGGGACCGCCGCATAATGGCGGCGATGCTCAGCGCCGTCGACGACGGGGTCGGCGAGATCGTGGCGGAGCTGGAGCGGCAAGGAGTGCGGGACAACACGTGCATCTTCTACCAGAGCGACAACGGCCCGTCGCGCGAGTCGCGCAACTGGCTCGACGGTACGGAGGATCCGTACTACGGCGGTTCGGCCGGCATGCTGAAGGGCCACAAATTCAGTCTGTACGAAGGCGGGATACGCGTGCCGGGCATTTGGAACTGGCCGGCGAAGATACCCGCGGGCCAGACGATTTCCGAGCCGTGCTGTGCCGTCGACGTCCTGCCTACGATTCTCCGCGCGGCGGGGGGCGGCATGGAAGGCCGGGAATGCGACGGCGTGGATCTGCTGCCTCTGCTCTCTCGGGGAGAAGCGCTGCCGGAACGCGAGCTGTACTGGGAGCTGGGCAAGCAGACGGCGGTCCGCCGCGGCGATTGGAAGCTCGTGCTGAACGGCCAGCTGGAGGAAGGCGCGCCCGCCGGGGATGACGTACACCTGGCCAATGTGGCCGCCGATCCGGGAGAGCGGGTGAATGAGCGCGCCGCGCATCCCGAGCTGGTAGAGGAGCTTTCGTCGAAGGCGCTGCGCTGGCGTGAGGGGATCGAGGCGCGCTGGGAACGGGAGTGGTCCGAGAAGGCAAGCATGCACCGGTAAGTCGGCCACCCGGGTTTTAAGTCAAATAGGAAGCAAAAGAAAGACAGGATGATCGGGCGATCATTCTGTCTTTTTTGTGGTTGGGCTTATAGGGCGGTGCTAGTACTGACTTAAGTTATTACAAAAATTATTTTAAGAAAGTACATTTTTATAACGGAGTCTCGAGCGTACAATTACTTACACGAGATACCTCCTTGGCCTTATAAGCGCAAGCCGCCCTGCGGACGGATATTTCGTCAAAACCCTTTAATTGAGGATGATTAAAATGAAAGCGGTTATAAACAGTCCAAATAACAGGATCCAGCTGAACAGAAAGAACAATTTCATGTATTACTTGAAAAAAGATTTTCTACTGTATTTACTTTTACTGTTGCCATTGGCGTATTTAGCGATATTTAGATATGCCCCGATCTATGGCGTATTGATGGCTTTTCAGGATTATAACCTTTTTCAGGGAATCGGCGGCAGCGAGTGGGTTGGGCTAGACGTCTTCAAATTTATTTTTGAACAAAACAGTTTTTACCGCGCGCTTAAAAATACGCTCGTCTTAAACTTGCTGGATTTGGCGATAGGGTTCCCGGCGCCGATCATACTGGCTATTTTGTTGAATGAAATCTGGCATGCACGATTTAAAAAAGTCGCGCAGTCGATTTTATACTTACCGCATTTCTTGTCTTGGGTCATTATCGGAGGCATGGTCTATCTTTTGTTTTCTACGGGAGGCCTGGCGAACAGCCTTCTGGCCGGCCTCGGCCTTTCTAAAATCGAGTTCCTTTCCCGGAAGGAAAACTGGATTGTCATGTACGTGCTGGTCGGGGTGTGGCAAAGCGTAGGTTGGGGCACTATCATCTATTTAGCGGCATTAGTCGGAATTAACAAGGAGCTGTATGAGGCTGCGGATATCGACGGGGCCAGCAGGCTTCGAAAAATTTGGCATATTACGCTGCCGGGCATTCGGCCAACCATTATGATTTTGCTTATTTTGCAAATCGGCAGGATGGTTTCGATCGGGTTCGATCGGCCGTATGTTCTGGGGAATTCCCTGGTAAGCGAGTACTCCGATGTCATCAGCACCTATGTCTATCGGATCGGGATCGGGGCGGGCGATTTCTCGCAGGCCACGGCGGTCGGATTATTTCAATCGGTCGTAGGGTTAGTGTTTCTGGTGGCGGCAAACTATATTTCCAAGAAAATCGTCGGGCAAGGAATTTGGTGAGGAGCGTGGGTTTTGTTGAGCAGAAGAGGAAAAACGAGTTACGCGGATACTTTAATCATAGCAATCATTAGCGTCGTTGCGCTTTCTTGTCTTGTTCCGTTCTTGTATATCATAGCGCTTTCCTTCAGTTCGAATAATGCGATCATCTCGCAGAAGGTCTCTCTTTGGCCGGTAGAATTCACGCTGGAAACGTATCGGACGATTTTAAGCGATATGGATATGATCTATTCTCTCGGGTTCACGATCGTGCTTACGACGATATTCACGCTCAGCTGCATGTTCTTTACGATTTGCGCCGCGTATCCGCTTACAAAGAAGCGGTTAAAGGGAAGAAGCTTTATTTTAACGATCATGATTTTTACGATGTACTTTAGCGGAGGCATAATCCCCGACTATATTCTGGTGAAAAATCTGGGATTGATGAATTCGATCTGGAGCTTGATCTTGCCCGGCGCGATGAGCGTGTTCTATCTGATCATCCTAAAAACCTTTTTCTCCTCGCTTCCGGAAAGCCTGGAAGAATCGGCGTCTATAGACGGCTGCAGCGATCTGGGAATATTAGCGCGAATCGTCCTTCCGCTATCGATGCCCGCTATAGCAACCTTAAGCCTCTTTTACGCGGTTGACAGGTGGAACGGTTTCCAGGACGCGCTATTTTATATAACGGACAAGAACCTGTACCCGATCCAATTAAAGCTGTACCAAATCATTACGGAGAGCCAGCAGTTAGATAACCAGCAGCAAGGCGAAGGCAGCTTTGGCGTCACAATCGTGCCCGAGGCCTTGAAAGCCGCGAGTGTCGTCTTTGCGACCGTTCCGATCCTGGTCGTTTACCCCAAGCTTCAAAAGTATTTTGTTGACGGATTAATGCTGGGGGCTATTAAAGGTTAATCGCGGGCCCGTTTACTGAAAGGGGGGATGCTCTTCTTGGTAACATGCGATATTGTTCAATGATGAGGCTTTATGAGAAGGACAAGGCTTTAATGCGGATAAGTATGAATCGAAAAGGGAGAGGTTTATAATTAAAACGAAGAAAACGTTGGTTTCATTCATGGCTTTGACGCTATTGACAAGCGCGTTAGCGGCATGCAGCGGCCAAAATACGAACGATCCGAAGGAAAGCCCGGCAACGGGAGAATCGTCGACGCCAGGGGCTGCGCCTTCGGGCGATCCGGTTACGCTGACGGTCGAAATTTTTGACCGGGGCATTCAGGGCCAGCCGGATTTGAACGATAATACATGGACGAGATATATCAACGAAAATTTCGGGAAAGCGAACAATGCGATCGTAAAATTCGTTCCCGTGCCAAGATCGCAGGAAATTGATAAGCTCAATGTCTTAATGGCTGCAGGCGAGGCGCCCGATATTTCGTTTACTTACGACGGCGCAACCGTATCGAGATACGCCAAATCAAACGGCATTATGCAGCTCGATGATTTGTTGGAGGAGCACGGCCAGGATTTGAAAAACTATCTTGGCGAAACCGTGCTTACTTACGGCCGTTACAACGGGAAACTAATGGCGATACCTGCCAAGCGTACTTCGCTGGCATGGATCGGATCGTTCATCAGAAAGGATTGGCTGGATAAGCTGGGCTTGCCGGTTCCGACTACGAGAGAAGAACTGTATGAAGCTTTAATCGCATTCCGAGATAAAAATCCCGGCGGAGTAGATGGCGTCATTCCTTGGGGAGTGGCAGCGACCGGCATGAACTATGGCTACGGAAATTTATCGGAGTCGTTCTGGGAGGAGCAATCGGAAGAAGAATTCGTCACGATGCCGAACTGGCTGAAACCTGGAAACAAGGAAGCGCTAAAGTTCCTTAACAAGCTCTATAATGAAGGATTAATCAGCCCGGATTTTGCGCTGGACAAAACCGCGCAGCAAGCGGATGCCGACGTTACGAACGGCAAAGTCGGATTCTTCAGCGCAAACTGGGATTATCCGCTCAGACAAAACATAAGCGAGCCGTTAAGAGCAAACGTGCCGGAGGCCGTCTTCGTTCCCATTGACGCATTCAAGAACGACGAAGGGAAGTACAAGAAAATCGCGTATAACGAAAACGGCATCAACGTGTTTATCCCTAAAAGCAGTAAAAACGCGGAACTGGCCATGAAATACTTGAACTGGATGTCCAATCCTGAAGTGTTGTTCTTCCTGCAGTACGGCGAGGAAGGGGTCAATCACAAGATGGTGAACGGTATTCCGCAGGTTATTAACCAAACAGGGGACAATATGCAAACGAGCGCCCTGAATCTTGATTATACGTTGGTTGTTAACGGCGTGGAGCTTGGCGATCAAGAGAAGAACATCAAGGCATTGGCTGCAACGGCTCCGGGGCTCGAAGAGATTGCGGAGCAATCCTACAAAATCAACACGACGGACTCGTATACCGGCTTCTTCTTCGATACGCCGAACGAAGCCAATATCAAGTTCGGCAAAACGCTTGGCGATTTGAACAAACAGATGACGGATAAGCTGATCGTATGCAAGCCTTCGGAATTCGACGGGCTATACGATTCGCTGGTTCAGGAATATATGGCAGCGGGCGGGCAAGCGGTGATGGACGAAAGCGTGCAGATCTACCGGGCCATGCAAGAAGCCAATAAATAAAAAAAGCCGTATCAGCAATCATACAAGCCGTTGACGCCGTTCATCGGCTTCTATGATTTGAGCGGAGCGGTTATTGCGCCAATGCCAGGCGACGTGAAGAGCCATCAGGGGGTGCTTTATGTATAGGGTTATTATTGTAGATGATGAACCGTGGGCGATCAAAGGCATACGGAACGCGTTCAGCTGGAAGAAGTACGGGTTCGAAATTATCGGCCAATTTACAAGCAGCCATGAGGCGTTTGAATTCATATGCGAAGAGCGCCCCAATCTCGTTTTTACCGATATAAGAATGCCTGAAATTTCCGGCCTTGATCTGATCAAGATGACCAAAGCAAGAGATTTGGACGTTGCCTTCATAATTGTAAGCGGTTTCTCCGAGTTTGCTTACGCACAGGAGGCTTTAAGGCACGGCGCGTTGGATTATTGCCTGAAGCCGATCGATATCGAGATGGCGGACCCGTTGATTGAAAAGGTGGCCTTGCATTTTTCTAAAAAGAGAAGCATTCGTAATGACCGTATTTTGGAGGCGTTAACCTCAACGGATAAAAGCGAATTAAAGCAGTTAACGCCTTTTTTCGAGGAGTCATCGAACGGTTACTTTCGCGTCGTCGTCATTTGTTCGAATCGCGGCGAAAAGGATTACTTAAAGCCGTTCGATAGTAAAAATACGTTGGAAGTGGAATTGGGGTCAAGAAAGACGCTCTATATTCTCAGAAGCGAGAGAAGAGCGGAACTGGATGAGGGGTTCGACTATTCCGTTCTCACGCATTCGGCTATTAAATCGGCAGGAATGAGCAGCGTCTCTAAAGACGATAAAAATATAGCAAAGCTTATCAAGGAATCCGATATCGCTGCGTCAAACGTATTTTTACATGGAGAACAAGGCATCTATCCATATGAGCAGAAGCTTAACCTGGTTAAGCCTTTTATCGACGAAATATCTTCCATGATTCGGGAGGGAAATTTCGAACAAATCGACGACATGAAGGAGAGGCTCGTGCCTTACTTTAACCATAACCGGTTAGGTATGGGAGAGGTCGTTTTTTTCTGGAATCAAGCGGTCAGCGCGTTGGTCGGCAGCTATTACGAACAATTGAAGGACATGGATCTTGAATTTCTGAATTACGCGGAGCTGAAAGAGCGCTTCGAGAACTTTGACTCGTTATGCAGTTTTTTATATGATATTTTTATTTATTTAAAGCAATTGAATGACCAGTCTATCAATGAAAGCGAAACGAATACGCATTTTTCCCAGATGGTTAACTATATCGACAATCATTTTCAGAACAAGCTGTACCTCAAAGAGCTGTCCGTGAAATTTTATATCAACCAAGTCTATTGCTGCCAGCTGTTCAAAAAAAATCTGGGCAAAACCTTTTCGGAATACGTCACGGAATTGCGAATAAACAAAGCTTGCGAGCTGTTGAAGCATACGGAATTGTCCATTGAAGAAATCGCATCGGAAGCGGGCTATTTCGATTACTATTATTTCAATAAAGTATTTAAGAAAGAATGCGGGATCACGCCCGCCAAATTCAGAAAGGCCCGATCGGAGTGTCGAATTTGAAAATCAGTAGATTGAAGCTCAAGCATCAGATTCTGCTCATCTCTTTGTTTACGGTAATTATATTTACGGCAATGGAGTCCTATTTTTATTTCAGCTTTTATCATCTGACGCAAGAAAGAGCCACCAACTACGGGAATAAAATCATCGAACAAACCCGTCAAAAAATTGATTCCGTATTTAACGATATCATTGTCAGCACCAACATCGTGGTTAACAATAAAATGATACAGGAGTTCACCATTACGGAGGACGATTATAAGCGGAATATTGAAATCGGCAATTATGTCATCGATTTATTGGATTATATGAGATCCTTCAATTCTTACGTGAACGGCATTGTCATTAACGATAATGAAGGAAGACGGGTAGTCAGTACGGCTACGGCAAGCGGCGATGTTTTTTTTTGAATCCGTACGCGGAGTTCGTGAAAAAATACGCTGCGAATGACGAAACGGCCGGACAAGGAAGGTTTACAAGCCTATTAAGAAACGAAAAAACGGGAACGGAACATTTCTTTTATATAGCGCCCATTATTGAATCGATCGGCGGGGTTCATTTTTCGCAAAAGACAGGCTACGGTTCGTTTATGGTGAATACGAAAAAGCTGCAAGAGCTCGTTGAAAATACGGAGCTGACGCCTAACTCCAATCTGTACATCGTAAATAGCGAGCATGAAGTCATTGCTTCGAATAATGCGAATTTCCGCGGCATTTTATTCGAGGATATCCTTTCGGTAGACCGGAAACGTTTAACCGACGGGGTAAACACCAACCTGAACGGGGAGAACGTCATCGTTCAGGAAACGACCCTGGATCAGGCGGATGGATGGAGCATCGTAAGTATTATTCCGGTGCATGAATTGACGGAAGACATGAATGCGATCAAGAAAAACAGTATTATAGCAGGAATCGGCTTGACGATCAGCATGATGATATTGGGCTATTTTTTCATCAACAATTTGACGCGGCCCGTCATGGGGCTTGTGGCGGATATGAGGAAAATCGGCGGAAGGGATATGGGCTTCCGGATTAAGGTGCGCTCAACAAACGAAGTCGGCGCGTTGGCGTATGATATCAATAACATGATGGACAAAATGGAAGCGATGGCGACCGACGTTTTTAATGCGCAGACAAGATTATATGAATTGGAGCTCAGCCAGAAGCAGGCTGAATTTTCCGCCTTGCAAAGTCAAATCAACCCCCACTTCCTGTATAATACGTTAAATTGCATAAGCAGCATCGGGCTTGAATACGGGAGCAAGGAAATCGCGCAAATCACGTCATGCATGTCCAAGATTTTCCGGTACAGCATTAAACAAGAGGAGCTTGTCTTGATCAGCGAAGAGATGCAATGCATTAAGGCCTATATGAATATTATTGCGATTCGTTATGATAACAAGTTTTCAATGGAAGTAAAGGTTGATGACAAGCTGTTGGGAATGAAAACACCTAAAATGATTTTGCAGCCGATTGTTGAAAATGCGGTCTATCACGGACTTGAATGCAGCGACGCGGGAAGAGCCCTTTGGGTGAGCGGTCATGTAGATGCTAATGGAGATGTATGTTTTCAAATATCGGATTCTGGAAAAGGAATAAGGAAAGATGAGCTCGAGAGTATTAAAGCGAAACTGAATAGGGAGTATTCGGATATTGAAAACAAACGTTTTGAAGGGAACAGTATCGGCCTCTCCAATATAAACAACAGGATAAAGCTGCTGTTTGGAGAAGATTATGGGGTAGAGATCGAAAGTCAGATCGGTTTTGGAACTACGGTGAACGTTAAGATCCCATGTATTCGAGCCTGAATGGGGGGACCTTGCTTCCGTACGATCAGTCTCAACGCCATGGGCAGGAACACTTCCCCTTGCGATTCGCAAGGGGTTTTTGACGCGCCGTTTGCAACTTGTTGACAACTTGTCCGCATCCCTGCAACAGCTATGCGTTATAATATAGAACAAAAATGACTTTTAAAGGAAACGATATGAACAAAACGAAAATTTTGATCATCGAAGACGAACCGGCCATCGCGGATATGCTGGAATACGGCTTGCAGCGGGAAGGCTACGATACGGCGAAGGCGCATACCGGGCACGACGGCCTTCGGCTGATGGAAAGCTGGGGCCCGGATATGCTGCTGCTCGATTGGATGCTGCCGGATCAAAGCGGTCTCGACATTTGCAAGCAGGCAACGGCTTCTTACAATATCCCCATCCTGATGATTACGGCGAAGTCCGATATTACGGACAAAATATTGGGCCTGGAATTCGGGGCGGACGACTACATCACCAAGCCGTTCGACTTGCGGGAAGTCATTGCCCGGATCCGGACCATCTTAAGACGCGTCGCGCAAGCGAACCGGAATGCCGGCGATTCGGCCGAGAAGCACGAGCCCGTTGTTCGCTTTCTGGACATCGAGATTCATACGGAAGAGAGAACGGTCCGCAAAAGCGGACGATTGATCGAGCTGACTCCGAAGGAATACGACGTTCTCCTGATGCTGTATAACAACAAAGGCAAAATCTTCACCCGGGCGGAGCTGCTGGATTATGTATGGGGATACGATTATCCCGGAGATACGAGGACGGTGGATACGCATATTCAACGGCTGCGCAAGAAGCTGGATGCCGGCGAATGGATTACGACGGTGTTCGGCATCGGCTACAAATTCGATAAGCAAGCGGGTACTTAATATGCTGTACACGATCAAAGCCAAATTTCTAATCGGTTTTTTTGTTATTTTCAGCGTTTTTTTTCTGATCTTGAACCAATGGGTAACCCGCCAAATCGAATCCGCCAACCAAACGACCGTGACGAACAATTTAAAGGATTTGAAAAACAACAGCAACGGCTATATCCGGCAATCGTTCCTGACACATCACTTTGAGAACGATACGATCTATTTCGAGCAAATGGCCGAAGAGCTGGGGATGAATTTGCAGTACGCTTCCTCGAGCGGCGTTGGCCTCTATTCGCTTGCTGGGGAGCAGCTTTATGCTTCCGATCAAGCGGACTTTCCTGCGGAGGGCGGCGATTTGCTGCAGGCGCTGCAGGGCAAAACGGCGTATACGATCACCTTGGAAGGCGGGCAAGCATCCGTTCTGTACGCCTATCCGATCGTGATCGACGGCACCGAAGTGGGCATCGTTCGATTTGCCAAAGATTTCAGCTCGCTCTACGAGCAAAGCGGCTATATGCAGCGTACGATTTTTTTGACCGCGCTGGCTGTGTTTGCCGCCGCTTTCCTGTTCTCCTACATTTTATCGCGGCATATTACCGTTCCCGTCGTCAAGCTGACGCAAGCTTCCACGGAAGTGATGAACGGCAATCTGAACGTCCGTCTCGCGATCAAGCGCAAGGACGAGCTCGGCAAGCTGGCCGTCAACTTCGGCAGCATGCTGCAGAAGCTTCGCAATCAGTTCGCGATTATCGAGAAGGACCGGGATCGGCTGGAAGAATTGTACGTTCACCGCAAACGATTTTTCGATAACGTGACGCATGAGCTGAAGACGCCGCTGACGACGATTATGGGGTATGCGGAAATTATCCGAGCGGACGGCGTGAAGGATCCGGCGATATTCGAAAAAGGGATGAATCACATCGTAGACGAAAGCAAGAGGCTTCATGACATGGTATTGAAGCTGCTCGAAATGTCCAAGGCTTCCGAAGGCCACGAGTCGCACGTTACGCTGGATGCGGCGCAGCTATTGGCGGAAGTATGCGATACGATGACCATCAAGGCGCAAAGGTACAAAAAGACGATTCGATGCGTTGCGCCAGCCGGGCTGCTCGTGCATGGCCGGTCGGATCGGCTGCGCCAGCTCTTCATTAACCTGCTGGACAATGCGATTAAATATTCGGAAGCGCATTCGGACATCGCTGCGTCTGCCCGTCTGGAAGGGGAGCATGTCCGAATCGTCATTTCCAATCAAGGAGAGCCGATCAGTCCGGAGCATTTGGACAAAATTTTCGAGCCTTACTACAGAGCGGGCAATCCTTCCAAGGAATCGGAAAGCGCCGGACTCGGCCTTAGCATAAGCAAAAGCATCGTGGACGAGCATCAAGGACGCATCCGGTTGACGAGCGATGGCGGGGCAACGAACGTGTCTATCGATCTTCCGTTCATGAAGGATGGGAGGGAGGAACAATGAGGAGACGAAGCGCCGCATGTACGTTGTTTATCGTCGCTTGCCTCATGCTGACGGGCTGTCTTGGGGAGCCCAGGACGAAGACGATCATAATTGAGGAGGAGCCCGGCCCGGCGCCGAGCGCCGCGCCTTCCTTATTCGAAGTGGATACGATCTACCCGGTCATGCAGCGGTATGCGGTCCGCTCGATCGGATGGCTAGACGCCGATGCCGTACTTGCCGTAAATGCCGAATTTAAGGATGTGTCCCGCTTCTATCGCGCCGACGCTCCGTACGATTCGTTGACGGAGTTATGGGAGACGAGCGACCTGTTCATCCCTGAAAATGTCGTGTTGTCGCCGGACGGCCGCTATGTCGCATACTTCACGGTAGGGGGACCGGGCGGCCTGTCGCTGAAGCTTGCTTCTTTGACCGGCGGCGACGATAAGGTGCTTGACGTCGAACGGCTCGAACCGAAGGGGGCTCAGCTGTCTTGGTCGGGCAACGGCCGATATTTGTGCTTCACAATGAGGGACGCCGACAAGCGAGCGCTTATGCTGGGCGTCTACGATACGGAAGATGGAAGTATCGACGAGTACTCCATTGACGAAGACCCTTCCGCGTATTTAACGGCGGTTCATATTTCGGATGACGGCGAAAGCGCGGTGATCGTCAAGCAGTCCGCGGTTAGCGTCGAACAGAAGGCAGCCGTCGCCGTGCAGCCGAGCAGGGATGAATCGCTCGAATTCGGCCGATTGGCGGATGATCGATTTGTTGGCGAGTACAAGCACTCTATCGGCGGTGACGGGCTGGTCGAATGGGTCCATCCGGATCAAATCGCGTTTACGGGCTCGGACGGGGTGCTGTATGCGTACGATCGGCGAAATAACGCCGTATCGGTGCTGCTTCGGGATATCGGGATTTTCCGGATGTCGCGGGACCGGAAGCACATCGCTTACATGCAGGAGGATTCCGTCTATGCGGCCAAGCTGTATGGGAATAACGTGGTGGACAAAAAGTTGATTTATCAAGGCCTCTACGCCGCTCAGCTTGATTGGAGCCCGAATAACGGGAAGCTGCTCCTAAGCGGAGCCAAACGGCTGGATCGGGCAATGGCCGAGGCGCAAAATTTCATTATTGCGTTCAAATAAAGGTTCATCTGGCCCGGCTTCACAGGAGAACACGGTTCCCGCTTTCCGGGCTGCCGTGTTCTCCTGTTTACAACTTGTTGACATCCCGTTGACATCTCGTTGCAGCCGTTGTGACATCCCTTTCTTATAGTTGAAGGAGCGACAACAACTTGTCTTATCCGTCACATAAGGAGGAGCCATGACGACTTTAACGAAACGCAAAGCGCTAGCGAGAGGATTCCTTGTCGTTCTTCTGCTGCTTATCTTCTGGATCGGCAGCATCATCGCCTGGAACAACCGTTCTTCCGGCGAGGAGATTGTTCCGGAGAAATTAGCCGCTGGAAGCGGTCCGTCAATCGACGGATCGCCGAAGCCGCCGCCGGGCATGCGAGCCTACACGGTCATTATCGATGCGGGCCATGGGGGCCATGATCCGGGCGCAACCGGAGCGAGCGGAGACTATGAGAGGGACTATACGTTATCACTGTCCCGGAAAGTGTTTGAACTGCTTCAAGCGGAACCGATGTTCGAACCGTTGTTAACAAGATCCGACGACACATTCGTCGAACTGGAGGATCGGGCCGCGTTCGCGAACGAATGGGAGGCGGACGCGTTCCTATCGATCCACGGCAATACGTATGAAGATTCTTCCGTCTCGGGAACGGAAACGCTGTACCTGAACGAGAACAGCGTGCTGCTCGCCGAAACGATGCAGCGGCACGTTGTGGAGGCGACGGGATTTCGCGACCGGGGGGTGAAGAAGCAGCAGCTCAAAGTGCTTTCCTTGACCGAAATGCCGTCCGCGCTCATTGAAATCGGTTATTTGACGAACGCCGAGCAGGAGGCGGATATGCTAAGCCTCGAGGGACAAGCGACCGCGGCGCAAGCCGTTGTCGACGGACTGAAGCGTTACTTTGAAATCGCGGAGGAGCCGGCAGGCGGCAATTCGCAGGAGACGGGCAAGGCCGAGGAACCGGCTATTGAAAACAAAATTTACTATAACGGACAGGCCTCTGACGGCAAACGAACGGCGCTGACCTTCGACGACGGACCCGATGACGTCGTGACGCCCCGAATACTCGATATTTTGAAGGAAAACAAAATTAAAGCCACGTTTTTTATGCTCGGCTCGCAAGCCGCCGCCCACCCCGAGGTGGTGCGGCGGATTGTGGACGAAGGCCATGCGATCGGCAATCATTCATGGTCGCATCCCCGATTCAACGACATCACAATGGAAGAAGCCCGGAAACAAATCAACGATACGCAACAGAAGCTGGAGGAGATAGCCGGCGTCCGCCCTTCGCTCTTTCGTCCCCCTTACGGGGCATTGGATGAGGAGAAGGAGGAGCTGGTGTATGAGATGAAGCTCGCGATCGTCAATTGGTCGGTCGATACGATGGACTGGTCGGGGCTGTCGGCGCCGGATATTTTGGAGCTGGTACGCGAGCAAATATGGCCCGGAGGCATCATCCTGCAGCACTCCTCCGGCGGGAAGGACCATGAGTTGTCCAATACGATTGAAGCGTTGAAACAAATCATCCCCGAGCTCAGCGAGCAAGGCTATTCGTTCGTCACCGTACCGGAGCTGCTCCATCTGTCCGATTCGCAGCCGCAATAATACGGTTATGATCGTTCAAGCAACAGCGGCAGTCTGCGACTCAAGTTTTTAGTCAATGACGGGCCGCTGTTTCGATTGCGGGAATTGTTGACACACATATTAGGCGGTGCTAATATAATACATATTAGAAACGACTAATGCGATGGCGGAGGACAGCCTAATGGAAAAATCAAGCGTAGAAGTAAAAGCCAAATTCATTCGCGGATTCGGCGACAAAACAAGGCTCCAAATCCTCGAAAGCATCAGGCGGTCCGAAAAGACGGTATCGCAAATCGTAGCGGAGCTGAACGGAAATCAGTCGAACATCTCCCAGCATCTGGCGTGCCTCAAAGGCTGCGGAATAATCGTAAGCCGTCAAGAGGGCAAGTATATTTACTACAGCTTGAGAAATGAACGGATCGACCAGCTGCTTGACGTCATGGAGGCCGTATTCGCTCAGGTCGCGGAAGAGGTATCCGCGTGCGACATGAATGATGAGCTGGATTGCTGAGCCAAAAGCTAAGGGGGATAAGTAAGATGAGCAAGGAGAAAGAGGATTCTTGCTGTTCCGATCAGGCGTGCGCTTCCGAGCGGGAACCGAAGGCCGCTAAGGAGCTCAAGTTCAAGAGAAGCATTGAGCTCATGCAAGTTACCGCCGCTCCGTCGCCGGCCAAAGATGTCTGCTGCTCGACCGAAATCGGCAATCCGCCCCAAACCGAACCGGACTCGAGCCGCGGGCTGGAACAGGTTCGGCAGAATAAAAACGCCCGCACGTATACGGTCGAAGGGATGGATTGCGGCTCCTGCGCGTTAACGATCGAAAATCATTTAAAGACGCTGCCGGCCGTCAATCAGGTCAGCGTACATTTTGCCTCGGGTAGAATGACCATCGAGCACGACAATTCCGTAGAAGAAATCATTCGCGAGGTATCCAAAGCCGGTTATAAAGCGTCCTTGGCATCGGGCGGAAGGAGCGCTGTCGAGAAAAAGAACAAGTCCGGCACGAATGCCGTTGTTTTATCGGGCGTTCTTCTTCTGTGCGGTTTTCTCGGCTCCTACACGGGAGTTTCCCCGATATTGCTCAATTTCCTCTATTCCGTTTCGATCGTAATCGGCGGCTACAAGCCGGCCAGAAGCGCCTTCTATGCCGTGAAGAGCCGTTCGCTCGACATGAACGTGCTGATGACGGCAGCCGTTATCGGCGCCGCGGCAATCGGCGAATGGTTGGAAGGCGCGACCGTTGTGTGGCTGTTTGCCTTAGGCAATATTCTTCAAGCGCGCTCGATTGAAAAAACTCGGCATTCCATCCGAAGCCTGCTTGATCTGGCACCTCCGGAAGCTTATGTCCAACGCGGCTCGCAGCTTGTCAGGAAGCCGGCCCAAGACATTGTCGTCGGTGACGTCATCGTCGTTAAACCCGGCGACAAAATTCCTCTGGACGGGACCGTAATCGCCGGAGAATCAAGCGTGAACCAAGCGCCGATTACCGGGGAGTCCATTCCGGTCGATAAGTATGCCGGCGATTCCGTATATGCAGGCACGATCAATGAGCATGGATCGTTGGAAATCACGGTCACGAAGCTGGTCGAGGACACGACGATCGCGAAGATTATCCATCTTGTTGAAGAAGCGCAGGAGCAAAAAGCGCCGACAGAGGCGTTCGTCGATAAATTCGCCCGTATCTATACGCCGGTCGTATTTCTTTTTGCGATAGCCGTCATGGTCTTTCCGCCGCTCTTTGGATTTGGAACATGGGGGGAATGGCTGTATAAGGGCTTGGAATTGCTGGTCATCGCTTGTCCTTGCGCCCTGGTCATTTCCACGCCGGTGGCCATCGTGTCCGCTATCGGCAATGCCGCGAAAAATGGCGTATTGATCAAAGGCGGCGCCTTTCTCGAGGCGGCGGGACGAATATCGGCGATTGCCTTTGATAAAACCGGCACGCTAACCGAAGGCAAGCCGAAGGTGTCGCAGGTCATTGCGACGGAGGCGAGCCAGGACGAACTGTTGTCCATCGCCTATACGCTAGAGGAGCATTCCACTCATCCGATTGCGAAAGCCGTGGTCGAATACGCCAAGGACCGAAATATTCCCCGTTCGTCGGGCGAATCCTTCCGAAATCTGGTGGGCAAAGGGGTAACGGCCGAAATTGGCGGACAGCCGTATTTCGCCGGCAATCCCAAGCTGTTCCAGGGGCTCCATTCCTCGCTTGGAGAGCTCGAATCGCAGATTCGGACCCTTCAGCAAGAAGGGAATACGATCGTCATCGTCGGTACCGCGGAACGGATTCTTGGCGTAATCGCCGTTGCGGACCGCGTTCGCGAATCTTCGGTTCAAGCCTTGGAGGGGCTTAAACGCGGCGGCATCGATCAAGCGGTGATGCTGACGGGCGATAACGAAGGCACGGCGAGAAAGGTCGCGTCACAGACCGGGGTCACCCGTTATTTTGCCGATCTCCTGCCCGAGCAGAAAGTGGCCGCAATCAAGGAGCTTCAGGCGGAAGGGCATAACGTTGCCATGGTCGGAGACGGCATCAACGATGCGCCCGCCCTCGCAACGGCCAATCTCGGCATCGCCATGGGCGGGGCCGGCACGGATACGGCGATGGAAACGGCGGACATCGTGCTCATGGCGGACAATTTGGCAAAGCTGCCCCATATGGTTAAGCTCAGCCGCAAAGCGATGCGTATCATTAAACAAAATATTTGGTTTTCCCTGATCATTAAGGCGGCGGCGCTGATTCTCATCTTTCCCGAGCTGCTCACGCTATGGATCGCCGTCATAAGCGATACGGGCGCCGCGTTAATCGTGATCCTGAACAGCATGCGTTTGCTAAAATTCAAGAGATCGTAAGTCGACTTTACACCGGATCCACCCGGACGCGGGCTTTGGCGGTACGCGCGTAATCCGACGGCGGCATTCCGGTCGCTTTCTTGAAATCGCGCGAGAAATAATGAATGCTGCCGTAACCGAGCATGGCCGCAATTTCCGTGAAGTTGTACTGCTGCTCGCGAATAAGCGTCTTCGCTTCCTCGATCTTCAGCTGCTTGAAATAGTCCATCGCCCCGATGCCGGCCTGCGCTTGAAAAATTTCCTTCAGTCGGCTTTTCCCGAGATGCAGCTCTTTGCACAGCCTGTCGAGCGTAAGCTGCTCGGACAGGTGCTCGCGCATGAACGCGATAATCCGCTCGGCCGTCTGCTGCTCCGCCTTCTCGGTTTGGAACGAGGCGGGCTTGCGCGCGGCTTGGCGATCGGCATCGTCCCGCTGCCGGATCAGCCGGATCAGCAGCATCTCCAAGTAATTGCGCATCGCCTGCTCGCTGGCGAACGGAGCGCCGTCGCGGCGGACGAGCTCGTGGGTTTGCGAATTGTCGTAGGGAGGCTCGAAGGAGTGGAAGCCTTCCTGAAGCAGCAGCGACAGCAGATTCCGTTCATTCGTGCCCAGCCGCGCGATAACGTTCTCGAGCCTGGCCATGCACGGAGAAGCGCACTCGAACGACAGCACGAATAAGTTCGGCGGCTTATGCCGCTGGCCGACCTCGACCGTATGAAACTCGCCGGGTTTATGGAATATGATCATGCCTTGCTCGAGCTGATGCGTGCGGTCGTCCGCCCTGACCTCGACGGACCCCTTGTCCACGTACAATAACTCCCAAAAGTCATGCTGCTCGCCTTCGAATACATATCCTTTGGCAAATTCAAAGTAATGGAACGAAATCAGATTGCGCACCGCAAGCGTTTCTTTTAACGTATGGCGTGCGAATTCCATGGGCGGCTCTCTCCCCGTCTTCTTCTCGTTTGCATTCATTATAAATCCTTTTCGAGCTGTGCAAAAGGTCCGGCCGATTTGCTAAAGGCGAGCCTCGGGACGGTCGCTATAATTAGCTTTATAACGAGCTAAGGAGGCTGACCGTCGTGAAAAAAGGAATCAATATCTGGTCTTTCCCGGCAGGCATGAGCCTGGAGGAAAGCATTGTACTGGCCAAGGATGCGGGCTTTGACGGCATCGAGCTGTCGCTGAACGAAACCGGACCGCTGAGCCTTGCGAGCACGGCCGAGGAAGTTCGCGCCGTTCGCCGCTTCGCGGACGATACCGGCATCGAGCTGTCCAGCCTGGCCAGCGGCCTGTACTGGGACTACCCGCCGACGAGCGAGAACCCGCAGGTGAGCGGCAAAGCGTTCGATATTGCGAGGAAGCAGCTGGAGCACGCCGCCGCGCTCGGAGTCGATTCCGTATTGATCGTGCCTGGCGCGGTCGGCGTCGATTTCATTCCGGATGCGCAGGTCGTGCCTTATGACCGGGCATACGACAATGCGCTCGCGTTCTTCTCGAAGCTGGCGAAGGAAGCGGAAGCGGTGAGCGTGTCGGTCGGCATCGAGAACGTGTGGAATAAGTTTCTGCTGTCGCCGCTGGAAATGCGCGGGTTCATCGATGCGGTCGGCTCCGACTATGTCGGCTCCTACTTCGATGTAGGCAATGTCGTCTACGCGGGCTACCCCGAGCATTGGATTTCCATTTTGAACAAGCGCATCAAGAAGGTTCATTTCAAGGATTACCGCAGACAGGCGGGAGGGCTTCACGGCTTCGTCGACCTGCTCGCGGGAGACGTCGATTACCCGGCGGTTATGCGGGCGCTGGAAGCCATCGGTTACAACGATTACGTGACGGCGGAGATGATACCGCCCTACACCTATCATACGAAACAAATCGTGTACAACACTTCGGCGGCGATGGATGCCATATTGGGGAGGACGGAACGCTGATGCTGAATATCGGACTGATCGGGCTTGGCTTCATGGGCAAGACGCATTTGGAGAATTATCTTCGTCTCGAGAGGGAAGGCGCGCCGATTCGCGTCGTTGCGCTTTGCGACGTCGACGAGGCCAAGCTGAACGGAGGAGGCGGCGGCGGCAATATCGACACGTCCTCGGGCAACGAGATCGATTACGGGCGGTTCCGCAAATATACGTCGGTGCAAGCGATGCTGGAGGGCGAGCGGCTTGATGCCGTCGATATTACGCTGCCGACCTTCCTGCACCGCGACGTAGCCGTTCAATGCTTGAACAGCGGCGTTCACGTCCTCTGCGAGAAGCCGATGGCGATGAACGCCGAGGAATGCGACGCGATGATCGCCGCGGCGGAAGCAAGCGGCAAGCAGCTGATGATCGGGCAATGTCTGCGCTTCTGGCCGGCATACGTCTATTTGCGGGAGCTGGTTGCGGGCGGCAAATTCGGTAGCGTCACGAGCGCTCATTTCTACCGCGGCGGAGGGACGCCTTCCTGGGGGCCTTGGGTGCTGCAAAACGAGAAGGGCGGCGGCGCGCTGCTGGATATGCATGTGCACGATACCGACGTCGTCAACTGGCTGTTCGGCAAGCCGGAGGCGGTATCCTGCTACGGCCGGAACGTCATACCGGGAAGCGGCTACGATATCGTCTCGACGCATTACCGCTTTGCGGACGACAAAATTGTGTCCTCTCACGTGGATTGGACGCTGAACGGCGATTTCGGCTTCGAGATGGGGTACAAAGTCAATTTCGAGCACGGCAATATCCAGTTTGAGGACGGCGTCGTGAGCGTTCATCCGAATGAAGGCCAAGGCTTCACGGCCGAGCTGCCGGCGGATCACGGCTATTATTATCAGCTGAAATATTTTGCGGAAGCGCTCGTTCAAGGCTTGCCGCTCGATACGGCGACGCCGGCCAGCACGAAGGAGAGCATCGAGATCGTGACGGCGGAGCGGGAATCGGCGGACCGGCGCGGCGAATGGGTTGCCGTACCGTAACGGTTCTCCATATGAACAAACATCATGAGTTTCCTTATGACGCGGCGGCTGCGGAGCTTTCAAACGAGGAGTGGCTGCGGCTGCCGCCGGTTGCGGTGAATAATCGGCAATGGCTGCTGCTTGATCGGCCTCCCGAGACCGAGGTGCGCGGCGTTTATGACGAAGAAGCGCTGTACGTGCAATTCCGGGTATTCGAGGAATCGCCGGTCGTCCGGCATAAGGAGGACGGGGCTCCGGTGTACGAGGACAGCTGCGTCGAGTTTTTCGTCCAGCCGATTCCGGACAAGGATTCGCGTTACTTCAACTTTGAGCTGAATGCGGCCGGGACGCTGCTGCTGGAGGTCGGCGAACCGCGCGAGAACCGCCAAAAAATCGCTGACGCCCCGATCGGCATACGTGCCGAAGTCGGCTTGCGGGATCCGGCAAGCGGCCGGATCTATTGGAAGCTTGACCTGCGTATTCCGTTTGCGTTCATAAGACGCTCGTTCCCGGACTTTCGCGCCGTTCCGGGCGCGGCGATGAGAGGCAATTTCTACAAATGCGGCGACCGGACGCCGGCCCCTCATTATTTGAGCTGGGCGGAGGTACAGTCCGCCGTGCCCGATTTTCACCGCAGCGCCAGCTTCGGAACGCTGACGCTGGGGGACCGCCATTTGGGCTGAAGCGCCCATTTCGAAAGTTGGAAGGTTCGCTCGATTAGCGTCTCGTGCCGAAGCCGCCGTGTGAGCTGCCCTTCGGCAGTGCGTCTCATGCCGGAGCCGCCGCATGAACTGCCTCGGGCAGCGCGGTTCATGAGGGAGCCGCCGCATGTTCGGCCCTCGGGCAGCGCGGTTCATACCGATGCCTGCAAATGTGCAGGAATTTAGTCTCTCCATGCGTGCTGCGAGGCTAATGCCTGCGGTAGTACATCTTTTTTTCGTTTGGCAAGCTCGATAGGGGCTCATGTCCTTGAAATACCTGCACATAAGCAGGTGTTTCTTCCGGCCGCCTCATCGATGGCGCAAAGGCTGCACAACCGCAGCCTTTTTGCTTGGCCAGCCGTGCTGATGCGCAGCCTGTCGGAAAGGTCATCCCTTACGGAGGATTAGCCTTTAAAGCGTTGTCCGCCATAGAAATGTTATTTACGATCGCTCCTTCCTTTCGATCGCGTCTCTAAGCTCCTTAACTTTCTCGAATTGCTCCGCCACCTCGCCGAGTTCCGTATCGGATAACGTCATCCGATTCGCTTCCTGAACATAAGTACCCGCAATCGCCCATTCCTCCATAGAGACGGCGATATCGGCTCGGAGTACGTAAGCTCTATAGCGAAGCGTTGCCGATGCCTCTTCCGCTTTCGGAAGGACATGATCCAGCACTTTGGCTGCATCGGCAGGCTCGTCTTTGGCGTACATCAACCGGTATGAGGTCTCAAACGCGCTTGCGAATTTGGAGGTTTCCTCTACGATAAGCTTTATGGCGGTATGTTTCGTTCCGATCAGCAGGCGGTTGCCGGCAGGGTCGATCAGGTTGAATCTGCGGTCCTCCATCAGGTCGCTCGGTTTAGAAATTCGGGGAAGTCCTTTGGTTAGGACTTTACGGTACTTTTTCTTTAAGTTCTCGCTGAATTCCTTGTACACGGCATCCACGTCGGGAACATGGACGTAGCACATGCTATAAGAATTCGCCGGGTCCAGCTGCTTAAGGACGAAGAAATGCAGCTCCACGATCCGATGGCGGACGCAAGCGTACAGGTTCGGCTTAGCTTGACGATAAGTCACTTCGAAGCCTAACGCTTGGTAGAAATCCAGCTGTTCGTCAATGGATCTGCTCGGTAAAATGGGGATCGCGGTTTCGAAGCTTTCTGCTGACAAGTGATCATCCTCCTCGTAGAAAGGGCTTATTAACTCCGTTACCCTTTTATCGTACAACATTCGTGCAAATGCTAAAGTTCAACTCGCGGCATCCGAATCCTTCAATCCGGAAAGCAAGGAATCCGGCAAGTGCTTTAAGGTTTCTTTGCATCGCTCATCGGCAGTTCGGTTCATCGTGTGATGAAGATGATTTCTTGCCAACGTTAGTGCATACTTAAAGGCAAACACCGATCAGGAGGTATTATGAGTGTGAAGAACGATGCCATGAAGTTGCGCGAGTCATTTGAACAAGCCGCGAGTATTTATCAGCAGGCGCGTCCGGATTACCCGGATTCATTATTCGACGATTTGATCCATGCAGCAAATTTGAATCCGGGCGATCGTTTGTTGGAAGTGGGTTGCGCTACGGGAAAGGCTACTCTTCCGCTAGCCAAGCGCGGATTCAAAATCACGTGCATAGAACTTGGCGCCGAACTCGCTGCAGTCGCCCGTCAAAACCTGGCCGGCATGGACGTTGACGTCATCAATGGGAACTTCGAGGACTGGCAGCCGGAGACGGAGAACGGGTTTGATCTGGTATACGCCGCAACCGCCTGGAAATGGATGGATCCCGAAGTTCGGTACAGGAAGGCATGGCAGCTCCTTCGTCCCGGCGGATACCTGGCATTTTGGAACGCGGATCACGTTTTTCCGGACGGGGGAGATCCCTTCTTCCGCGAAATTCAAACCGTTTATTATGAGCTCGGCGAAGGGAAATCGGTAGACGACAACGATTGGCCGCGGCCGGGGGAGCTTAGCGAGCAGAGGGATGAGATGGAGAGAAGCGGTCTGTTTGAGGTTGTTCACCTGCGGTATTTCGATTGGGAGCGCATTTATGATGCGGAGGCGTACGTTAAACTCCTCGAAACCTTCTCCGGGCATATCCTTATGGAGGGATGGAAGCGAGACAAGCTATTCAACGAAATCCGAATTCGTCTCAATCGCCGTCCGGAAAAGTCGGTTCGCCGCCACTGGGGCGCCGTTCTTCAGGTCGCGCGCCGAATAAAATCAAATGCCACTGACATAACGGTGTCAGTGTGATGCGGTTAGGATAAAGCTACGCTCGATGTTTTTTAAAGCGGTAATAGGTGAAAAGGAGAGGTCGGCTTTGGGCAAAAAGGTGGATTATAAAAAAGATTACAAGGAACTCTACAGGCCGAAAACGTCGCCGGAAATCGTGGAAGTGCCGAGGATGCCGTTTTTTACGGTCGGCGGTTCCGGGGACCCGAACGGCGAGGAGTTCGCCATGGCGACGGAAGCTTTGTACAGTATGAGTTATGCGGTGAAAATGTCTTACAAAAGCGAAAATGTGCCGGATGGATACTATGAATATACGGTTTTTCCGCTCGAGGGCGAATGGGACTTGCTCGACCGGTCAAAGCCCGCGACGGACAAAAGCAATTTTAAATACACCATTATGATCCGCCAACCCGATTTTCTAACCGAGCAACATTTCGAACGATTTTTGGAACAGACAAAAAGGAAAAGGGCAAATCCGTTTCTTGAGAAGATCCGGTTTGAGCATGTCGAAGACGGATTGAATTGTCAAATGATGCATATTGGAAGCTTCGACGAAGAACCGGAAAGCTTTGCCCGGATGGAAGCGTTTTGTACGGAACAGGGATTTATCCGGTCCAGCAAAATTCATCGGGAAATTTATTTGTCGGATCCCCGTAAGACCGAGCCGTCAAAGCTGAAAACGGTGCTGCGATTCCCTGTAAACACCCGTGATCGGCACGATAGCTAAAGCTCCTTCACGAGTTGCTGTCCCAGTTCGCCGGATATGGGCATCAGCGGCAGGCGAAGTGTCTCCGACGCCAAAGTACCTTGATGCGAGAGCAGCCATTTGAGGGGAGCGGGGTTCGACTCCCGGAACAACCGCTCGATTAGAGGAGCCAGCGAATGGAAGGAGTTCTCCGCCTGGACCGTCTTGCCGTCTCGGAATTGCCGATACGTCTCCAGGATCGTCTCCGTCCTGAGGTTGGCCGATGCTAATAGGCCTCCCGCGGCCCCCAGATGCAGCATCGCGAGAAAGCTCGCGTCTTCCCCGCATAGGATGGGCTTCGATACGCGAAGTCGCGTCAGCGCCGAGAACAGCTCGGTCCCGCCGGAACTGTCCTTCATTCCCAGAACCCCGTCCAGCGCGAGGATTGCCGCTGCCGCGTTCGCGCTTAAGCGCACGCCCGTGCGGGAGGAAACTTTATACGCGATCACGGGCAATCCCGTTTGCGCGGCACGCCTGAAATGTTCGATAATGCCCTCTTGCGATGGCACCCACGAGACCGTCGGAGCTTCTCCCGTCGTTCCGTTGATGATCCCCCCTGAATGTCATGATCCAATAAGTTCGTGATTTAGCGGTCGTAAGATGCGACATCCAGCGACTCGTCCGGCAAGAACGGCCGGAACCGCGCTTGTGCCCTGGCAGCGAAACAGCTGCACTTCTGGTGCGCGATCTCGCGTAGCGATCAACCCGCTGGCGGCACGGCCAGCTCCAAGTCGTGGTCATGATATTTTACCCAGCCTTGGTATATCTCCGTTTACTGGACTTAATGGCTTGACCGGAAAGGGATCTCTATTTTTCTGGACTCCCAACTCGATTTACCGAAATCAAATTTCTCCCATATACATGTTCTGTCCTGTAATCGAATCAGTACCTTGCCAAAACGTCCTCCCTTCCGGATGACTACTTTGCCGGACGAATAGGCTTGCTCTAAATATTCATTTATGATTTTCCGATTCTGCTCATGTTCATCTGTAGGAAGATGATGATGGCGAAGCCAAGTCATTGTTTCCTGCAATGCCGCTTCTCTGGTGACCTCTGTTGTTTTCGTTTCCCACGTGATTAGCGACTCATAAGCATAACCTTTTAGATACAACAAATGAAGTAAATATCCCATTTCCATAGGTTTCGTATGGAAGGTCTGACCCGTGATGAGAGGCCAAACTTCGCTCACAAGGCTGTGCTCCGCAGGATTTATCGGCATACTGATATAACAGAACTTCCGAGCGCACTGAAGAACCTTCTCCACGCTCTGCCAATCATGAATGACTGGACACATCGATACAAAGACGAGATCAAAGGCCTGATTCCAGCCTTTTGTTTTAACATCAATATCTTCAAACTTTTCAGAAATGATCTTCACCTGGTCTTCGGCGAATTTAGAGATGTTCTTTTCGAGTAATTCTATTTGCGGAGGAGAAGTCTCTACGGCGGTTACTTGAGCCCCTTGCTCTGCAAAAGGTACTGAGAATACGCCCGATGCGGCGCCAATATCCAAAATGCTATTATTTTCGAATTGAACTCCTTGTCCTTCCAGCCAGTTCATGATTCGTTGGGTTCGTTTTCTACCCTCTTCGTTAAACGATTGTTCGTTAAAGGTTTTGGCTTTATGGTCAAAAGATCTGGCAGGATCAATTCCAGCTCTTCTCATCTTGTTTACCACGGTATCAGAATCATTTTTCCATGCATCTTCCCAAATGGAAGCATTGAAAAAGTCATTCATGATTATTCCTCACTTTTCCTTGTAATTTATGGACTCCTCTTGTTCTGCCGCCTGTTTAAGCTCCGGCGACTTCCCTTTACGGAGAAAGAGACTGAGTACAAGCGCAACGATGGCGATGACGCCGCCGAATATGAACGCATTGTTGATGCCCGTTGCGAGTCCGTTAGCAATTTCTGCCGGAGCCTGCGGATCGTTCACTCCGCTCAAGTAATGCTTCTGTCCGCCCGACATAATACTGATGTATAGAGCAGTGCCGATTGCGCCGGACACCTGCTGTAGTGTATTCAAAATCGCTGTACCGTGCGGGTGTAGATGGTTTGGCAGTTGGTTAAGCCCCGCTGTCTGTGCGGGCATCATGACTAGCGCGGAACCAATCATCAGTGCGATGTGAACGGCGGCGATGAAACCCGTGCTCGTCGCTTCATCGAATCGGGTGAATTGCCACAATGAGATGACAACAATGGCCAGTCCTGGAATGATCGTTATGCGAGGCCCAAACTTGTCAAACAGCATGCCTGAGATCGGAGCCATGAGCCCGTTCACAAACCCTCCAGGAAGCAGAATCAGGCCCGACTTGAATGCCGTTATCATGAGCACGCCTTGCATAAATATCGGAAGCATGATCGCCGACGAGAAAAATGTCATCATTAGCACAAACATAAGCACCACAATAAGCGCAAATGTTGGATACCGGAAAGCACGTAAATCCATCACAGGTTCCTTTAACAATAACTGTCTCCAGACGAACAGTAGCAATGAAACACTGCCGGCAGCGATCGTCCAGACGACAACTGGTTCCGACCAACCGTGTTCTCCAGCATTACTGAACCCATAAACGATTCCGCCGAAGCCGATCGTTGACATCACGATGGATAGGAGATCCACTCTTGGTTTGGTGACTTCTGACACGTTCTTCAAGACAACAGCTCCTATAATAATGGAGAGCAGCGCAAACGGTATAACAAGGTAAAACAGCCAGCGCCATGATAGTCCGTCAATGATTAATCCCGATATAGTGGGGCCAATTGCTGGGGCAAACATGACGACGAGCCCAAACATCCCCATTGCACCTCCGCGCTTTTCCGGCGGATAAATGGTCATAATAACGTTCATTACAAGCGGCATCAGCATGCCGGTTCCCATGGCTTGAATAATACGCCCGACTAGCAGCACGCCGAATTCGGGCGCTACCGCCGAGGAAACCGTACCGACGAGGAACAAACTCATCGCCGACAGAAATATTTGCCGGGTTGTGAACCATTGCTGCATGATTGCCGTTACTGGAACAAGCACGCCAACAACGAGCATATATGCGGTAGAAAGCCACTGACCTGTTGCAGCAGACACGCCAAACGATTTCATAAATTCGGGAAGGGCATTGCCCATTAATGTCTCATTCAAACCGGCGACAAACATGCCGATTATCAGAGCGAACATGATTGGGCCGCGCTTAATTTTATTTAATTCGATCATGCCTTTTTCCCCCAAGCCTCTGCATTTAAATTACCGGTGATGACCGCAGCGACAAGTGCACCCCTCGATGCTGCCGCTATAGTCTGATGCATTTGCGATGCTGCATCTCCCGCACTATATACGCCCGGAATATTCGTTTTGCCGAATTCATCGACAACGACCCCTCCCCATTCAGTGATCTCGCACCCGATCGTTTGTGGCAGGTCCGATCCTATAACCAGATTCGGTTTGAAAAAGATCCCTGTGCAAGGAACGATCGTTCCGTCTTCGAGAACCACTTGCCGAACGATCCCCTCGCTAGAATCGATGCGCCGGATCGGCGAATCCAAAAGAGGAACTTGATTACGTCGGAGCTCCTCGCGCTCAGTGGCGCTGATCTCCTCCATCGCAATTCGCCGAAACTCACTGGGACTGATCCCATCACGGGTAAGAAACCCATGGACCTCTCGTGTCACAGCGTTACGCGGGCGGCCTGCATCAATTACCGCCACTTTTTTTCTTGCTCTGCCAAGCACTAGAGAG
Organism: Paenibacillus arenilitoris; assembly: GCF_014705655.1. Classification (GTDB taxonomy): domain Bacteria; phylum Bacillota; class Bacilli; order Paenibacillales; family Paenibacillaceae; genus Pristimantibacillus; species Pristimantibacillus arenilitoris. The sequence goes on along the minus strand of NZ_JACXIY010000034.1, from coordinate 22,492 downwards.
GCGTTTAACCCAGCTGGCCCGCCGCCAATAATTGCCACATCAATAGGTTCTTTTTCCATTTTAATTAAAACCTCCATGTATCTATAATATCCATAATTAAAACAAAAAAATGAGTAGTTCCGCAACTTACACAGACCTACAATATCCATAATTAAAACACAAGAAGTTCAACACTTCTTGTTCACTTGTGACTACAACGTTTGAACGCCTCATCCAATACCGACTGAATCGTATGGTCCCGTAAGTATTGGTGCAGATGCTTTTCAGCACCATACATAACTTTCTCAATCAAACATTCGTTTCTTCCCTGATGTTGTTGTGCAGCCCCTTCTTCCGCTAACAACCGATGTTGCCGCGATCTCGAATTCGAGCATTCGAATAACTGCTGTCTTCCTTCAATTACTTGAATCACATCTAAAAAAGTAATCTGATCGGCCGGCCGAGCAAGTTCATAACCACCGTTCACCCCCGGCACAGCACGTACGATTCCATCTTGCCTCAGCTTGGACATGATTTTAGATAAATAGCTTTCAGAAACATCAAGTGTCCCGGATAATTCCTTAATCCCGATGTTGTTGCAACGCTCCGATTGTCCCAGATGAACTAAGGCGTGTAGGGCATAATCTGTACTTTTGGAGAACTGCAAGGTTCTCATCTCCTCCCCATTAATATATCTATTGTAGATCTTCGTTATCTACATTTTATACGATTCAAAACCAATTCGCAATTACATTTTTGATCTGCCTCGGTTATCGTCGTCTCCTTCTAGTTGAATCAATATAATTTTCAGTCTAAAACTTTATTTTCTCTGGACACCTTCAACATGCGGGCACCTCCGAAAAAGGTAGCGATAAGGTAACTGTAACCGATCCGGCGCTCGAACGGGCTGGAACTTCAGCTCGTGATGCATCCGAAAAAATGGATTTCCCATGCGCTGGCGGATTTTATGAACCGGCTATAGGCTTTAGGCTCTAAACCAAAGCCAATTCCGATGCACTTTAGGAGATGCAGTTTTTTTGTGAAAACGCTATAATGTGTGAGAAAACCGGAATCGCGCATAGGGATATCCGAACGAGCATGGGAGCCAATCGATGAAGAAGAGTAAGACATTTTACAACATGTTTATTCCGATTCTGGTCCTGAGCATGGGACTGGTCATCGGTTTTGGCAGCTATATTTACCTTTCGACGATACGATCCGTGGTCGATAGCGCCGCCGAAAGCCAGCAAAACCTTATTTTGCAAATCCGGAATACGCTGGAGCAAAAAATTCAGACGATCGAATACGCGTTCAGCACGTACAGCACGACCAAATCGTTCAGCGATGTCATCGCCAGCCCGATGACCGAGAAGGAATTCGCGACGTACCGGGAGCTCAATTCGCAGCTTGGCTACATCGCCACCTTGGGGATGGAAGGCGTGCAATACTCCCTGATCAGTCTGGAGCGGAACTGGAAGATCTCGAACGGCTCCTTGTCCCGCCTGACCGAGGGTGAACGGGACGAGCTGCAAGAGGCGTACGTCGACGACCTGAGCCGGAGCCTGTTCTGGGTTCGGACGGAGGAAGGCATCCGGTTCGTGCATACGCTGCCCGTCCATTCCAAGAACAAGACCGCGATCGCGTTCTCCGACATTCCGATGCACACGCTGAACAACATGCTGCAGGCCAAGCCGGATACGTCCGTTTACGTGATCAGCAAGCAGGGCGAGCTGCTGTATGCCGCGGAGGACGGCAAGGGCGTGCTCGCCGAAGAGCAGATCAGGCAGGTCAGCGAACAGGCCGGCGTTCCGGGGCTGCCCGCAACGGGCGAGATGTCGATCTCGGGCGGTTTGACCGTTCTGTACGCCAAGTCGTCCTACAACAACTGGACGTACGTGACGCTGCTGGACAAGTCGAAGGTAAGCCAGGCGCTCAAGCCGACGCTGGTCGGTCTGGTCGTCATGGGGATCGTCATGCTGCTTCTTATGGTCATTGTCGCTTATTATTTGTCGCTTTATTTGGCCAGGCCGTTCCGCAAAATCCAAAAAAGCCTGCCTCAAGTCGCCGGCGCTGCGGTACGCGACGAGGTGGACTGGATTATCCGGTCGATCGATTCCATCGTCACGGAGAAGGAGCAGCTGGAGCAGCTGATCGAGCTCGAGAAGCCGCAGCTCGAGACGCAGTACGTACTGAACCTGCTGCATAACCGGCTAACCCCGGAGGAGGCGGAACGCGGAGTGGAACGATTCGGCTATCCGGTCGGGCCGGACACGCGTTTCGTGACGATGCTGATCCAGTTGGACAGCTATGACGAGAAATACCGCTCGGACAAGGACGTGCTGCTGCTGACCGTTAGCAGAACGGTGCAGGATCTGTTGCCCGCGTCCGCCAGAATGCTGCCCGTCGTGCTGAATGAACGTACGCAGGCGACCGTTCTGCTGTTCGGGAAAGAAACGGAGCAGGAGCTGCGCAAGCAAATTTTGCACGACGGGAAATCCATCATCAAGACGACCCGCGACTACTTCCGATTTTCCGTCAGCCTGGGCATCAGCAATCCTTACCGCAATTTGATGGAGAGCAGGGAAGCTTGCGAAACGAGCCTCGTCGCGCTTCATCAAAGGCTGAATTTGGGCAAGGAATCGATTATTTTCTACGAGGACGTATCGACGATGCTGCCCGGCCCCGTGAAGTTCCATTACCCGTCCGAGCTGGAGACGCAGCTGTTCGACGCCATCCGGCTCGGGGACGAGCGGCAGGTGTCCCGCTATTTGTATCCGCTGCTCGCGGAGATGGTGAAGCACAGCCGGCATCCGGCGGACCTGGAAGTGGCGCTGGTCCGGTTCGTGAACAACCTGATTCAGCTGGAGCAGTTGATCGGCGGCGACGTGCTGCTCTCGCAAAGCAACGCCAATCTGTATCACCGGCTGCTGGAAACCCGAAATCCGGAGGAAATCGAACGGATTCTGGTCATGGAAGTGATACAGCCCATGGTTCGAAGCATGCGGGACAAGACGAGCCAGCAATTCCGCACCATTGCGGACAAGATTGCGGCCATCATCCGTTCCGAATACGATCTGGACCTATCGCTTGAGACGATCAGCGACCGGCTGCATTACAGCCCGAACTACTTGAGCAGCATCTTCAAGAAGGAGTACGGCACGACCTTCAGCGAATATTTAATGAACTACCGGTTGGAGATCGCCAAGAAGTGGCTGGTGGATACGGAGATGACGATCAAGGATATCGCGGAGCGGCTGCGTTATCAGAACCCGCAGAACTTTATCCGCTCCTTCCGCAAGAAGGAGCATGTGACGCCCGGCGCCTACCGCAAAATGAAAACGGAGCAGTGAAAGCGAAAAGAAGTTCCGGACCGCCCCCCTTCGGGCGGGCATCCGGAACTTCTTCTTTTTGCCGCAGCGGTTCGGCCTGCCCGCGCGACCGGTCCGTTACCCCTTGACCGCGCCGAGCAAAGCGCCTTTCGTGAAGTGCCTCTGCACGAAGGGATAGGCGGCGAGCATCGGCGCGGTCGCGACCATGATAACGGCCATCTTGATGGTCATCGCCGGAGGCACGACGTCGACCGACGCGGTGTCTCCCTGCATGCCGCTCGAGACGATGACGATCTGGCGCAGCAGCACTTGGAGCGGCCACTTCAGGGAGTCCGTCAAATAAAGGATGGCGGACGTATACGTGTTCCAGTACGTGACGGCATAGAACAGCGACAGCGTGGCGATGGAAGGAAGCGCGAGCGGAAGCATGATCTTCCACAATATGCGCAGGTCGTTCGCGCCGTCGATCTTCGCCGATTCCTCCAGACTGTCCGGAAGCGCCTGGAAGAAGTTCCGCATAATGATCAGGTTGAATGCGCTGATCGCGCCCGGAATGATCAAGGACCAGTAGGAATCGATCAAGCCGACGGCCTTGACGACCAGGAAGGTCGGGATCATGCCGCCGCTGAACAGCATCGAGAAGACGATGATGAAATTAATGAAGCCTCTGCCGAGCAAATATTTCCGCGACAAGCCGTAAGCCATCAAGGCGGTCAGAATCATGCTGACGGCGGTGCCGGCGAACGTCGTGCCGATCGACACGGACAGACCTCTGAAGATGGTCGGCGTCGAAAAGATAAACGTATAGGCATCAAGCGAAAACGTCGTCGGGAACAGAATGAACTTCTTCGAGACGACCTCCTTCGTGGAGGCGAAGGAGCTCGCGATAATATTGACGAAGGGCAATAGACAGGCGAGCGCGAAAATCGAAAGCAGCGAATAATTGACAGCGTTAAACGTTCTGCCGCCCAGCGACTCCTTGTTGCGCGATGTACGGGTCATGACGTGTGATCCTCCTCATTGATCGTATATGTCCCACCATATCAAGCGGTTTCCATTCCGTATATAATCATCATCTACTGTCCCGCAAACGGGCTGCCGCGCCCTCGAATCCGGTCCGGAAGCCAGTATGAGCCTGAACGTGAATGATGCTCATGAACAACGGCGAGTCGGCGGAAACCGCCGATCAATCAAGCGTTCCCGGACCGACGATAGCTAATGATTATATACGTAATGGACGAAATGCCGATATGCTTAAGTCCAGACAAACGAAATGCGATCAAGGAGGTTGAAGGGTGAAGCAAGCAGACGCGGCAGCGGTTCCGATTCATGCGGGCCCGGGGACAAAAAAACAATGGATGCGGCATCTGAAGGGCATAGGGCGGAACAAGCTGCTATATTTAATGATCATACCCGGATTCGTTTATTTCGTTATTTTCAAGTACTTGCCGATGGGCGGCCTCATCATTTCGTTTCAGGATTACCAGCCGTACCTCGGCATCGCGGACAGCCCATGGGTCGGATTCAAGCATTTCGTCCGGCTGTTCACGGAGCCGACGTTCGGCATGCTGCTCGGCAATACGCTCATCTTGTTCGGGCTCGAGCTGCTGTTCGTATTCCCGATTCCGATCCTTCTCGCGCTTATGCTGAACGAAGTCCGGCACAGGCTGTTTCGGAACGCGATCCAGACGATGATCTATATCCCGCACTTTATGTCCTGGGTCATCATCGTCTCCATCTCGTACGTGTTCCTTACCGTGGACGGCGGGGTCTTGAACGAAATCATCGCGGCTTTCGGGGGAGGGAAGATCAGCTTCCTGCAATCATCCGAATGGCTGCGGCCGATGTACATTCTCCAGATCATCTGGAAGGAAGCCGGATGGTCGACGATCATCTACCTGGCGGCCATCACCGTCGTCGATCCGCAGCTATACGAAGCGGCGGAGATGGACGGCGCAAGCCGGCTGCGCAAAATATGGCATGTGACGCTGCCGGCGATCCGGCCGGTCATCATTACGCTGCTGATCCTCAAAATCGGCAACACGCTGGAGCTCGGCTTCGAGCATATGTACCTGCTGCTGAACTCCTTGAACCGCGAGGTCGGCGAGATTTTCGACACGTACATTTACACGGCGGGCCTGAAGAACGGCCAGCTCAGCTTCAGCACCACGGTCGGAATGTTCAAGGGGCTCGTCGGCTTGATCCTCGTCATGCTCACGAACAGGCTCGCCAAAAAATTCGGGGAGGACGGCGTCTATTAATGGCGTTAACCGCCCAAAGCGCCGACGGGAATTCTTGCTTCCGCTCAGGCGAAGCTGGAAGATAGATGGACAACCTATAAAAAAAGCAAAGGGGAAATGGCAAATGAAAAGAAGCTGGACAACTCTCGCCGCGACGATGGCATGCTGCGGGATGCTGCTCGCCGCGTGCAGCGGCGGATCGAACCCGAATTCGGAACAAGGCTCGAACGCATCGCCAAATCCGGGCGAGTCGGCCGCGCCGCAGGAGAAGCCGACGATCAGCTGGCTGAACGTCCTGCATACGGCAACGCCGCCGACGGATACGGTTCTGAACAAAATCGAAGAGTATACGGGAGCGGAGATCGAATTTTCCTGGATTCCGGACGCTTCCAAGGAAGAGAGGCTGAACACGGCTCTGGCCTCCGATTCGCTTGCCGACATCGTGACGATTACGCTCATGGAAAATTCATCGGTCCGCAACGCCCTCAAGGCCGGCGTCTTCTGGGAAATAAGCCCGTATTTGGACGAGTTCCCGAATTTGGCGAAAATTTCGGAGGGCTTCCGCACATCGGCCTCCATCGAAGGAAAGCTGTACGGCATACCGCTGCAGAAGCAAGTGGCGCGCAACGGCGTCATCGTCCGCAAGGATTGGCTCGACAAGCTGGGCTTGCAGCCGCCGAAGACGACCGCCGAGCTGTTCGAAGTGGCGAAAGCGTTTACGGAGAATGACCCGGATGGCAATGGGGTCAAAGACACGACCGGCTTCATGGACCGCAGCGATCTCGTGTTCGGCGCGTTCAAGACGCTGAGCTCCTACCATGGCACGCCAAGCGTGTGGAGCGTAAGCGAAGACGGCAAAGTGCTGCCCGAGTTCGAGAGCGAAGGCTACGTGAAGACGATGGATTACATGAAGGGCCTGTACGACGGCGGTTACATTAACCAGGACTTTGCCGTGACGGCGAAGACGGATCAGCAGCAGAACTTCGCCCAAGGCAAAGCCGGCATTTACGTAGGGGCTCTGTTCGACAGCAAAAACCTGCTCAATCTGGCAAAAGGCGTTCAGGATAACATGGAGCTCATCATGCTCAACAACATCACCTTGACCGGCAGCGAAAGCGAACGCGCCATCTGGTCCACCTCGAACGGCGTCGGAGGCCTGCTCTCGTTCCCGAAATCGGAAGTGAAGGACGAGAACGAGCTGCGCCAAGTGCTGAAGTTCGTGAACGATCTGATGTCCGATGAAGTGTACGCCCTCATGACTTACGGCATTCAAGACGTTCATTATACGATCGACGGGAACAAAGCGGTTACGATCACGAATACCGAGCTGTGGCAGCAGGAAGTGCAGCCGTTCTCCAGCTCGCGTCCGAGCGAGCTCGGCTACGAAATTCACGATAACGATCCGCTCCGGGCGGAAGCCGCCAAGCTGATTGAAGAAAATACGAAATACGCCAAGCTGAATCCGATGTACTCCCTCGAATCGCCGACGAACTCGGCGCAAGGCTCGGAGCTGCTGAAGATCGTGACGGACGCCACTTACAAATACATGCTGGGCGAAGAGACGCTTGACGACTTCAACGAGGCCGTCGCGAAATGGAGAAAGTCCGGCGGCGACCAGATCATCTCCGAATACGAAGCGGCTTACAAAGCGGCATTCGGAAGCTAATAAGATTACACCGGCCGCAAGGCGCATCATCTACGGAGGCGATACCATTTGGAGCAATCGCAGTGGGCGGCAAGGACGGCCCTCTCCATCATGGAGAGAACGCCCAGGCTGTACGAAGACCATGGCTACAACGGCAGATGGTCCTACGATTACGGCGTCATTCTGAAGGGGTTCGAGCGCTTGTGGAAGGCGACGGGGGACGAGAAGTATTTCCGGTACATCGAGGAGAATGTGGCCCCGTTCGTTCAAGAGGACGGCTCCATCCGCGGATACCGGCAGGACGAATTCAATATCGACCATCTGAACAGCGGCAAGCTGCTGTTCGCCCTTCACAAGAAGACGGGCGAGGACAAATACCGCAAAGCGGCCGGCCTGCTGAGGGAGCAGCTGAAGCGGCATCCGAGAACGTCGGAGGGAGCGTTCTGGCATAAGCAGATCTATCCTTATCAAATCTGGCTGGACGGCCTGTACATGGGCGCTCCTTTCTATTTGGAATATTTGCTCTCCTACGAGCCGGATGGCGGGCTGGAGGACGTTGCCCGGCAGTTCATCGTGTGCGAGCGCCATACGAAGGATCCTAAGACCGGCTTGCTGTACCATGCCTGGGACGAGAAGCGGGCGCAGCCATGGTGCGATCGCAAGACCGGCCGGTCGCCGAATTTCTGGGGACGATCGCTCGGCTGGTTCGTCATGGCGCTGGCCGACGTGCTGGAGCTGTTCCCGGCGGACCATCGGGATTATCCGGAGCTGGCGCGTATCTTGACCGATACGTTAACGGCGTTAAGGAGCTATCAGGATGCGGCGTCGGGCGTCTGGCATCAAGTCGTCGACGCCGGAGGACGCAAAGGCAATTATTTGGAGGCTTCCGCCTCCAGCATGATCGCGTATGCGATAGCCAAAGGCATCCGGCTCGGCGTGTTGCCCGCCGAATGGCGGGAGACGCTGGCGCGCGCGTACAACGGTCTGATCGAGGAATTCGTGCTGGAGACGAAGGAAGGCTGGGTCAATCTGAACAAAACATGCCAAGTGGCCGGGCTCGGCGGCTCGTCCCGCCGCGACGGCACGTACGCTTATTACATCAGCGAGCCGATTATAACGAACGACCAGAAGGGACTTGGCGCCTTCCTCCAGGCATGCGCGGAATACGAGCTTATGGCGGGCCGCGACTAATCGTTTACGGGACAACGGAACGTGGCAGTTCATCGACAACAAAGCGAACGGTTATCGTCTGCATTCGAAGACGGAAGAGGACTGGCTCGTCCGATTGACCAGCAGCTCGTATACGAACGCCAACGTACAGTGGAAGCTTGTCCCGATCCCGTTAGGCTCCTGATCGCTAGCGGCGAACGAATCCTGAACCAATACGAAAAGGCAGCCGACCGGATGATGAACTGCTCATCCATTGTTAGTCGTGTCTAACAAATGGGGTGCAGTTCAATGAACGGTTGGTTGCCTTTTTTAAAATTGTCTGAAAATTTACGCAATTATGGCGCTGAATTTACGTTAACGTAACAATTGCATGTTACGCTTACCTTACAACCAAAAAGGAGTGGATGCGAATGCTGCTTGCCCTGTTTGTTATTCTCATCTTTATTATGATCGGGTGGGGCGTCATTTCCGCGAAGACGGCCCCGAAGTCCGGCCCTATGCGCCACAGAAGCGGGGGAGACGGCGGATCTTCGGTCGCCTATGCCGACTCCGGAAACTCCGATGGCGGCTGCGACGGCGGAGGCAGCGGAGGCGGAGGCGATTGACCCCCGGATTCATTCGCCCCCGTTCAATCTTCGCAGCCGATAAGCGTTCATTGCGGCTTCGCCAAGCTCCTCGAGAATGGTGTAATTCGCCCAAGCGCCAGCCACCGCTCCAATCCCCGGCACCATCTGCAGCAATTTCCGAAAGTCGATGGCGTCGCGGTATTCCTTCTGGAACGTCTCCCAATCCATGTTTTTGGAATACTCGTCGGACCACAGCTCCTTTTCGGCATCCCAACGCTTAATCAAGCCGAGCAGCTTGGCGCGTTGTTCGGGCCCGGAGAACGCCAATTGAAATACCTTGAGCACGAAAACCCGCTCGGAAAACTGCTTCGTGTCATATCCGTAAACATGAGCCAGTTCAAACAGAAATTTCATCTTGATCGCGATTAGCGCGGGGAAGTCCACGAGGTTAAGCATAATGCCGCCCGCTCCGGTGCCCGCCCCTTCGGCAGTCGCGATTTTTTGGTATAAGGACAACAGCCGCTTCGCCTCTTGATCGTCGAGTTCCGGCTGGAGATTCCGCTGCACGGGTCTCTGGGGCGTATATTCCGCGCCGAGCAGCGCCGTACGCACGATCGATTTGATGGTTGCCGTGATGACGTCATGCACCTTGGGCGGAATCAGGTTGTTAATTCGCGCACCGATCGTCTTCGATGTTCTCTCCAGCCATCCGGGCGGCTTGAACAGCTTCCGCTCCCAGGCGGCGATTTCAATGAGCACGTTCCGTTCGTAAGTCATGGCCGATCGCTCCTCCGACAAATATGGCTATATTGTATCGGAGAACGCGGCGATTCGGAATAGACCTCGGCAGGTGACGGAGCCCCGACAATGGTCTAGACTGAAGATTGACATTAAAGCGAAAGGGCAGAAGCATGCCTATTAACTTCATGAATAAGACGGGGATAAATGTGGGGAGGCGGTGTCACCCCCGCGGCGGAAGATTAATTGGATCGCCGGCAGCTGCCTCGAATCGGGCGGTTTGCATTCGTGTTTTGGCAACTCCCAGTGCCAAGTTACTCCATAGCGTTTGCTCCACGAACGGGGACTGCTCATTTGTACACTGCACAATTAATATAACTTCACCGTGTTTGGTCTTCGCCGTTCTGATCTTTTTTCGTTTAATAAGATTCTTGATAAAATCGAATACAAAACCGATAGCAAAACCGCCAGCCGCTCCGATTAGCCCCCAAAAAACCGGACCCCATTGGAGAACAAATCCTCTTGCTACCCCAATCGTCCCGCCCATCATGGCCAGTACAAGCCCAATATCGACTAACGAGGTTCCGTCTGTACCGTGCATCGTATCGATCAGCTTCATATCCAACGTACGATTGTCGAGCGGAACAGCGTAAATGTCGGCGACATCGTTTTCTTTCAATTTGCTTATGGCAAGCTCGACGTAATGCGAATGCTGAAAGGTAGAGAAGAACTGAACGCCCATTACATTTTTTCTCCTTTATGCAATACAAAATTTGGCGATTGATAATTTCTTTTCAAATATTCCGTTTGTTCCAAGTCAAACAGCTTGGTTAGCTCTACGGCATTTGCGTAGGAATCGTACATGCCAAAGAAGTAAATCGATGGAAAGTAAAGGAACCACTGGGCTCCGATAACTTCTTTCGCTTTAGAGAGATTTCCCAGCAAAAAGTAATGGAGGCTTTCGATCATATTCGAATAAATGACAATAAGCATGGTCATTAACAGCGTCAAAATGGCTGAAATGATCCGATGGATATAAAGTTGTCCGAGACTTGGGACGGTCATCGCCCAAACCAGAGCGATCCATGGCTTTTTCTTGTCCAAATAGTTCATCTCGAAGGGGCTCACCGAGAAATTCGGGTAGTGGGCGTGTTCCCTCTTCGCGAGCAGATAAAGCTTATTTTCATCGACTGCAGTTCGGTAACTGTCCCAAATTGCAAATAAATAAACCGGTATATAGAGGTATATATACTTTTCATTTAATACAGCCTTTGCTTCGGTTATATTGCCGTTAAAAGAATACATGATGGCTGTATTAAGGTGCGTTAATTGGTTGATATAAAATTCCCAAAAAAACAAGGCAAAGCCAGTGAAAAATTTGTGTATCAGGAAGTGGCCGAATCCAGGAAACGCTACGGACCATAGCGCAATGATAAGCGGATTCCGCTGGTGAAGCTGGATTGTACCGAACGGAGTCACATTGGCAAGATAATAACGATTTCTATATTTGCTTCTAAAGTTATTCATGAAAACCACTCCACAAAAATCAGTTTCCATGTATTTTTTGTCAGCAGGTGACAATTCATACTCTGAATGTGGTGCGGTTTACTTCAAATCGATAAAGCTGTCACATCCCGGCGCTTTATCTTGTCTAGATATGGAATGCGTATATGCTTAAGCGATCAAGACAACAAATGGGAAGGAATGATACCGATGCAACAATTGTACGACCAATATAGAGGACTGTTGTTTAATCTCGCTTACCAACTGACCGGATCGGTATCCGATGCGGAGGATGTCGTGCAGGACGTTTTTTTGAAGGCGTATGACGTTCCGCCCGAGAAGCTGGCCCAGCCGAAGGCCTATTTATGCAAAATGGTCGCCAATCGCTGCAAGGATTTGTATAAGTCGGCACGCAGGAAGCGGGAGCAGTACGTAGGAGAATGGCTGCCGGAGCCGTATTTAAGCTCGGAGGATGACGGGATGGAGGCGGTCGTTCGGGACGATCTCTTGTCTTACGCGACGCTGGTGCTCCTTGAGCGGCTATCCCCGGCGGAACGGACGGTATTCGTCCTTCGCGAGGCGCTGGGCTTCGATTTTAAGGAAATCGCCGATCTTATCGACAAAAGCGAAGTGAACTGCCGGAAGCTGCTCAGCCGCGCGAGATCGAAGATGGGGATCGCGTCCGAGGAGGCCGTTCGCCCGGAAGGCGACGACCGCGAGTGGGCGCGCGCCTTCGTCGAGGCGCTCAAACAAGGCGATTTGAACCGGATCTTGTCCATGCTCGATCAAGACGTCGTGCTCGTCGCCGACGGGGGAGGCAAAGTGTCCGCCGCCATCAATCCGATCATCATGCCGGAGCGCGTGGCGAACCTCCTGCTCGGCTCGCTTCGCACTGCTTCTATTGTAGAAGGAATCCCCCTGATCGAGCTTGGCTCGATCAACGGGCAGCCAGGCGTTATGCTCCGTTCGAAGGAAGGCGTTCATACGGTGGCCATGCTGCATGCAGAGGGAGACCGGATCCGGAACGTGTACATCATTCGAAACCCGGATAAGCTGCATCATGTCGGTTGAGCCAAAACATAAGGATGGCGCATGCAGCAGTTGATTGCCGTTCGGCAGCGACGGCTTAACAGGAAGCCGGGCGGGCGCGGGAGCGAATCCTTGCGTTCGTCCGGCTTTTTTTGAACGCTTTCAAACTTACGGTTGACATGACGGCCTGTCCGGTGGTATTTTTACATTAACGTTAATGTTATCATTAATATTACGTTAAACGAGACAAAGGGGAGGATCGGTCATTATGATTAGGTATTATGGAAAGCGGTTTCTTAATCGTCTTAACGATTCGGCAAAGGAGTGTTTAACGTGCTAAACAGCGGTGCGGTCAAGGGCGGGAATTCGACGACGACGTTCAAGCACCAGCGGATTCGGAATCTGCCCGTAGGCGCGGCGACGATAACCGACGGATTTTGGTCGCCGAAGCTGGAAGTGCTTCGGAACGTAACGGCGCATGACGTGCTGAACAAGTTTGAAAGCGACGGGGCGCTGCGGAATTTCGATTTCGTGAGCGAGGGAAAGGGCGGCTACCATTCCGGGGAGCCTTGGTTCGACGGCCTGATCTACGAGACGATCCGGGGCATATCGGACATTCTGGCCGTTCGCCGCGACGAAGCGCTCGACCGGCGGGTCGACGCCATCATCGAGAAAGTAGCCCGGGCGCAGAGAGCCGTAGGCGACGGCTACATAAACACCTACACGCTGCTCGACCGGCCGAATCAGCGGTGGGGCGATAACGGGGGCAATCTGCGCTGGCAGCACGACGTCTATAATGCGGGCTGCCTGGTGGAAGCCGGCGTCCATCACTACAAAGCGACGGGCAAAACGACGCTGCTCGTAGTCGCCGTAAGGTTCGCGAACCATATGAGCGAACTGATGGGTCCTCCGCCGAAGCGGAACATCGTGCCCGCGCATTCGCTGCCGGAAGAGGCGCTGCTGAAGCTGCATCAGCTCGCCGTCGACGAGCCGGAGCTCGCAGGCGCCATGAACGTCCCTTTCGAAGCGCAAGCCTATTTGGAGCTGGTCACGTTCTGGATCGGCAATCGCGGCCGCTTCGAGGATCGGCCTGCCTGGGGCGAATACGCGCAGGATCACAAACCGGTCTTGGAGCAGGATGAAGCCGTGGGCCACGCCGTCCGCGCGACGCTGCTGTACACGGGGCTGACCGCGCTCCATCTGGCGACCGGGCAGGAGAATTATTTGGAGACGGCCAAGAAGCTGTGGGACAATATCGCGTACCGGAAATCGCATATTAGCGGAGGGGTAGGCGCCGTGCACGAGGAAGAAAAATTCGGGCGCGACTACGAACTGCCGGACAACGGCTATCTGGAAACATGCGCCGCCGTGGGGATGGGGTATTTTAGCTGGAACCTGTTTTTGGCGACGGGCGAGGGCCGGTATATCGATGCGCTCGAGAATATCGTCTATAACATTTTGCTGGCCGGACGCTCGATGAACGGGCACAAATATTTTTATGAAAATCCGCTCGTCAGCAACGGCGGCCATAACCGCTGGGAATGGCACAGCTGCCCTTGCTGCCCGCCGATGATCGTGAAGATGCTGCCGGAGCTGTCCGCGTTCATCTACGCATGCGACGAAGGCGGGGCGTTCGTCAATCTGTATATCGAAGGCGAAGCCGGCATGGAGATCGGGGGCATGGGCGTCAAGCTGGCGCAGCGGACCGCGTATCCGTGGGACGGCTCGGTCGACCTATCGGTCAGTCCGGAGCGGGAGGCCCGTTTCCAGGTGAGGCTGCGCATTCCGGGATGGTGCGGGAAGCACGTCATCCGCGTGAATGGCGAAGCGGCGGAATACCGCGTCGACAATGGGTATGCCGTCCTCGAGAGACAGTGGACGCCGGGCGACGTCATCCGGCTCGAGCTGGATATGCCCGTCGATCTGATCGAAGCCCATCCGAACGTGACGACCCATGCGAATAAGGTCGCCATCAAGCGGGGACCGATGCTTTACTGCCTCGAGTCGATGGATAACGAGCGGTACGCGATCAAGCGCGGCATGGCGCAGTATACCCGGGAGTCGCTGAACAAAGGCAAGGGTCTGAAGCGGCAGCTGCCGGAGCGGCCCGCGTTCGAGACGGAGTTCGTGAAGGACTTCTTCGACGGCGCCGTCATCGTCCGCACGCAGGACGCGGATAACGACGAGCTTCTCGCCATTCCGTATCCGTACTGGAACAACCGGTCGCGAGGCGCGATGAACATTTGGCTGCAATACGAGAAGCCGAGCGGGCTCGAAGGATGGGAGAACCGCCTCTACCGCAAAGTTCCCGCAGGCCCGGACGGCTCGAACTAAGGGACCGAATGAATACGCTCATATCGTGAAAAGTGCTGTCTACCTTGGAAGCACTTTTCATTATCGCTTTGGCATTAACGTTAATGTTATCGATAAAAGAGATAGGAAAGGGGCTAATCGGGATGAAGACGATAAAAGCTTATTTGATGCTGGCGGTCATCGCCCTCGTCGTCGCCGCATGCAGCGGCAACGGCGCGAATAACGGCCGGTCGGGCGCGAACGCGCCGGATAACGCAAGCGAGGCGGGCAGCGGCAAGCAGGAGCCGGTCACGATCAAATACACCTTCTGGGGCAGCCCGAACGAGAAGAAGGTGCAGGAAGCGGCCATTAAAGGATTTATGAAGAAATATCCTTGGATCACGGTCAAGGCGCAGCATATCCCGGAGGAGTATACGACGAAGCTCCAAACGATGGCCGTAAGCGGCGAGACGCCCGACATCGGGCTCCTGTACGGGGAGGATACGATGAAGTGGGCCGAGGAAGGAAGGTTATACAATATAAAGGACTTCTTCGATAACGATTCGGAAATCCAGCTGACGGACGTTTTGGAGAACACCCAATATTGGTGGGACGAGGGCAAGCTTGCGGGCATTAACGGCGCGCTCGAGGTGTTCGGGCTTTTCTACAACAAGGCCATGTTCGAGGAGCTGGGCGTCGAGCCGCTTCCGACCAAGGCGGAGGAGGCGCTGTCCTGGGAAGAGTTCGTCGAAGTCGCGCAAAGGCTGACGATTGACAGCGGCGGCCGCAACGCGCTCGATCCGGCTTTCGATCCCGGGAAGATCAAGCAGTTCGGCATCAGTCTGCCGACTTGGGCTTACATGAACGCCGTCGAGAGCAACGGCGGGAAGTTCGTAAACGAGGACGGCACGCAGTTCATGCTCTCGGAGCCGGAGGCGGTCGAGGCGATTCAGCGTTGGCAGGATCTGATCTACAAATACCACGTGGCGCCGACGCCGACCCAGTCCGCCTCCTTCCCCGGCGGCGCGACCGGGCTGCAAAGCAAGAAGTTCGCGATCTCGATGGACGGCCAGTGGACGCTCGTCGATCTCGGCGCGTCGGGGCTCGACTTCGGCATCGGGGTGCTCCCGGTCATGAAGCAGATGAAGACGATGAATCTGGGCGAGCCGATCGTCATCTTCAAGGATACGAAGCACCCGCAGGAGGCGTGGCTGCTGCTTAAATGGATGATGAATCCCGAGAATACGCTGGAGCTTCAGTCGAGCGGCTTGTGGATGCCCGTTCTGAAGAAGTGGTACGAGGATCCGGAGCTGATCGCGAAGTGGGCGCAGGGCAATTCGGCGCATCCCGAGGGATACGTCGACGCGATCCTGAACAACGGCTTCAACAACGGCTTCCAAAATACGGTCTATTACGTGAGAAACGTGCCGGAAATCAATTCGGTGCTGCAGCCGGCGTTCGATCTGATCTGGCAAGGCAAGCAGACGGCGGAGCAGGCGCTCGGCGACGTCAAGCCGAAGGTCGAGGCCGTCCTGAAAGGCGTGTATAACAGGTAGGTAGACTCGGGAGCGGTTAATCGTTCCGATTGGCCGCTCCAACGCGATGAAGAAAGAAGGTGGCGTCCTTGACCGAAGCTGCAGCCCGGGCGGGCAATCCGGCATCGTCGTTCAAGAACAGGAGAAAGAAAGAGGCGCTGTACGGCTATCTGCTCGCCTCGCCCGTTATCCTCGGCTTCCTGATCTTTGTATTGGGGCCGATGATCGCAAGCTTTATTTTCAGCTTTACCGATTATAACGTGATCAGCCGAATGAATTTCGTCGGACTTGCCAATTACCGCAATTTGTTCGACGGGACGGATCCTTTTTTTTATAAATCGCTCGGGGTAACGGCGTATTACGTGCTGCTCGGCGTGCCTCTGCAGATCGTGTGTTCGTTCCTCATGGCGCTGCTGCTCAATCAGAACATCCAAGGGAGATCGATCTTCCGGACGATCTTCTATCTTCCGACGATCGTGCCGGTCGTGGCCTCGTCCGTGCTGTTCTTGTGGCTGCTCAACCCGGACATCGGCTTGTTCAATCAGATTCTGGAGATGCTCGGGCTTCCGACGTCGCAATGGATTTATTCGGAGCGGATGGCCGTTCCTTCCCTCGTCTTGATGAGCCTGTGGACGATCGGCGGCACGACGGTCATTTTCCTCGCCGGTCTGCAGGGGGTTCCGCGGCACTTGTACGAAGCGGTGGAGGTGGACGGGGGCAAGGCCCGGCACAGGCTGCTGTACGTTACGATTCCGCTCATGACGCCGACCATTTTCTTCAACACGGTCATGGGTCTCATCGGCGGGTTTCAAATTTTCGGCCAGGCGTACATTATGACCCAGGGCGGACCGAATAACGCCACGCTCTTCTATTCCTATTATTTATACCGGGAAGCGTTCGACAACTTCAGAATGGGAAGCGCGTCGGCCATCGCCTGGGTGCTGTTCGTCATTATTTTGGCGATGACGCTGCTGGTGTTCAAATCGTCGAACCTGTGGGTGTTCAACGAGAACGAGGAGGGGAAACGATGATCCGCTCGAAAAAAACGAAGCTTGCTTTGTACGCTTTATTGATCGTGCTATCGTGCTTCTGCCTCTTCCCCTTCCTCTGGCTGATCCGAAGCTCGCTCATGCAAATGTCGCAAATTTACGAAACCCCGCCGGTCTGGATTCCTTCGCCGTTCCAATTCGGCAACTATTCGGAAGCGCTGACCGTTCTCCCGTTCGGGCGCTACTTTCTGAATACGTCGCTCATCGTCGTGCTGGAGGTCACAGGCGTCGTGCTGACGAGCGCGGTGTGCGCCTATGCGTTCGCCAGGCTTCGGTGGCCGGGCCGAAACGTCGTCTTCATGATCATCTTGACCAGCATGATGCTGCCGGGAGCGGTCACGCTCATTCCCGTCTTCCTCGGATGGTCGTCGCTCGGCGCGGTCAATACGATCGTGCCGCTGACCGTGCCGGCATGGTTCGGCGGCGGGGCGTTCAACGTCTTCCTGATCCGGCAGTTTCTGCTGACGATCCCGAAGGATCTCGACGAAGCGGCGCTGGTGGACGGGGCCGGCTACATTCGGATCTTCACCCATATCATGTTCCCGCTCGCGAAGCCGGCTTTGATCGTCGTCGGCCTGTTCTCCTTCCTGAACGGCTGGAACGACTTCCTCGGACCGCTTATTTATTTGAACGACGAAGCGAAGTTTACGCTGGCGCTCGGCTTGCAGCTGTTCAAGGGGATGTACAACGCGCAGTGGCACTTAATGATGGCGGCTACGACAATGGTCGTTCTACCGGCCATTGTCGTCTTCTTCCTCGGGCAGAAATATTTCGTGGAAGGTATCGTGATGTCCGGCGTCAAAGGGTAAGGGCGAGGGGAGGAATGCGGCTATGATACGTTTGTTTGCGAGCGATATCGACGGCACGCTGATGAACAGGCGGAAGGAAATCGAGGCGAGGGACGTCGAGGCCGTCAGGCAGGCCATCGACGGCGGGATGACCGTGTGTCTCGCCTCCGGACGAATGTATGACGAAATTAAGCTTGTCATGGAGCGGCTTGGGAGGCCCTGTTACGCAATATGCCAAAATGGCGCGTCCGTATACAGCGATGCGGGGGAGCTGCTGCACGCGTATCGCTTCGATCGCGCGCTGGCGTCGTCGTTGTTCGATTTCGTCCACGCGCCCGGCCTGGTGCCGGTCGTCTGCGCCGCGGACGGAAACTTCGTCCTGGATATGAACGAGCCGGCCGAGCGGGTCGGCCGGCGGTTTCTAACGCCGCCGATCGAGGACGGGGGCTTGCGCGACTCGGTCTGCGACGGGAAGTTTCGCGCGACGAAATTTTCGGTATACGGCGAAGTCGGAAGGCTCGAGCGGCTGCTGCGGGATTTGGCGGACGCCTACGGGGAGAGCGTGACGGCTTCGTTCTCCGATCCGGACGGGGTCGACGTGATGCCGGCGGGCGTTCATAAAGGGGCCGCCTTGCGCTCGTTAATGAGCCGTCTCGGCATCGGAAGCGGGGAGACGGCCTGCATCGGCGATTCCTATAACGACCTCGCGATGTTCCGGGCAACGCCTCACAGCTTCGCGATGGAGGACGCCGACGAAGCGGTGAGGAGGGTGGCGGCGCACGCGGTCGTCGGCGTGGCCGAGGCGCTGCGCCGTGCGGTGGCATGGGGCTGAGTCACGCCGTTTGGCCATGATTGACGGAGGGAAAGTAACATGATATGCTTCCAGCATTAACGATATTGTCAGCAAATGGCATCGATCTTGGTCGAGGAGAAGAGTGGAAATGGACGGAAAGAAAATTACGCTAAAAGACATCGCGCAAGCGACCGGGCTGTCGGTCAATACGGTATCGAGAGCGCTCAAGGACAAAGAGGACATCGCCGAAGCGACGCGGAAGATGATTCAAGGCGTCGCGAAGGAAATGGGCTATGTCGGCAATTCCTTGGCCGGCTCCCTCCGGTCGGGGCTGACGCGAACGATCGCCGTCATCGTCGGCGACGTCGCGAACCCTCA
This sequence comes from Paenibacillus arenilitoris, assembly GCF_014705655.1. GTDB lineage: Bacteria > Bacillota > Bacilli > Paenibacillales > Paenibacillaceae > Pristimantibacillus > Pristimantibacillus arenilitoris. The sequence continues at coordinate 3,458 of NZ_JACXIY010000034.1, read as the reverse complement.
CTTCGCCATTATGGTCAAAGATATCGAGAAGGCCGCAAGGAAGCATAACTATACGATTATCGTGCTGAATACGGAAGAAGACAACGAGCTGGAGGAGCGGGCCATCTACACCGCGATCGGCAAAAACGTCGACGGCATCATTATTTGCCCGGCGCAGCACAGCCCGGATAACATCCGTTTCATTCAGCGGAACGGGGTTCCATTCGTCCTGCTCGGCCGGCGCTTCGAGGGCGAGACGGATTTCGATTATGTGATCAGCGACGATTTTAACGGGGGCTATCTGGCGACGCGCCATCTGCTCGAGAACGGCCACGAGAAGATTCTGCTGCTGAACGGTCCGTCGCGCATCTCAAGCGCCAGGGAGCGGCTCGCGGGGTACAAGCACGCCTTGAAGGAGCGCGGCATCCCGGTCGTAAGCAAGCTCATTACGGAGAACGGGGTATTGACGGGAGACGCAAGGAAGACGGTGAAGGACCTTGCGGCGGAGGACGCCGGCTTCACCGCTATTTTTGCGTTCAACGACGTGTTCGCGTGGGAAGCGATCTACATGCTGCGGAAGATGGGACACCGGGTGCCGGAAGATTATGCCGTCATCGGCTTCGACAACATTCAGTCGCGGAACTTCTTTCCGTTCTCCTTGTCGTCGATCAGCAATTCCAAGAGCAAGATGTCGCGCAGGGCGCTCGATATTTTGCTGAACAAAATCAATAATCCGAAGAGCGGGAACCGGTATCACGAAACGGTCGAAACCCGGCTTATTTTGCGGGAAAGCACGCGCAGTCACGCCTAGGGCCGGATCTTCAAAAATGAGTTGACAGCCGTCGAAGGATAATGATACCTTAACATTAACGATAATGTTACCATTAATGTTGTCGCATAACGTAAGCATGGGGAGGAAGGAAACGAATGACGACAGTGAAACAGGTGCCGCAAACGATGACGGTGCCGCTGTTCGCGGGACAGGGGAAGATCGAGTACGGGGAGAAGCCGGTGCCTCGGCCGGGCCCGGGCCAATTGTTATTGGAAGTGAAGGCGAACGCGTTATGCGGTTCCGATCGGAGCCAATTTTATGACGGAACGAAGACGACGCCGGGGCATGAAGCTTCCGGAATCGTCGCGGCGGCGGGGCCGGGAGCGAAGACGGCCGTCGGAACGCCGGGCGTCGTATTCTTGATGGATTTCTGCGGCGAATGCCGCAGCTGCAAGCTGGGCTTCACGAACCAGTGCCTCGGCAAACGGGCGGATTACGGCTTCTCGCACGACGGCGGCTACGGCCCGTACATGGTCGTGAACGAGAACGTGTTCTTCGCGGTCGATCCGTCCATTCCGCTTACGGAAGCGACGATGCTCCTCGATATTATGGGGACGGGCGGGCACGCGATCAAGCGGGCGCAGCTCGTGCACGGCGACATCGGCTCGGTTCTCGTCGCGGGGGCGGGTCCGATCGGACTCGGCGTGCTGGCGATGGCGAAGCTGCTGCTCGGCGAAGAGACGCCGGTCTTCGTTATGGATTACGTGCAATACCGTCTCGACCTCGCCGAGAAGATGGGAGCGATTCCCGTCCAGCTCGCGGGCGGCAACGTGAAGGAGGCTATCCGGCAGGCCGGCCTTACCGGCGTCGACATCGCCATCGATACGAGCGGCAAGACGGCGGGACGCCAGAGCGCGCTGGACGCCTTGAACCAACGGGGCGTGCTCGTCTGCGTCGGCCATGGACAGGAGCTGAATCTGCAGGTGTCGGGCGACCTGATCGCGACGGAACGCGCAGTGCTCGGCAGCGAATATTTTCAATACGACGAGCTGGAGCTTAATCACCGCCTCATCAAGCGGCATTTGCCGTACCTCAGCCAAATCATTACGCACCGCTATGGCCCGGACGGCATTCAGGAGGCGTATGAGCTGTTCTTCAAGGGCGATACGGGCAAGGTGATCATCGAGCAATGAGCGAGCCGGGCAAAGTGAAACTCGCGCTCGTCGGAGCCGGCGGTTCGGCGAATCGCCGCGGACTGTCGGCAGGCTTCAATAGCGCGGGAAGCTGGGGACAGCAGCATGCGCGCATTTTCGCGACGAGGCCGGACGTCGACTTCTGCGCGCTCGTCGGAAGAAATCCGGAGAAGACGCGGGAGAGGGCCGCGGAGTACGGCGCGAGGGCTTACGTGAGCATCGAGGAGATGCTGACGAAGGAAGCGCCGGATTTGGTCAGCCTGTGCCTGCCGAATCAAGGGCATTTCGAAGCGACCCTTCAGGTCATTCGGGCGGGGGTTCCCCTGCTGGTGGAGAAGCCGCTCGTCTTCGACCTTCGGGAGGCCAACGCGCTGATGAACGAAGCGGCGAAACGGAACGTCTTCTTCGCCATCAATTTCAATCATCGCTACGCCAAGCCGGTGCAGCTCGCCCATGAAGCGATTCAGGCCGGCCGGCTCGGCGATCTGACGTTCGCCTCCTGGCGGTTCGGCGGCGAAGGCGGGGCCGGTCATCCGCACGCGAACCTGATCGAGACGCAATGCCACGGATTCGATATGCTGGAACACCTGTGCGGGCCGATCGAATCGGTCATGGCGGAGATGACGGACAAAACGGGGGGCGGCTACCGGACGCTGTCGATCGCCCTGCGGTTCGCGAGCGGCGCGGTAGGCAGCCTGATCGGCACTTATGATTCCTCTTACGCCTACCCGGACACGCATCGCGTCGAGCTCGACGGCACCAAAGGCCGTTCCGTCATTCACGATACGGTGAAGCGGTACACCTTCCACGCGTCCGGCAGCGAAATCGGGGAAAGCTGGGAAGCGGGCTACTTCAACGACGAGGAACGGGATTTCCACCGTACGTTCGATAAGCACGTCGATGCCCTGCTTGCGGCTCTGCGAGAGAAGCGGCAGCCGCCCATCCATGCGCATGCCGGCTACCGGGCGCTGCTGATCGCGGAAGCGGCCGTGCAATCGTTCGAGAGCGGCAGACGCGTGAAGGTTGAAGGTTGAAGGGTAAGGGTTGAAGGGATATGGAGTAAAAAACTCCCCTCGCGGCGACAGTCACAGGTTCGACCTGTCCGCCGCGAGGGGAGTTTGTTGTTGGAGCAGCTCTGTTCGGGGGAAGACGGCTACGTTTTGGTTGTTGGCCGATGAAGCCGCTCGACCGAACGGCAACCCGGCTCGAGCGAACCGGGTTGCTCATAAATCCGGTAACCGGCTTCAGCGCCATTTAACGGACCGAGATGCTCTTATTTCCGTGAATCGGGCTTAATTACGGCTCTAACGGACACTAGAGACGCTATTGGCACGAATTAGCCTATTTCACGCTCCGATTTGATGGAATAAGGTCGCTACGGTCCGTTACGATTTTGCGGAGGGCCGTTTGGCGTGAAATAACGGCATCTGGGTCCGTGCGCGCCTAGCAAAGCTGGGTACAACTAGCCGGTGAAAGTCCGGTCGGGGTAGGGGCCAAGCCGCCTCGTAGCTAGC